>JADJBP010000015.1 GCA_016703625.1 Chitinophagaceae bacterium | reverse complement strand
ATCGTGGACCTGAGACCATTTAAAATTACTGCCGGTATCGAAGCTGAAGATGTGGCCAAACGCCTGATGGATTATGGCTTTCATGCCCCAACCATGAGTTTCCCTGTTCCGGGAACAATTATGATAGAGCCAACAGAAAGTGAAGACAAGGGAGAACTTGACCGTTTTTGCGAAGCACTCATCAGCATTTACCAAGAGATAAAAGACATTGAGGAAGGTAAAGCAGATAAGATTGATAACGTTTTAAAATGCACCGCATACCCAGCAGGTAATTTGTGCCGATGAATGGACCATGCATACAGAAGGCAGGAAGCCGCATTCCCGCTATCTTATGTTCTTAAAAATGCTGCGCCTTCCAATAACGCATCAACAATACGTATGGCGACAGAAACCCGGTATGTACCTGCGAGCCCATGGAAAGTTATATGGAAGAACAGGTTTAACTAACAGCTTATTATCAAAAAGTCCATCCGCCAATTGGGGATGGACTTTTCATTGTCTAATACTACGTAAACAGGTTTTTGATCGGTATTTTCATGCATTCCCGACATCTAAGACCGTCCGCTTAAATAATTTACCGTTAAACTATTTACCAGGTTATTATAATTATTTTAATACGTACCCTTGTAACTCAAACAAATAAAAGTATGATCATGAAAAAACTAATGTTTGTTATAGCGATTAGTAGCCTCGCTGTAACAAACGCACAACAATTATACATACTTATCATGTACAGCAGGCTTACAAAAGGACCCGGAGCCCGATGGCAAACCCGGGAAAATTACTTGCAAAAACGCTGATTATAAGACGTCTAAAGCCGTCGCCGCCGAACAGAACAATAACCGGCACCGAAACGATTGTTTATACTAACTACAGCCCCGATACTATTTCGCAACCTATCACTAAATCGGGACCTTTAAATATTCATACTCCTGGTGCAGCCAGGCAAGGTGCCGTTTCGAAGATTATTTAACCAAGGGTATCATCATTGATAAATTTACCGAAAACGGGAAGGAAAAAAAACTAAGAGATGCAGGTGGAAATACTTCACTAAGGGTTAGTTTATCTGAGCCCCTCTATCCAAATAAAACCGTTACCATGACTTTTGACTGGCACTACGATGTTTCGAAGAAAAGCGGCCGGGAAGGTATGCTGGATCCCACCTCATTTTTCCTGGCATACTTTTATCCCCGGGTTTCGGTGTTTGATGACATTGATGGCTGGGACAGAATGGTATTTACCGATGCACAGGAGTTTTACAACGATTTTAATAATTGTGAATTAAGCGTTACTGTACCAAAGAAACTTCCTTGTTTCGGTAACGGGTGAATTACAAATGAGAGCGATGTATTACAACTGGCATTCATCTCAAAGTCCGCCGCATCCAAAACATCTGACAAACAACAATATAGTAACCAGAGCCGATTTGATGCAAAAATGTTACCACACAAACGAATTCAATAATTGATATGGAAATCGTCAAATATTACGGATATAGCCGCCTGCATCAGCGATCATTATGTTTGGATGCGGCCAGTGTTGTGGTTGATCTTAAACGGGCAGACGGGCAAGTGTTCAGGCAGCTTATTTGGATAAGTCAGTCAATTTCAAAAATCAGTTGAATACAGTCATCATGCACTGGATTGGTTTAAGTAATAACCGGCCCGGTGTTCCTTATCCTTTTCCTGTGAGTAACATTGTACAGGGTTTTGCAGATATGGAATACCCGATGATGGCTAATGACAGCCACATGCCCGATCCAACTATTCAGCGTTTTGTAGCGGAGCATGAAATAGCCCATACCTGGTTCCCTTTTTATATGGGCATTAATGAACATCGCTATGGTTTTATGGATGAAGGCTGGACAACTGCTTTTGAAAATCTAATCGGACAGGTTGACCTTGGAGAAGAACAGGCGGCTGAATTCTTTAAACAGTTCAGGGTGGCAAACTGGGTAAGAAATCCAGGTGATGAAACACAAATGCCGATTATTATTCCTGCAAATGTCTTATCTGGCCAGGGACTTGGCATTAATGAATATGGTAAACCGGCATTGGCTTATTTAGGCTTAAAAGATATGCTGGGCGATGATTTATTCAGAAAATGCCTTCATGGATTTATGACTGCTGAACTGCAAAATATCCGATCCCCCTGATATGTTCAATTCCTTCAATAACCTGTCGGGTAAAGATCTGAACTGGTATTGGCAAAACTGGTTTTTCTCCACTTATTATCCGGACATATCGTTGCAAAAATTAACCCCTGTTACAAATGGTTACACCATCAGCATCGAAAATATTGGTGGTTTTGCTGTGCCAAACCAATTTGATGGTGGAATATACGGATGGCAGTAAGGAAAAAATTCATCATACGGCAGCTATTTGGGAGAAGGATCAAAAATCGACGTTGGTTACGCTCAATACCAAAAAGAAAATTCAATACCTAAAGTTGGACAATGGCATTTATATGGACGCAGATGAATCAAATAACAGTTGGGGAAAATCCAATGACCTCGTATTTGATGCAACAGCAGTAAAGCCTGGCGACCTGGATAAATTTTTAGGGGAATATGCTTCGGCCGCTTTACCCATTAAAATAATGTTCAGCAGAGAAGGCAATATTTTAGTTGCTGATGTTACCGGCCAGTGGTAGTTAAGCTCACACAAACAGACATCAATAAATTTGAATATACTGAAGCCGGGGCTGTCTTTGAGTTTGCTGTTGGCAAACCTGAATTTGATCTAAAGCAGGGGGGCGGTAAATTTACCTTCACAAAAAAATAATGTAATCTCTTTTGTTTAAAGCGGCTGACTATAAAAGTCAGCCGTTTTATTTAAGCACAAAATCACATTCCTGCTTTACGGTGCCAATGGATATACCGGCAAACTCATTGCAAAACTTTTTCAGCAGAATACGGCCTGCGACCCATTCTTGCGGGACGTTCGAAAATTTGATAAAGCCACTGGCCGATGAATTGCAACTGCCCTTCCGTATCATTGACCTGCAGGATACTGTTGCATTACAGGAAGCATTGTCAGCTGTAAAACTTGTACTACATGCCGCAGGACCTTATGTGTACACTGCAAAACAAATGATAGAAGCCTGTTTGAAAACCGGCACCCATTATATTGATATTAACGGCGACATTTCTGTTTTTGAAATGCTGAAAAAACAGGATGCTGCTGCAACAAAAAAAAATATAATGCTGATGCCCGGGGTTGGTTTTGATGTGGTACCAACAGATTGTATTGCCCTACGGTTAAAAAACAGGATGCCCGATGCAACTCATTTAAAACTGGCATTTGCAACCATCGGTGGCGGATTATCGCATGGCACGGCTACCACCATGGCCGGTAAACTGGGTGAAGGCGGTTCAGTAAGGGAAAACGGGAAGATCGTGAAGAAACCTTTGGGACAAAAGGGAACCTGGATTGAATTCGGTTCAAAAAAAATATTTACAATGACCATTCCCTGGGGAGATATTTCAACGGCATACACCACAACCGGGATACCCAATATTGAAGTTTATACCGGTATATCTGTAAAGGTTTACAGGATGCTGAAATTGCAATGGGCCTTTAACTGGATGTTAAGAACCGGTTTTATCCGCAACATTATCAAACAAAAAATAAAAGAAAGGCCTGCTGGTCCTTCTGATGAGCAAAGAAAAAAGCAGCAGCCTGGTCTGGGGCGAAGTTAGCAATGCTCCCGGAAAGACAATACAGGCGTGCTTAAGCTGCCTGGACGGATATACACTTACAGCACACAGCAGTCTGCTTATCTCCAAAAAAATACTTGAAGGAAATTTTAAACCGGGTTACCAAACCCCGGCTGGCTGCTACGGGGAAAACCTGGTCATGGAGATACCGGGTACAAAAATGATCAGCGGCAAATGATTTTTTTATGGCTATCGAATTTAAATGTGTAAATTAAAGGCTCAATCATAAAAAATAATTATCATGAAAAAGTTAATACCATTTGTATTGATCTTTTGCCTGTACGGCAGTTGGGTATTTGCACAGAATAATACCGGCGTTACCAAAAGCAGTTTGGTGATAAAACAAACTGATGCCAATACCAATAAGATCAGAAAAGAGGGACTTGAAAATTCCAATGTTATGAATTTTGCTTTTTACCTGACTGATGTAAGTGGCCCCAGGCTTACCAATTCTCCCGGTTATTTCAGGGCTGCCAATTGGGCAAAAAATGAATTGACCAAAATGGGATTGGTTAATGCAGCAATTGAACCCTGGGGTGATTTTGGAACCGGCTGGGAACAAACCCGCTGTTATGTAGCCATGACCGCACCCTATTATGCACCGATGATAGCTATTCCAAGAGCATGGACGGGCAGTACACCCGGTAATAATATCATCAGCAGTAATGTGATACTTATCAAAGCAAAGGATTCTGCTGAATTATACCAGCAATATTCCGGCAGGATCAAAGACATGATCGTGATGTTTTATTCCAATGATACCTTACACCCGTCATTTACAGCTGACGGAGAACGCTTTACCGATGCAGACCTGGAAAAGATGGCGAATTCAAAACCGGACACGGCACGCCGGCCCGCAGGAAGAAATATCAGTCCTGAACAAATGGCTGCAAGACGGCAGCAGCAGGCGCTTACCAGGCAGCTGAATGGTTTTTATAACAAAGAAAAACCTGCCCTGGTTTTAAGTATGAATGGCAGGGGAAATGACGGAACGGTGTTTGTACAAAACGGCGGTTCAGTTAATAAAGGCGCTGAAAATAATTACGCCTGGGTGATGTTATCAAGTGATGATTATTTAAGGGTACAGCGGCTCGTGAATGCCGGGGAAAAAGTGAAGCTGGAAGCAGATGTAAAAACGAAATTTTATGAAAAAGACATCAGGGGATATAATGTGGTTGCAGAGATCCCCGGCAGCGACCCGGTATTAAAAGATGAGGTCGTGATGCTGGGTGGCCACCTCGACAGCTGGCAGGGCGCAACCGGTGCAACAGACAATGCAGCCGGATGTGCGGTAATGATGGAAGTGGTACGCATTATAAAAGCTACCGGTCTTACACACAAAAGAACGATCCGCATTGCATTGTGGGGAGGAGAAGAACAGGGATTGCATGGTTCACGCAATTACGTTAAAACCATTTTGCCGATCCGGCAGATATGATCCTGAAACCGGATCATGCAAAGGTTTCGGCTTATTATAATATGGATAACGGTACCGGGCGGGTGCGGGAATTTACTTACAGGGAAATGAAAAAGCGGGCCCATCTTTCAAAATGGCTGGAACCTTTTTTATGACCTGGATGCCAAAACAGTAACGATCGATAATACTGGGGTACTGATCACCTCGCATATGATGCAGTTGGTATACCGGGTTTCCAGTTCATACAGGATGTGATTGAATATGATACCCGTACACACCATACCAATATGGATACCTATGACCACCTGGTACCTGAAGACCTGAAACAGGCAGCCACCATCATCGCATCATTTGTATATAATACGGCACAGCTTGAAGAAAAAATACCGAGAAAGGTATTACCCAAACCAAGGCCTGCAAATGCCCGGTAAATTATACTGTTCAAAGAACTATAAAAAAAGACACAGTTGCCTGTGTCTTTTTTTATAGTGTATGATTTCAGTTATACAATGATCTATTTAAACAACAGCTTCCTTTTTTCCTTGGCTACGGTAATTCTTGTAAATTCAGAACCACTGAAGATCTTGGCCAGCTTATTGTCATTTGTTTTTTCCATTCCGGGATATGCGTTTCAGAAACGATCCGCCAGAAATTCTTCGCCTTCAGGTCCTCATAATCCGGGGAGTTCACAAATATTCCAACTATAGTATTTCGCTTTTTAAATTCAATTTTCACAGGGGTCTTTGCAAGATGCGCAGGCTCTAAGAACTTTGTAATCATTTCGTTTACCATATGCTTATTTTATGCAAATGTAGGCTAATTAAGGCTCTTATCCGAATTTATTTATTTACAGCTGTGTATGCTGATGAAAAAATAATTTTGCAGCAGTGTATCTTATTTATTTATACCCGGTAAGAAACGGCATTGATATTCATTCCGGCTCCTACCGATGCAAATAAGATCACATCGCCTGCCTGTAACTGGTGTTCGGGCATGATACCCTTTTTGAACCATATCAAAAAGCGTTGGTATGGTAGCTACAGAGCTGTTCCCGAGGTTATGGATACTCATGGGCATAATATTTTCCTGCACTGTATCAATACCATAAAGCTTATACAATTCCTTAATGATACCTTCATCCATTTTCTCATTGGCCTGGTGAATGAATATTTTTTTCAGTTCATTGATCGCTATACCGCTTTTATCCAAACACAATTTCATCGCTTCCGGTACATGCTTCATGGCATATTCATATACTTTCCTGCCTTTCATTTTGATGTACCTGATCCGGGGATCCGAATCCGGGTAATAGGATTTTCCCATATTTAAATAACCCACTTCATCCTGGCAATGTGATTGAACACAGTGCCCCAATATTCCCGAACGTGTTGCTGCAACATCTTTTGCCTCCAGGATACAGGCTCCGGCACCATCAGAAAAGATCATACTGTCACGGTCATATATATCCAGTACACGTGATAAGGTTTCTGTACCGATCACCAGGCATTTTTTGGCGATCCCTGATTTAAAAAAGGCATCAGCCTGTATAACACCCTGGACCCAACCGGGGCACCCGAATAAAATATCGTAAGGAATGCAGGAGGGGTTCTTGATTTTCAATGCATGTTTGATCCTGGATGCCAGGGCAGGCATAGCATCAGTTTGAATGGTATGCTTGGTAACATTTCCAAAATTATGTGCACAAATGATCTGGTCAATTGTTTCGGGATCACAGCCGGAATCATCAATGGCTCTTTGTGCTGCAATGGCAGCCATATCAGAAGATTCCATATTGTTGGGTGCATAGCGCCTTTCTTCAATCCCCGTAATTTTTTTGAATTTTTCAACAATGATATGAGGCTCAATTTCCAGGGCAGTATTATCTTCTGCATAAAAATTATGGCCGGTGAAATCCCGGTTCGTTTTTACAAAATCCGGTATATAACTTCCGGAACCAGTTATTACGGTAGTACTTAAATACTGCATAAAAAAAATTAAGGCTTTTAAAATGGGCAGGCAACCATCAAATATAAAGTTACCTAATATTCAAAACGTAAACAATAATTTTATTTAAAGCAAGTGAATTTTTATCATCAAATTCAATGATCACTTAGCGATTAAAAACCCGGTAATGCTATTTAATTCACAGACCTTATTTCCAATATTGAATCTTATAAAAAACCACAGGTTACAGGTTTATTGCATTTTTAAAATGAATACAATTTTACCCGGCGCTGTTAATCTGCTTTGCTTTTGGATCTAATTTAATGCATCATCTATTGTTCCTGTTATTTTAAACAAAGAATCAAAACATATTCTTTCAACCCGTGAAATTACCTGTTCCAGGTACTTAAACAAGTCAAACATATTCCATGCAATCAGCAGCTATTTCCGTATATCTACTTTAATATATACTTGTTATTTAATATAGAAGTGCCTGTAAATAAATAGCCCATTCGAAGAATAATTAAAAAATCGCCTCAATTAACATTAAACCACTATATTTGCACATTATTAATACAATACAAATTTAAAAATGGACACTAAACAACAAGGCACCGTTAAGTTTTTCAATTCTGAAAAAGGATTCGGTTTTATCAAGCACAATGACTCTAACAAAGAAACTTTCGTTCACGTAAGTGGATTAATCAGCGATATTAAAGAAGGCGACAGCGTTGAGTTCGATTTGCAGGAAGGCAAAAAAGGAATGAACGCGGTTAATGTACAGGTTGTTGGATAAAATCTGAACATCAAAAGTTTACAGGGCTATTCATTTATGGATAGCCCTTATTTTTTGCAGGTACTGCTGAAAAACATAAAGTTTTTACAAAAAACTGAACAAAACATTATTACAACCTGTTTATTGATAATTTTACAGCAAATTAAAATACATCAATGAAACCTGTTTATTTCATCATTACCTGCCTGCTCCTGACAGGCATTTCTTTTGCACAACCGATGTCAAACATTGGTTCGGCAGGCGGCAAAATAAAACTTGCCAATGACCAGGTCATTGTTATTGAAAGCTCAACTGATATTGAAGCCAGTTTTTCCATGGGCATGGAGATGGTCAGTAAATCAGCCGTTCAAAATTCGCTGTTGGTAAAAAACAGTACGGATAAGCAGTATACGATCAGTAATACGTTTACAAAGATCAAGGCAAACCTTACGATGATGGGACAGCCATACAGTTATGATTCAGAAAATAAAGAATCGAATAACGGGGATATGGCGAAAATATTTGACAATTCGCTGAATAATCCTGTTGATATCATCGTTGACAATATGACCGGCAAAGCCATCTCAGAAAAAAAACCGGTTAAGAAAAAAGATACAGATGCATCTAACCCTGCCACAGACCTGATGAAAATGTTTTCAGACAATTCAGATGAAGGAATTGTTTCAGGCGCTTTTGAAGTAATACCTCCCAGCAGGAACATTGGCGACAGCTGGTCTGATACAACAGGCGCGAAAGACATGAAAATGATCCGTAAATATACATTGAGCTCCATATCAGGAAATGAATCAACAATACTCCTTGATGCAGTTTCCAATGCTGTTAACAAACTTGATTTCCAGGGCATGGAATTTGAGATCAGGAGTGTAACAAAAACAAAGGGAGAGATCGTTACTGATATAAATACAGGGCTCGTTAAAAAAAGGTCTTCCATTTCGGATATTACCGGTACCGTGCAAATGATGGGGCAGGATATGCCGATCAGTGCCAAAGTAACATCTGCGGGCACCTACAAATGATCAGGCCTGTTTTTTTGTCAACAGTTTATTGTATCCGAATGCCGTCACCAGGCATATACCCCCAATGATCCACCACAAATTATTAAACCCGGCTGCATAGGCGATCTGTGTTCCGCTTGCACTACCAATTACCTGGGCAGCACTCCATGCCATGGTATAATAACCGGCATATTGGCCGCGGTTGCCTTCTGTACTGCGGGAAATATAATACGAATTCATAAACGGCATGGAAACCATTTCTGCAATGGTGATCAATAACATGGAAACGGTGGCTATTATAAAACCATTGATAAATGAAATATTCAGGATAAAAAATGAGATCGCCATTATAACGGTCCCATAGGCCATTAACCGCAGGTAAGGCCATGTACCTTCCAGTTTAAAAACGATCACCATTTCAAATAGTGCAATGATGATCCCGCTCATGGCCATTAAAATGCCTATCCAAAATTCGTTGATGTGCAGGCTTTCCTTAAAATATAAAGGCACGGTGGTAAACAATTGAAAAAAACAAATGGAAAATAAGATCTGCAGGCCAATAAAATACATAAATGTTTTATCTGCCCATGCCGGTTTTGCTTTTAGGGTTGCTTTTGCAGTAATGTTCTTTTGCTGTGCCAGGCTTACTTTTGGCAAAAGCCACAACAATAAAAATGAAGCTGTTATGTTTGTAAATCCATCAACCCAAAATAATAAATGGTAATTGACAGAAGCCAGTAAACCACCCAATGCACCGCCTACACCCCAGCCCAGGTTAATGGCAAGCCGTACAATGGAAAAAGCCTGGGTGCGGTTTTCTGCGGTACTGTAATGTGCGATGGCAGTTGCATTGGCAGGCCGGAAAGATTCATTGACCATACTCAGAAAAAATGTACAGATACAAATGGAAAGGTAGGTATTCATGAGTCCAAGGGTAATGAACAATATACCCCCGCAGAATAATGCAAAAAACTGGGTGTAATAAAAACCAAAACGGTCAGTGATCTTTCCGCCCAAAAAAGCCCCAACCAGTGATCCGATCCCATATACAGCCACAACGATACCCGCCTGCCCTGTTGTGTAGCCAATATGCTTACAATACAGTGTCATAAAAGGCAGCACCATGGTACCGCTTCGGTTTATAAGCATTACAACCGCAAGCAGCCACATGCGCCGGTTAATACCGGCATAGGCATTCCTGTATAAATTAATGGTTGAACTTAACATAAAAAAGTGATGCAAAGATATTTATATACATCACATCACTTCATTTACGCTAAATAAAGTTGAAGATTTATTTATTAAAATTCACTGTTTTGGGAATGAGATCAAACCCGGTTTTAAACAGTTCAGGAGGTTTGGTTAATTTTCTCAGTTTTGTATCCATCCATGCACCGTCGATGTTGATGATTGCGGCAAGCGTATTTCCATTGATCAGTATTTCATGTGCCATGCTCCAGCGGCTGGCATCTGCATTGCACCTGCTCAATTTTAAAGAAACTTCCGGTTCATCCCCGAATTTTATTTCTTTTTTGAAAATACATTCTTCCCTGAAGATGATGGGGCCGATATTATTTTCCATCATAACAGCTGTTGTCATGCCATGTGTAGTTAAAAACTGCATACGGCAATAAGCGCCAAAATCGTAATACTTTGAATGCAGTACATGAAAATTGGGATCAAGATCTGCCCACCTGATCTCCAGTTTAACTGAATATGATTCCATCATCCCGCATTTTAATTTACCTGTAAAATAAAACATCCCCGGTGAACCAGGGATGTAATTTATTTATTTGTACATGATATCGTAGTATTCTTTTGCCATCCGGTTACTGTCGAACTGCCATCGTACATCCCGCATGCCGTTTTTGGTTATTTCACGCCATACTTCCGGGTTATCATAATACAAAGGCAATACCTGGTTTTCCAGGATATCATAGAGTTTATCGAGGTCATACTCATCCTGTTCATGTACGCTGATGTTTTCATAATCAATTGGCGGAACAACAAAACCATTGTTACCGTGATTTATGAATTCGCAGATCCATCCGTCATGCGTACTGCAGTTTACGGCGCCATTCATGGCTGCCGTCATACCACTGGTGCCACTGGCTTCCCGGGGAACCCTTGGATTATTCAACCACAGGTCTGATGCCTGTTTTAACCGTTTGCTCAGGTTCAGTTCGTATCCGATACAAACGGCAATGTTATCATATTTTTTACTCAGGTGAACCAGCATATTAAAATCGGAGATCGCCGGGTAATCAACCGGGTAAGGCTTTCCGGCCCAGATGATCTGCACCGGGTATTTGGGGTTATTCATTAAAGCTTCAAACCTTTCTTCATCCCTGGTGATCAGTTCTGCCCTTTTATAACCTGCAAAACGGCGTGCCCATACAATGGTAAATACATCCGGGTTAAACAATTTACCGGTTTGATCAGCCACTACATCAAACGCACGTTTCTTTAAATACCTTTTACGGTCAATGAATCCATCTTCATTATGCGCATCCATAAAACGGTATAACTGTTTATCGGCCCAGTAATGCCAGTTCTGTGCATTGGTGATGGCTTTAATTTCGCAAATGCCTTCATATTTTTTCCAAAGCTTGCGGCTTACTTCGCCATGCAGCTGGCTTACGCCGTTCGCCAGTTTAGCAAAGCGCAATGCAGCCAGTGAGTGATTAAACAGGTCACCTTCCATGCCTGTGATCTCTCTTACATCCTCCAGTTCCATGCCGCAGAAATAACTCATTTTTTCACATAGAAAAATATCATGCTTTTCGTTTCCGGCTTCTTCGGGGGTATGTGTTGTAAAAACCAGGCGTTTTCTTACATCTTCAATATTGCCGAATTTTTTATACAGGTAAAAAGCGGCGCTTACTGCATGTGCTTCATTTAAATGATAAAATTCAGGATCAAAGTTTAAAACATCCATCAGTTTAGCTCCGCCAACGCCCAATAAAATAAATTGGGCAACTTTGGTAGCCACATTGGCATCATATAAGCGGTGGGTTATGGTTTGTGAAACATAATCATTTTCGGGCAGGTCGGTACTCAGTAAAAACATCGGGGCCGATTTAAACGTCTCGGGATTGAGGTACCATACTTTCACCCAAACCGGGTGTTCATGGATATCGATCTTAAAAGTGATGCCGGTGTCTTCCAGGAAATTATAGATCTTTTCGTTCCATTGTACCTGCAGGGTCTGGTCCTGGTTCCTGGCCTGGTCGTAATAACCGTATTTCCATAAAATGCCAATCCCTACAAGGTTTTGCCGGAGTTCATAGGCGCTACGCATATGCGAACCACTTAAAAAACCAAGGCCGCCACTATAGATCTTCAATGGCTGGCTTACAGCAAATTCCATGGAGAAATAAGCTACCCGGCTGCTGTATTGTTCATCTATCTCATAGGGAACTTTAAAAGAAGTAAAATTCATAATGGGTTAAGTTGATTTAAGTCGCAATATTACTGGAAATTTCAGAGAAATGGATATGTAAATAATACACATTATTCAGGATCCACGATAGCGGATACTTCAATCTCTATTAACAGATCATTATTTATCAGTTTGGAAACTTCAACCATAGTAGCCACAGGCCTGATGTTTTTAAAAAATTCAGCATGTGCTTTCCCGGCTTCTTCCCATTTTGAGATATCAGTGATGAACATCCTGGTACGAACCACATCCTTCATGCCGGCCCCTGCCTCTTGCAGGGTTTTTTCAATTTTTTGAAAGATAAAAACGGTTTGCGCATACACATCCCCCAGTCCAACCGGTACATCACCATCCATGGCAGTGGTACCGGCCACTTCGATAATATTGCCAACCCGCACTCCACGGGAATAACCCACCTGTTCTTCCCAGGGCGAACCAGAACTGATTTTCTTACGCATATCAATATATTGACACTCAATTTACTGATTGTTGAATGATTTAAAGCCCAACAAATATTTTGGAAAAAGGAATAATATTTTTAGTTTTGTCTAAATTTTATTTTCAACAGGTATGCCTTTTACAACCAGCGAAGAAAATTATATCAAAAGCATTTATCACCTGCAGCAGGCCTCCGGCATGGTGAACACAAATACACTGGCTGCTGAAATGCAGACCAGGGCTGCATCTGTAACAGACATGCTGAAAAAATTAAAAGCAAAGAAATTGCTGCAGTACGAGCGTTACAGGGGATTCCGGTTAAGTGAAGCCGGGAAAAAAGCTGCGCTGGATGTTGTGCGTAAACACCGGCTTTGGGAATATTTTTTAGCAGAACATTTAAAATTCGACTGGGACAAGGTACACCCCATTGCAGAAGAACTGGAACATATCAGCAGTGATGAACTGGTTCAAAGGCTTGATAATTTTTTGGGCAACCCGTCATTTGACCCGCATGGCGACCCAATCCCCGACAGGAATGGAAAGATCCCGGTCATTAACCAGTTAAGCCTTACTGACATTCCATTAAAAAAACCGGTACGGGTAAGTTCTGTCAGCAACCAGTCAGCCCAAATGCTGGAAATGCTGAAACATTATCATATAGCATTGGGTACACAGATAACGGTACTCAATCATTTTTCATTTGACGGTTCGCTGGAAATAAAAGTTTTAAAACACAGCCCCTGTATCATCAGTGAACCTGTTGCTAAAAATGTATTTGTACATTATGTTCAGTAAAAAAGACGCTGACGCTTCATTAAGCGAGGTACACGAATCGGTAGATACCACGGGTGCAAAAAAAGGATGGAGAAGGATCTTTTCTTTTTTAGGACCGGCCTACCTGGTGAGTGTTGGGTATATGGACCCGGGCAACTGGGCCACTGACCTTGCAGGAGGAAGTAAGTTTGGCTATACGCTTATCTGGGTTTTATTGATGAGCAACCTGATGGCTATGTTGCTGCAGGGACTTTCGGCAAGATTGGGAATTGTAAGGGGAAGAGACCTTGCACAGGCTAACCGGGAGACCTATCCCAAACCTGTGAATTTTATTTTGTACATCCTGGCAGAAATTGCCATTGCCGCTACCGACCTGGCAGAAGTACTGGGCATGGCGATCGGGATCCAATTGCTAACCGGTTTGCCGTTGGTTTGGGGTGTATCCATCACCGTGCTGGATACTTTTTTATTGCTGTACCTGCAACGCCTGGGTATCCGGAAAATGGAGGCCTTTATTATTTCTCTTGTTGGCATTATAGGTATTTCATTTTTAATTGAAATTATTTTAGCCAAACCGGATATGGCCGAATTAGCAACCGGCTTTATTCCTACGGCTATGAGCGACGAGGCATTGTATATTGCCATTGGCATAATCGGGGCTACCGTAATGCCGCATAATTTATACCTGCATTCGGCACTGGTACAAACCCGCAAAATTGACCGTACTGATGCCGGTATCAGGCAGGCCATTAAATTTAACCGGATAGACACAACCATTGCCCTGAACCTTGCTTTTTTAGTAAATGCTGCTATCCTTGTTGTGGCTGCATCTGTTTTTTTTAAAACCGGTAATTCAGATGTAGCTGAGATCAAAGAAGCTCACCGGCTGTTGCCTTCATTCCTTGGTAACCTGGCTCCCATCCTGTTTGCAGTTGCATTGATCGCAGCCGGGCAAAGCAGTACCATTACCGGTACCCTGGCTGGCCAGATCATCATGGAAGGATACCTGAGCCTGCGCATCAACCCATTATTAAGAAGGCTGATCACCAGGCTGGTAGCCATTATTCCAGCACTGATCGTCATTATCATTTACGGCGAAGAAAATGTAGATGCATTACTTATTTTAAGCCAGGTTATTTTAAGTTTACAGCTTGGCTTTGCCATTATTCCGCTCATTCATTTTGTAAGTGATAAAAAAACAATGGGTAAATTTGCCATCAACACGCTACAGAAGATCGCGGCATGGCTTATTGCTTCCGTGCTGGTATTTTTAAATTTAAAAATGCTTGTTAATGAAATGGGAGATGTATTTACCAACGGTGTTTTGTGGCAACAGGTATTATTAAGCGCTGCAGGATTGGTATGCCTTGCCCTGCTGGTCTATATTATTTTTAACCCGGTAAAACCTAAAATAAAGAAAACGGCCTCAATTCAGATACATCCCGAAATACATACATTAAAAAAACTGGACATCCCGAGTTTTAATAAAATTGCCATTGCACTTGACTTTAGCGAACATGATGAGAAATTACTGGCTTATGCCATCGGGCAGGGAAAAGCCAATACCCATTACCTCCTGATACATATTGTAGAAAGTGCATCAGCAAAATTATTCGGGCATGAGAGTGATGATTATGAATCGAGGATCGATAAAGAACGGATGGATTCGTATGTAGCCACTTTACAGGAACGCGGTTTTACTGCAGAAGGTTTCCTGGGCTATAGGAACAGGTCAAAGGAAATTGTACGGATCGCCAAAAACGTACAAGCCGACATGCTGGTGATGGGTGCTCACGGCCATACCGGGCTAAAAGATTTTATTTATGGAGAAACGGTTAACACCGTAAGGCATGAATTAAAGATACCGGTACTGATCGTTAATCTGTGACCAGTTCAGCCAGTTGACGGTCTATTTTCCTGTTCCAGGTATACTGCATGTGGTTAATTCGTCCGTTGGATGTCTCGCCGTCATAATCATCCTGCATTTTACTGAGTGCATCAAAACATTCATCATGAATTTTTTCAACCAGGTAATTATAATTGCCGGCGTTCCATGGAGCCTCTTTTAATTTCTGCATGAACATCCATGCATTGATATAGGTAATGTCAAAATGATGCTGCTCATGCTTCAATGCATAATCGGAGTCCATACCCTTTTTTACCCATGAATTATTTTTAGTGAAATAACAGAAAACAGTGATGATCACGTTTGTCTTTTTGTTCCTGGAATTCATGGTCATCCGGTACCCGAATCCTGACTCGGTAATGGCCGCTGCAGGACTGGCAGCCACCGGCCTGCCTTTAAAATCTTTCCAGGCAAGCTTTTTACCTGGCACGTAATAAATGGTATCGCTGTTATTGCCGGGTTTTATATTATGCCATTGAATGGTAACGGTGAACTGTGCAGAGGCAACACTGCTTACAAACAAACCAATTATAAAGAGGGTATTTTTGATCATAGCTATGGTGCAAGTTAGTCAAAAGCAACAGCGGATCTTTTATTGTAACCGCTGCTTAACCATATTTACAATATCGTTAACAGCAATATTTTCCATGCATTTGAAATGGCCCCTGGGACATTTTTTATAGCCGATCTTGCTGCAGGGCCTGCACCAGAGTTTATTGATCTCCACCACATCATATTGTACACCGGATCGTGCCCCATAATAGGGATACATGCCGAAAGCAGGCACGGTATTTCCCCAAACTGATATCACCCGTTTTTGAAGGGCTGCGGCAATATGCATCAGGCCTGTATCGTGGGTGATCACGAGTTTCGATTTATCCAGCAGATCGGCTGATTCATTCAGATTGAATTTCCCACATGCATTGTAGATCTTTATCTCATCCATTTTTGCAATGGCCTTCCCATCTTCCATATCTTCCTTTCCGCCCAGCAATATAATGGGATGATCAATGGCACTGCACAGTTCCTTTAATTTATGAAGGGGCAGTTTTTTTGTAGCCAGGGCAGCCCCGATAACGATTGCAATATAGCCGTGCATGTGCGACGTGGGTATATCTTCTTTCTTAACCCGGTCTTTAGCCGGAATAAAATAATCCAGTCCCAACCCGTCATTGGTTACCCCGAGTGAAGCAACCGTATCCAGGTTGCGGTCAACAATATGCTTTTTGGGCAACACGTTTATTTTAAAACCGGTAAGGATGTATTTTTCTATATTCAGTTTATTGAATGAAAAAGACTGTACGTTCTTCAAATGCCGTTTGATACGCAGTGTGCGCAGGTTATGGTGCAGGTCAATGATATAATCATATTCTTCAACAACCAGTTCGTGCAGCATCAGTTCAAAACTGTCGCCCAGGATATGTACTTTATTGATATAGGGATTATGGTCTACAATATTTTTAAAAGCATACTTGGTTAAAAAATGGATTTCACTTTCCGGGTATTTTTTACGCAGGCAGCGTATGACCGGTGTTGTTAAAACAATGTCGCCGATAGATGAGAACCTTATGATGAGAAATTTAGCCATAATGCGTTAGCCTCTGTGATTTAAAAAAGCTAAAAATATTTCTTAAGCCAAATCTTCTCCATTTCCTCCCCCTTCGGGGGAGATAGAGGGGGCTCTTATTCTTCTATATAATTTAGGTCTTTATGAAATGTTTCTTTGATCAGCAGGGCTGCAATAATGGTTATCGCCATTATTACAATGGCAGTTATCCAGCCGCCGGTAACATAATCGGTCATACCCCGGAATAATTTAAACAACGGAATGATCATTACCGTAAGCATTCCGCGTACCATATTGGGAATGGTTGTGGCGGCTGTTGCCCTGATATTGGTTCCAAACTGTTCTGCACCCATGGTTACAAATATGGCCCAAAAACCTGTACCAAAGCCAAGCCCGGCACATATCCAGTACATATTGGCTGCAGTTCCGTTCCATTGAACGGTAAAGAACAAGACCATGAATATAATGGTAATGGAATAAAACAGGTACAAAGCTTTTTTCCTGCTTTTAAACCACTGGCTGATAAACCCGATCAGCACATCGCCGATAGCAATGGCAGCATAGGCATACATAATGGCCTTACCGGGGTCGATTTTTTCTTTGATACCCATTTGTTTACCAAACTCACTGGAGAATGTTACCAACACACCAATCACAAACCAGGTGGGTAGCCCTATTAAAATACTGCACAAATATTTTGTAAACCTTTCCCTGGTTTTAAACAGCATGAAGAAATTCCCCCGCTGCACATTCATCTTTTTTAATTCATGAAACATCCCTGATTCAAAAACAGAGATCCGCAGAACCAATAAAATTAATCCCAGTCCGCCGCCAATAAAATAACAGGTACGCCAGTCAAAATACTGTTTCATGATAAATGCAACAACAGCACCGGTTAGCCCGATACCCGCCACCAGGGAAGTTGCAATACCTCTTTTATTTTTTGGTGTCAGTTCCGAAACCAGGGTGATTCCTGCACCCAATTCTCCGGCAAGGCCAATGCCGGCAATAAACCGGATGATCTTAAACTGGTCGGCAGTCTGCACAAAGCCATTGGCAATATTTGCAAGTGAATATAAAATGATGGAACCAAACAGTACGCTTAGTCTTCCTTTTTTATCGCCCATGATACCCCAGATGATACCACCAATGAGTAACCCTCCCATCTGCCACATGATGATACTTTCACCTTCGGATAAAACCTGTGCTTCAGTTAATCCCAATGATACCAGGCTGTCTATCCGGGTAATACTAAATAACAGGAGATCATAAATATCCACGAAGTAACCCAGGGCAGCTACGATCACGGCAATACTAAAAATGGAAGCCTGTTTATTTTGTGTATGGTGCATCAACCTTTTTCTTTTTACCGAAAAACATTTTAATTAAAACAGGTGCTGTGGTTACCAATACAATGGCAATCACAATTATTTCGAGGTGTGCCTCCAGGTCTAACCCAAACTGTTGTTTTGTAAACGCATTCAAATAATGCCCGATAAAAAGCATGGAAACAACCCATGCAATACAACCAACAATATTATAAAAACCGAATTTCTTTTTATCCATTCCAACTATGCCGGCAACAATTGGCGCAAATGTGCGAACCAATGGCAGAAACCTGGCAAATACAATTGCTCCCCCGCCATGTTTGTCATAAAATTCTTTTGCCTGGTGCAGGTATTTTTGTTTAAACAGAAAACGGTCTTTCCAGTTATACATAGCCGGGCCAACTTTACTGCCGGTCATATACCCTACTGTATTACCTAAGATGCCTGCTACAGAACACATACCGGCTATGATCATCAGGTTTAAAAAATCATTCCCTGTATTCAATGAAATGGAATCAACTAAAGAGGTACTCAGGATACCCGCAACAAATAATAGGGAATCACCCGGGAAAAAGAAACCAACAAATAAACCGGTTTCTGCAAAAATGATGAGCAGTAATAGCCAAATCCCTCCATATAAAATATAAAACATAGGGGTAAGCAGATCAGTCCAGGTAAACTTCTTATTTATGATAACCTGTTTATCCAGTCCAATGTCTTTAAACGCAATGGTCATCATATCATATCCTTTACTGATAATGTTCATTGAATCTTCACCCGTATTGCTGATCGTACAATTGCCCTCCTTATCACTTGTATAATCAATATTATTTATAGTGACTGTTGCATTTTTAACTGGTTTCTTGTATTGGTTGGTTAAATTAAAGGTAAGCGAATCACCTGCAAAGAGATCTGATGTTGACAGTAAAAAAACGAAGAGAAAAAAAAGAATTTGTTTCATAAATATGGCTTGGTATCAGGTATTTTTTATTGCTATAATTATTTAAGAATGTTCCAGCTGCAATTCCATTTGATCACAGCCTCCAGCTGGCTAAAGCATTTCCGTCAAACACATTTGCCGATGTATCGGCCCATGTCCATCAATACATCAATTAAACCCACACCTTCGGGTGGTAAACCAAACATGGCACCGGTTGCCAATACCACAACCAGCGAAGCCCTTGGTACGCCGGCAATGCCTTTACTGGTGACTAAAAACACCAGCAACATTATTATCTGTTGCCACACGTCACCTGTAATGGAAGTAATGTTAAATGCCTGGGCAATAAACATACTGGCAAATGTTATATACAATCATACTTCCATCTAGATTAAAAGAATATCCAAGTGGTAAAACAAAACTTACAATTTTATTGTTGCATCCAAACCTTTCCATTTCTTCCACAAGTTTTGGATACACAGCTTCGCTGCTGGCCGTACTAAAGGCAATGGACATGGGTGACGCTATTCGGCTAAGTAAAACCCGCAACCGCTTTTTTAAAAAAAGATAGCCAACAAATAACAAAATTAACCAGAAAATAGCGAGGCCAAGCTAAAATTCACCGGCATAATATCCAAAAGGTTACTAAAATATCCAGCCCAATTTTCCAATAGCAGCAGCAATGGCGCCAAATACGCCTACAGGTGCCAAGTACATCATGATATTGGTAACCATTTTCAGAACCATGTCAGCAAGGCTCTGGAAATCCAGCATGGGTTTCGTTTCCCCTTTTACCGATTGCAAGTTAATGCCGACACCAAAGAATACAAAAATAACACGCCGATAATTGATTGAAATTTCGTTGGTAGCCATGGTCACTTCTGCCACCCTGTGGGTTTTACATGCTCAACAAATTTTTGGTAATGAAAATCCTTTTGATTTTCAAGAAGGTCATTAAACCCAGGAATAATCCAATGGTAGTTACCTAATATCTACCCCAACAGTTTCCCGGCAAAATATTGCCCATGTATTAAACCCGAAGGCTGCAATGAAACCAACGATGCCGTAATAAACCGGAGCATTGGCCTTTCCGCCTACCCTGGCTTACCACGGTTTTCATATCTCAAGTTTGGGAATGCCTACCACCAACGTTGCAAATCCGATCCGGGCAATCAACATTTGCACCAGGCGGCAAGAAGGTTGTAACCGCGTTTGGCATTATCGGAAAATCCACTGTTAAGCTGCCCGCATCATGGATGTTTATGAACATTTTAAATGCAGAAATGATACCAAGGACCATACTTAATAAAATATACAGAGTGAGCCGGCTTTTCTTTGTTGGCATGATGAATTACTTAAATTAAAGAAACAATTAGTTTGCAATATAATATTTAATGCTTGTTAAAGGCCTGCTATTGATGCAAAAAAGTATCAGTGGCTGTTTATTTAAGAATTAATTACTTATTTTTCCACCTGATAAATTAAACAAAACCTACTGACATGAGTTTATTCGTAAGAAAACCGATGGCTGCTTTAATGAATGAAGCATCCGAAACCGGATCACATACATTAAAAAGAACTTTAGGCGCCGGCGGCCTTATTGCATTGGGAATAGGCGCTATTATCGGCGCAGGCTTGTTTTCAATCACCGGGATGGCTGCTGCAAATCATGCCGGGCCGGCCATTACCATCTCTTTTATTGTAGCCGCATTGGGTTGCCTGTTCGCCGGTTTATGCTATGCAGAATTTGCATCCATGATACCTGTTGCCGGAAGCGCTTATACGTATTCCTATGCAACCATGGGCGAATTCATTGCCTGGATCATCGGTTGGGACCTTGTGCTGGAATATGCAGTAGGTGCTGCTACGGTTGGTATCAGCTGGAGCCGTTACCTGGTCAGGTTCCTGGAAGGTTTTGATATTCATCTTCCTGAAGCCCTCACCGTAGGCCCATGGGATGGCGGTATCATCAATTTACCGGCCGTGTTCATTATTGTTTTAATGAGTTTTTTATTAATGAAGGGAACCAAAGAGAGTGCTACCGTAAATGCGATTATTGTTGGCTTAAAATTAGCAGTGGTTTTGTATTTATTTTTCTGGGATGGAAATATATTAACAACGCTAATTACACCCCTTACATACCTGACAACAGCGGCAAATTCGGTGACTTTGGATTTAGTGGTATCATCCGGGCTGCTGCCATTGTATTTTTTGCATATATTGGTTTTGATGCTGTGAGTACGGCGGCACAGGAAGCCAAGAACCCCAAACGTGATATGCCCTGGGGAATTTTAGGATCACTGGCTATCTGTACAATACTATACATTTTATTTGCCCATGTAATGACGGGTGTTACCAGTTATACAAGCTTTGCAGGCAAAGACGGTATTGCTCCGGTGGCCATTGCCATTGATCATATGGGAACTCCCTGCCGGTGTTTTAAAACCAGATTACCCCTGGCTTAACCGTGCCATTGTAGTTGCTATCCTTGCCGGTTATGCATCTGTGATCCTGGTGATGCTGATGGGACAAAGCCGTGTTTTCTTCAGTATGAGTAAGGATGGTTTGATACCAAAAATTTTCTCAGCAGTAAATCCCAAAACACAAACACCGGCAAAAAGCAATTTGTTATTCATGGTTTTTGTAAGTGCATTTGCTGCATTTGTACCGGCAAGGGTTGTGGGAGAAATGACCAGTATTGGAACTCTTTTCGCATTTATTCTGGTATGTATTGGCGTATGGGTGATGCGTAAAAAAATGCCTGAACTGCCAAGGGCATTTAAAACACCTTTGGTACCATTGGTTCCAATCCTCGGAATTGTTGTATGCCTGTTCATGATGGTATTTTTGCCAATGGATACCTGGATAAGATTGTTGGTTTGGATGCTGATCGGCATGGATATTTACCTGGTGTATGGTGCCAAACACAGCCACCTGGGTAATGGCACCGATAACCGAAAGGTAATGAGGATCGCAAGATACACGAGCCTGGCACTTTGCCTTTTGCTTATTGTTGTAGGATTCCTGCATCAATACAGTGTTGGGTTTGACACAGACAGAACCTTATTGTATATAGCACTTGCCTTTGCAGTAGTACACCTTGTTGTTTTTGGAAGAAACTGGGAAGGTTGAACCTGAGGTTTTAATAAACAAATATTTATTTTAAAAACGTCCCGAAAATTTCGGGACGTTTTTATTTATCTAACATTGATCTCATCTACAAAAATATGCGTGTCCCCTCCTGCTCCCAATTGCCAGGCTGGCAATTTACCATATTGGATGGCCTTTACCATGATATACCTTGGTGAAACTGGTGTAAATGCTGCTGCTACCTTTTTCACCTGTGCGGTTTCATCTTCAATGGTTAAAAAGTTTTTACTGCTATAAACAGGGACAAAAATTTTACCGTCATTTGATACTTCAATGATCAGTTCCTTTGGCATTACGATCCATGCCCGGCTATCCTGCACAAAACCAATGGTTACTTCAGAAACTGATGTTGGCCTCTGCAGGTCGATCAGCACATCCATATCTGTTTTCTGGTATCCCTGCCAGTTACCCTTGCGCCAGTCAACACTGCCGTTGATGCCGTCGATCAAACCATTTGGCCCGCCGCCATCATATTGCTGCTCATAAGGGGTATTCAGTTTGATCGTCCAGTTGTGCGGCATTTTTTTGTAAACGGCTGTTGTTATAAAACTCATTTCTCCTTTCAGGTCTATGGCGATCGCTTTAATGGTAGTTGATTCTTTGATCGTAATGGGCGCTATATACTTTTTGGAGGCCTTTGTGGGTACTGATCCATCCATAGTATAATAATAACTCACTCCTTTCTGGGCAGAACTGATCCTGATTGTTTTTACGCCCTTAAATGAAATGGCGCCACCATCGATCACCGGGTTTAAAACAATTTTATGGCCGGTTATAGCAGTTGATGGAAAATCAAGTAAACCAAATGCGGATGGCTTATCTCCCATTTCAAAAGCCAGGGTACCGCCATTGTTGATATCTGTATGAGCAATATATGACCTGGAATGTGGTGTACCATTTAATGAAGCAGACTGAATATAAAAATCAGCATTGCCTGTTTTATTCGCTTTCACCGTAAATTTTTTACCGTTCTCCAGGTTAATGGTTGCTGATGAAAACAAGGGTGTGCCAATGATATAATCCGTAGTACCGGGTGTAACCGGGTAAAAACCCAAAGCGCTCAATACATACCAGGCGCTCATCTGCCCGCAATCCTCATTGCCTTCCAGCCCGTCGGGAGTATCCTTATACATTTCATGCATAATGCGGTTTACCATGGCCTGTGTTTTGTATGCGGCACCGGTAAAGTTGTACAGGTAGGCAATATGATGACTGGGTTCATTGCCATGTGCATACTGCCCGATCAGCCCGGTAATATCACTCTGGTCGCGGCCGGTTGTTTGCGAATTGGCTGCAAAAAGCTGGTCCAGCTTATCTTCCATTTTTTTTCTGCCGCCGATCATTTCAATGTAACCATTGATATCCTGCGGTGTATAAAATGAATATTGCCAGCTATTGGCTTCGGTAAAATTATTATTCACTTCCCTGGGATCAAATGGTGAAAGCCAGTTGCCGTTTTTGCGGGGGCGCATAAAACCGGTTTGTACATCAAATATATTTTTAAAGGCCTGTGCCCTTTTTATATAATTGTTATAGTCTTCCTCTTTGCCAAGCGCTTTTGCAAACTGTGCAATGCACCAGTCGTCATACGCATATTCCAGCGTTTTGCTTACACTTTCATGCTCATCATCCATTTCCAGCAAGCCATGATCCATCAGTGCCGGTAATCCCAGGTGGTTCCAGGTGGCGCTTTTTTCATGGCTTCCAGGGCCAGCGTGGTATCAAAACCCCTGATGCCTTTCATGTAGGCATCCACAATGACCGGCACGCTGTGGTAACCGATCATACAATCGGTTTCACAACTGCTGAGTTCCCAAACCGGAAGCCTGCCTCCCTGTTGGTACTGAATTAAAAATGATCTGATATAATCGAGTGTGCGTTCCCGGTCGATGATCGTATACAGCGGGTGTGCACCCCGGTAAGTATCCCAGAGTGAAAAAACAGAATAGTTGGTAAAACCCGTTGCGGTATGAATTTGATTATCCCGGCTGCGGTATTGCCCGTCCACATCCTGGTTGATATTGGGTACGATGGCCGTATGATACAATGCAGTATAAAATGTTCGCAGTTTCTTTTCATCATTGCTTTCCACATCTATCCTGCCCAGTTCCCGGTTCCATATATTTTCTGCAGCTGCTTTTGTTTTTTCAAAGTCCCAGCCCGGTAATTCTTTGTCGAGGTTATTTTGTGCACCTTCGATACTTACTGCCGATATGGCCACTTTTGCCATCACTGTTTCATTTTCAAATTCGAAGAAAGCTTTAATGTTTCTTGCGTTATTTATGTCTTTAATATCAGGCGATAATAAAGTATCATTTCGCCAGAAACCGGCGTTAATAAATGGTTTGGAGAATTCAATGACAAAATAAACATACTGGTTGGTGGCCCACGCTTTACTGCGGCGTAAGCCTGCAATGGTACGGATATTGATGATCTTCAGGGAAGATTCGATCACTTCATCGCGGTGTTTCAGGTCGAGGATCACGTTATTTTTTCTGAACCGGAAAATGTATACCGGTGCAAACCAACACGGGTTGTGGTGGTCAACTCTGCCAGTATATTCTCATCTTCCAGCTTAACTGAATAAAACCCGGCATTAGCTTTTTCATTGGCATGTGAAAATTTAGATCCATACACTTTATTATCCGGCGTTGGTTCGCCGGTCATGGGCATTAGTAAAATATCGCCATAATCGCTAACGCCTGTTCCGGCTTAAATGCGTATGTGTAAACCCATAAATATAATTATCAGAATAATGGTAGCCCCCGCAGCCATCCCATCCATCAAGCCTGGTATCCGGGCTTAACTGTACCATGCCGTGTGGTAAAACAGCTCCCGGGTAAGTATGACCATGGCCCCCAGTGCCTATTAAAAGGGTCAACGTATTGGGTGTAGTTTTTTTGGGCTAAGAGTATATGGTTCGACAGGCTCACCAATGAAAAGAGGAAAAGAGTTGTGAGTACCCATTGTTTGTATTTCATGCAGATCGTTTTGCACAAGATAAAACTTTATGAAAATAATGAAGTAATAAATATCCCACAAAGACACAAAAAACACAAAGGAAAAATAATATAAAATCTTTGTGAGCTTAGTGACTTTGTGGGAACCCAAATTGTACTGCTGCCAGCCCTTAGGCATGTTCGGAGAAAAAAAATTAAAACGGTAAATCATCAACCGGTGCTGGTTCATTTGCAGGTTCTGTTCGTACAACAGGTGCTGCCGGCATTCCGGTATTTGTGGCGTTTCCTGCATTGGAAACATTACCTGAACCGGATCCCTGGCCTTCCTTGTTGCCGCCCAATAACTGTATGTTTTGTACCCGCATGCGTAATGTAGCAGCAGCCTGTCCTTCCTTGTTGGTATAGGCATCTGCCTCCGGTGACCCTTCTGCATAAACGGTTGTGCCTTTCAGCAAATAAGGTGCGATGGCCGTGCGGTCGGACCAGTAAGCACATTCCACCCAGGTGGTTCTTTCTTTTTGATTTCCCTGTGCATCCTTAAAACGTTCTGTGTGTGCCACACTGAAATTGATCACGTGTTTTCCGTTGATCTCTTTTACGATACAATCTTTTCCAAGATTGCCGATGATCTGAAGCTTAATCATAACTGTGTTTTTAAATTATTAATCGATGTATCTGGTTGCGTTATAGTTAATCCGTAAATCTGTTAATACGTTAATTGGTTAATTAGTTAATTAGTTAATTAGTTAATTAGTAAAGTTACCCGCTAATCCCATATTGCTGCCCGGGGTGCATTTAATGTGCGTAAATAACTGAGCAACTGGCCAGCATGCACACTCTCATGATAAGCCACGCGCAACAGGTAATCACCCAGTTTTCGCTTTTGATTCTTTTCCTTCCGGATAATATATTCTTCGTCCAGTTCCTGTAACGAAAAAGAATGCACCATTTTTAAAAACTTTTCCCTGAATGGCTGTGCATTTTTTAGTTCATCATCTACAGAGGTAAATGGGTTTCCGGTCAACGGGCTTTCATAATCTCCGATTGTACCCCGGTGTAATATGATATGATGATAAATATTCTCCGACTCCAGGACATGCCGTATCATTTCAATGCAGGTCATCGCCTGCGGGTCAGGTTTCCAAAAAAGGTCCTCTTCTGAAATATTTTTCCAAACTTTGATGCTACGGCGCCGTACTTCTTCAAAATTCAATATCAGTAATTCTTTTGCATTCATTGCCTGTCTGTTGTTATTTGCCAAGAACCTGCTGATGAGAAACAGGTTGTACGAATTTTAATTAATCGTGAATTTGCTTTGCCACGAATTACTCGAATTTTCACGAATCGTAAAGATGCACTTTCTGCTTAATTCATTTTTTTCTTTAAAGTACTCACCTGGCTTTGCAGGTTATTTACCATACTGGCCAAAGAGTTCACATCCCAGCGCTGCTGCTGGCTTATCTTACTGATCACCATTTGGGCCTGCCACAATTCCATCACATCTTCGGCATTTACCTGGTAGGGCTGGTATTGCGGGTTATCGCTTACCAATGTTAATTTGTTCTTACTGCGGCCATTCTTTTCTATTCTTTTATAAACAATGCCCTCGTTACGGCTTACTACTATATAAGCCTGGCTATTCTTAATATCTGTTGGGCCTTCAATTTTTTCACCCACAATGATACTGCCGCTGGGCGTGGGTAACATACTGTCACCAATAATTTCAAAGGCACGGTAATTACCACCAGCCAGCATAGGTAAAGTAAATGTATTGAGTTCATCAATAAATTCACTGTCGGCATAACTGGCCAGGTAACCGGCTGCTGCTTTCACAGGTACAAAATGAATGAGGTTCCTGTCGGCACTAATCATTTTTTGCTGGCGCCTTTTGGCCAGGTAGTTATCTGCGTTATTGCTCAGGTCTTTCAACAGAAGTTCATCCAGGGAAAGTTTGAAGATATCGGCCAGTACTTCCAGTACATCCAGCCGGGGATCAGCACGCTCTTCTTCATAAGCTCCTATTAAAGAACGTTTGATGCCCAGTTTGGTGGCAAATTCTTCCTGTGTCCAACCGCGCAGTTTGCGCAGGTATTTTAGGTTTTGACCGGCTATTGACATGGTGCAACTAATTTGATTAGCACAAATATACTAATTATTTTAGTTTCTCCAAATTTATTTTTTTGATTGCCACTGAAACACAGAAATTTAAGTATGCTTATACATTATTATCCACTACCTGCATTTGTACAATTTTTTAATTCCGTTCCTGTATTTTTGCAGCAAAACTTTATTATATGAATTATACACTGTTGATACATAATATCCTGCGCTGGGCAGTTTTATTGTTTGGTGTTTGGGCAGTTATAGCTGCTTTATCCGGTATTCTCAAAAAGAATGTATACCGGCAGCGACAATAAAAGCAGCCTGTTCTTTATGATCAGTTGCGATATTCAGCTTTTACTGGGACTGATCTTATACTTTACCGGTATGTGGTTCGAAAAAGTAAAGAGCGGTATGGGTGCTGTGATGAAAGACCCCACTGACCGGTTCTTTGCAGTTGAACATGCCATGATGATGATCATTGCCTGGCTGCTGGTACATGTTGGCCGCAGCATGGTGAAGCGGGCCGGTACCGATGCTCAAAAACACAAGCGCACACTAATTTATTTTGGTTTGGCGTTAATACTGATACTGGCAATGATCCCCTGGCCTTTCCGCCAGCCGGGTATTGCCCGACAATTTTTTCCCCAGTTTTAAAATGACCTGAACCTACATGGCAAAGCAAAAAGCAAAACCGGTTATCCTGATAACCAATGATGACGGCATTACAGCACCCGGTATCCGCAATTTAGTGGAAGCGGTAAAAGACCTGGGCAAAGTAGTGGTGGTTGCCCCGGATAAACCACAAAGCGGGATGGGACATGCCATCACCATCGGGCAGCCGTTACGCATGCATAAAGTTGAACTCTTTGGTGAAACAGAAGCCTGGCAAACCACCGGTACCCCTGTTGATTGTGTGAAACTGGCAGTTGATAAGGTGCTGCACCGCAAACCCGACCTTTGTTTAAGCGGCATCAACCATGGCGCCAATCATTCCATCAATGTGATCTACAGCGGCACCATGAGTGCGGCCATGGAAGCATCTATTGAAAGTATTCCCAGTATCGGATTTTCATTGCTCGATTACAGTGTGGAAGCTGATTTTACCGCCTCCAGGTTTTATATTAAAAAAATTGTAAGTGCCATCCTGAACAAGAAACTGGATAAACACCTTTTGCTGAATGTGAACATCCCTGCTGTATCGCAGGACCTGATCAAAGGCATTAAGATCTGCAAACAGGCTTACGCCAAATACAAAGAAGAATTTGATGAACGCAACGACCCGCATGGCAAAAAATATTACTGGCTTACCGGCGAATTCATCAACTTTGATAAAGCCAAAGACACCGACGTGTGGGCGCTCAAAAATAATTATATCAGCGTGGTACCCGTGCAGTTTGACCTCACCAATTACACTTTAAAAAAAGTGCTTGAAAAAAAGAACCTCTTCAAATGATATTTAAAAAAGACAATTTTATTTTTGGGTTTATCATGGGCTTAATTGCCCCGTTTTTAGGATTTGCGGTTTTTAAATATACCAAACTGGGGCCGCTCAATTATTTTGAAGCCCTGCAATATCTTTTTATTGAACCCGGGCACCGCCTGTTAACGGTCGCTATCAGCCTTTCCTTAATGGCCAATGCCGTGTTGTTCACCATTTATATCAATGCCCGTATAGACAAAACGGCTAAAGGCATTTTTGTAGCCACACTCATTTATGCTGTAACTGCACTGAGTATAAAAACTTTTGGGTAATAATCATTTACTTTTGGGTATGAAATATTACATCATTGCCGGCGAAGCCAGTGGCGATCTTCATGGCAGTAACCTGATCAAAGCTCTAAAAAAGAAAGATGCGGCTGCAGGTATACGCTGCTGGGGTGGTGATAAAATGCAGTCAGCCGGAGCCACGCTGGTAAAGCATTACAAAGAACTTGCCTTTATGGGTTTTTTGGAAGTGATCAAAAACCTGCCTGCCATTTTAAAAAATATCAGATTTTGCAAAGCAGATATTTTACAATACAAACCCACTGCACTTATACTTATTGATTACCCCGGGTTTAATTTACGCATTGCCAAATGGGCGAAAGAGCGGGGTATAAAAGTGATCTATTACATTTCACCGCAGGTTTGGGCATGGAAAGAGAACCGGGTAAAGCTGATCAAAAAATGTGTTGATAAAATGCTTGTCATTTTACCTTTTGAAAAAGATTTTTATGCCAAATGGAATTATGAAGTGGAATATGTAGGACACCCATTGGTGGAAGTAGTTGAGGAATTTTTGAATAATGAACAAGGAACAAGGAATATAGAACAAGGAAGTAAAAATACCATTGCGCTGCTCCCCGGCAGCCGTCAGCAGGAGATCCTGAAAAAACTGCCCATCATGCTGGAAGTTGCCAAACATTTTCCGGACTATCAATTTGTGGTGGCCAAAGCACCCGGACTGGATGAACATTTTTACGCTGCACTGTTGGCCCCTTATAAAAATGTATCATCGGTTGTAAATAAAACCTATGAACTATTGGTACGATCAAAAGCTGCATTGGTAACAAGCGGAACGGCTACTTTGGAAACTGCTTTGTTCGGTGTTCCGGAAGTGATCTGTTACAAAGGCAGCGCTTTCTCTTACCAGATCGCCAAACGCCTGATAAAAATAAAATACATTGGCCTGGTAAACCTAATCATGGATAAGGAAGTGGTAAAGGAACTGATACAGGATGAATTAACCGTTGAAAATTTAAAACACGAATTGAACCTGCTGTTGAGCGATGAAACGAAAAAACTGCAGTTACAGGAAGATTATACATCACTTAAAAACCTGCTGGGCAAAGGCGGCCATGCATCGGCCAATGCAGCCGAAAGTATTTATTCTTTTCTTACCAAACTACCACAATAATTTTATGGCCAGGATGATCATGGCCAGCAGGAACAATAATATGGAAAGCCTGTTAATACCATGCATGTATTTCACAAAAGTTGAATGAGGCCTGTTGGGGTCTTTTTTCTTCAGGTATAAATATTCGGCAATTTGATTGAGTACACCCATGATTTACATTTATTGTACAAAATTAGCACTTATAATTTTACCGAAAATAGTTGTCAGAAAAAAAGCCTATCTACCCCTAAATGCAGCAACCCCGCTCATGAACATTTTTAATCAAGGCAAAAAACCAGGCTGGCCCTACTGTTGTAGCTGATTTTGGCAGATCCTCTTTTATATTACTTTTTAATGCCGGGTATTTCCCCGCGTAAATAACCTGTACCTGCAGGTATATTGATATTGAAATATTGAATATTTCAGTAGAATTACTATCCCAAAAATCAGCGGAAAATGCCGTTTATTTCTTTATCGTATTTTTTTATCATAGGCTGTTCTTAAAACCATTAAGTGCCGAAAAGCCTTACCATGCTGCATTACAGGAATTACCGGTTCCTCCCCTTTGCTGACAAATCATAAAGATTATTGAAATGACTGATTAAATACTGATAATAATACAATTATAAAAGCGTTGATATATTATCCCTGATAAAATCTACTCAATCGCACCGTACCATTAAACTATGAACCAATCCGATATCAAATGAGAAGAATTTTATCTATTTTATTTTTACTGTATTCATTACAATCACTGGCTCAAAAACCCGCAGAACCTGCTGTTACAATAAGGCCTTTTGATTCCAGGTTTCAATTTGTACATACAGCAACCGGGCAACCGGTGGATAACCTGCTTTGGGATGAAGCAGAACCGTTTGTCAATGGATTTTCAAGGGTATTGAAGGATACCACATTTTCCTTTGTCAACATGCAGGGGAAACTCATTTCCCCGGTAGTATTTGAAAATGCAAGAAATTTTTCCAATAAACTCGCAGCTGTTAAAAAAGACGGGAAATGGGGTTTTATCAATGGATCCGGAAAAACAGTGATCGCATTCAAATACGGGACCGTATTTGATTTTAACGGCACTGTTACTGTTGTTTACAATGACCGGAAATGGTGGCTGGTAAATAATAAAGGATCGATCATTAAACCATTGGATATTTCGGTTTGCTATGGTTTTACAAACGGCATTGCCAAAATAACAAAAGATGACCGGGAAGGAATTTTATATCCTGATGGAAAAATAATCTATAACGGGGCTAAAACCGGCAGCAATAACGCGGTTCCCTGGCAACCCAATACAAATAATATTGCTGTACCCTGCCCGGATAATATTGGTTTTGAACTTGGTGATTTTACAAACTGGCAATGTTATATTGGCCAGGTTGACTCAGTAGGAACTACCAATGTGGTTACCGTTAATCCTTCACCGCCAACCGCAAACAGGCATACCATTTATCCAAGATTAATTCCATCAGCCCTGGATCCGTTTGGATTATTTCCAACCAATCCACCGGATGGAAGCAATTTTGCGGTAAAACTGGGCAATACGGTTGTTGGTGCGCAGGCTGAAAGAGTTTCATACACCATACATGTTCCCTTAAACGACTCCAATTTTTCAATTAAATATAATTATGCAGTGGTGCTGGAAGATCCCGGCCATACCATTTGGACACAACCGAGGTTTACTGCACGGCTCCTGGACTCTGCCACCAATACCTACATTGATTGTGCATCCTTTGAATATATCTCTACTTCAGGGCTACCGGGTTTTGAAATATCACCGGTTGATGCATCTGTTATATTTAAACCATGGGCTTCTGTATTTTATAATTTACGGGGATATGGCGGACAAACACTTTACCTGGAATTTACCAGCGTGGATTGTGTAAGAAGGGGCCACTGGGGTTATGCCTACGTGGATGTGGAAAGCATTTGCGGCAGTCCGATAGATGTTCAATATGATTGTACATTTCCGAATATCACTACATTAACAGGCCCTCCGGGTTTTCAATTTTATAACTGGTGGAACCAGGATTATTCCATTTTACTCGGAACCGGCCAGCAGATAACACTGAACCCCGGTCCTACGATCAATTCGATCATCTGGCTCGAAATGATCCCTTTCAATAACTTTGGCTGTACGGATACATTGCTGATCAGGATAACCGGTGATTTTGATGCCCAGTTTGATATGTCGGCCGCAACCGGTTGTGCACCACAAACCTTTACATTTTATAACAGGAACCTGCCATCATTAACCACCCTCTGGGACTTTGGAGACGGAACTACTGGAACAGGCGATACGGTAACACATACTTATTCGGTACCCGGCTCTTATAATGTTACATTGAATGTAACCGTTCCGGGAGGATGCAACGGCTCGGCATTACACCTGATCACCATTTATCCAACACCAAATGTAGTGCAACCTCCCAACCAGGTATTATGTATAGGTGCGGCAACAAGCCCGGTTACTTTTACGGGTTTGCCTGCCAGTACAATTTTTACCTGGACCAATAATAATACAGCGATCGGGCTACCTGCAAGCGGTACAGGAGACATAGCAGCATTTACACCAATCAACACGGGCAATACCCCGGTGGTAGCAACCATAACCGTTACACCGGTTCACTTGACCTGTTCCGGTACACCGCTGACCTTTACTATAACTGTCAACCCAAGGCCGAATGTTGTTCAACCCCCGGACCAGATCATTTGCAGGGGGGCAACAACAACTGCCATTAATTTTTCCGGGTCTGTTACCGGTACAGTTTATAACTGGACCAACAATAATACTTCGATAGGGCTGGCTGCTGGCGGCAGTGGCAATATCGCTGCTTTTACAGCGATCAATACAACCAATGCCCCGGTAACTGCAACCATTACGGTTACACCTGTTGCAGCCGGATGTACGGGTATACCCCGGTCATTTACCATCAGGGTAAACCCAACACCCAATGTAGTTCAGCCGGCAAACCAAATTTTATGTAACGGGGCTGCAACCAATGCCATTACATTTACCGGTGCTATCGGCAGTACTTCATACAACTGGGTAAATAATAATCCATCAATCGGTCTGGCAGCAAACGGCAATGGAAATATCCCTTCCTTTACTGCAATAAATAACGGCAATGCACAGGTAACTGCATCCATAACAGTAACACCAACTGCATCAGGTTGCCCGGGTACACCGGAAACATTTACCATCACGGTAAACCCAACACCCAATGTGGCTCAACCGGCAAACCAAACCTTGTGTAACGGTGCAACAACCAACCTGGTTACATTTACCGGTTCGGTAAGCAATGCTGCTTACTACTGGGTAAATAACAATACAACGATCGGACTTGGCGCAAATGGTAACGGCAATATACCAGCCTTTACTGCAGTGAATACAGGCAATGTTCCGGTAACAGCAACCATCACCGTAACACCGGCTGCATCCGGCTGTAATGGCACACCTCAAACATTTACCATCACGGTGAATCCAACACCCAGCGTAGTTCAACCTGTAAACCAAACTTTGTGTAACGGTGCTGCAACCAATGCGATCGCCTTTTCCGGTTCTGTAAGCAATACAATATACATCTGGTCAAATAACAATACATCCATCGGGCTGGCAGCAGCGGGTAACGGAAACATCCCTGCTTTTACAGCTGTTAATACAAGGAATGGTCCGGTAACAGCAACGGTAACGGTTACCCCTTCTGCAGCAGGCTGTGCTGGAACAGCACAAATATTTACCATTACCGTAAACCCAACACCGGATGTTGTTCAACCGGCAAACCAAATAATCTGCAATGGCGCAACAACCAATGCGGTCATTTTTACCGGGTCGGTTAGCGGTACCATATTTAACTGGACAAACAATAATACTTCCATCGGGCTGGCGGCCGGCGGTAATGGAAATGTTCCTGCTTTTACGGCGATCAATACAACCAATGTAGCTGTAACAGCAACCATTACCGTTACACCAACAGCTTCCGGTTGTGCAGGATTACCTCAAACATTTACCATTACTATAAATCCAACACCAGATGTCATTCAACCGGCAAACCAGAATTTGTGCAACGGGGCTACAACCAATGCGATCGTATTTAACGGTTCAGTAAGCGGTACCAACTTCAACTGGACAAATAATAATACATCCATCGGGCTGGCAGCAGGTGGCAACGGAAATATTCCTGCTTTTACGGCAATCAATACAACCAATGCCCCGGTAACAGCAACCATATCTGTTACCCCTTCTGCAATGGGTTGTACAGGTGCTGTACAAACATTTACCATAACAGTGAACCCAACTCCCGATGTGGCACAAACGCCGGACCAGGTATTATGCAGTGAAGCAACAACCAATGCCGTCATTTTCAGCGGCTCAGTAAACGGAACCGTTTACAACTGGACAAATACGGCAACTATTATCGGTTTGCCGGCATCGGGTTCAGGAAATATTGCTCCCTTTACTTCTTACAGTAACGATTATTCAGTTTCTGTTGCAACGATCCGGGTAACACCGGTAGCATTTGGATGTACAAGTCCGGAAAAATGGTTTACCATAACCGTAAACCCAACACCCAATGTATTGCAACCGCCAAACCAATCATTGTGTAACGGTGCAACAACTGATGCAATAGCTTTCAGCGGTGCCATGAATAATGTGGTTTACAGCTGGACCAACAGTAACACAGCGATCGGCCTGGCAGCATCAGGTATTGGCAATATTCCTGCATTTGCCGGAGTAAATACGGGTAATACGCCAATAACAGCAACCATTACTGTTACACCGGCTACCAGCCTTTGTACCGGGGCAGCAAAAACATTTACCATAACGGTACACCCTACTCCTTTGGTGAATGCCGGTATCGATACCAAGGTATGCCTTGGAAATTCAGTGCAGTTAACTGCATCAGGTACCTCGCAATATATCTGGAGCCCGGCAACCGGGTTGAGCTGTACAAACTGCCCAAATCCAGTTTCCACGCCGGTTGATTCGATGCGTTATATTGTAAGGGGAGAAAGTGCATTTGGCTGTATTGCCTTTGATACCGTTTTGCTGAATATCATCAGGCCGTTTCAAATGCTGGTTTCACCAAATGATACCATATGTATCGGTGAATCTGTTGACCTGAACGCCAGCGGTGCAAATAGTTATATATGGTCGCCCGCACACGGATTAAACAGAACGGATATTGCAGCACCAACAGCAACCCCAACCGTAACAACCAATTACCGGGTTGTTGGATATGACGGGCACAATTGTTTTACGGATACCGGTTATATAAAAATCGCTGTAGGGCAAAAACCCGTTCTCGATCTTGGCCCCGATCATACGGTATCAACCGGTACCATCATCACATTTAACCCGGTGATACAAAACGGACCGATCGTTAACTGGTCATGGACGCCGGCTACCGGGCTCAGTTGTACCAATTGCCCTTCGCCGGTTACCACTGCAAAGGACAATGCAACCTATATGCTGACCGTAACCAATAATTACGGATGTACCAGTACAGATGTTATTTCTTTATTTGTATTCTGTAAAAGTGCCCAGGTTTTCATACCCAATGCGTTTACCCCTGATGGTGATGGTTTGACTGATATACTGATGGTTAGGGGTAAAGGGATCTTTGTAAAAACATTCCGCATTTTCAACCGCTGGGGTGAACTCGTTTTTGAAAAGACCAATTTTAATCCCAATGATACAAAATACGGCTGGGATGGAAGGGTTAGGGGAATTCCGGCAACCCCGGATGTATTTGTGTATACCGCGGAAGTGATCTGCGACAATTCAGTGATCTATACATACAAAGGGAACAGCACCTTATTAAAATAATTTATCCTTATGAAAAAACTTTTAAAAACCGGGCTGGTAATTTTTCTTTTACTTGTTGCACATTTTGCAAAAAGCCAGGATATCAATTTTTCGCAATTCTATGAATTGCCTTTATTAAGAAACCCTGCCCTCGCCGGAATATTCAATGGTGATGTACGGGTAACGGCGGCATTCCGAAGCCAGTGGCAAAGCGTTACCGTGCCGTACCGCACAATGGGACTTGGCGTAGAGTACAAAAAACCCATGAACAGGAACACAAATGATTTTTTCACTTTCGGGTTCCAGGTTACCAATGACATTGCGGGTGATTCAAGGCTCAGGCGCACACAGGTTTTGCCCGTGTTCAATTTTCATAAATCACTGGATTCAGAAAAAGACACTTACTTGTCTGCAGCTGTAATGGGTGGCCCGGTGATGCAGCGTTTTGATCCTTCGCAGCTGAGTTTTGATGACCAGTTCGTTAATGGATCCTACAGCCCGTCAAATCCAACCAAACAGGTTTTTACCACTACCGGTACCACGTACTGGGATGCTGCCGTTGGATTAAACTTCAGCAGTATTGCGGGTGCTGATACCCGTTATTATGTAGCTGTGGGTTTATTTCATTTTACAAAACCAAAGGTAGCCTTTCAAAAAGAATATGATATTGTACTGAATCCCAAATACGTGGTCAATGCAGGCTTATCCAAACCGATCAGTGCTGTAAATAAACTGACCGTTTATGCCGATTATTTTATGCAGGGAGGTGCCCGGCAGGTGCAGGGCGGGTTGTTACTGAGCCACGATTTTATTGAAGCGGAAGAAAACCAAAAGATCGCTTTTTCAGCAGGATTGTTTTACCGCTGGAATGATGCACCATGCCGGTGATCAAACTGGACTATAACCAATTCGGGATCGGTATCAATTATGATGTAAATATCAGTAAACTGAAAACCGCATCCCAGTTCAGGGGAGCCTATGAAGTAACGCTTTCCTATAAAGCATTCCGCAATAATTATAATTCATCGGCTGATAAAGTGAGGTGCCCCGGTTTCTATTAACCGTAAAAGCTGCGGTATTTAAAGGTTATACGTAGTGGCCATTTCCTTTAATTCCAGGATATTGGCAACACCCAGTTTTTCGAATAACCGGGCCTTGTGTGTACCAACTGTAGACGTTTGAATATTCAATGCATGGGAGATATCTGTTACCGTTTTACCCTCAAGCAGTAATGTTACAATTTCAAATTCCCTGGGCGAGAGTTCGTTGAACGGGTTGGCCGACTTTCCCGAAAAAGAATCTTCGGCCAGTTTTTCGGCCAATGATTCGCTGATGTATTTTTTACCATTGAGTATGGCATTGATCGCACGGGTTATTTCTTCCAGCGGTGATTCCTTTGATATAAACCCGTAAGCTCCTGCTTTCATGAAACGCTTGGCATAAATATTTTCGGCACTCATCGAAAACATCAGCACTTTGGCATCCGGGTAGGTGATATGAATGTATTCCATCAGCCCGAGTGTATCCGTATTTGGCATCTGTATATCAAGCATGATCAGGTCATATTTCGATTCCTTCAGTTTGGCAATCGCCGTTTCTCCATTCATGGCTTCATGAATTTCTGAAGGATTATAAATATCTGATAAAAGTATTTTTATACCCGAACGTACAACCATGTGATCATCAACTAGCAGGAATTTTTTCATTTTCGGTATAACGATTTTTCTTGTAATTATAAATTTAACCTGTACGTAATATGAAGGTAGAATATTTTCGACAGAATAAACGGCAATTCAGCTTTAATTTGAAATGCGTGGCACTGCAGGCACTACATCGTAAATACCATTAGTGTATTTACGTGAATTACATACGTATATTTCCTTTATTTAAAAGGACCCACCTGTTTGTGTTGATTTTTTTAATCGGGAATTGCCAGGGATAGCAAATGTGATTGTATAATATCATAGTTTTCCCAGGGAATAAAGTGACCGGCACCGGGTATGATCTGCACCTGCACAGCGGGGTTATTGACCAGTTTATTTTTACCGTAATCCACATTTTTTACCGGTACCCATTTATCGGCTTCACCATGAATAAAAGTAACCGGTAATGTCAATTTTTCATACCCGCTGTCGATCCGGTATAATTCTTTCTTAAAATAAATGATCTCGTTGTTTGATGGGCGGAAAGCGCCAGGCATCAACAGGCTTAATGGAGTATGCATAAAAAGATACCGCCAGTATTCTTTCGGCTCATGTGCCGGTGATATAGAACCTGATAACAGGGTAAGCGAAGCAAACCTGTTTGGCTGATCCTGGGCCATCTGAACAATGACGGGTGCGCCAATGCTGTGGCCGATAAGATGCACCGGTTTTTTATTATCCTCTTTTTCATTGATGGCATTGATCATTTTTGCCTGTTCCGCTAAATTACGGGCCCTTACAAAATCGCTGTAACCAAATCCAGGCCTGTCGATTTAAATGATCCTGAAATGCTGTAAGAGTATGGTATCCTTCATATACATTTTAAATGCATCCCAGCTTCCCGGGGAACCGTGTACAAAAAATAAAGTAGGATTTGTATCAGACCCTGATTTTGTATAATGCAAGGTAATATCATCAACAGTTGTGTAATGAAAACTGATGGATAAACCCAGCTTATCAAATTCTGCTTTTGCTTTGCTGTCGCTGATCCTGAATTTCATGCAGCTTTGGGCAAAAATGATCCAGCATGCTGTAAAAAACAGCAATCCCCGTTTCAGTTTCTTATTGGTTCCTGTATTCATCTGTTTTTAAAGCCGTTTAAAACTGTTTCAGGTTTTTTACAACAGCATTATTCTCCTTAAACATCTGCATGCCTTCCTTAACGGTTAGATACCTGAACCCGCGCTTTCTGTTTTTAATACTTATGGTACACAACAGGTGAAAATGCCGGGCAATTTCCTTCCAGGCAAAAAACAGCGAATGGCCGGGATCATAAATATGTGTGGGCTCGCTGCCGGCACCGTTAAGTTCTATGATCGAGAAATTTTTTCCAGCTTTGAGGTCTTCAAGATTACTGTACATAATATCCAGGCGGCCAAAATAAAATTCAGGTATCTGTTTACAAATGCTGTCGAAGGTATTGGTAAATGCTTCATCAGCCCAATGGCTCACATCAATAAACTTGGCACCCCTTGCATGATTTCCGTATGGCACCAAATTCTTTATTTCGTCCTTTGCCAAAACCGCATTCAACCCTTCGCCATAGATCTTTTCCAGTGCGCTAAACTGAAAATGATAACGCGGATCTTTTTCGATAAGCTGGGTTAAAGTTGATACCCCATCGCCTTTTACGATCAAAAATTCCTTGGCTACTATGCCGGAAATAAAACCTGCTGTTTTTCCAGGTATCCGGCAATAAAATATGCCAACTTCTTCGGGATAGGGAATAAATTCCTGCACCAGGAAATCCATTTTTATTTTTGACGCATACTTAACAATATCCTGCAGTTGTTCAATTTTTTCTACGCCCCTGCCCTTACCGCCAATATCGGGCTTGGCAATACAGGGGAAAGAAATACCCGAAGCAATAACAGCTTCCGCAATGGCTGAACCATCTGTTCCGTGCTTAAAAAATAATGTTTGGGGTATGAACTGACCAGGTATGATGTCGTAGATCTCTTTCTTGGATTCCATCAGGAACCCTGCATTTTTTATACGGGGATTGGCTGCATTAAAAAAGAAAAAAGACCCTGCCCTGGCTGCATGGTAAAACCAGACAAAATACATGGGGATATATACAATATCAAAAGGCCAGTATTCCCAATGTGTAAGTTTATGTACGAACAGTTTAAATTTCTTCACTTATTGTTGTATTGTGGCTTGATGTATTGGCATGGTTCTTTCAAATTGCTGTTGCTGCAGCAGGTCTGTGTGTATAAAATCAATAGTTGCCGGTTTTACAACCGCCTGGGTGATGCTGAAAGTTTTCATACCCGTTTGCCTGTTTATCACAAAACCGTTCTCATTGTCTCCATCGTTGCTGGTATGAAACCGGTGCACCTGGGGTGCCGTGATATTTTCTCCGGTATCTATGAACCGTTCAAATAAATTTTTCCGCCTGCCGATCACATCATCTGTATATAAAGTTGCAGAAGACCAGATATAATTACCGGCAGCGTTCAGCGACCGTTCAAATTTATGCTGTCCATCCCACCTCAGCTCGTGTAAAATCCCTGATTGATAAAGAACCAGTGTAAAAGGTTCAATTTTTTCCAGGTCAAGTTTGCCGGTAAAAAATAAAAACGGGTCACTGTTCTCAATAATATCCAGTACAATAAGTCCCCTGCTCCTGCGGTATGGCGGACTGGCAATATGTTTTACAAAAGCCCCGTTCAATAACACGGCAACCGTTCCGTTATCTGCTGCAGCAAACCAGGTTCCGCCTGCTTTTGCATCTTTGGGAAATATGATCTTTTTTTGCTGCACCTCATGCAATGCAGGTGCAGCAGCATTTTTACGCTGAATATGTTCATCCCGGTTTGAAGTGATAATAACGGAATCCCGGGTACTAACAAAACTTACTGTGCACATTGCTGCCTGTATTGTAAGGTTGAGGGGGCCACACCAAAACCTTCAGCAACCGGGAAATCCTTAATGGAAAGCAGGGCCACTTTGATCAGTGCCTGGTGATGGATACAATGCTCCAGGTTGTATAAGATCTCGCGGTAATAATTTGACTGAATGTATGCAGCACCGTTATCATCCCGGCAAACTATGGTAAGCACTTTATCGGGCTGTTCCAGTTTTTGCTGAATTTCCTTTATCGTGTTAACGGCTGCTGTTTTATCATTTTCGTAAAGACTGTTGCGTTTGCGTTCATCATAATTGACTGATCCGTCAGCATATCCTTCAAGCAGGCATTGGTACAGTTCAATAATATGCCTGCTGTGCTGGCCAATGGTTGCATTGCTTAATGCAGTACAAGGCGCTGCATAGGTATCATTGCCGGGTAATTGCATCAATACTTCAGTCAAACTGTTCAATGCCGCTGCCGATTTATTAAAAACACTGGTCAAAATTTTAATTTTAAAAGTTGTGGTATATTTTTTCTGTAAATAATGATCAATAAAATACAACAGGTAAAAGTAATTACTGCAAAAGCAAACAAAATTACATCGCCGCCAAAGTTAATACCCAATTTTGTAAGATGAAAATAAATTGCACCCGACATGAGCCCTGTTCCCATGAATGCACCCAATAAGGTAGTGCGGGGGATCAACAATAAAACGGAAGCGACCAACTCAGCTATTCCGGTACCGATCCTTCCCCAGGGTTCCATACCGATCAGGGTAAACAATTCAACGGATTCCGGTTTGGCAGTAAACTTAAAATATAATGTCTGTAATAATATGACTGCCGCAATGATACGCAAAAACCAGGTAAAAATATTTTTAACCATATAGATAGATGTAATTTTTATGTGCAATTTTAAGACAAATATGCAAATTACAATGTCGGGAAAATGACAATATATGAATCCCTGCCTTACAAGTTATTAAAAATCTCCTGAATTGATATACTGGCTGTGATCATGCCGGGTTACGCAGCATCTAAAATATTGAATCGCTATCTTTTTTACAAACGGTTTTTAACAAATACATTTCATGAATGGAATACAAATGAAGCTGCCCTGAAAAAAAATGCAGATGCAAACCGGCCTGCCCATATCCGGTAAACCGTTTTTTAAAAAATTGCCGGCCCGGGTATATGCTGTTTTTATGTGATTTTTCAGTAAATTTCCTGTTATTAGCCCGGGTGATCATTATGAATCCTGAAAATAAAACAGCTGATGTGAATGCTTTTATGAAGCAGCTCGATCATCCTTTAAAAGATGCAATAGAGGCTGTTCGGGATATTATTAAATCCAACCCTGACATTTCGGAAAGGGTAAAATGGAATGCCCCCAGTTTTTTTACAGATGACCTCGCAACCATACATGTTAAAGCCCGGCAGCATGTTCACCTGATCTTTCACCACCCGGCAATCGTTTCCATACAATCTGAATTCCTGGAAGGAGATTATAAAGACAGGCGCATGATGTACTTTGAATCCATGAAAGAAGTAAAGGCCCGCAAAAAAGAATTAACCAGGATCATCAAAGAACTGGTTGCCCGGGTAAAGGAATAGAAAATACAGCCCACCCTGTAATTACCCCGTTAATTAACAGATTTTATAACAATTCTTTTTGAATTTTTGCTGTACATTTATTTACGCAATGCGTACTGTAAAACGACATATTATTTTCCTTGCCCTGGTATTGATCGGTTTTAACCTTCCCGCCCAAAATATTACCGGTACCTGGGAAGGCGACCTGGGTGGCGACCAGTTTTTGCGGTTGAATATCATCCAGACCGGCGATAAGATCTGTGGATATACATACGACCATGTAAAAGCAGACCGGCGGAGTTTTTGTAAAGCTTTCTTTGAAGGTTATTTTGATAAAAAGAAAATGAAACTGGTGATCACCGGTAAATTTTTTATCCACAATTCAGGGAGCCATACGCTGATGAAAATGAACCTGAATTATAAGGTATTCCGGGGAGAGGAGATCCTGGAAGAAAAACCGGGTGCGGCTTCCATTTTATCTTCCCTGTTTGCCCCTTTTAATATTTTTGAAGATGACCCGGAGGCACGGGCCTCATCCCAATATGTTTACATAAAAAAAGTATCCGATAAACCCTATGAAATACATGAACTGATGAAAGACTGTATTGCGAGGGATAAAAAAATATTTGATACCATCGCTAAAAAGGTACCCAAAAAACCAAAGGACAGTTTACCGCCCGTGGTAAAAAATATTCCGGTTGAAAAACCCAAAGACAGTTTACCGGCAACCGTAAAAACTGACCCGCCGCCAAAAAAGGATATCATACCCCCTGTTGTCATAAAAAAAGACAGCATGGTTATCTCAAAAACGCTTGACCAGCGAAAAAACAAGGAACAAAGCCGTATTACCGTAGGTGTAAAAACCATCAACCTGAAAGTTTATGACAATGCAATAATAGATGGCGATACCGTTAGTATATATTACAACGGCAAACTTTTGGTTAACAAAAAACTACTTACCGTTAATGCCATCAATATCGATCTTGAACTGGATGAAAACCAAACCCGGCATGAGATCATTTTATTTGCCGAAAACCTCGGCAGCATCCCGCCAAACACGGCACTTATTGTTATAACAGCCGGTGAAAAAAGGTATGAATTATTTGCCAGTGCCAGCCTGGAAGAAAATGCGGTATTGGTATTTGATTACAGGCCCAGGTGACCCGGGTTGTATTCTTTGTACATAATTAAAATTATCTTTTCCCATTCAGGAATTATTTACCTGTTTGCTGCATCCATACGGTATCTGTGCGTAATCGTTTTATTAAATAACGCTGAATATTAAGTGCTGCTTCAGCTTTATTTAATTTACCGGACAGGCTGTCCCATTGTATAAAAGCCGACCATACCGTATCCTGTTTATTGTTACTTTTCATCACTACCGGGCTTACCCCCAAAGCAAACAGGTTTGGATAAAATACTTTTGCTTCGCCAAACAGCAATCCTTCATCAATATTTTTATACACATCCTGCAGCGAGTCTTTATACCGGCTGTTCTGCATTTCAATATTTTTCAGGATGTTTTCTGTCATTTCCGAACTCATTTTATTCATTTCATTTTTCGACAGGTTCATCTGGAAAAACCGGAGCTGGTATTTATGCAAACCAAGGTCTTTCAATTTCTTTTCATAAACTGCTTTATCATCGTCAGTAACATTTGATCCGGAAAAAAATGTTTTCACCAGGATCACAGAATCCCGGTCTTCGGTTTCCCATTTTAAAATTTCGTTGCCTTTTTTCCGGAACGGATCAATGATCTGGTGTTTAATGATATACTGTGTTTTATTTTTTTGATACACGGTGTACAAAACCAAAGGCTCGGTATACTTACCAAAAACAAAACAAATAACGCATAACGGGCAACCCGTTTTTGTTTACCCTTTTTCGATATAGGATTTAATGGGAAAGTGTAAAAGTTTTACAATTAAAAGGGGGTTGACCATGCATAAAGGCAGCATTGATAAAAAACAGGTAGAATGCGCCCCCAAAGACCTCCCACCTGCCCGTTGCCAGACCAAAACCGGCCACACAAAGCGGGGGCATCAATGCTGTTGCAATGGCTACACCGGGTAATGCAATGGTTGTTTCTTTACGCGATAATGAAACGATACCGGCCACGCCGCCAAAAAAAGCAACGCCGATATCCAGTAAAGTGGGCTGTGTTCTTGCCAGTATCTCTGATGTGGGCTGGCCCAGCGGGGTGATCAAAAAAAAGCCGTCAGCAGGCTGAAAAAAGTAGCATAAGCAAGGTTACGGACCGCCCGTAAGAATATTTCTTTATCGTGCACACCAATTGAATATCCAACACCCAGGATCGGTGACATTAAAGGTGAAATAAGCATGGCGCCAATGATCACTGCAGTTGAATTGGTATCCAGTCCGATCGATGCCAGCAGGGCAGAACAGATCATCAGCCATACGTTGGCACCTTTTATACCGATGTTCTCAGTAACTGCAGCATGTGTTTTGTCATAATCCGTTCCGGTCCTGATATTAAAAATCCGCTGGATCCAGTTCATAAAAAATAAATTTGATTGAATTTAATGCTTCAGTGTTACGGCCTTTTCATCCGGTGCTGTTATCTTACCTGCTGTTTCATTCACATCATCTGAAAAATGTAAAATGAACCGTACATGTAATGTTGATATCAATAAAAATAACTGCCAACATGCTGAATAACAGAATATGTAAATTCAGTAAACCATTGATGGAAGCCGGTATTAACAGGATGGCAGAATCAGCCCCGGTATAATTAATTCCTGGTGATGCCGGCCTGCTTTATTTTTACATTTTCAATTTCTTTGACCAGTTCGGAGATCCTGATCTTCTTTTGGTCATTTTCCATTTGCAGGGAAATATTTTTCGACTGCATGCCGCTGGCTACTTCACTGGATTTTTTTCGGGCTTTACGGGTATTCTGTTTAATGTCTTTATTGTTTTTACGGATATCCTTTTCAAGCCCTTTGATCTCGCTGGTTATCCTGGAAGCTTCGGATCCGTAAAAATCAATTAAAAAATCCATACTGAAATCATTCAGGATCTTTTTCATGCCGGCAAATTCAGCGGGGTAATTGTCCGGCCCGATAAAAAAATCATATCCAAATGATGTAAAAAAATTCAATTCCGATCTTTCGCCCGGGGCATCGGTCACACTGGCGTATATGTTCATCCGTTTGTCTGAAATAGCTGCGATACTGACATCGGTGGCTGTGATGATCTCTTTGTTGGTTAAAAAACCGATCCCTTTCACTTTTACATCATAGTTCTTTTTTAAATAATCATCCCAGGCCTTTTTTACGGTTTTGGGCGATGCATCATATTTTACGAGTAAACTGGGCCGTTGCAAGTTTTCAAAATTGATCCTGGCCGTATCAATTTTATAGGTTTGGGCATTTACTGAAAAACCAAATGCCAGGATAATTGCGGATACTACATAATATTTTTTCATAGATGTTTTTTAGCTGACGGTTAATAATTAAAAAGATGCCGTTTACAAATCTATAAAAAGGAAATCAAAAGGCTTAAAAATAAAAAAGGACAAACTAAGAATTCAGTTTGTCCTTTTCCAGTGCCCAGAACAGGATTCGAACCTGCACATCCTTGCGAACGCTGCCACCTGAAGGCAGTGCGTCTACCAATTTCGCCATCTGGGCCTTTGAACGTAAACCCGTTAATCCGTATATCTGTTAATCCGTAGAACCTAAACACCATTTAACAAATTAACCAATTAACGAATTAACGTATTAACCAATTAACGTATTAACGTTTTACGGACTGCAAATATAATAGAAGTCCACAAACTTTAAACTTTTACTTAAACAGAAACATTAAAATCCCGCAATGCATCATTCAAACTTGTTTTAAGATCTGTTGAGGGTTTCCGCTGACCGATGATGAGTGCACAACCCACACCAAATTCACCTGCCGGGAATTTTTTGGTATAACTGCCGGGGATCACCACACTTCTTGCGGGAACAATGCCTTTCATTTCTATAGGCTCAGCACCACTCACATCAATGATCTTTGTGCTTTGTGTTAAAACCACGTTGGCTCCCAATACCGCTTCCCTTTCTACCCGAACACCTTCCACCACTATACAACGGCTGCCGATAAAACATCCGTCTTCAATAATTACCGGGCTGGCCTGCAGTGGTTCCAGCACACCGCCAATACCCACACCACCGCTCAGGTGAACGCCCTTGCCGATCTGTGCACAACTGCCCACCGTAGCCCAGGTATCTACCATACTGCCTTCATCAACATAAGCACCAATATTTACATAACTCGGCATCAGCACCACGTTCCTTCCCAAAAAAGCGCCATACCGGGCTACGGCATGTGGTACCGCCCTTACACCCAGCGATGCATAACCAGATTTCAATTTCATTTTATCATAAAACTCAAAAGGCGGCAACACATAAGTTTCCATTTGCTGTATGGCAAAGTACATCAGTATGGCCTGCTTAACCCATTCGTTAACCTGCCATTCGATCTTTGCTCCGGTTGAAGGTTCAACCGGTGATGCCGTTCTTAAACGCCCTTTATCCACTTCTTCAATGACTGCCCTCACGGCATCCCCATATTTTGAATCCTTTAAAAGCTCCCGGTTGGCCCAGGCTTCCTGTATCAGTTGTTGCATGATCATTTTTTGGGCGAAATTAAAACAGAAATACCACATTGAAAGGATGCATTTAAATTGAACAATCACTTTCGTTGGCTTTATACAATTGGGTAAGGCTTAACAATATCAATTTCCATGTATGTTCGCTTTGTATATTTGCTGCATGAATATCGGCTTTGATGCAAAAAGGGCTTATCAAAACTCTACCGGGCTGGGGCATTACAGCCGTACCCTAATCTCTTCATTGGCAAAAATATACCCGGCCAACGATTATTATTTGTTTGCCCCAAAAATTACAGACAGGTTTAATACTGGTGATCTTAAAAATATACACCCGGTAAGCCCGCAACATTTTCCATCATCTTTATTTAAAAGTGCATGGCGCAGCAGCTGGGTAAAAAAAGACCTGTTGAAAAAGGGTATCGATATGTATCATGGCCTCAGCCATGAGATACCGGCAGGCATTGCAAAAACAGGCATTAAATCGGTTGTTACCATACATGACCTGATCTTTGAAAGGTATCCGGAACAATACAATCCTGTTGACAGGATCATCTACCGGAAAAAATTCAGGTATGCCTGTAACCAGGCTGATAAAATTATAGCCATAAGTCAGCAGACCAAACAGGACATCATTGATTTTTATAAGATAGCCGCAGAAAAAATTACAGTGTGTTATCAAAGCTGCAATCCTGCTTTTAATGAAATGATATCAACAGAGCAAAAAAGAAGCGGTGCGGAAGTTATATCATTTGCCACTCCATTATTTTTTATATGTTGGTTCCATAATAGAAAGAAAGAATTTATTATTGATCTGTAAAGCAATGCAAATGTCTGATTCAACCATCCCATTGGTTGTAATAGGCGACGGTGGTGCATACAAACAAAAAGTAAAAACATTTATTGCTGAAAACGGTATGCAGCAGAAGGTTATTTTTTTATCCGAAAGTCCGGCTGCGCAATCATCAGCATCATACAGATCAGCAATTGATTTTCCGGCGATCTATCAAATGGCAACTGCCATGATCTATCCAAGTATTTTTGAAGGATTTGGGATACCGGTGCTGGAAGCCTTATGCAGCCGGTTGCCTGTAATAACATCCAATGTAAGCTGTATGCCAGAAACCGGCGGCGATGCTGCATTATATGTAAACCCGGCCAGTGCAGATGAAATGGCTATGGCTATGCAAACGCTGGCAACTGATAAAGATCTGAAAGATGAAATGATCGCTAAAGGTATTGTACATGCACAAAAATTCTCACAGCAAAAAACGGCCGAAGCTGTAATGAACCTGTATATTTCATTATGAAACCATTTGAAGACGATATTGTTAAATGTGTAGAAGTGCTGCAGGAAGGTGGCATCATCTTATACCCTACTGATACGGTTTGGGGTATAGGCTGTGATGCCACCAATGCGGAAGCCGTATTAAAGATCTATGCGCTCAAAAAACGTTCAGATGAAAAAAGCATGATCGTTTTATTGTCAGATGAAAAAGACATCATCAAATATGTTACCCAGCCCGATCCAAAAATTTTCGATTATATCAAAGGCATTCATAAACCCACCACATTCATTTATGAAGGCGGTGTTGGCCTGGCAGAAAATATGATACAGGCCGACGGTACCATTGCCATACGTATAACCGGTGATGCATTTTGTAAACAACTGATCAGGCGTTTTGGGAAACCTGTTGTTTCCACATCTGCAAATATTTCGGGCTACCCGCCCCCGGCTTTTTTTGAAGATATTGATATTGAAATAAAGAACGGTGTTGACTATATCGTACAACACCGGCAGGATGACCAGGCAGCAGCACTCCCCTCTGCTATTGTAAAATTGAACATTGATGGTTCACTTACCATTATTCGTCCCTGAAAATAATATTGCCAACCCGGTAGCTACCGGATTGGCAATGCTTATATATTTATATTACAATGTCAGTCCAACGCCTAACTGGAAGCCCTGGCTTTTCCACTTTTCCTGGTTATCGATATCATTGAGGTTGCTTAAACCCACTGCATAACGCCCGTATATTTTCAGGTGACCGATATTGATCTGTGCACCTCCCAGCATACTCAGATCGCCGGCCTTGAATGCATCTCTCCCGTTTTCCAGCAGGGTGTTGCTTTTATTCATCAATACCCCGAACTGCGGTCCCGCCTGGAGGGTAAGGAATTTGACCGGTTTATAATTCAACAGGATGGGTATACTTAAGTATTTCAGTTGTACTTTATCAACCTGGTTGAATTTATACACCTTACTGAAACTGCTGGATGTATCTACATTGATCTGGTTAAATAAAATTTCGGGCTGGATGGCAAATTTTTTGCCCAGGCCAATGGCCAGCATACCACCAAGATGATACCCGTATGAAAATTCATCACTGAATGATTTGCCGGTAATTTTGTTGATGTTGGCGCCGCCTTTGATACCTACCTGCAGTTTTTGTGCAAATGTTGCGGTGCTGAAGAAGCTGAAGATGGCCAGGATTAAGAGTTTCGTTTTCATAAATAAATATTTTTTAGTTCATTCCAATGCCCCAAGTTATATGCCAACGCAGCATTTATATTTACAAACTTTTGTTAAGAGAATAAAGTATGTACGCCCTGTTAAAACTACCATAAATCAATACAAGGTAACCCCTGCTGTTATTGAAAATAAAGGGGTTAATCTTTTTTCGGTAGTGGCGGGTAAATAATAATCGAGATAAAGCTGGGGCTGCAGGTAAAACTTCCCGTAATAATAAGTAAGCTTTGCTGCAAGTGCTGCCGACTGCAGGTTAAATTTTTCGGAACCGCTGCCATCGCCAAATCTTCTTTTAAGAAAGTTGGCCAGCCTGGGAAAATGATTGAATAACCGGTTGGAATGCACTGTATTCCAACGCTGCGATCCTGCATTCAGCATCAATACCGGTTGTAACTGGATACCGTCTTTATCATTGATAAGTTCCCAAAATGACCAGGTATGAGCGGCAGATAAAGTTAATGACAGGCCCGTAAGCCGCGTTGTTATTGTATCCCTGATATGTATGATCCTGGGGTCTGCCGGCAGCGGTGGCGTATACCAAAAACTGGAATCATAATATTCCACCTGTTTGCCAAATGAAAATCCAAAAGCGATCCCGGGTTCGATCCATGTTTTTTTATACAGCAGGCTGGTATAAAAATCATTTTTAAAGGGGCTTGTCTCAAATCCTGCATCCGCACCCTCAATAAAACGGGTATACGAAATACCGGCAACTATATTTTTACTGTTGTACATATAGGAAGGGCTGATGGCATACTGGTACATTTTCAGAGAACCATTATCAGGGGCCATAAAACCACTTACTGAAACTGCAAAACCGTTCTTATGAAAATAACCTGCCGATGGCGTATAAAATATCTTATTGGTTAATGCCTGCCCGGCATTCAGGGTATTGTTCCGCAAACTGAAAATGCGGTTACCCATACCGGTATTTATATCAACATAGCTCTTAGACCGCTTCCTGAACAGTTGGATGAACTCATCACTGTTGAACATGGAATCCAGCATCCGCTGTTCTTCACGCGTGAGCGGGTCTGTTTGCCCGTACACAAACGGTGTAACGGTTGATAAGATCAGCCACATTATAAATTTATACATAAGGTTGTGTTGGGCTTAGCTTGGATTATAAAAATCAAAATTAGTTTAATGGCTGTTTAAAATTACCTGTAAAGACCAGGCAAAAATTAATAAATACGGGGTTATGCCTGAAATGAGATTAAAAAGCTTACCTTTGCGCCTCCTGAAAAATTTCGGGATTAAAACTGAGAATTACATGACATGCTCAGTTGCTGTTGCAAATAGAATTTCTTCCGGGATGATTTGATCTCCCAGCACTTTCCAACGGCCAAAAGCATGACAACGGTATCACCCAACGCAGGGAACCGGAATTACATGTGGCTATCGCAAAACAAATTACATGAATGCATTTGAAGCCTTAGGCTTAAACGAACAATTGGTACAGGCCATTACCGACCTGGGATTTGAAACCCCAACAGCCATACAGGAAAAGGCAATACCGGTTTTATTATCAGGTACCACCGATTTTATCGGGCTTGCCCAGACAGGAACCGGCAAAACGGCCGCTTTTGGCTTTCCGTTATTACAGTTAATTGATGCTACACAGCGTCATCCGCAGGCATTGATCGTTTGCCCTACCCGTGAACTGTGTTTACAGATCACCAACGACCTGGAAACCTATAAAAAACACAGTAAAAATATTCATACCGAAGCTGTTTATGGCGGTGCTTCCATCATGATGCAGATCCGCAACCTTAAAAAAGGGGTGCATATAGTTGTAGCCACACCGGGCCGGTTGATAGACCTGATCGAAAGAAAGGCCATTGACCTGCAAAAAGTAAAATACGTGGTGCTGGATGAGGCCGATGAAATGCTGAACATGGGTTTCAGGGATGATATTGATTTTGTACTGAAAAATACCATCAACCGCGAAAGTACCTGGTTGTTCAGTGCCACCATGCCACCCGAAGTAAGGGCTATTTCCAGAAACTACATGGATAACCCCAAAGAGGTTACCGTTGGTAAAAAGAACAGCGGCAATGTAAATATTGATCACCAGTTTACGGTAGTGCCTGCACAGCACCGTTACGAATCATTAAAACGTTTTATAGATTTTAACCCCGGTATGTACGGCATTATTTTCACCCGTACCAAGGCCGATGCACAGGAAGTTTCTGAACGCCTGAGCAAAGCCGGATATGATATTGAAGCCCTGCATGGTGATCTTACCCAGCAGCAGAGGGATAAGGTAATGGGCCGCTTCCGCAGCAAGAATTTACAATTACTCATAGCAACCGATGTTGCTGCAAGGGGGATCGATGTGGACGGTATCACACACGTTATCAATTTTGAATTACCCGATGATATGGAAGTGTACACCCACCGCAGTGGGCGTACAGGCCGTGCCGGCAAAACCGGTATCTGTTTGTCTATCTGCCACAGCAGGGAATCGTACAAGATCAAATCACTGGAAAGAATGATCAATGCACAGTTTCATAAAGTGGATGTTCCATCTGGCAAAGAAGTTTGCCGCAAACAATTTTTCCATTTCATGGATAAATTAATGCAGGCCGATGTAAGCCATGGCGATTACGAAACCTATATGCCCGACCTGATGGAAAAATTCAAAGACATCAGCAAGGAAGAAGTACTGCAACGCGTAGCTGCTCTTGAATTCAGTCATTTCCTTAAATATTACGAACACGCAGATGACCTGAACAGGGCTGATATCAGGGGCGAAAGAAGGCCCGCTGAGCGGAGTGGAGATATGAACGGCAGCAGGAAGGAACGCACCGATTACAACAGGCGTGACAGTGGTTACACCAGGCTCTTCATAAACCTTGGTACCAAGGATGGTTTTTACAAGGCCAGTTTTTTACAGTTTATTTTAGATGAAAGTGACCTTAAGAAAGAGGTGCTTGGAAAAATAGATATGCGGGATATGAACAGCTGGATCGAGATCGATAAAGCTGAAGCCGGTAAAATGATCAGCGCCATTGATGGTAAACGATACAACAACCGCACCGTACGCATGAATGAAGCAGATGGTGGCTTTAAAAGGCCCAATGATGAAGGTGGCAGAAGTGACCGGGCTGAAGGAAGGAAAAGAATTTATGCTACAAAAGAGAAGCGTAGTTTTAGATAAGTTTTACAATTGATTTTTGCCGGGAAGCCGGTAAGTCGTTTGGAATTTCATTCCCGTCTTACCGCCTTCCCGGTTTATTTTTAACTGCGTATATTTTATAAAAAAAGTAAGCTCCGTTATGCATTGAATTAAATATTCAATAATCAATGCCTGCCTACCGGACAGGCAGGTTCAATGCACAATACCTGCCTGCCGGCAGGCAGGTTCAACAGCATTCGTTTTGTAATGGGATGATCATTAATTGAAAATTGAGCATTGTGTGTTGAGCATTGAACATTTTGCTTTCTAAATAAGTTCTATCACCGTGATCTCCGCCAGTATCCCTACCCTTCCCGGGTACCCGATAAAACCAAAACCGGGATTCACATAAAGTTTTTGTTTACCGTCTTCATACAGGCCCGACCATTGCTTGTACATATATTGTACCGGGCTCCATTTAAACCCGGGTATCTCTACACCAAACTGCATACCATGTGTGTGACCGCTCAGGGTAAGGTCAACATCGGGATATTCCGTTTTTACCTGAGCATCCCAATGGCTGGGATCATGGCTCATCAATATTTTAAACGGGTGTTTATCCGTTCCGGGATGCGCCAGGTCCATCCTGCCGTGTTTGGGAAAGCGGGCCTTGTTGCTCCAGTTCTCAATGCCCAGCAAAGCGATCTCAGCCCCGTCTTTTTCCAAAACTACGTGCTCATTCATGAGTAAGCGCCAGCCCATATCGCTATGCACTTTTTTCAGGTTTTCCAGGTTCTGTTCTTTTGTTATTCCGTTAAAAGGCCATCTTACATAATCTCCATAATCGTGGTTACCGAGTGTGCTGTAAACACCCATAGGTGCTGTTAACCTTCCAAACACATCCATATAATTTTCCATTTCCGATGTACGGTCATTCACCAGGTCGCCTGTAAATAAAATGAGATCAGGTTTTTCAAGCAGTATCTTTTCTATACCCTGCTCTACTGCTTTTTTATTGGTAAAACTGCCGCTGTGTATATCACTGATATGGACAATTTTCATCCCCCTGAATGAATCCGGCAAAGTATCATAAGACAATTGCAAACGTTTTACATTGTAATTATATTTATTGCCAAAACCATACAACAGGCTTCCAAATAAGGTGCTGCCGGCTGCAAGGCCCAGCCAGCTTAAAAAAGCAGAACGGCTGATGCCGTCACCCGCCATACCTTCCACTTCGGTATTGTTGAAGAATAATTTACCGGATACCCATTGAATGACCCGCCGGATATCATCAACCAGGAAGAAAATGATGGCAACCAGTTTGGCCAGGAACAAACCAATAAAAGTGGCAAACAGGTAGGTCCTGAATTTTTTACCCATGAAATTTTGTTCGGTATAGATAAACAGGAGGAAACAAATAATGGCTACAGCTGTAAGTCCCCAATACACTGAATAGATCACCATTTTTAACCTCGGCGATGCATGCTGGCTAACTGTTTTGATAGCCTGGAAAATATAGGTATCCATCAACAGTAAAACAACGATCGTAATAAAGGTCCCTAATGGTGTACGCATGGAAAGGGTTTAATGGTTTATTGGTTTAATGGTTGGGTTTGTAAAGCTCCCCAAAAAATGAATTCGTCCAGTTGCTGCTGTATGGCTATTAATGTATTTTTATCCATAACCCTTCCATTACTGCCCATTACACTGTTCACTACCGATATCGGCAGTTTATTGGGATGCACGGTAATTTTCAAATAGTTCAATACATCAGCCAGGTGATCCATTCCCCGGAGGTTTCCTGCCCTGCCCGTTGCTACACCGGTCAGCAATGCTTTTTTATGATGCCATATTTCGTGAGAACGGCTGGTGTCAAAAAGCATTTTCAAAACCCCGGGAAAGCTGCCGTTATATTCAGGAGATATGATGATAAAATGGGTTGTTGGTATCAACACTTCATTTTCAAACAGCCTGAAAGCCTCATTGTATTGCATTACATCAACATCTTCCAGTGAAAAAATATCGGATTCAATTCCCTTTTCCTGTAAAATCAGCTGGTATTCCCTGGCTATTTTACCGGTATTGCTGTTCTTCCTGTTTGTACCCGAAATTATGGTGATCATATATTTCTTATTCATTAAAACACTTAATTTTCCCAATATTACAATTAAGCTGCTTCTTTGTTGTCCAATTTTATGCCGAATGGTTAAATTTGCCAACCTGACAGCATAAACGGTTGGCAGTTCGCAGTTGGCAGTCAACGTTTTCTATTATTTGGCGGCTGATAAAAAATTTCAGTGTTTGATCAGACGATTGGTATTAATAAATATTTTAAAATGGAGTTCGGCTTTTACGGACATTCCTGTTTCAGCGTTGTGGTAAATGAAAAAAAGCTGTTGTTTGACCCGTTTATAACCGGAAATGAGTTGGCTGTTGGTATAGATATCAATTGCATTGATGCTGATTACATTTTACTCAGCCATGGCCATTTTGACCGCCTGGCAGATGCAGAAATAATAGCAAAAAGGACAGGGGCAACCATTATTGCCAACTATGAAATTGCCATGTGGTATGCCGGAAAAGGCATCAAAAAATACCATCCAATGAACACCGGCGGCAAATGGACATTTGATTTTGGAACGGTGAAGTGCGTGAATACCATTCATTCTTCATCCTTACGCGACGGCAGTAATGGCGGCAGCCCCATGGGTTTTATCATTATAAATGATGATATGAACTTTTATTATGCCGGTGATACCGCTTTAACAATGGATATGCAGTTAATACCGCAATTTGCCCGTATTGACCTTGCCATCCTGCCTGTGGGAGACAATTTTACCATGGGACCGGAAGATGCGGTACAGGCGGCAAAAATGGTACAAACTAAACGGGTAATTGGAGTACATTACGATACCTTTGGCTTTATTAAAATTGATCATCAGAAGACAATTGACCTGTTTGACCAGCATGAACTGGAATTAAAACTTCCGGCCATTGGAACAACAATAACACTCTGAACCGTATTGGTAAAAAGAGTAATTTAAATGATAATTAAAATTTTCCCTTCAGGGAATCAAGGGGCATGGCTAAAATAATAGGAGTAGCAAATCAAAAAGGCGGTGTAGGCAAAACAACCACGGCGATCAACCTGGCTGCAAGCCTTGCAGTGCTCGAATTTAAAACATTGCTGGTGGATGCAGACCCGCAGGCCAACAGTACCACAGGTACAGGTTTTGACCTGCACAACATCACCCAAAGCCTGTACGACTGTATGGTAAATGGTACACAGGCAAAAGATATCATTTTAAAATCTGAGATCCCGTTCCTGGATATATTGCCTTCGCATATTGACCTGGTGGGAGCCGAAATTGAAATGATCAATTACCCCAACCGCGAAATGGTTTTAAAAAAGATACTGGATCCCATCAGGGATGATTATGATTTTATAGTCATTGACTGCTCGCCATCACTTGGACTGATCACCGTGAATGCATTAACTGCTGCAGACAGTGTGGTGGTGCCGGTACAAACCGAATTTTTTGCACTCGAAGGCCTGGGAAAATTACTGAACACGATCAAAATTGTACAGAACAGGCTGAATACCGAATTAAAGATCGAAGGTATTTTAATGACCATGTACGATGGCCGCCTGCGTTTATGCAACCAGGTAGTTAGTGAGGTCCGCCGCCATTTTGAGGACATTGTTTTTAACAGCATCATTCACCGCAATACGAGGCTGAGCGAAGCCCCCAGTTTTGGAAAACCGGTGATCCTGTATGATTCCGACAGTAAAGGTGCCATCAATTACCTCAACCTCGCCAAGGAAATTTTGCAGAAAAACAACATGACCAAAATAAAAGAAGCAGACAGGATAATGGAATAAAATACCCGTTAATTGGTTTGTAGTTTGTGGTTTGTAGTAAACAACAGCATCCCTTTACTTTACATAACCACAAATAACAAACTACAAACAACATACAACATACAAAATACATGTCGCAGCCAAACAGAAAAGACGCACTGGGGAAAGGGATCAGGAGTTTATTACAGAACATTGATGCAGATCTGAAAACCACAGCAGGTAATTTAAAGCCTGAAGTAGTGGAACAGGCATCAGTTTCATTACGCATACCACTGGACAGGATTGAAGTAAATCCCAAACAGCCCCGTCATGATTTTGATGCAGTTACCCTGAATGAACTGGCTGCATCCATAAAAATGCATGATATCATTCAACCGCTTACCGTATCCAGGTTGCCCAATGGCAATTACCGGCTGATCGCAGGGGAACGGCGTTTCAGGGCAGCAAAAATTGCGGGTATTAAAGATGTGCCGGTGTATATCAGGCAGGCAAACGATACACAGTTGCTGGAGTTATCATTACTGGAAAACCTGCAACGGAAAGACCTGAATGCCATTGAAATTGCCTTAAGTTACAAACGCCTGATGGACGAACTGGAATACACACAGGAACAGGTAGCCGAAAGAATGGGTAAGGAAAGAAGTACGGTAGCCAATTATATCCGGCTGCTGAAATTACCGCCCGATATACAGGTAGCCGTTCGTACAGGTGTGATCAGCATGGGCCATGCCCGGGCATTGATCAATGTGGATGTGGTTGACAAACAATTGTACATTTTCAATGAAATAAAAGAATGGCCTGTCGGTCAGGCAAACAGAAGAACTCGTGAGGAAACTGTACACAACCGCTGTTAAAGTTCCTGTAAAAGCATCACTGCCATCAAATTTTAAAAAGATTGAAGATAATTTAGCTTCAAATTTTAATACCCGTGTGAGGATGAAACACAGTAAAAAGGGAAGTGGCAGTATTTTGTTTGAATATTACTCTGTAGAAGAATTGAATGCCCTGCTCGATAAATTTAATATCAATGTATCTTAATGTTTAAGGTCTGTACATTTTTCTTTTTCTGCAGTTTATTTGTGGTAAGCACAACCGTATATGCACAAAAAACTGAACCGGTTAAAATGGCTGACAGCAGCAAAAAAAAGAAAAGCAATATTTTTTCAAAACCCGATCCTGCAAATTACAGTCCTCGTGTTGCCACCCTCCGCTCGGCGATCCTGCCCGGGTGGGGACAGGCTACCAATAAAAAATACTGGAAGATCCCGGTTATTTATGCTGCACTGGGAACAACCACTTATATTTTTTTCCGCAATACAAAACAATACAGGGAAGCCAGGGATGCCTATACCAATGCTATTGACAACGATCCTACCAATGATTACCAGGTACCCCAACCCTATTTAACCATTATTGATCAACCCGAAAGGATCAAAACTTTCAGGAACCAGGTGAGGCAAAATGTGGATTACACGGTATTGATCTTTATTCTTTTCTGGGGATTGAATGTGGTAGATGCCACCGTGGATGCCCACCTCAAAACCTTTGATGTAAGTGATGATCTGAGTTTACAGCTAAGACCCGGGTACAGCCAGCTTGCCAATACAAACGGAATAAGTCTTGTACTCAACATCGGAAAAAACCACTCAAAATAATTATCTTCATTTTCTTTAAATGATTTTTTTACCTTTTAATTTAAGCAATGAAAATCGCATTGATCGGCTATGGTAAAATGGGTAAAACCATTGAAGAGATTGCTTTACAGCGTGGCCACACGGTTCAGTTAAAAATTGATATTGACAGCCAGGCTGATCTTACAAAAGAAAATTTACAAAATTGTGATATGGCCATTGAGTTTACCGGCCCGAACAGTGCCAAAGGAAATATACTTGCCTGCCTTGAGGCCGGGATCCCGGTGCTGAGTGGCAGCACAGGCTGGCTTGAAGACAGGATTGAAGTGGACAATTACTGCAAAAACAGGAATGGCACATTTTTATATGCAAGCAATTTCAGTGTGGGTGTGAATATTTTTTTTGACCTGAATAAAAAACTGGCGCAATTGATGAAAGGACAGGAAGCGTATGAGATCAGCCTGGAAGAAATTCATCACACCCAGAAAAAAGATGCACCAAGCGGTACAGCGATCAGTTTGGCAGAACAGGTATTGCAGGAAATTCCCCGCAAAAAAAAATGGGTAAATGCGGCATCCAAAAATCCGGAAGAACTGGAGATCACCAGTAAACGGGAAGACCCGGCCCCGGGTACGCATAGTGTCAAGTACCATTCGGCCATTGATGATATTGAGATCATACACACCGCCCACAGCCGCCTGGGATTTGCAATGGGGGCAGTTTTGGCAGCCGAATACATTTATGATAAAAAAGGGATCTTCAGCATGAAAGATATCCTTGGCTTTTCTTAAAAATAACTTTTACCCGCATGTTCATACCCAGGAAAGTATCATTTATTTTGCTTTTTTTATTGACAGCAGCGGCTGTATATGCACAGTCAAATAATACAGACAGCCTCCGGTTTATCATCAAATTTGATGCAGAAAGTCAGGGAAAATTAAATGCATACAAAGCGCTTGCCCGGGCATTGCTCTTTAAGGATTTTGAGGAAAGCCATAAAGCTTCTGTGGCCGGCGCCGGGCTTGCCGAAAAATTAAAGGATCCCGGTTCATTGGGTGAATGCATCATGCTTACCGGTCAATCCTGGTATTTTAAAGGTGCCTACGACAGTGCTGCCGTTTATTATTACAAAGCACTGGATATCCTCACTAAAAGCAATGACCTCTTAAAAAAAGCCGGTGTATTGAATGAACTGGGGAAACTGTACCGCAAAACCCGCGACCTCGACCGTTCCCTTCAAATGTATGATGATGCTTTTTCCATTTATAAAAACCTGGATGATGAGGGCAATATGGCAACCATACTGAATGAATCAGGCGTGGTATTTGAATACCGGGGCGATTATGATGAAGCGATCAAAAGATATAATGCCTCACTGGAGATACGCGAAAAACTCAATGATGATGTTGGCAAAGGATATAGTTATAATTTTTTAGGCGGCGTTTATACGTTACAGAAAAAATTTACAGAAGCAGAAAAATATTTATTGAAATCGCTGGAGATCCGGGAACAGCTGAAAGACAGTTTTTCCATCGCATTAAGTCACGGTGACCTGGGTTATATGTACAAGGAGCAGGGACAATTGGACAAAGCAACCGAACAATACAACCTGAGTAATGCCATAGCTTCCAAAATGCATTTTGCCGACCTGCAGTTGTCAAACTATAAAGAACTGGCTGTACTGGCTGAAAAAAAAGGGAATTTTGCCTTAGCGCTGGTTTATTACAAAAAGCAATCCATACTTAAAGATTCTATTTATACCGGCGAAAAGCTAAAACAGATCGAACAGCTGAATGCAAAATACCAGGCAGAAAAAAAGGAACAGCAGTTACAGATACAAAAAGCCGAGATCACGAGGAAAAACTACCTGCTTTGGGGTTTAGCCGGCGGGGTGGCGTTGCTGATACTGTCGGCTGTCAGTTTTTACAGGAAACGCCGGCTGCAGCATAAAATGCACCTGCAGGAAGCCGTTATGAAACAGCAGGACCTGGCCACAAGGGCTGTCATACATGCTGAAGAGAATGAGCGGAAAAGAATTGCTGCCGACCTGCATGATGGTGTAGGGCAGATGATGAGTGCTGCCAAAATGAATTTATCAGCCATTGAAACTGAATTACCTTTTAAAAACGAAGATCAAAAATTAAAATTTGAAAAACTGATCGGCCTGGTTGATGAAAGCTGCAGGGAGATCAGGAGCGTGAGTCACCAGATGATGCCCAATGCTTTATTGAAAAGAGGGCTGGCCAGTGCCGTCAGGGAATTCCTGGATAAGATCGACAACCGGATCATTAAAATTAACCTGCATACCGAAGGCCTGCAGGAAAGGATGGATGACAATACAGAAACAGTATTATACCGGGTAATACAGGAATGTGTGAACAATGTGATCAAACATTCGGGGGCCAATAATCTCGACATTTCCCTGATACGGGATGGGGATGGTATTGCTGCAACTATTGAAGATAATGGCCGCGGATTTGATATAACCGATAAACAAAAATTTGAAGGTATCGGCTTAAAGAATATAAGTTCGCGGGTTGCATTTTTAAAAGGTACAGTTGATTTTGACAGTTCGCCCGGAAAAGGGACACTGGTTGCCATTCATATTCCAATTGTACCTTAAAAACTTTTACTTACTTTTAATTTTATTGAACAGGGTGAATGAAAGATACCATTATGAAAAATGAAAAGATCAGGTTAGCGGTAGTAGATGATCACCAGATCGTAATTGATGGATTAAAATCTTTACTGCATGGCCACGAGCAGTTTGAAGTATTGATTGAATGTACCCAACCCTTGACATGATGGGATTGCTTGAAAAAAACCGGTGGATATTTTATTAACTGATGTGATGATGCCCGGTATGAATGGTGCAGAACTTTCAAAAGCCGTACATGAAAAATTCCCTGAAATAAAAATCCTGGCACTGTCCATGAGCGGGCAGGGCGACCTGGTGAACCAGATGATCGATGATGCGGATATATCAGGGTATGTGTTGAAAAACATTGGAAAGCAGGAATTGATCAAAGCCCTTGAAAAAATTTCCGGGGGAGGCATTTATTTCAGTGAAGAAGTGCTGGAAGAAATGACCCGTGCCAGCGAAATGAAAAAAGAAAATGCAGAAGTGCATTTAACCAACCGGGAAATAGAGATCATCCGGCTTATTGAAAAAGAATTAAGCAACAAACAGATCGCTGAGGAATTATTCCTCAGTGAACGCACCATAGAAACCCACCGTAAGAATATTTTTCGCAAAACCAATACCAGTGGTGTTATCGGGCTGGTTAAGTATGCCTACGAACATAAGTTGATTTAAAAGAAAAATATTCAATAAACAATGATCAATGTTCAATTGGGCAGGTTTTCAATATTGAACATTGAGAATTGAACAGCTTTTCAGTAAACAGATTGTCCATTGCCTATTGTCCATTGTCAATTGCCAATTGATTCCCCAGGTTCTCCAGCATATCCTTCACCATCCGCTCCAGCGCAAACTCTTCTTTCCATCCCCAGTCTTTACGGGCAACGGTATCATCAATACTTTGCGGCCAGCTGTCGGCAATGGGCTGCCGGTAATCGGGCTTATAACTGACCGCAAATGCAGGTATATGTTTTTGTATGGCTGCAGCAATTTCTTTTGGAGAAAAACTCATAGCCGAAATATTGTACGATGTCCTGACGGATATTTTTGATGCATCCGCTTCCATCAGTTCAATAGTAGCCCGGATGGCATCGGGCATATACATCATAGGCAGGTAAGTATCTTCCCTTAAAAAACATTTGTATTTTTTTTCTTCCAGGGCTTCATGAAATATTTCCACTGCATAATCAGTGGTTCCTGCCCCGGGGGCGCTTTTATAACTGATCAGTCCGGGGTAACGCAAACTTCTTACATCTATACCATACCGGTGATGATAATAGTTGCACCAGAATTCGCCGGCATATTTACTGATACCATAAACGGTTGTAGGCTCAATGATGGTTTGCTGGGGGCAGTTTTGTTTGGGTGATGTGGGGCCAAATACGGCAATACTGCTTGGCCAGTAAACCTTGTGCAGGTTCTCTTCCTTGGCAATATCAAGCACATTCAGCAGGCTCTGCATATTCAAACTCCAGGCCAGGTGCGGATTTTTTTCACCGGTAGCAGAAAGGATGGCTGCCAGTAAATAGATCTGGGTGATGCCCTGGCGTATCACCTGCACATGCAGCATTTCCTTGTTCATCACATCCATACTCACATAGGGCCCGGTTCCTTTGAGCAGGTCATTTTCTTCGCGAAGATCGGATGCGATCACGTTGGCATTGCCATAAATTTTGCGCAGGGCAAGTGTTAATTCCACACCGATCTGGCCGCTTGCACCAATTACCAGTATTCTTTCTTTGATCATATTAAGTAGTTAATAATTGTCAAATGTAACAAGAAAAAAACTTTCTCATTAAAAGCCGCCTGCTCAGTCAATCCTGTAACTGGCTCAATGGGGGTTTACATCATTTGATAAAAAAACGAAATTCAAAATAAAATGCCATGAAACTATTTACAACACTGCTTTTGTGCACTATACTATTGGTATTTCTTTTACCGTTAACTGTATTTTCACAAAGCTTAGCCATTAATACAGATGGTGCTGTTGCCGACAGCAGCGCTATACTTGATGTAAAAAGCAGCAGCAAAGGAATGTTGATACCCAGAACATCCACTGTCTCCCGGATTGGTATAGTTAATCCCGCCAATGGTTTGATATTGTATGACAGCACCACCAGTACTTTCTGGTTTTATAACGGCGCAGCATGGAATGAGATCACAACCGGCATTACCAACTGGAGTTTAACAGGCAATGCAGGTACCGATACAGCCATCAACTTTATCGGCACTATCGATAATTTGCCATTGCGTTTCCGCCTCAATAATATTTGGGCGGGTGAACTTAATGCAGAGAATAAAAATTATTTTATTGGTGACAGTGCGGGTATGGCAACTACCGGGGTTAAGAATGTGGGTATAGGCTCCCGAACATTATTCAACAATACAACTGGTTCATGGAATACAGCGATCGGAACAAATGCCTTGTATTCAAATACTACAGCAAATTATAATACTGCCTTGGGTTTTCAGTACTGGATTCTAACACAACCGGAGGGCAAAATGTGGCCTTTGGTGCACTGGCTTTAAGAAATAATAAAACCGGTTGGAACAATTCCGCTACCGGACTAAATGCGCTTTTCAACAATATTAATGGCAATGGAAATACAGCAAACGGAAGCCATGCATTGTTTAAAAATACTACCGGGGGTAATAATACGGCAATTGGTTTGGCAGCACTTAATGATAATACATCAGGCTTCCTTAATACGGCTATAGGCAGTTATGCACATTTTAGTTCAAAATACGGTGTAGGAAATACATCCATCGGGGCAAATGCACTGACATATGATAGCACTGGAAACGATAACACAGCAATCGGATTTAATTCGCTATACTATAATGCCAATTCTAATTTTAATATTGCCATAGGAAATTATTCCTTATACAACCACAGAAAAAACCATTACAACACTGCCATTGGTGGTTATGCACTTTACCTTGATACAAGTGGCACTTCAAATACGGCTGTTGGCTACGGTTCGCTGTTTGAAAACAAAAATGGTATACAGAATACCGCAGTTGGACAGGGCGCCCTGTATTTCAGCAAAGCCAATAACAATACAGCGGTTGGTTATGGTGCACTGTCGGCAATTACCACCGGCTATCAAAACATTGCAATAGGCTCTGGCTCGGGAACGCATCCTGCAACTCCGGCTATTTACAACACGATAAGTATTGGCAATGATGGCTTTTTAAATGCCTTTCAAAACCAGGCTTTCATAGGCAATGTATCTACGGCCTGGATCGGGGGACAGGTAAACTGGAGCACTTTCTCTGACAGCAGGATCAAAACCGCTGTTGCTGAAGATGTAAAGGGGCTTGACTTTATTACACGCCTGCGGCCCGTTAGCTATTACAAAAATTTTGCTGCCATTACCGACATTACAGGCAATAAGGAAACAGAAAATTTTCCCGGGAAATATGATGGGGAACAAATAAAATACTCCGGTTTTATAGCACAGGAAGTAGAGAATGCAGCAAAGCAAAGCAATTATAATTTCAGCGGGTTGCACATACCCAAAAGCCGGTTTGATCTATACAGTTTATCATACGCGGAGTTTGTAGTGCCATTGGTAAAAGCTGTGCAGGAGCAGCAGGCAATGATCAAAAGCCAGCAAAAAATAATGGAAGAGCAGCAAAAGAAACTGGAACTATTTGAAAAAAGATTGGATGCATTGGATTTGAAAAATAAATAATCCAGACACATTGAATCTTCAAACATTTACTACCATTTTCAAACTGCAGACATGCATTCATTAATACAGCATGGTTCAAAACGGGGTTTACATTCAAAAACAATAATTAAAACTGTGCATTCCTGTTCCTGCAATTACCCATTGATGCTTCAATACAAAATATGCTAAAACCATATACGTGCAATTCAATACTGCACCAAAAACAATAAATAGCAACGTTTCCGGAGCAGAGAATAATCACCAGGAGGTACCTATTTGCCTATTTTGTTAAAAAAAATATTTTTAGCCGGTGCCAATAATAAAAATAAGTTATACATTCCACAGGGTTTCACTATTCCACATGGGTAAAATCTGTATTAATTTTAGTGCTATGCGTACCGGTTTAGTAATAATATTTCTGAATATGGTAGCCGGTTTAATAAACCAGGCATCAGCCCAACAACAGCTATTAAAAAACTATACAATAAACGATGGCCTTGTTTCCAATACCATACGAAAAGTGTATCAGGATACAAAAGGGTTTTTATGGATAGCAACACTGGAAGGGCTTAGCAAGTATGATGGCCATACCTTTACCAATTATAGCACCGCCAATGGTCTTTCGCATAATATGGTGAATGATTTTTATGAAGATAAAAACGGACAATTAAATGTAGCGCTTAATAATGGGGCAATAGATAAACTCTCAGGAAATAAAGTTATTCGGGATACCAGGCTTGCAGCAGCTGTGATAAACCAGTTTTTAAAACTACCCACGGGTGTTATCCTGGTAACCACAGATAGAAATGGGGTACAGGAACTCGCTGAGGGAAACATCACGACCCCAAAACAACTATTTCCAAAACAAACATTTAGTGATATTTTATTGTTGCATGATTCCCTGATCATTGCATTGGAAGAATCTTCCATTAAAGTATTGAATAATAATTATGATATAATTGCTGAAGTTGGCGATAGCAATGTTATTAATGTTCATTCAACAATATACCAGGATTCAAAAAAAAGAATATGGGTAAGTACGGTAAGCGGCCTTAAATTGCTTGACTTTTCACAATCCAAAAAAGGGGCCATTGTTCTTATCTCACCTCCTGCCTTCTTAAATATCCCAATACTAAAAGGAATACGAATACGGGATATATTTGAAGATCAAGATGGAACAATGTGGTTTGCAACACCAGGGGGAATTATAAAAGTTAACCCGGATGAAACACACCAGGTAATTACAATGAAAGAGGGCCTGCCCTCCAATCTTGTTTATAGTATATTTCAGGATAAGGAAAATAATTTATGGTTTGGTACTGCTGCTGGACTTTCTAAATTAGTAACCCGCCAAAGCATAACCCTTTACCCCATGAAAGATGCATTCTTTGAAAACAATTATTCATACCTATTATATCCTTTTAAAAAAAATCATTTATTGGTTGGAACCTATAAGGGCACAAAGGCTTTTAACTCCCTTAATGAAACGTTTACGCCTGTTGAAAACAACGGGAATCATATTTTCTTTGAGGTTGTTTCAAACAGCAACCCGACATTACTGGCAGGTTATTATAACCTCGCTATACTTGATAGTGCCGGAATAAAATTTGAAAAAATCATTCCACTCCCACTGCCATTTGCCACCAAGATCATAAATGATAAAAATGGTAATTTTTTTTTAGAGCATGAAGGTTATTTGCATTTTATTTCAGGAAAAACGCAGCAAAAGATCATTAAAGTCCGCATAAGCGCATTACTCATTGACAGGCGTGGGGATTTATGGGCAGCAACCTGGCAGAATGGCCTTTTTCATATAAAATATGATTTTAGCAATAACAGGTTTACAATAATTGCCACCCGTCATTTTTTGCCCACAGAAAGTATCCGTTCCTTATTTGAAGATTCAAAAGGAAACATATGGGTAGGCACAAGGTACCAGGGAGTTTATCAATTTAGAAAAAATGAAAAGGATAGTTTTGCCATTGTTAATATTGACCAAAAAAAAGGGCTTACCTCAAATTTTATAAAAGGGGTCAGGGAAGATGCCAATGGAAATTACTGGATTGCCTTTTACCAGGGCCTTGATAAATTAATTGTCACCAATACCGGTTTTCGCATTTTTAATTTCAGCAGGGTCAATAATTATTTTACTTCTATCATTGGAATGGAAACGGATGAAGAACATATATTGTGGCTGGCAACAAATGATGGCCTGGTGAAAATCAAAGATGGTGAAATGGAAAAGGTACCGCCATTGCCAGCTTATATTACAAAAGTATTTTCACCCGATTCCATGTATGCGTTAACAGAAAATAAACTACAGTTAAACTACCGGCAAAACCGGCTGCAATTTGAATTTTCCTCCCCCGGGTTTATTAATGAAAAGCAAATATTATACAGCTACCGTTTAAAGGAGAATGACAGTACAGTTTGGTCGAAGGCAAGCAACCAGCATATTGTTTCCTATGCAAGTCTGCAACCGGGTCATTATATTTTTGAGGTAAGAACATTGGGATGGAACGGCATATGGGGCACCCCGGCAACTTTTGAATTTGTTATTAATCACCCTTTCTGGCAAACCTGGTGGTTTTTAGTCCTGGGTTCATTGCTGTTTTTCGCAGGAGTATTCTGGATCGTGCGAAAGAGAATTGGTATGATACGGAGTAAGGCCGCCATGAAACAAAAGATCACAGAAACAGAAATGATGGCATTGCGGGCACAAATGAATCCACATTTTATATTTAACTGTATCAACAGCATTGATGCACTGATACAGTGCAACGATAAATACCAGGCTACGGTTTACCTGAATAAATTTGCCAAACTCCTCCGCAACATCCTGGACACCTCAAAACAGAACACGGTTGCCCTGGAAAAAGACCTGGACACATTAAAACTGTATATTGAGCTGGAACAACTCCGTCATGAAAATAAATTTTCAGCAGCGATCAAATTTGATAAGGATTTATTACAGGATGATTACCGGTACTCCACTTATTATTCAACCATTTGTTGAAAATGCTATTTTACATGGCCTTAAAAATAAAGATGGAAATGAAGGGATCCTTACCATTGAAGTAAAAATAATGCATAATATTTTACAATACATTATTACCGACAATGGCATTGGCAGAGAAGCAGCCGGAAAATTGTACAAAATAAAGAAACTCACCTGGGTATGCAAATGAGTTACGACAGGATAAGACTCTTTAATAAAGAAGAAATAGCATCGGTAAAAATAAAAGACCTGTACCATCATGAACAGGCCACAGGAACAGAAGTAACCGTTAACTTAAATATTATTTAAATGATAAGTGCAATCATTATTGATGATGAAACAAAAGGCAGAACAGCATTAAGAGCAAAAATTCAGGCGTATTGCCCGCAAATAAAGATAATAGCAGAGGCTTCTTCAGCACAGGATGCCATTTTACTTATACAGCAGCATAAACCCCAGCTTATTTTTTTAGATATTGAAATGCCCCGGATGAATGGATTTGAAATGCTTAATGCCTTGAAAGAAAAAAACTTTTACATCATCTTTACAACAGCTTACGACCAGTATGCCATAAAAGCCATTAAATACAGCGCTTTTGATTACCTGCTTAAGCCCATTGATATTGAGGAATTAAAAATTGCAGTAGCGCATATTGAATTAAAAGAAAGCAATCAAACAAAAAAGCAGGTAGAACTGTTGGCGCAAAATATGCAGCATCCTAAAAAACAACTGAATAAATTAGCTATCCCTACATTGGAAGGACTGTTATTTTTTGACATTAACGATATTATCCACCTGGAAGCAAACAGCAATTATACGCTTATCCATTTTACCGGTACCCCAAAAATAACAGCCTCCAAAACCTTAAAGGAATTTGAGGATATCTTACCGGAAAGCATTTTCTTCCGTACGCACCACTCTCACCTCATCAACCTCAATTATATTAAAAGATATATTAAAGGCGATGGCGGACAAATTGAGTTGCAAAATGGCAATTTTGTTGATGTATCCCGGCGAAAAAAGAAGCATTTCTTAAAGCCATTGGCTATTAGTATTTTTGCAACATGGAAAAATATTTAAAAGAACTTTTCAGTGATCAAAAATATAATGATAATAATTTCTTCTTAACAGCAGGCCCTGCGTGGTGGAAGGAGAAGATATCGTAATGGATATTGCAAAAAATGTAGCTACCATTGGGGGAAAGTGAAATTTTTTCGAAGGGGATATAACAAGCAGGTTAACTATTATAAAAATCCCCCAATATGATTATTACAGCCAGCCATATTTTTCAACCAATCGTTCTTTTTGATTTCGTGCTACCGGTATATGATCCCCATTATCCATCGTAAGAATGCCCTCATTGCGGCTAAATTGTTTTACACGGTTCAGATTAATGATATATTGCCGGTGTACCCTTAAAAAATGACTTTCTTCCAGCACTTCCTGTACATCTTTTAAAGTTTTGGAAATAGTAAACAACTTTTTATCAGTCAATAAAAGCCTGGAATAATTATTACTAGCCTCTACATAAACAATCTCGTTTAAGTCAATAAAAGTAATCCCGTTATTTCCCTGTATGGCAATTTTATTAGGCAGTTCTCCCCTTAGCTGTCGTTGTACAAGATTTAATTGAGCGGCAGTCGGCTTCATCTTTTTTTCGGCTTTTGCCACGGCTTCAATCAGATCTATACTGTCAATTGGTTTAACCAGGTAATCAAGTGCATTAAAACGAAAGGCCTTTAATGCATATTGATTATAAGCGGTAATGAATATGATGCTGAAATTAAGATGCAGAATTTTTTCAAGCATCTCAAATCCATTCATTCCCGGCATTTCTATATCAAGAAACAACAGGTCAGGTTGCAGTTTCTCAATATCATTCACAGCTTTTGTTGAATTGGTATAAGTGCCCGCTACTGCTACCTGTGGACAGTGAGTAGTCAGTTCAATCTTTAGCAGCTCAATACTATCAGGCTCATCATCAACAATAATTGTTTTTAACGTAATCATTATACAGGTATTTGAATAATAACATGTGTGCCTGCCACTTTTCCTCTATCATTAATGATATCATGAATAGCGACACTTGCACCTGTTTTATAAATTTGGTTTATTAATGCTATCCGTTCAGAAGTTACTCTCATTCCATAAGATTTATGCCGGGTTGCCGTTTTACTTTGTAATTCTTCCGACTTCGTTCTGCCTACACCATTATCAGCAATATTTATTTCCAGTATGGATTCATTTTTTTCATTGCGGCAGTTATATCAATACGGCCTCCTTCTTCTTTATGCATTAATCCGTGCCAAATAGCATTTTCAACATAGGGCTGCAACAAAAGCGGTGGTATCTCGATATAATCCATTTCCACATCCTTATCAACTGAAATGCTGTAACTCAGTTTTTCTTTAAAACGCATGGCTTCCATTTCAATATACAACCGCAAAGCTTCCAGTTCAGCTGCCAAAGATATCCGGTCATTCCGTGAATTTTCCATCACCAGTCTTATTAGCCGTGAAAATTTGGTTAAATATTCAGAAGCAGCTTGAGTGTCATTCTGTGTGGTATAAAGTTTTATAGAATTTAGACATTTAAAAATAAAATGCGGGTTCATTTTTGATCGCAATGCTGTCAATGATATATCTGCAAAGGTTGCGCTGAAATTCGGTTTCTTTTTCTCCTGATCTGCTTTTTCTTAGCCAGTTCCATTTTTTAGTTTTCTCTGTTTCAGACGATTAAGATAAAAAAAGTAAGATGCTCCCAGGCTTAATAATAACAGCATGCCTATGCTGTAAAGCCATTGCTGGCGGCGTTTCAATTTGTTCAGGTCATTTTCCTGCGAAAGTGTTATTACCTGTGCGGATTGTAATAATTTTTCTTTTTCTGAGATAGTAAGTTGTTTCTCCTTTTGCTGTTTTAACAATTGTTCATTTTGCAGGTCGGCCTGCGTTTTCAGGTAAGCCAGTTTTTGGAGGTCTTTTTCTTTGATATTAAACTCGAGTTCCTTTTTATTTAGCTCGAGTAGTTGTTGTTGCTGCCTTGCCAGCAATTCCTGTTTTCTTAATTTTTCATCCGATCTTAGTCTTTGTATTTCGATTGAATCCGACTTTCTGTCAAATTCATATTGAAGTGTAAGACGTGACATTTTCTTTTCTTTTTCATTATTGATGATCTTGTCTCTGAGAACAATATATTTTTTATAGCTATTTAGCGCATTCGGAAAATCCTCTTGTTTTCATACATGATACTCAGGCCTTCCCAGGCATATCGCTGGTTTATTAAACTGCCAACCTCTAAAGCTAACTGTTTTCCCATATTAAAATATTCGAGGCTTTTATTGTAACGTTCTTTGGGGTCTATTCCCATTTGTATAAGTATTGAATCAGGCACATCCCGGTAG
>JADJBP010000014.1 GCA_016703625.1 Chitinophagaceae bacterium | reverse complement strand
ATTGTAAATGATCGATACGGATATTTTAATAGGGCATACCGGTTGATGTGTACAGCGAAAGGCCGCTTGGCCGGCATGCCTATGAAGAAAACAGGCCAATATCAAATATGTACATTCAACCAGCCGGGGTCACGAAAGCCATTCAACTGGCAACCCATTTCATTGGTTACGCTACGATTATATTAAGTTCGTATTACCGAGATGAAAGTTTACTGCTGGGACTTGGATTTTTCACCTTATGAACTCTGCTTCAGTTACTGGCCAAGAGGCAATGATATTTTTGCGGCGGCCGGGAATATTATTCGCACCCCAATTACCGGGAGCAGATAAGCCAACATCATTCGTCAAAGCAGTGCTACACGGACATAGACCATACCCACTACCGGTATTGCGGAAGGGATAAAATATTTAGAAAAAATAAATTCACCCTGCTAAATAAAACAGACATTAACAATACAGGAGGGTTACTGCAGGCAACCCGACTGCTTCACACTGCCACTGTCGTGACTCTGTTCTTTGGGAGATGCGTCTGTAACTGAAGGGGGATGCGTAAGTAGATCATTCCAGTTTGCTGCATTGCACCAGTTACCCATTATTTCTGGTGCAGGATAATGGGTCGGTATCAGCGTTACTTCGGAAGAAGCACGAACATGCAATGCCAATGAAATGGTAAAAGAGGTTTTAAAGGCATAAAGCGTATAAGCATTGATGGCGGCGATGTTTTACAGAGCTATGATGTGATGAAAAATGTGGTTGATGAAGTGAGAAGAGACAGGCACCCGTTTCTGGGTACATGCAAGGTACCCTTGCTCGGTCATCATACAAGCGGTGTACACAGAGAATTTTACAGAACGGAAGAGGATGTGGCCAAACGTTATACCGATGGCATGGACCGAAACTCAGGGAGCAATTGCTTGAAACGGGGATAACAGAAGAAGCATTGATTCAAATTGAACAGGAAACTTCCGAAGCGGTCACGCATCATTTCGAGGTGCTGTTGCCCTTGCCCCGAACCGGATCCATCGACAGTAGGTGACTATATTTTTGTTACCACCTGTTTATGGAAGAAAAAGGCGAACGGGTGCCGCCACAGCCAAGAAAAGTGTTGATGGTAGATGCTGCTTTGTTGTTTGCCATCCGCGAGATCATGGAAGATTTCGGAAAGCGCTTTTATACGGTCAGGATGTGGGGCACAGGCTGGGCGGCGTTTTCAGGGAAGCAGCCACACTGGCTGAGCAGTTTGGCGATCACCAGGTGTTTAATACAGTCATGCGGAAGCCTCGTTGGTTCCACGTTAGGCATGTGTGCAGTTGGTTTGAAACCGATTGTCAGAGGCACAGTTTGGCGATTATATTTGCAGGGTGAAGACCGGCTGGTGACTGAGATTTCAAAGCTGTTATTTAAGCTGCGGAAAATTTCCGGATTCAAACATTAATACGGGAGTGCCGGTAGGTGCTTATGGCGGCGGTGGGCCTTACCAGGGGTTGTGGAAGAGTACATTCTTACCGTAGGAATAAAGATCGTGTATCACAGCAGTGCAGCTGATATGAAAGGGCACTTCAAAAGCAGCCTTTCTTGATCCCAACCTGGTGGTCAGTGCTCGAACATAAAGGTTTGTACTGGAGTAAGGTACCCGGTACCGAAGAAGCAAAAATACTGAACCTGCAAGATTATATTATACCATTGGGAAAAAGGAAATATTGTTTGCTGAAAATGAAGATCAGGTAGAATGTGGCGAAAGCTGTTGTGTCATCACCTATGGCATGGGCGTGTATTGGGCAAAAGCAGCGGCCAAAAATTTTCCGGGACAGGTGGAAGTGGTTGGCCTGCGAACCTTATTCCGTTAGATGAGAGGCATTGGTTTTGCAACCGTTAAAAACACGGTAAGTGTTTGGTATTAGCCGAAGAGCAACAAAATAATTCTTTTACCGAGGCTTTGGCCGGGCGTATTTCAAAAGCCTGTTTTCAGTACCTGGATGCGCCCGTGGAAGTTATGGGAGCGCTGAATTTGCCTGCTGTTCCCATGAATATTGTTTTGGAAAATGCTATGTTACCCAATGCAGAAAAAGACAGCAAAGCGGTTGGGTATTTTACTGAATGCCTGATGGGTTATTTTCCCCGGTTCCTTTTTTTTTTTAGCTTAAGAAAGCTAAGCAGTTAACCGGGTAACCGGCCAGGGCGTATGTTCATAACGGGTACTGAAATTAAAATTTTGCGAAATGGTCATTTTCAATAATCAGAATAAAGAATTTAATAATTAAAGACTTTACGGATGAATTTTATACCAATATAATTATTGGGAGGATGGAGGCCCCGAAAAGGTCTTTTTGTTGATTTTGACTGAAATTGCATTGAATTCCTTCCATAGGTCATCCCACACAATATCCTTATTATAAACCAGGTCATTATTTATTTTTATCAGTAACGGGTCATTGATGATCTTTGAGTCAACACTCCGGGTGGTAATGATATTCACATCGGGGTTCAGTTGAAATATCTTTAATACCTGGTTATAGCCGCAGGATCCCAGGAATACAAACTGGCTTGAAGCGGTCATCTTTTTCAGGCTCTGGGATAAATGATAACCATGCCCCTGTGGATAAACAGAAGTAACTTCAAAGCCTGCCTGTTCAATGGCCAGTAACATCTCATTCTGTGCCGAATCACAACCGGGTACTGTTTTTGGTTTATTCATGTACACTTTCATGTTATGCCTGTTCTGCTGTTAAAGACAATATAATTACCCAGGTCTTTTTGTCCCAGGTTTTATCATCATAGAAGCGGTACTGCTGAAAGATGTAACGCCATCGTCGTCATCGTAAAAAAAACATGCCTGAACGATGCTGTTGTTGCTTTGCAGGCGTTTTACTTTGAGAACATCATACGTAATGTCGCTTTCATATTTTACCTTGTCCTGCATGATGTCTTTCAGCCCGCTGTACATTCTCCGGTACATAAAATGATTTTTTATCCTTGGCAGGCTCTCTAATCTTTTCAAGCTGCCCGGTCAAACCGGCCATGATATTTTTGTGGTGCCTGACCTGGTACAGTATTTCCGCCATGGCCATCGCATTCAGTTTGATCTCGTTTCAGTTAGCTGTTTATTGGGAAGATTGAAAGAGGTATTTTCCAGCAGTTCAGCTACTTTTTTCTGGTTCCAGGTTATCAACCAGGTCATCAACCAAACCATAATCGGAAATATTGGAATGAACTGGTCAAACTGGTAAAACCAATATCATCAAAGATTTATTTAAACCTTCGGTTGACGTTTCTTTAATGAATTTTTATATACATAAAAAAAACTTGACGTATAGATGGCGCTGCTGCCTTCCATCACCAGTTCACAACGGCCGGGCAAAAAATACAGTACGAAGTGTTTGTGTACCACTTTGAACCGGGTATTGTCAGGTGATTCATGCAGGTCATTTATTTCCTTGATGAAATAATAATTTGCAAATTTTTTATTCAGTTCTGTTATGGGATGTTTTAAAAAAGTATTGATCTCGGGATCCGGGTTGGTATGCAGCCGGATCGCTTCTTCAACAAACGCATGGTAATACTCCTGTGGAACAAGGGTCAGTTTCTTTATGGAATCTGCCGTGATCCTGTTTTCCAGTATGACTAAAACTAAAGGATTGTTTACCATAATAATCATCCATCGCTGTAAAGCAAAACAGCCTTTACGGTTATTTTATTGTTTTTATTCACAAGGCTGGTATACAGCGTATCCTTATCGGTAAGTTTTACGTATCAGTATCTCCGGGTGCACCATTGGCCAGTAAATAAAGCAACGTGTCTTTATAGATTGCATATTGGGGCAGAAATATTGCGAAATAAAATACGGTTCGTAATACATTTCGGAGGCCAACAAAGGTACGGATACTGTCGCGTAGAGTGAGTCCATCAAATACCGACTGCAGTATTTTTACTTTGTAACATTCTCATGAATAGGGGATTAACCGATTCCTTTATCAAGCTCTTAACTGTGCTTAAAATTATAGTTCAATGTTGGTATGGCCAGTGAAGTAGTGGCATTTGCATTGATCCTGTTATACGTGATATCAATCGGTTTCGCAAAGGTGTCTTTTAGGCCTGCTATCAACGGTGAACTTTTTTATTAATGAATCACTGGTGTTATTGTAGAACCGTTCAATGGTTTGGATATAAGCCTTGTCAATATATTTTTCTTTTAAAACTTTTAGCAACCTTTCTTTTGACCTTGCATAGTCGGGGTTTTCCCCGGCCAATGCAGTAAAGGAGAACAACAGCATTACGGCCATAAGGCAAAATGCCGGCAGAATCCGGGTTGCTTTGACAGAATTCAGTAGTTTTATTTTAAGATTGGGCATTTATTTGTTTTTAGTCTAACATATGTTCACCGGTCAACTGAGTTGTATCACTTAACAGTTTCAAGGTAACTCATGTAAGGATATTAAAAAATGATATACATCATTGCTTCAATTGCGTTTGAACGGGGACATATAGTTAATGAATTACTAATTGTATGCCAGAAAGGGATAAGTACTGTTAATCCTGTAAAATGGAGTATATTTAGCATGGTATTTGCAAGTTGAACATATATATTGGTTTTTATTAGAAAAATCTAAAAGCATATTCAATAAGGATGAAAATAGTTATAAGTTTATTTACTTTGGTTACTTTACAAACGGTATCAAAGATGCGGTAAAGTAAAGCATTGTATCAAACGGTTAACATGCAGCCGGATGCAACCGCATCTGCTGATAACCCGGTTGCCGTTCCTTTAACTCATTTCCCAATATGCCGTTACCCGGCAATTGATCTCAAAACTTCCGGATAGTTCCGCTAACGTGATTGAAACAAAGTACAGGGTTGCCCTGGATCGTTTTAAAGCAACAGGCAGTTTCCTTAAGGCTTATGCAAAAGCAAATAATTACAATGCCGATTATGGTTTCTGGTAGACATGTCGATACCTTCGGAAAAACGTTTTTATATATGATCTGAAGCAGATACTGGTATCTTCTTCCCTGGTAGCACATGGTTTTGGATCTTATAAAGAAAACTGTAATGATCAGCTGGTATTTTTCAATATGCCCTACAGTTTCAAAACCTCCGTTGGCCGTTATAAGATCGGCAGTTCCTATAATGGCACATATGGCTTCCTATAAATTATATGGGCTCGACGGTACCAATAACAGGGCATATGAACGTGCCATCGTTCTTACATACTGATAAGAACATCCCTGAAACGGAAACCTTTCCACGCCGGATATTTCAAAGTGCCGGATGCCCGGCCGTAACGCCTTCTTTTTTACCGGTGATCGGCAATTATATAAAGACTTCCAAAAAGCCAATGCTGATGTGGATCTACAGTTGATCTCTCTTCAGGGCCACTTTTCCTGATTTATTCCTGTTTAAAAAAGCACCTTTACGGGGTTTGGAACCCTAGTTGATTCCCCTGTTTTATATTATTTGATTTGATTTCAGAAATTGCCCCAAGTTCTTTACTTTTGCAACCCGCTGTTAAAAGCTTTCATCATGCTTTGTCAGGGGTATCCGCCAAAGGCGGATGGTTAGACATCGGATTCATATCCGCACGGGCGGACGGCTGTTTAAGTCTGCATGGCTTTGAAATTAAGATATTATGTCGGGGTAGCTCAGCTGGTTAGAGCATCGGATTCATAACCCGAAGGTCGGCAGTTCAAGTCTGCTCCCCGATACAAAAAGGCCCCAATTCGGGGCTTTTTTTGTTGAAAGGATTTCAGGCAGATTCCGAAATTTTAGATATGTGATCGGCAGTTCATCCTGATAGCTATCGGGTGCTCCTGATACTAAGTCTAAATACTTCATTAGTAAGTGTTTATGCTTTTTTATGGTAAGATATTTTTGTTGCCAAAACAGAATTGTTAACCAAATCGTTAACATACAAATACTTAATTAATGATTGTAGCTTACTATTGAGTGTTTCATTAGTTAGTATTAAATGGGAATATAAATAATAGATAAATAGAAGATAGCAAAAATAAAGTTCGGGAATGAGAGTATAAATTGTTAAGTATCTTGGAACAGAATATGCACCTGAAAAAATAAAGCAATGCGGTTATGCAAAATGTATGAAAGGCTCAGGTGAAATGCTGAAATTCATTTTTTTTCGATTAATTTCTTCTGTATAAAAAACATTAGCCATAAAGAAATCAAAATGAAGAAAATTCCCATAAGACAGATCAGGGCTGTTCGCCCGGAATTACCTGTTTCTGAACGTTTTAGTATACGAAAGGTTCAGGATCTGCTTGATGGTAAAAACTTAATTCATGATCTGCACCGGCATGATTTCTTTTTTATGCTTGCCCTGCAAAAGGGAAAGGGCACTCATGAAATAGATTTTACAGCATATGAAATTTCTGACAATTCTGTTTTCTTCCTGCGGCCGGGCCAGGTACACCAGCTTCAATTGACAGCGGGTAGTACGGGATACCTAATGGAATTTAATAACGAATTTTACCATCCGGCAAATAAGGTCTCTGTCCAGCGATTACGAAGCGCAAGCAATACAAACTTTTGTCAATTGGAGTTTAGCAGGTTTGAAAAAATGCATTCGGTTTTGGCATATATATACCAGGAGTACCATGACAACCAGGAGGGTTACCAGGATATCATAAAAGCCAACCTGGATATTTTATTTATTGAACTTGTAAGGCATAAATTTAATGCTGAGGATTTGTCAACAAATGTTACTCCCTATACACAGGAACGCTTTGAACAATTTTTAGAAATGCTTGATAAGCACATTGCAACCAATAAGCAGGTATCTCAATATACTGCACTCATGAATCTCTCGCAATACCAGCTTAACGGGATCACTAGATCTTCTGTTAATAAACTGCTTCTGAACTGATCAATGAACATATTATTCTCGAGGCCAAAAGATACCTGCTGGCTACACCCAATCAAATTAAAGATATAGCCGATCACCTGGGTTATGAAGATGTTTCCTATTTTATAAGATTCTTCAGGAAGCATACCGGGCATTCCCCAGAAGCTTTCAGGCATAATTCCGGATAAGTCCTGCACAACTACATCATTGTCCTATCTTACCAATCCCCGGTGAATTTACTTTTGCGTAAATAAAAATTTACAAAATGAAAATAATTATCGTAGGTGCATCAGGCACTATGGGAAAACACCTGGCAGCTGCATTTAAAAAAGAACATGAAGTGATTACTGCTGCTACCAAAGGATGTGATGTTGAGGTTGACATTACATCCCCGGAATCAATTGAAAACATGTACAGGAAGACAGGGGCATTTGATGCACTTATTTCTACCAGGCCCGACTTATGTTGGTCCTGGAAAAAATTAACAGATAAAGAATTCAGGAAAGGAGTTGATGGGAAAATGATGGGACAAATTAACCTGGTGCTTATCGGGCAACACTATATAAATGCCAAAGGATCATTTACATTGATTACCGGCGCACTATCTCATGACCCGCAGAAAAACTTTGCCAATGCATCGGCAGCCAATGGAGCCGTGGAAGGTTTTGTAAAGGCAGCAGCCATTGAGCTGGAAAATGATATCCGCATAAATGCAGTAAGCCCTACAGTTATTGAAAATTCTCCGCAATACTTTCCTTTTTTTCCGGGAGATATCCCGGTAACCATGCAACAACTGGAGTATGGGTTTCGCAAAGCTGTGTTTGGAGCCAATACAGGCCAGGTAATAATACCATAATGTTTTTTTGTGAAAAAATGTTTGGTTAATAATAACATATTATGATATAGAAACTATAATTACTATATTTATCAATTCCTGCATATAATATTCAAACATAAAAACCTGTCATAATGATGAAAGCAGTTGTTTATAACGAATACGGTCCCCCGGAAGTGCTTCAGCTTAAAGAAATAGAAAAGCCTGCACCAAAAGACAATGAAGTATTGATCAGGGTTTATGCAACATCAGTTAATTCCGGTGATATACGGATGCGGAAAGCCGATCCTTTTGCAGTAAGGTTTATGTTAGGCTTATTTCGGCCCCGGAAAAACATACCGGGCGTTGTATTTGCAGGCAGAATAGAAGCCACGGGCAAAACGGTTACGAGATTTAAAGCAGGTGATGAGGTTTATGGATCAACGTTTTTGAAATTTGGCGCTTATGCCGAATATTTATGTTTGCCTGAAGATGGTATCCTTGCCATAAAGCCTGCAAACTTAACCTATGGCGAAGCCGCAGTCATTCCCTTTGGCGGCAATACGGCATTATATTTTTTAAAAAAAGCCAACATACAAAGCGGGCAAAAGCTGTTGATCTACGGCGCTTCGGGTGCAACAGGCACAGCAGCCGTACAACTTGCAAAATATTTTGGAGCAGAAGTTACTGCAGTATGCAGTGGCGGCAATATTGCATTGGTAAAATCGCTTGGAGCCGATACCGTAATTGATTATACGAAAGAAGATTTTACTAAAAATGGTGAGCAGTACGATATTGTTTTTGACACGGTAGGGTATAGCCCTTTTTCAGGTTCTGTAAGATCGCTGAAAAAGAATGGCTTTTACCTGCGGCTTGTACATATGTCACCGGGCCCAATTCTAAGGGGGTTATGGATCTCGATGACGGGTAACAAAAAAGTTATAGGCGGCGTGGCAAGCGGAAGTGCCAAAGACCTGGTTTTTCTGAACAAACTTATTGAAGCCGGGCATCTAAAACCTGTGATAGATAAAACATACCCATTGGAAAAAATTGTAGAAGCACACAGGTATGTAGAAGCAGGGCATAAAAAGGGTAATGTGGTTATAACAATATAAAGTACAATGGAAATATTAAAAATTGCAACAGAACGGCTTAGTATCAGAGAGCTTGTATTAAGCGACATTCATGGGTTTTATGAATATCGATCTAACCCTGCAGTTCGGTACCAGGGATTTGATACAATGACATTGAACAGGCAGAAGCCTTTATAAAAGACAATTCAGCAAAGCATTTTGGCAAAGCCGGTGAATGGGTACAATATGCCATTGAAAATAACGAAACCGGAAAACTGATTGGAGATTGTGCCATTAAACTGGACCAGCATGATATTAGAATTGCAGAAATTGGTATTACCATTTCACACCTGGAACATAAAAAAGGTTTTGCGAAAGAAACATTAACCGGCCTTCTGTCTTTTCTGTTTGATGAAATGGAACTTCACCGGGTTGTAGAAATTGTTGATGCTGAAAATATGGCTTCCATCAATTTATTGAAAAGTACAGGATTCAGGCAGGAGGGCCATTTTATTGAAAATATATTTTTTAAAGGCAAGTGGGGCAGCGAGTTTCAGTACGCCATGCTGAAAAGGGAATGGGATGAGCGAAAAGATAAGGTACAAAAAACGTAAAGTAGCAGCATCATGAAAGCTTTAACCGGATTTTTAGTTTTAAGCCTGTGTTTTCAGCCACCATTAAAAACGTAAATGCGCAGACATGCGGAACCCGGCAATTAGACATACGGGTAGCGGCATTCTTAAAAATGATTGGTTACCATGATATGACCTACGGAACAACTGCGTGCAATACCCATCAACCAGATAAAGTATACCGGCCCGCCACTGATACCTTATCCAAAAGAAGATGTAACAAGAATTAAAATAACTGCCGACAGTATTCCTGTTTTAATTTTTAATCCTGCTCACGCTCAAAACCTGCCCATCATCATCAATTATCATGGTGGCGGTTTTATAGCACCCTTAATACCAGGGCTGGAGTATTCGCTTTGGCAGGATGCCAAAACTTATGGGGCCGTTGTTTTGCTGTTGATTACCGGGTGGCACCAGAGAATAAATTTCCAGCTGCCGTAAATGACAGTTATAATGCCTTTAAATGGATTGCAGATCATGGCGCTGCGTTTGGCGGCGATACCGTCGTATTGCATTAATGGGCATCAGCGCCGGCGCCAACTTAGTTGCGGTAATAAGCCAGAAAGCCAAAAAGAAGGCATCAGCAAAAAATAAAATTGCAAATTTTGAATGGTCTTCCAATTGACCTCAGGCCTCAAAATATGGAAGCATCGGTTTCGTACCAGGAGAATGCTGTTGGCTATTTTCAAACAAAGGCAGCCTGTTATTTTGCGGTAGAATTGTATGCACCCGGCCAATACAACAATCCGGAAGTATCACCGGTTCTTACACAGGATTTGAGCGGTTTGCCTCCCGCAGTTATTATTAATGCAGAGTTTGACCCCCTGAGAGATGATGGTATTTTATATGCTGCAAAACTGCGAAATGCAGGTGTAAAGGTTTGGGATAAATGCTTTGCCGGGCAAATTCATATGTTGCTGGGCTTGCCGCCCGGAGCTGCAGAACTAAAGGAATATGAAAAAATAATTTTAACTGCTATGAAAGAAAGCTATTAAAATTAAAGAATGAGTTTCTTCTGATTTGATACCGGCAGGGACTTTATTAAAATTCCTTTTCCTTCAATAATTTTTCAAGTTTTTGTTTTGTTTCGGGAATGGCCTTTAATGTTAATGTCTTTTTGAAATTCTCTATGGCTTTTAATTTATCACCTTTTGCCAGGTACAAATCTCCCAATCCATCATAACAATTAGCCGTTTCGGGATAGTTTGTAATATTTAGTTTAAACAATGCTTCTGCCTTACTAAATTGTTTTTGGCTCAACATATAGTATCCAAGACTATTAACCTGGCTTTCATCTGGTTTAATGAGATAACCAATTTGCTCAGAAACATTATTATAGTGTGTTATGAATAAAGAATCCAATTTAAAATTTGGATCGTCTAATTCACTATTATAAATTTTAAGTTTGTAATAATCAAAAATAAAACGAAGGGCATCATACTCCCCGATCAACCTGACGGAACTGTGATCGTCATTTTCATAATAATTATGTTTAAAACGCAATTGATTTGTTTTGTTTTTGAAAATATCTTTAATGAATTCCAGGTTGCTGCGAATAAGTTCAGTACCCTCAGTAGTATCTTTTTGAACTTTCAGCGTATCCATTCCTCTTTCCATTCGGTTTGCCAATGCCATAAATAAGGTTTTCCCTTTATAATTCCTATTTGCTAGAATCATCTTTAGCTTCGGTCACAATTTGCTGATTGTTCCACCATAAAGCACCATCAAGAGAAACATAGGCATTGAATAAATATGGATGATGTATCAATGTGTTCACAACAGTCAAACCGCCGACAGAGTGACCAATGAATATTTTATAGGAAGCTGTTGGGTAATTTGATTCGATGTATGGCATCAATTCCTTTTCGATGTAGCGCATAAATATTTCGCCCTTGCCAACGATACCGGGCATTTCCTTATCTGTGCCAAATGTCAGATCCGTCATTCGGGCAGGATGCAAAATCCCGACTACGATCATTGGCGGACAAAGATCTGCATTACTCATGAATTCTGTTAAACTAACCACACTATTAAAATTTGCATCTCCGTCTAATAAATAAATTACCGGGTAACGTTCTTTACCGGTATTTTGATTTCCTCCATTGCTGTTTGGTATATGGATCCAAACTTTTCGTTGTTCACCTAATATTACTGATGGCATTGTTTTTCAAATCCGATGATAAAAGGATTGCTTTGCTGTGCACTTGCACAAAAGGAAAAAAATAATATGGCAATACAATAGATGCATGTTTTCATGGAATGTCCTGTTTAAATTTGATTATTATGATAGTTTAATTGTCTTACTATTGATGTTCTGTCAAATACCTGTCTATACCCACATACCTTATCATTGTTTTTCAGCAGATGCAGCATCGCTTTGAAAATATGTTTTTGCGTTGTTGATTTCTTCTTTTATTCGTTGATTAATATCAACTTTGGTATTTTCAAATACAAAGATAACTGTACCGGATTCTCTTGCAAATTTATTGGTTACAGAACCTGCCATATAAGATTTATGAAAAAATGGCCCTGTTTCTTTCAACTCATTGTCTTTGTTTTGCAACTCCTTTACCCTGATTAAATTCACATATTTATTTTCCAGGTTAAACCAATTGACATAATCGGCATTGAATGAATTTGCTGTAATGTTTTTATTTTTTGTGTAATAATTTATTGCGCCGGCCTGCCCATAGTTGTCGCAGAGTATCAATGTTTGCCCGGCAGCAGGTAATGTGGTATAAACCGAGTCTATCGTGGCAGCCAGTTCTTTCCAGCCAAGCATATCGGCATAGTCCTGCGGCAATACATGGTCTTTCCCGTCTTCCCAACGCAGCAATCCATATTTTTTATACTTGCCGGGATGATTCATAATATATTCCGGGCTTTTATTGGGAAACATCAATTGATACATCGGTATGAAAAACAAAACGGGGATAATGATTGCCATGGGTTTGCAAATATCTTTTCCAGCCAGCATTTAAGATAGTTTGGAGATATGCTGCACCAAAGGCAATGTAGATTGGATACAGGCCGATGGCATAATAACTTTTGCTTTTAGTAAAATGAATATGATCAGCGTAAACCAAAATGTATAAAAGAAAAATCTGTATTTTTAAAAGGAGCATAAAACAGTAATGCATAAAATGAAGCTGCAATTACAAACAGGGCACCTGTAAAAAACAGCAATTGATCTTTTAAGAAATCCCACCGGTTTACATTTATTAATTGTGTTTTAGTCAGCAGCTTCATGTGGTGATAAACCGGAAAGTTGTTGTTGTATTGCCATACCAGGTTGGGCAAAATGAGCAGGAGGAACAATGCGATTGAATAATAAAAATGTTTACCGGTAAAAATAGAACGCCTGTGCAATAAAGTGCAGGAAAAAGTGCAGCCGCCAGAAACACAATATTATACTTATTTAAAAACCAACTGCTAAAATTACCATGCCAGGATAAAACCATTTTGGGTTTTCGCTATCTGCATATTTTATCAAAATAAAGCTAAAAAGCGGTCCAGCAAAGTACATCCAATGAATTGGGCTGATGGAGGATGTTTAGTCTTAACAAAGCCGAAAATAAAATACACGTGGCACCTAATACCAATGCAAACATATTTCCTTTTAGGGCTTCAGTAGCTTTCCAAACAAGCAGCAATGTTATGGCACCAAATAATGCCGGGAAAAACCGCACCCAGAATATTGAATTTCCCAAAAAAGCGATGATACCTGATATCCAGGAAGTGACCGGGGGGACCGATATATAACCCCACGCTAAATGATTTGCCTGGTCAAGATGCAAAAATTCGTCTCTTTGCAATTCGTACTCCGGGTTTACCAAAATGTATTGCAGAATAAATTTTGCAAGTATAAAGCCTGTTAAGACAATCGTTTTATTTGTCATTGACTATTTTGTGTTTGCTAAAGTTAAAGCCACGCCGGGTATGCTTGCCCTATTGGAATGCAGCCAATTTCCTGCTGTTCATTGTTGTTTTACTCCTGCGCTGAATATTCCATAAATCAACTACAGTAAAATTTTTAGCAGGAATGAAATCCAAAGTTATAGTTTCCTTTACAATAGTGGTTAATTCAGTAGATTGTATTTTGCTTATGTTGGCAAAATTAAAGTTTGTTTCTTTTTTCATGATGTGTTTATTTTAATTTTTAATGATTATTGATTTACGATGCAAAGCTACCCTCACTTTAAGTGCCTGAAAGGACAACCGGATGTCTAAAACGGACAAGTACAATTATTTTCTTTCCATTAGGTTGCTTCTATAGTAAACAGCTAACATGATAGCTATCAATATGAAATAGCAGACCCAAAAGCCTACGTGCAATAAAATTATAGCAGATTTTTTCATAATTTCAAATGCCTGGCTAAAGGGCATGAAGGGCTGTCATTATTTTTGCTTTGAACAAAATGAATATGCAAACCGTGCATATTTGTCTGCCAATAAGTTGTTTCAGCACCTGATACCGGTTTTGGAAATAAATCCAAATTTGCCAATTTATTCAAAAAGCATACAGGATATTCACACAGGGCCACATACATTATTTCAGGTAAATCCTGTTCAACTTCATTTTTATCCTGTTATGCAGGCAACATTTGCAACTACTTTTGCTGAATCATTAAAATGAATAATCAAAAATAAATGTGCATGAAAGCAAAATGAAATTACTGGTTTCCCTTAAAATATGGGTTGTTATCTACCCGTCCATTACACTGTTTTATTGGCTATTTGGAGAAACATTATCTGCTATGCCTTTATATCAACGCACATTCATCCTTACCATTTTATTGGTTCCATGGATCGTGTTTGCGGGTGTGCCGTTTGTTGATTCGGTCATCAAAAGGGTTTCAACAAAAACAGATAAACCGGAATAAAATATTTTAACTTTCCATGACTTTTTCAAGACGTGAATTTGTTAAACAAAACGGCAAAATATCAGCATTACTTTTTTTACCATATTCTTCAATGGCAATTTTAAAATATAATTTTATGTCAGGCAATAATACTTATGATGTAATCATAGTTGGAGGCAGTTATTCAGGTCTTGCGGCCGGTATGGCTCTTGGAAGAGCTTTGAAAAAAGTGCTGATCATTGATGACGGGAAACCCTGTAACAGGCAAACACCCCATTCACACAACTTTATAACCCATGATGGAGAAGCCCCGGCAGCAATTGCTGCATTGGCCAAATTGCAGGTCAGCAGGTATGAAACAGTTCAATTTTTCAAAGGGTTGGCAACAAATGGGATCAAAACACAATATGGTTTTGAAATTACGGTAGCTTCAGGTAAAACTTTTGCAGCAAAGAAAATAATATTTGCCACAGGGATCAGGGATATACTTCCTGGTATTGACGGATTAGCAGCGTGTTGGGGTATTTCGGTACTGCATTGCCCTTATTGTCATGGATACGAAGTGCGACATGAAAAAACCGGCATCCTGGGTAATGGGGAATTTGCTTTTGATTTTGCCAGGCTCATTTCAAACTGGACAAATGATCTAGCCTTATTTACCAACGGAACTTCAACATTGACTGCAGCGCAAAGGGAGAAACTTGAAAAACATCATATCAACATCATAGAAACAGAAATTGAAAGCCTGGAACACATCAATGGAGAACTGCAGCATGTTATTTTCAGAGACGGTACAAGATCTTTTGTAAAGGCTATTTATGCACCTGTTCCTTTTGAACATCATTGTGCCATCCCTGCATCTTTGGGATGCCAGTTAACTGCCGAAGGCTATATAAAAATTGATCCTTACCAGGAAACTACCATTACCGGTGTCTTTGCCTGTGGCGATAATGCAACAGCCATGCGTACCGTAGCCAATGCTGTTGCAATGGGAACTACGGCTGGTATGACAGTAAGTAAGAAAATGATTTTGGAAGCTTTTGATGATTAACCGGTAAAATTTAAGTCAGTTTGACAATGCCAGGACCAACGAAAATATGGCCAGGAGTATTGTAATTGGCGTAAATATCAATCGCTCAATTTTATTTTTCGAAATGGCATTCCCCAATGTGTTTATCAGAAACAAGCATGTCATAAGCCACAAGGCATACGTTATTATATTCTTTGGAATATTAATCATCCAAAAATCTGCCTGAGCCAAAATTACAATAATGAAAAGTGCGTTTAATAAAATAGAGAAAATTTCAAAACGATACATTTCATTATTCGATTTTAACCTACCGCCCCAAATAAGATGGTATGGAATTATCTTCAGCAGGATCATGAAATGCAATAACAGAAACAAAGTGAGTAGAATCAAAAGTCCAAATTGTGCTGTACTTATCATTTTCAGGAAGTGGTTGATTGCAGTTAAGTTCACCAATAGCAGCAACTGAATACCAAAAGGTGTTTGATAAAATTAGTTTATTGATTTTGAATTAATGCATTTCATTATTTTATTTTTGATCAAGATGCCATAGTAAGCATGTTGTTGCCGATACATTCATTACCGGCCGTTGAACAACAGCATGCCGAAAAACGTTTTTTCAGGTATGGACTGCTGCAATTCCAGCAGGAATTGGCTGTTTGCCCCGACAATTTTATGTCCATATATTCCAGTTCTTCCTGAAAGGTCAAAGCAGTTTCATTGGATTCAATGGTTGCAATGTTGTTACCATCAATGTAAAGTTTTCCAACATATTCAAAACCTGCATTCTGTATTCCTTTTAATGATGCCTTGTTCTCCGGTGCATGAATGATCCAGAACCTGGTTGATCCATGATCTCCATGTTGCAGGATAAATTGCAACAGTGCTGGATAGATCCCCTTGCCCCTGTAAGCTTCAAGCGTTCTGAAGTTCCACAGGTACCTGTTACCTTCCGGTAAAATAAATTCATGGTTAAGTTCCCCGATCTTTGCGTTATCCCTGGCCATCCATCCGAAAGCTGCCGGCAGGTTGTTTAAATAAGCAATGAAAGCCGTGTTATCATTCGCCAGGCGCTTGGTCACATCTTCTATTGTGCTGTTACCTATAATAGATAACAGTCTAATGTCTGTACTTGCTTCAATTCTTAATCCTGCAGGTATATGAACAGAAGAAAGTTTAGCTGAATGTGAAAATGTGTAAAGTGACATGGCAATAGTTTAGTTTATTTGTTTTAGATTTTAAAATCGGGAGAAGGCTTGCTTCTCCCAATTGAGTTAAGCGCAGGTGCTGCAACCACAGGCACATCCGGTACCCGGGCAGTTGTCAACACAGTTGCAAACGGGACCTGTGCCTGTTGCATCAGCGCATCCACATTTTTTAATTGTTGTTTCCATTTTTTTTAATTTTAAATGATTAATAAATACTGCATAGCTACTTTAGCACGCAGACGATTTTATAATAGTCTGGAGGTATGGTTTTATACAATTTCCGGATCAAAACAAAAGATCGCTTTAATTAAATATGACAACCATGAAACGATTCCTGTTTTTCTGTTACCGGGTTCAATGGGTTGATCACTTCAAAGTTGGCCATCATACCGGCGGCATGATGTTCTATAATATGACAGTGGTACATCCATTTACCGGGGCGGTTATCAGGCATCCAGGCAATTTTGATTGTAGATCTTGGTTTCAGATTGTATGTATCCTTCCAGGCTTTGTATTCCGGCGCTTTGCCATTTTCTTCCAGTATCTGGAAAAAGAATCCATGCAAATGAAACGGGTGATCCATTAAACTGGTATTAGATACTTCCCATACCTGCAGATCACCCACCATTACAGGCTTATCCATGCCGTGCATTTTATTGTTAACCCTGAAATCAATGATGCGTTTCAGGCTGGGGTCAACTGATAATTTCACTTTCCGGTTTACTTCAGCATCCTGAGGCGCCAACGATTTTATTTCGGTAAGTTTTCCCGGTAATGCAGCTATGGATTCTTTTCTTTCCATTACATGTACCGTGGCATATTTTTGCAGTTTGGCTTTAAGCATGGTTACACGGTTGTAGGGCAGTGAATTTATTGAAAAGACTTCCCTTTCTTCAAACGGACCAACCACAATATCAAAGCGCTCACCGGGTGTAATTAATAATTCGGTTTCTGTTCTGGCATATTCAAGTAAACCGCCATCAGTGGCTATTATCTTAAAGGGTTTTCCGTCGAGACTTAATTTAAAATAACGTGCACTGGCAGCATTCACAATTCTCCATCTTTCGCTCTGTCCCGCATGCATGTGCAGGGTCAAAGCTTCTTTTCCGTTTACCAGGTTAGTGCTGCCTTCCCTGCCGTCATGTCTTTCAATCCATTGGCCGACAGGCCCGTGTTGCTTAAATTCGTTGTTGGAAGTGAGTTTCATATCATCCAGTACCAGCACTCTTTCGTTGTCCATTACCGGGTCAGTTTCATCTTCAATAACTATACCGCCATACATGCCCCTTTCCATCTGCACCGTTTCATTTTGGTGTGAATGATACCAGAATGTTCCGGCATCAGGCACTATAAAATGGTACTCAAAACTTTCGCCGGGTAAAATGGGCTTTTGCACTTCGCCTGTGCCGTCCATATTGGCCGGAAGCCTGATGCCATGCCAGTGAACCATTGTTGGTTCCGTTAAATTATTTTGGACCCGTACAACAAGTGTGTCACCTTTTTTTGCCATTAGTACCGGGCCCAGGACCTGGTTATTAAATCCCCAGGCTGTAATGGTTTTCCGGGTTTAATTTCCCAATTAAATTCGCCGGCAATTAAGTTGTATTCAACAATTTTGTTTTCCTGTTTCATTGTAGTTGATTTTGATTTGTTAATTGATAAAGCAAAGGTATAGCCACTTTAGAGGGCCTTATGGACAGGCAGATGTCAAAAACGGACAAGAAAAATACTGATAATGGCCAAGGGGGAAATGGAATTTTACCGGAGCGGGAAATCACGATTGTATATAAGTGTGATCATTAATAGAAAGTAATTTACGAGGAACAACCGCTGGTTTTAATTGGTTTGTTCATAAGATTTTTGCAACTGCCGGCAGGCAGGGTTATTGGGTTTTTTATTACATGTATATCTTAAGTATAGTAATAATGATCCTGACTAAAATGACTTTTATTATATACCACCGGTATTCTGCATCATATTGTTTTGATCCTGTCCGTTTTTGACATCTGGCTGTCTTTTAGACTGCTGAAAGCCATAATACCTTTGCATTCTAAACTAAACAATTAAAAAAAATAAAAATGAAAAAAGTACTATTTACCATCCAGATGTTTGTTATTGTAGCCCTGTTTCCGGTATACCTGGTAGCAGAACTGAATCATGAAACAGGATGCCAGCCTGTTAATCATTCTCCTTCGGAATTAAAGCAGAAGGAAAGCCGTAATGAACCAACATTTAATGCAGGAAGTGAAGCAATGACTTTTTCCCTTTTAAAAATGAATGCTTATTATTTAAACCATTAGAGGCCGGCGGTTTTATCCGAAGGCCCATAACAGACATGTAAGTTGTCTTTTTTATGACACCAGGCTGTCTCAGCCGGTGCTGAAAGTGAGGGTAATTTTATATTATTAAATAACAATTAAAAACAACCACCATGAAAAATAAAACAGTTTTAATCAACAGGCTGCTATCAGCAGTAAGTGCCATCATCATGCTTTTCTTATTAAGCTCCTGTACAAAGGATGAAGTATTTACATCCGGCGTAACAAAGGAATTTACCTTACAATCAACAGCCAACGGGGCAACCTATGATATACGGGTTGGTTTGCCTGCTAATTACAATCCTGCGATTGAAAAATATGCAACCATCTATGTGTTGGACGGGAAGGAAATATTTGGATTCGTAGCAAACCGGTGCCAGGAAATTGCTGATCAATATGCTTTAAAGAATGTGCTGGTGGTAAGCATCGGATATGGAAAAGACCGCAGTATAGATTATACCCCAACCAGGGTGAGCTCTGTAACAGGAGGGGCACCCCAATTTTTAAATTTCATTGAAACCCAACTGATACCAAAAATGGAACTGGATTACCAGGCCGATGCCGGCAGGAACAACCGTGTTATACTGGGTCATTCATACGGAGGTTTATTTGGAGCTTACGCTTTTACTGTTAACAATAAAGTTTTTGGAAACTACATTATGCTGAGCCCATCTCTTTGGTTTGATAACTATGTTCTGATGAAAATGGAGAAAGATAACCGGGCAAACAATAACATCAATAAACAACTGGTATTTATGGGTACTGGAGCAAGTGAAGAACGTGACCGGATGCTGGCTCCCTTTGAAACATTTTATCAAACGCTTCATGACAACTATAGCAATATTAAGCTGGGAAAGAATGTTGAAAAAAAATACCAGTCATATGGATTCCAGAAATCCAAACATGATCAAGGGGCTTGTTTATTATTTTTTAAACAGGTAATTTTCGGTCGTGTAACAATAAGTCATTATTAAACGTATTTTACATAAAAAATCATGCAACTTAATTTAACTTTACTACTCTCGCTACTCATCTCGACTGTATTTGCTCAAACCCAAAAAAAGACAGAGGTTTTGACACTGGGGTCATTCCATTTTGCTTTTAGGAATTTAGATCTGATAAAGACCGGCAAGGAGGACCAGATTGATGTACTGGAAACAAAATATCAAAAGGAAATAGAAGAAATTGTAAAACGGATTGCAAAGTTCAAACCTACTATTATAGTAATTGAAAGGGACCCAGCTAAGCAGGCTAAATATGACTCACTATATAATCAATATTTGGCGGGCAAATATAATTTAGGACGGGATGAGGTTGATCAGATTGGTTTCAGAGTTGCAAAAATGATGAAACTGCAAACCCTGCATTGTGTTAACGCCTGGGGAAGGGATTATGAAGTGTTGGATTCAGTTCTGGAGGGTAAAGACAGTATTGGAAATAAAAAATTCATGGATTATTTTTATAAGTATGCAGATACTGTAAAGCAATATTTCCCCCCGCCGGTTTTTAAAACAAAAGGAATAAGGGCAGAACTGATACAGAAAAATGACCCTGAAAATATTAAGCGGGACATGGGCACTTATTTAATTGGCACTTTTAAGTATGAAACCAACAACAATGAATTTTTTGGGCCAGACTTTGTTACAGGATGGTGGTTCAACAGGAATTTGAGGATCTTCAGAAACATTCAAAAAATAAATGCAAAACCAACAGACAGGATTTTGGTAATTTTGGGGCAGGGCACATGACTTTATTAAATTCCTTTTTTGATGCTTCCCCCGAGTACAAATTGCTTAAAGTAAATGATTATTTAAAATAAAACTATAAAAATGAAAGCAGCTGTTTATACACAATATGGTCAACCAGAAGTCCTCCAGGTTAAGGAGGTAGGTAAGCCAATACCGAAGAATAATGAAATTCTTATAAAAGTGAATGCCACAGCAGTCAATTCGGGTGACGTCCGGCTAAGAAAAGCTGACCCGTTTGCTGTAAGATTTATTTTCGGTTTACTAAAACCAAAAATAAATATTCTTGGAACCGTTTTTTCAGGTGAAGTTGAAAGTGCTGGGAAAGATGTAAAAAAATTCAGAGTTGGCGACCAGGTCTTTGGTCATACCGATATGAGTTTTGGTGCTTACGCCGAGTATAAATGTATTCCGGAAGATGGTTCATTGGCATTAAAGCCGGCTAATATCACACATGCAGAAGCAGCAACCATTCCTTTTGGCGGCGTAACCGCCTGGCATTTTATAAAAAAGGCAAACATACAATCAGGGCAAAAAGTACTTATTGCAGGTGCTTCGGGTGCAGTGGGAACTGCTGCCGTTCAATTGGCAAAGTCATTGGGTGCAGAAGTTACCGCTGTTTGCAGTACTGGAAATATGGCGCTGGTAAAATCGATTGGGGCAGATAAAGTTATTGATTACACTAAGGAGGATTTTACCAAAAACGGAGAAATGTATGACGTTATTTTTGATACGGTGAAAACAATACATGTTTCCAGCAGTTTAAAGTCACTAAATAAAAACGGAGTAATGATTCTGAGTGCCGCAGGCATGCCGGAGATGCTCCAGGGTTTATGGGTCTCTAAAACAAGCAGCAAAAAAGTTTTGACGGGTGTGATCAGCCATACAGCAGCAGATATTATTTTTCTGAAAGAGCTTATAGAAGCAGGCAAGTATAAACCGGTAATTGATAAGACGTATCCACTGGAGCAGATAGCAGAAGCACACACTTATGTTGAAAAAGGGCATAAAAAAAGGAAATGTCAGTATTACCATTTAAACAACATCAGGCAATATTTAAAACTTAAAATATGACAGGCTTTATTATCGGACTAATTACCACAGCTGCAATAATTGCTTTCGCTGAAATATTCAGGAAAATTGATTTGAAGTTCTATGCTTCACTGAATTTAGCGGCTATACCATTTATTTATATCGGATTTTCAATTGATCCGCAGTCTCTAATGCTTACAGTTCCGGGAGCAGCATTTTTCTTAATGTTTGCCTATTGGGGTTATAAAAAACATTACATACTCATAGTTGCCGGGCTGGCGCTCCACGGCCTATGGGATGTTTTGTTTCCCCACGTGAGTTCGGTGGCACCACATGGCTACGACATATTCTGTATCACCATTGATGTGCTTTTAGCAGGGTATTTCTGGATCAAATTAAAACCCGGTAAAGATCATACATCGCCTCAACAATTATATATACCGGCAGGGAGCTGAAGCAGGTAGTTTTGTCCATCTGTTTTGAAAACTGAATTTGGCAAATGGATTACTTCCTTAGTTGCACTTTTCGTGAAAAATGGTTCTGTCATTTAAAGGTTTGTTTTCACACTTCTGACTATTTGATACTAAAAGTACTCTTACTCAATAGCAACCCTTATATTTTCTTCTATTTGTTATTGATCCCTTCATCCCGATTTTATTCCCCAGCAAGCTCATTTATTTCTTGTCTGTTTTTGACAGCATGATGTCTCTTGTAAGCGTGCAATGCACTGTAATTTTACATCATCAAAAAACAAATAACAATATGAAAAAATTATTAATCATTGGCTTTTTTATAATCAGTACGCTGATTTCAAATGCCCAGACAGACACATCCAAAGTTGAACAATATTGCCAGGTAATTGCCACACCCAGGTTGCTGAGTAACAAAGTAACCATTGATATTGATTTTGGTGACGAGAAAAGTTTCTGGCGTGATAACCGGCTTAAAACCGACGGAGGAGCATTAAAGAAATTTAATACCATTATTGATGCCCTGAATTATATGGGCAGGGAGGGCTGGATATTTATCAATGCCTATCCTGTTCATATGGGTCAAACCGAGATATTTCATTTTGCCTTTAAAAAACTATTTACAAAATCTGTTTTACAATAACTTACCCGGATTTAAATACCTCGCGGCATTTAACCTGAAACCGGAATTGAAATAATGTGGCATAAGGGAAATAACGGCTTCAAGACTTGTGGTAATTTACAGGAATTTCACGAATAAAAATATTATCTTAATCAACTTAAATGACCAGATCATGACTGCAGCAGTTATCGGGATATCTTCAGGTTTGCTGATCATTTTCCTGTTTCAAATTTTTAAACATTTGGATAAGACATCTGTTTATGGCCTCATCCTTTCCGGAATTGGGTTTCTGTATGTTGGCTATGTATGGATGGATGTGGAGGACCTGGTGGTAAATTCCATACAGGCTGTTATATTCCTTTTAATTGCCTATACAGGTATGAAGAAGCCCTGGTTCCTGGCAATTGGATTTTTCCTGCATGGATGCTGGGATATCGCTTATCCTTTCCTGAGAAACCCTGGCCTCATTCCGCCTCACTATGATATATTTTGTTCAACCCTCGATTTTGTAATTGCTATCTACTTATTACTCATCAATAAAAAATTATCTTTCAAAATTCACCACTGCTAAAACCAACTTTATGAAAAAAATGGCCTTTATCATACCACCTACTGTTGAATTGCTTGACCTCTCCGGCCCTGCACAGGTTTTTACCGAAGCGAAAGTGCACGGTATGGAAATTGAAATGAAATTTTATCAATACAGTGATGAACCCGTTAGCACTGCCGGCCTTGGCTTCGGTAAAATAGCCCATTTCAGCACAGCCACATTAAAAGCAGGTGATTATGTTTTTGTGCCCGGAATGGATAATGATTACGTAAACAGCATTCCATTTAAAGCAGAAAGGGAATTCTTCAATTGGCTAAAAGAATGTTCTGATAAAGGAATAACTGTTTGTTCAATTTGCACCGGGGCTTTTGCTTTGGGACATGCGGGCCTGCTGAGAGATACGGAATGCACTACGCACTGGAGAAGAGTGGAAGCTTTGCAAACCCAGTTTCCGCAGGCAAGGGTACAGGCAGATATTCTCTATATCAAGAGTAATAATGTATATACCAGTGCAGGTATCAGTGCCGGGATAGACCTGGCATTGGCCATCCTGGAAGATTTAAAAGGGGCGCTTTTTACACACAAAGCGGCCAGGGGTCTTGTTGTTTATCACCGCCGGAGCGGAACCCATAAACAGCAAAGCATTTATCTCGATTACAGGAATCATATTAACCCCCAGGTTCATGAGGTTCAGGATTACATGATAGACAATCTTTCCAAAGAGAACAGTATTGAATCATTGGCCTCACTGGTGGGCATGAGTCCAAGAAATTTGAGCAGGGTATTCAAGGAAAAAACCGGTTCTACGGTGTTGGAATATTTAACCCTGTTAAGAAAGGAATATGCCGGTACCATGATGAATAACCCGGAATATACGATTGAGTATATAGCGTCTAAATGTGGATTTAAATCAGCAAGGCAATTACAAAGGATATTAAAAAGCTAAGGTCTTTTATATACAGCGTTCTTTTATCAAAATGGTTCAGGTAGATCATACGATTAATAATATGGCCGGTTTGTACATACGAAAAACAGCAATTGTGTTATTATCTTTACCAACAGTTTTTATGCATGACTCAAATATGCAAAATTGATAAAATGCAGGACAATTTCGGCAGGTATAAAACAAAACAGGTTGCGTATGAATATTCAAAAATCATTGTTTGGCAGTATGAACGATAAAGATATTTACCGGTTTAACCTGGTAAATGCAAAAGGAAACAGCATCAGCATCATCAATTACGGGGCCGCAGTTATTTCCTGGAAAGTGAAGGATAAAAATGAAAGTACCCGCGATATCGTAATGGGATTTGATAACCTGGAAGACTATCTTAAAAATAGTGCATACCTGGGTTGTATTGCCGGCAGGTATGCCAACCGGATCGCTAACGGTAGATTTACTTTACAGGGAACTGAATTTAAACTGGCCTGTAACAATGGCCCCAATCACCTGCATGGCGGAATTACCGATTTTGATAAAGTGGCCTGGGATGCAAAGACCGTTGATGATGTAAATCCACGGCTTTCGTTTACATATTACAGTAAGGATGGAGAGGAAGGTTATCCCGGGAATTTATCCGTTAAAGTTGACTATATATATACTGATAACGATGAGTTGATCATAGAATATTTTGCTCAAACAGACAAAGCCACACCAGTTAACCTTACCAGCCACGGTTACTTTAATTTAACAGGTGATGCAGATCGCAGCATTCTTGATCATAGCTTGCAAATACATGCAGATTATTATACTGCGGTAAATGAAAATCAAATTCCAACAGGTGAGTTATGTGCTGTTGATAAAACGGCATTTGATTTTAATATGCCTGCAAAAATATCCGGGCAGATCAGTAAAACAGAAAATGGATTTGATCATAATTATGTTTTAAAGCATGATGGCAACAAACTTTCATTGGCTGTTGTATTGACAGACCCGGAAAATGAATTGCAGTTATCTGTGTATACAACAGAACCTGGATTGCAGTTTTATTCAGGCAACCTGCTGGATGGCAGCATAACAAACCGCGACGGGAAACCGGTCAGTAAACATGCAGCGCTTTGCCTCGAGACCCAGCATTTCCCGGATTCGCCCAACCGGCCTGAATTTCCTTCTACAATATTATTACCCGGGGATGCATTTACATCAGCAACAATTTATAAAATTTCAGTGAACTGATCCAGCCATTGTTCTGTTCCTGAATGATGCCCGGGTTAAAAAACAAAGAGACCCAATGGGTCTCTTTGTGTACTATGTATATAATGAAGGTAAAGCCTGCCCGATTATTTTACTGCCTGGATTCACCATTTCCCCTGTCGGGAGCTGATCCAATGAACGGAATCCCCAGGTTAACACCGGTATTTAAACTCGGTGATGCAGTCTGTAATTGAAAATTGGTTGCTGATACAAATAACGGGTCATTCCCTATGTTATTTGTATATGTATAACTGGCAGGGTTACCTGCCGGCCAGGATGCTGCATTGCCATTGCCATTCTGGAAAAAATTATTGTGGGTAAGCATCATATTGCTTATCCGTGTATTTCCATTACTGCCCCTGATCGCATAATTAAATCCATTCACGATATTATTCCGGATATGGATATTCACCCCGTTGCCATTTGGCATGGATGTAAGATCAATGCCCATTTGAGAAGGATTCCCGGATTTTGCAACAATGGTATTGTTGTAGATCTGCATGTCATTGATCTGCGGGTCATCGGTACCTTCAGAAATAACGCCTATGGCAAAACTGTTACCAATGCCCTGGCCCTGGTACATATTGTAGAACAGGTTATTACGGATGATGTTATTCACGAGGTAGCTGTAACCACCCGGAACATTTCCGCCCACAAAATTATCCCTGTCGCCTCCTTTATTACCAACTCCACGTGTATTGAACGTAATGCCATATGATTTATTCAGGAAAGTATTCTTCTCAATTATGGCCGACTCTGTCCTGAATTCTAAAATGATACCACCTTCAACCTTGCTGTTTAAAACCGGGTTGGATATGATATTGTCATGTATCCAGGTACTGTATGCATATGCGCCCTTATAATTATAGTTCAGGTCAATGGCGCCATTCTGAATATTATTGCCATAGATCTCCAGGCCCTGTATATTGAAAAATTCGATCGCAAAATCCCATGAGCTGTTCTCACCCGGGTATGTGCCGGTATATGGTTTTTTAATAAGGGTGTTGTTGTAGATCTTCACACCTTTTAACCAGCCCTGGTTCCAGTATTTGATGGGCCATCCGTTTTTAAAATCGGGGCGTTCTTTTTGCTGGATGGTATTATTATAGATCAGCATGCCGTCCTGGAAACCGATCATTAATGCACCCTGGCCTGTTCCATTGTACATGGCGGCACTGTTTGTTACGGTATTGTTGTAAAATGTATTCCCGGTTGCATGAAACTTGCCGGCATCAGTGCCCGGGTTATTCTCATTGATACCACTGAATATAGCTGCTGTTTGTTTGAAGTTTTTGATCACGACATCGTGAACAGCAACATTACTGCGACCGGTTATCCAGATCCCAACCCATGTTTTGTAACTTGTTTCGCTTACATACTGCCCGTTTAAAGTCAGTTTAGAAATGCTTTGATTTCCGTTTGTCTGGTCTGCTGATTCCAGTTGTAATAATGTAGACCAGTCACCTGCTTTAGCACTTTTAATGATGGTAGTTGCTGCACCTTCACCTTCCAGGCTTACACCCGGCCTTACATTGCTAGTGAGCGTTTCTGGATAAGTACCTGCAGTAATATGTATGATACTTGGTGCAGTGGTAACATTTGAAGTTGCTTTGTACAAAGTCTTCCAGGGTTTGGCGATCGTGCCATCACCAGTTGTGTTGTTTCCCAAACGGCTGATGTAATAAGTACCTGCCGGTTTGCTTACAAGGGATTGTGTATTTTCAACTACCTCAACATTTGAAGAATCTACCAATGACTCGGCAATTTCCGCAGGAGCCAAAGGATTTTCAGAAACTGCCGGTGTTGTCATGTCTGTTTTTTTACAGGAACCTAATGTGAATGATGCAAAAGCTGCAATTGCCAAAACTGCAACAGATGCTTTTAAATGTAATTTTTTCATAGGGAATTGATTTATGTGTTATTAAATAAATGACTGACTGAACCCGGTTTCCCGGGATAATAATTGCTCAAAATGGCAGTGTTGTTTTTTGAAAATTTATTAACCGGGAATCAGAAAATTTCGGGTTTCCGGTTTTGTGACGGGAAAATCTTACAAGTAAAAATTTAAGTGATTTTCCATCCTGAAGAAAAGAGAGAAATTTTATTTTTCTGGTTTTAATATCTCTCTGAACCTGCATAAACATATCTCAAGCCACGAATTGTTAATGAAAGTATAAAGCACCGTTTTCATATGAAAAAAACTTCTGAATGTGCAGAAAAAAGGGTTGATATGGGTATTTATTAAATAAAATCAGATTGTGTTCATTGACCGCATCGGGGTAAATCCCTGTAGATATTTTACTACATTTTATTGATATAACTTCATGGCTCAATGCGGATGAAAAAAATGGAAAGCCCGAAAACAGTTCTTGTAAAAGAACTGCGGATGATGCCTGTAGCTTCAGAAAATGAAACATCAAACAGGTAAACAGCGGGCCTGCTGTTACAAAATCAATCAGTACTCAGGTACCTGTTCATATATCCGTATACCCGGGAAATATTATTTCTTAAGTTCCGGAATTTTAAATTATTTGGAACCGGATAAATTTATATTTGAACTATACACTGCATCAGTAAAGTATTTATTACTGGTTGTAAACGGTCAGCAATTTTAATTGAACAACACCCTTAATTCGCATCCATGGCCCGGAGATGAAATGATGGTAACTTCCCCGTTGTACAATGAAGCTCTTGTTTTTATATTCATCAAACCAACACCTCTGGATTTCTGGCTGGTGTCAAAACCCGCCCCGTCGTCTTTAATGAGCAGCAGGGTTTTTTCATTATCCTGTGTGAGGCGTACGATCACTTTCCCGGCCCCGGCATGTTTCAGGATATTGTTGAACTGTTCCTGAACGATCCTGTAAATGCTCAGTTTGAGTTTATCCGGCAGGCTGCTTTCATCAAAGCCGTATGCCTGGAGGCTGATGATTAATTTACTGCTTTTACGGGTTGTTTCCATTAAATTGCTGAGGGCATCAACAAGTTCCGATTCATTTAATGATGGCGGTATCAGTGAATGAGACAGTTTCCGTATTTCATCAATGGCTGTGCTGATCAGGTTATCCGTTTCTGTTAACCAGGGATGTTCGATGTGTAATTCTTTTTTTGCCAGGCCAAGGTACAGGAGTGAACCTGCCAGTATCTGGTTGATATTATCATGCAGTTCGGCACCGAGCTCCTGCCGTTCCTGTTCCTGTGCCGAGATCACGGCATCGGTGATCTCCTTTTGTTTTTCCAGCCGTTCATTTTCCAGTTCATTTTCCAGTATTACTTTTCGGTAATGTTGGTCGCCAGTGATAAAATAACCGGGCGGCCTTTAAATTCAATCCGGTGAGAGGCGATATTCATATACATTCCTTCACCGGATTTATTAATATGCTTCCAGGTATTCACCGATATGAAATCGCTTTTTTTCCTGGCCTGCGCGGCAAATTGTTTTAGTTTGCCATGGTATTCCGGAAGCCGGAGATCCAGCACTGTTTTGGCAAGAAATGCTTTACGGCAATATCCATACATGGCAACAGCTGTTTCATTGATCTCCAGGATCTCAAAGGTTTCAATATCCCAGATGATGATACTGGCTGGGTTATTATTGAACAGGTACCGGTACCTTTCTTCCGATGCCATTAAAATGACTTCTGCTTCTTTTTCTTTGGTGATATCTGTTTGAAGCGCAAAAAAGTTTTTTAGTTTGCCGTTTTCATCAAACTGTGGCTGGCATTGTATGTGCAGCCAGTATTTTCGGCCTGTTTTTGAATAATTAATGATATCACATTCGAAGGCTTTTATTTTTTTTATTTCCTGGCGCATGAAGCGCACAACTGCCTGGCTGGTTTCTTCGCCCTGCAGAAGATCGCCTGGTTTTTGCCATACACTTCTCCAGGTTCATACTCTGTGATTTTTGTGAAGGCTTCATTGATCCACACAATTTTCCTTCAGGGTCGGTAATGATCACTGCATTCACAGTTTCACGGGCAATGATAGAAAGTTTATGGATCTCGGCTTCTGCCGTTTTTCTTTCTGTGATGTCTCTTGAATTGAAAATATAGCCCATCACTTCGGGGTCATTGCTCATATCTGTAACCTTGCTTTCGAGCCATCTCCATTCACCCTGTGCATTTTTGAACCGGAATGCAAAAGAACTGAGGTGGTTATTGGGTTCCTTTTTGGATAAATGGTTTTAATGTAACTGATATCATCCGGGTGTATGAATGAAAAGAATTTTTACCGATCATGAATTCAGGTTCATAGCCCAGTATCCTATTAACGGCCGGGCTGCTGTAGAGGTAATAACCCCTGTTGTCCAGGATGCCAATAAGGTCTGACCCGTTTTGTACCAGCGACCTGAAGCGGATCTCACTTTTGGCAACCTTCAGCTCAGCCTCTTTTCTCTGTGTAATATCCTGGGTGGCCCCGATCAGCCTGGTTGCCACTCCTGCTTCATTGCGGAAAATATTCCCGCGGTCATGTATGTATGCATAGGTGCCGTCATCCCGCATTACCCGGCATTCAACCTCAAAATATTCTCTTGTTGAATTTTGTATTTCCCTTTCCACCTGTTTTACTTTTTCCACATCATCAGGATGTATCCTGTCATCCCAGTCCTGGATAAGGTCACTTTCAAATATTTGATCACCGGTCCGGAATATTTTCTTCCATCCTTCCTTATTGCGGAACACTTTACCGGTTACCAGGTCCCAGTCCCATACCATGTCATTGGTGGCTTTGCTAACCAGGTTATATCGTTCGTTGCTTTCTTTTAACTGTAATTCGGCTTCTTTTTTTTCAGTGATATCGATCATGATACCATCAAAAAATGCTTCACCGGTTTTATCATTTTTCCGAAGCGAAATATTTTCAATAAAATATAACGGGCTTCCGTCTTTGCATTTTAAAACACTCTCGTAATTATTCAGGTTCTTTTGATTGATCACATTATCCGTGAAATCGATCCTGTCTTTTGGTGAAAAATAAAGATCCGATGCATTTACCCTGAGGATCTCCTCCGGCGAATCATATTTAAGCATTCTTGCAAAAGCATGGTTACAGTTCAGTATCTCACCGTTAAAAGAGGATTGATAAACACCCGCCATATTTTGTTCAAATAATGTACGGTATTTCGCCTCGCTTTCTTTCAGGTTGTTTTCAGCATTTTTACGTTCAGCGATATCGTGCCCAAAAACGAGAAACCTGCCATCCTCCAGGATCTTGGTACTTATTTCCACATCAATTAAAGCTCCGTTATTTCGCCTGAATCGCCGTTCAGACCTGATAATTTTGCCTGATTTTAATTCATTGAGCCTGAAAGGGTTTGCTATAAGGTCTTCTTCAACGAAAAGATCAACAATGGATAGCCTCAAAAATTCTTCCCTGGAATAATCCAGCATTTCGCAACCATATTGATTGATATCTATGATCTTCATGTTTGCATCAGCAATACAGATCGCATCGGTTGCCTGTTCAATGATTGACCGGTATCGTAATTCGCTTTCGGTTAACTTGTCTGCTGCTTTTTTGCGTTCCGTAATATCCCTTACAATCATAGAAGTCCTGGACTGTCCCAATGCATCTGTAAACACAGCCGAAGTAAGTTCCGCCTCAAACGGGCTTCCATCTTTTCTAAGCAGTGTAACCTCTCCCTTTACCTTGCCGGTTCTCAAGCGTTCTGTTATTAGAATTTTTAACCTTGGGTCTGTAACATCTGCAATACCAAATCTTCCTGCCCTGCAGATCTCTGCTTCGGTCATTTGAAATATATCGCAGGCTGCCGGGTTAGCCGACAGTATTTCCCCATCAGTAACACTGATCAATATTCCATCCATGCTGCTCTCAAAAAAAGAACGGTATTTGGCTTCACTTTCCTTAATTAACTGTTCCGCTTTTTTACGTTCAGATATATCCCGCCCGAAGATGATGATCTTCCCGTCTTCCAGCATTTTACTGTTCAACTCCACATGCATTTCTGATCCATCCTTTCTTTTGACCCTTCTTTCGGAATGGGTTGTTTTTCCTCCCTGTAATTCTTCAATTTTGATTGGGTTGCTTTCCAGGTCCTCCTTAAACAACACATCAGTAAAGCAGAGCTGCAGGAATTCTGATCTTGTAAATCCGAACATGTTGCAACCACTGGGATTTACATCAATGAATTTAAAGGATGCATCTGCTATGCAAATGGTATCCGTAGCCTGTTCAATAAGTGATCGGTACCGGGTTTCGCTTTCCTTTAATTTTTCTGTGGCCATTTTCTGTTCGGTAATATCTTTAAAATATACCGATAGGCCGTTATCTGAACCAAAAGCACTTACAGACAGCCACTTCAGGCTTCGCTTTGAATAGGCTTCAAAATGTATCGTAATTTTTTCCCTAAGGGCTTCCTGGTAATTTTGATAAAAAACCTGTGAACCGGTGGCACCAAATACTTCATGAAGATTTTTACCGATAATGTCCTCCCTTTTTTCACCAAGCATGATCTCTGCCTTCCTGTTCCAGTAAGTAACCAGCGAGTTGTTATCCATTGAAAAAAAACCGTCATCAATACTTTCCAGGATGGTGGTTTTATCTTTATAAACTTTTTGTATAGCTGCTTCAGCATGTTTATGTTCCGTTATATCCCTGCAGGTGCCGGCAGCCCTTAAAGGTTTACCGGTTTCATCATGGTAAATGCGCCAACGTTCTTCAACAATTTTTGTGTTGCCTTTAGAAGTTATAATACGGTGTTCAATCGTATTGATTGAGCTGTCAGTAACAGACTTTATAAATGCGGCATCTACCAGGGCCCGGTCATCAGGATGAATAAAATCAAGGAAACCCTGGTGTGAAGATTGACAACCGGACGGATCCTTTTCAAAAATGCGGTATGTTTCTGCCGACCATATCACCTCTAGATTACTGAGGTCTGTTTCCCAACTGCCAACTTTGGCTATTTCCTGTGTTTCCGTTAACCGGGCTTCCCGCTGCTTTATTTCTTCTTCGGCTGATTTCTTTTCGGTTATATTTCGTGAATTACAGGCTATTCCAACAACCTGCCCGCCATTATAAATCGGGTTAAATTTTGTTTCAGTCCAGGATTCTTTACGTTTTCCGAATGCGGGTGTGTATATTTCTTCTGAAAATGAATCGCCGGCCAGTGCCCTGTTATAACAGGTTTCCCAAAAAGACACAAAATCTGCAGGAAAAAAATCTTTCAATAAAATATCATCACCGGTTTTAAGTAAGATTCCTGCAGAATCACTGATATTTTGTAAAAATGATCTGTTGGAAGTTATGAGCTTATAATCCGTATTAATACTCCATAACAGGTCATCGGTAAAGTTGATCAGTGTTTCACAGTCTTCATTTTCTAAGGTTACAGCCAATTTGAGTGTACCTGTTCCCGGTAGGGGTCTTTTTTAATTCAATGGCAGGTGTACGGCATTTTAAAACGGGGCTGGTCTTTTTTGCGCTTTTCATTATTTTCTGGAGGATACAGGTACTGTGATAAAATTTTAAAGACAGGTCATCCGGTTAATCAATAGTCGGTCTTTGCATATGGGTAATCAGATCACAGGCAGCAAATGAAGGTTTTCAGGTTGATGGATTTATTGATAAGGTACAGTACCTGTTGCCAGGTATATTGTTTATATTATTTAAATACAGGTATACGGGTTTGTGTAAAATTACAGCAGAATAATTCATTGCTGTATAGTGATCAAACAATATTGTTGTAGATGTTATTCTACTTAGGTTATGCTTTCCCGTTTTGGGTCCTTTTTAATATGTTTTATATTAGATATATTTTTTATGTTTAAATGTTATGAAATACAGAATATGCTATATATCTTTAGTCCGCCTGAACGAATATTCCGCAATGCCGCTTCTTTAAGGGGGATCAAGGGAAATGAACCTGGCCAAACTGATTTGCTTTTAACTTTCATTTCTTTTTATACATATTGGGTCATAAATTTTTTAAAAAATGAATAATCGTCATTTTGCCAAAGCTGGTATTCTTGCACTGGTACTGGTTATAGGTACCTTACTGTGCTGGGAACTTTATGTACGCAGCAGGGGCTTTGATACAGCCTTTGATGACAATCCTGCCCTTTGGTCAGATAAAAGGAAGATGGTATATGAAACTGCTGACAGGTCAACGGTATTTATCGGGTCATCCCGTATCAAGTTCGACCTGGATATTCCAACCTGGGAGCAAATTACCGGCGATCATGCCATACAACTGGCCTGTGTAGGCAGTTCTCCTGTGCCTATCCTGGAAGACCTGGCTAATGATAAACGCTTTTCCGGCAAACTGGTCATTGATGTAACCGAGGGGCTCTTTTTTTCTACAGGACCACCTTTTGTTGAAACGCCGCTGAAAAATCTTAAGTATTATAAGGAATGGACTCCGGCACAAAAGGCCAGTTTTGTTTTGAACAAACCCCTCGAAAATAACCTGGTATTCCTGAATAAAGAATGGTTATCACTCAATGCGCATTTATCAAACCTGCGTATTCCCAACAGGCAGGGTGTATTTGAATTCCCACTCTTCCCACCGGGTTTTGGCAGGGTAAAGTATAACAGGCAGGAATACATGACGGAAAGTTTTGTAGCAGATACCGTTGAACAAAACAAGGTTAAGGGCATCTGGATGTTTTTTAGCCGGTTAAGCAAAGAACCACCGGTTTCCGGCAGCAAATTAGACTCCATATTTGCTCATGTTAAATCCTGCACCGATAAGATAAAAGCAAGGGGCGGACAAATTTTGTTTGTACGTACCCCGTCCAGCGGCCCTTTTTTAATGGGTGAAAGCAAAGTCTTTCCCCGTGAAAAATATTGGAATAGATTATTGGCTGGCACCAATTCACCGGGTATTCATTTTGCCGATTACCCGGCCATTGCAAATTTTCAATGCCCCGAATTTTCGCATTTAAGCCAGCCGGATGCAGTGATATTCACAAAACATTTCATCAACATAATGCATGCGGAAATGGGATGGAAATTTTCAAAAACAATTCAACCGGTACCATAATTTATTACCAGTAAACTTCCTGTTTTATGGTTTTTAACTCCTATACATTCATTGCGTTTTTTATTGTTATGCTCATCCTGCATAACCTTCCTTTTTCGTGGAAAGTAAAAAAGATAAATCTCTTACTGGCCAGCTATGTTTTTATGCAGCCTGGAATCCTCCTTTCATATTATTGCTGTGGCTTTCTACTGTGGTGGATTTTTTTGTAGGCAGGGCATTGTATAACCAGGAGAATAAATACAAAGAAAATTATTACTTGTTTTGAGCCTTATCGGTAACCTGGGCATGCTTTGTTTTTTAAGTATGGTACTTTTTTACTGGAGAATTTTACGCTCCTGGTAAATGGATTAGGCATGGATTTTCATCCTGCAAAACCGAATATCATTTTACCGGCGGGTATTTCCTTTTATACATTCACCACATTGTGTTATACCATCGATATGTATAAACGAAAAAGCAAGCCGGTTAAATCCATGCTTGATTTTTCGCTGTTTGTTACCTTCTTTCCGCACCTGGTTGCCGGGCCAATTGTCCGTCCGCCCCAGCTGGTGCCACAGTTTGAAACACCGCGGCAGGCAACCCAAAAGCAAATCATACAGGGTTTGTTGTTGGTTACCCTGGGATTATTTATGAAAGTTGTGCTGGCTGACAGTTTGCTCGCCCAGTCTGCCAATGATGTGTTTAATGCAAAACAGGTTTTGCATACACTGGATGCCTGGACGGGGGTATTTGCATTTTCGGGCCAGATATTTTTTGATTTTGCCGGCTACTGAACCTGTGCCATAGGTGTAGCGGCCTGTTTGGGATTTATACTGCCGGAGAATTTTTTATATCCTTATGCAGCGATCGGATTTTCAGATTTCTGGCGAAGATGGCATATTACCCTGTCATCCTGGTTACGTGATTATTTATACATACCGCTCGGGGGTAACCGCAACGGCAAATTCCGAACATACATCAATTTAATGCTGACCATGCTGATCGGGGGGCTATGGCACGGCGCCAGCTGGACCTTTGTAGTTTGGGGCGGATTGCATGGCGCTTATTTATGGGGTGAAAAAATAATACAGGACTTCAGCAAAAAAAAGCAGGTTCCAATGACCGCGGTACCATCTGCCGAAATTGGCGTACTCGGTGTTCTCCCCAGGGACCTGAAGGCAAAAACTTTCCGCAATTTCATGTACGCCATGGTTACCTTCTTTTTTATCAATGTAACCTGGGTTTTCTTTCGTGCCCCCGATTTTGGTTCGGCATGGCAGCTTTTAAATGCCATGTTTTACAATGTGCCAAATGCGGAAGCCCTGCTTACCACGCTGAGTATCATTAAAGTGTTAACTGTTACATTTTTCCTGGTTGCTTTTCACTGGATCATGCGGGATACAAAAGTTTTGGTGATCGGCGAAAAAATGCCCTGGTGGCTGTTGGGGATATTTTGGGCAGTTTTGATACTGTTGCTGATCTGGAGCCAGGAAAGCGGCAGTTCGTTTATTTACTTCCAGTTTTAACAAAAGCAAAAGTGACTATCGGGATTACTCAATTCGATTTTTATGAACCACATAGGAACATAGAACACAATAGAAAAACACATAGGTAAGCTATCCACGCCAAATGCCGGACAAGTTGTGTAATCCTAGGTTTACGCTGTTTCTACGTGGTACCATTTCCAGGTTTACCTGGTCCGGCTGTCACTAAGCATATTAAAACAAAAGTGAAAAGGCAGTGCCTTCGCCTTCCACGCTTTGCACTTTGATATTGCCTTTGTGCAGCATCATGATCTGTTTGCATAAACTTAAACCGATACCGCTGCCGGTTTTACGGGTACTGAAGAATGGTATAAATATCTTCTCCATCAGTTCGGCAGAAATGCCAATACCGTTATCAGCCACTTTAATAACTGTTTTGTTATTGGGTGTAATATATGCCGAAAGCAGTATGCGTGGGGCGGCAACTTCTTTTACCGCATCGGCGGCATTTAGTATCAGGTTGATCAATACCTGTTCAATAAGATCGGTATCAGCTTCGAGTACCAGGTCGGGGTCTTTTAAAATAATTTCCAGTTCAATATTCTTTTGCCCGAAAGTGGGCTGCATCAGGCGATGCAGGTTTTCGAACATATCACGCACATATATTTTTTTCAGGTTAAGGTTGGTGATCTTATTCAGGTTTCGATAGGTTTCCGCAAATTTCAGCAATCCTTCACTTCTCCGTTTAATGGTATCAATACCCAGTTCCAGGTCATCCAGTGAACCTGAATTGTTATTCAGGTCCTTTAAGGATAACTGAAGGCGGCTCTTCAACGTGTCGGCCAGTGAAGAAATGGGAGCAACGGAATTCATGATCTCGTGTGTCATTACGCTCAAAAGTTTTTGCCAGGCTTTAGATTCCGTTTCATCCAGTGCTTCATTGATATTTTGAAAAGCGATCAGTTTATACAGCTTTCCTTCTGTTTGAAATGCAGTGGCCGACAGCAATACCTTTAAGCCGGTTTTGTCAGTTGTAATGGATACGACTTTGCCTTCTCCCGGTTTCAGGGCAATGATCTCCCGGTACAGTGCCTCATCTCTTTTTTCCAGGGAGTGAATGGTTTTCAGGTAAGGGATATTCAGCAACTGCTTCAGCGATTCATTCATCCACATGATATCTCCCCCCTTATTGTCGTACGAAAGTATCCCGGTATCCACCAGTTCCAGGATCTTTTGCAGGTATTGATATTGTGTTTCCCTTTCTTTACTGATGATCTTGAATGTGCTGTTGATCTCGTTGAACCCTTTGCGCATGGGCTGTACCGCAACCGGTGCATTTTTTTCATCGAAGTGGCGCGAAAAGTCACGGTAGTGAACCGATTCAACGAACTGTTCCAGCTCGTCTTTACTTTTATTGGTAAACCGGTACAATTCTATCACCTGCCCGGTAACAGCAGCCAGGGCAAGTGCCAACAAAATAAATAATCCTTTAACCAGCAGCCATGCCGCAACGCACATGGTTGCAAAGAGCAATGCGATGCGGATCAGTAAACTCCAGTCGTATTTTTTAAAGTTCATTTAAGAGTTGATGGTTAAGAGTTCATGGTTCATGGTTGATGGTTCATAGTTCATATTTACTAAGTCTCCGGTATAAAGCGGTACGGGTAATACCCAGTTCTTTGGCCGCTTTCGAAATATTGCCATGGTGTTTTTCAATAACCCGGAGAATGGTATTTTTTTCCACAACACCCAGGTTCATATTCCTGGTTTCAGCAGCTTCCTGCACGGCAGTTTCAATCGGTGAAAATATAAGATCGGCAGCAGTAAGGGTTTCCCCTTCCGACATGATGACGGCCCGTTCCATGGTGTACTGCAGTTCCCGCACATTGCCCGGAAAATGATAATGCTTCAGTTTGTCGATGGCTTTTGCATCAAATGCAGGCACGGGTTTTAAATATTTAGCGGCATATATCTGCGCAAAATGTTTGGCCAGTAATATAATATCGTTTTCGCGTTTACGTAATGGAGGAACCAGTATCTCTACTGTATTGATCCGGTAGATCAGGTCTTTCCGGAAACGGGTTTCATTGGCCAGCTCAGCAAGCGGCAGGTTGGTGGCGCATATCAGGCGTATATCAACAGGTATTGCTTCGTTACTTCCCACACGTGATACCTGCCTGTTTTGTAAAACGCTTAGTAATTTAGCCTGCTGGTGCATTGAAATATTACCGATCTCATCTAAAAATAAAGTACCTCCGTTTGCGGCTTCAAATCTGCCTGCCCTTCCTTCGGCTGCACCGGTAAAGGAACCTTTGGTATGCCCGAAAAGTTCACTTTCGAAAAGCGTTTCCGTCAATGCACCCACATCTACTTTTATAAATGGTTTATCTGCCCGCAGGGAATGTTCATGAATGGCCTTGGCGATCAGGTCTTTCCCGGTTCCATTCTCACCCAGGATAAAAATGTTGGCATCGGTTGGTGCAATTTTCTCGATCTTGAAGAATATATCTTTCATCACATCCGAATCGCCGATCATTTCCGGGCCCAGTTTTGAAGCATGGTTAACGGGAACACCAGCAGCCGTTTTTTCTTTCGACTTTAAAATTCCTTTGATGGCTTCCAGGAGTTTTTCATTGTGCCAGGGCTTTACAATGAAATCAGCCGCACCTTCTTTCAGTGAACGAACAGCAAGATCAATATCACCGTAGGCCGTGATCATGATCACCGACAGGTGTTCATCCAGTTCCTTTATTTTTTTAACCAGAAAATCCCTTCATTACCGGTGTTGATGCTGCTTTTAAAATTCATGTCGAGCAACACAATGTCGAACTTTTTTGATGCCAGCAATGACTGAAGCATCTCCGGGTTTTTTTCTGTTACCACTTCTTTTGCTTCGGTCTTCAGCAACAACTTCACTGCTGTGAGTACATCTGTATCATCATCAATAACCAATATGTTCGCATTTTTTAAGTTCATGATCACGGTTTATTAATCTCCCACAAGTATACCATATTTAAAAACATTTATTATCCATTCACTTAAAAAAATTTTATTGATTTCAGCATTGTATCAAAAACGGATACCGGTTGTATCAAAACCGTACAGTTATATGCAGGCTGATTTTTTCAGCGTATTGAAAAACAGCCATTTAGATTTTGGCACAGCTTTGTATAAAGAAGAAATTGAAAAACATTTTTCTAAAGTTTAAAAAGCAAAGCCATGAAAATTAAGACAACACGTTTATTAACACCGCTCAGCCAGGAAATTGTTATAAACCTCACAACAGATGTAAAGAAGTGCTGGCAACCGGGTATTCAAAATGCCGGAACCGGATCTTAAGCACCGCCGACCTGTGGTATATCCAGCGCCGGCAAAAAGCAAGGGTACAAAGAAGGTATTTTTAAAAACGTTTAAGATGGCAATGGTGAAAAAGCTGTATCAAAAACGAACACTTACTGTATCAATACCGTACAGATCGATCGGCAGGTTGCAGTTAAGAATTTGATAATCAATCGGGTAGATTCTGGCACAGCTTTCTATGTTAAAAAACGGCAAATGGAAGACATATATATAGTATAGGGTCATCAAATCAACTGAAAAGAAAAATAAAAAGGATATGGACAGGGTCATTGAAAAAAAAGGCTGGAATAAAAAGCGCATCATGCTTATTGGCGGAATTGCAGGTGTACTGGCGCTCATTTTTGCCAGTTGGTATTTTACGAGCGGAAAATCAAGGCTGAATGTCAACACCGACCGGATGACCATCAGTGAGATCAGGCAGGGAACTTTTCAGGAATTCATCCCTGTTAACGGAGTCATTTTACCCATCACAACCATTTATCTTGATGCACTGGAAGGTGGCCGGGTTGAAGAAAAATTTGTTGAGGATGGCGCCATCATGAAAAAAGACCAGCCCATCCTGCGGCTCAGCAACACTGATCTTGAATTGAGCCTGGTTAACCAGGAGACCTCTGTTTTTAACCTGCTTACGCAAATGCAGATTTCCCGGAATGCAGCGCAGCAAAATACGATCGGCAAATTAAACCAGCTTACCGATGTTGATAATTCACTGAAAGAAGCTGAACGCATCTATAAACTTAATAAAAAACTGTACGAACAAAAAGTGATCGGTTCCCAGGAATTTAAGCAGTCGGAGAATAATTACAATTACCAGGTGCAAAAGAAAAACCTGGCTGACCAGGTTTTGAAAAAGGATACTGTTTCAACCCGGGAAGAACAGGAACAGGCAAGGCAATCTTTTGCCCGAACACAAAATGCCCTGCAGGTTATGCGCAAAAAAGTGGGCGACCTGATCGTAAGGGCACCGGTTGACGGACAGCTCACCTCACTGGATGCGGAGATCGGTCAGTCGAAGAACAAAGGCGAACGTTTGGGGCAGATCGATGTGATGAGCGGTTTTAAAGTAAGGGTGGATATTGATGAACATTATATTTCAAGGATCTTCATCGGGCTGATGGGTGAAGCATCTGTTGCCGGAAGACCATACCGGCTTACCATTAAGAAAGTATTTACACAGGTTACCAACGGAAGGTTCCAGGTAGATATGCAATTCAATGATTCCATACCACCCGGAATACGCCGTGGCCAAACCTTACAGATAAGACTGGCACTGAGTGATGAAACCACGGCCCTGTTGTTGCCCAAAGGCGGGTTTTACCAGCAAACCGGTGGTAACTGGATATTCAAACTGTCCGAAAACGGCCAGGTCGCTTACAGGATCGATATCCAGCTTGGTCGTCAAAACCCCGATTACTATGAAGTGATACAGGGTCTGAAGCCGGGCGATAAAGTGGTTACATCCAGTTATGAAAATTACGGGAATATGCAGGAACTGGTATTGAAAAAGAATAAAACATTTTCGTTCATCAATTAATATTGCAACTATGAGAAAGCATTTTATTGTACTGTTTGTCCTTTTTATTGCCGGCCTGTTTTTTAATGCCATCAATAACGGTAACCTGAAAGCCTGTGGCACTAAGACAGCAGCATGCAAATCCATATTGAAAAATGATTTTAAAAGTGCAGAAACAGATCACCTGGAAGAAGCAGACCCGTCTCTTTTTCTGCTGGTAAACCCACTTATATATTGATTGAAAATATTTTTAAAAAATTAAAAGATAACCATGATAAAGATTTCTGAATTAGAAAAGATCTACCGTACAGAAGAAGTAGAAACCGTTGCTTTGAATAAACTTTCCATCGAAGTGAAGGAAGGGGAGTTTGTGGCTATTATGGGGCCATCCGGTTGTGGCAAATCCACATTGCTGAATATACTGGGTTTACTGGATGATGCCGATGCAGGCAGTTTTGTCTTTAACGGAATTGAAGTAGCCCGGTTCAATGAACGCAAAAGGGCCGACCTGCGGAAACGCAACATCGGGTTTGTTTTCCAGAGTTTCAATTTAATTGATGAACTGACCGTTTTTGAGAACGTGGAACTGCCGTTGATATATACCGGCATTAAAGCAGGCGAAAGAAAGAAAAGGGTGGAGGAAGTGCTGGATAAGATGCAGATCATGCATCGCCGCAATCATTACCCGCAGCAGCTTTCGGGAGGACAGCAGCAGCGTGTTGCGGTTGCCAGGGCCGTGGTTAACAATCCCAAACTGATACTGGCTGATGAACCTACCGGTAACCTGGATTCATCAAATGGTAATGAAGTAATGCAGTTGCTTACCGACCTGAATGAAAAAGGAACCACCGTCATCATGGTCACACACTCCGAGCATGATGCCCGCTACAGCCACCGGATCATCCGCATGCTGGACGGCCAGGCGGTGATTGAAAATATTATGTTGTAAAAGCCGGATTTTAAAACATTGCCGGTTTTATCAACGCCATGAAAAACAGGTATCCATTTAAAGTATAGCCATGATTAAAAATTATTTTAAGATCGCTTTTCGTAACCTTTGGAGGAGTAAAGGTTACAGCGCCATTAATATTGGCGGGCTGGCTGTTGGTATGGCGGTAGCTACACTGATCGGTTTATGGGTATACGATGAACTTACATTTGACAAATACCATCAGCATTACGGCCGTATCGCACAGGTAATGAAGCATGCAAACTTCAATGGCAAGGTAGAAACACAGGTGTCAAACCCCGCGGTGATGGGACCAGAGTTGCGGAGTAAATACGGCAGCAATTTTAAATATGTGGTTCAGTCATCATGGACCGGAAGTCATTTACTTACTGTGGGGGATAAAAATTTCACCAAAACAGGCAACTATTTTGAGCCGGATGCCCCCGAAATGCTTACACTTAAAATGCTGAAGGGAACAAGAGCGGGATTGAAGGATCCTTATTCCATCATGCTTTCCGAATCGGCTGCCCAAGCCGTCTTTGCAAAAGAAGACCCCATCAATAAAGTAATAAAATTTGACAGGACCCTTGATGTAAAGGTTACAGGTGTTTACGAAGACCTTCCTGATAATACTTCTTTCCGGGAAATTAAAATTATGATGCCCTGGGATCTGTGGTTGGTGCAGAACCCCTGGGCTAAACAAATTGAAGAACCCTGGGGAAGTAATTTCAGTCAAACATTTGTGCAGATCGCAGACAATGCTGATATGGCAAAGGTTTCTGCAAAGATCAGGAATGCTAAATTGAATAATGTATCAAAGGAAGAAACGAAATATCAATGGGTGGTTTTTTTTGCAGCCTATGAGCAAATGGAATTTGAATAACCAGTTTAAGAATGGTGTGAATACCGGCGGAAACATTCAATATGTGTGGATGTTTGGTATCATTGGCATATTTGTACTCATGCTTGCCTGCATTAATTTTATGAATCTTGCTACTGCACGAAGTGAAAAGCGGGCCAAGGAAGTTGGTATCCGCAAAACATTGGGATCTTTACGCTGGCAACTGGTAAACCAGTTTTTTGCAGAATCTTATGTAGTGGTGGTGTTGTCTTTTGTATTGTCTTTGCTTTTAGTAGCCTTATTATTGCCTTTGTTTAATGATATTGCCGGTAAAAAGATCGAGATCGCCTGGGCCAGCCCGCTGTTTTGGCTTTTTAGCCTTGTATTTATTTTAATTACAGGATTGCTTTCCGGAAGTTATCCTGCACTTTACCTTTCTTCTTTCCAGCCATTGAAAGTATTGAAAGGAACTTTTCGTGTGGGCAGGTTTGCATCTGTTCCCCGTAAGATCCTGGTAGTAATGCAGTTTACTGTTTCCATTATGCTGATCATTGGAACCATCATCGTTTACCAGCAGATACAGCATGCTAAAAACAGGCCGATCGGTTATACCCGGAACGGTTTGATCAACCTGGGTATGGAGAAGGAAATACAGGATCATTTTGAAACGGTAAGAACAGGGCTGAAAAATTCAGGCGCTATTGAAGAAATGGCAGCATCCAACAGCCCGCTAACACAGGTATGGAATACAAATGGAGGTTTTGAATGGGAAGGCAAGGACCCCAATCTTGCTGTGGATTTCCCTAACAACAGCGTGACCTATGAATTTGGTAAAGCAGTGAATTGGACAATTATAGAAGGCCGCGATTTCTCAAGGGATTTTGCAACCGACTCTTCTGCCTTTATCATTAATGAATCGGCAGCTAAGTTTTTAGGTATTAAAGACCCGGTAGGCGCCGTGTTGAAATGGAATGATGAGCCGTTCACCATCATTGGTATTGTTAATGACATCATGCAGGAATCGCCGTTTTACCCGGTTCGTCCCACTTTGTACCATATAGGTAAGTTTGATGACTTGTATAACCTGATCCTTAAACTGGATCCGCAGAAAAATGTAAAACAATCTTTAGCCGGCATTGAACAGCATTTGAAAAAATATACACCTAACGTACCGTTTGATTATAAATTTGTTGATGAAGAATTTGGAAATAAGTTCAGGGCTGAAGAACGTGTGGGCAAACTGGCTTCTTATTTTGCTATCCTCGCCATTTTTATTTCCTGCCTGGGTTTATTTGGTATGGCAAGTTTTGTTGCCGAACAGCGAACCAAGGAAATTGGCATTCGCAAAGTGCTTGGTGCAAGCGTGCTGAATTTATGGCGTTTACTTTCTACAGAGTTTTTTGTATTGGTTCTTCTTTCCTGCCTTATTGCTGCACCCATCGCCTGGGATTACCTGGATAACTGGCTTACCAATTATGATTACAGAATAAAAATAAGCTGGCAGGTATTTGCGGTGGCTGCACTGGCTGCTCTTGCAATTACCTTAATGACAGTAAGTTTCCAGGCCATCAGGGCGGCTGTTGCAAATCCCGTAAAGTCATTACGAACCGAATAAAAGTATAGCCATGATAAAAACATATTTTAAAATAGCCTGGAACAACCTGAAGAAAAACAAGATCTTTTCTTTCATTAATATTTTTGGTTTGTCGGTAGGGCTTGCCAGTTGTATGCTGATCACCTTATACATTTTGAATGAGATCAGTTACGACAGGTACCAGCATAAGGGAGATCAGATCTACCAGCTTGGAACTACTTTTATCAAGCAGGGCGAGGAAATGCATATGCCGAATACGCCTGCACCTATGGTACAGGCCATGCAAATGGAATTTCCGGAAGTGGAGCAGACTGCAAGGTTGATGGGCCTCTTTGCAGAAGACAAAACACTGATGCAATACAAAGAAAAGAATGGCGAACCCAGATCTTTTTACGAGACGAAAGGTTATCTGGCCGATTCCACATTCTTCAGGATGTTTACTTATCATTTTACTGAAGGTAACCCGGTTACAGCGCTCAATGAACCCAAAACAGTTGTACTGTCTGAAGAAATAGCCAAAAAATTATTTGGTGATCAGCCGGCATTAAATAAACTGGTACATATCAGCAGCAGTACAAATGGAGATAACGATTTTTTAGTGACCGGTGTTTTTAAACCCTATGACAAACCATCACATATTGACGGTAGGTTCTTTTTGTCTGTCAAGGGCGGAGATATTGAAGAATACATAAAAGAGAATGGGGCCAACTTTGCAAATAATAATATGTTTTTCAGCTACCTGCAGCTAAAGCCCGGTAGTGATATTAAAAACCTGCAGGCTAAATTCCCTGCTTTTATTGACAAATATGCCGGTAAGGACCTGAAGGCACAGGGCTATGGCAAAAAACAATTTTTAACAGCGCTGAAAGATATACACCTGCGTTCGGGAATGGACAAAAATGTTACACCGTCGGGAAGTAAGACCTATTTATATATTCTTGCTTCCATTGCATTTTTTACTTTGTTGATAGCCTGTATCAATTTTATGAACCTTTCCACGGCACGTTCTTCCAAACGTAGTGCAGAAGTAGGTATCCGCAAAGTACTGGGGGCTGAAAAAGGTTCACTGGTACGACAGTTCCTGGGCGAATCGGTATTCATGAGTTTGATAGCTTTTGTATTTGCCTTTACGCTTACTGAATTGTTGTTGCCTGCGTTTAATTCAGTGTCCGGAAAAGATCTTTCCCTGTCTTTTTCGCAGGATAGTTTAATTATTGCAGTATTTTTTTTACTGTCTGTAATTACCGGTTTATTTGCAGGCAGTTATCCTGCATTCTATTTATCTTCTTTTAAACCAATCAGCGTTTTAAAGGGAAGATTATCCAATTCGCTGGCAGCGGTATCGTTAAGAAAAGGATTGGTTGTATTTCAATTTATTATTTCTGTTGTACTCATCATTGCTTCCGTGGTTATCACAAACCAGATGCATTACCTGCGCTCGGCAGATCTTGGCTTTGAAAAAGAAAGACAGGTTATTATTCCTCTGCGTAGCGGAACTGCAAAAATATGTATGCTTCCTATAAAAATGAACTGACAAAACTATCGCAGATAAGATCTGTGGGAGCTTCGTTATACAACCCGGGCATTTTCAACCCTTCTGATAATTTAATTTACAAAGAAGGCCAAACCATGAATGATGCAAAGCGAACCCGTATGAACTGGGTGGATGCCGGTTACCTGAAAACTTTAAATATGAAACCGGTTACCGGGCGTTTATTTTCAGAGGAGTTTCCTGCAGATACAAATTACCGCATGATATTAAATGAAACTGCAGTAAAAGAAGTGGGCTTTGCTTCTGCACAGGATGCTGTAAATAAAAAAGTGTATTTCGATTACCAGGCACAGCAATACGGATTTGAAATAGTTGGTGTGCTAAAAGATTTTCATTTTGAAGACCTGCATTTGCCGATAACCCCCTATGGTTACCAGCTCAGCAGCAGCCACAACCAGTTTAATTATATGGTGGTGCATGCAAAGCCGGGAGATATGGGTAGCCTTTTAAAAACATTGGAAACAACCTGGCACTCACTAAACCCACAGGAACCTTTTGAATACAGTTTCCTGGATGATGATTTTCAAAAAAATTATGAAGCAGAAACCCGGTTATCTTCTATTGTTTCTTATTTCACTTTGATCGCTATCCTGATCTGCTGCCTGGGCCTGTTTGGACTGGCTACATTCAGTGCAGAGCAACGCATCAAGGAAATTGGTGTTCGAAAAGTTTTGGGTGCAAGTGTTGCAGGCATTGTTGCCTTATTGTCGAAAGACTTTTTAAAACTGGTTGTAATCGCCATTGTGATAGCAACGCCGCTGGCCTGGTACGTGATGCATAAATGGCTGCAGGATTTTGCCTACCGCATTCATATCAGCTGGTGGATTTTTTTACTGGCCGGGATCATTGCTGCAGTCATAGCATTTGTTACCATCAGTTTGCAGGCGATCAGGGCAGCCAATGCAAACCCGGTGAAGAGTTTAAGAACAGAATAAAACTGAAGCTATGTTTAAAAATTATTTAAGAACTGCTTTGCGTAACCTGCGTAAGCATAAACTCTATTCTGCCATCAATATTTTTGGATTGACAGTAGGGCTTGCTGCCTGCCTGTTGATTGGCGTATACATAAATCATGAACTCGGTTACGATAAATTTAATGCAAATGCTGGCCGGATAGTGCGTGCCACCATGGAATACAGCCATTCCGGAACGGTAAATACCGTAGCCAGTACCGGAACTAAAGTTGGCCCGCAATTCAAAAGAACTTTCCCGGCCATTGAAGCGTATGTACGTACATATATCAGCAGCAGTGTGATAAAACAGGGTGATAAGGTTTTTGATGAGCCACGTATTCTTTTTGCTGATGATCCTTTCTTTAAAGTGTTTTCATTTAAACTGGTTGACGGCAATGCAGCTACAGCCCTGGATGCGCCGGATAAGATCGTGCTTACCAGATCAATGGCCAGGAAATATTTTGGAAATGAAAATGCAATCAATAAAACACTTAATGTTATTGGAAGGGATATGACTGTTTCTGCCGTATGTGAGGACGCGCCGCAGAACTCGCAGCTTAAATTTGATTTTGTAACACAGTTTCTGAATTTATCCAATGGGGTTAAGGAAGAAACCTGGTGGAATGCCAACTGGGTAACTTATTTTTTACTGAAGGATAAAAACAGCATTGCAGGTCTACAGCAGCAGATCAACAATTACATGAAAACTGGTGCAGTGAGAAAAGAAGCCCGCCTGGATGGCAATAATTACCTTGCTTATCACCTGGAGCCACTGGTTAAAGTACATTTATATTCTTCACTCGCCGGTTTTGAACCCAACGGCAGCATTACCTATATCTATATGTTTTGGTGATTGCCCTGATGATACTGATCATAGCCTGTGCCAATTATACAAATCTTGCAACCGCCCAATCAGCAGGCCGCAGTGGTGAGATTGGCATGCGGAAAGTGATGGGCGCTTCCAGGAAACAGGTATTTATGCAATTCATAGGCGAGTCATCGGTGATCACATTTACAGCCGCAATATTTGCCTTTTTGCTGGGTATATTTTTGATCCCATATTTCAACCTGGTTACCGGTAAACAGTTCACGGCAGATGTGTTGTTGCAGCCTGTGCCAATCATTGCATTGATGGTGTTCTGTATCCTGGTGAGTTTTTTTGCAGGTCTGTATCCTGCATTGGTCTTGTCAGGTACCCAGGTCATGGGGGTGCTTAAAAAGGGATTCAATTTCACCGGCGGAAATAACATGCTTCGCAAAAGCCTGATCGTTGTACAGTTTGGCATATCCATATTCCTGATCATTTACACGGTTATCATTTTGCAGCAAATGAATTATATGCAGACAAAGAATTTGGGTTATGATAAGGACCATATTGTGGTTTTGCCAATAGGTGGAAAGATGCAGACCGATTTTCAGAATATAAAGGATGCCTTTTACAGGTGCCGGGTGTGGAAGCAGCTACGGCTTCTTATGAAACGCCCGAATTCGTGGAATGGGGTGATGGCATCAGTACAACGGATGAAAAAGGTAAGCATGATGTTTCATTAAATGCCATGCCAGTTGATCTTGATTTTACAAAAACACTAAAGATGCAACTGCTCGCCGGCCGTGATTTTCAACAATCTGATTTTGCTATGATGGATACTTCAAATAACAGTGAAAATTTTCATCAGCCATATATTATCAATGAAGCGCTGGCCAAAAAGATCGGCTGGACTCCTGAACAGGCGATAGGCAAAATACTGGATAAAGGTGTCACCGGACCTGTTGTAGGCGTTATAAAAGATTTTAATTTCAGCAGCCTGCATGACCCTATCGGGCCTTTATTGATTTTCCTGGGCCGGAATTATTCCCGCACATTTATGGTTCGTATTGCCGGAGATGACATAAAAAAATTGTAGGTGGCCTGGAAATGGTTTGGAAACAACGTGTGCCCGACAGGCCATTCAATTATCATTTCCTGGATGAAGATTATCATAAACTTTACCAGGCAGAGCAGCGATCTTCAGCTTTATTCGGGATAGCAGCAGGAGTGGCCATTGTTCTCGCCTGCCTTGGATTGTTTGGGCTTGCTGCATTCACTACAGTTCAGCGTACAAAGGAAATTGGTATCAGGAGGGTGCTGGGTGCAAAACCTCAGTAACATCACATTACTGGT
>JADJBP010000013.1 GCA_016703625.1 Chitinophagaceae bacterium | reverse complement strand
CCAACACCCAATGCCGTATTGTGTCCCTTTCCGGCCAGGTTGTTACCGCAACGAACGCCAACCCATAGCAGTATTTAAATAACCGGCCGTATCGCTTACCATGGATTCAAATCCAACAGCCGTATTATAGTCGTTTATTTTATGGTTGTACATGGCATTGGTGCCAATGGCCGTATTGCCAATACTGTTACTGTTGAAACGAAGGGAACTGGTACCTACTCCAACATTATAATAACCGGTGGTATCCTGTTCCAGGGAATTTGTTCCAATTGCTGTATTATAAGATGCAAAAGGGCGCCTGTGAGCATACAGGCTGTAAATCCCAACAGCAGTATTGTAACTGCCTGCCCTGTTTAAGTACATGGACTGGTAACCAACGGCAACATTCGCAATGCCGCTGGTATCACTCTGTAAAGCCTGTGTTCCAACAGCCGTGTTTCCTGCACCGGATGTATTGTAATACCCGGAAAAATGTCCTAAAAATGCATTGGAATAACCGGTAGTATTGCGAATACCTGATGATGTGCCAAAAAATGCATTACTGGCGCCTGTTGTTGTATTTTCACCCGACCAGGAACCTACAAAAGTATTGTTTGTAGCTGTATTTTTAACCCCGCTGCGGTATCCAATATAAACACCCGGGTAATTATTATTGATATTTGAACCGGCTGAATCTCCTATGGAAACATGGCCCACACTCACCAGGTCGTTACCGGCACCACGGCCAATGGAATAATTTAAGCGGTTGAGGTTGAATTTGCCTACCCGCTGGTTATTGATCCGGAAATTTATGGGTACATTGTCAATATTGCCTAAGAAACTCGATGAATCGACCAACCCGGTATTGCCGGCGGTTTTCCAGTTAATGGTATCGGCAGCGGCACTGTTTTGGATCCATGCCCATTTTGTACCATCGTAATAATGAAAGCCAATACTGTCAGGCGCGTTCTGAAAGATCAGCAGGCCGGTGGCAGGTGTTGCAATGGCAATTTTATCTGCTTTGCTCATGCGGGGTACAAGTACACCCTTTGCTGAACTTTTTACATCAAGCAATGCGCTTGGATCTGCGGTACTGCCGTCGGTATTTACACTTAAGGATTGTGATGCGGCGGTTTTGTGTATAGTAATTGCCATAGCAGCGGCAACTACCAAACGTACAGGTTTAGTCATACTGAGAAATTGATGAAAAAAATTTATAATAAAATTCCGTTCCCCAGCCGTACAGGATAGTTTTTATAGAAATTGGACAGGGGGAGCTATTAGGAAGTGTTAAAATATAAAATTATTATTTAACCAACAAGTACATGGATAATTAAATATTAACAACCGGAAACAAAAATGCCTGTGCAAAAGTAAACCTGATCATTGGTTTTAAAAATACTACAAGTGGGGGTATATTACCTGGTTACCGTAGTGTATTAGTTCACTCGCTCCTTTTTGGATCCTCCGGACCGTACATTAAAGGAATGTTATTTCAGCTTCTGCAGGCATTACCCGTGCAAATGAAATGGCTGTCCCGTTTATGAATTTATTTGCCGAGATACAAAACAGGTAACGGTTTTAACTGCACCATGCACGGCAAAAGTTGTAACGGTTAGATTTGCAGGGCCGTTTTTATCGGGGGAGGTATTGTATACCGCATGTTCCGGTTATTTCATTTCAGGGTACAAAGGGAATTGTTTCATGAATACCTTTACATCTGCTGCAACTGCAGCAACCGTATCCACATCATCGATATGCATTAGCACCCTGTCAATAAAATCAACCACGGCCTGCATGTCTTTTTCCTTCATCCCCCTAGTGGTAATGGCAGGTACGCCTACCCGTATGCCTGATGTTACAAAGGGGCTTTTATCATCAAAAGGAACGGCATTTTTATTGAGGGTGATATGTGCTTTGTCGAGGGTTTCCTGTGCTTTTTTACCGGTGATGTTTTTATTGCGCAGGTCAATCAGCATTAAATGGTTATCGGTACCGCCGCTGATGAGCTGGTAATCTTTTTCAACAAAAGCACGGGCCATGGCCTGCGCATTGCTGATCACCTGTTGGCCGTAAGCTTTAAAATCTTCCGTTAAAATTTCTCCAAAAGCAACGGCTTTGGCTGCGATCACGTGTTCGAGCGGCCCGCCCTGCGTTCCGGGAAATACAGCCAGGTCAAGCAGCGAAGTCATCATTCTGAGATTTCCTTTCGGGTCTTTGATGCCCCAGGGATTTTCAAAATCATGGCTTAACATAATAATGCCGCCTCTTGGTCCGCGCAGTGTTTTATGCGTGGTGGAAGTAACGATATGGCAATGATCAAAAGGGTCGTTCAATAAACCGGCGGCAATTAAACCGGCAGGGTGTGCAATGTCGGCAAAAACGATGGCGCCAATTTCATCTGCCACGGCACGTATGCGTTTATAATCCCAGTCGCGGCTATACGCCGAAGCGCCGCAGATGATCATTTTGGGTTTTTCGGCACGGGCTATGGATTCCAGCTGTTCATAATCCACGATACCATCTTTGGTAACACCGTAATGCAGGGCATGGTATGTTTTTCCACTGAAGTTGGCAGGACTGCCATGGGTGAGGTGTCCGCCCATGCTCAGGTCGAGCCCTATAAATTTTTCTCCGGGTTTCATCACGGCCAGGAACACGGCGCCGTTTGCCTGTGCACCGCTGTGTGGCTGCACGTTCGCATAACTGCAGTTGAAGATCTTTTTTAAGCGGTCAATGGCCAGTTGTTCTACCTGGTCCACTATTTCGCATCCGCCATAATACCTGCGGCCGGGATATCCTTCAGCATACTTATTGGTTAATGAAGTACCCATTGCCTGCATTACGGGCAGGCTGGTGAAATTTTCCGATGCGATCAATTCTATGCCGTTACGCTGCCTTTCCAGTTCCAGGCCGATCAGGTCAAAAACCAATGAATCTTTTTGCATATGCCAGTTTTAGAACCGCAAATATAAGCTGCATAGGGTATTTTACCGGTGAGATTATGCCGATTGTGTGTATAAAGTACATGAATAACATAAAAAGTACTACTTTCACAGCCGTTTCAAGTTTTAAGAAAAACACTATTGTAAACTAAATGTACTGTCCAAGGCAGATTAGTTTTGATCAATGAAGGCAATAATTCCGGTAGCGGGAGCAGGTACAAAACTTCGTCCGCATACATATACACAACCCAAAGCATTGATACCGCTGGCTGGAAAAACGATCCTCAGTATCATTGTGGACCAGTTGCATGAAGCGGGTATCAAAGATTTCATTTTCATTATCGGTTACCTGGGCGAAAAGATCCAGGATTATGTTGAGAAAAAATATCCCGGCTTAAACTGTGAGTTTGTGCAGCAAAATGAACGGTTCGGTATCGGGCATGCCATCAGCCTAACCCGCGACCTGGTGGGTGATGATGAGGTTTTAATTGTGCTTTGTGATACCATTGCAGAATATGATGTAAAAGCAGTGATCGATTCTCCTGTATCGATGCTGGGGATCAAAAAAGTGGATGACCCGCGTAATTTTGGCGTGGCAGATATTGATGAGGAAGGATTTATCAGCAGGGTAGTGGAAAAACCTTCGATCCCAAAAAGCAATATGGCGCTTGTGGGCGTATATAAGATAAAGGAAACCGGGTTCATGTTTTCATGCATGGAAAAACTGATCATTGTAAATGATATCGGGTATGCCGAGTTTAGTTTGACCGATGTGTTGGAATGTATGATGCAGCGGGGCGCCCGGTTCAAAGCATTTAAAGTACCCAACTGGTTCGATTGCGGGAAAAAAGATACCCTGCTTCAATCCAATGCCACGCTGTTGAAAAAATTCGGTGGCAATGTAACGAAGGACGGCCATCATTTCGAAAATACCATCATCATACCGCCTGTTTCCATAGCCGAGGGCTGTGATATAAAAAATTCCGTCATTGGCCCCAATGTGGCCATTGGTGAATATACCCGGCTTAATCATGCCATCATCAAAGACTCGATCATCGGTTCGTATTCGAACCTGTTTGAAATTGTACTCAGTAAATCACTGATCGGCAGTGATGCTGAAGTTAAAGGCGTTAACCGCAGTCTCAATATTGGCGATAATACAGCCATTGACCTGAGCGGCGGGGGAACAAGCCTGGGCTGACCTATCCCTTCTGTTTAAATGCCATCCCCGTTTTTTAGCCTGGTTTTTAAAAAAACCGCGGATTTGTAAAATAAAACCATTTACTTTGCGTTTCAAAGTACTTTCTGTTCGTTACATTTTTTTAACGATATTTGAAAAAAAGTACATGTAGTATGCAAAACCGGGTTACAAAACTGTTCAATATAGATCATCCCATCATACAGGCGGGAATGATCTGGGCCAGTGGCTGGCGGCTGGCCAGTGCGGTGAGCAATGCCGGGGGATTGGGTATTATTGGCAGCGGGAGTATGTACCCGGATGTTTTGCGGGAACATATTCAGAAATGTAAAGCAGCAACCGGGCGTTCATTTGCTGTAAATGTTCCGTTATTATATCCTGATATTGATAAGCATATGCAGATCATCCTGGAAGAAAAAGTACCCATTGTTTTTACTTCGGCAGGCAACCCCGGAACCTGGACCTCAGTCTTACGGGAACATGGGATCACCGTAGTACACGTTGTAAGCAGCAGTAAGTTTGCTGTAAAAGCACAGCAGGCAGGTTGTGATGCGGTAGTGGCGGAGGGATTTGAGGCAGGTGGGCATAACGGAAGGGAAGAAACGACAACAATGGTACTGGTACCGGCTGTTTGTGCAGCCGTTGACATACCGGTTCTTGCTGCCGGTGGTATAGCAACCGGGCGCCAGATGCTGGCAGCCATGGTATTGGGAGCCGAAGGGGTACAGGTGGGCAGCCGCTTTGTTGCCAGCGTGGAAGCTTCCTCTCATGCAAATTTTAAGAACAGGGTTATCCATGCCGGCGAAGGGGATACTTATTTATCTTTAAAACAATTAACACCTGTACGGTTATTGAAGAATGAATTTTTTACGCAGGTTCAGGAAGCCGAAAAAATGTGCTTCTGAAGAAGCATTGAAACAATTGCTGGGAAAGGGAAGGGCCAAACTGGGCATGTTTGAGGGAAACCTGGAAGAAGGAGAACTGGAGATCGGGCAGGTAAGTGCCCTCATTAAAAATATAAAACCGGCAGCTGAGATCGTGAAAGAGATCTGTACGGAATATGAAACCGCATTAAAGCAGCCTGTAAAATAATATAATTATCTTTGCGCATTATTAAAAAATTGTAAATCAACACCCCCAAAAATGTTACTATACCCAGGACAAATAGTTACCCGGTTTAAAAAAGTCATATTCATTTCCAGCATACTTTTTTCCTGTATAACCAGCCAGGTCCAGGCGCAGATCAAAGATCCCAGCAGCCCGGATATGCCTATCATGCCTACACAATTGCCATCGGCCCAGCTGTATGAAATTTTAAAGGATAAAAACGGGGAAGGTAAAAAAACGACCGGCGAAGACATCAATAAAACACTCAAGGAAAAGATAGAAAAGGATAGCCTGGTAAAGGAAAACACACCCCAGTCTATGAATCCTACCGAGGATACCTATGGGATGAACCTTTTCCGCAGCGGTGATCATCGCTTCCATTACCGAATTATCAACACCCCGCTGGATTATCCCATCGGTGTATATGACCAGATCATTGTTTCGATGTGGAATGGTGCAGAAGCAACACTGGATTATACGGTGGCCAGGGACGGTTCCATTTTTCCAACCAGCATCGGTAAAATTTACCTGCAGGGACTCACCTTTGAAAATGTGCGTTCATTGTTAACCCGCAGGTTCAAAGCCTTTGTTCCGCCATCAACCAATATCTCTGTTTCCATCGGGCAGCCACGTACCATTTCGGTGAATGTGGCAGGGGAGGTTAAAAAGCAGGGGCCCGTAATGGTTTCCGCTTTTACCAATGCATTTAATGTAGTTGCCCTTGCGGGCGGCCCAACGAACCTCGCCAACCTGCGTGAGATACAGATAAAAAGAAATGGAAAAGTAATTGATGTACTGGATGTTTATAAATACCTCACAACCGGTGATTTTGGAAAACACATTTACCTGGATAATAATGATTTTGTGATCGTGCAAACAGTTGAGAAAAAAGTAAAGGCTGAAGGAAAGTTCAAACGCCCGATGTTTTACCAGTTGAAAAAAGATGAAGGGTTGAAAGCGCTGTTAACGTACACCGGAGGGCTGGAACGGGATGCATTTTCAAGCGGTGTAAAGATCTACAGGACCGAGCTGGAAAAGCAGATCATTAAGGATGTGAATGCAACGGCCATTATCAACCCAACCAAAGACACCCGTTTGATGGGCCAGGATTTTGGCCTGGTGGACGGCGACATTGTAAAAGTGATCTCTGTAAACCCGGGGTTAATGAATAAGATCGAACTGAAAGGTGAAATTTCGTACCCGGGACAATATGAAACAAGGCCGGGCGATAAACTGTTTGACCTGATCAACCGTGCCGGTGGTATCACCAGGAATACCTACCTGGCCAGGGCATATATTTTCAGGGGAGGAGGAGACAGTACCAATATCAAGGCCAGCCGGGTTGAAGTGAATTTGACCGACGTAACAACCAATGACACCGCCAGCATAAATAATGTGGAATTGTTTGCCAATGACCAGGTATTGTTTTTCAATAACAACGAATTTTCCGACAGGCAATATGTGGAGATCTTTGGGGAAGTGAGAAAAGAAGGCAGGATCAATAAATACGGCGGAATGACTTTACAGGACCTGCTCTATTTATCAGGGGGCATCAAACAATCTGCAGAATTCGGAAGGATCGAGATATCCAGTATTGTAGACCTGGATTCGGCAAAGGGTATGCAGCAGCCTACCCGTACTATCCTGCGTACCATTAAGATCATGCCCAATATTGAAATGGACAGTATATCCAAGCATATTATTTTAAGACCTTACGACCAGGTGTATGTGCGCAAAAACCCCACCTTTGAACTGCAGCAGCTTGTGCAGATCAACGGGCTCGTTCAGTATTCAGGTCCTTACCCACGGTTAAGCAAATACGAACGCCTGTCATCGTATATCGAACGTGCCGGCGGCATCAAGGAAAATGCAGATCTGAGCGGTGCCATTTTATACCGTAAAAAAACACAGTATTACCGCGAAAATGTGGCCAATAAAGTGGCCTCCTTAACGGACTCCATCGGCAGCATTGTGCTGGATTCGGCCAGGGCTTCCATCAGTGAAGTGTCTAAGGAACCTGTCAGCATCGACCTGGCCCGGGCATTGAAATATAAGAATTCGAAGTACGATATCATCCTGCAGGAAGGTGATGTGATTTTTATCCCTGAAATAAATCCGTTCGTGAATGTAAAGGGCACGGTTCAGTCGCCTTTGAAATTAACATTCGATAAAGAGCATACCAACGTGGGGTATTATATTGATAAGGCCGGTGGTTATGGTATCAGGCCCTGGAAGAAAAGGATCTTTGTAACCTATGCCAACGGAAAAAGCAGGCGAACCCGGAGCCTTTTCTTTATACACTTCTATCCAAAGGTGAAGGAAGGTGCCATTGTAAATGTACCATCCAGGCCGCAGGGTGCAGAAATAACAGATACGCTGCTGCAGGTGGTTGTTTCAAGTATACCCATCGCACTGGCTGCTTTTATTGTTAACACGTTAAGATAATCAAAGTAAATTCAACGTACATTACATGAACAGTATTGAACTCATAAAACAGCTTTTAAACCGGCTTAAAAAATTCAGCTGGATCATTGCTGTCATTGCAGCCGGGTTTGGAGGTTTTTTTTATTACATTGCCAGGCAAAGTGTACTGGTATATACATCCAGGTCCACTGTTTTTCCGTTAAACAGTTCTACTGAAAATTCAACCGGTTCTGCGATCAGCAACCTGTTGGGACTGGGTGAATCTACCAAGTCGTTTACCGGAGATGCTTCTATAAATATTGTTGAGCTGGCCAACAGCCGGCGTACACGTGAAGGCGTGGCTATGGTTAGAATACCTTCCATGCAGAATAAAACCGTGTCGGAGCTATTGATCGAAGAGAATAACAGGCATACAGGTTTTATGCAAAATGTAAAAATTGAGGCACCACGGGACTCCCTCAGCCAGATCAATATAGCCAGTAACTTATTGAAATTTGCTTTTGTTGCCAAGATCAGTAAGACCGGTATCCTGGAACTATCCTTTTCCAACACTAACCAAACCCTGGTAAGGGAAGTAAGTTATATTTATATTGATAAGCTGTCGGAATTTTATATAGAACTGAAGAAGAAAAAGGCGCAGATCGATTTTGAATTTGCTGTAAAAAAGGCGGATTCCCTGCTTGCCGTTTTAAATGTACTGGATAAACGTGCGGTTGCACTGGATGAAAGTACATTTTTTACCAATGAAGGTTTGAAAAGATATAACCTGCCTAAAATAAACCTGGCCCAGGATAAAGCCACTGTACAATCGCAATATTATTATGCGGTAAATAACAGGGAATCGGCAGCTTACCGGTTACAGAAAGAAACACCTATCATTGAACCGCTTGATAAACCCGAACCTCCCTTTGATGCTGCTCAAAAATCAAAAATGGTCTATGTGATCATAGGATTAATGCTCGGCAGTTTCATCGGTATCATACTGGTAAGCTGGAAAATAATCAACAGGTACCTTTCCGACGAATTGAACAGGGCCATTGAAAAAGCTTCAAAACCAAAAGAGACATTGTTGGTTGCCCAGGAAGAACCGGTTAAATAAATAATCTGGACATTTCATCTGTCTTTTTAATTATTTCCGGAACGCCCATTTAAGCATTTCTTTCCAGCTTGGTTTTTTACCATACATCAATATACCTGTGCGGTATATCCTGGCAGCAAACCAGGTTGTTAACATGAAACCGGCGATCAGTAATACCATGGATAATCCCAATTGCCACCAGGGCACTGTATTGGGTACGCCAAAAGGTATTCGTGCCATCATTACAATGGGCGAACTGAATGGTATGATGCTTGCCCAAACCGCAACCGGGCTTCCCGGGTTGGCAATGGTAGGCGCCATTAAAAAAATGGAGAAAATGACCAGCATGGTTATGGGGAAACTTAATGACTGTGCCTCCCGCATATCTTCATTGATAGCACTGCCTATGGCTGCGTATAATGAAGAGTAGAAAAAGAAACCGCCCAGCATATAGAAAATAAAACAGCCTACCGTTAAGTAAATATCAACACTGGTGAATACATGCTGGATCTGTGCCACGATGGCAAAGGAAGTTTCACTGTTGTTACCCGATGCTTTTCCTACATTGTAAATGAGGAATATACAGGCTATCCAGATCAGGAACTGGGTTAATGCAACCATACCAATGCCAACAATTTTCCCGATCATGAGCTGAAAAGGTTTTACCGATGATACCACTACTTCTGCAATGCGGCTGGTTTTTTCTTCAGTAACACCCATCATTACCTGGCTGCCATACAGCAATAAAATCAGGTACATTAAAAAACCACATACATAGCCGATGGTGCTGGCTGCAACCGCATCAGCATTCCTGTTTTGTTCGTTGTGCAGTTTAAGGGATATGCTTTTATTTAAAAGCACTTCTTTATTTATATCAATACCCAGGCTGTCGTGTTTTATTTTATTCCATAAAGCATTTATCTTTTTTTCAATGGGGTTTAAAGCACCCATGCCATATGATTTTTTGGTATTCACGATAAGGCTGTCGGCGCCGGTTTGCCAGTTGAAGTTTCCAGGGATTACCAGGTAGCCGTCAAAACCCAGCGAGTCGTAACCCGCTATTACCCTTTCTGTATTTGAAGATATTAATTGAATGGTATTGGCGGTATCTTTTCCGTTTACCTGTTCAATTTGATCTTTGGTAAATAACCCAGACCTGTCTATCAATGCAATTTTAAGGTCCTCACGCGTTTTATCAGCGATATATCCCGAGCCAAAGATCAGTGCCAGGTAAAGCACCGGGAAAAGAATGGTGCCGATGATGAAGGTTTTTTTTCTTACCCGGGTAAGAAATTCTCTTTGTATGATCAGTAATATTTTGTTCATATTTTTTTAGTTAGATGGGTTGATTAACCGGTTATTTTTTCAAACTGCCTGGCTGTTGGTGTACCTTCTACCAGTTTAATGAATATGTCGTTCAGGGAGGGGAGGTTTTCTTTAAAAGAAATGATATTTGTGCCCTGGTTTATAAAATAACCCAACACATCATTGGGTTTATAACCTTCATTTATTTTTACAATAAGGTCCTGTTTATTTTTGGAAACAATGTCAAATGAAGGGCTGCCGGTATTTTCCGGCATCGTTTCAAGCTGCAGGCCAAAAAGATTTTCCTTAAATTCCTGCTTAATATTATGTACCGTACCATCCAGTATTTTTTGTCCTTTATTCACCAGTACAATGTGGTTGCAGATCTCTTCCACCTGTTCCATCCGGTGTGTGCTGAAAATAATGGTTGTTCCTTTTTGGGCCAGCCTGTAAATTTCATCCTTGATCAAATTGGCATTAACGGGGTCGAGGCCGCTGAAAGGTTCATCCAGGATGATCAGGTCAGGTTCGTGGAGTACCGTGATCACAAACTGTAATTTTTGTCCCATACCTTTACTAAGATCTTCCACTTTTTTGTTCCACCAGCTTTCCATCTCCAGCCGCTGAAACCAGTCTTTTATTTTATGCATGGCATCATTTTTACGCAGGCCTTTTAACTGGGCCAGGTATAAAGCCTGTTCGCCGATCTTCATCTTTTTATATAAGCCGCGTTCTTCGGGCATGTACCCAATGTATTTTGCGTCATTTTCGGGTTCAAACTTTTTGCCCTTTAATAAAATATTGCCGCTATCGGGATAAAAGATCCCGGTGATCATTCTTATAAGCGTGGTCTTACCGGCACCATTGGGGCCCAGCAAACCAAATATGCTGCCCTGTTCAATGGACATGCTGATATCATCTACTGCTTTTTGGGTGGCAAAATATTTTTTAAGGTGTTGAACTTCTAATATATTCATAAGCTGTGCTGTTATTTTTAAGCATGTCAAATATAGGTATCAAAAAATTATTTTGAATGCTGATTTTACAAACGGCAAAAACATCAAACAAATAATGATACCAGTTGCCGGGCAATTTTTTCTCCATCCATGGCGGCACTTACAATACCACCTGCATACCCGGCGCCTTCGCCACAGGGATAAAAATTCTGAAGCTGCGGGTGTGACCCGTTTTCGGCATTCCGCGGAATACGTACCGGTGATGATGTACGGCTTTCAGTTGCCACAACCACTGCATCGTTGGTATAATAGCCATGCATCTTTTTTCCGAATTCTGTAAAACCCCTCGCGAGTGACTGATATATAAAACCCGGTAATACATCTTTTAAGGGTGCTGGGTTCAATCCCGGCAAATAAGAATTTGCCGGTAAAGAGGAAGATAATTTACCATTACTGAAATCAGCCATACGCTGTGCAGGTGCAACAAATTTGCCACCACCGGCAATAAAGCAGTTTTGTTCTACCATTTGCTGAAAATGAAGGAGCAGTAATGGGTCGTTGGGGTCAATATTTTTTTTGCCGGCTGATCTTAATTCCCTGGCAGCATCTTCCGGTTCAACAGGTACCACTATACCGCTGTTGGCAAAGGGTTGTTTCTTTTGATGGGGCTCCACCCGTTTACTACCAGTTCGCCGGCCGATGTTGCGGCGGGTGCAATGATGCCACCCGGGCACATGCAGAAGGAAAAAACGCCCCTTTCATTTACCTGTTTTACCAATGAATAGGATGCAGGAGGTAAATTTTGATCCCTTACTGGGCAATGGTATTGAATTTGATCAATTAATTCCTGCGGATGTTCAATCCTTACTCCCAGTGCAAAGCCTTTGGCTTCAACCAGGATCCTTTTCCGGTGCAGCAGTTCAAAAATGTCCCTGGCACTGTGGCCGGTTGCCAGAATAAAAGCATCGGCATTAAATTCATTTCCGTCGGCTGTGGTAACTGATCTTATTTTTTCCGGTCCAAACGGGTCACCCGGCCGGGCTGCTTCAGTTATAAGATCCACCACTTTTTTCAAATAAAAATTCACCGCCACATTCAACAATTTGGTGGCGCATGGCAGTAATGATCTGCGGTAATTTGTTGGTGCCAATATGGGGGTGTGACTGGTAAAGAATATTTTCATCGGCCCCGAATTTTACAAAGAGACTCAGGATGCGGTCTATATCGCCTCTTTTATTGCTGCGGGTATATAATTTGCCGTCGCTGTAAGTGCCTGCGCCGCCTTCGCCAAAACAATAATTGCTTTCGGGGTTTATGATGCCTTCTTTATTCAATATGGCAAGGTCACGCCGCCTTGATCGTACATCTTTTCCCCTTTCTAAAATAATGGGCTTAATACCATTTTCTATAAGTTGTAAAGCGGCAAACAATCCTGCCGGTCCGGCACCGATGATCACCACGCTTTTTTGTGCACGGCTAACATCCCTGAAATTAAAATGTTGAATTTGCCGGGCAGTAAATGGTTCATCAATAAATGCCTGAACAGTGAGGTTAACCCAGATGGTTTTGGCACGGGCATCAATGGATTGTTTTAATATATGATAACCGGTAACGGAGCTTGTTTTTTTACCGGCAGACTGTGCGATCGTTCTTTTGATCACAGCATCATCATTTGCTGCTGAAGGAAGCAGCTTAAGGGAAATTTTTTGTTGCATAGTGTTAGGTGGTTATCCTAAAAACCCAATCCGGCTATCAGCGATATTTTACTGATGAAGCCGTAAGCATTTAAAACGGCAGGTCATCCACTGCATCGGGTGGAGATGCAGAAAAAGTATCCAGCGGTTCAAGGTATTCACTATCCGGACCCGAACCGGAAGCTGCTCCCGGCTGCATGATCTGTTCAATTCTCCAGGCATCTAAATTGGTTATATAATTTACTTTGCCATCCTTTTCCCACTTACTGCCCTTGATGTTAAAATACACTTTAATTTCATCGCCGATGTTAACCCGGTCAATAATATTGGTTTTATCCTGGATACATTGAAACTTTGCGTAATTGGTAATGGTGCGCCCGTTAATGTCTTCTGTTTTTTCAACAGCAAATTCACGGGTTTTAAAAGTTTCTGTGCGTTGTACGGTATCATATTTGGCAACCAGTTTGCCCGTTAATTCATAACTCATAGATAAAATTTAATGACCAAAAGTAAATCTATTTTTTCTGAAAAATAATATTTGTTACTATTATGGGATACAGATAAAAATACCTACCTTCCTTTTCAATTAGATGTGTGCATAAAAAAATAAAAAATCAGCTTCCATTTTGATGAATGACTTAAAAGGTTCCCGGTTTGGGGATAGTTTCGGGTAAACCGGGATAAACTTTTTACCGGGCTCCGTAAAAAAGTTTTATTGATTTTGGAACAGGATCCGGTGAATGAAGTATACATACCTTAAAGTGAATTGACAGTAACCTGTTCCATTATAGCTGTAAATCAGTGTGGTTATGTGGGTATGATTTCAGCAGGAGTGGCAGTGATTTGTAAGGGTAAAAAAATGAAAAGCCAGCCTGGAAACTCATACTGTGATTTAATAGGAAAAAACAAATGAATAAAAAATTTTTTTTTCAACATTTTATTCGATATTCGCTGTCCTGCCAACATTTTTTTCAATAAAAACCTGGAAAAAATACTGACCGGCTGACTGTAAAAGATAATATTCTTAACTCGATATATAAATTGCTACGGAACTAATGGACAAAGCTTTTGAAAAAGTATGGATTAACTGTTTAGAGATCATCAAAGACATTGTTGAATGGCAGCATTTCAAAACATGGTTCGAACCCATTAAACCGGTTGCATTAAAAGAAAAAATTTTAACGATACAGGTACCAAGTCAGTTTTTTTATGAGTATCTTGAAGAGCATTATGTTTCGCTGCTGGCAAAAACTTTAAAAAGAGAATTGGGAAAAGAGGCCAGGCTGGAATACAGGATCATGGTTGACAGCGGCAACAGTAAGAACAAACCACAAACCATTGATGTACCGGGGCAGGGTTACAAATCATATTCAAATAACGAAATGGATTTTCCACTGGTCATAAATAATCCTGTAAAGAACCCTTTTGTAATTCCGGGGCTCAAAAAAATGCAGATCGACCCGCAGTTAAACCATGCCTATACTTTTGAAGCATTTATCGAAGGTGATTGTAACCGGGTTGCACGCCGTGCCGGCAAAACGGTAGCCGAAAAACCGGGCACCACATCTTTCAATCCACTGGTCATTTATGGCGGCGTTGGTTTGGGTAAAACCCACCTTGCCCAGGCGATCGGCAATGAAGTAAAAAGACTGCATGCCAACAAGGTGGTATTATATGTAAGTTCCGAAAAATTCATCAACCAGTTCATTGATCATGGCCGCAACGGCGCCATCAATGATTTTATCCATTTTTACCAGTTGATCGATGTATTGATCATTGATGATGTACAGTTCTTTAACCGTGCCGAAAAATCGCAGGATGCTTTTTTCTCCATTTTCAATCATTTGCACCAGAGTGGCAAACAACTGATATTAACCAGCGATAAACCGCCTAAAGACCTGGAAGGCGTACAGGAAAGATTACTGAGCAGGTTCCGCTGGGGTTTAAGTGCCGATCTGCAGGTACCTGATTATGATACCAAGATAGAGATACTGGAAAAGAAGATGAAGAATGACGGGCTGGAGATGCCGCCTGAAGTGGTAAAGTATATTGCGTATAATATAAACAGCAATGTTCGTGAGCTGGAAGGTGCTTTAATTTCATTATTGGCACAATCTTCGCTGAATAAGAGGGAAATTGACCTCGAATTGGCAAAAAAAGTACTACGAAATTTTGTAAAATCTTCCAGTAAGGAGATCACCATTGATGCTATCCAGAAAATGGTATGTGAATTTTTTGATGTGCCATATGATAAACTGTTGCAAAAGACACGTAAGCGTGAAATTGTACAGGCCCGGCAGATCACGATGTTCCTGGCCAAGGCATTTACCAAAAACTCATTAAAAACCATCGGCGAACATTTTGGTGGCAGGGACCATACCACCGTAATTCACAGTTGCCAAACCGTGAAGGACCTGATGGATACCGACAGTTTATTTAAGGAGAGTGTACTTGAACTGCAGCAGAAAGTACATTTGGCAGCTATGTAAAAATTAAAACCAGACACTTATAACAGATCCGGATTCTTGATTGAATTTGGATTTTTTTATATCTGTTGTATAGCATTCCCAAACTGAAATTTTGAAAACAAAAATGCCTTCCGGTTTAGAGGAAGGCATATTGAGGTTGTGTCGGGATGGCAAGATTCGAACTTGCGACCTCCTGGTCCCAAACCAGGCGCGATAACCGGGCTACGCTACATCCCGAACTATTGGTTATCGATTTTAAGAACTTTTTTTGCGGAGAGGGTGGGATTCGAACCCACGGTACAGTTTAACCCGTACGACGATTTAGCAAACCGTTCCTTTCGGCCACTCAGGCACCTCTCCTTTTTAACCTGCCCTTATTTAAGGGGCAGCAAAAATACAATTCAAAGTGTTACTACCCAAAACTAAATAGAAAAACGGGTATAATTTTTTGAAGCCCTTTGATTTGATGTGTATGTCCTTTTTGTTTTTTATCTCTTAACACTAGCACGGAAATCAACTTCAATTCTCTTTATTCTACTTAAAATCAGTTAAATTTAGGTTTGCATTTTTTAAAACGATTCATATGAAATATAACCCCGTACAAAATTTTATCGGCGGAAAATTTGTCAATATACGATCTGATAAAAGTTTAGATGTTGTTTCGCCAATTGACGGTACTTTGTTATCTGTTGTGCCCATGTCGGCAGCCAAAGACCTGGATGATGCCGTGAAGGCTGCTAAAGCAGCATTTACCGGATGGAGTAAAACCCCCATTAAGGAAAGGGTACAGGTCTTTTTCCGTTATAAAACCCTGCTCGAAAAAAATCTGCAGGAACTGGCAACATTATGCAGTGAAGAAAATGGTAAAACATACAGTGAGTCGGTTGCCGAAATTGAAAAGTCGATCGAACTGACCGAGTTTGCCTGCTCCCTGCCTCAACTGGTTACCGGCGAAATACTGGAGGTGAGCCGGGGTGTGGAATGCAGGACAGAACACGTTCCATTGGGTGTAGTAGCATCCATTGTGCCATTTAATTTTCCTTCGATGGTACCCAACTGGACGCTGCCCAATGCAATAGCACTGGGTAATTGCATGATCATGAAACCATCGGAAAAAGTACCATTGAGTTGCGGACGGCTGGCCGAACTGTTAAAAGAAGCCGGTTTGCCTGATGGTGTTTTTAATATTGTACACGGTGATGTTACGATCGTTGAAGCCATTTGTGATCATCCGGGTATTGAGGCCATTTCTTTTGTTGGTTCAACCAAAGTGGCAAAAATTGTTTACCAGCGTGCAACATCGAATTATAAAAGATGCCTGGCACTGGGCGGTGCAAAAAACCACCTGATGGTTTTGCCGGATGCCATACCCGGCATGACGGCACAAAATGTGGCAGCCAGTATGAGCGGTTGTGCAGGGCAGCGTTGCATGGCAGCCAGCGCCATGATCGGCGTGGGAAATGTAGATGCCATTATTGATAAGATATGTGAAGAGGCCAGGAAAATTATTCCCGGCGAAAACCTGGGAGCAGTGATCAATAAAGAAAGCAAAGAAAGAATTGAAAGGTATATCGGTGAAGCCGAAAGAGACGGTGCCAAAGTACTGGTTGACGGCCGCAACGCCAAAGTGAATGGAAAAGAGAACGGTACTTATGTGGGCCCTACAGTGATTGATTTTGTTACACCCGAAATGAGTGTTGCCAGGGAAGAGATCTTTGGACCGGTGATCTCCATTATGCGAACCAAAACCGTTGATGAGGCATTGGCGATAGAAAATAAAAATCCATATGGCAATGCGGCATCTGTATTTACACAGAATGGCGCCATGGCCCGTTATATCATTGACCATGCCAGTGCCGGTATGATCGGCGTTAATGTGGGCGTGCCGGTACCGCGTGAGCCCTTTTCTTTTGGCGGATGGAATGAAAGTAAATTTGGTGTGGGGGATATCACCGGCAAGAGTTCAATCGAATTCTGGACAAAATTAAAGAAGAGTACAACCAAGTGGAATGCAGAGGCGGGGGTGAACTGGATGAGTTAAAGTTAACCCCTGTCCCCTAAAGGGGAACTTAGATTGTTATAGTATAATTTAATTACTGGTTTTTAAAATTTGAAGTTGATAAAAAAGTAAAAAATATGTCAGAAACAAAAACAGCTCCTGCAACATCAGAGTCCAAAAGCTCCCCTTCAGGGGCGGGGGGGCAAATTGTGCGGGACAATCTCGATTTCACTTTATTCAGCTGGAGCAAACAAAAAGGCATTGCGCCCATCGCGGTAAAATATGCCAAAGGTGTTTATCTCTATGATTATGATGATAAAAAGATCATTGATTTTTCATCGGGGCTCATGAATGTGAATATTGGCCATGGCGATCAGCGAATAACCGATGCCGTAGTTAAGCAGATGCTGGAAGTAAGTTATGTAACACCCAGTTGTATTACTGAAGTGCGTGGTGAATTGGGAAAAAAACTGGCAGAGATCTGCCCCGGCGACCTGAACAAAGCATTTTTTACATTATGTGGTGCCACATCTATAGAAAATGCGATTAAACTGGCCAGGCTGTATACAGGCAGGCATAAGATATTAAGCCGCTACCAGTCTTACCATGGTGCTTCCATTGGTGCCATCAGCGCCAGTGGCGATCCACGCCGGATCGCAGTGGATGCCCAACAGGCGCCCAACTTTATACACTTCGATCTTCCTTATGCATACCGTTGGGAATATGGTGAAGAAAACATGCTGAAAGAATCGGTTGCACAACTGGAAAGGATGATCGCTTATGAAGCGCCGGGAAATATTGCAGCCATTTTACTGGAAGGGGAATCGGGTTCTTCGGGTTGTTTACAATACCCTAAAGGTTATTTAAAAGCAGTAAGGGAAATTTGTAACAAACACGGTATCTTATTGATCATGGATGAAGTGATGAGCGGCTTCGGCCGTACCGGCCAATGGTTTGGTTTTCAGAATCATGATATTGTGCCGGATATGATCTGTATGGCCAAAGGATTAACCTGCGGTTATCTTCCTTTTGGCTGTTTGATGGTATCGGATAAGATCGCCGCAAAATATGATGATGCTGTTTTGTCGATCGGGCTCACTTATTCTGCCCACCCGGTCAGCTGCGCAGCTGCACTGGCAACCATAAAAATTTATGAGGATGACGGGCTCATAGAAAATGCAGTTGCCATGGGCAAATATGTGAATGAGCAGGTTGAACTCCTGAAACAAAAACATCCATCCATCGGTGATTTCAGGAATACCGGTTTGCTGGGATGTATTGAACTGGTGAAGAACAGAACTACCAAAGAACCAATGGCTCCTTTTAATGCAAAGCCTGATGAGATGGTTGTAATGAATAAAGTTGCCGCCAAATTAAAAGAACTTGGCCTGTACACATTTGTAAGATGGAGTTATATTTTTATTGCACCGCCGCTATGTATTACTAAAGAACAGATCGATGAAGGGTTGGCAATAATCAGTGAGGCAATAAAGATTGCAGACGAAAATATTAACTAAGCGGAAATTAGCTAAGAGGAAAAGAGGAAAAGAGGAAGCAAAACTCTAGCCCTTTTTCTTTTAACCTCTTAGCCAAAATAAAAATGACATACAACCAAAACATAACTGATCCTTCTCTCATCAACGATGACCTTGCACCCCATTCCGCAAAACAGGCGTTCCTGGGGCACCTGGAACTACGCTGCCCTATGGATCAGCATGAGCCTGTGCATTCCCACATATATGCTGGCGAGTTCGCTGATCGAAGGAGGTATGAACTGGTGGCAATCTATCCTTACCATCCTCATTGGAAATACAGTTGTTTTAATTCCCATGATTTTGAACGGGCATGCCGGGGCAAAATATGGAATACCATTCCCGGTTTTTGCCAGGGCCAGTTTTGGAACTAGGGGTGCAAATATTCCGGCACTGTTGAGAGCCATTGTTGCCTGCGGCTGGTTTGGTATTCAAACCTGGATCGGCGGATTTGCCATCTACCAGATGATGAAACTCTGGTTTCCGGCATTGGCAACTTTACCACAAATTTTTCCGGATTCTTTTGGTTTGCAAACAGGGCCGGCCATTTGTTTTTTTATTTTCTGGTTACTGAATATGTGGGTTGTTTATTTAGGTGTAGAAAGCATCAGAAAATTATTGGTGTTCAAAGCCATCTTTTTACCCCTGGCTGCTTTGGCATTATTGTTTTGGGCCATTGATGCGGGCAATGGTTTGGGCCCCATACTTGATCAGCCGGCTACATTGACCGGCCCTGCTTTCTGGGCATTTTTTTTCCCGGCACTAACTGGCATGGTTGGCTTCTGGGCAACATTGTCTTTAAATATTCCCGACTTTACCCGTTATGCAAAAGCCAGAAAGCACAGATCAACGGACAAATAGCCGGCCTGCCTCCTTCAATGACCTTGTTTGCTTTTATCGGTGTTGTGGTTACATCTGCTACATTTATTATTTATGGAGAAACCATCTGGGACCCGGTTGTACTTGCCGGCAAATTCGAAAATAAATTACTGGTGAGTATGGCCATGATCGCTGTGGCCATTTCAACGCTGGCAACAAATATTGCCGCCAACATTGTGAGCCCGGCAAATGATTTTGCAAACCTGTCTCCTAAAAGAATAAATTTCAGAACGGGCGGATATATAACCGGCTTGATCGGTATTCTGATCTTTCCCTGGAAATTAATTGCCGATCCCAATGGTTATATTTTTACATGGCTTATTGCTTATTCCAGTTTACTGGGGCCGGTTGGGGGTATCATGATCGCTGATTATTATTTTATCCGCAAACAACAATTGCAGGTTGATGAATTGTACCAGCACAAAGGTCGATATGGTTATAGTAATGGATTCAATATAGCAGCTGTCATTGCCTTGCTGGTTGGTATTGTTCCAAACATCCCCGGTTTTTTTGTTACAGGTAAAACTGGTTTCGCAACTGCATTCCCGGTATGGATATCCGACCTCTATCACTATGCCTGGTTTGTTGGTTTTTTTGGTGAGTGGAATTATTTATATATTGTTAATGAAAACATCAACGCTGAGAAAGGAGGCTGAGAATACGCTGAATGTCTCTGCGAAATTCATTATCTCTTTTTCCCTGCGATAAAAAATAAATCGAAATGAGTATTCTGATCAAGAACGCAAATATTATTGGTGCCGCAGATAATTATACCGGTGATATTTTTATACAGGGCGAAAGTATTGTTGCTATTGGAAAGAATCTTGACATACAAGCCGATAAAATAATTGATGCAACCGGCCTGTTGGCTTTTCCAGGTGCCATTGATCCACACGTACACCTGGAAATGCCATTCATGGGTACTTTCAGCAGCGATAATTATGAAACAGGCACCCGCGCTGCTTTGCATGGTGGTACCACAACGGTGATCGATTTTATTTTGCAAAAACAGGGCATTCTTTGTACGAAGCATACAATGCCTGGAGCGGACGTGCAAACGGAAATGCAGTGGGTGATTACAGCTTTCACATGGCGGTTACCGATTTTAATGAAAACACCTGTAAAGAAATTGTTGACCTGGTAGAAAAGAAGGGATCACTTCTTTTAAAATATTCATGGCTTATAAAGGCGCTTTGATGATCGATGATAAGCAGATGGTGGGCCTGATGAATGAAGTGAAGCAACGGGGCGGCATGGTAACGGTTCATGCTACCAATGGCGACATGATCGATTTTTTAATTGCTAAGAACAAGGCCGAAGGAAATTTGGCCCCACTGTATCATTATTTATCCCAACCGGAGATAACCGAAGCGGAAGCTTCAGAACGTTTTGCATCCATTGCCGGTTATACCGGCTGTCCCGGTTATATTGTACACATGACCTGCGAAGGGGCATTGAATGCTGTGCGTGACAACAACCGGCACAACCAAAAAGTATTTGCAGAAACCTGTATCAGTATTTATTGCTGGATGCTTCTTTATACCAACAGAATTTTGAAGGAGCCAAATGGGTAATGAGCCCGCCGCTGCGTGAAAAGAAAGACCAGGAAGCATTGTGGGCAGGCATTAACCAGGGATTGATACAGGTGGTGGCAACTGATCATTGCCCGTTTACCTGGAAACAAAAACTGATGGGCAGGGATGATTTTTCAAAAATTCCCAACGGTCACCCGGCAATAGAACACCGGGTTGAATTGTTGTACAGTGAAGGTGTTCGGAAAGGAAGAATTACAGTCAATAAATTTGTGGAACTGCTGTCAACCAACCCTGCAAAGATATTCGGTATGTTCCCGCAGAAGGGATGCATAGCACCGGGATCGGATGCAGATATTGTTTTGTTCGATCCAAATGAAGAGCATACGATCAGTGCATCAACCCATCACATGAATACTGATTATTCCGGTTATGAAGGCTGGAAGCTGACCGGTAAATGCAAAACGGTTTTATTAAGGGGGCAGGTTGTGATTGCCGATGGAAAATGTTTGGTGGAAAAAGGAAATGGGAAGTATATTAAGAGAAATAAAGTAGAAGGGAAAATATAATTCAAAATTCAAAAGTAAAAAGTAAAAAGATGCCTAGAATTATTAAGTCGGGTTTAATACAAATGAGTCTTCCTAAAACAGAGGGAGAGGGAACCATACCGGAAATTGTAAATGCCATGGTGCAAAAACACATCCCTTTTATTGAGGAAGCCGGCAAAAAGGGCGTACAGATACTTTGCCTGCAGGAAATTTTCAATACACCCTATTTCTGTCCCGGGCAGGATAAAAAATGGTATGAAAGTGCTGAATCAGTTCCGGGCCCAACAACCGACCTGATGGCAACCTATGCTAAAAAGTATAACATGGTCATCATCGTTCCCATTTACGAAAAGGAACAGGCCGGCGTTTTATACAATACGGCTGCGGTGATCGATGCTGATGGAACGTATCTTGGTAAATACAGGAAAAATCATATTCCGCATACCAGCGGCTTTTGGGAAAAGTTTTTCTTTAAGCCCGGCAACCTGGGCTATCCCGTGTTTCAGACAAAGTACGCCAAAGTGGGTGTGTACATTTGTTACGACAGGCATTTCCCGGATGGTGCAAGATGCCTAGGATTGAATGGAGCCGAAATTGTTTACAATCCTTCGGCAACGGTTGCGGGCTTATCGCAATACTTATGGAAACTGGAACAACCGGCACATGCGGCGGCCAATGGTTATTTTATGGGCTGCATCAACCGGGTGGGCGAAGAAAAACCCTGGAACCTCGGCAAGTTTTATGGCAGCAGTTATTTTGTGGATCCACGCGGACAGATATTTGCGCAGGCCAGTGAAGACAAAGATGAACTGCTGATCGCAGAATTTGATTTGGATATGATCGAAGAAGTGAGAAGTGTTTGGCAGTTCTTCAGAGACAGGAGGCCGGAGACTTATGGGAAACTGACTGAACTGTAATTTTTTGTGTTTTGAATATGAATTCAAAATTCAAAACTAAAAATTCAAAAATGATTAAACCTAATAGATTATCAGGAGAGCAATACGCCGAAAATTTCAGCGACATTCATCCGCCGTTTGAAACAACCGATGCAGCATTGGTTGAAGCCAACCGATGTTTGTTTTGTTATGATGCACCCTGCATGAAAAGCTGTCCAACCGGTATTGATGTACCCAAATTCATAAAACAGATCGCAACAGATAATATAAAAGGATCGGCGCATACCATTTTTTCGAGCAATATCATGGGGGCAGGCTGCAGCAAGGTTTGCCCGGTTGAAAAATTATGCGAAGGAGCCTGTGTTTATAACTTCATGGAGGAGAAACCAATTTCCATTGCAAAGCTGCAACGCTATTCAACAGAAAAAGCAATGGCTGCAAACTGGCAGCTTTTCGTACGCAAATCATCGACGGGCAAAAAAGTGGCGATCGTTGGCGCGGGCCCGGCAGGATTGAGTTGTGCGCATGTTTTAAGCCGGGAAGGAATTGATGTGACCATATTTGAAAAAGAAAGTAAAGGCGGTGGACTGATGACCTATGGCATTGCAGCATACAAAGTAACACCACAGTTTTGCGAAGATGAAGTGAATTATATTTTGGGTATCGGGGGTATAGAAATAAAATACAACCAGGAATTGGGAAAGAACATCTCATTGGATGAATTACAGAAAAACTTTGATGCTGTTTATTTAGGAATTGGAGTTGGCCTGGCAAGACAATTGGAAATACCTGGTGAAGAACTGGAAGGTGTAGAAGATGCGATTAAATTTATTTACGACATCAGAGACAAAGGATATGATAAAGTTGCTGTAGGAGATAAAGTTGCAGTAATTGGAATGGGCATGACGGCCATAGATGCAGCAACACAGGCAAAACGCTTAGGAGCCAAACAGGTTACCATGGTTTACCGCCGTACCGAAATGGAAAAACCCTGCACACAGGTTGAACTGGATATTGCCAAACTGGATGGCTGTGAAATCATCTGGCTGGCTGCACCAAAAGAGATTATTGGAGAAAACAATAAAGTGAAACAACTGGTCTGCAGTAAAATGATATTGGGCGAACCGGATGCCAGTGGAAGAAGAAGCCCGATTGATACCGGAGAAACTTTTACACTGGATGTTGATATGGTCATTAAGGCTGCGGGGCAAATGCCCTTTGAAGATCTGGTGAATGAAATCAAATTCAAAATTCAAAGGCAAAATTTCAACAGATAATAACAGTTCAACAAATATAACAGGTGTTTTTGCCGGTGGTGACGCAGTTAACGGGGGAAAGGAAGTAGTTGATGCTGTGCAGGCTGGTAAAGATGGTGCAGCTTCTATACTATCATACCTCGGTATTAAAATTAAAATTAAAATGACTTAAGCTCATTTTTTGACTTTTTACTTTTGACTTTTTAATTATTCAATATGGCAGATATCAGTTCAAACTTCCTTGGTATTAAATCACCCAACCCTTTCTGGCTGGCGAGTGCTCCGCCTACTGATAAAAAAATAAATGTGCTCCGTGCTTTTGAAGCGGGCTGGGGCGGTGTGGTTTGGAAAACCCTCGGCAGCCAGGTAAAAAATGTTTCATCGCGTTATTCAGCCGTGAATTTTGGCGGAAGAAAAATGATGGGATTTAATAATATTGAACTGATCAGCGACCGCCCGCTGAACATAAACCTGAAAGAAATTGGGGAATGCCTGAAACTTTTTCCCGACAGGGCCATGGTGGTTTCACTGATGGCGGATAATGATAAAAACAGCTGGCACGAACTGATCAAAAAAGTTGAAGATACCGGTGCCCATGGGTTGGAACTGAATTTTGGTTGTCCGCATGGTATGACGGAAAGAGGTATGGGCGCTGCAGTAGGCCAGGACCCGGAAATTGCCAGGATGGTGGTGGAGTGGGTGATGGAAGCCGCACATATCCCGGTGATCACCAAACTTACGCCCAATGTGCATTCGGTAGTGCCCACCGGTAAAGCGGTTGTTGAAGCAGGCACCAATGCATTGTCGCTGATCAATACGATCCAGTCTATAACCGGTATTGACCTGGATACGCTGGTCCCCAATCCATATGTTGCCGGTAAATCAGTTTTTGGCGGTTATTGCGGGCCGGCCGTAAAACCCATTGCATTAAAAATGCTGACCACCATTGCACAGGATCCAACTACTTCAAAGGTTCCGGTTTCGGGTATTGGTGGTGTTAGTACCTGGAAAGATGCAGTAGAGTTCCTGTTATTGGGTGCCAGTAATGTGCAGGTGTGTACAGCTGCCATGAACCATGGCTTCAGGATCGTGGAAGACATGTGCGAAGGCATGAATAACTGGATGGATGAAAAAGGATTTAAAACCCTGGATGATTTTATTGGTAAGTCGGTTGAAAAGATCACCCATTGGGAAAACCTGGATATCAACTACCACCATATTGCAAAAATAAACCCCGATAAATGTATCCGTTGCGGACTTTGTTATATTGCCTGCGAAGATGCATCCCATCAATCCATCAATATGGAATATGGAAAACCATATAATACATATACCATTAAAGAAGAAGAATGTGTGGGCTGTAATTTATGCCAGCTGGTTTGCCCGGTTAATGAATGTATAACCATGGTAGAGCACCGCGTTGCACCGGAATACCTGAACTGGATCGAGTTCCAGAAAAGGGGTTTGCCGCTGAATGATCATTGATCCCTGCAGTAAATAAATTTGCATAAAGATTATAATCCCTTGAAAAACACTGTTGTAGTATGATTGGTTATCAGTTTGTTTACTAAACAGGCATAATTATATATCTTTGATTAAACAAGGCAACTGGTAATATTGCCGGCAGAAACTAAAACTAAATGCATATGAGCAGAAAATTATACCTGCTACTATTTATTTCCGTGTCGTTATTTCAAAAATCATTTTCTCAAACTGATATTGACGGGTTGATGATGCAGAAAAATTTTTCTGCATTGGCCCAACCGCCGGTTACAGCAGTTGGAAAAACTACTGGGAAGGAACCTCAAAAAGAGAAAACCTTAATATGGGGCGGGTATCCACTACCAACTTTATGCTCATGGGTAATTATGGTATAACCAGCAAAATCAATCTACTTTTTGGTTTACCATATGTAAAAACAAAAGCAAGCGCAGGTAATATGGCCGGGCAAAAAGGATTTCAGGACCTGTCGTTATTGGTAAAATGGGTGGCTTATCAAAAGTATATTGCCAAAGGCGACCTGCAGGCAATTTTAATTGCAGGTTATTCAACCCCGGTATCAAATTACAATGCAGACTTTTTGCCATTATCTATCGGGCTGCATAGTAAAAATGCAACGATCCGTTTGATGGCAGATTATCAACGGGGCCATTGGTTTGCCACAGCCTCATATGCCTATGTATCCCGCAGCAATGTTACCATTGACAGGAATACCTATTACACTACTGAAATGCATTATTCCAGCGAAGTAAAAATGCCGGATGCATCTCAATTGAATTTCAGGGCAGGTTACCGAAGTGAAACCTGGATTGCTGAAGCCATTTTCAATAAATGGACTACACTTGGTGGTTTTGATATTCCAAAAAATGGTATGCCATTCGTAAGTAATAAAATGAATGCCACCAGTATTGGCCTTAATGTAAAATATGAAACACCGGTGGACGGTCTTTCCATTGTTGCGAATGGAAGTACAACTGTTGCCGGAAGAAATGTTGGACAGGCTACCGGTTTTAATGCAGGTGTATTTTACATATTAGACTTTAGCAAAAAAAAGAAAAAAGAAAAAAAGCAGACGGTAAATCCGAAAATAAATAGTCATGAAAAATTTTTTACAATTACTGCAATCCTGGTTGTATTGGTGGCCGGTTCGGCCATGTTCAATTCCTGTTCAAAAGATATTGTAGAACAGAACATGAATTACCCCATGATCAATCCAACCCGGGTAGATGCCAATGCGGGTACCTGGAGACCCATATTGTTAACAGCCGCCAATGAGTTTGCATGCCTGGCACCTATTGCAACAACATCGCCTGATTACATTATTCAACTTAACGAAATAAAAAGTTTCCAGGGTGAGATAACCAACGAAGAAAAAAACCTGGTTAAATACTGGGGAGCAGGTGCAGTATTGCGCTGGAATGAGATCATGCGGGAACTGGTGGCCTTGCATAACCTGCCGCCATACCAGAACCCGGATGGCAGTTACCCCTTTTCCAAGTGCCAACAATCCATTGGCTTATCCAACATTTCCTTTCGCCAATCCGCCTTATGCGGCAAGGGCGTATGCCTATTTAAGCGCGGCACAATATGATGCCTGTGTAGGGGCATATTTTTACAAGCAGCAGTACAACCGCCCGGCTCCATTTGTAGTGGATGCCAATATTCAGACTTTGTTGCCAAAATCAACTTTGCCCTCTTACCCAAGCGAAGATGCAGCCGTACTGGGTGCCAGTGTTGAAATATTAAAACTGATGTTTCCCGGCGACCAGGATTATATTAACCAGCGTGCAGAAGAACATAAAAGGGCGAGGTTAATTGCAGGTGCTAATGTAAGAAGTGACCTGGATGCAGGTGAAGCATTAGGAAAATTAATTGCCGCTAAATTTGTTACGCGTGCCCGTACCGATAGGGCCGGGGCTGCAGCAGGTAATGCAACGCTTTGGGCAAAATTAAAACAGGATTGTATTAACAGGGGCGAAATACCCTGGATGAGCCTGGAAACACCTGAGCGGCCACCCATGTTGCCTGCTTTTGGGGCTGTAAGGGCTTTCCTGTTTGATTCAGCAACGTTGGTAAATGCCATACGTCCCGGCCCGCCGCCATCCACAAGTTCACAAAAATTCAGAGATGAAACAGAAGAAATTTACCAGATATCCAAAAATCTCACAAGGGAACAATTACGTATAGCCAATTTTTGGGCCGATGGTTTAAGAACCTACACACCACCGGGCCACTGGAATTATATTGCTTCCAATGATTTTGCGCAGCAAAATTTCAGCGAAGCCAGGTGGGCCCGTAATATGGCCTTATTAAATATGTCTATTATGGATGCCGGTATTGCCTGCTGGGATGCAAAGAATTTTTATTTTAATCCCCGCCCGATGCAGGTAGACCCCCGCATAAAAACAGGAATTGGGCTGCCTAATTTTCCGTCCTATATTTCAGGTCACAGTACGTTTAGTGGCGCTGCCGCTACCGTATTGGGTTATATAATTCCTGCAAATGCACAGCTTTACCTGGATATGGCAACTGAAGCTTCTGTTTCGCGTATGTATGGTGCCATTCATTTCCGCAGCGATTGTGAAGTTGGAATAACTACAGGAAAAAAAGTTGGCAACTATGCTGTTGCAAGAGGGCATATTGACGGGGCAGAATAATAAATGCTTTTCCCGGCAAATTGCTGCTTTTAAAAGTTATGATTTTCTTACCCGGTCATGTGCATAAATATGTGCTAAACAGGTGCAAAACATAACGCTTAATAATTTGGTATGCAGGGATCGTATAACTTATCTTTATTGTCCAATTGAACGGTAACAGTTTTTATAAAGATGGAAGTCCTTCAAAAGACGGAAGTCGAAAAAAAGATGAAAACCAATCATGCGGAAGCACCGGGTTAGTAAGATTACGAAGTAAGCAATTATGGAGTAAGAATCAGACTTGGTGCTTTTTTTTATACCACACCCGCCAGTTCAAGGCTGCGTTTACTTATCTTTTTATATTCAACTGTTTCAATGATTGCATCCGGGCAAAGTATCAATGATACAGCTTCCTGTTTCCACCAGTCTGTTTTGTATAATTTTTCTGCATGAATGACTGCGATCAGCCAACTGCGGTTACATTCGTTATGCCATTCCTCGATCCATTCAAAATCATTTTTATCAATTTTACTGTTATCATCAACACTGATAAAAACCTTTACATAAAAAATCATTGCTGAGTGTGTTATCGGTTTGATGGAAGATCTTTTTATATTCGTATTTATAGTTATAACCAAGTGCTGAAATATCGCTCAAAACTGCGGATGCAGTCGGGAAAGCACCTGCACCCTTACCTTTAAAAAAATGAGCATCGGCAAATGTGCTTTCAGTTGTAAGTGCATTAAACTCATTTTGCACATGGTACAGGTCATCCTTTGCAGTTACAAACTGCGGCAATACAAAAGCAGCCAGTTTTCCGTTGCTTAATTTTTTTGCCTGGGCAACCAATTTAATGGTTTGCCGCTTTTCCCTGGCTACAATGGCATCCGGCAAAGAAATATTTTCAATGCCATTAAAAACAAATGCACCGGGCTTTGCTATTACACCAAATGAATGTGCCAGCAGTATACTGAGTTTATTGGCCGCATCAAATCCGCCAATATCCAGTTTGGGGTCGCTTTCTGCAAATCCCAGTTGTTGCGCCAGGGTTAAAGCTGTTTTAAATTCCAGTTGTTCTTCAAAGATTTTGGTCAGGATAAAATTGGTTGACCCATTGATAATGCCACGGATGGATTTTAACAGGTCATTGTTGTAATATTCTTCCAGGTTGCGCACAATGGGCATGCTGGCACAACAGGCGGCTTCATATAATAATGCCGTGTTGTTCTCCTGCTGCAACTGCAACAGTTCTTCAAAATGTTCAGCGATCATTTTTTTGTTGGCACTTACCACTGATTTACCTTTTTGCAAAGCTGTTCTTACAATTTCAAAAGCAGCATCTGCATCATCGATCAGTTCAACCACTACGTTAATGCTTTCATCATTGAGGATATCAGCAGCATCGGTTGAAAAGTTTTCAGCAGCAATACTTCTTCTCTTTTCTGCATTTTTTATAACTATTTTTTTATAGTTGCCTGCAGGGTTGGTGTAGTGTGCAGTACATCATACAGGCCTTTGCCTACAACGCCGAAGCCGAAGAGGCCGATGGTAAGTTTATCCGTTAATTGGTTAATTGATTTATTGGTTGACATATTTTTGAATTTAAAATTAAAAGTGAGTTGTGTATAACCCCGACAGCGGTTGAAAACCCTGTCGGCGGTTATAAAAGAATCCGCGAACCCCTTCGGGATTGGAAACCCTGTCGGCAGTTATAAGAAGAATCCACTAAACCGCTGTCGGGGTTTTTAACCGCCGACAGGGTTAGCTCAAAATTTTCTTTTTCAATTTTCAGTTTCAAAAAGGCCTGTTCCAGGTCAGCCACCAGGTCTGCGGCTTCTTCAAGACCAACGCTAAGCCGGATAAGACTGTCGGCAACACCCGCAGCCCGGCGCTTTTCGGCCGGAATACTTTTGTGCGTCATTTGAGCCGGGTGGCAAAGCAGGCTTTTTACACCGCCCAAACTTTCGGCCAGTTTAAAATAACGGGTACCGGTTACAAATGCCGTGGCTGCTTTTTCAGTATCGTTTTTTAAGGTGAAGGAAACAATACCTCCAAAACCTTTACTTTGTTTTTTTGCAATGTGGTGATTGAAATGTGTTTTTAAGCCGGGATAAAATACTCTATCAACTGCAGGATTTGTTTCCAGGTATTCTGCTACTACCTGGGCATTGCGGCAATGCTGTTGCACACGCAGGTGCAACGTTTCTATACCGCGTATCACCAGCCAGCTGTCAAAAGGAGACAGGATGGCACCGCTTGCATTTTGTATGAATTTTATTTTTTCGCCCAGTTCTTTTTCTTTGGCAACAACAAGGCCGGCAATCAGATCGCTATGGCCGCCCAGGTATTTGGTGGCGCTATGAATTACCAGATCAGCTCCCAGCGTGAGAGGCTGTTGTAAGGCTGGCGATGCAAAAGTATTATCCACGCAAAGTAAACAGGCATTGGCTTTTGCGATCTTTGCAATGGCTTCAATATCGCTCACTTTTAAAGTTGGGTTGGTGGGTGTTTCCAGCCAGATCAGTTTTGTATTGGGTGTAATGGCATTAAAAACATTTGCAACATCTGTAGTATCAACATAATTTACGGTGATGCCAAATTTTTCGTAAATACGGGTGAAGAGGCGGAATGCGCCGCCATAAATATCATCTACGGCCAGGATCTCATCGCCGCTTTTCAGTAATTTAACCACAGCGTCAATGGCGGCAAGCCCGCTGCCAAATGCGATGCCAACGCTTCCTTTTTCCAGTTGTGCAATAATGGTTTCTAAAGTTCCTCTTGTTGGATTATTGCTACGGGCATAATCATAACCTTTGTTTACACCCGGTGCATCCTGCACATAGGTACTGGTTTGATAAATGGGAACACTGATGGCTCCGGTTAATGGGTCTACGGGGATGCTGTGGATCAGTTCTGTTGCGTTGCTCATTGGTCTTGTTTTTAATTATGAATTAATTAGTGTTAAACAGATTCTGTTTAATCACTTAACAAGTGAGCAACCTTACAGGAAAAGTATTTTTAATAGCCGCTGTCGGGGTTTGTAACCGCCGACAGGGCATAAAAAAAGCTCATCCGGTAAATCAGATGAGCTTTAAATATATGGAAGTATTTTTTTAAGCTTTGGATCTGACTTATCTGTCCCGATAAAATCGGGATGGAATTGGCACCTTTCTCCAAAATAAATTGAAGTAGGTTGTCAAGGCTTCATCGGGCCATTACCCTCTGCCTTTCTTGATAAGTGATATTAAAGAACTGCTGCAAAGATATAAGTGGAAATTTGAAACTGCCAAATAAAAAATGAAAAAAAATCAGGGTGCTGTCTATAATCCTTTACAGGAAAGGGATTTAGCCGGTAAATTATTTTATATTTTTCCGCATCCATTCTTCCTGCGAACCGGCAGATTGCTCCATAGAGACCTGTTCTGCAATTTTTTCCTGGCCTTTGATGATGGATTTGGAGACCATGCTGTGTTCGATCACTTCATCTTCTTTCATGCCCAGCATTTTCATCAGGGGAACCAGTTTTTCGCTGCCAAAATGTTTGAACAGCGGTTCATCCATGGCACTGTAAACTACGATGTTCTTTGTATCCCAGTTTTTGATCAGCTCAGTTTCTTTAGCATGCAGGGGATAATGCTCAACAAATACCGGTATCTTATTTTGAAGCCTGGCCGTGTGCAGGTGATGGGTTTCAATAATGAGGTTTTCATCTAAACCCTGCTGCCTGAAAAATTCCTTGAACTTTACAGCAGTACCGGCAAACCAGCAGATGAACAACAGACCGGGGTCTTTCTTCGCCAATTCAGCACAGGCATTCATTTTGGCAGCCGTGGTTACATAAGCCCTGTCAACAAAAACATGGTCGTCTGTGCCCTCATCCTTTTTTCCAAATAAATTAAATAACATAGCTATGATTGAATGGTGAAATTACATAACAAAGCATCCTCCAACAAATCATCGTGTAATTTGTTTGTATCTTTAACGCAAGTAAATACACATGGCGAAAGTAAAAAAGGCACCTTCAGAAGATATCATTGATAACAATTTTATAGAGGTATTTGGGGCAAGGGAGCATAACCTGAAGAATATTGACATTAAAATTCCCAAAAACAAACTGGTTGTATTTACCGGTGTGAGCGGCAGTGGAAAATCTTCACTGGCATTTGATACTATTTATAATGAGGGGCAACGCCGTTACATGGAAAGTTTCAGTGCTTATGCCCGCCAGTTTGTGGGTGATATGGAACGGCCCGATGTAGATAAGATCACCGGTTTATCGCCCGTTATTTCCATCGAACAAAAAACCACCAATAAAAATCCGAGAAGCACTGTTGGTACAGTAACGGAGATCTATGATTTCCTGCGGTTGCTCTTTGCCAGGGTGGGAGAGGCCTACAGCTACAACACCGGTAAAAAGATGATCAAGTTCAGCGAAGAGGAAATTGTAACCAATATCTTTGAAAAATTTGAAGATAAAAAAATAAGTGTGCTGGCACCATTGGTCAGGGGAAGAAAAGGGCATTACCGCGAACTGTTTGAAGATGTACGTAAGAAAGGGTATCTAAAAGTTAGGGTTGATGGTGAAGTGCTGGATCTAAAACCCAGGATGCAGGTTGACAGGTACAAAATTCATGATATAGAAGTGGTGGTTGACAGGCTGGCTGTTACGGATGAAATGAGATTCAGGTTGAGCCAGAGTGTACAAAAAAACGTTGCAGTTGGGTAAGGACCTGATGTTCCTGTTAATACATGATGATGATAAAGTAATACAGTACAGCAAACAATTGATGTGTGAAGAGACCGGAATCAGTTATGAAGAACCTTCACCCAATGCATTTTCATTTAACTCTCCCTATGGCGCATGCCCAACCTGCAGGGGACTGGGCAATGTATACACCATTGATATAGATGAAGTATTGCCCGATACTTCCATCAGTGTTACAGAAGGCGGGATAGTGCCGTTGGGCGAAGAGCGGGATGCCAGCGTTTTCCAACAGGTAGTGGCTTTCGCAAAAAAACATAAGATCAGTTTAATAAAACCAATAAAGGATCTGCCGAAAACACAGCTCGACCTGCTTTTATATGGTGATCAACATATAAATCCTGACCTGGAAATGGATATGAGTGATGAATCTCTTCCGGAAGTTTATACCGGGAGTTATGAAGGCATCATTCCCATGCTGAAGCGTTGGTTCAGCTCTTCTCAAAGTTCTGAAATGTTGCGGAGCTGGGTAGAAAAATATATGCAACTGGCTCCATGCACATCATGCAATGGCACCAGGTTAAAAAAAGAAAGCCTTTGGTTTAAAATAGATAAAAGGAATATTGCCGAGCTGAGTCATTTAAATTTAGATAACCTGGCAGCCTGGTTTGATGGCATTGAACTGCGGCTGAATGATAAGCAAAACGCCATTGCCAAAGATGTTTTAAAAGAGATCCGTGAACGGCTGCAGTTTTTACTGGATGTTGGTTTAACCTATCTTTCGCTTGACCGTCCGTCCAAAAGCCTTAGTGGCGGCGAGTCGCAGCGGATCAGGCTGGCAACGCAGATCGGTTCCCAGTTGCAGGGTATCACGTATATTTTAGATGAGCCCAGTATTGGGCTGCATCAGCGGGATAACCAGCGGCTGATAGGTGCCCTGCAGCACCTGCGGGATATCGGCAACAGTGTTTTGGTTGTTGAGCATGATAAGGATATTATGCTGGCTTCGGATTACCTGGTTGATATCGGTCCAAAGGCAGGTAAGCACGGCGGTGAAATAGTTGCTATCGGTACACCACAAACGATTTTAAGTTCGGGATCGGAAACAGCACAGTATTTACTGGGCACAAAAAGTATTGCCGTGCCGGCTGAACGCAGGAAGGGGAATGGTAAGTTCATCGAGATAAAAGGGGTGAAAGGAAATAATTTACAGGATGTGGATGTAAAATTCCCGCTTGGTAAATTAATACTGGTAACGGGTGTCAGCGGAAGCGGTAAATCTACCCTGGTCAATGAAACATTATATCCATTGCTGAGTAAGTTCTGTTATAATTCAAAGGCAAATCCACTGGAATATAAAAGCATCAGGGGTTTAGAGCAGATCGATAAAGTGATCGAGATCGACCAAAGCCCGATCGGCCGTACACCCCGGAGCAACCCGGCAACTTATTGCGGGTTCTTTACCGACATCAGGACCTTATTTGCAATGGTACCCGAAGCAAAAATAAGAGGGTATAAAGCGGGAAGATTTTCTTTCAATGTAAAAAGTGGCAGGTGCGATGTGTGTGAAGGCGGTGGCATGAGGGTAATTGAAATGAATTTTTTGCCAGATGTACATGTGCATTGCGAAAAATGCAATGGCCGGAGGTACAACCGCGAAACCCTGGAGATCCGTTACAAAGGTAAATCGATCAGTGATGTGCTGGACATGACGGTGGATGAAGCAGTGGAATTTTTCCAGGCAGTGCCCTATATCTACCGGAAAATAAAAGTACTGCAGGATGTTGGCCTGGGATATATAACCCTGGGCCAGAGCGCTGTAACCCTCAGCGGGGGAGAGGCACAGCGGGTAAAGCTTTCAACAGAACTGGGTAAAAAGATACCGGGAAAACATTTTATATTCTTGATGAACCAACCACCGGGCTTCATTTCCAGGATATACAGCATTTACTGGATGTGATCAATAAACTGGTTGACCGGGGTAATACGGTACTGGTGATCGAACATAATATGGATGTAATAAAAGTGGCCGATCATATCATTGATATTGGCCCCGAAGGTGGTGACGGCGGCGGACGGGTTTTATTTGAGGGTGTACCGGAAGACCTGGTCAACGTAAAAGAAAGTTTTACCGCGAAATATTTACAGGCAGAGCTGAAATAAAAAATCCATGCGGTTAGCATGGATTTGTAATTAGTATAAGTGTAAGAGATATCAACGAAATTTTAAAGTTGTGGTTTCAGGGTAATTTGCGGATATTAAAATATCCTTAACTATCCTTGGGGGTCAAACTTCTGTTGTATCATCATACACTTAAAGACTTATTTAAAAAGCTGAATAACCAGCACCAGGAAGGTGGCAAAAATTATTATCGCTTTGTAAGAACCGGGGTTGATTTGTAAATTATTACTCATATTGTTTGGTTTTAGGAATTGGTTTAATAAATAGCCGGGCATTTGGTTTGTTTGGCTGCCCTCCTTGCAAACGGGCTGTCATAAATTTCTCCCAGCCTGATCCCGAGTTTCAAAACTATTGTAAAATATGTGTCGGCATCTTTCAGGTCGCCTCTTTGTGTGTCGGCAGGATATCTTGTCATACCGGGGTATATGATACCAACGGATTTATCAGATAACTTATATGCCAGGGCAGCATCTTGTGCTGACAGGTATTTGTTGTAATTATTGGGATCAATATACCGGGTACTTACATCGTCAATATAATCGGTGAATGTTTTCCTGTATAAGACCTCTGCGCTGATATTGATACGTTCAGATGCAAAATATTTTAAACCACCGCCGTACGGGATATTGATCTGCGTTAAATTATATGGTTTGCTGTATGGATATTCAGGCATACCCTGTCCTTCCAGTCTTAATGGTTGTAAATGATACCATGTTTTATCACCGGAGGCATCTGTGATAGACCCTTTTGGATTAAAATGGAAGACACCAATTCCGCCCATGACATAAGGCCTTAACCGGGGTTCATAATCCGAATTCCTTTTCAGTAACATGGTTGGAAAAACTTCCAGCGAAAGGGAACCTTCAATAACGTTTGTTTTAAAATCAAGATTGCGCTGTTTGCGCCAGAGTTCATCAATACCTGTAGTGTTGATGACAGCATCGTCTCCTTCCAGGTAGGTTATATTGGCAGCCAGTCTTAACCCGATCCAGTTTTTTGGATACATGGTAAGAAAGACACCTTTCATCAGTTTTGTGAATTCAAAATTAAGGTCTTTGATATTGTTGGTGCCTTTCCCGGAATTACCACCGAGGTCACCTAAAAAGAAGCTGGGGCCAAAATTAAATCCAACTTCCCATTTAACCTTTTCACCAAATAGAAAAGCCTGTGCATGTGATTTGGAAAACAATACAAGAACGATAAGCAGCAGTATTGTCCGTTTTACCACAAACTGGTGTACAATTGGTTTCATTACAGATCAGATTTAGTCTTTCTATTGATAATGGATAATGGTAAATAAAAGCACCCCTTCGTTATTCAGGATAAAATATATGAACCACGCTTGAAAAACGGTTAAACGGGAAACTTATTGTTTATTATAGGTAAATTATTTATGCAAAATCATCTCTATATGTGGAATTCCGTCCTCCAGGTATTCTTCCCCGGTTTGTATAAAACCCAGTGAACTGTAAAACCCGGTGAGATATAACTGTGCCCCGATCCTGATCCGGGTACCCTTAAATTCGCTGAAAGTGAGCCTGATGCTTTCTTCCATAAGTTTCCGGCCCGTGCCTGTATTTCGATAAGCCGGTGAAGTAACAACCCGGCCAATGCTTGCTTCTGTATAAGAAATACCCGGTGGAATGATCCGGGTATAAGCCGCCAGTTTACCTGCAACCCATCCGCATAGATGCATGGAATGAAGGTCTTTTCCGTCAGCATCCTGGTAAACACAGTTTTGTTCAACCACAAATACTTCATTCCGTAACTGTAAAATGGCATAAAGTTCTTTAGCAGTCAGTTCATCAAAACTTTTAAAGATCCAGTTTAATTGCATGTTTTTATTATTTTTTCACCACAGGAGCCTGCCGGGTTTCATATGTTATAGGGGAACATTAAATGCCCTTACGTGCATTTTCCATTTTAAAGAACATCACATCTGCTATTGATTTGGCCCTTGATTTGGCCATCTCAGCTTTTTTTCCTTCAAAAAATTCATCAATGGCTTTAGCAAACAGCAACAGCCAGCTGGAAAAATGTTCTTTTTGTAAAGGTATTTTTTTATTCAGGTCAAAATGAACTTCCATGGCGTTCTTTTTATAAACGGGGTTATCCAGCAAAATGGTTTCCCAAAAATCAACGATCAGGGGAATGTGTTTCTCCCAGTTCATTTGCACAACTTCCGTAAAAATGAAACCGATGGTTGCATCCACTTTTACTTTTTCGTAAAATGCGGTTATGAATTTTTCTATATCTGCCCTACTGTTAATATCCGGTTTCATTTTTTATTTATTTTGTTATGCTGTTAGATAATGGCTGCAATAAAAAAGCCTGTCCAATGACCGGGCAGGCTTTAAAATTATGATACTAATTTATTACTGAACATGTGTTGCTAAAAATGCCTGTATTTTATTATATGCGTCGGTAAAGGTAGCAGGGCTCCAGTCGTCGCCATGCCCGCCGGTAGGGTATAATACATATTCGTTGGCTACATTAAAAAGCGTTAATTTATTGGCCAGTGCCAGCGATTGTGTGGTTGCATTAACCAGCGGATCGAGACCGCCCTGGATAATGATCGTTGGACAATTCTGTGCGTCCACAAATTGTATGGGGCTGCTTTGCTGGTACAATGTTGGATTTGTAGCCGGCGTACCGCTCATTAAAGCAGCAATAGCCAGTGGTGATATGATACCTGGATTGTTATACAGGTCAACCATATCTGTTGGCCCGAAAAAATCAACAACAGCTTTTATTTTTACCGTAGACCGGTATTTGTATGCCTGTAATAATGATAAATGGGCTCCTGCACTTGCGCCCATCAACACAAATTTATCACTCACCAGGTAAGAGGAACGGTTGCCGTAAATAAATTCAACCGCGGCTTTTACATCAATTTCCTGGGTAGGAAAAAGGTTATTGGGGAATGCGGCAAGCCGGTAATTGATGTTAAAGATGGCATAATCCGGCAGGCGCTTTTTAAGGGTATCCATGATGGCGGGCGTAAATTCAGCTTTATCACCCTGTGTCCAGCCACCGCCATGTACCAGGATCAGAACTTTGGTAGCTGTTACACTCCGGTTTGCGGGAAGATAAATGTCCATCTTTTGTTTGGGATCTGTTCCATAGGCTTCATTGTTCATTACCTTGGCATCAATGCTTCCGCTGCCCGTGTCGGCAGGGTCTTTGGTACAGGAACCCAATGTTGCTGTGATCAGTATTGCAAAAAGGAAAGTATTCAGTTTCATAAAACAAGTTGATTGTGTGATTGTTTTTAAAATGGTGATTTCGTGATCTTGAGGCATGCAATCATCATTTTATAAATGCCAGTTTCAAATATAAGGCTTATGTTCAGGCAATTTTCTGCATTAACGTTAATCTTTTATAAATACTCTCATTGATCTCTATCAATTCAAAATGATTACCCCGTTCCACGATGCGGCCATCCTGTAAAATCAGAATTTCATCGGCTTCTATAATGGTACTTAAACGGTGGGCAATCACTAATGTTGTTCTGCCTTCCATTAAATTATTCAGTGCATCCTGTACCGATTTTTCCGATTCGGTGTCAAGGGCCGATGTGGCTTCATCCAGGATGAGGATGGCCGGGTTTTTAAAGACTGCCCGGGCAATACTGATGCGCTGGCGCTGTCCACCGGACAAACGGATCCCACGGTCGCCGATATTGGTTTCATAACCCGCTTCCGTGTCCATGATAAAATCATGGGCATTGGCAATTTTAGCGGCTTTTATCACATCTTCCAAACGGGCATCCGGTTTTCCCAATGCAATATTGTTAAAGATCGAATCATTGAATAAAATGATATCCTGTGTTACAAACCTCATCTGGCTCCGCAATGATTCCATAGTATATTCCCGGATATCTTTTCCATCGATCCGGATACTTCCACTGCTGACATCATAAAATCTCGGCAGCAGGTCCGCAATGGTTGATTTACCAACACCTGACGGGCCAACCAGTGCAATGGTCTTTCCTTTTTCAATGGTAAAACTGATGTCGGTTAAAACCGGTTTATCAGAGTAACCAAAACATACCTTATTAAATTCAACCCGGTCTTTGAATGATGGCAATGTTACTGCAAATGGATGATCGGCCACTTCAATTTTAGTATCCAGTACTTCCATGATCCTTTGCCCGGAAGCTTCGCCACGCTGTATATTGGCCAGCGCAACCACCATGGCTTTTGCAGGCCTGATCACCTGCGAAAAAATGGCAATGAAGGCAATGAATTCACTGGCCTGCAATCCGCCCGATGCAACACCCTGGTTCTTTATGATCATGCTGCCGCCATAAATTAAGATACAGGCCACCACGATCACACCCGATACTTCAGAAAATATTGGCGCCAGTTCTCTTCTTTTAAATCCCTGCAAACTGGCCCTGCGGTAAAAATCATTTTCGCGGCGGAACCTTTTTACAATAAAATCAGTGGCATTGAACGACCGGATGATACGCATGCCCATCAGGGTTTCATCAATGATGGTTAATAGTCTTCCGATGGAAGACTGCATGTCACTGGCTTCTTTGCGTAATCTTTTTGTGACCAGTGCTATCCCGATCGCAGAAATGGGAATGATCAGCAGGGTAAACAGGGTAAGCTTTACCGAAATGGCAAACAGGGCAATAAAATAACCGATCATGATATACGGCTCTTTAAACAGCACTTCCAGTGAGTTGGCCGCCACTGCCTCAATTTCAAATACATCTGAATTCATACGGGAAAGCAGGTCGCCTTTTTTTTCTTTGGTAAAATAACCCATGTGCAGGTGGTTCATTTTTTCAAAAATGGCTTCCCGTATCCGTTTTACCAGCAATGACCTTGCACTTACCATGCTGCGTTGGGCCAGGTAACGGAAAATATTGGTAAGTATTACTGAAAGTACGATCAGTGCTGCAATAAAGTATAATGCATACACCGGGTTAAGTGTTTTTAAATGATACACCTGGTAATAAAAAAGGTCTTTAAAATACACGGCCGAAAAAGAAAATTCGGGGGCCGTTGCATACCGCTGAAGGCTTTCGGCAGTCTGGTTGTCAAATAAAAAATTCAGCAGCGGAATGATCAATGCAAACTGGAATACACTGAAAAACACTGCAATGAGCGTGAATACAAAAAACGGTACCACAAAAACATGGTAAGGTTTTGCAAATTTCAATAAACGCCTGTAAGTCTTCATTGGCTAATGCATATGTTAATACAATGATCGGTAAATTTTCCAGTATTCCTGTGCGGCATGATCCCAGCAATATGCTTTTCCTTTTTTAATGATCGCATCCTGCATATTCAATCTCACATATTGTTTCATGCCATCCACAAAGGTAGCTTTCATGTGAGCCGGGGAAAAATCATCAAAATAAAAGGCCACATCGCCGCCTATTTCAGGCAAGGCTGTTCTACCGGCCAGGAATAAGGGTTTACCCACCGACATGGCTTCAGTTACCGGAAGCCCAAAACCTTCGGCTGTTGATGGCATGGCAAAGGCATAACAGTTGGTAAAGTACCATGATTTTTCACTTTCAGAAACGGGGCCAACTATTTTAATGTTTTTTGAGATACCCATATCAGCAGCCGTATCCAGGATGGATTGATAGTAATCCACATCATCGATCCGCCCGGCGATCACCAGTTCCATATGCTCCTGGCCCTGGATCAGCGGCAACAGGCTGTGAAAATTCTTTTGGGCAACAGCGTTCCTATTGAAAAGATAAAAGGTTTTACAGGGAAGTATGACCTGTTGAGCAGTTGCGGTTCAGTTAAGGTATTGGTACCGTTATGGATCACATGTACCGGTTTATGTACGGTATCACAAAAAAATTCAACATCATTTTTTGTGTATTCACTCATGCAGATGATCACATCGGCCCGGTTAATAAGCATTTGCAGCCTGCGCAGGTTCCGTTGTTTTTTAAATGCAGGCTTGGATGGATCGTACATGAAATTGAGGTCATGAACAGAAAGTACCACTTTGATGTTTTTATTCCTGAAAGGCAGGTAATAGCTGTCCTGGTAAGCAGCATGCCAGACCGTAAATGGCTTCAGTGCAGGCATCCTTATTTTATGAAGATCTGTTTGTATGATGTGATCTGTGTTTTTGCCAAACAGGTATTTTTTTTCGGGCGGACTGTATAAAGTGAGCGCTTCCATTCCGGGCGCTGTAAATTTGCTGAGGTGATTACCCAGGTTTAAACAGTAGTGGTATAAACCCGTGTTCTCGTGTTTCATCCTTTCGCAATCAAAAATTATCCGTTTCATCATATTAAAAATCTACAGGCTGTTGTAAACGATCAATTTGAAGAAGGTATACTTTCTGCTTTAAAGTTACCCTTGCTTAAAACTGTAAAAACTGTGCAAACTCATGTGCAGCTATGATTTTGAACAGAACCCTTTTTCATAAAAATGTAAATATTGTGTTCAGGATAAAAACATGAAGCTTTAAAAACGGGTTTAATCCGGTGCATATAGTTCACAAAAAGAAGCCTGTTTATCCTTTCTGTTATCATACCGGTTTGTGCCTGGGTCATAGCTTATAATTAAATCTATATCAAGCTAATAATTAATAATTTTACAAAAGAAAAAGAGTGGGTGAATGGGTAAAAAACGGGTTTGAATGAGGAATATTAACAGTTAAAACATTTTACCATGTTTAAGATCATCCTGGATTGTGATTTAATGCGGTACAGGGATTCCGGTTTATATCATTATTGCCTGAATTTAGGAACTTATGTACAAAACACGCTGGAAAAAGAACATGGGGGGCGTATATCTTTTTACGTACCATCAACAGAAAAATGGTCGCTTGGAAAGGATGCCGCCTGCATTACAGAAAAAAAATGGCATCCAAAATTTTTGAAACCTTTTTTATGGGATTGTGATATATGGCATGCCCCTTTTCAATCGGGCCGTGTGTTTCCTGCAGGCAATAAAAGGATCAAAGTGTTATTAACCATTCATGATCTGAATTGCCTGCATGAAGGGAAATCATTAAAGGAACAGGAAGACAGTTTACGCAAGACCCAGAAATTGATCGACAACAGCCATGCCATTGTTTGTATTTCGCATCATTGCAAAAAGGATGTAATGGAGAACCTGGATGTAAAGAATAAACCGGTTCATGTTATTCATAACGGCACTCATCATATAAATATCCCTCCTGAAAAACCAATGCGCTATTTACCCGGCAGGCCATTTTTATTTACGATGGGATATGTGAACCGGAAAAAAAACTTTCATACCCTGTTACCGCTTTTACAGGATGAGCGGCTGGAATTAATTGTTGCGGGTAAATTTGATGAACCTGATTACGTTCAAATGATGAATCAGCTTGCTGAAAAGGCCGGCGTTGCAGACAGGTTGCATATGCTGGGCCCTGTATCAGAACCAGACAAGGCCTGGTATTTAAAAAACTGTACCGCTTTTTTACTGCCTTCCCTGGCAGAAGGTTTTGGCGCACCTGTTGTTGAAGCCATGGCATTTGGCAAACCGCTTTTTTTATCAGGGCTCACCTCTTTACCGGAGATCGGCCGGGATGTTGCTTTTTATTTTGATGATTTTGACGGGGAAAAAATGCTGCAGGTTTTTAAGGAAGGAATGGAGACTTATCAACAGAACGGTTTGGCAGACAGGATCATCAGGCGGGGCCATGATTTTAACTGGGAAGAAAAGGCCAAAGAATATCTAAAAGTATACAGGTCAATGTTATAAATGAAAATGTATGAAACAGGATGAAAGGAAATGGAACACGGACCTGGTTTATGACTTCGGTGTAAGAAGATCGGAGTTGTGCAAGGCCATGGATTTTAAAGCCAATTGGTTTAAGCGCTGGTGTTTTGAACTGGATGAGCAGCCCAATTTTCACCGCAAGCAATGGGAGTTTATTTATATCATGCAGGCATTGTGGGAGCGTGATTGTATTGCCCGGGATAAAAAAGGGCTGGTGTTTGCTGTGGGAACAGAACCTTTGCCGGCGGTGTTTGCCAAATATGGATGTAATATCACGGCGACAGATATTTTTCCTGAGAAAGGAATTGAAATGGGATGGGAAAATGGTAACCAGCTTTGCTTTGGTACGGAGCAGTTAAATACAAGGGGTATTTGTGATCAAAAGGAATTCAGTAAAAGGGTAAGCTACCGGGCCGTTGATATGAATGACATACCGGGCGACCTGGTTGATTTTGATTTTAACTGGAGCAGTTGTTCTTTCGAACACCTGGGAACGATTGAAAAGGGGATCACGTTCCTGCGAAATCAGCTAAAGACCCTGAAACCCGGTGGCTGGGCTGTTCACACTACTGAGTATAATATTTCGAGCAATGATGAAACGCAGGATAATAATGATTCGGTATTTTACCGGAAAAGAGATATTGAAAAAATTGTTTCCCTGCTCCGGGCCGATGGCCATTTTGTGGATGAGCCCGATTATGCCTTAGGTGGATTGCCTGAAGATTTTAAGGTGGATATATATCCTTATAAGCAGGATGTACATCTGAAATTACAGGTAGATAAGTTTGTGGTTACTTCTATCGGGCTGATCATACAGAAAAAAAAATAGATACGCTATCAATATTTATATTTCTCTTTCCACAATGCTTTTAAAAACTTCCGCAGTTCTTCTTCGCGTGCATTTTTACCGGGTTCAAAAAATGCAGTGCCGCTGATTGCCGCCGGTAAATATTCCTGCGGTGAAAAATTGTTTTCGTAATTGTGCGAATACTCATAACCCTTTCCATAGCCTTCGTTCTTCATCAGTTTCGTGGGTGCGTTTCGTATATGCAGGGGAACGGGCAGGTCGCCATGCTGCTTTACTGCACTCATGGCTGCGCCAATAGCAACGGTGGCTGCATTGCTTTTGGCACTGCTTGCCAGGTAAATGGCGCATTGCGATAATATCAATTGTGATTCAGGATACCCAATTTTATTTACTGCATCAAAAGTTGCATTGGCCAGTAATAAAGCATTGGGATTGGCATTGCCGATATCTTCACTGGCCAGTATCAGCATACGGCGGGCAATGAATTTTACATCTTCACCGGCTTCGATCATCCTGGCAAGGTAATATACAGCCGCATTCGGATCGCTGCCCCGGATGGATTTGATGAAGGCGGATATGATATCATAATGCTGTTCACCTTTTTTATCATATAGGGCAATGCGTTGTTGCGCAACCTGCATCACCATTTCATCTGTTATTACTGCCTTGTTACCAAGGGCATCGGTTACCAGTTCTAAAAGGTTGAGTAATTTCCTGGCATCACCTCCCGAAATAGTGATGATCGCTTCTGTTTCTTTTAATGTAATTTTTTTTGTTTTTAAAACCGCATCATTGTTGATGGCATGGTTCAATAAAGCGACCAGGTCTTTTTTATCCAAAGCTTTTAGAATATACACCTGCGTACGGCTCAGCAAGGCGCTGTTCACTTCAAAGGATGGGTTTTCTGTAGTGGCGCCGATCAGTGTGATGATCCCTTTTTCAACGGCACCCAGCAAAGCATCCTGCTGACCTTTGTTGAAACGGTGTATCTCATCAATGAATAAAATAACATTGTTTTGCTTTTTTGCCAGTTCAATTACTTCCCGTACTTCTTTTACCCCGGAAGAAATGGCACTCAGTGTATAAAAAGGAACCTGTAAGGTTTGTGCAATGATGTTGGCAATGGTGGTCTTGCCCACACCTGGTGGCCCCCAGAGGATCATACTGGGAATTTTGCCATGCTCAATGGCTGTACGAAGAATGCTTCCCTTACCCGTAAGGTGTTGCTGTCCTACCAGTTCATCGAGCGTAGTTGGTCGAAGCCGTTCGGCTAAAGGAGGAAGTGAAGTCAAAAGTAAAAAATTATAAGGTCAAAATTTGTCAGTATCGTTCCGATTGCTAACTCTTTAGATCAAGTTTGATCTGCAACTCCTCAAACTGTTTGTCATCAATGGTTGCAGGGGCATCCAGCATCACATCCCTTCCTGAATTATTCTTGGGGAATGCAATAAAATCACGGATGCTTTCGCTGCCGCCTAAGATGGCACAAAGCCTGTCGAACCCAAATGCGATACCACCATGCGGCGGGGCGCCATATTCAAAAGCGCCGAGCAGGAAACCGAATTTATGTTGCTGTTCTGCTGCATCCATGCCCAGGGCGGCAAACATTTTTTCCTGCAGTTCTCTTTGATAGATACGGATGGAACCGCCTCCAATTTCATTTCCGTTTAACACCATATCATACGCATTGGCCTTGATGCCGGCATAGGGATGTTCCAGATATTTTGCAGCATTTTCAATAACCGGGTTGTTGTTGATCATGATGTTGATATGATCAGGCTTGGGCGATGTGAACGGGTGGTGACGGGCAACCCAGCGGTTTCCTTCCTCATCATATTCAAACAACGGAAAATCCATCACCCACAGCAATTTAAACTCGGTTGGCTTACGCAAACCCAGTTTATCTGCCATATACATTCTGAGGTCACTGATGGCTTTACGGGTTCTTTCTTCTGCTCCCGCTAAAATTAAAATGAGATCCCCGGTTTTGGCATTGGCTGCTTCAGCAATTGCTTTTAATTTATCTTCTGTATAAAATTTATCTACACTGCTTTTAAAAGTTCCGTCTGCATTGTACTTAATAAAAACCAAACCCTTCATGCCAATTTGAGGGCGCTTAACCCATTCCGTTAATTCATCGGTTTGCTTGCGGCTGTATTCGCTGCAGCCCGGTATGGCAATGGCCACAACAGTTTCCGCCTCATCAAAAACTTTAAAATCAACGCCACTGATCAGTTCTGCCTGGTCTTCTTTATCAACAAAAACAGTTGCAGGCTTTTTTAAATTACAAATGGAAATATCAAAACGGATATCGGGTTTATCGTTGCCATAACGCCACATGGCATCTTCCCAGGTCATGCGTGCAATCTTTTCGGTATAGTCTATGCCTTTTACATCTTTAAAGATCTGTTTGATCAAACCTTCAAACATATGCACAATATCATCCTGCTCCACAAAGGCCATTTCACAGTCTATCTGTGTAAACTCAGGCTGGCGGTCGGCACGCAGGTCTTCATCACGGAAACATTTTACAATTTGATAGTAACGGTCGTAACCGCTCACCATCAATAACTGTTTAAATGTTTGCGGTGATTGCGGCAGTGCATAAAATTGTCCCGGGTTCATCCTGGAAGGAACCACAAAATCCCTGGCGCCTTCGGGCGTGCTTTTAATTAAGAACGGGGTCTCAATATCCATGAAATTATTTTCATGCAGGTAATTTCTTGCAGAACGGTTTACCAGGTAACGCAACTCTAAATTTTTCTTAACCGCATTTCTCCTCAGATCCAGGAAACGGTATTTCATCCGGATATCATCACCGCCATCGGTATCATCCTGTATGGTAAAAAGGCGGAACGGCCGACTTATTTAAAATGTTGAATTCAGTGACCGTGATCTCAATTTCACCGGTGGGGATATTGGCATTTTTGCTGGTACGCTCATTTACTTTTCCTTTTACCTGCAGCACAAATTCCTGCCCAGCGGATTGGCATCCAGTGTGGCATTTAAACTTTCTGAAAACAGCAATTGGGTAATACCATAACGGTCCCGCAGGTCCACAAAAGTAATGCTGCCGAATTTACGAACGGTTTGTACCCAGCCGGCAAGGGATACTTCTTTGTTAATGTCTGCTAGCCTTAATTCGCCGCAGGTATGAGATCTGTACATATTAATCTGAAATTGAGCGGCAAAGATAAATTAATTGGATTACATGGTTTCAGCCTGCTTTTTATAGATTATCTTAAAAACCAGGTAATAATATGCCAGTATCAGGATACCTATACTGAACGGGATGATGGCAATATATTTATAGCTGATACCGCCATATACCAGTGACTCTTCAAATTCAAAGAATTCACTGACCATCCAGTAGGAGTTGGCAGTGATCCAGAACACGATAGCCCAGTTATGACAGACCTCGCTTACATATTGCCGGTTTTTAATTGAAATGACTATAGCAATAATTAAAGTAGGAAAGATCATTAGCGATACCAAGAGGTTTCCAGATCATGCACCAACTGATATCTTTTAATAACCAGAAAATGATATGCATATTTTCCATCCTGCGGAAACGGATTGGGATCGAATAGGCCTGTTCATTTGACATGATAAGCAGTTATGAATTATGAATGATTAGTTTTGAATTAAAAATACAAAACCTCTGACAAATTAACTCATCATTCAATTCATTATTCCACCGTAACCCTTATGCCTTCACTATGACTTGTAAACTCTGGAGCATACATACACTGTATCGTTGTGATTCCATTACTGAAATTACCTGCATGCGTTACAAACATGGGATATTCAAAAACATAACTGCCCCTTGCCAGCCAGCCAAAGAAGAAATTGGTACTGGCATCTTTGGTACTTTCGTAATATCCCAGTCCGCCCTGGTATTTATATTCGCTGATCACATTGGTGGGTTCCATACAGGCTGCACGCATGTCTTTCATGTGAATATATTCCATGTCGCGGTCAACTTTTAATTCGATACGCACTTTTACTTTATCGCCAACTTTTAGCTGGGCACCATCTGCCAGTGCCACCAATACTGGCCCTTTGTCTGAATTTTTTTCGATGAATAATTTCTTTACCAGTTTTAATGGTGTAGCGTAAGGGGTTATTTTGTCGAGGTCTTCGAAGTATTGCCAGTAAACAGAGCCCCACGACGCCCCCTCCAAACCGCCCCCCGATGGGGAGGCTTTGGAAGGCTTCACTGATACAGATATATTCCCCATTGCCGGACTAACTTTATTGGCTTCAAATCTTTTTTTGAAGTAGCCGGTTCCGGCTTCGGCAGCATCATCAGTGCTTTTTACAACCGTGTTGCCTAAATTGATGGTTACTTCTTTTTCTTCTGCCAGCCAGTTATTGCCACCAAGCAAAAGGGCGTAACAGGCTTCAGCAGTGGCCTTGGTTGTTTTCCAGTGCTGCGTTTGTTTTTGTTTGAGCAGCCAGGTTTTCAGGTCATCAACGGTAGCCATGTTTTTATCAATATCCATAAATGCCTCTATCATCATGGCCTGCGATTCAATTGGGGCCTGGTGCCAGTAGTATCCGCCGGTTGTCCATTCTTTCCAGTACATGCCCGTTTCTTCTTTGCTGATGGCAGTTCTCTTTTAAAGATTTGATGATGGCTTTTGGTGTTGTTGCATCATTGCTGCGGTGTAATGCGAGGGCGATCATGGCCTGCATATACTTGCTGTTGCTGAGCCAGAATTTTTTTGCCTGCCCGGTAAAATAATTATGGGCAGTTTGTGATGCAGTTGCAATTTTATACTCGGGGAAAAACTCCGCATGTATAAATACTGGATCTGGATGCTGCTTAAATTATTGTTGCTGAGTTTTACTTTATTTTTAATGAGATTATCATAATCTTCTTTTATTTTTTTATCGAGATAAGGGATCGTTTTATCGATGATGGTTTTTATGCTTTGATAATTATCCCCGGCCAATGCATTCAGTTTTCTTAAATGGCCGATGCCGGTTGCAATGTACTGGGTCATGTAGCGGTCATCCCTGCCGCCTTTAAACCAGGTAAAGCCTCCATTGCTGCTTTGCATTTCTTTCAGTTTGCTGAATGCTTTATTTTGTTCTGCACTCATGCGAACCATATCAAATAGCAGCGCTATATTTTTCTTTTGCTGAGTTTCATTTTGAGCTTCAAGAACCCAGGGCGTTTCCTCCAGTAAGGCTGATTTTAATTCCTGATTTTTTTCAAGATTACTCATTAATGCTGATGTATCAAGATTTTTCCAGCGATCAAAAACGGTTTTAATTTTTGGCATGGAACGGCTGATGTAAGAAGCCAGCGTATTTGCATAATACCGGTTGAAAGTTTGCTCGGCACATTCATAAGGGTAATCCATTAAGTAGGGCAGGGCCTGCACCGCATACCAGGCAGGGTTGCTGGTGTATTCAACAGTTAAAGCATGATTGGTAATGGTGGTGCTGTTGCCGCTGTTCAATAATTTATCAAACCTGAACGTTTTTGTAGTTTGATTACGCATATTGATCGGCATACTTTCAGTAACCAGCATGCGGTTGGTTAAAATGGGAATGGCCATTTCTTCACCATCGCTGTTATCTCCTGCTTTGGCAACGATGCGGTATGTCATGGCCGAATTGAAATTGAATGGTATCTCCATCGGGAATTTTACCACTTCACTTTGCCCGGCTGCAACGGTAAAATACTGGTTTGGAAAAACATTTTTAAACCAACCATCAACCGGTTTATTTGTGGCAGCATCTAATAATTCAAGCGTTGCAATTCCGGTTAATTCTTTATCGGTAAGATTTACAATTTTGCACTGAACTCCATATGATCACCCTCACGCATAAAACGGGGGCATTGGGTTGTACCATCAATGGCTTTTGTGTTACCGTTGTTTTGGTACTGTAAACAGTTGCCAGGTCTTTGGTATGTGCCAGCGTCATCAGTTTCCATTGGGTAAGTGCTTCGGGCATGGTAAAAGAAAATTCAATATTGCCTCCGGCATCTGTTCGCAGATCGGGAAAGAAGAAGGCGGTTTCTTTGAAGTTTTTACGGATTTGAACTGGGCCACCAGTTTGTTTGTTGTTTGTTGTCTGGAATCTTTTCATTTTTTTCGCCATAAACAAATGTCAGTTTGCCGTTTATATACCATATTCTTACCACTTCTTCCAGGTTTGCATTTCTTATCTCGTTACCTTTTTCCTGGGGAGGTGCTGGAGCCGCATTGGGCATTGATTCACTTCCCAGTACCATACCATCCCTGTAATAACCTCCATAATAAGCATGTGCATTTAAAAGTTGGTCATATGATTTTGCAATGGCCTGTAAGTATTCATAATCCCTTTTATTAAATTCCTCTGAATTTACTTTTGAAAATCCACCACCCGTCCAGCTGGTTGTATTATACAAACCGGGCCATATCGCGGGCCTTAACCAGTTATGTGGTTTAAACTGGTCAAGACTGGCATCGTACATCCCCGCCAGCATTTCGGCAGCAACTTTTTCTCCTTTGTTACCGGTTATTTTCACTTTCCATTTTTCTTCGCTGCCGGGTAATATTTTATCCCGGAAGGTTTCGTAACTGATGTTCAGGTCTTTGTTGTTCCAGGGAATGGGGAAACTTTCATTACCTCTGTATACGCGGTTGTGTTTTACAAAGGCATAGCTCATGGCCATGCCGCCGCGGTCAGTTTCTGTTACCGAAACACTAAACGGCGCAGACTGGGTATTGGTAATTGTTTTATATGTGAACATATTTGACTTATCCATTTTGCTGAAGGAATGGATCAGCCAGATATTATCAAAACCCGTTGATATGTTGTAACTGATCTGTTCGCCGGGTTCAGCGTTGCCTTTAATAACCCTTACAGTGACCGGTTCCTCGACTCCGCTCGGAACCTTGCCCGCCCCTTCGATACTTCGACTTCGCTCAGTACTGCTCAGGAGCTTAATATATTTTTCCGCTTTAACCAATTCACCGTATTTATCTTTTGTGGTAGCTACAATCTTGTACCAGCCGGTTGAAAATTGAACATTGGATATTGAAAATTGATTATTTTCCTTTGTGCTATCTGTTTTATTTACGATGATATCACCCAATGGCCATTTAGCCACCTGATCTTCATCCTTATAAATATCATAAGGGAAATAACCTTCGTATTCATTCCTGCTCATCATAAACTGGTCCGGCATTTGCCAGTATCTTTCCCTGAAAATTTTTGCCGGTGAAATAAGTCTGGTTATTGTAACATGAACGTTTGTCTTCTCAAAAATATCGTTCAGGTTGGTGCTGGTGATTTTTAAGTTTTTCAGGCTATCGGCCGGCAGGGTTTCGGGCAAATCAATATTCAGTTGCAGGGCCTGGTAAGCAACGGCTACTGAGGTATTGCCACTTCTCGTTTCGCCGTTGATGTCGGTAATATCAGCGCTTACTTCATAATAAAATGTGGGCTGGTCCTTTTTATCAACCGTTTCATCGGGTATGGCTTTGAATGTAATTTTAAATTCGCCTTTTGCATCGGTTTGGGTTATGCCGTTGGTGATCTCCATTTCTTCTGTATTCCCTATTGGGAATCGTTTAAAATAGCCCCATCCCCACCAGATGGGATAACGAACTTTACGCACCACGCGGTAACTCACTTTGGCGCCATCAATATTATTGCCGGCATAGGCTTTTGCAGTACCGGTTACTTCAATGCTGTCGTTGATGCGGTATGTACCTTTTGGTTTTTGTACCTCGGTGAAAAATTTGGGGCGTTTGTATTCTTCCACGCTGAAACCATATGCCGTTTTCGTAGTGGTATCATAAATACTGAAATTGCCGTTCATTACACCTTCCGGCAAACGAAAACTGCCGTTGTAACTTCCAAATTCATTGGTTGTAACAGAAAGCTCTGCAGATTTTTGTCCATTGGCATCCTTTAACTGGATAACGGTTTTGAAGTTGGGTATGACAGCGCTTTTTGAAATATCTTTTTCTTTTGAAATGACGATGCCTTTAAAATAAAGTGTTTGCCCGGGGCGGTATATGGACCGGTCGGTAAACAGGAATGTGCGTTTTTCTTTTTCTGTAACATAGCTGTTGTAATAGCCGTTATACACGGATTCATCCATGAACAGCTCATCAGCGCCATAGTTAACCTGCAGTAAAAAATTCCGGTACTCTTTATTTTCTTTCAGTTTAAAGAATCCGTTTTTATCGGTTGTGTATTTTTCTGCTTTGATCTCTTCATACCTGCTGCTGGTATAATTATATTTTGATTCCCAGAACTGAACGGATGCATTGGCCAGTGGCTGCCCATTATCCCGGTCAAGCACATAATAATCATTGGTATTGGTATGCAGGTAACTGATCCTGCTTACATAGGTCTGTTGCTTTGCAATAATATTTTTGTTGAGTGAAAAACCGGGATCGATACTGGCCAGTATGAAATAAATACCATTTGGTAACCCGTCTATTTTTATTTCGATGGCATGCTCCTGGAAATCCTGCAGGTCGGGCAGGTTGATGCTCCAGCTTTTTACAGGCTTCAGGTCTGTATAGGCTTTCCAGGTCTTTTCATAATCCCTTTTATCAAGGGTTTTTATTTCATCCCTGGTTGTTTTAATAACACGCAGGTATAGGGTTTTGATGTTTTTGTATTTAACGAGGCTGCGGAAGGGTTGCAGCGGTAGATTCACTTTCTCTGTTTCAATATTCAATGAAGGTTGTTCAATCTGGCCAATTGCATTTTTGGCATTAATGCCTCCTTCTGATCTTGGGAACCTGGCATAAATAACTTCAAATAAATCTTTTGCCCTTTTTATTTCGAATTGGTTTTGGGTTTTGGTAAAGGGCTCAAATTCCTGGCCACGGGTATAATAAATTGTACCACGTAAATACATGGCCTGTGCAATGGCAGGATTGTTGGTATATTTTTGTTCGATTGCCAGTAAAGCTTCTTCAAATAGTTTTTCTTTTCCGTCAGGTACTGCATTACTGTTTACAAAGTTTAGCCGTACCAGGTCTGCATCGATCAAGGCATCCGGGTTTGCATCAGCAATATGAAATTTTAGGATATCCTGTAAAAGCAGCAGGGCCTTATGTTGCAGCGAGGCTGTATCCTTTGTTTTAAATGAAGCTTTGATAAATTCAGGTGCATTGGCAAAAGCAGCTGCATCATCAATTGTAAACCGGTAAGCGGGTTTGGTAACCCCATCCTCGTCATTCATAAAAACTCCAGTGCCCGGTGTGCTAAAAAATCGTAGAGGGTAGGCGAAGCTGTCTTGTATTTTCTCCTTTGATGATGATGGCATCAAGCCCTTCCAGTTTCGTGTTTTTTAAAAGGGCATCATTTTGTAAAGAGGCATTATACAATTTTGTGATCGTTGCATACAATTTATCAATACTCCAGGTGGTAATATCCTTACTTTTTTCTTCAGCCAGTTTGGTGCGGTCATAAAATTTCCAGCGGTTATTCTGCAGGTATTGCCAGAACATTTCAGGCCTGCATACTTTGCAGGATATTTTTTGCAGGGGCTTTTGCTTTTGCAATCAGGGTGTCAACAAAAAATATATTGTTCTCATGGCTGTCTTCCTCCACCATATTCCGGTATTTTACCTGGTACATGGAGGCTTTTATCTGCTGGGCATCCTGGTTATCTTTAATGGCCAGGTTATAAATAACCAGCACTTCCTGGAGTGCGGTTTTGGTAAGCCCTTTCTTTTCCAGGGCTTCTACTTTCTTCCAGTTTGCAGCATAATCATTTTTAACCTGGGCCATATTGGTAGATGTGATCCCGGTTAACAAAAAAATAACCAGGAACAATTTTTTTAAACACATAATCGGGTATTTAATTACAAGATACAATTTGTTGTGCAGCAGTTGCAGCTGCCATGAAAAAATTACAATTAACAGTTAGATGGTTTTGTAAAGCAATTTGCATAAACTGCACTCAAAAACTTCTTTAACAATTAATTAAAAAGAAGCTTTAATCAAATTGGCTCAGATTTTGTCTTATATACGGAAACGATTCGGGTATTTATTATCCTGAAAAGTTTTATTTCATGGCTATACTTTAGGGGCCGGGACGAAAGTTCCGGTTCTTTTTCTTATCGCCGGTCAAAGAAGACGGAAAGAAAAATTTATATCATATTTCTGGCTTCTCCACTTACCGGCAGACTACTGGCACTGGAAAAAATCCCCGAAATATATCAGGGGATCAGTAAAATATATTACAGGTAATTACTTCTTCATCACTTCAGCCATCACTTTACCAATATCGGCAGGGCTGGCCACTACATGAATACCACATTCTGCCATGATCTTCATTTTAGCAGCCGCGGTATCATCGGCGCCGCCAACAATGGCTCCGGCGTGGCCCATACGGCGGCCGGGAGGTGCTGTTTGCCCGGCGATAAAACCAACCACGGGTTTTTTGTTTCCGGTTGATTTAATATAGTGTGCCGCTTCGGCTTCCATACCACCGCCAATTTCGCCGATCATAACGATCGCGTCGGTTTCGGGATCATTCATGAATAATTCAACCGCTTCTTTGGTGGTGGTGCCAATGATGGGATCGCCACCGATCCCGATAGCTGTTGAAATCCCAAGTCCTGCCTTGGCTACCTGGTCAGCAGCTTCGTAAGTAAGTGTACCAGATTTGGATACAATACCCACTCTTCCTTTTTTAAAAACAAAGCCGGGCATGATACCCACTTTACATTCTTCTGCTGTAATTACACCGGGGCAGTTAGGTCCAACCAATCTTGTTTCCTTATTTTGTAAATAATTCTTCACTTTCACCATATCCTGTACCGGTATGCCTTCGGTTATACAAACAACCAATGCAATACCTGCATCAGCAGCTTCCATGATGGCGTCGGCGGCAAATGCCGGGGGAACAAAAATGATACTCACATCGGCGCCGGTTGTTTTAACGGCATCAGCCACTGTATTGAATACAGGCTTATCCAGGTGCGTGCTGCCGCCTTTACCCGGTGTAACTCCACCAACTACTTTAGTGCCGTATTCGATCATCTGCGTAGCATGGAAAGTGCCTTCGGTACCGGTAAAGCCCTGTACAATTATTTTGGAATTTTTGTTAACTAAAACAGCCATGGATTAATTGATAATTGATAATGAAAAATTAATTATGAATGCCGCAAAGATAAGGGAGATAAGGCGATTGGCGAAAGAGATATTTTGGTTACAGGAATATTAACCTGGCAGCGATTTTCCTGGAACGGATGTCCGGTCTTGATCCTAATCCAGTTTATCACCCTTCAGCATCTTACCCATATCCCTGTCATCACTGATCTTTCCCCTGGCTTCCAGCATACGCATATCTTTGGCATCCTGTAAAAACTCAGAAGCAAAAATGAATTCGTTGAGTAATTTATTATCAGAGAAGATGATGTCTTTTTTATTGCCGGTCCATTCTTTTTTGCCTTCGTAGAGGTAAATGATATTTTCGCCCATTTCCATTACACTGTTCATGTCGTGGGTATTGATCACCGTGGTTGTGTTAAACTCACGGGTAATATCCAGGATGAGTTTATCGATCACCATGGATGTCTGCGGATCAAGCCCTGAATTGGGCTCATCGCAAAACAAATACCTGGGATTGAGTACAACGGCACGGGCAATGCCCACCCTTTTTTTCATACCGCCACTTAATTCTGCCGGGAATTTTTTGTTGATATCTTCGAGGTTTACCCTTTCCAGCACTTCATTCACTCGCTTAAGTTTTTCGGAAAAGGTTTTTGTGGTGAACATATCCAGCGGGAACATGATATTCTGTTCTACCGTCATGCTGTCGAACAGGGCCGAGCCCTGGAACAACATACCGATCTGCTGCCGCAGTTCTTTTCTTTCATCAACATTCATATCCGTAAAACTATGCCCGTCGTAAATGATCTCGCCGGAATTTGGTTCAAATAATCCTACCAGACATTTTTGTAAAACTGTTTTTCCGCTGCCGCTCTGGCCAATAATTAAATTGGCCTTACCCGTTTCCATAATATGGCTCACATCATCCAGCACCACTTTATCGCCGAAACTTTTCTTTATGTTTTTAAATTCGATCATAATATACCAATCCGCGGGCAGGCGGAATTTTTGTGCTCTGCTTATTGTAGCAAAATTTAAAAAAACAGGTTCTCCTTTTTCTCCGCCGGGGCTGAGATGGGGGCAACTGTTACGACTTATCGAGTAACAGCGCCGCAAGGATATAATCAGCAAATAAGATCATTACGCAGGCTACTACCACACTTTTCGTGCTGCTTCTTCCGATCTCCAGGGCACCGCCTTTAACATAGTAACCATAATACGATGGTATGGTGCTGATGATAAATGCAAAAGTATATGCCTTTACCAGCGCAAAAAATACATTATAAGGTATAAAGTTCATCAGCAATCCCATGTCATAGGCATCAGTGGAAATAATACCTGTAGCGGTGCCTGCCAGCCGGCCGCCTAAAATGCCCAGTACCATTGATAATACAACGAGCATGGGTATCGTAAGTAAACAGGCTGCAATTTTTGGCATGATCAGGTACGATTTGGTATTGATGCCCATAATTTCCAGTGCGTCTATCTGTTCACTCACCCGCATATTGCCCAGTTCACTGGCGATCTTACTGCCCACAACACCGGCCAGTACGATACATACCACTGTTGGTGCAAATTCAAGGATAACTGTATCCCGTACTATTTGAGCGATGGTGGTTGCCGGTATCAGCGGGCTAACCAGTTGATAGGAAGTTTGAACGGCACTAACGGCACCCATAAAAACCGAGATGATGATCACGATGCCAAGCGATCCAATACCTATTTCAACACACTGGTGCATGAGTTCTTTCCAGTACATGCGCATGTTCTCGGGCCTGGTAAACATGCCGCGGATCATTAAAATGTACCGGCCAAAATGGTTAAAAAAAAGCATTCAGTTTATGTGTTAGAAGTACATTATCAGTAGTACGAAAGTATGAATATTTAAATTGTTTATGAGGATGTACAATATTTATGTTAGATGTACATTGTACGATGTACGAAAGTATGAATCTTTAAATTGTTTATAATGTTCTACATTATACGCCGTACACTGTACTTCGTATATCTTACTTCAAAAACTACTCCTGATTCTGTACATCGTTTTTACGTTTCCACCATTTACTTTTTTTAACAACATCCCTGGTATCAGTTTTACTTTTTGTTTGAGCATCTACGACTGCGATCAACACCATATTGAATATGGAACGGATCGAACTGCCCAATTGTAAAACGTGTACCGGTTTTTTTAAAAGTTAACCGTTGTATCGGCCAAAAACAGCGGACCGCGTTTGGTGAACATGATATACATACCCGCAATTTTGCTAACCCCTTCTTCTGTTCCGATGATCTGCAATGCAGGGCGGATGGTGTCGGGATAACTCCGGCTTAAACCGCTGATCATACAATCCGCTTCACCGTTCTCTATCAGCATGCATCCAAAATGGTTACGGTCTTTCATCGCCTTGTAGCTCTCGTATTTATTAACACCCTTGCGGTGCCTTTTTCAAAAACTGGTCACCATAAAGCTTTCTCAGATCTTCATGTTTGTCATCCTTGGGATTCATGATGGGCATGCCTTCCAGGTCGATCCCGTTTTCTTCAGCCAGTCTCCTGATCTTTTCTTCTTTACCTAACAGTATCGGGTAGGCTACATTTTCTTCCATGACCAGCTGTGCAACTTTTAATATTTTGATATTTTCTGCATCGGCAAAAACAACCCGCTTAGGGTCATTCCTGGCCTTGGATCCGATCACACGGCTCAACTGGTTATCCAGTCCGAGACGGCTGTTCAATGTTTCGATATATGCTTCCCAATCGATGATGGGATATTTTGCTACGCCGCTTTCCATGGCAGCCCTGGCAACCGCAGGAGCCACGGTTGACAATAAACGCGGGTCAAGTGGTTTTGGAATGATATATTGCGGGCCGAAAATTATGGTCTTTTCATTGTACGCAAGGTTAACCATATCCGGTACAGGTGCTTTGGCCAGTTCGGCCAAAGCCTTTACGGCAGCAAGTTTCATGGCTTCATTAATGGCAGTTGCCCTTACATCGAGGGCACCCCGGAATATATAAGGGAAGCCGAGGACATTATTGACCTGGTTGGGAAAATCACTGCGGCCGGTTGCCATAATGATATCTTTCCGGGCAGCTACCGCAACATCATAGTTGATCTCGGAATCGGGATTGGCCATAGCAAAAACAATGGGGTTCTTAGCCATGCTTTTCACCATTTCAGCCGAAACAACATTCCCCGTACTCAAACCTATGAATACATCAGCATCTTTCATCGCTTTGGCAAGATCATAGTCTGCATATTTTTCGTCCACACAAAACTTCATTTTCAGTGCTTCCACATCAGGCCTTCCCTTGTACAGGATCCCTTTACGGTCAAAAACCATAAAGTTGCTGTGTTTGGCGCCCAGCGATTCGTATAACTGTATGCAGGCCATAGCCGCAGCCCCGGCACCGCTTACTACAAATCTTACTTTTTCAATTTTCTTTTTCTGGATGATCAGTGCATTCAGCAATGCCGCCGCACTGATGATGGCAGTGCCATGCTGATCATCGTGCATAATGGGGATTTTGCAGCGCTTCTTTAATTCCTGTTCAATATAAAAACATTCAGGTGCTTTAATATCTTCCAGGTTAATGCCGCCAAAAGTTGGTTCCAGGGCCTGAACGATCTGCACAAATTTTTCGGGATCGGTTTCGTTTATTTCGATATCAAACACATCAATATCTGCAAATATTTTAAACAGTACACCCTTACCTTCCATTACCGGTTTACCCGCTTCGGGGCCGATATTGCCCAGTCCTAATACGGCTGTACCATTACTGATAACACCTACCAGGTTTCCCTTGGCAGTATATTTATAAACATCTTCAGGATTGGCTGCTATTTCCAGGCAGGGTTCTGCAACGCCGGGAGAGTATGCAAGTGAAAGGTCTCTTTGTGTTTTAGCCTCTTTTGTGGGGACTACTTCTATTTTGCCCGGCCGGCCCTTTGAATGATAGTCTAAAGCTTCCTGTTTACGTAAGTCTTTTGCCATGATCAATATTTGACTCCGGTCATCATACAATGAATAGTGGAGATATTTTTTTATTTATTATTTTCTATGCCGGTAAATACCGGGTTAAGTTTTTTGTAAATTTCCCCAGGCTTTCTTTAAAAGAACCGGGGACGTGCAATTTACATAAATAAACAGTTGGAGACCCTGATTTATATCAGGTTGTAACCAATTTAACCTTAAAGCTCCAGGTTATGGCAAAATCAGCCACGATCTCACCTGCTGCATTCCGGCCATAAGACCTTGCAGTTATAATTTTCCCTTCATTGCTCATGATGGCATCTTCAATGGTTTGTTTGATGACCAGCCCGTCTTCGCAGGTAAATATGGTGATGCCGGTTGCTTTTTTGATAAAATTTCCGTCTACTTTCAATACCAGCATGCTTACTGCCGGTTCACGTTTATAAATATGTGCCAATGCCAAAACACCGGTACTCATTTCAGCAGCCATTGCCAGGCAGGCAAAATATGTGCTCTTAAAAGGGTTTTGGCTGAACCATTTATAAGGAACTTTTACGCTGCATTTTTTTTCATCTGCCTGCAGTACCCTTACACCGGAAAAAAAGGCGCTGGGTAATTTGGATAAAAGGAAGATCCGGAATTTAACCGGGTGTTTTATGAGTTGCAGGAATTGTTTTGCGTTTGACATGAAATATTAGATTGTAGATTTTAGATTGCAGACCTGCCTGCTCGCCTTCGCAAAGCTTCAGCGGAGCAAGGCCGGCAGGCAAGGTTGTAGATCTCAGAATAGCATTCCATATAACGTATCTCTACAACCATAAATGGAAACGGTTTTACGGCATATAATAAATTCCAAACTTTTTTTAACAATTTATTTCCCCGCCGGATTTTCAAAAGCACAAAGCCCGTGAAATTTTACTTATTCACTTCCACCACACCAATGACCACTTCCTGGTTTGCATTATCTGTCCTGAAATTTATGGTGCCCCCGTTGCCGGATGCAAAACGCACATTTGGAACTCCGGTTTGGTTTAATGCACCGGCAACTTTTGCGGCAAAACCGGCTCCACTATTTTTTGAGATCAGGTTATTTACTGCAAACCAGTCAATGGCCCGTTTTGTGACTACCACTGCAAATACATCTTTGGTACCGACATTATCCGGCACTAAACTTTTTCCGCGGGGAAATAAACGGTAGCCTGTAATGCCGCAGTACGGCGAAAAAGAAGTTTTGGTAGCATCCTCTTTACCGGGATAAGGAAATAATGTATAACTGCTGCCATCCGTTTCCTGCCCGAAAATATAAATATAGCACTCGGTTGAATTTTTTATTTCCATTTTAAATTTGGTGCCGGGTTCAACTGTACCAACCGTTTCAAAAACATTACCTGCTTTTAATTTTAACGGGATGTATTGTTTATCATCATTCTTTACCAAACCAATGGCAGCTTCAAAAACAGTACTCACTGCTGCACCCCGCTTGGGCATCGGGTCAATGCCATAAGCTTCACGTACAAATTCCTTAAAGTCGGCATACCGCACCCATCCCACACCGTTAACACCCCACTCGGGCCCCCAGCTGTTCATGATCTGGAAAGCCTGTTTGCGGTCATCGTAGCCGATCACGCACATGGCATGGCCGCCAAAGCCCATCTGGCTGCTGTCTTCATTGGTAGGTGCCCACATTTCCTTACCCATCATACTTTGCATGAATGAACCGCCAACCATCATACCGATCACCACCGGTGCATCCTTTGCCAAATGTTCTTTATTGCACGAACACTGATGCCCTGTACACTTTCGCCATCGGTTAACCGCGTAAAACCAAGCATTTTGTTCTGTGCTGCCTTATTGTCGAGCACCGAATTAGGTTGCCTGCTGCAATCCTGGTCGGTATAAGGAAAATCATTGTAGGTAACCACGCCTTTTTTGGTCATTAATTCCATGGCGTTTTGAATATAGGCGCCCTGGCAACCTTCCAGTCCGATCTGGTTATAAACATAGGCCGGGCTGTAAGCTGTGTTGTTACCGGTTTGCCCGGTTGATGCAGCTTCTACAATGGTACGGGCGGCATAGGTACTGCTCCAGGCCACACAGGATCCCTGTTGTCCCTGGTTTTTCCGGTCAGGGGCAAAACGTAATAAAGAAACCATTTCGGGCAGGGGATTTTTTGTGTTGTCATCCGCAAGCCCTTCATAAACACTGGCTTTTTTAAACTGGTCGGGACTAAAACTATACCCGCTTTGTGAAAAAAGATTTTGTATGACCTCTGTTCCGCCACCGCCGGAACCGTTCCTGAAAAAGAAAAAATAAGCTGCTGCACCTGCTACCACGAGCAACAATATTTTTTTACCGCCGCCACCGCCTTTGAATAAAGAAAGGAGCAGGGGCAATAAAGCCAGCAATCCGCCACCGCCACCGGTTGTTCTTCCTCCCGAGGTATTACTGTCATCATAGTCCTGTTGATCCTGGGGATCATCTTCCATACGTATTGGCATAGTAAAAACTTTTTATGTGATTAAGAAACTTAAAAGTAAGAAGAATTATTTAATGTTACCGGCACCGCAACAACTCAACGGTTTTCTTTTTCCAATACTTCAAACTGCCTGGAAACACCGGTGCCATTTTCATCCACCAAAGTGATGACGTGTTTTCCCGGGGAAGGATTTAAACCCAACTGGTGAAAATTTTGTGTAGTTCCTATGAATGCATCATCAAGACTCCAGAATATTTTTGCACCGGCCCTGCGGTGTGCTGCTGTGAAAACCGTTCTTCCACGTTCACCATTAATTTCAAGGGGTACATAGATCTTTGCGCCGGCCTGCGGGTACATGATCTCGATCAGTTTACCGGTTAGGCTGCCGGTACCCAATGGATCACAGCCTGGTTTAAAAGGAGGGAGGGATACATAATCGATATTGCGTTGCCTGTAATAATATTCCATGGCCGGTGATAAAATAAACCAGCTTTTGTGCAACATATTTGATGGTGGTTCACAGGATTCGGTCACCCTGAAATTGCCGGTTACATCCAGGTGAATTAATTTATGGTATGGGCATTGTGAAACTTTGATCGCATTGGGTGGCATGAACAGGGTATCTATATCTGGGCAATCCGTATTTGCCCGAAAACCGGATTGCCTGCAAACCGGCACATACATAAAATTGTATGTTGGTTTTTCAAACCAGGAGTTATTATTTGGAAGGATCCGGAAAATATCAAATAGAACGGGAGCAGCAGTCTGCACGCCCATCAATCCCGGCCTGCCTTGACCCTCAGTGTTGCCAACCCACCCAGCCACCACGTTTTCAGGCGTGACACCTATTGCCCAGCCATCCCTGAAACCAAAGCTGGTACCGGTTTTCCAGGCAATTTTTTGGAGGAAGAAAACTGTTGCCACAATCCCTCTTCGCCCGGTCGCATCACTTCCTGCATGGCATTAAAGGTGAACCAGATGGAAGTTGCATCAAAAGGACTGTTGACCGGATGCCGTTGATGGTTACCGGATCTTTGGATGCGATATAATTTGGCGGATGAAAATCTTTTGCATCCAATTTTCCATGATTTTTTTTCTGATGATTTAAAGTACGTGCCATGGAAGCATAAACGCCGGCCAGGTCCCACATGGTTACTTCACAACCGCCGAGGATCAGGCTCAATCCATAAAAATCTGCGGGTTTGTTTAAAGTGGTTATGCCAACCTGTTGCAGTGTTTCATAAAAGCGCTGGTATTTATATTGCTGCAGCATTTTTACAGCGGGTACATTTAAACTCCTTGACAAAGCCCTGTGTGCAGGGACTGCACCATCATAACCCAGGTCAAAATTTTTTGGCGCATAGCTGCCTATTTGCGTTGGTATATCTGCAATCAATGAATTGGGTAAGATCAACCCGTCATGTAACATGGCTGCATACAGAATTGGTTTCAATGCACTGCCCGGGCTTCGTGGCGCTGCTATCACATCTACATCCGCTTCCATTTCAATATTGCCTGCATCTTTTATGTTGCCCACGTAAGCCAGTGTATTCCCGGTTTCCACATCAAGTACCAGCGCACATACATTATTGATGCCATTTCCTTTCAGAACAGCCTGGTGTTGCTGTACCATACCGGCAATATTTTTTGCAGGCGGCCGTCAATGGTTGTTTTGATTGTTGTTTCCTGCTGCCATGTTTTATTATCCTTTATGAAACGCTGTAACAAATGCGGTGCATCCTGTGGAAGCCGCAAAGGTTCATCGGGTAATGGTTCCAGTTTGGCGAGTGCTGCGCCTGTACTGTCGATCCTGCCGGCTTCCAGTAAATTGTCGAGCAGCCTGTTTCTTTTTTTCAGCAACACATTCCTGTTTTTGCCGGGATGTACCAGGGATGGGGCATTGGGTAAAACAGCCAGGGCAGCCATTTCACCCCAACTTAGTTTTTCGGCGCTGCGCCCGTAATAACGCCATGCCGCAGCATCAAGACCAACAATATTGCTTCCAAAAGGAGCATTGCCGGCATATAAGGCCAGGATATTTTTTTTTGAAAAAGACAGTTCCAGCCTTACTGCCTGAATACTTTCTTTTATTTTATTCCAGGTATTCCTTTTATTATTTTTTTTGGAAAGCCTGATCACCTGCATCGAAATGGTGCTGCCGCCCTGTACAACCGTTTTATTTTTTATGTTTTTGATGATGGCCCTTACTATGGCAACCGGGTCAACACCGGGATGTTTGAAAAAGCGTTTGTCTTCGAAGGTGGTGATACATTCGATGAATTTTTGCGGTACATTTTTATTGTATGGAAATCGCCATTGGCCATCAGCTGCAATGGTTGCATTTAGCAGGTTGCCGTCCTTATCTTCAATTACATACGAGGTTGGTGCATGGAATAATTTGTTGGGAAGAGAAAACCAGAACCAGGTTAATAGACCAGCTGCCAACAGGATTTTGATTATTGTTGACTTGCGAAAAGATATAATTTTAGAACGTATACTTGAGATGCTGTGCATTTACCTATTGTCCCTAACGGGACATTTTGAATTCATGATTTTTTTTTACCGATCTGTTGTCCCTAACGGGACATGTTGTATATATCGAACTGTTTTCTACCAATCTATTGTCCCTAACGGGACATGTTGTATATATCGAACTGTTTTCTACCGGTTTGTTGTCCCTAACGGGACATATTTAAATTATCGTTATCCAGATTTTAATGCCGTAGGCATTTGAGATTGATAAAAAACAAAAACCTGAATGAACCCAAGTCCCGTTGGGACGATAGATTCTAATCTTCCAGTTCTTTAAAAATATACTTTTCATCAAAATCCACCTCAAATGCTTTTAAAAATTCTTTGTATTCATCAATAAACGTTTTTTTCTTATGATGTGCTTTCTGGTTCTTCACATATTCAATAAGTTTTGGCAATTGGGATTTGCTGTATGAAAATGCACCAAACCCTTCCTGCCAGTTAAATTTACCTGCCTCAATTTATTATCATTAATCCATTTTGATGAACTTCCTTTAACTTCCTGCATCAGCTCAGAAAGAGATTGTCATAACACAGCGGGCTCCGTATGTTTTACCCCCCCCCCCCCCCCCCCCCCTATCCCAATCCCCCCCCCCTTCACCCCCCAAAAACAAAATACCGATAAATTTCCATTTTTTTCTACCCCCCCAAAAAAATTAAATTAAAACAGGAAAAAAAAAAAACATAACAAAAATCCCTCCCCAAAAATTAAATTTTCCTTTATACTTTAACAACCAATAAAAACCCCCCCCTGTTTTTCCCGGACACCCACCAGCCCCAAACCCCGGCCTCTCCCACCCCCCACCCCCCCCGCCAAAAATTGGTCCTTTTGTTCCCCCCCCCCCCCCCCTTCCCCCCCCCCCCCCCGTGATATGTTATCATACATGGCTTCGCAATAGGTGCCGGGCAGGAAGAAACGGCCCAGGTAAGAAGCATTCAGCTGTATATAATAGGTAACTGTTTGACCGCTTTTGAGATTGAAATAAGTGTACACCCGGTCATCACGGATATCCTGGTAAGCAGATGCAGCTGATTTAAAAGCACCTTCACCATCCATCATCCTGGCATTTAAAATTTCCCAGCCACTCGGAAAAATCTGTGATAAGGCCATTTCTGTATAATTACCGCGTTTACCCGGATTGGTTATCACCACTTTTGCAACAAAATCGGTACCCTGTGAAAGTTTATTGATGTCGATGGCAGTACCGTTTCGCGAAACATAACTCACATTCATATTCAATACAGCCGGGTTGTTATTTATTTTAATGGAGTCCCCGGCAAGTGGTTGCCCCTGTGTGATCATCCGCACATACAGCATATTGCTGCCTTTGTTGCTGATCACAACATTGCTGCTGCCTTTGGTGAACAGTATGGGTATTTGTTTGATGTATGAATTTGAGTTGAGGTCAATATTTTTCCCATCAACAGTTCCTGCGGCCATTATTTTAGCTCCACCCGGATTTTTACCACAGTATTTTGCAATGGCAATTAATGCATAGGCCGTTGTTTGGGTGCTGTACCAGTTATCCTGCGATAATTTTGCAGCAATGCCCGGCAATAATTCAGCCGCTTTTGCATTCCGGCCCATGATGGTAAGGTTTCAAAAACCATGGCCTGGTCACGCAGTGCTGAACCAAAAGTATTACCCGGGGAAGTTCTTTCTTCAAAGCTGGTGGGGAGCCCGCTGATAAGATCCAAAGCTGTATTATCCTGTCCTGCCATTTTGTATGCTGCAGCCAGCCGCCATTTTGCTTCGGTTGATAAATATTTGAATTCTTTTAAACGGTTCATAGCACCCAGTTCAGGGGCTTTGGCCAATGCCAGCGTATACAGGCGGTATGACTGCATCAGGTCACCGCCATAAAAATTAGCAGTTGAGGGTGCCCAGCTGTTTGCCTTACCCCGCTGGAAATTTTTCCATTGCTGCAACAGCTGATCTCCAACCATGTAACCGCTGTTCTGTGCTTCCACTAAAAAATGCCCTGCATAACTGGTTCCCCATTCATCTGCTTCGCGGCCACCGGGCCAGTAACTAAAGCCGCCGTCGGGCCGCTGAAAATTTTGTATCCTGCCGATAGCCGATCTTACATTCCGGTCAACCTGTGCTTTTTTTATTTCATCCAGGTCGGTCAGTTGATTTAATACCAGTTGCGGAAAAGCCGCCGAAGTGGTTTGTTCAATACAGCCGTGCGGGTATTCGATCAGGTAATTCAAACGTTTTTGCAGGTTCATGGCCGGTACGCTTGAAATTTCGAGTACGGCTGTACTTGTTGCGGCTACGCCTATGGGTGATGCCGTGGTCTTCCACTGTTGTCCCGGCTGTAATGTTATCGCAGTAACCTGTGTAACGGGGGGATTGGGATTGCGTATCTCCAGTTCCACTTCATAACCTGCTTTTTCGTTGCCGCTGCTGGCCAATAGTTTTACTTTTCCAACACCTGTATTCGGTTTTACACGCACATCAAAATATACCATGGCTTCGCCCGGTTGTGTAAAATTTATGGTTTGTGCATTGCTGCCAACTATTTCCAGGTATGGATTTGACTGCAGGCTGATATTCACTTTCCGGATATTATTTTCCATGGCAAAAACAGTGACCGGCAGTTTTATGGTCTCGCCCGGGCCAAGTACCCGCGGCATGGTTGCCAGCATCATTAACGGTTTTTTTACGGTTATAGCCTTTTCCCTGGCACCATAACTGCCATCATTAGCTGCAATCACCATGGCCCTTACCGAGCCGATGTATGATGGCAGGATGAATGAATGTTTTTGTGTTTGATTCTTTTTTAAATGAAACGGACCGAGGTATTTGACCACCGGTTTAAAACGGTTGGCCGTTTTTTGTTTACCAGGCCCTGCTTCATTATCGCCACCAATGGTTAAAATGCGTTCCAGGTCACCACCCCAGGCGCCAATCACGTAGTCAAAGAGGTCGAAACTTTTTACGCCCAATGCTTCACGTGCATAAAAAGCATCATGCGGGTTGGGCGTTTTGAACCGTGTGAGGTCCAGTAATCCTTCATCAACAATGGCAACACAATAAGTCATTTCTTTTCCGTTTTGTTCACTTACTGTAAAGGGAGCATTTGTTTCGGGCCGGATGCTGCCTGCAATATTGAGTACGGGTTTGAGTACTGTATTTTTATCTTCCACAAAAATGGGAATAGATCCATACATGCGGATGGGAAGGTCATTGATGGTTTGTGAATGTGGTTGCAATAAACTTATGGTTGCATACACATTTGGCGCCATCCCGGCTTCGGCTTTAAATGTTACTTCCGTATTTCCCGCTTTGGTTTCCTGCCAGAATGATTGTAAAACTTTACTGCCGTTTTCAATACTAACCAGCACCCTTCCGCCGGCACTGCTTGGGATGGTTAATTTTACTTCTTCACCAACATTGTATTTTTCCTTATTGGCTTTAAAGATCAGCATGGCTGCTGCCGTTTGATTGTCATCGCCTGTGCCCGACCTGCTTTGCCAGTATGGGTCATCAATATAAAATGTTGAGCCGGTAGTGTGGCCGCTTTCCAGGTCTTTTACCAGTACCAGGTATCGTCCCCATTCATTTTCAGAAGTGCCAAAGGTCCAGTTGCCCCGGCCATTTGTAAGCTTTACAGTTTCAGTTTTCAGTAACTTATTATATTCATCCTGCGTAAAATTGCTTAGGTTGTCACCGCTGTTATCCCACCACCAGCGCCACTGGATGCGGTAAAATTGCACTTCTACCTCATTGCTGCCGGCCAGTAAATTTCCTTTGCTGTCTACATTTACAATTTGTGCGGTATGGTTTTTACCGGCCAGTAAATAATCAAATGGTTTTTGGCCATCGGGCAATTTAATTCCGGCATAACTGGTAAAAGGACTGTAGGGCATGGTCACATTATCAATACTGAAACTGCCACCCGGTTCAAAAACCTTAACCAGTAAATTGGCACTCAGCATGCCCGGTGCCGATTCATCAATTTCGAAATTTGTTTTCAGTGCTGCATTGCCCTGTTCATCCAATGTACCTTCATAAATGGTCTTGCTTTGTGTTGAATAGGCTGATGCCGGGTTGTCAAAAGTAAACCCTGCAAATTTCGGAAAAGAAGTACCCCTGGCATACAGTGATGCATCGATCTTGGCCTTTAAATTTTTACCTGCGGTTCCAAACAGCCATTTGGCATTGATGTTCCCGGTTTCGGCATTGCCCTTGCCCAGCACAGGGTCTTTACCAAAATCAAGATCTATTTTCAGGCGGTTAGGCATAACCGTTTCCACCTTGATCCTTTTTTCAAAAATGGCGCCACCCACTTTTATTTTTGCAGTCCAGTTCCCGGTAGGTGAAGCTGCATCGGTATTGGTTTTAAACAGGTAAAACCCATTTTCGGCATTGCTTTGTACGGCATGTTTATACAACTGCCCCTGCGGTGTATATAAACTGAATTCAACCGGGTGGTCGGGCGGTAACTTACCCTGTTTGTCTTCCACTATAAAATTAAGGTACATTGTATCGCCGGGTCGCCATACACCCCGTTCTCCAAAAATAAATCCCTTGATGCCGTTCCTCACTTCTTCTCCACTTACATCAAAGCGGCTGAGCGCCAGGGAACTGCCGTCATCCAGTTTTAAATATCCCCTTTCATTTCCTTTACGGGCGATCAGTAAGAACGGTTTTCTTTTCAGGTCAATATTGGCAAAACCATCGCTGCCGCTTTTACCTTTACTGATGATGCTCCGCTGGTAATCCATCACTTCAATGTCCACGTCATTCATGGGTTCGGTAGTGAGTATGTTACTAACGGCAACCACTAAACTATTATCATTGCCGCGTTTGGCCGTAAGCCCGATATTGCTCGCCAGGATATTTCTTGTTGCCCAGCGGTCTTTGTTGTAATATGATTTACTGCCCGGGTCATCGCGCCGGCTCCAGCTGTAGCCAAAGGGGTAATAGGTATCATACCTGCTCCAGAAAGCATCATCTTCATCAACACCATTTTTTCCATAGTCATCATAGTCACTGTAATCATCTTCGGAATCTTCATCATCCGTTTTGGCAGTGGTGTCGGTTGAAGTGTATAATGAATATTCAGGCCGGAACCCGATGGTCACTTTATAAATGGCTCCCTGCTCCGTTTTCAGGTATTTATCAATGTCTAATGAAAAATGTTGTTTTTTATGCAGGTCAAGGGTTTTATCATCATCAAGCCTCAGCGTTTTTTGTACGATGGGTTTACCAACCCTTCTCAGTTCATTATTGCCTCCCAGGCTGTTCTCCTGCAGGAACTGGGGCACATTTTCTTCATAAATTTTTATGATGCTGATATCAACAGCATTGAGATTGGTTGCCTCGAAAGGCAATACCAGCCTGCCGCTGTTGGGTAAGATATTTCCCCTCCCATGTATCTTAACTGCCGGCATCCGGTTTTCGAAATTGATATTGGATGCAAACCCCTTATCCAGCACATCACCCCAGGTATTTTTAATACCGGGATTTATGTTCACGGTATAATTGCCATCCAGTTTTCCATTGCCAAAAACCTTTACTTCACTGCCGTTGATGGTATAGGAAATATCCTGTTGTTCACTGATCGTGATCAAACCGGTCAGATCCTGCCCAACGGCAATGGCATCACTGAACTGAACAGATGCATATTGCTGTGCATCATAGATGGCAACCACATCCAGCACTTTAAAATCCCCTTCTGCAGGAACAGTTACATCCGTTTCGCCTTCAACATCCATATTCATCGGCTTGCCGTTCCAGCGCAGTTCTACATTGGTTGCAGTTTTCTGCCGGTCAATATTATCAATGGTAAACCGGTGCATTTTGGCGGCATCATTATGCTGCCAGTTTATTTTCAAAGGTTTGTTATTATACGTCGCGGATAATAATTTTTCCACCGATTTGCCATCTTCTATATCTGCTGTTTCCAGGTCGCCGCCCAGGGTCATTTTATTTTTGATACCGTTACCCCGCAGGCCATCCTGTGTGACTTTAAAGGAAGGCTTGATTGTTTTTATATTAAAACGGAAATTTGAGAACTGCTCCGGTGTTTTGGTTACTTTTCCGAGTTTAAAATTCACTTCATACACCTGGTCAGGCTTTAGCCAGCTGTCGGGTTTAAATTCGATGGACTGTGCATCCAGCCAGTATGCTTTTCCTTTTACAGACGGGGAGATGGTGAACAGGTCTTCTTTTACAGCTTCACCAACAGTATGCGTAGTGCCGGCATCGGCTGCCAGTTTGATATGTATTGCAGATGTTTTGGAAACGGTGCCGGTTGTATAGGCATCAATGTATTTACTGAAAGCAGGATCTACCTCGATCCAGGTTTCTTTTTTGCTGCAGGAAAAAAGACAAAAAGCTGCAGTTACAAACAGCAGGGCGTGTAAAAAAGTTGTGCTGAACTTTTTGTTACGGGGGCATGTGCCGTGTTCCATAAATTTGAGATTGATTGTTGAAGTTGGTTAACATTGGTGGAATCACCAATATCGGCATTTTTTATTTGCTGTGTAAATGTGATAAGAAAAAATGATATCTGCAACAGGCAGGCAACTCATTTTAAGTTAAACAATGTATAAAACAAAAAAATGCTTTTAGTTGATCTTCGTAACGGCTACGTTATAGGTGCCGTTAGTAAGCGAAGAAGAGGTGGCCTGTGTATAACCTCCGTCTCGTGTTTCGGTGATCCTTACTTTCACTTCCAGGCTGGCCGGGAATTCGATCCTGTTCTCGTTCCGGAGCACTTTATCCAGCCTGAGTGTGTAGGAGCAGTTGTCATGCCAGGAAATTCTAAACCGCACCACCGCTTTTAAAGCTTCGCTTGATTCGGTCTGGTACATTCCTTTTCTTTCGGCAATGGTAACTACACCTGCCCGGGTATCGGCAATGCGGAATTTGCCTTCACGGAATTTGCCGCAATCGGGGGTTTGGCTGAAAACTCGAAAGCTGCAGGTAATTAATAATATAAGAAGGATTGTCTTATTCAATTGTCACGTTTATTTTCTGAATTTTTGATCAGGAGTTTTGTAACCACAATGTACTGAATAAATAATTACATGATCTTCTGCAATTTCATAAACAACCAAATAAGGAAAGCTCTTTAATTTTATGTCTCTAATGATATTTTGGCTATCAATAAAACCATAGTATTGCGGATGTTTACTTATTTCATTAAATCTAATAAGTACTTCACTTAAAAACCGGTCGCCAAGCCCGGGTTGAATTTTTTCATAGTAGTCATAAGCATCCTTAGTATCTTCTGCAGCAACTTTAAGAATGACTAACCGGTAAGCCATTATAATTTATTTTGACGGACATATTTTACAAAATCCTCTGCAACAATTGTTTCTGCTTCATTGTTTTTGTACTGGTTTCTGCGGGCATAAATGTCCGATAATTCATCTCCGGATAAGTAAAATCGGGGCTGATGCTGTCTTTTAATACTGTATAGATAGCTTCCAGTTTTTCTCATCAACAGTATCAATATATTCGTGAAGGGTTTCCCTGATTTGTACGGCTTCCATAATTTTATGTTTGAACAAATTTATCATTTAATTTTCGAACATAAAAAGGATATTGGCAATTCAATTAAACGGGCATTTAATCATAAAAAGAATATCAAATCACCTGGTTCCTCAGCAGATCTTCAAATTCATCCCGCCGCCTGATCAATTGTGCCTTGCCATCTTTTACCAACACTTCGGCTGGCTTTAACCGCGAGTTAAAGTTGCTGCTCATTTCAAAACCATAGGCACCTGCATTGTAAAAAACAAGGTAATCGCCTTCGCGGATCTCATTAATTTTTCTATCGTAAGCAAAAGTGTCGGTTTCGCAGATATTGCCAACCACATTGTAAATGCGTTCGGCGCCGGTTGGGTTGGTAATATTTTCAATGTGATGGTAAGCATCATACATCATGGGCCTGATCAAATGATTGAAACCACTGTTCACTCCGGCAAAGAGGGCCGCAGGTGTTTGTTTGATCACATTGGTTTTGGTGATAAAATAACCGGCCTGGCTTACCAGGTACTTACCGGGCTCAAACCAGACTGCCAGGTCTTTTACTTTTTTATTTTCGAACTGTAAAAAAGCCTGTGCAATTTTTTGTCCCAGCAGGTCTACGTCGGTTTCACTGTCGCCGGGCTGGTAAGGAACCTTAAAGCCGCTGCCCAGGTCAATATATTTTAAGTTTGGAAAATGTTCAATGGTATTCAGCATCACATCCAGTCCCAGTAAAAAAACATTGATGTCCTTTATTTCACTGCCGGTGTGCATGTGCACGCCTTCCACATTCAGGTTGGTTGTTTTTACCACCCGTTCAATATGGCGCATCTGGTGAATGGAAATGCCGAATTTACTGTCAACATGCCCGGTAGAGATCTTGAAATTACCGCCCGCCATGATATGCGGATTCAGCCGGATGCAGACAGGGTATGAGTTTCCGTATTTGCTGCCAAACTGTTCCAGTATAGAAATATTGTCAATATTGATGTTTACCCCAAGTTCTTTTGCCTGTACAATTTCATCAAAGTCTACACAATTGGGAGTAAATAAAATATTTTTTGGTTCAAAACCTGCCATCAGTCCAAGCTTCACTTCATAGATGCTTACACAATCCAGCGAAGCGCCTAAACTGTTGATGTATCTCAGCACATTTATATTGGTAAGTGATTTACACGCATAAAAAAAACGGGCATTAGAATCCTTAAATGCATTTTTCAGTTGTTGGTATTGTCCGGCAATACGTTCGGCATGGTATACATAAACCGGTGTGCCAAATTCATTGGCAATATCTACCAGTTGCTGATGGGTTAAAGTTTGTTGCATGTTGCGAAAATAAGTAATAGCCTGTTTGATTGTAATTTATGAGAATAATATTTTAGCCACGAATAAACACAGAAAAAGTTTGCAAACAACTTTGTGTGCTCAGTGTCAACCTTGTGGGAAAATGTTACCCTTCCACTATCTCCACGATCTGTGTAGGCTCCAGGTTGGCATTACGCATGGCAATGCCCCTTACTGCACTGGAACTAAAATCCATAAACGCTTTTTGGGTGATGGCATCATTGCCAACCATGGCCGGCACGCCAATATCCCCGCCTTCGCGGATGCTTTCAACTATGGGTATTTGTCCCAGGAAAGGGATATCAAATTCTTCTGCTAAATTTTTTCCGCCGTCTTTTCCGAATATGTAATATTTGTTTTCGGGTAATTCAGTCCCGCCAGTTGGCGGGATGAAGTAACTCATATTTTCCACCAACCCGATCACGGGAACTTTTAACTGTGCCTGTCCAAACATGGCAATGCCTTTTTTTGCATCGGCCAGTGCAACGGTTTGCGGTGTGGTGACCACAATAACACCCGTAACGGGCACGGTTTGTACAATGGTTAAATGAATATCACCGGTGCCGGGTGGCATGTCAATGACCAGGTAATCCAGTTCGCCCCAATCCACTTCAGTAACAAACTGGCGAATGGCACTGCTTACCATCGGCCCACGCCAAACCACTGCCTGCTTTTCATCTATCAGCAAACCGATGCTCATTATTTTTATACCGTATTTTTCAATAGGTACTATCCAGCCTTTCCGCATCTTCTTCCCGCATCAAAGGCCGCTCACCCCTGATGCCAAACATGATGTGCTGGCTGGGGCCATAAATATCGGCATCCATCAAACCAACTTTTGCGCCACCTGCTGCTAGGGCCAGGGCAAAATTGGAGGCCACGGTGCTTTTACCCACACCGCCTTTACCGCTTACCACAGCAATGATATTTTTTACGCCGGTCAGTATGGATTTATTGTCCTTTCGGTTACTGCTGGTGTTGCTGGTAAAGTTTACCGTTACTACCGCATCTTTATTCACCAATAATTTTACGGCATTGATACAGGCATTCATGATCATCTCTTTCATCGGGCAGGCCGGTGTGGTCAACACAACAGTAAAAGAAACATTATTACCGTCAATTGTAATATCTTTTACCATATTCAGTGTTACCAGGTCTTTTCCAAGATCGGGTTCCTGTACATTACCCAGTGCCTTTAAAATATCTTCGTTTGTCATCGTTCAATTATTTGTTAAAAAACCCATGTGAGCAGCAAATTTAAACATTGATGGCCTTACTTTGTTTATTAATTAAGGAATGTTGGTATTTTTGGATAAAGGGATCAGGATCTGTTGTGCATGAATCAGTTTAAATTTTCAACCTGCCTGCCGGTAGACAGGTATACAATGCTCAATTTTCAATGTTCAGGCACTGGCGCTGTGATTTAAAATGCTGTTTCCTGAATATTGGTCTTGAAAAGTTGATTATTGAACCTGCCTGCGGCAGGCAGGCATTTTTATATTCCGGGTTACCGGGAAGTTAATTTTAGTAATTGAATGAGAAAATTTATACCATACTTTTTTATTGCCTTTTTGATCTTCCCTGTTGCTGCCAAAGCCCAGTTTGAAACATTTAAGGATTCTGTTGTTCAGTTATATGGTATCGTGATGACTGCAGATAGTTTAAAAGGGCTGGAATCGGTGAGTGTGATGATCAAAGGCCAGAACAGGGGTACCATAACCAACAACAAGGGCCTTTTCAGTATCGTGGTTTTAAAGGGCGACCAGGTTGTATTTACCAGCATCGGGTATAAACCAAAAACTGTGGTGATCCCTGCAAACCTCGATGGAAACCAGCACAGCATTATTCAGCTGATGGTAACCGATACCATTTATTTAGCAGCCACCATCATTAAATCCAGGCCAACCAGGCCCAGTTTGAGCGTGATTTTTTAAATACAGAAGTACCCGATGATTATATTGCTGTTGCCCGCAAAAATAACAGTGCTGCTACCCGAAGAATTTTAGTTGCCAATTTGCCCACAGACGGGCGTGAATCAAGCAGTCAATACTTAAGACAAAATGCCAATAAAGCATATTATTCCGGCCAGGCTCCTCCCATGAATATCTTCAATCCCTTTGCCTGGAATGAATTCATTAAAGCATGGAAGCGGGGCGACTTCAAAAGTAAATAGGTTCACCATTCTAATGTCAGCACCCAATGCATGAATTTATAATCGTGTACATTCGCTGTTATTTTATTGTATATGAAAGTCTTTCTCATAGGATTTATGGGTAGCGGTAAAACCTATTGGGGTAAAATCTGGGCAGCGCATAACGGGTTAACATTTTATGACCTGGATGATGTGATCGAGCAGGCAACCGGGAAAACAATTGCCGTCCTTTTTGAAAAAAAGGGTGAAACGTATTTCCGGAAAATAGAAACTGAAACCTTACATACTTTTGCTGATAAAGATGATTGCCTCATTGCCTGTGGCGGCGGAACGGCCTGTTTTAATGACAACATGCAGTGGATAAATAATAACGGAAACTCTGTTTACCTCACCGCCTCACCACAATACCTCTTCGAAAGGGTCATCACGGAAAAAGACAAGCGCCCTTTGGTTAAGAAAATAAATTCCGCTGAACTGTTATTTTTTATTGAACAAAAATTAAAGGAACGGGAACCGTTTTACAAACAGGCTGCATTCATTTTACCGGCTGATGAGCTGGATGAAAAAAGCCTTTCAACCCTAAACTTCTGATCTTTTAAACTATAATATGCACAAACTATTTATAAAAACAGCAGCATTGACCGGGGCATTATCAGTAGCCCTGGGTGCATTTGCAGCGCACGGGTTAAAGGATCTGCTGGCTGCTGAAAACCTGCAGGTTTTTGAAACCGCTGTACGGTACCAGTTTTACCATGTATTTGCCTTACTGGCAGCCGGTATTTTGTACAAAGAATTCCCGGTGAGACCGATGAAAATGGCCGGCATACTTTTTATGACAGGCATGGTTCTTTTTTCGGGATCATTATATCTACTGTGTTATGTAAAACACCAGGGATTGCCGTTGAACTGGGTCGGTGCTGTAACGCCTTTCGGCGGGGCTGCATTTATTGCAGGCTGGGTATTGCTTTTCGTGGCTGTTTTAAAACGGCATTAAAACGCTGCAATTTTCCGGTGCAGGGTGATCAGCGTGCCGTTCTTATTTTCAATACGGAAATCAATATCAATATCCTGCATTCTTTTTTCATATTTTTTAGGCCATTACCGAACTGCCGGATGGCAGACAGGTCAATGCCTTTGCCATTGTCGTGTATAAATAAGCTTAGCCCTCCTTCAACCCTTTCCAGTGTAATGGATACCTCGGTTGCTTTTCGGCAGGTGACCCCGGTATTCTCAAAATATTCCTGTGCATAGCTGCGTATATAACCGATCATATTATTCAGTGAATCGTTGCTGCTGCTCATACTCCAGATGATGGCATTCATCTTATTCAACAGTTCATTGGCCGAGGAAGAGATCTTATCGATCTCCGGGATCGGGTTATCCTTTAATTTAGTTTTTGCCAGTTCGCTGTATAAGCTGATCGTGGTCATACCTGCACCCAGGTCATCATGCATATCGGCACTGATCCTGTTGCGTTCTTCCTGCTGGGCTTTTATGATGGCCAGTTGGGTCTCAAATTCTTTTTTCTCGGCTTCCAGTTTCAGGGCTTCCTGTTCTTTGATGCCACTGATGATCTCACTCCTGTTTTTATAATTTAAGCCCATGAGAAAAAATGCCAGTTCAAACACGATGCCTGTATTATAATAAAATAAAGAAGAGTAAAAAATATTGACAGGCCTTATTTTAAGTAAAAGCAAAACAAGGAGATGACTGAAAATAATATCAACATGGCATTACCGGCTGCTATATAATTAAAGAGCCGTTTTTTATGCTTAAAGGCAAGCGATATGAATACAATGCCTATAACCAGGATCAGTATTTTCATTATGATTTCAAGAAAATACTGGGGGAGGAATGTGGATGTAAAAAAATGCAGGTAGGTATATACGCCCAGCAACAACAGCACAAAACGTTCACCGTACGTGAAAATTTTATCAAGCAGTTCATAGTCATATTTGGTGTTTAAGAATTTCCGGGTAAACGCAATGTAAAAAATGGTACCCGTTACCAGGAGGAAGAAGTCAAAATAGCTGAAATATATTTTTGAGAACAGGAATTTGTCCGTGATAAAGTTGAATTTAAAAAAGATGAGCAGGAACATGCAAAGGGAATACAATGCATTATATAAAAATTCCTGTTTATGGTTAATAATATAATTGGTAACCATAAATAAGATCATCATTAACAATACCCCGCTTAATACGAGGCCATACAGCTGTATATCAGATTTTAGACCTGTTTTGTGGATCTCGTAGTAAATAAACCTGTTTTCGGGTATAAAAAAAGGGTTTATATAATTAAAATCATTTTTAAGCGGTTTAAGTTTGATCAGCATATCACCAGTTTCACCTGCTGTAATTGACAATTTCCGGTAACCGGGATGGCCACCCGTTCTCAATGACCGGGTATGGCTGTGGTCCTGGTTTGTATATTTCAATCATGGTATAATAATTGCCCGGGAACAGGTAGCCTGTAATTTCCTTTTCAGTATTATTATTGTAATGGATTTTCAAATAAAGGGTACCTGTAACCATGTTTGCAGGTATTTTTCTCCGGTTTTTAAAGTTATCAAATGGTATAAATGGTTTATGTAAAACTTCGGGAACTGAAAGAGATGAATTACTGTCGATATATATAAATGTTTTTGCCGCCAGGCTGCTGTCTTCGGTTATTCCATTGAAGGTCACAGTTTTTGATCAGTTGGAGACTGGGCACTGCAATAAAATACACAAAAATAAAAAACAACAGGGTGGCAAATCGCTTCAAAGTATGGATGTTTTCCCAAACGTACATAATAACCTTGAGATCACATATCCCAAATTCATTTTTACCGGGCGTATTTGAAGCAATGCTTTTCTATATCTTTGTTGTCAATGGCAAATAAACTGAAATCATCAAAAGCAAAAACTGCCGAAACAGGGCAGTTAAAGCCGGAGAAAGAAGAGACTGTAGAGGTAAAAAAATTACTTAAGGATGAACGTACACATAAGATTGCCGGCAGTATTTTACTGTTGCTGGCCTTCATATTTTTTATTGCATTTACATCGTATTTATTTACCTGGGGCGAAGACCAGGATAAATTCAGCTACCGCATGTTGCTGGCAAATGACATCCAGGTGCAAAACCTGCTGGGTACCTTTGGCGCATTTATTTCTGAAATTTTTATCCGTCATGGTTTTGGTATAGCCGCCTATCTTTTGTGCACAACCTTTTTTGTATTGGGCATTAACCTGTTTTTCGGTAAAAAGGTTTTTCCGTTTTTCGCAATATCAAATACCTGGTAGTTGGCCTGCCTGTAATCAGTGTTGCAGTATCTGCCATTTTCCACGGTAACCCTTTTCCATGGGGTGGTGCAGCCGGTGATATGATGAGAGACTGGCTGTATAAAACCATCGGCGAGATCGGAACTATTGCGCTGCTGGCCGTGACGGTGCTTTCGTATATCATCTGGCAATTTAATCCTGCCTTTAGATTGCCTGCAAAAAAAACGGCAGGTTTACCGGGCACAGATATTGTACCGGTTGAAGAAGAAATTTCGGAAAAAGTATCCTGGGATGATTCGCAGAACAGTTCAAAGGGTAATTCAGTAAAAGATAATGGCGCCATGTTGCCTGTTGAGTTTCCAGTAAACCCTGCATTGGACCATGATATCAACCTGGTGGAAAAGGCCATGACCGACCCGGAACCACGCACCGAAGAAACTTTGATCATGCCGCAAACAGTTGTCCCTGGTAAAAAGATCATGGCCGAAACTGACCTGCCGCTTGAAATAAAATCAGTTCCGGAAATTCCGGAGGATGTGGCTGTAGCAAACATTGCAAAAATAGCCGCCACAAAACCATACGATCCCATACTGGACCTGCGTGATTATAAATATCCCGGTATTGACCTGCTTGAAAACTATGGTAATGATAAAATTGTTCAGGATGCCGATGAACTGGAGAACAATAAAAACCAGATCATCAATACCCTGAAGAATTACGATATACAGATCCAGAAGATCTATGCTACGGTAGGCCCTACCGTTACTTTATACGAGATCATCCCGGCAGCCGGTGTGCGGATATCCAGGATCAAAAACCTGGAGGATGATATAGCCCTGAGCCTTGCGGCACTGGGCATCCGCATTATTGCACCTATACCCGGCAAAGGCACCATCGGTATAGAAGTTCCCAATGCCAAGAAAAGTATTGTGAGCATGAAGACGCTGATCGCTTCCGAAAAATTCCAGAAAAATAATTTTTCACTTCCGATAGCGATCGGTAAAAAAATAGACAACGAAAATTTTATTGTTGATCTTACCACCATGCCGCACCTGTTAATGGCGGGTGCTACCGGGCAGGGCAAATCAGTTGGTTTGAATGCGATCCTGGTTTCATTGCTGTATAAAAAACATCCCTCACAACTGAAATTTGTGCTGGTTGACCCCAAAAAAGTGGAGCTGAGTATTTACAAAACGATCGAAAATCATTTTTTGGCAAAACTGCCGGGCGAGGAAGATGCCATCATCACGGATACAAAAAAAGTGGTGCATACGTTAAATGCACTTTGTATTGAAATGGACAACCGGTACGACCTGCTGAAGGAAGCCGGATGCCGCAATATCAGGGAGTACAATGAAAAATTTGTATCCCGTAAACTGAACCCCGAAAAAGGCCACCAGTTCTTACCATTTATTGTGTTGGTGGTGGATGAATTTGCAGACCTGATCATGACGGCCGGAAAAGAAGTGGAAATGCCCATTGCACGGCTGGCACAGCTTGCCAGGGCCGTGGGTATTCACCTGATCATTGCCACACAAAGGCCGTCGGTAAATATTATAACGGGTACCATTAAAGCAAACTTTCCTGCACGTATAGCCTTTAAAGTGAGCAGCAAGATCGACAGTCGCACCATTTTGGATGCCGGCGGGGCAGAGCAGTTGATCGGTAAAGGAGATATGCTTATCAGTTATAACGGTGATATTGTTCGTTTACAATGTGCTTTTGTTGATACACCCGAGGTTGACAAGATCGTTGACTTTATCGGCGCTCAGCGTGGTTATCCACAGCCATTCCTGTTGCCGGAATATATTGATGAAAAGGAAATGGAAGGCAAGGATTTTGACCTGGGCGATAAGGACCCGCTGTTTGAAGATGCTGCCAGGCTTATCGTTGCGAGCCAGGTGGGCAGCACATCTTTATTGCAGCGCCGTATGAAACTGGGTTACAACAGGGCCGGACGGCTGATGGACCAGCTGGAAGCTGCCGGTGTTGTAGGTGGTAACCAGGGCAGTAAGGCAAGGGAGGTTTTGGTAAAAACAGAAGCTGATCTGCAGCAGATGCTGGATTCTTATAACTGAGTCATGAGTCGTTAGTCGGGAGTTGTGAGTCCTTACTCTGGGCTCCAGACTCCGGACTCCCGACTAAATTCATACATGTCAAAATATCTATTCATCGGTTTGGGAAATATCGGGGCAGAGTATGCGAATACCCGCCACAATATTGGTTTTGATGTGATCAATGCTTTTGTATTAAAACATGGCGGCAGTTTTAAAGTAGACAGGCTTGCTTATGTTGCCGAAGTGAAATATAAGGGTAAACAGGTCGTTTGTATTTGTCCTACAACCTTTATGAACCTGAGTGGCCGTGCTTTTAAATTCTGGCTTGATAAAACAAAAGTACCATTGGAAAATACCCTTACTATTGTTGACGACCTGGCTTTACCATTGGAAAAGATCAGGTTAAGGCCCAGCGGCACTGATGCAGGGCATAATGGCTTAAAGGATATACAAAACATATTGGGTACCGATAACTACCCGAAGCTCAGGTTTGGCATTGGTAATAATTACCCAAAAGGCATGCAGGCTGATTTTGTTTTAAGCAAATGGACAAAAGCCGAAGAAAAGGTTGTATTGCTCAAAATAGAAAAATGTATAGAGATCCTGGAAAGCTTTATTGCTGCAGGTATTGAACAGACCATGACATCTTATAATAATATCTCCATTAAACAATAAAACGGATTTTTTCTGCTTGCGGGAACATATAGTTGTTTTTTTTTAGTTATTTGTCTATTTTCGTGTTCTAGCCTCAATACCTTAAAAAAAACGAACAATGAAGATTATTTGTGTTGGCAGGAATTATGCTGATCATGTAAAAGAACTTGGGAACAGCATACCTGATGAACCGGTACTGTTTATGAAACCCAAAAGTGCTTTATTGCAGAGCCATACCCCGTTTTATTACCCCGAGTTTACCAACGAACTGCATTATGAATGTGAACTGGTTTTGCGGGTTTGCAAAAATGGTAAATATATCCAGGCCAAACATGCATCCAATTATTATGATGCCGTTACTGTTGGAATTGATTTTACAGCCCGTGATATACAGGATGAATTAAAAAGCAAAGGCCTTCCCTGGGAAAAAGCCAAGGCATTTGACAATTCTGCTGTGGTAGGAAAATTCATTACGTTAACCCCTGATTTTAACCGCAAGAGTATTCCTTTTTCCCTGGTGAAAAACAATGTAAAGGTGCAGGAAGCCAATTCTTCACAGATGATCTTCTCTATAGACAGGGTCATTGAAAATATTTCCAACTATTTTTCATTGAATATCGGCGATCTCATTTTTACAGGCACTCCGGCCGGTGTGGGGGAGTGTGTTGTTGGAGATGTGATGGAAGGGTTTATTGATACACAAAGCCTGTTCACTGTTGAAGTGAAATAACCGGTACCTCATTTAATATTTCCTTTTTCCCCGGATCGCTGTTTTTATCAAACCGGCGATTTTTTATTTATACCTTTGGCCATTGTGTAATTATTATTTTTTCATTCAGCATACAGATATTGTAAATGATCGATACGGATATTTTATTAAGGGCATACCGGTTGATGTGTACGGCAAAGGCCATGGCCGGTACCTATGAAGACAACAGGCCAATCTGCAAATATGTACATTCAACCAGCCGGGGCCACGAAGCCATTCAACTGGCAACCGCATTTCATTTGTTGCCCTGCGATTATGTGAGCCCGTATTACCGGGATGAAAGTTTACTGCTCGGACTTGGATTTTCACCTTATGAACTCATGCTCCAGTTACTGGCCAAGGGCAATGATATCTTTACCGGTGGCCGGGAATATTATTCGCACCCCAATTACCGGGGAGCTGATAAGCCCAACATCATTCATCAAAGCAGTGCAACGGGCATGCAGGCCATACCCACCACCGGTATTGCACAAGGGATAAAATATTTAGAGAAAATAAATTCACCCCTGCTAAATAAAACAGACATTAACAATACAGGAATTGCTACCGGGCAACTGCCAACTGCAAACTGCCCACTGCCTATTGTGATCTGTTCTTTGGGAGATGCGTCTGTAACTGAAGGGGAAGTAAGTGAATCATTCCAGTTTGCTGCATTGCACCAGTTACCCATTATTTACCTGGTGCAGGATAACGGGTGGGGTATCAGCGTTACTTCGGAAGAAGCACGAACATGCAATGCCAATGAAATGGTAAAAGGGTTTTAAAGGCATAAAGCGTATAAGCATTGATGGCAGCGATTTTTTACAGAGTTATGATGTGATGAAAAATGTGGTTGATGAAGTGAGAAGGGAAAGGCATCCGTTTTTAGTACATGCCCGGGTACCATTGCTGGGCCATCATACCAGCGGCGTACGCAAAGAATTTTACAGAACGGATGAGGACCTGGCCAAACATTATACCGATGACCCTGGGCCGAAACTCAGGAAGAAATTGCTTGAAACGGGGATAACAGAAGAAGCATTGATTCAAATTGAACAGGAAACTTCCGAAGCGGTCACGCATCATTTCCAGGGTGCTGTTGCCGCACCCGAACCGGATCCTGCAACAGTAAGTGACCATATTTTTGCTGCAACACCCGTTACGGAAGAAAAAGGCGAACGGGTACCGGCAGGCAAAGAAAAAGTTTTGATGGTAGATGCTGCTTTGTTTGCCATCCGCGAGATCATGGAAGATTTCCCGGAAGCGCTTTTATACGGTCAGGATGTGGGGCGCAGGCTGGGCGGCGTTTTCAGGGAAGCAGCCACACTGGCTGAGCAGTTTGGCGATCACCGGGTTTTTAATACAGCCATACAGGAAGCATATATCATTGGTTCTACAGTTGGTATGTGCCGTTGGCTTAAAACCCATTGTGGAAGTACAGTTCGGCGATTATATTTACCCGGGGCTGAACCAGCTGGTAACCGAGATCTCGAAAAGCTGTTATCTGAGTTGTGGAAAATTCCCGGTTCAAACATTAATACGGGTACCCGTAGGTGCTTATGGCGGCGGTGGGCCATACCACAGCGGTTGTGTGGAAAGTACATTGCTTACCATCAAAGGAATAAAGATCGTGTATCCCAGCAATGCTGCTGATATGAAAGGGCTTTTAAAAGCAGCCTTTCTTGATCCCAACCCGGTGGTCATGCTTGAACATAAAGGTTTGTACTGGAGCAAGGTACCTGGTACCGAGGAAGCAAAAAATACAGAACCTGCGAGGGATTATATCATACCGTTGGGAAAAGGGAATATTGTTTTGCAGGCAGATGAAGATCTTGTGGATACAGGTGAAAGTTGCTGCGTCATCACCTATGGCATGGGCGTGTATTGGGCAAAGGCTGCAGCCAAAAATTTTCCGGGACAGGTGGAAGTGGTTGACCTGCGAACCTTATTCCCGTTAGATGAGGCATTGGTTTTTGCAACCGTTAAAAAACACGGTAAGTGTTTGGTATTAACCGAAGAGCAACAAAATAATTCCTTTGCCGAAGCTTTGGCCGGGCGTATTTCAAAAGCCTGTTTCCAGCACCTGGATGCGCCCGTGGAAGTTATGGGAGCGCTGAATTTACCCGCTGTACCGATGAATATTGTTTTGGAACAGGCCATGTTACCCAATGCAGAGAAGACCGCAAAGCGGCTAAGTATTTTATTGAATGCCTGATGGGTTATTTTCCCCGGTTCCTTTTTTTTTCAGCAAAAGCAAAGCAGTAAACCGGTTAGGGGTCCCGTGCATAACGGGGTAATGAAATTAAAGTTTCGCGGCATTGTCATTTTCAATAAAAAGAAAAAAGAATTTAATAATTAAAGACTTTACGGATGAATTTTATACCAATATAATTATTGGGAGGGATGTAGGCCCCGAAAAGGTCTTTTGTTGATTTTGACTGAAATTTAGCATTGAATTCCTTCCATAGGTCATCCCACACAATATCCTTATTATAAACCAGGTCATTATTTATTTTTATCAGTAACGGGTCATTGATGATCTTTGAGCCAACACTCCGGGTAGTAATGATATTCACATCGGGGTTCAGTTGAAATATCTTTAATACCTGGTTATAGCCGCCGCAGGATCCTAGGAATACAAACTGGCTTGAAGCGGTCATCTTTTTCAGGCTCTGGGATAAATGATAACTATGCCCCCTGTGGATAAACGAAGTAACTTCAAAGCCTGCCTGTTCAATGGCCAGTAACATCTCATTCTGTGCCGAATCACAACCGGGTACTGTTTTTGGTTTATTCATGTACACTTTCATGTTATTGCCTGTTCTGCTGTTAAAGACAATATAATTACCCAGGTCTTTTTTGTCCCAGGTTTTATCATCATAGGAAGCGGTACTGCTGTTGAAAGATGTAACTCCATCGTCGTCATCGTAAAAAAAACATGCCTGAACGATGCTGTTGTTGCTTTGCATGTGTTTTACTTTGAGAACATCATACGTAATATCGCTTTCATACTTTACCTTGTCCTGCATGATGTCTTTCAGCCCGCTGTACATTCTCCGGTACATAAAATGATTTTTTATCCTGGGCAGGCTTTCCATTTTCTCAAGCTGTTCGATCAAACCGGCCATGATATTTTTGTGGTGCCTGATCTGGTAAAGTATTTCTGCCATGGTCATCGCATTCAGGTTGATCTCGTTTTCAGTAAGCTGTTTATTGGGAAGATTGAACAGGTATTTTCCCAGCAGTTCAGCTACTTTTTCTGGTTCCAGGTTATCAACTAGGTCGTCAACCAAACCATAATCGGAAATATTGGATATGAACTGGTCAAACTGGTAATAACCAATATCATCAAAGAATTTATTTAAACCTTCGGTTGATGTTTCTTTAATGAATTTTTTATACACATAAAAAAAAACTTGAAGTATAGATGGCGCTGCTGCCTTCCATCACCAGTTCATAACTGCCGGGCAGCAGTAAAAAATACAATGCCCGTGCAGAAAGTGTTTGTACAACTTTGAACCGGGTATTGTCAGGTGATTCGTGCAGGTCATTTATTTCCTTGATAAAATAGTAATTGGCAAACTTTTTATTCAATTCTGTTATGGGATGTTTTAAAAAAGTATTGATCTCGGGATCGGGATTGGTATGAAGCCGGACCGCTTCTTCTACAAAGGCATGGTAATAATCCTGTGGAACCAGGGTCAGGTTCTTTATGGAATCTGCCGTGATCCTGTTTTCCAGTATGGCTAAACTAAAGGGTATTGTTTTTTCATAATAATCATCCATGGCTGTAAGCGAAACAGCCTTTACGGTTATTTTATTGTTTTTATTCACAAGGCTGGTATACAGGGTATCCTTATCGGTAAGTTTACGTATTAGTATCTCCGGGCGCACCATTGGCCAGTAAATAAAGCAACGTGTCTTTGTAGGTTACATATTGGGGTAGCGAAATATTGCTTGAGATAAAATATGGTTCGTAATACATTTCGCGGAGGCCAACAAAAGTACGGATACTGTCGCCCAGGATGAGCCCATCAAATACCGACTGCAGAATTTTACTGTGTATAACATTCATTCTCATGAATAAAGGATTAACCGATTCCTTTTTATAGGTCTTAACGGTTACCAGGAAATTATAGTTCAATGTTGTTATGGCCAGGAAGTAATGGCATTTGCATTGATCCTGTTATACGTGATATCAAACAGTTTCGCAAGGATATCTTTTATTGGCCTGCTATCAACGGTGAACTTTTTTTTAATTAATGAATCACTGGTGTTATTATAGAACCGTTCAATGGTTTGGATATAAGCTTTGTCAATGTATTTTTCTTTTAAAACTTTTAGCAGCCTTTCTTTTGACTTTGCAAAGTCGGGGTTTTCCCGGGCCAATGCAGTAAATGAGATCATCAGCATTACGGCCATAAGGCATAATGCCGGCAGAAACCGGGTTGCTTTGACAGAAGTCAGTACTTTTATTTTAAGGTTGGGCATTTATTTGTTTTTAGTTTATCATATGTACACCGGTCAAACGTGTTGTATCACTTAACAGGTTCAAGGTAATTCATGTAAGGATATTAAAATATGATATACATCATTGCTTCAATTGCGTTTGAACGGGGAGATATAGTTAATGAATTACTAATTGTATGCCAGAAAGGGATAAGTACCGTTAATCCCTGTAAAATGGAGTATATTTGTATGGTATTTGCAAGTTGAAGATATATTGGTTTTTATTAGAAAAATCTAAAAGCATATTCAACCAGGATGAAAATAGTTATAAGTTTATTTACTTTGGTTACTTTACAAACGGTATCAAAAGATGCGGTAAGTAAAGCATTGTATCAAACGGTTAACATGCAGCCGGATGCAACCGCATCTGCTGATAACCCGGTTGCCGTTCCTTTAACCCCCATTTCCCAATATGCCGTTACCCCGGCAATTGATCTCAAAACTTACCTGGATAGTTCCGCTAACGTGATTGAAACAAAGTACAGGGTTGCCCTGGATCGTTTAAAGCAACAGGCAGTTTCCCTTAAGGCTTATGCAAAAGCAAATAATTACAATGCCGATTATGGTTTCCTGGTAGACATGTCGATACCTTCAGGAAAAAAACGTTTTTTTATATATGATCTGAAAGCAGATACACTGGTATCTTCTTCCCTGGTAGCACATGGTTTTGGATCTTATAAAGAAAACTGTAATGATCAGCTGGTATTTTCCAATATGCCCTACAGTTTCAAAACCTCCGTTGGACGTTATAAGATCGGCAGTTCCTATAATGGCACATATGGGCCTTCCTATAAATTATATGGGCTCGACAGTACCAATAACAGGGCATATGAACGTGCCATTGTGTTGCATACTGATAAGAACATCCCTGAAACGGAAACCTTTCCCCGCCGGATATTTCAAAGTGCCGGATGCCCGGCCGTAACGCCTTCTTTTTTACCGGTGATTGGCAATTATATAAAGACTTCCAAAAAGCCAATGCTGATGTGGATCTACAGTTGATCGCCCTACAGCCGGTTCTTCACATATTTATTCCTGGTTATAAATGCTCCTTTACAGGGTTTGGAACCATGGTCCATTCCGCCGCCTTTTTATTAATTTGATTTGATTTCAGAAATTGCCTCAAGTTCTTTACTTTTGCAACCCGCTGTTAAAAAGCTTTAATATGCTTTGTAGGGGTATCCACCTCGGCGGATGGTTAGAGCATCGGATTCATATCCGCACGGGCGGACGGCTGTTTAAGTCGCCACGGCGGACGGCAGTTTAAGACTGCATGGCTTTGAAATTAAAATATTATGTCGGGGTATCCGCCTCGGCGAGTGGTTAGAGCATCGGATTCATATCCGCCACGGCGGACGGCAGTTTAAGACTGCATGGCTTTGAAATTAAAATATTATGTCGGGGTATCCGCCTCGGCGGATGGTTAGAAACATCGGATTCATATCCGCCGCGGCGGACGGCAGTTTAAGACTGCATGGCTTTGAAATTAAAATATTATGTCGGGGTATCCGCCTCGGCGGATGGTTGGAAACATCGGATTCGTATCCGCCGCGGCGGACGGCAGTTTAAGACTGCATGGCTTTGAAATTAAAATATTATGTCGGGGTATCCGCCTCGGCGGATGGTTAGAGCATCGGATTCATATCCGCCACGGCGGACGGCAGTTTAAGACTGCATGGCTTTGAAATTAAAATATTATGTCGGGGTATCCGCCTCGGCGGATGGTTAGAGCATCGGATTCATATCCGCCGCGGCGGACGGCAGTTTAAGACTGCATGGCTTTGAAATTAAAATATTATGTCGGGGTATCCGCCTCGGCGGATGGTTAGAGCATCGGATTCATATCCGCCGCGGCGGACGGCAGTTCAGAGCTGCACAATTTGAAATAAGATATTTGTCGGGGTAGCTCAGCTGGTTAGAGCATCGGATTCATAACCCGAAGGTCGGCAGTTCAAGTCTGCTCCCCGATACTACAAAGCTCCTCAAACAGGAGCTTCTTTAGTTTATGTCCTTTACAGTTTATATACTTTATTCACTAACTGCAAAAAAGCATTACACAGGGTTTACATCAAATCTTGAACAAAGATTATTATCACATAATGAACTTGGAAAAGATTGGACAGCCAAATACCGTCCGTGGCAATTAATCTACACAAGGGATTTTATTGTAAAAAAACATTGAGCACCGGATTCATATCCGCCGCGGCGGACGGCAGTTCAAGTCTGCTCCCCGATACAAAGCCTAAGTCTTTAGAAATAAAGAACTTGGGCTTTTTTTGGTTAGATATTTTGTAGTTAAGTGTAAACCGATAATTTACAATGGTACCTTTGGAAATTTTTTTGCCTGATGGCGTTAACTGCCTGCCGGCTGTTGCTGCATTAATAAATTGATTGAAGTATGCGCAGAGCTGTTGTTGTGGAGCTTTATTTTACCCATAAGTTTTTGGTAAATATTGATTTAGCGGAAAGATGGGGTATGAAAGGATTAGGGTTCCCTTTTGATGATGGAAATCCGGGTAACAGGCAAACTCCATATTCTCATAACTTCATAACACACGTTTTATAACCTTTACCATTTCATTGAAAAAATGAATCTCTGTTTAAATTAACACAAATTCGAAAAACTGATAAAATCCTGCACAATCCGGTTAGAAAATACAGTCAAAAGACAGGACCTGAAAAGTAATCTATACCCAGTTATTTTTATGTGCCAGGCTTATTATTTGTGCTTTGCTGTTAACATGCAGTTTCTGGTAAATATTGGCAATATGTTTCCGGATGGTTAATACACTGATATCAAGTATTGCTGCAATACGTTTTGCATCGTGGCCATTAATGGTATGAAGTAATATTTCCTTTTCTCTTTCGGTAACCAATGCATCCAGCAAATTGGGTTCGGTAGTTTTTGTTTCTGTTTGTAAGTGTGCCTTACTCAGCATTTCAAATGCTTTACGGGCAATGGCTGCACTCATTGGCGCACCGCCGCTTTCAACTACATTCGTAATCGCATTGTGCAGTGCAATAGCGCTTTCATCTTTAAGCAGATAACCATGTGCCCCGGCTTTAATGGCTTCAAAGATCTTATCATCATCATCAAAAACAGTCAATACAATGAAATAAATATCCGGATACATAGAGCGGGCCAGCCTTATTGTTTGAACACCGTCCATTTCCGGCATTTCAAGGTCCATAAAAATTACGGAAGGCAATTTTTCTACAGGCAGGCCTTTTAACTGTTCTAAACAATCATTTCCGTTTACAGCCAGGAAACAAAAATTCAGGTCTTCAAACTGTTTTATTTTATCCGCAATACTGCTGCGGTTTACAGCTTTATCATCAACCAATCCTATTCTTAAAGATTTATTCATTTTCTTGTTTGCTTATGCAATGTGTTGATTTTCCGATTTGTTTTCAATACTTAATTTATAGTAGTGTTTTCTAAAAGTAAAACCGTCCCTTCATTTATCTTAGATGTTACAGATAGCTGCATATCAATTTCTTTGGCCCTTGCCTGCATATTCCGCAGGCCATTACCGTCAGCAGTATTCATATTTTGTATTCCTTTTCCGTCATCAGAAATTTTTATGAGAAAAGTTTCATTGCTGCTGATATAAATACTGATATTAGAAGCGTTGCTGTGTTTTAATGCATTGTGCAGCGCTTCCTGCACGATCCTGAAAATATTCAATGCATTTTGAGAACTTACCCGTACATCAGTATTTATTTCTTCGCTGATATGAAACTGAATGGTATTATAAGTAGGTCTTAGTTTACTGATATAATTTTTTATTCTGTCGCCGATACCGGTAATGGTAATATTTTCTTTATTGAGTACCCAGATGGTATCCCTTAATGAATTAATGATCTCCTGTGAATGTTGCTGCAGGTTTTGAAGGGAAGCATTACTTTTTTCAAATCCATTGTCTGTGATTTTTTCTACATCGGCACGTATGGCCGATGCATATGCACCGATATTATCATGCAGGTCGGCAGCTATTCTTTTTCGTTCATATTCCTCGGCATCTATTACAGCCTTTTCAGACAATTTTTTTTCTTCTTCAAGTGCCAACCACATTTTCAGCCGTTGTTTCCGGCGATAATTTCTGAATCCAATCCACCCAATTATTCCAAGCATGACAGCAAAGAGTGAACCATAGAGCCAGTAATTTTTCCGGGTAATAGCAAGTTTCTGCTTAACGATAGTGCTTTCTTTTTCTGCACTTCATATTTTGTTTGCAGCTCTGCAATAGATCTTGCAGAGTTAGCCTGGTAGAATGCATCTTTTGAAGCTATTATTTTTTCCAGGGTTTCTTCATATTTTTTGCTGTTCCCTTTTAACCGGTAACATTGAGCCAGGCTGGTATAGTAAGAAATTTTCAATGCATCAACTTCATAACCTGTATTTGCCTGCGGGGCTGAATTATCGGGCTTTAACTCACTTAGCATCAGGGCATCATTTAATATTTTAATCGCTTTATCAATATTGCCGGAACGGGTATAGATATTTGCAACTGCAAGTTGTTCGTTAGACAGCAGGAGTTTCCCTTCACTTTTTTCCCTAATTGCAATACATTCCAGCATTGTTTCTTCTGCCAGGGAATATTCTTTTTTTTCTTTGTAGATACTTGCTTTTACCCTGAGTGCATTGGCGAGAAAAAATAAATTTTCATTTTTTTTGCAAAGTAAAATTGCTTTGTCAATATAAAAGGTTGCAGAGTCTGTTTGCTGTACCCAACGGTATGTTTCTGCCAGATTAATATACAATACAGCAGCAACGGAATAAAAACGGGGGTCATCAGTTATAAACAACAACCCTTTAAAATACCAGTTAAATGCCTCGGGCACATGATCAAGGTTATAGTTTATTACGCCGACAGTGCTAATGTTTTTTGCCAGTACCAGTGAATCTTTGTATTGCTCCGCTTCACTGATTATTCTATATAATTCCGAAAGTGCGTCTTTGTAATTGGAAGCATCACCAAAGCAATCGACCTTTAACGCCGCCAGTTTAAAATATATGTTTCTTGTCGCCGGATTAGATACAGTGTTCTTCTTCAGGCAAGCCTCAATAAGTGCAGATGCACTATCGGTTTTTCCATGCCGCAGCAAGGCGTTTATAAATATAATTTCTGCAAGGCTTTTGGTTAAATCTGTTCCGCTTGATGCCGCCAGGGTTTTTGCTGACAAGGCATACAGGTAAAGCGAGTCTTTATGAATGCTGTGATGATATTCCACAAATTAATTAAGGCCTCCAGTTTTTTCTTTCATTCGTTTCACCGGATATTTTTGTTTTTAAACTATCAATGTTATGAGTTTGGCCAATACTCAAAAACACTTCAGGATAAAAAAACAAAATAGTAATATGGTTGCCTGTTATTCATTTTTACAGCTCACTTCTGTTGTTGAAAGTAATAAAAAGTAATAAAATTCCGTGTTCTTTCCTGCAGAAAACAAGCTTCTACTACAAATTGAGTATTGATACAGCCCTGTCAAGTAGTCATTTTTGTAATGGCTGATCATCTGTTATCCCCTGAAATCTAATCTTTCTTATGAAATGACCTTTTGAACAGGAATAATCTCAAAATACAGAGAATGAAAGGTAAATCAATAATTATTTTAACTTGTTTTTTCCTTGCGGTCAATACCGCATTGATGGCACAAATGAAAAGGGTAGTTGTGAACAATACTGCCAATGTAAGTAAAAAAAACCAGAGAACTATCCCTCCCTCCAACATTATTTCATCCTGTACAGCAGACACCATTATTTTAACCATTCACCCAGGCACAAATTGATAATTTCAGTACAAATAACCCAACCTGTACCGATCCAAAATATTTATTCATAGATGGTACAGGTGCCAGTCCTGCAATTACTAACCTTGCAGGATTAAGCACTATCAACCAGGTTTTAAATAAATTAAAAATAAGCAACACATCTATTACCAATTTATCAGGTTTAAACAATCTTACACTTATAGGAGATACACTTGAACTGACAGATAACCTGGAATTACAGAGGCAGAGTTATTTAATCTTCAACAATTAGGAGCGATTGTTTTTAATAACCTGCCATTATTAACCAGCATTGATGGCCTAAGTAATAACACCGACTCTATTGGTTCGATTTTTATTGACTCTACAGCATTAACAAATTTAAACGGACTTGGTGGAATTGCCCGTATCACAAACGGAGGATTTCATGGATTATGGATTGCTAATACACCGCTGCCAGATCTAAGCAGCCTTTCTGTTCTTAGTTTTATCAGGGTTATATAAGCCTGGATAATATGACATCATTAACCAGCATTGGCCTTAATAATCTTACACATGCTTATGGTTTTCTTTTTAGCAACCTGCCCAATTTAACCGGTATTGCAGGCCTCAGCTATCAACTCACAAATACCAATATCAGTACTTTCTGGATAATTAATACGGGGCTAACAAACTTGTCGGGACTTGACAGCCTTACCGGCTCATCTAATTTTTATATCTGGAACAACCCTGACTTGACTTCCTTACATGGGCTTGAAAACCTAACCGGTAATATTAACGGCGGGATATCAATTTGGAATAATAATGCACTTGCTGATATTTCTGCATTGAGCAATATCATCAATCGATGACGGCACTTTGGAATTCCATTCAAATAATTCACTAACGAATCTTACAGGGGTTGGTAATATTACAACGATCGGGCGTGGGTTATGGATAAATAATAACGATAACCTTGACTCATTAGGTGACCTGAACAATAATCTTGTAATACAAAATACCGGCAATATTGATTCGGTAAGAATTATTGATAATGATCAACTGGCACTCTGTTCTTTTGCTCCGCTTTGCAATTATTTAAGTATTGATGGCAGAGCCGAAATTGATAATAATGCAACCGGTTGTTCTTCTATTTCTGAGATAACCACCAGCTGCAATAATAATTGTCCTGCAGGATCTGAAAAAACCTGGAACGGACAAAACGGTAACAATTGGAATGACCCGGATAACTGGACTCCGGCAGGGATACCAGGAACCTGTACAAAAGTTACTATACCTCCTTATGGAGATGTGCCCAATACTCCTTTGGCATCTGATAATATAACCATTGGGGGATTGGTGATGGAAAATGAGGCAGTACTTGATATGAATGGTCACGACCTGAATGTAACAAGGACTTTTAGGTTAGATGGTTCCACTATTTTTGCTGCTAATAACATTACTGCAACAAGGGTCTTTGAACCAACTGTACAATCGATTATATGGAAGGAAATTTACATGCCAGGATTATGGCGGCCTTTCTGTATTTTCTTATAATACTATTTACGGCAATACGGTTTTAAGTGACAGCACGGGGAGGATGGAACAAAGCAGTACTAATTTCAATAACTTTTACGGTAACCTGACTTTTATAAACAACAGTGATTATGGAAATAATTATTTGAGCAATGCTTCGCCACTATATGATTTTGTAGAGGGCGACCTGACTGTAATAAATAATTCTACTGCTAACATTTCGGTAGGACTTGGTGGCGGCAGACCGCTTAAAGTACAGGGAATTTTATTGTGGATGCAGGCGGTGGCCTGGTTGATATTAATAACCTGACATTTGTTGGGGGAACTTTTAATCCGCATACTACACAACTCGGAAGTAATCCTATACGAATAAATAATTTGTTTATGGAGTCCGGCGCAGAAACGAGGCTGGACCAAAATGTAGAAATAAATAACAGCCTGGTATTTGATAATGGCAGCAATAAGATCAACACTACGGCCACGGCCTGCTGATATTAAATAGCGGAGCCACTGTAACAGGGATCCTGCAAATAACAGGGGCTTTATAAATGGCCCATTGAAAAAAAGAGGCAACCAGGCTTTTACATTCCCTGTGGGGAAATATGAGTTTCAATATGGTGGTGATAATTATGGGCCACTAAGCATTTCTGCACCTGTAAATGCCACTGATGAATTTACAGCAGAATATTTTCATCATAGCCCGGGTAATGAAGGTTACGATACTTCATTGTATTCACCCGGTTTTGGCGGGATTTCAGGAAAAGAATACTGGAACCTTACAAGAAATACCGGAAGTTCGGAAGTTGATGTAACACTCAGTTACGATAGTGCAAGAAGCGGAATTGCATACCTGTATAATGATATGCAGGTAGCAGGCTGGAATGGAAGTTTATGGAGAAGTTGGGGGCACAGGATTCACGGGCAATATTGTATCGGGTACAGTCATTTCCGATAATCCACTAACAGGTTACGGCCCCCTGACACTTTCATTTAAACCGGTACGTAAACCCGTTATTACAATCGGGAATGTAGATTCTATTCCATGCACCGGTAATTATTTCAGTGTGCCCTTTAGCCTGGATACGTTAATGATAGCCGGTAATATTTTTAAAGTAGAGATCTCTGACAGTCTTGGTGTTTTCAACCCGGCATTTAGTAATGTATTGGGAACAAAAGTCACGATCACATCTGATACGATCCAGGCATATATGCCTTTCACATTGAACTTTGGCAGTCATTATAAAATAAGGGTAATTGGCAGTTTGCCAAGAGACACCAGCATTAATATAAAAACAGTTATACCAAGCAGGGTACCTCAACAAACATTTAATATAATCGGACCTGTACCGGCATGTATTGGAAACGGAGTTCAAAAATATTATCCCAGTATTCATGAACCCAATACGGCTTATACCTGGACACTTTCAGGCGGCGGAACTTTTGTATAACAAATGGCGATACGGCCATTTGTAACCTGGACAACAACCGGCACTTTCAATCTTACCTGCACAAGCTCCAATCATTGTGGTAATGGTCCCCAAAAATTTCAGGTTATTGAAGTAAAACCTCCTGCAACAACCGCTACCCTGTTATTAATAAATACAGGAAGATGGTTATTTTCTTCACAGGTTCCGGCTTTATCCGGCTATCAATGGTACAGGAATTCAGTATTGATCCAGGGAGCAACCAATGCTTCTTATTATGCATCGCTGGCAGGCGGTTATACTGTTAAGTTTGAAAATTACTGCGGTTCAGGCCCGGTGTCAAATACGATCTCATTTGCAGCAAATTCAATTCCGCAAACAATTAATTTCCCGGTAATACCAAACAAAACTTATGGCGATGCCCCGTTTGTTCCCAATGCAACAGCTACATCAGGGTTGCCGGTTTCACTTACGATACTCAGCGGCCCTGCAACGATCAATGCACAAACAAATCTGTTAACCATTATAGGAACGGGGTTGGTAACAGTCCTGGCAAATCAAATTGGAGATAATGTATATGATACTGCAGTGCCGGTAAGCAGGAGCTTTACCGTAAACAAAGCCACACAGACAATAACATTTCCTGCAATACCCGACCAGGATATCAGTAATCTCACGTTACTTTAACGGCTTCTTCCACTTCGGCTCTGCCAACGGTTACAGTATTGTTTCGGGACCGGCAACTGTTTCCGGAAACCTGTTAACACTTACCGGTTTGGGAACCACAACAGTCCGGCTTTTCAAAACGGAGATACAAATTATTTACCTGCAACAGCTGTAGACAGAAGCTTTTGTACCAGGGTTGCTGATTTAAATACTATTTCGGGTTACACAAATTTGTGTCCCGGTACTGCAACGTATACCATAAACAATATACCGGGTGCAACTTATTTCTGGCGAATAGCAGGCGGCAGCACGTTGGCATCTACAACGAATTCAGCTAATGTAACATGGACAACACCGGGAACATATTCCCTGTTGGTATCAGCAAGCGGTAGCTGCGGTGCTGCAAGTGCTATTGATACTTTAGTAGTGACCGTGATCAACAGCATTCAACCGGATTCGGTACAAAGTATGCTGCGTCCAAACGGCGCCATCAATCAGCAATTACCACTTACGCTTTCATGGATGCCGGCATCCCAAACCTTTTATACTTTCGATCTATATGTATGGCGTGCTGACCTGGCACAACCCGGTACTCCTTATGCGGCTAATTTAACAACAGTAAATTATACCTTACCCGTTAACAGTGGGTTATCTACAAACCAGCCATATAAATGGATGGTGGTTTCTCACAACGGCTCCTGTACACAAATAAATACCGGGCCAATTCAGCAATTCACGTTGATCCCCTTGCCTGACCTGGTCGTTCAAAATGTACAGGCGCCCACTACCGCATTTTCAGGACAAACCATTACTATAAATGGACAGTGAGCAATCCGGGTCCGGGTAATACCACAACCAATCAAAGCTGGACCGATGGAGTATTTCTTACTTTTGATACTATTCCCAATTTTTCAATAACCCCACAGACAGATCCGGCCGCATGGGGGCAGTTGGATTATCCATCTAGGCCATTGCTTATTGGAACAAGGCCTAATGTAAGTGCATTGAATAGTGGTCAGCAATACAGCAATTCCATAAACTTTACACTACCGGTAAGCATAGCCTGCCATTGTATGCATATGTAATTACAAATTATCCATCTAATTCAAATGCTACAACAAATTACCCGGGCTAATGATAAGCAGGGGCACCACCCCCCGCCAGGTGGGGGCAATAACCCATAACGCTTTCGCCAACACCGGATCTAAGAGTAGATGCTGTACTTTCACCCACTACTACTTTTCGGGCAGCACCATCAACCTTACCTACAAAGTAAAGAATTATGGGAGTAGTAACCCCCGCCGGGTTCTGTGGACGGATAAAATTTATTTTCACAAAGCCCGATATTCAATATTAATACAGCTATCCCGGTCAAATTGTCAAAACCTAATGGCACTTATTGTACAAATGCTTCAGATGCCCCGTTTCCAATGACAGCCTGCCAGGCGGATAGTGTTTACACCAGGAGTCTGCTGGTAGTGGTCCCCTAATTATATATTTGGTACCTGGTTCATTTATGTAGCTGCCAACGCCACCAACACTCTTGTATGAAGGAGCCTTGAACAATAATAATTTAAACCGTTTCCAGGCACAGGTATTTCTTACACCCACGCCACATGTAACGGTAAGCTCATTAACAGTACCAGTAACTACGGCCGTATAACACAGCAGATCGGTGCAAATTGGAATATCAGCAATACAGGCTTTACTGATAATATTGAAAAAAACAAAGGGCATTATTTTGTACTGAATGGAGCCTGTACCAATCCGCCATTACCGGGTATAGCGATCAGGGACAGTGTAGACTTTGGTTCAAGTTATTGGGTCGACAGGGTTTATTTAAGTACCGATCCCACCAGCCTGGATACTGCTAATGCAATTTTGGTAAATGAAACAAGCCAGGGATTGTTCAATTCAGGATTGAATGTGCCGGATACATTAATACCTTATCCGTGCCAGCCTTCTGGAACCAATCCGGCACAGTTCAATGAAAATACATTTAATGTAATTAAGCCTGGCTCCAATCATCCTAAAGCAGCCAATTTTACGATCCCGTCAAATTTACCGGCAGGTAATTATTATGTGTATGTTTTAACCAATGCTTCCAGGTCTGTGTTTGAATATCCCGGCACACCTGAAACCAGGAGAAGTGTATTACCTATTACCATTCAACGGCCCGATGCCATAGTTTCGGCCGTAACAGTGCCTGCCAATGCTGTTTGCGGACAGCCCATCACGATCAATTATAGTATTTTGAATAATGGGCCCGGTGCGGTTTTTAATCATGTAAGAAGAGATAAGATCTATGTAAGTGTATCACCGGTATTTAATGGCAGTGCACAATTAATAGACTCTTTAACTTATACAGAAGGGTTACCTGTAGGAACAGCAGTGCTGCACACGCTTAATTATACATTCCCTGCATCAACATCGGGCACAAGGTATTTTTATGTGCATACCAATTTTGACAGTGCATTCAGGGAAACCAATTCAAACAATAATATCAGTGCAGCAGCAACGACTATAGTTACATCGGCTGCACCTAGTGACCTGGTTGTTTCAAATATTCAGCTGGCAGATACCGTATTTGCAGTTTTCCCGGCAAATATAAAATACACCATAACCAACAATGGAACGGGTACCACTTCAGGCATATGGAAAGACAGCATCTTTATAAGCTGCAGCCCGACATTTAATCCCGCTACCAGCTATTATGTTGCTAAAAGAAGTCATAGTGAAATACTAACTACCGGAAACAGCTACACAGATTCATTTAGTGTAAACATGGATTTTGCATTTAACATCAACAATTGTTTCCCGAAAATAAATATGAATGCGGCTTATTTCTTTATAAAAACAAATGCCGATAATGCAGTGTATGAAGGAAGCAATGGAAATAATAATGTAACAGGATCTGGCAGCAGGGTTTTAATTAATCCTTCTGTAGATCGTATGGTTTAGGCGGTAACCGGGCCGGATACAGCCACCGTTGCCAGGTCATATCCGATCAACTGGACGGTAAAAAATATTGGATATAACCCCGGCCTAAGTTATTATACCGGATGGTATGATGCCATTTATTTTTCACCTGATTCAATATTTAATAATAATGCAGTTATAGCTACCGGTTATTTTGAATCCACTCCTTTAAATACCAACCAGGTTTACAGCGATACGAGGAATGCAATACCACCTAATATACCAACCGGTGAGTATCGTGTTTGCCAATACAAATTACTATCCCCCATACGGAATAGCACATGAAACAGTAGTGAACAATAATACCAACCTGATACGCAATGGAGCTGGTGCAGCCAAAAGATTCATGTAATACAGCCGCTGTTGCCCGATCTGACAGACAGTATCATTACTGCTGCGGCATTGGTAGCTGTAGCCAGCCATTAACATTGGTACACAGGACCACTAACAACGGAACCGGTGTTACATTCCCTGCAAACTGGAGCGATGATCTACAGCTTCCCCGGATTTTTTATTCCCGGGAATAACGGATTTGATATTCCTTTATCAGGAAAAAATCATGTGGGGGGCGCTGCAACACGTCGAGTCTTATACAGATACAGTTACCGTTACCATTCCCATGAATGTTGCACCGGTAATTATATTTTAATAAGCCGTGTAAATGCAACAGGTAATTTATTTGAAAGTAACAATAATAATAACCTTGCCTTTAAATATATAACCATTTACAACCCGGCGCCTTCTGACCTGATCGTTGAAAATGTAATGAAGCCCGATACGGTTTTGCTGGGTTATACTTTCGATACAGCGGAAATGGGTTATAAAGAATATTTCTGCAAACGCTGCAACCGGTGTTTCTTCTGATGGCATTTATTTATCTGCAAACAGCATATTGGATTCAACAGCAGTGTTGCTGGGGATAAAAAAACAAACTATTAATATGGCACTGCTTTCGATGGATACCATCAGCATGGCGCCATTGGTGTAAATGTAACAGAAGGTAATTACAATGTGATCGTAAAAACAGATCTGCTGAACAATATTGTAGAAAGCAATAAGAACAACAACACGGGGATAGCAGTTTCGCAGCTTTATGTAAAAGTAAATGAACTCCCGCTTAATGTACCGCCGAATACGCTGCATACAGTGAACAGGTTTTATAAACTGATCGTACCTGATTCGCTGAGTGGCGCTACTATATTGGTTACACTTAACCGGTGATTCACTCACCATGAATAATCAAATGTTCATTGGTAATGGGTATGTGCCTTCCGCTGCTCATTTTGATTATACATACAGCATACCCAATTATGGTAACCAGGAAATTGTGATGACATCTGCAATAGCCGGAGTTCATTACATTACCATCCGTTGTGTATCTTCAAATCCTGTACTACAAACATTACATTAAAAGCAGTAAAACTGCCATTTGCAATACTTAATGTACACACTAATTCCGGTGGCAACTCAGGTAATGTTACCATTAAGATCAGTGGCTCCCTGTTTGTCAATAATATGTCGGCCAGGCTTGCCAAACCGGGCACTACCATTCATGCATCGGCAGTGTATTTTACCAACAGCACTACGGTATATGCAACTTTTAACCTGCAGGGCGAACCGTTGGGTATTTATGATGTAACCTTAACCAAACCCGATTCGGCAACGGCAACATTGGCTAATGGTTTCTCTGTTGTACTTCCAAATAATGGCGGAATAATTACTGGCGGTGGTGTTAATACCGGCCCCGGCAATGGTAATGCACCAGGTTGTGCCCCGGGGGCCGCAAGTGGCTTAAACTCACAACTCGTTACAGAAATTGTAGCACCGGACAGGGTATTAATAGGCTGGTCATTTGTAATACAGATCAATTACAATAACCCCACCAATGTTGATATACCTGCACAGGCACGCGCATTATACAGTGATCATGATGTACTGATGTCATTGACTCCGGCAGGGGTTGCCAATGGTACTACATCGTTGTATTTAGAGTTGACAGAACAGGACGGCCCCCCGGGCATTATACGTGCCGGCGGTTCCGGTTCAATATTAATTTATTCAAAAATGCACGTTAGTCTGCCAAGAGGCACTGTTGTTTTGTTTAACCTGAAATAAAAGTATTTGAAAATAAAAGATATAAGATATGTACTCATTAATGAATAAATACTATACGGATGTTACACAACAAAAACTATTGTTGCTGATAGTTATGCTTGCTTTAATTGCTACAACCAATGCTCAAAATTTAAATAAGCCCAATAAATGGGGCCGATGGGTACACAGGTAAATACTTTTACAGGTAATCTTTTTATTTCAGAAATGATATCTATGTACCTGCGAGGGGCCTTGATCTGAATATTTCTTTTTAACTACAATAGTTATAATTACGAACAAAATAATGGATTTGGTAATGGCTGGAGTTCTGGTTATTCTATAAAATATAAAAACGATACTGCCGGCAGTAAAACAATTGTCTGGGGTGATGGCCGTGAAGATAATTATACTGCACTTTCGGGTGGCGCATTCAAATCACCCAAAGGTTTTTTAATACACTTACGCAATATCAACCCAATAAATATTTACTCGCTGAATCAGACGGCACTAAATATTATTTTGATAACAGCACTCATAAAAGAATCACAAAGATGGAGGAGCCCAATGGCAATTACATCAATTTTAATTACACAGATACCTTATTGACATCCCTGGTAAACACAGCAGGGCAAACCATTTCATTTACTTATACTGGTAATGGAAACCTGGCAACTGTGGTAGATGCTTTAACAACACCTACACGTACCTATACCTATACTTATGAGGGCAATGGTAATCTTAAACAGGTAACCGATCCACTGGGCGGCACTAATAAATACACTTTACCTTATTAACGGCCTATGAAAACCATGACCGACAAAAAACAACAATACGGTTGATATCATATACTACAACGATTTTTCTATAAGCGAAATAATAGGTTGTAATAAACGGGTAAGTTTTTCCTACGATACCTCCACTAACATAACAATGGTAACCGATCATTTAACAACCGGTAGCAACCAGGTAACAAAATACGGTACAAAAATTTGAAGACCAGGTCTGGCTGACCTCTATATCAGGAAACTGCTGCGGGTTTCAATATGAGTTTTGGAATTTGATGCAAATGGCAATAAAATAAAAGAAACAGATGCGAATGGTAATGTATATAATTATACTTATGACAGCAGCGGTAATATGCTTACGATAAAAGACCCGTTGAACCAGGTCAGTACTTACACCTATTCGGCTAACTATAACCAGGTAACCGGTTTTACTGATCCTAAGGGGAATATTTACATACTGAACTATGATGCTAATGGCAACTTAACCCAGATAACAGAACCAGGTAATAATATTTACACGGCTACTTACAATACCAACGGAGATATTATAAGCAGTACAGATCCCAGGGGTAATGTATTTACTTATAGTTATGATGCTTATGGCAACGCCATTTCCGTATCGGGCCCCAATGGTTACAACGCAACCCTGGCAAATGATGCAAGGGGTAATTTATTATCATTTACAGATGCAGGGAATAATACGCATACTGTCGAATACGATATTTTAAACAGGCTGAAAAAATTATTGACCCTGTTAATAACAATATCAGGCTGAATTATGATGAAAAGGAAATGCTGTTTCCCGTAATAAACAAAAACAATGAAACAAGCCTGCTTGGTTATGATGCATCCAACCGGATTGTTCAGGTTACCGATGTGATGGGTAAAACCTATGCAACCTACGATGGCATGAACAATTTAACAGTCATCACCAATGCACCTTACCATTCTTATGAAATTAAGCTAAGATACAAGAAACAGGCTGACAGGCATAACAGACCCGCAGGAAATAACAGCAGCCTGAATTACGATGCCAACGACAATATTACTTCCATCAATTTACCCAATGGTGAAACAATCAACTGTGTATGACTAGTTAGACCGTGTTACAGCCATAAATGATAACAACGGAGCTATTGCAAATTTCAGTTACGACAGGAACAATAATATAACCGGTTATACAAATGGAAAGAAGCGGCGCTAACATTACCGCAGAATATGACAGCCTGACCGGATAAAAAAAATTACGGATCCTGGGGTAATTCATATTTACTTTTTTATGACAGGAACAGCAACATTACGGCAGTAACCGACCGTAATGGATTTACCAGTAATTATACTTACGACAGTCTTGACCGTGTAAAAACCATAACTGATAATAATGGATTTACAGTAACCCGAACTTATGACGCAGCCGGAAATATTGTTTCGTTAAAAGATCAGAATAATAATATCACCAGTTACACGTACGATAATTTGAACAGGGTACAAAGATCAGTTACCCCGATACCCGGTTTATCGAATTCACCTATAACAACAAAGGGAATATCATAACCAAACGGCTTACTGACGGAACCAATATTAATTTTACGTACGACTCTCTTAACCGGATTATTACAAAAATACTACCCGATACCATGTATATAGTTATAGCTACGATGCTTTGGGAAGAGTGCTGTCGGCTATCAACAATACAGGTACTGTTACTATAGCCTATGATGCGTTGAACCGTGTTGTTTTGAAACCCTAAATGGCAGAACAGTAAATTATGTATACAATATTGCCGGGCGTACACAAACCACCATCTACCCAGACAGTACAGTTATTACAAAAACTTTGATACCCGGAACCGTCTGATCAGCATTTCCAGGAACAATTCAGTATTGGTAAGCTATCAATATAATAACCTCGATCAGGTGACAGCCAAAACATTTTCAAATGGTGTAACAACCACTATGCAGTATGATTTTGCAAACCGGTTATCTAATTTTTCAACTGCAGGTGGCGCAGTTCAGAATACAAACTTTTCCTATAACAACGAACAGCATAAAGCAGCCATCGAACGGTTGAATAACCCGGCAAAGTCAGAACAATTCACTTATGACAATGGCCGCAGGCTTACCAATTATAAGAGAGGTATTATTGGCGGCACGCCAACCATACAGAACACGTACACCTATGATGCGTTGGGAAACAGGACTGCTGCAAATTTAAATGGTGTAAACACAACGTATACCAGCAATAGCCTGAACCAGCTGACCAACAGCAATAACGGAACACAGAATATAAACTTTACTTATGACAACAATGGGAACCTTACTTATGATGGCTTTTTTCATAAAACTTACGATGCAGAAAAAAGATTATTGAAAGACTCCTCATCACCAGCCAATGTTTTGACTTATCAATATGATGCATTTAACAGAAGGGTACAAAAAACATGAATGGCAATATCCTGAACTATACTTATTCCGGTATGAAGCAAATAGAAGAAAGGGATAATGCAACAAATACTATTCTTAACAAAACCATTTTTTCAAATTTTCTTACGCCATTAGTTAATGAAAAAAATAATACCAGTTTTTATTATCATCAAAACGAACTCAACTCCGTTGAAGCCATTACCAACCAGCAGGGAAGGTTGCTGGAAAAATATGAATATGATGTGTATGGTAAAATGAGTATTTATGATTCACTGAACAACCCGCTTTCGGGCTCACTGGCAGGTAACCGGTTTGGTTTTATAGGCCCAGGTTTACGACAACGCCACCGGTAATAATAAATTTTTCTTCAGGGAGTATAATCCTTCAACAGGATTGTTTAACCAACGGGATTTGATTGGTTATGCCGATGGAATGGGCATGTACCAGTATGTACATAATAATCCGGCGAATGGAATAGATATTTTTGGGTTAGAGTGTGATGGCCAGGAAAAAAACCACCATTGACAAAATTGAAACAGCAGAAGGTTGGATGAATGGAGTTGGTGGTTTGATAGAAAAAGTTGTAAAGTATCCGATGGAGCAACTAAAGGGCCGTGAAAAATATCTTGAAGAGCTTGCTGATGCAATGTGGAATGCAGATAATGTGAAAGGTGAAAAAGGGGTTGTAAAAAGAATTGAAAAAAGTCGTAAAAGGAATAAATGCATTAAAAGACGGCAAATTAGATAAACTGGGAAGTGGATTAGGAAAACTGGGATTTGGTTTAAATGCAGTTGATGCGGTCATAAAAGGCAACAAATTTGGAGATGCTATAAACGATTACAATAGCGGTAAAATTGACGGCTACCAATTGACAAAATCAGGAGCTAACCTGGCGCAAAGCGGTCTTGGTTTTACACCAGCCGGGGGAATTTACAACTTGTTTGATTTTTGCACAGGAAAAAGTATTAACAGACCAAAGCATGAATGACAATGCGGAATATGCGGGCAAATTTTATGGAGATCAGTTTTGGAGTTGGTGGGATAGCCAGGATAATAAAGTTATTCCTGATGAAAGGTCTGAATCTGGAATGTCGTGCAACGCAACCAAAGATTTATGCGTATCAGAAAGGGGCTTGAAAATAAAGTCTTCACTAATCCTCGTCCCAGACCTGATTGCCCTCAAAATGGCGACCTGGCGGTACCTTAAAAAAACAAACCCAAATCTCCCGGCACAACAAAACTTATAATAGCTGTAGGCCCAAGAGATCCCAATGCAATTATCAGTCCTGACGGACAGCCAAACAAACATTGGGTAAGTGTACATGACAGGTTGCCTTATACCATTTTTTACACGAAAATGATAAAACGGCAAGTGCACCTGCTAAATTTGTAAGGGTTACTTCACCCATAGAGCCTAAGCAGGATGCAGCTACATTTCAGTTGGGCAATTTTGGTTTCAATAACCAAACATTTGCTGCGCCACCCAATCTGGCATCTTATTACCACCGCTTAGATTGCAGGGATTCGTTAGGATTGTATGATATTACAGCAGGTTATGATCGGATCAATCATGTTTGCTTTCTGGGAATTTCAATCCATTGACCCCATTACATTGATGCCGCCTGCAGATCCATTGACAGGATTTTATTATTACAGGACAGCACAAAACCTTTATACGGACATGGTTTGTAAACTTCAACATTAAACCAATACAAACAGCCATTACATTGGATACTATTGGTGCGAGGGCTGCTATTGTTTTTGATTTCAATGATACCATTGCTACTAATATTCACACCAATACCATCGATGCATTTGCACCAACCAGCCATATGAATGTATTGCCGCCAAACAGTACCAACCCATTCACACTCAGCTGGACAGGTATGGATGATACAGGAGGTTGCGGAATAGATTATTATACCATTTATGTATCTACTGACCAGGTTAATTACAGTGTGCTTATACCCAGGATCAGCCGCAATGACACTACATTATCATTACCACCGGATTCCAGTTATTGTTTCTTTGTGCTGGCAACAGATAGTGTAGGCAATAAGAGAAACGCTCTGGCTTCGGAGAGATCCGATGCAGCTCTATCGTCCCGCCATTACCGGTTACCGGGCTATACTTTAGAGGTAAAACAGTTGCAAAGATAATATTCTGAACTGGGCAACAGCTAATGAGCAAAACAGCAAACAGTTTGATGTTGAAAGATCGTTAACCGGCACATCATTCAGTCGCATCGGAATTGTAAATGCTTTTGGAAACAGCAACCAGACCAGTACCTATCAATATACAGATCATGATATTGACAGGCTTAACAGTGAGCTAATGTTTTACCGCTTAAAACAAATTGATATAGACGGAAGATTTAAATACAGCAATATTGTACGGTTGAGGTACAGCGAAAAGAATACCGTTAATTCAATTGTATATCCTAACCCAACACATGGCTCAGTAACTGTATTAGTAGGCGATAATTCTTTAGTTGGTTCTGTAGCTGATCTGTATGATATTAATGGCAGGCTTTTGGAGAGTATAAAAATTACAGCAAACAGCCAGTTAGTTAATATGAGTAAATATGTAAATGGTGTTTACATTATCAGGTTGAGTAATAAAGAAAGTATTGAAAGTAATAAAGAACAAATGAAACGATTATAGTAATGCGGTGAAGCGGATAAAATCAATCACTATTTGGGTTGATAAAATTGTAGTTTCGATACTAAGCCTAAGTCTTTAGAAATAAAGAACTTGGGCTTTTTTAATAGTTAGATATTTTTAGTTATGCTGCTACAGATTGGGTATTCTTTTATTAAAACAAATAATGAATCTTTACCTTTCTTAAAAATTATTTTTAAGGTATACCTTCTGACCGAGTAATCTTTTTTTGGATATTTATGGGTAATTATATGGGTAAATTCACTTTTATGGGTATTTTCGGGTAATTATATGGGTAAATGATAAATACTAAATCAATACTAATTACTTCTCAGGTACTATCCTTGATTGCAGAAATAGATGAATTTAAGGGAGCTTGGAGGGCATTGGGCCAATTGGCTCCAGAGCAACTTACTTCCCTAAAGCGGGTTGCTACCATAGAAAGCATTGGATCATCTACAAGGATTGAGGGTAGTAAACTAAGCGACCAGGAGGTTGAGGCCTTGCTCAGTAATCTGGAAATACAAAAATTCACTACAAGAGACGAGCAGGAAGTAGCAGGATATGCAGAAATAATGAATACTGTCTTTCAGCATTACGCTGATATACCGTTAACAGAAAACTATATTAAACAACTACACCGGGATCTTCTTCAGTATAGTGAAAAAGATAACAGGCATCGCGGTGAATATAAAAAGCATACAAATCATGTAGAAGCTTTTGATGCAGACGGTAAAAGCTTGGGCATCGTATTTGAAACAGCCAGCCCTTTTGACACAGCTTTCAGGTTGGAAGAATTAGTAGCTTGGGCAAACGGGGCTATTGATAAAAAAACTTTGCATCCATTATTGATCACTGCAGTTTTTATTGTCGTGTTTCTTGCAATACATCCGTTCCAGGATGGTAATGGAAGGTTGTCAAGGGTATTAACAACGTACTTTTTACTTTCTCTTGGTTATGCCTATGTGCCTTATAGTTCACTGGAATCTGTTGTAGAAAATAGTAAAGAAGGATATTATCTCGCTTTACGACAAACACAAGGAACATTAAAGGCAGAAAATCCAAACTGGCAGCCATGGATAGTTTTTTTTCTAAAGGCACTTAAACAGCAGAAGCAAAGGCTTGAGGTAAAAGTAGAAAGAGAAAAATTACTCTTAGGGAAATTGCCTGAACTGTCTCTCAAAATCCTGGAGCTGACCAAATCAAGAGGACGTATAACTATTAGTGATGCTGTGGCTATAACTGGTGCCAATCGAAATACGATCAAAAAGCATTTGGAAACGCTTGCAGAGAATAAATAATTGACTAAACATGGTACAGGAAAAGGGACATGGTATGCCTTGGAGTTGATTACCGAAAAGGCAATGAAAAGCTTATGATTAGCCTGGGAAACTTTCGAAGGAAAGTCTACCTGAGTGCTAAATGGAGTAGCAGCAGACCCTCAGTTCCCAAAGCTTTCTGATTTCCCTTTAAAAAATTGAAATTGAGCTTATTGGTACTGTACCCGATTATAGTTTCGATGTAACATTTGTATATGATGAGGTATAAAAAGCATTCATGTTTAATGAGTAGTTCCAGTTTACATTGGCGCTTAATTCAAATTTTATTTTCAATAACTGGTTTAGTAATTATAAATCTAATTTTCATTGGAATAAAATACATTGCCATCAATTATTCTTGCCGGTGAAGTGAATTTATGTTCCTGAACTTTCCTGATGTCATAATATGTAATACCATCCAACCTTTTGCTTTTAAATAATCGGACACCATCGAACGATGGCATCTCCACCAAAGCGCCTCTGAGCACATATAAGCCGTGGGTTGTTCTAAAGCAATATGTTCCAGGTTCACAATGGCATTTTCAAATTCGTTGGTTTCCATATAATCGGCATAACCTCTGAAAGAGTCATTGTTCCACCGGTTGTTTTTTTGAATCTTTTTTCATCTTCCTTCTTCCTCCAAACCGACCAGATGTTTAAGTTGAATCCGGTTTCTTCTAAGGATATTTTTAGGTTTTCCATGTTAAATTGGCTGGAAAGTCTCCTTCGTGGCCGGTAAACTTCGAATGTCTGCAGGTACGATTTTAATATCAAAAAGATCGCAGCATATTAAAAAATTTATCCAGGCTATGGGTAGAATGCCCTATGGTATAGATGGTATGTGTTTCTAATTTATTCAAGTGGGATCGTTCAATGCTAAAATATATTTGACAATATACTTTTGCTTTTCTTTGATTTATATTGCTGAATATATCGTGGATGTTCAAGGATTTTTAATTTATCAAACAACTTTACTTCATTGTTTGGCTTTTGGATAAATCCGGCATTTTTATTTCCCAGCACAAAAACTACCGAAGTATCTAATCCCAGACTGATGTGTTTTTCGAGGACTTAATCATAAAATCTTTCACCATTTCAAAAGAACAGGATCGTCATAATAATGGCATTAACCCATTTGCCGTCTTTTGTTTGACGGATGATTTCTAAAGGAAAAGGCGAGTTGATATAAAAATGTTTATAGAAATCTTTTGCTCCACCATATTCGGCAATCATCTCATACATAAAAACAGAAGAAACTTCGTGGGTATGTCCGATTGCATTTGATATCACAGGCACTTTTCAATCGTTTGGTATCCGTAAATGGCACCCCGTTACCCCAGCTCCGTGACGGCTCGGGTTAATACCCCATAATAAATCTCGATGCTTTGAATCGTTATAATATTTATGGTAAAACTGTTGCATCACCACGATTGTTTCAGGATTATCCAGGTAAGGATTCATCACGTGAAAACCTTCTGGTAGTTTACCCGGATAGTGTAAAGAGCGATTGAAATCAATCACTTTATCTGCAAAAGATTTTGACATTATCATCTATTTTATTTTCCTATCCTGCAAATTCTTTCAGCGATATTCATCAAAGGACGAAAGTGCAAAATTCCTCTTGAAGCCAGGTTTTTTTTACAATTTAATTTCATCTTTTAAGCTTATCGATTGGTTATTCAAGGTTGTTGTCTTAGAAACTTGTCTAACATTTCCGGGCTTTGCTTAAAAGCGGAATTAAACCAAAAATGTTCAATTAAGCACTGAATCTTTTATATATCGATGTTATCAGCCGCTACTTTCCGGGGTCTATTTGTTGTTCATTGCAAGTGTTAGCAGAAGATTACTTTCTGTCAATGCTTTTACACTATGAACAATGTTTTCTTGTAATGCTATCATTTGTCCTTTTCGATTTGAGTATTTTGTTGTTCTGCCGTGAATTCTATTTTGCCTTCCAATACCTGCGCCACACTTATTACCCGTTTGCTATATGTGGCTTTAGTTCTGCGTTTTTGTGCAGCCTCAATTAACACAATTCTCATACTCTCTGACTTGAAAATTGTAACAGAATTTCGATCACTATCAGCCCAGGTTGTTTCACTTTGTATTTGTTTAATGAACTCATTCAAATTCATTTCAACTAAAGAGGCATTTAAATGCGATCACCCTCCGGACGTTGTGATGTTGCATCATTTGATTTATTTTCCATAATGTTATGTATTTTATGTGTGTTTAATATTTCTATCATTTTTGACGAAGCCTCTTCTGATCATTGCTACGGGTACAGGACTTTAAAAAGGCCGAAATAACATTCCGCCATCCGGCCGTTGTTGATTAAAATTATTTATTTTCTTTCTCAGGTTTACTAATTTGCTTCATTAAATGGTCATCCCATTTACCCTCAACTTTTACCTGGGCCACAGCTCCAAATGCAAAAAGCCTCTATCAAATTATGATTGAGATATGCATATGTACCAGGTTGTCTGAATTGATAAATCTGGCAACGGCAGAAACCGCCAACAACTGACCATGATTCATAATTTGTTGCAGGTTTATCATTAAAAGAACCACCCAACCATACAAGATCTGCATGTCCGCCAATTAAATGAATACGGGTATCTCTGTTCGCCTGGGAAGTGATGAATAGAACTTTGTCACCAACATTTGCCGTAAGTGCATTCTTTCCCGTAAGCGAACCGGTGACACCGTTGAATACAATATGCGATGGAGTTAGTGTTTTAAGCACATCAGTCATATCGCCGAAGGCATCAGCAGGTTTAGCATACTCCCTATATTTTCCATTTTTGTCTTTGGGTGCATAATAGTCTTGCTCAGCTATGTAGTATGCTTTGTCGTAGTGTAAAACATTTCCATTCTCATCTTTCAGGCCTTCGCGGGGCAGCACCATGATGGCTCCGTTCATGCCTAAGGTTACATGTAATGGAACCATCATTCCGCCCGGGAGCACAATGATATACAAACACACCTGACTTAGTAGCTTTGAACCGGATTGTGACCTGTTCACCGGATTTTACCAAAGATAAATCTGCGCCTCCCCATGGCACCTGTGGCTTTATGAAAATCAATATTGTGTGCTAAAGTATTTGTTGATGGGTTTACAAGAGTAAGCTGAACATAATCATTTTGATGGACTACAATCATTGGTCCCGGAACTGAACCATTAAAATTAAAGTCCATATATTAACACCCGGGTGCTATTTCCAACATTTTTCCTCAACTGTCAATATAATTTCAACTACAACAGGGTCGCCTGACACGGCTTGTTGGTATTTAGGTAAAAAAGGTGGTGCAACTAGTTCCTCTTTTATGTGCTTTAAATTGTCAGGATTTTCATTGTCTGAAGTTTCAAATACAGATACTGTCTGTGAATGTCTATTCACGTTTTGATTTGAAGATGTTGGTTGATTGCATGAATATAAAATGTAAAATAAAATGGTAAGGAGGAGTATTTTCATAATATTAATTGATTTAGTGATTGTCTTTTTAGCATCAGCTATAACACTTTGTATTGATGTTCAAAGAAAACACTAAAAATAACCTGGTTTTGTTTTTAATAACAAATCGATTAGCAAAGTAAGACAAACTGATTAATAGATAGATTGTAATTTGTAAGATGTGCAATGAAATGTGTGAATGATGTAAATATTCACAATTATCGTATAAGACATATGTTTTATTAGAATTACCTTTTGGAATTCTAATATGCTTCAATTTAAATGGCGGCATAACTTCAATTGCATAAATTTATTTACAAATAAAATCTAATTATATGATGCATGATAATTCCTGGGGGTTGGGGCATGTGGATTATTCCGCTTATTATTATACTCATTGTTATATTAATTTTAAGAAACACCCGTAAAAGATAATACGAATGAAAAATGAGATGTTCTCTGCCATAGCGTTCAGTATTGTAATAAGGTGGCGTGTGCGTACATAAAAATTAAAAAAATTAAGATGAAAAAAAAAACTATGAATTAACAGGAATGACCTGTGGAGGTTGTGTAAATAACGTTAAACAGGCATTGTTGAAAGTGACAGATGTAACCGAAGCTGATGTTCAACTGCATCCGCAAACTGCAGTGGTTACCATGAATAAGTTGATTACTGTTATTGAATTGCAGAAACAACTTAGCAAGGCTGGTCAATACACAATTAAAGAAGTTGCTTAAAAATGAAACATACTTATCAAATTCATGGCATGACCTGCGATGGTTGCAAGGTCTCATGTAGAACAGGCCCTCAGCAAGGTAGATGGTGTGAAGCGTTTCAGTGAATTTGCAAAAACAGAAGCAGAGATAGAGATGAAGTCACACATTCCTGTTGAAAAATTGCAGGATGCGCTGAAAAGCAGCGGTGGAAATTATAGTATTTCACTTCCCGGTGAAGGTAGACATGAGCATGATAAGGAACAGGCATTAAAGTACGCAGATGCTTCCAAACAAAATGTAAAAGGCTCAGGCGTATTTTATTGCCCCATGCATTGCGAAGGAGACAAGACTTATAACAAACAAGGCAATTGCCCTGTTTGTGGTATGGACCTGGTGGAGCAACCGTCAGTAGAAAAATCAACACAATACACCTGCCCGATGCATCCGGAAATTATCCTTTATGAACCGGGTACCTGCCCCATCTGCGGTATGGATCTTATTCCCATAGCCACTAATGCAAGAAAACGACGACAAGACTTATCAAAAGCTGCTGCTAAAATTTAAAATTGCGGTAATATTTACTGCACCCATTTTCATCATTGCCATCACGGAGATGATACCCAATAACCCGATGTTCAAACTGATGGACTTAAAGTATTGGAACTTCGTGGAATTGGGATTGTCTATCCCTGTAGTATTTTATGCAACATGGATGTTTTTTGAAAGAGCATGGCGATCAGTTGTTACCTGAATTTAAATATGTTCACACTCATTGGAATTGGTTCAGGAGTGGCCTGGCTATTCAGTATTGTGGCCTTTTCTTTCCTAACCTGTTTCCCGATCAATTTAAAACCGAACACGGAACCGTGTTTGTATATTTTGAAGCAGCTACCGTTATTTTAACGCTGGTTTTGTTGGGGCAATTATTGGAAGCCCGTGCATGGGAGAACAAACAGTGCTATTAAAGAGTTATTAAAATTAGCTCCTAATCAAGCTACAAAGTTGTTGATGGCATAGAGCAGGTAGTAGCAATAGATGCTATTCAAAAAAGACGATTTACTGAGGGTAAAGCCCGGAGAAAAAATTCCTGTGGATGGAACCATTAAGGAAGGAGAAGCCATTATTGATGAATCTATGATTTCCGGCGAACCCATTCCTGTGGATAAAAAAACAGGTGATGCGGTGAGTTCGGGCACAATTAACGGAAATAAATCTTTTGTGATGACGGCTGAAAAAGTGGGGTCAGAAACCTTATTGGCGAAGATCATAAAATGGTAAATGCAGCGAGCCGTTCCAAGCACCGATTCAAAAATGGCTGACAAAATTTCCGGGATTTTTTGTTCCCCATTGTAGTAGGCATTTCAATGCTTACTTTTATCATTTGGGCTATATACGGTCCGGAGCCTGCCTATGTTTACGCTTTGGTAAATGCAATAGCCGTTTTAATTATCGCCTGCCCCTGTGCATTAGGCCTTGCCACCCCAATGTCTGTTATGGTAGGTGTTGGAAAAGGTGCCCAGTCTGGGGTGCTTATAAAAAATGCAGCCGCTCTTGAATTAATGAATACAATTGATATTGTCATCATTGATAAAACCGGTACCGTTACAGAAGGAAAACCTTCTGTTGAAAAAAATAGTTTCCGCCAATACTGAATTTTCGGAAGCACAAATACTGGAGAAAATAATTTCATTAAACAGCAGCAGCGAACATCCATTGGCACAGGCCACCATGCGTTGTGGAGAAGAAAAGAAAATTGCAATAAAACCAATTTCAAATTTTGAAGCAGTTACCGGAAAAGGTGTCATTGGTATGTTGGAAGGTGGATCACTGGCCTTGGGTAATGAAAAATTGATGGAGCAGGTGAAAGCTGCAATTACACCAGAATTGCAGGAACAGGTAAAAAGCCGAACAAAAAATGGGTAAAACAGTTTCTTATTTATCTGAAGGAAATATAGCCATTGGTTTTGTAGTGATATCAGATAAAATTAAAGCATCCAGCAAGGAGGCCATAAAAAATTACAGGATGAAGGTTTGAAAGTAATTATGTTTACCGGCGATAATGTAGATACCGCCAAGGCCGTCAGTGAAACATTGAACCTGGATGGATACAAAGCCCAGATGCTGCCCGAAGATAAATTGAATGAAATAAAACGACTGCAAGCCGAAGGTAAGAAAGTGGCGATGGCAGGTGATGGTATCAATGATGCCCCGGCTTTGTCGCAGGCAGATATAGGAATTGCTATGGGCACCGGAACAGATGTAGCCATAGAGAGTGCATCTATTACTTTAGTAAAAGGCGACCTGAATGGTATTGTAAAGGCAAGATTGCTAAGCCATAAAGTAATGAAGAATATAAAGCAAAATCTCTTTTTTGCATTGGGTTATAATACACTGGGCATTCCTGTTGCTGCCGGTGTTTTGTTCCCGTTTTTCGGGCTATTGCTTTCTCCCATGATTGCTGCCCTGGCTATGAGTTTTAGCTCAGTATCCGTTATTGCTAACGCACTTAGATTACGCAATATAAAATTGTAATCGATATAAAATTGAAGAAACATATTTGGTTTAAAGCATGGTAATTGTAACGCATAATGTTCTTACGTCTATGTGAAATGTATGCCTATGCTATCACAGCCCTGTTTGAAAAAAACTTAAAGAGTATATCATTCCCAGGGTTTTGTTGTTATGCAATCATGCAGGTTTTAGTTTCCATCCTGGCCTCCTTTCTTTTTTATATCCAAAATCACTTTCTCCAGTATTTAGAAAATTTTGTTGGCGGGCTTATAAGATTTATAAACTCCTTTTTTGCGATTCCAGGCTGTAGCGTCCGGAAATCTTTAAAAGGTCTCTACTTCAAACCTGGCGCAAAGGTTATTATCATAAAGTGAACCTGGAAAAGTTTAAAGCAAAACCGAAAAAATGGTGAACTACGCAAACAAAATTATATTTGCAACTTCTCAAAAAACCTGGTCAGTAAGATTTTGGAGCAAACAATGAGGTGGTTCGCCCCATTGATGCCGTAAGTTTAACAGATTTCCGGCAATCGGGCTGCAGCGTCGTGGTAATAGCATTTGCATCATATTCCTGCTGGTGATGGTTGGACAGTTAATGACCTTGATAAAAAACTTATCCCGGGTACAGCGCTATCTGCCGCCTGCGTGGCCTGGCAGCACTCAGGGGCCTGGAAACGGGCATGTACAGGTCAATATAAAGCAAAGTAAAATAGTATGGATATTCAAAAATCATTGTTTGGCAGGCTGAACGATAAAGATATTTACCGGTTTAACCTGGTAAATGCAAAAGGAAACAGCATCAGCATCATCAATTACGGGGCCGCAGTTATTTCCTGGAAAGTGAAGGATAAAAATGAAAGGACCCGTGGTATTGTAATGGGATTTGATAACCTGGATGACTATCATAAAAATGATGCTTACATAGGTTGTATTGCCGGCAGGTATGCCAACCGGATCGCTAACGGTAGATTTACTTTACAGGGAACCGAATTTAAACTGGCCTGTAACAATGGCCCCAATCACCTGCATGGCGGAATTACCGGTTTTGATAAGGTAGCCTGGGATGTAAAGACCGTTGATGATGTAAATCCACGGCTTTCGTTTACCTATTACAGTAAGGATGGAGAGGAAGGTTATCCCGGGAATTTATCCGTTAAAGTTGACTATATATATACTGATAACGATGAGCTGATCATTGAATATTCTGCACAAACCGACAAGGCCACACCTGTTAACCTTACCAGCCACGGTTACTTTAATTTAACAGGTGATGCAGGCCGCTGCATTCTTGATCATACATTACAGATACACGCAGATTATTATACTGCGGTAAATGAAAATCAAATTCCAACAGGTGAGTTATGTGCTGTTGATAAAACGGCATTTGATTTTAATATGCCTGCAAAAATATCCGGTCAAATCAGTAAAACAGAAAATGGATTCGATCATAATTGTTTTAAAGCATGATGGCAACAAACTTTCATTGGCTGCTGTATTGACGGACCCGGAAAATGAATTGCAATTATCTGTGTATACAACAGAACCTGGATTGCAGTTTTATTCAGGCAACCTGCTGGATGGCAGCATAACAAACCGCGACGGGAAACCGGTCAGTAAACAGGCAGCACTTTGCCTGGAAACCCAGCATTTCCCGGATTCGCCCAACCGGCCTGAATTTCCTTCTACAATATTATTACCCGGTGAAGCATTTACATCAGCAACAATTTATAAAATTTCAGTGATCTGAACCAACCATGGTTCTGTTCCGGAATAATGCCCGGGTTAAAAAAACAAAGAGACCCAATGGGTCTCTTTGTGTACTATGTATATAAGGAAGGTAAAGCCTGCACTATTATTTTACTGCCTTGATTCACCATTTCCCCTGTCGGGAGCTGATCCAATAAACGGAAGTCCCAGGTTAACACCGGTATTTAAACTCGGTGAAGCAGGCTGTAATTGAAAATTGGTTGCTGATACAAATAACGGGTCAAGCCCTATGTTATTCGTATAGGTATAACTGGTAGGGTTACCTGCCGGCCAGCTTGCTGCGTTGCCATTGCCATTCTGGTAAAAAATCATTGTGGGTAACCATCATATTGCTTATCCGCGTATTGCCGTTGCTGCCCCTGATTGCATAATTGAATCCCTTCACGATATTATTCCGGATATTGATATTTACCCCGTTGCCGTTTGGCATGGAGGAAAGGTCAATGCCCATTTGAGAAGGATTCCCGGATTTTGCAACAATGGTATTGTTGTAGATCTGCATGTCATTGATCTGCGGGTCATCGGTACCTTCCGAAATAACGCCATGGCAAAACTGTTGCCAATGCCCTGGCCCTGGTACATGTTGTAGAACAGGTTATTGCGGATGATGTTATTCACCAGGTAGCTGTAACCGCCGGGAGTATTTCCGCCAACAAAATTATCCCTGTCGCCTCCTTTATTGCCAACTCCACGGGTATTGAAGGTAATGCCATACGATTTATTCAGGAAAGTGTTCTTTTCTATAATGGCAGATTCTGTCCTGAATTCTAAAATGATACCTCCTTCAACCTTGCTGTTTAAAACCGGGTTGGATATGATATTGTCATGTATCCAGGTACTGTATGCATATGCGCCCTTATAATTATAGTTCAGGTCAATGGCGCCATTCTGTATATTATTGCCATAGATCTCCAGGCCCTCTATATTGAAAAATTCGATCGCAAAATCCCATGAACTGTTCTCACCCGGGTATGTGCCGGTATAAGGTTTTTGATAAGGGTGTTGTTGTAAATCTTAACACCTTTTAACCAGCCCTGGTTCCAGTATTTGATGGGCCATCCGTTTTTAAAATCGGGGCGTTCTTTTTGCTGGATGGTATTATTATAGATCAGCATACCGTCCTGGAAACCGATCATTAATGCACCCTGGCCTGTTCCATTGTACATGGCGGCACTGTTTGTTACGGTATTGTTGTAAAATGTATTCCCGGTTGCATGAAACTTGCCGGCATCAGTGCCCGGGTTATTCTCATTGATACCATTGAATATAGCGGCTGTTTGTTTGAAGTTTTTGATCACGATATCGTGAACAGCAACATTACTGCGGCCGGTTATCCAGATTCCAACCCATGTTTTGTAACTTGTTTCGCTTACATACTGCCCGTTTAAAGTCAGTTTGGAAATGCTTTGATTTCTGTTTGTCTGGTCAGCTGATTCCAGTTGTAATAATGTAGACCAGTCACCTGCTTTAGCACTTTTAATGATGGTAGTTGATGCACCCTCACCTTCAAGGCTTACACCAGGCCTTACATTACTTGTAAGTGTTTCGGGATAAGTACCTGCAGTAATATGTATGATACTTCCTGCTGTGGTTACATTTGAAGTTGCTTTGTACAATGTCTTCCAGGGTTTGGCGATCGTGCCATCACCGGTTGTGTTGTTTCCCAAACGGCTGATGTAATAAGTACCTGCCGGTCTGCTTACAAGGGATTGTGAATTTTCAACTACTTCAACATTTGAAGAATCAACCAATGACTCGGTATTTTCTGCAGGATCCGCAGGACTTTCAGAAACTGCCGGTGTTGTCATGTCTGTTTTTTTACAGGAACCTAATGTGAATGATGCAAAAGCTGCAATTGCCAAAACTGCAACAGATGCTTTTAAATGTAATTTTTTCATAGGGAATTGATTTATGTGTTATTAAATAAATGACTGACTGAACCCGGTTTCCCGGGATGATAATTGCTCAAAATGGCAGTGTTGTTTTTTGAAAATTTTTTAACCGGGAATCAGAAAATTTCGGGTTTCCGGTTTAGTGTCGGGAAAATCTTACAAGTAAAAATTTAAGTGATTTTCCATCCTGAAGAAAAGAGAGAAATTTTATTTTTCTGGTTTTTCATATCTCTCTGAACCAGCATAAACATATCTCAAGCCACGAATTGTTAATGAAAGTATAAAGCACCGTTTTCATATGAAAAAAACTTTTGAATGTGCAGAAAAAAGGGTTGATATGGGTATTTATTAAATAAAATCAGATTGTGTTCATTGACCGCATCGGGGTAAATCCCTGTAGATATTTTACTACATTTTATTGATATAACTTCATGGCTCAATGCGGATGAAAAAAAAGGAGAGCCACAAAAATAGTTCTTGTAAAAGATCTGCGGATGATGCCTGTAGTATCAGAAAATGAAACATCAAAAAGCTAAACAGCGGGCCAGCTGATACAGGATCAATCTGTACCCAGTTACCTGTTCAAATGTCCGGATACCCGGGAAATATTATTTCTTAAGTTCCGGAATTTTAAATTATTTCGTACCGGGTAAGTTTATATGTAAACTTTTCACTGCTGCAGTATAGCATTTATTCCTGGTTGTAACCGGTCAGCAATTTTAATTGAACAACACCCTTAATTCGCAACCCTGGCCCGGAGATGAAATGATAGAAAGTTCCCCGTTAAACAATGAAGCTCTTGTTTTTATATTCATCAAACCAACACCGCCGGCTTTCCGGCTGGTATCAAAACCCACCCCGTCGTCTTTAATGAGCAGCAGGGTTTTTTCATTATCCTGTGTGAGGCGTACGATCACTTTCCCGGCCCCGGCATGTTTCAGGATATTGTTGAACTGTTCCTGTACGATCCTGTAAATACTCAGTTTGAGTTTATCCGGCAGGCTGCTTTCATCAAAGCCGTAAGCCTGGAGGCTGATGATTATTTTGCTGCTTTTTCGTGTCGTTTCCATTAAATTGCTGATGGCACCAACCAGCTCTGATTCGCTTAATGATGGCGGTATCAGTGAATGAGAAAGGTTTCTTATTTCAGCAATGGCTGTGCTGATCAGAGTATCCGTTTCTGTTAACCAGGGATGTTCAATGTGTAATTCTTTTTTGCAAGGCCAAGGTACAGGAGTGAACCTGCCAGTATCTGGTTGATATTATCATGCAGTTCGGCACCCAGTTCCTGCCGTTCCTGTTCCTGTGCCGAGATCACGGCATCGGTGATCTCCTTTCTGTTTTTCCAGCCGTTCATTTTCCAGCTCATTTTCCAGTATTACTTTTTCTGTAATGTTGGTAGCGAGTGATAAAATAACCGGGCGGCCTTTAAATTCAATCCGGTGAGATGCGATATTCATATACATTCCTTCACCGGATTTATTTATATGCTTCCAGGTATTCACGGAAATGAAATCGCTTTTTTTCCTGGCCAGGGCGGCAAATTGTTTTATTTTAAAATGGTATTCGGAAGCCTGAGATCAAGCACTGTTTTGGCAAGAAATGCATTCCGGCAATATCCATACATGTCAACTGCTGTTTCATTGATCTCCAGGATCTCAGGGTTTCAATATCCCAGATGATGATACTGGCGGGGTTATTATTGAACAGGTACCGGTACCTTTCTTCCGATGTCTTTAAAATGGCTTCTGCTTCTTTTTCTTTGGTGATATCAGTTTGAAGTGCAAAAAAGTTTTTGAGTTTGCCGTTTTCATCAAACTGCGGCTGGCATTGTATGCGCAGCCAGTATTTTCTGCCGGTTTTTGAATAATTGATGATATCACATTCGAAGGCTTTTATTTTTTTTAATTCCTGGTGCATGAACCGCACAACAGCCTGGCTGGTTTCTTCGCCCTGCAGAAAATCACCGGGTTTTTTGCCTAACACTTCATCCGGTTCGTATTCTGTAATTTTTGTAAAGGCTTCATTGGTCCACACAATTTTACCTTCGGGATCAGTTATGATCACTGCATTCACCGTTTCATGCGCAATGATGGATAGTTTATGGATCTCTTCTTCAGCGGTTTTTCTTTCAGTGATGTCTCTTGAATTGAAAATATAGCCCATCACTTCGGGATCATTGCTCATATCCGTTACCTTGCTTTCGAGCCATCTCCATGCACCCTGTGCATTTTTGAACCGGAATGCAAAAGAACTGAGGTGGTTATTGGGTTCCTTTTTGGATAAATGGTTTTTAATATAACTGATATCATCCGGGTGTATGAATGAAAAAGAATTTTTACCGATCATGAATTCCGGTTCATAACCCAGTATCCTTTTAACGGCCGGGCTGCTGTACAGGTAATAACCCCTGTTGTCTAATATGCCAATAAGGTCTGACCCGTTTTGTACCAGCGACCTGAAGCGGATCTCACTTTTAGCAACCTGCAGCTCAGCTTCTTTCCTTTGTGTTATATCCTGGGTGGCCCTGATCAGCCTTGTTGCTACTCCTGCCTCATTTCGGAAAATATTCCCGCGGTCATGTATATAAGCATACGTGCCATCATCCCGCATTACCCGGCATTCAACCTCAAAAAATCTCTTGTTGAATCCTCTATTTCCTTTTCCATCATTTTTACTTTTTCCACGTCTTCCGGGTGTATCCTGTCATCCCAGTCCTGGATCAGGTCAGTTTCAAATACTTTATCCCCGGTCCGGAATATTTTTTCCATCCTTCCTTATTGCGGTACACTTTACCGGTTACCAGGTCCCAGTCCCATACCATATCATTGGTGGCTTTGCTTACCAGCTTAAGGCGTTCGTTGCTTTCTTTTAACTTTAATTCGGCTTCTTTTTTTTTCCGTGATATTAATCATGATACCATCAAAAAATGCTTCGCCGGTTTTATCATTTTTCCGATCGAAATATTTTCAATAAAGTATAATGCGCTCCCGTCTTTGCATTTTAAAACACTCTCATAATTATTCAGGTTTTTTGATTGATCACATTATCCGTGAAATCGATCCTGTCTTTTGGTGAAAAATAAAGATCCGATGCGTTTAACTGAAGGATATCCTGCGGCGAATCATATTTAAGCATTCTTGCAAAGGCATCGTTACAGTTCAGTATCACACCATTTAATGTGGATTGATAAACACCAGCCATGTTTTGTTCAAATAAAGTACGGAATTTTGCCTCGCTTTCTTTCAGGCTGTTTTCTGCATTTTTACGTTCAGCGATATCGTGCCCAAATACAAGAAACCTGCTATCCTCCAGGATCCTGGTACTTATTTCCACATCAATTAGCGCTCCGTTTTTTTCGCCTGAATCTCCGTTCAGACCTGATGATTTTGCCTGATTTTAATTCATTGAACCTGAACGGGTTTGTTATAAGGTCTTCTTCTACAAAAAAGATCAACAATGGAAAGGCACAAAAATTCTTCCTGGAATAATCCAACATTTCGCATCCATATTGATTGATATCTATGATCTTCATGTTAGTATCAGCAATACAGATCGCATCCGTTGCCTGTTCAATGATTGAACGGTATCGTAATTCACTTTCGGTTAACCCGTCTGCTGCTTTTTGCGTTCCGTTATATCCCTTATGATCATTGAAGTTCTGGCCTGTCCTATTGCATCTGTAAACACAGCCGAGGTAAGTTCTGCCTCAAACGGGCTTCTATCTTTCCTGAGCAGCGTGATCTCTCCTTTTGCCTTGCCGGTTCGCTGGCGTTCTGTTATTAGTATTTTAACCTTTGGTCTGTTGCATCAACAATACTAAATCTTCCTGCTCCTGCAGATCTCTGCCTCGGTCATTTTAAAATTTCGCAGGCAGCCGGATTAGCCGAAAGAATTTCGCCATCGGTAACAGTAAGCAGTATGCCATCCATGCTGCCTCAAAAACGAACGGTATTTGGCTTCACTTTCCTTAATTAACTGTTCCGATTCTTTACGTTCAGATATATCCCGCCCGAAGATAATGACCCTCCCGTCTTCCAGCATTTTGCTGTTCAGTTCCACATGCATTTCTGTTCCATCCTTTCTTTTGATCCTCCTTTCATTATGGATAGTTTTTCCTGCCTGTAATTCTTCAATTTTGACTGCTGAATTCCAGGTCCTCCTTAAATAATACATCAAAAAGCAGAGCTGCAGGAATTCTGATCTTGTAAATCCGAAACATGCTGCAACCACTGGCATTTACATCAATAAATTTAAAGGATGCATCTGCAATGCAAATGGCATCAGTTGCCTGTTCTATAAGTGAACGGTACTGGGTTTCGCTTTTCTTTAATTTTTCTGTTGCAATTTTCTGTGCGGTAATATCCTTAAAATAGACCGACAACCCGTTTTCAGAGGCAAAAACACACACGGATAACCACTTATTGGACATATCCGAAAATTCTTCAAAATGCATGGAAGTATTGTTCTTGATGGCATTTTGATAGTGAACATAAAACTTTGAGGAACCTGAAGATGCAAAAACCTCGTGCAGGTTTTTTCCAATGATATCTTCTTTTTTCTTATGGAGCAGAATTTCTGCCCGCTTATTCCAATACGTTACTATTGAGTTTTTATCAATGGCAAAAAAGCCGTCATCAATTCTTTCGAGTATGGTATTTCTTTCGGTATATGCTTCCTGTAAAGCCTGGTCGGCCAGTTTTCTTTCTGTAATGTCCTGGGCTGTTCCAAATAACCGGGTGATCTTTCCGGATGCATCCGATTCACTATAGCCCTTTTCATGGATCACACGCTTTTCGCCGTTTGGCGTTGTGATGTGATATTCTATGTTGAATGGTTTGCCTGTTTCCTGGGCGTGTTTACTGGTTAACAATACAAAATCCCTGTCAGCTTTATCAACAAGTTCTGTAAAGGAATGGTGGGTTTCCGTAAAGGTTTGTTTATCGGTGCCAAAAACATGGTATAATTCATCAGACCAGGTAAGGCCCCCGGTATTAATATCAAAATTCCAGCTTCCCAGTTTCGCCAGGAGCTGTGCTTCTGCCAAATGATTTTCACTAATCCTTATTTTTTCTTCTGCTGTTTTTTTTTCGGTAATATCCCTTGAAAAACAGGCAATACCGATAATTCGCCCGTTTTTAATGACCGGGTTAAAATTTGTTTCTGTCCAGGATGCTTTCCGCTTTGAAAAGCAGGTGCATATAATTTCTCTTTAAACGATTCCCCGGCCAATGCTCTTTTAGGCAGTTTCCCAGAAAGCTGTAAAATCCTCCGGAAAAAAGCTTTCAGTAAAATATCATCACCGGGCCTGATGCGGATGCATGAATCTTCAATATGCCGGTAAAATGCTTTATTGGCAGCAATGAGTTTAAATTCACTGTTCACAGTCCACAGCAAGTCATCGGTACAATTGATCAGTGTTTCACAGTCATCATTTTCCCCGGGTGCAAACGAATTGTTTGTATCCGTTTCTGATCCGGTTTTTTTTATTTGATTGGGAGGTATAAGGCTTTTTAAAACGGGGCTGATCTTTTTTGCGCTTTTCATTATTTTTTGGAGGATACAGGTTCTGTGATAAAATTTAAAAGACAGGGCATCCGGTTGTTCCATATCCGGTCTTTACATATGGGTAATCAAATCACAGGGCAGTAAATGCAGGTTTTCAGGTTAAGGATTTGAAGATCGGTTCCAGGTTAATTTTTTTGCATAATTTGAAAACCTACAACGGATCTGTATATAAAATACACCATAATATCTCATATAAGTATAGTCATCAAACAATATTGTTGTAGCTGTTATTCTACTTAGGTTACGCTTTTTCCCGTTTTTGGGCTTTTTAAAATGCTTTATATGAGATAAATTTTTTATGCTGAAATGCTATGAAATACAGAATATGCTATATATCTTTAGCTTGCCTGAATGAATTTTCTGCAATGCCGCTTGTCCAGGGGGGATCAAGGAAAACTGAAACCTACCAAACTGATTTGCTTTTAATTTTCATTTCTTTTATACATTTTGGGTAATAAATTATTTTAAAAATGAATAATCGTCATTTTACCAAAGCAGGAATATTTGCACTGGTACTGGTTATAGCTGCCTTATTGTGCTGGGAATTATATGTACGCAGCAGGGGATTTGATACTGCCTTTGATGACAATACTGCCCTTGGTCGGATAAAGGAAGATGGTATATGAACCTGCAGACAAGTCAACGGTATTCATCGGGTCATCCCGTATCAAGTTCGACCTGGATATTCCAACCTGGGAGCAAATTACCGGCGACCATGCCATTCAACTGGCCTGTGTAGGCAGTTCTCCTGTGCCCGTCCTGGAAGACCTGGCTAATGATAAGCAGTTTGCCGGAAAACTGGTGATTGATGTAACCGAAGGCCTGTTTTTTCAAAAAGCCCCCAATGTAGAAACGCCGCTGAAAAACCTGAAGTATTATAAGGAATGGACGCCGGCACAAAAAGGCCAGTTTTGCTTTAAACAAACCCCTCGAAAATAACCTGGTATTCCTGAATAAAGAATGGTTATCACTCAATGCGCATTTATCAAACCTGCGTATTCCCAACAGGCAGGGTGTGTTTGAGTTCCCACCTTCCCGCCGGGTTTTGGCAGGGTAAATATAACAGGCAGGAATACATGACGGAAAGTTTTGTAGCAGACACTGCTGAACAAAACAAAGTTAAGGGCATCTGGATGTTTTTAGCCGGTTACAAAGAACCTCCCGTTTCCGGCAGCAAATTAGACTCCATATTTGCCCATGTTAAGCAATGTACGGATAAGATAAAGCCAGGGGCGGACAAATTTTGTTTGTACGTACCCCGTCCAGCAGCCTTTTTAATGGGTGAAAGCAAAGTCTTCCCCAGGGAAAATACTGGGAGCGGTTATTAACCGTAACCAATAGCGCGGGCATTCATTTTGCCGATTACCCGGCCATTGCAAATTTTCAATGCCCCGAATTTTCGCATTTAAGCCAGCCGGATGCGGTTATTTTTACCAAACATTTTATCAACATCCTGCATGCGGAAAAGGGATGGAAATTTTCAAAAACAATTCAACCGGTACCATAATTTATTACCAGTAAACTTCCTGTTTTATGGTTTTTAACTCTTATACATTCATTGCATTTTTTATTGTCCTCCTTATACTGCATAACCTGCCTTTTTCGTGGAAAGTAAAAAAGCTGAACCTGCTGCTGGCCAGCTATATTTTTTATGCGGCCTGGAACCCGCCATTCATCATACTCCTGTGGCTTTCAACAATGGTTGATTATATTGTTGGAAGGGCTTTGTATCACCAGGAAAATAAAGTCAAAAGAAAAGGGTTGCTGTTCCTGAGCCTTGCTGCCAACCTTGGTATGCTTGGATTTTTTAAATACGGGGCATTTTTACTGAGAATTTTACAACGCTTGCCAATGCTGTCGGCATTGATTTCCAGGCAGCAAAACCGATATCATTTTACCGGTAGGTATTTCATTTTATACTTTTCAAACATTATCCTATATACACTGGATATGTACCGGAGAAAGCGCCGCCGGAAAAATCACTGCTCGACTTCTCCCCTGTTCGTTACCTTTTTCCGCAACTGGTACCGGTCCCATCGTTCTACTTCGCGTGGAACTATTATTACCCCAGTTTAAAACACCGCATGTAACCGATTCAAAAACTGGTACAGGGGCTGATGTTGCTCACCAGGGACTGTTTATGAAAGTTGTGCTAGCCGACAGTATGTTGTCGGCTTCGGCAGATGCCGTGTTTGGCGCCAGGGGTCCGGTGCATACACTGGATGCCTGGACAGGTGTTCTGGCATTTTCGGGACAGATATTTTTGATTTGCCGGCTATTCCACCTGTGCGATCGGAATAGCGTTATGCCTGATTTAGATTACCCGATAATTTTTTATACCCTTATGCAGCCATTGGGTTTTCCGATTTCTGGCGCAGGTGGCACATTACACTGTCGTCGTGGCTGCGTGATTATTTATACATACCGCTGGGGGGTAACCGAAACGGGAAAACCAGGACCTACATTAACCTGATGCTGACCATGCTTATCGGTGGGCTTTGGCATGGTGCCAGCTGGACCTTTGTGGTATGGGGCGGACTGCATGGTGCTTATTTATGGGGCGAAAAAATGATACAGGACCACAGTAAAAAAAAGCAGGTACCCATGAAGTCGGTTCCGTCTACCGAAATTGGTGTGTTGGGTGTACTTCCCAAAGACCTGAAAGCAAAAACATTCCGAACCTCATGTATGCCATGGTTACTTTTTTTATCAATGTAACCTGGGTTTTCCGTGCCCTGATTTTGGTTCGGCATGGCAGATTTTAAATGCTATGTTTTACAATGTACCCAAAGCAGAAGCCCTGCTTACCACGCTCAATATTATTAAAGTGCTCACCATTACTTTTTTTATGGTTGCATTTCACTGGACCATGCGGGATACAAAAGTATTAGCGCTCGGTGAAAAGATGCCCTGGTGGCTGTTGGGTATTACCTGTGTGGTTTTGATTTTGCTGCTGGTATGGAGCCAGGAGAGCGGCAGTTCGTTCATTTATTTCCAGTTTTAGCAAAGAAAATAATTAAAATAAAAGGGAAAAGGCAATGCCTTTACCTGCCAAAAAATATTCTATGAAACAATCCTGTTGCGTTGCGGCAGGATTTATTTCAAATCATTTTTTTGATCAGTTTACCCAACATCATCAACCCATAATCCGTATCCTCGTTCCAGGGTTTTCCAAAACTGATGCGGATGCAGTTTGAATAATTGTTACCTGAAGAAAATATCCTTCCCGGTACAATGGAGATATGGTGTTTCATGGCTTCGGTACGCAGTTTAAAGGCATTCACTTTTTTGTTAAACTCAAGCCACAAAATAAAACCGCCGTGCGGCCTCGAGACTTTTGTATCGGCAGGAAAATAACTGATGATGGCCTGCACATACCGCAAACTCTGTGTGTGCAGGGCCTTGCGCAGGTTCTTCAGGTGAAATTCATAACGGCCATGCTTAAGGTAATGCGCTATGGCTGCCTGGGTAAGTGTAGGGCTGCTGATATTCTGTATTCTTTTTAACTGCTTTACCGCATCCAGGAATTTACCGGGTATGATCCAGCCAATCCGGTAACCGGGTGTGAGTGATTTGGAAAGGGAAGAGCAATACATCACCAATCCTTTGGTATCATAATATTTACAATTTCTTGGCCTTGTCTTTCCAAAATACAACTCACCATAAATTTCATCTTCAATTAACGGGATATTGTACCTGGTGATGATCTCCACCAGTTTCTTCTTATTTTCATCGGGCATACAACTCCCCAACGGGTTATTGTAATTGGGAATGAATACACAGGCTTTGACCGAAAATTTTTTAATGGCTTTCTGCAATTCAACCAGGTCAACCCCGTTCACCGGGTCAGTTGATATCTCCACCACTTTTAATCCCAGGCTTTCAATGGCCTGGTAAATTCCAAAATAAGTTGGACTTTCAACGGCCACTGTATCGCCATATTTGGTGACTGTTTTTAAACATAAACTGATCGCTTCCAGGCAACCCGAAGTAACAATAATATCATCAGCCTTAATATTGGCTCCCCAGTTGAAAGCCAGCTTGGCGATCTGTTTGCGCAGTTCTACATTGCCCTGTGTATGTTCATAATCCATGCAGTGGTCTTTGCTGTTGCGCAAGGCATATCCAACAGCTTTATTCAGTTTGGCTGCAGGTAATAACGATGCATCCGGAACCGCCAGTGCAAAATTGGTAACACCCGTTGCCGCAATATCGGTATAGATAGAAGCGATCATTTCTTTAACACTCACTTCATGCGATATCTCATCAGGCCTGCGCTGGATTGGCAGTTCGGGAAAACGGTGATGATTGAAACGTACATAATAACCCGACTTGGGCCTCGACTCGATCAGCCCCTGCTTTCGAGGTGGTAATAAGCCTGGAATGCTGTGCCCATGCTGATCCCGTACTCATCACTCAGTAATCGTACAGAAGGGAGTTTATCGCCGATACGCAACACTTCATCTGCGATCATTTTTTCAAAACCATCTGCTACCTGTATGTATAAATGGTCATCTGAATGGAATGCTTTTTTCATAATGCATAATCTGATATAGTCAAAAATACTAAATCTGCATCTGTTTTAAATGAAAAATAATGACAAATTTTGTTCTTTCTAAATTTAAAATCGGTTAACATGGAGATCACAACAAATATTCCGGTCAAAAGAACAGCGCAATCCAGGATCAATGAAGTGGATTTTGAACAGCTTGAGTTTGGTAAATATGTTTCGGACCACATGCTGGTTTGCGATTATGCAGCCGGTGCTTGGAAGTCTCCGCAAATTGTACCTTATGCCAATCTTTCATTAAGCCCGTCTACGCTGGCACTGCACTACGGGCAAACTGTTTTTGAAGGTATGAAAGCTTTCAGGATGACCGACGGCCGCATAAATATATTCAGGATGGATAAACATTATGACCGTTTTGTGCGGTCACTGGAAAGAATGTGCATGGCCGTTCCGCCAAAAGAAATATTTACCGAAGGATTATCACAACTGGTTGATCTGGATCAGGCATGGGTACCCAAAAAGGCGGGCCATGCATTATACCTGCGCCCGTTTATATATGCGAGTGAAGCCAGGTTCGGCGTGAAGGTTTCTGATGAATACCGCTTTGTAATATTTACCGGTCCTGTTCCATCTTTATATACCGAGCCCATTAAAGTAAAAGTGGAAACAACATTTATAAGAGCAGCAAAAGGCGGAACCGGTTTTGCAAAATGTGGTGGGAATTATGGCGGTGCTTATTACCCAACGCAACAGGCACGCAGTGAAGGTTATGACCAGGTTTTGTGGACAGATGCATCAGCACACCAGTACATTGAAGAATCGGGTATGATGAATGTGATGTTTGTGATCAATGATACCCTGGTAACTGCTCCTTTATCCGATTCAATACTGGATGGAGTTACAAGAGATTCGTTATTAACCCTGGCCAATGATTTGGGATACAAAACAACGGAACGGCCGGTTGCTGTTGCTGAACTGGAAAGCGCTTTTGCAGCCGGAACCATCACGGAAGCTTTTGGCGCCGGTACTGCAGCCGTAGTTGCACCCATACAGGTCATTCATATTAACGGCATCGATTACCGTCTGCCGGCTTATCACCCGGGTAACCTGATGTTTACATTAAAAAATAAACTGGAAAGCATCCGTTTGGGAACTGATGCTGATGTACACAATTGGAATTTTGTGATATAGATATTTACAGTGGCTGCTTTATGTAACCCCTGAAGGAAATATCATCACGGTGTATATTCATGACATCCAGGCCGGCCTTCCCATTATCATAAACGGTAAGGTATAATTGCTGTACATTGGATACATCTTTTATTATAATGGTTATAAGCCAGCCTTTTCGGTTGGGTACCACTTTATATTCAAAATTGGTTGATGTAAACCTGATGCCTCCCCGGCAGCGTCAACCGGCAAAGTTTGAGCCCTGCCAAAAAACGGGAGGTAAGCCACGATATTACTTTTTGTTACCGTAAGGTCGTAACCGGCAGATAACTGACGGGTTCCGCCACGTGCCGGGTTGGCCACCTCTGCATTAAAAACAAAATTTTGTGATTCCACAATCATTTTGACCTCATCAGCAGTTTTTTGCTGTGCATATGATAATGATATGCCGCTGCACAGAATTACCAGTATGCATAACCGAAAGAATTTTATTGTTTGCATGATATACAAATTTATACCGGAAAGGTATCCAGAAAATATGCCAATTTGCCGCTTAGATTGTTAATGTTGTATGCGAGTCATTTCGCAAAAGGATACCCTGGCTGTATATAGATCCTTACATTTTATTTTCCGCTATAAGTTCAATCCACTGGGAACTGTGAATGTTGTAACCTATTCTCATAGTTGTGTAACAGGCATCAGGCATTATACAAGCACCTTTGCAGACTGATCAGGGCATGGCCCGGGTTCAGTTTTAAGAATATAATCCTTTCCATCTATCCCTTCACAAAGACTACTGATAACCTTCGGTTACCAGTAATTTATTACCTCATAAAAACAAAAAATCATGAAAAAATGTTTACTCATTGCGTTAATGGCTACATCAGTATTTGCTGCCATTGCACAATCACCTACAATTGTATCAACAGCTACCAATTGTACTGTTTTCCGGAATTTCAACACATCTGATGAAAGTTTCAGTTCCCCAAGTATTTATTCCAGTGCCGAAGATGTTTCCTTTTATTGGAATGCAGGAGCGGGGGCCGAGATAGAAAACAGCGGACTGGCAATAAGAAATGCAAGTCTTATTTCTCCCGCTTATGTACAAAATTTACCAGGACAGGTTACAGTAGGTTTTAGATACAGTGCTCCTGCCGGTACCCTTTTCAGGATAAGGGTTATATCAGGAATAAGCCAGCCACCCCTTGAAGTGCTTGCTACTACGGCCAATGGCCCGGTGTATACAGCTTTGCCGGATACAAGCGGAAATATATGTTTATTATTAAGCGATGCAGACCTTACTATTGGCAGGGAAGTTCGGTTTGAATTTACTTTCAAGGCTAGTTTGCCGGGAAATATTTTGTTTGATGACCTGGCGTTGACAGTTGCCGGTGGCCCGTTACCGGTAGTATTTGAAGGTTTCGTTGCCCGTAAAAATTCAAATGGAAGTATTAAGCTTTTATGGGATGTTGGTACGGAAATAAATGTACAGGGGTATTATGTTGAAAGCAGCATCAATGCTGTTGACTTTACCACTGCAGGATACGTTTCAGCATCAGGAAAAGATATTTACAGTTTAGATTACACAGAAAAACAATTGCAAACATTGTTCTTCAGGGTAAAGAGTGTTGATCTTGACGGGAAGTTCAAATATACACCTGTAATAAAAGTGTATGCTAAAGAGCAGCAAATGCCCCAATTCAAATATACCCGGTACCGGCAACTGAGCAGGTAACCATTCAACATAGTAAATCTCCGGAAAAAGCTACGTTCACTTTAATAAGCCCGGATGGTAAAATATTACAACAGAAAGTCGCTGTGACAAATACACTGCAAACACAAATTAATATCAGTACACTTGGAAGTGGTTTATATATTGTTCGCTACGATGACGGTATGGGCAATATTCAAATTGGTAAGATCATCAAAAACTAAAGCAGGCAGTTATGATGTTAAAAGGCCCGTAGTAATGCGGGCCTTTTATTTACCCGTCAGCTTTATGCCCGATATAATTTTTCCATTTTTCAATAACGGCCTGCATATCTTCAGGCATT
>JADJBP010000012.1 GCA_016703625.1 Chitinophagaceae bacterium | reverse complement strand
CCCAATTTAATCAATCAACCCACAACGAATGAAGGTTTTTAAGTTTGGAGGGGCAAGTATCAATACCGCAGACAGGATCAAGAATACGGCCAATATCATCAGGTCATACAAAGGGGAAAAGATCCTCGTCATTATTTCGGCCATGGGCAAAACAACCAATGCACTCGAAAAAGTGGTGGATGCATTTTATGAAGGAAGAAAGGAAGATGCACTGCAGTTGTTTCAGCAGGTGAAGGAATCTCATCTACAACTCTTAAAATACCTCATCACGGTAAACTGGCAACAGGCCGAAAACCAGTTACATGATTTTTTTACAGAAGTGGAATGGCTGCTGCATGATAAACCGGTGCGGGATTACGATTATTATTATGACCAGGTTGTCAGTTGCGGTGAATTGTTCAGTACCTCGCTGGTAAGTAATTATTTAAATGAAACCGGGATAAAAAACAAATGGGTAGATGTACGGGATGTAGTGCGTACCGATAATAATTTCCGGGATGCATTCATTGACTGGAACATCACCCGCGAAAAGGTAAAGTCCGGTATTGAACCGTTATTCAGGGATGTTGACCTGGTGATCACGCAGGGTTTTATAGGCTCAACCGATGAAAATGAAAGTACCACCCTGGGCAGGGAAGGGAGTGATTTCAGCGCCGCTATTTTTGCCAATATCCTGGATGCCGAAAGCCAGACCATCTGGAAAGATGTGGAAGGGGTTATGAATGCCGATCCCAGGGAATTCCCGGAAGCGGTGATCCTGGATGCCTTAAGTTACCGGGAGGTTGTGGAGATGGCTTATTACGGGGCACAGGTGATACATCCCAAAACAATTAAGCCGCTTGAAAATAAAAATATCCCGTTACACGTGCGTTGTTTTTTAAAACCCGGATTAGCGGGTACGGTCATCAGTAATAAACCCGTTCACCACCTGCCCCCGGTGATCGTATTAAAAAAGAACCAGGTGCTGATGGAGTTAAGTTCAAAAGACTTTTCATTTGTGGAAGAAAAGCCAATGGGCCAGTTGCATGAAATGTTTGACCAGGTGAAGATACGCCCAAACCTGTCGCAGAATGGCGCCATCAGTTTGTTATGCTGCCTGGATGATAAGCCGGAAAAGATCGAAAAACTGGCTTTGGCAGCATCTGAAATATTTGATGTACAGCTTGAAAAGAACCTTACATTGCTGACTATACGCCATTACACGGAAGAAAAGATAGCCGAATTGACAAAAGGGAAATCGATGGTACTGGAACAAAAAACCACGGATACCATACAGGTACTGATGCGCTAATTAATAACGTATTCGCCTTTTTTATTTACCAGGATCACCGGTAACTGTTTTTTTTCTTCAAAATAGTCGAATACAGCTTTCACACTCAATATAAATTTGAGTACCGACTGGCTGCCCTGTACGGTTTCGGTAAGATAATTAAGCGACTGGGGTACATCATATTTAATGGGGAAGATATGAACAGGGATAAAATCCTGCCCGTTTGTTTTAGCCTGTTCTGCGATCAGGTAAACTTCTTCAATGGCATTGTCCTGTATGGCAATACAACCGGTTGATACACATTTTCCATGAATATAAATATCTCCGCCGGGGCGTTTGGCATCACTCAGTATCTTATCTGCTGCATTGGGGTAATTTAATCCCAATGACAAAATGATAATTACTGTTGGCATTGAATTCATTTACATAATAAAACCCTTCAGGTACCTGTTTATCACCCTCTGCCCTTTTGGGCCCGATGGAACCGCTCTGCATGCAAACCTTGTAAGATTTAAAAAGTGTAAAACTCTCATCGGTTTTGTTCTTTACCCACAATTCAAGCAGGCGATCATATTTGAAGGAACGGATATAAATATTTTGAGGAGGCCAGGCGAGTTTTTTTCTTCAAATTCCTTTTTTAAGGTATCCTTCAGTTTGTCAAAATCAACAGCCTCTTTTGCCACAGTTTCCCCGTTATCATAAAGCAGGGGTTGGGCAAATAAAAAACCTGTTGCAAGGATTGCAATGAGCAGGCTTAGGCAAAATTTCACATGTAACCGATTCATTAAATTAGTCTGGGTTTTACTTTAATGAACTCTAAAATAACAAAATTATTTATTTTTTATAGCGTAATCGTATAAATTTAACACAGATCCACGGCTAAAAGGCCGGAATTATAAATTACCCCTGGCATCCTGCTCCCTTTCCAGCGCTTCAAACAGGGCCTTAAAATTACCCTTGCCAAAACTTTTTGCGCCTTTACGCTGAATGATCTCGAAAAACAGGGTTGGCCTGTCTTCCAGTGGTTTACTGAAGATCTGGAGCAGGTAACCTTCATTATCCCGGTCAATTAAAACACCCAGTTCCTGCAAAGGCTGCAGGTCTTCGTCAATTTTTCCAACACGGTCGAGTACGGTTGCATAATAACTGGCAGGTATATTTAAAAACTCAATACCTCTTTTTGTAATTCTGAAACCGTTTTAACGATATAATTGGTGGCAATGGCCACATGCTGTACGCCTTCCCGTTATAAAAATCGAGGTATTCCTCCACCTGGCTTTTTTTCTTGCCTTCGGCAGGTTCATTGATGGGAAATTTTACATAACCGTTTCCGTTACTCATCACTTTGCTCATCAGCGCCGAATATTCTGTTGATATATCCTTATCATCAAAACTGAGTATGTTTTTAAAGCCCATCACGTCTTCATAAAATTTAACCCGGGGGTTCATCTGGTTCCAGCCCACATTGCCCACACAATGATCAACATACAATAAACCGGTTTCCGTTGGGTTATAATTTGATTTCCATGCCCTGAAGCCCGGCATAAATAAACCTGTATAATTTTTTCTTTCCACAAAAATGTGAACCGTATCACCATAGGTATGGATACCACTCAATACCACTTCCCCGTCATCATCTTTTAAAACGGTTGTTTCCAGGTATGCTTTGGCGCCGCGTTTTGTGGTTTCTTCAAATGACTTTGCAGCATCATCCACTTTTAATGCCAGCACTTTTACCCCATCCCCGTGTTTGTATATATGATCGGCAATGGGATTACCCGTTCTTAGCGGTGTAGTTAACACAAACGTGAGGTTGTTTTGCCTGATCACATAACTCACTTTATCCTTTATGCCCGTTTCGGGGCCGGCATATGCCAATGACTGAAACCCAAAAGCTGTTTTATAAAAATGGGCCGCCTGCTTGGCATTTCCCACGTAAAACTCTACATAATCAGTACCGTGTAAAGGAAGAAAATCAGTGGTATCATTACTGGTCGGGGAAGGTTGTATAGCTGTTGTTTGCATGATTTTTAATTGAAATTGTTGAAAAAGGCTCCAAACCTGCCTGCAGGTATACCCGCATGGGGAAAGAAAATTAATTTACCGAATCCATAGCAAGCGTCAACATCAGCAGGGAATAGCTGTTGCGCTTATCAGCAAATAATTTATGTGGGTAATCGGGGATCATGATTAAATCAAAGATAAAAAGTCCTGGGCGAAGTTGAAGGAATTTTTTACCCCGGGCTAAATCGAAGCGGCAACACCCTGAGCGAAGTCGAAACGGATGCCGCCCTGAGCGTAGTCGAAGGGAATGCCACCTGAGCGAAGTCGAAGGGTACGCCGCCCTGAGCGAAGTCGAAGGGGGCGTTGCGAAGTTTCGAGCGAAGTCGAGAAACGAGCGAAGTCGAGAAACGAGCTATTCCAAAACTCACGTGAATGAATTATTTTGCATACATGTTTTACCATACCCTCCAGAAAACTTATTATGTGTATATCATACTATGCTATGATAATACTTACTATACGGGCTTAACTGATGACTTAATACGAAGATTTGAAGAACATGTAAACGGGATCTATGAATCCTGCTATAAATTTAAGAGAAGACCACTTACTATGAAATACTATGAATCGATCCATTTCTTAACCGATGCCATTGAAAGGGAAGCTCAAATTAAAGGATGGTCAAAAGCGAAGAAACTTGCCCTTGTTGAAGGGAATTTTCACAAGCTTCAGTTACTTTCGCAATGCAATAATTTATCTCATCATAAATTTAAGAATTTGGAAAATGGTCTCGACTCCGCTCGACCTCTTAACCACCCTTCAACCCTTCGACCCTTCGACTTCGCTCAGGGCAGCTCAGGCAAGCCGGAATTGGCATATTAGGTGGAGGCCAATTAGGCAGAATGCTTTTACAGGCTGCTGCCAATTACCCGGTAGAAACCTTTGTAATGGAAAATGATGAGCACTGCCCGGCAGCTCATCTCTGTCATCATTTTACAAAAGGCGATATCAGCAACTTTGATGATGTGTACAATTTTGGTAAAGGCCTGGATGCCATCACTATTGAAATTGAGGCGGTGAACGAAGATGCCCTGGAGAAACTGGAAATGGAAGGCGTACGCATTTACCCGAAACCCTCTACCCTTCGTATCATCAAGAACAAAATACTCCAAAAGCAGTTTTATAAAGACAGTCAAATACCTACCAGTGAATTTGTAATAACCCAAAACAGGGCAGACTTATATCAGCATCTAAATTTTTTACCGGCAGCCCATAAACTGGCCCTGGGCGGTTACGACGGACGGGGTGTGGAACTGCTGCATACAAAAACGACCTTGAAAAAGGGTTTGATGCCCCTGCAGTACTGGAAAAACTGGTTTCCATTAAAAAAGAAATCTCCGTGATCATAGCCGTGGATGACCTTGGCGAAAATGCGATCTACCCTGCCGTTGATATGATCTTTAACAACAGGCTGAATGTACTGGAATACCAGGTTAGCCCGGCCGACCTGCCCGATAAGGTTTTATGGAAAGTGGAAGCCGTTGCCTTAAAAGTGGTAAAAGACCTGAAAAGTCCGGGCATTTTTGCAGTTGAACTTTTTGTTGATAACCAGGACAATGTTTTTGTGAACGAAACCGCACCCAGGGTACACAACAGCGGGCATCACAGCATTGAAGCCAATTACAGTTCGCAATTTGATATGCTCTGGCGCATCATGCTGGGTTACCCATTGGGTAGCACAGCACATATACTGCCTGCAGCCATTGTAAATCTTTTGGGAACTGCCGGGCATTCAGGCGAAGCTGTTTATGAAGGATTGCAGCAGATCCTGCAGATCGAAAATGTATTTGTTCATATCTATGGCAAAAAAGAGACCAGGCCCGGCAGGAAAATGGGACATATCACCATTTTGAGTAAAGAGAAACAGGAACTGATACACCAGGCCAACCGGATAAACCAGACCGTAAAAGTGGTATCAAAGCCCGTTATTTGATTTATCCTCCTTATTTCCCGTTGATAATTAAACTAACATTGATTTCGGTTTAATTAATGAACTTAGCTGTTTAAACATTGTTATCACAACTATAAAAAAACAAGTGGTGGGTAAATATCTGAATAGTATAATATTTATGATCAGCATTCCTTTCCTGTTTGCTGCATGCAAATCATCGGGAAAGGATGAAAAGAAACCGGGTGCAGGTGGCGACAAGCGGCCCCCGGCCAAAGTGGAGGCATTTGTTGTTACCCCATCTGTCTTATCAAGCGATATAGAAATGCCCGGCAGTTTAATGCCTGCCGAAGAAACAGAACTGCATGCCGAATTATCGGGCAGGGTAACCGGCATTTATTTTAATGAAGGCAGCCAGGTAAGCCAGGGAAGCCTGCTGGTAAAATTATATGATGGCGACCTGCAGGCACAACTGAACAAATTAAGGGTACAGTTAAAAGTTGCGCAGGAAACCCTTCAGCGTTATGAAGCGCTGTTGAAGATCGGCGGAGTTAGCCAGCAGGAATATGAATTATACAAACTCTCGGTAAATAATATACAGGCCGACATGAGCATTGTACAAACCAGCATTGCCCGTACCTCGCTCAGGGCTCCGTTCAGCGGGCGCCTCGGCTTACGCAATATCAGTATTGGCGCCTACATTACGCCCGCAACAACCATCAGTACATTAAGAAAAATAAGCCAGTTAAAACTGGAGTTTACCGTTCCGGAAAAATATGGTACCGGTATGAAACCCGGTGGCAAGGTTCAGTTCAGCATAGATAACAATGAGCAGTTTTACAATGCCCGTATCCTGCCACAGAAAATAATATTACAGCAGAAACCAGGAGCCTGAAAGTAAGGGCCCTTGTTGAAAAGGCCGATGCACAGCTCATTGCAGGGACATTTGTAAAAGTAAGATCCAGCTTGGACAAAATGATTCGGCTTTAATGATCCCGTCGCAGGCCGTGATCCCGAAAGCAAGAAATAAACAGGTGATCGTTTACAGGAGCGGTATGGCAAATTTCGAAAATGTAACAACCGGTATCAGGGATACTTCCATGGTAGAAATCACATCAGGCCTTAAAGCAGGTGATACCATTTTAATATCCGGCCTGTTAACCACCAAACCGGGATCAACAGTAATTTTAAGTAAAGTAAACAAACCATAAACAGGCACGTACGTGAATATATCCGAGATCAGTTTAAGGCGGCCCGTCATGTCAATGGTACTCAGTATCATCATCATTTTATTTGGATTCATTGGTTTTAAATTCCTGGGCATCAGGGATTATCCTGCCATTGACCCGCCCAATATCAGTGTTCGTACCTCCTACCCCGGCGCCAATTCAGACATCATCGAATCGCAGATCACCGAGCCACTGGAAAAAGCGGTGAATGGAATTGCAGGTGTAAAAAACATCACTTCCTCCAGCAGCCGGGGCAGCAGCAATATTAATGTTGAATTTGAACTCGGGTCCGATCTGGAAGCTGCGGCTAATGATGTGCGTGACAAGGTATCACAGGCCACGCGTTCACTGCCCGATGACCTGCCTGCTCCGCCGGTTGTATCCAAAGCCGATGCCACTTCTGACCCGATCATTGCCATGACGGTTCAAAGCAATACCCGCAACCAGCTGGAAGTAACAGAATTTGCCAATAACAATTTGCTGGAAAGGCTGCAAACCATTCCCGGCGTGAGCGGTATCAATATCTGGGGCGAAAAAAGATATGCCATGCGTATCTGGTTCAACACCACACAGATGAGCGCATACGCGGTAACGTTTGCTGATATACAGTCGGCACTGGCCAGGGAAAATGTGGAACTGCCATCGGGTAAAATTTCCGGTAATGCAACAGAACTGTCCGTACGCACATTCGGCAAGATCAATACCGAAGAAGAATTCAGGAACGTGATCGTTAAAAATGTTAACGGCTCCGACATAAAAGTACAGGACGTTGCAGAAGTGATACTGGGCCCCGAAAATGAAGAGTCTGTTTTAAAGGAAAGCGGTGTACCCATGATCGCCCTGGCCATTGTTCCGCAACCGGGCTCAAACTATGTGGCCATCTCCAATGAATTTTACAAACGCCTTGACCAAATTAAAAAGATGTTCCCGAAGATATTGAGTTGCAGATCGCACTGGACCAGACCAAATTCATTAAAAAATCAATTTCGGAAGTTAAAGAAACGCTGATCATATCGCTGGTACTGGTGATCCTGATCATTTACCTTTTTTTCCGCGACTGGCTGATCGCTCTCAGGCCATTGATCGATATCCCGGTTTCATTGATCGGCGCTTTCTTCATCATGTACCTGTTTGGGTTTACCATCAATGTATTGACCCTGCTGGCCATCGTACTGGCAACCGGGCTGGTGGTGGATGACGGTATCGTTGTCACCGAAAATATATATAAAAAGATGGAAGCCGGCATGAATAAATGGAAGGCTGCCCGGGAAGGATCCAAAGAAATTTATTTTGCGGTCATCTCCACATCCATCACACTGGCCGTGGTGTTTTTACCCATTATATTTTTAGAAGGTTTTGTTGGCCGCCTGTTCCGCGAGTTTGGGATCGTGGTAGCCGGCGCTGTACTTATTTCAGCACTGGTTTCTTTAACCTTAACACCGGTATTGAATGTGTTAATGACCAAAAAGGTACCCAAGCACTCCCGGTTCTATGAAAGAACGGAACCATTTTTCAGGGGTATGGAAAACGGGTACCGGAAACTGCTGCAGGGATTTCATGAAGATACGTGTGGCAGCCTTTGTCATTATCGCCGTTTGTTTTGTCATCATCTATTTTATCGGCAGCAATATACAGTCTGAGCTGGCACCGATGGAAGACAGGAGCCAGTTCCGTTTGCAGGTAAGCGCCCCCGAAGGAACCGCCTATGATTATATGGACCGTTACATGGATAAACTGGCCAAACTGGTCATTGATTCTATTCCTGAAAAAGATGTGATGATCTCGATGACAGCCCCCGGTTTTTCGGGCGGTTCTGTCAACTCGGGTTTTAGCAGGGTTACCATGGTTCCTCCATCAGAAAGAAAAAGATCACAGCAGCAGATCGTGGATATGGTGAACAGGAACCTGCCAAAATACAATGAAGGCAGGGCTTCCAGCATACAGGAACAAACGATCGCGGTTAACCGCCGCGGCGGGCAACCTGTACAGTTTGTGTTACAACATGTTAATTTTGAAAAATTAAAAGAAGTGTTGCCCAAATTCCTGGAAGAAGCAAACAATAACCCGGTATTCCAGGGGCCCGATGTGGACCTTAAATTCAATAAGCCTGAACTGCGTGTTATCATCGACCGGTTAAAAGCAAGCGCCTTAGGCATCAGTGTGCAGGATATCAATGAGGCATTACAACTGGCATTAAGCAACCGCCAGCTTGGTTTTTTTACAAAGGATGGCAAACAGTATGTGGTAATGGGACAGGTTGCACGCGACGACAGGGATGATCCTGCCGACCTGGAATCCATTTATGTTCGCAACAATTTGGGTAACCAGATACCACTGGATAACCTCGTGAGTTTTGAAGAAGACAACAGCCCTCCTACCATCTATCATTTTAACCGTTATAAATCTGCCACCATTTCTGCTGGGCTAGCACCCGGTAAAACCATTGGTGATGGTATTAAAGCCATGGAAGAGATTTCAAAAAAACTGCTGGATGAATCCTTCAGTACGGCACTCAGCGGCTCATCACGTGATTATGCCGAAAGCGGCAGCAATACCAGTTTTGCATTCATCCTGGCATTGATCCTGATCTTCCTGATCCTGGCAGCACAGTTTGAAAGTTTTATTGATCCGCTCATCATCATGTTTACGGTACCGTTAGCTATTGCAGGTGCATTGTTGTCATTACAGATATTCGGGCAAACATTGAATATCTTTTCGCAGATAGGGATGATCATGCTGATAGGACTGGTTACCAAGAACGGTATCCTTATCGTGGAATTTGCCAATAAGATACAATTGACAGGTTTAAAGAAAAACACCGGCGGTGATCGATGCAGCAGTTGCCCGTTTCCGCCCGATATTGATGACCAGCCTGGCCATGTCGCTGGGAGCATTGCCACTGGCATTATCATTGGGTGATGCATCAACAAGCCGTATCCCTCTGGGCATCGTGGTTGTGGGTGGTATCATGTTTTCGCTGATCCTTACTTTATTTGTAATTCCGGCCATGTATTCTTTCCTGTCGACAAAGAAAAAGAAAAATGCACTGGAAGAAATGGATGAAGCTGCGGCATTGAAAGGTGAAAATTGAAAAGCAAAATCGTTATTATAAAAAGTTTGTCAGCCTGAGCTTGTCGAAGGCGGATTTTCAAGACGGCATTTCATTTAGCATACCGCCTTCGACAAGCTCAGGCTGACAGTATAACTTAAATCGAAAAATATTAAATGAAGATTTCTTTTAAAATATTAAACCTGTTTTTTTCGCGATCATTTTCACGCAGCCTTTATTTGCCCAAAACAAACTAACGGTAGAGCAGGCCATTATCGCCACCATTGAAAATAATTACGACATACAACTCCTGCGCAATGATTCCAGTTCCTATGCACTGGATAAATCCTATGCAAGTGCTGCATTTTTACCCAGGTTAAATGCAACAACCGGCCTGGTGTACAATAACAACAACCAGAAACAGCTGCTGGCCGACGGCAGCAAAAGGGAAAGCAAAGCCATTCGATCCAATAACCTCTCCGGTTCGGTACAACTGAACTGGACATTGTTCGACGGCTTTAAAATGTTTGCCACCAGGGATAAACTATCACAGTTTGTCTTGCTGGGCGAACTGAATATCAAAAACCAGCTGGTCAATTCGGTAGCATTGGTCATCAACAACTACTTCAATATTGTTCGTCAAAAACAATTGCTGAAAGCCATTGAAGAGCAAATGAGCATCAACGAAGACCGGGTTACACTCGCACAAAAAAAAATAAGTGTGGGCCTGGGCGCAAAACCCGAGTTGCTGCAGGGCATGGTTGACCTGAATGCACAAAAAGCCGCACGCCTTAAACAGCAAACGGTAATAGACCAGTTAAAGGAACAGTTGAACCAGCTGATGAATGTGGAAATGAATACCCGTTACGAGGTCTCGGATTCCATTACTTTCAGGGAGGATATTATTGTGGGCGATATTTTAGCTGCTGTTGAAACCACGAACCCGCAATTGCTGGTCACCAAAAAGAATATTGATATCGGGTACCTTACGCTCAAGGAAAGAAAGGCCGACCGTTACCCGGTAGTAAGTTTTAACTCTGCCTACAATTATTCCAAAACCACTAACCAAACGGTTATCAATTCATTTACGCCGTTATTCAACCGCAACAATGGTTTCAATTACGGCATCGGCATCACCATCCCCATCTTAAACGGGTTTAATGTGAAGCGCCAGATACAGCAGGCACAGCTGGATATAGACTGGCTGAACATCTCCTATAAAAATCAAAAATCGCAGATCGACCTGGGAATTACCAATGCCTTTAAGGATTACGAACTGCAAAAGAAAACACTGGCCCTTGAAGAAGAAAATATCCTGCTTGCCAAAGAGAATGTATCCATTGCACTGGAAAGATTAAGGCTGGGCACTTCAACTTATCTCGAATTACGGGAAACACAAAAAAGCCTAGAACTTGCGTCTGACCGCTTGATCGCCGCCCGGCACAATCCCAAGTTGGCAGAGACGGAATTCCTGAGGTTGAAAGGGGATTTGGTAAAATAGTTGATGGTTTGTAGTTTGTGGTTTGTGGTTTGTGGTTTTTTAACTTTAAAGAAAGATCTACATGGCAACCATTACAAGATTTGAAGATCTGGAGATTTGGCAATTGGCAAGAGAATTATCAAAAGAAATTTATGCGCTTACTTTTATTGAGCCGATCAAAAGCGATTTTCGGTTAAGAGATCAAATGCGTGGAAGTTCAGGTTCAATTATGGATAATATTGCCGAGGGATTTGAAAGAGGCAGTAAACTGGAATTTATTAATTCCCTTAGTTATTCCAAAGGAGAAGTTGGAGAATTAAAATCACAACTTTACAGAAGTTTAGATAATAAATATATCAGCCAGGAAATATTTGATGACCTGTACAGCAAAGCAGATAAACTAACAAAAAAAATTACAACATTTATTACTTACCTTAACTCCACAAAAATTAGAGGGCAAAATTTAAAAACAGGGACTGATGGCCCAACAACCACAAACAACAAACCACAAACCACAAACAACTAACAACTAACAACTAACAACAAACAACAAATTATGGGACCTTTAGTTGGAATAGTCATGGGCAGCGAAAGCGACCTCGAGATCATGAATGGAGCAGCCGAAATGCTCCGCCAGTTTGAAGTAGAACCGGAGCTGACCATTGTATCGGCACACCGCACACCCGAACGCCTGCGTGACTATGCTACCAAAGCAAAGGAACGTGGCTTAAAAGTGATCATTGCCGGAGCCGGCGGTGCTGCACATTTACCAGGCATGATCGCCGCACAAACCATTTTACCCGTGATAGGCGTACCCGTTAAATCCAGCAACAGCATTGATGGCTGGGATTCGGTACTCTCCATTTTACAAATGCCTTATGGCGTACCTGTTGCTACTGTTGCTTTAAACGGCGCAAAAAATGCCGGCATCCTCGCCGCACAGATACTGGCCCTGCACGACACCTCCATTGCCGGCAAACTGGAAGCCTTTAAAGAATACCAGGATGATATTGTGATGGAAAGTGTGAAGAATGTGAAGAGTTTGGGATTCAGGAATGAGTTTGATTAAGAATTGCCTTCGGGTAGGCCTTAAAATAAATCAATTACCTTATTTTTTTTTATATTTCATTGGTGTAATAAATATTCTGCCCTTAAAGCCGGCTGGATTAAAATGTATATCATTAAACCATTAATTATAAAGACAGACTTGAAGTGTTTGGAACTAATTAGTGCAGAAAGATAACATCAATGCTACAATTGTGCGGCATGGATAAACAGACCCAGAGGTTATAAGAAAATATTTACTACCAAAATATAATCATATGAGCTGGACTAATTTTAAAAAATCTGTTCTACTTTTCTGTATTCTTATATTATTGACAACGATAGGAATTGCACAATCTGTAAACCCAGTTACAATTACTGTTAGTAGTACAGAGTATGACAATCCCAGTCTGACCGGACTTAAAGAGTACTTAAAATCAAATTCAAAAGTAAAAGGACTCAAGTCAACTTTCAATAACTCAGTTGCGACATTGAATTTTACATATTCCGATGCTGCTGATGAATTCTGGGATGAAATTCCAACAGAGAAGAAGCAGACATTTAAACTCATTTCAATTGATAGCAAAATAATAAAGTTACAAGTTGTCAAAATTTCTCCTACAACTAATGTTAAGACTGATTCTAAGAATTGCGGATGCGATTATTACCCCCTATGCAATGTTGACGTAACTAAATCTTATAATGGCAAAGTGTATAAGGGATTTAGGAAAACAGATGAAAGTATTGATTATTTCAATTGTGACGCAGGGGTAATAACTAGAATTATTACAAAACGAATTCCAACGGTTGCTATTAATGAATACAATGAGTACTATGATACTTATAAAAATGAAAATATATTAATAACTGTATTGAAAACTAAGCACCCTGTAGGTACTACATGGACAAATCCAGCTGATGATGATTTCTTCACAGACTATTATTCTATTGCTGCTAAAAATATAAGTATAAGCCACAATGGCCAATCTTTTTCTGACGTAATCAAACTTCGTGTAATTACAAAAACTAAGAAAACAAAAGAAGAATACACGAAACAAAGTGACACTTATAGCTTAACCACGAGGTCATATGTTTACTTAAATACTTTTTATGATAATGGCGAAGTTTATAAACAAGCACAGGAATATTATTTCGATAGGGTAAAAGGATTCATCAAAAGTGAAAATATTTGGGAGAATATAAAAAAGGAACATCCAAACCGGATTGAAGTAAAATCCCCACAACAGATTCAAATCGAATTTGAAAATAAACAAAAAGAGGAGGCTGCAGCAGAAGAAAAAGATAAAAAAAATAAAGCAGCAAAAGAAGAATTGCAGCAAAAAAGAATAAACGATAGCCTGAAGTTGAATTTTACTGGAAATGTTGATGCCTCGCTGGAGGGTACATGGCGGTATTTTAATCGTGCGATTGAAGCCTATTTGATTTATCAATTCAATTCAAATGGTACATTCAAGTATTACTCCTATGATATGAAACCAATAAATCTTAATAAAGATGGTAACTGGAAAGTAAAGGAAGATAGCCTCTTATTACTTTACCCATGGCCAAACAGAACTATTGAAATATTTAGCCTTGAAAAAATACCATTTCGAAAAATTAATAATGTATATAACGGCAAGCCTTCGATAATAATTGATCATGGAGCTGGACCTTTTGAGTTTGAGATAATGAACAATAAATCGCCTTGGCCAAACATACCGGCTTATGGCAACAATAACACTCCCTCTGTCAAAGAAATACCCAAAATTGAAGGAACTATTGATACCGAAATTACTGGTGTTTGGATTTCTAAAACCAAAACGGGAGTTGTAGGCTCAATCTATACGCTTAATGCTGACGGTACAGGTACAAGAAAGACATACAGCGTAAAAGGCAAACTACTTCGTGATGAAGTCTTTGAATGGAGAATGCTAAATGGAGTTTTGAAAAAAATGCGTAATTGCGGAGACGGATTAAAATGTTTCGGAGAAGATCCTATTGAAAAAATTACATCTGGTGGAAAGGTACGCCAAATCAAATTTGACAAATGGGATATTCATGACAAACAATAACGGTAGGTTTGCCTACCTCAAATTAAACTTTTGTGAAAAATTAACACGACCGCACAACATTCGGTTTGGCAATATGGCGGGGCGACGAATACATACTCAACTTTTTGTTTGCTATTCGGCTTCAGTTCCAGCCGACGAATAAAGCCAAGCAATAGAATAAACAATGAACTTTTATTTATTAATTTAGCAGCGGTTGCGGGCTGACGAATATCAATACCGCTACATCGCCAAGCCCCGCCCGTTCAAAAAAATATTATACTGGCTTTTTTAAATTTTGATGCTTTCATTAATTTCAAAGTCTCAGACAATTGAGATAACATATTCCGGTTGGTGGGCTGACACCTGGTTGACTTTTGATTTCCATAAAACAACATGTATGAAAAATCTCTGCAGGACATTTTGTCCATATTGAAATTGCATTAAAGAAACGCTGTATCTTCATAAAATGAAAAAATTGTTTTTCCTTCTTATAGCTACACAATTTTCAGTAAATGTTTTTTCGCAGATGCTTGACCTGAAGAGTTTGATAAAAGCATACAATAGCACATCTGTCAAAACTGCATTGGGCATATTACAGGCTGTAAACGGGTTCGAAGAAAGAGCCATTTTAACCAGTCGCTCTGGCGATAGTGTAATAGTTGTTTATTTCGGGCAGGATTCTTTAACCGCAAAGAAGCAAAGAGGCAAGATCATCATTTACTGCAGCGCTTTTAAAGATGAGGCGCAGTTTAAAAGCCTAAAACAACAGGCTTCCGGCATGCTTAAAACAGTGGATGTATCCGAGGAGGAAGAACTGGGCATTTTAAGAACCTATATTGTTTATGGGGAAAATCAAATTATTAACCCCGGAGAGTTTAGTGTTGTACTTACCAAATGCTATGACAAAGAAAGATCGTTAACTTATTTTCAGCTTGACATATACCTTTATTGATAGAAGATCAATAAACAAATTAGAGGTAAGTATTCGCCAAAAAAAAACTAAGTCCCCCCAATATACTGCTCCATATTCTCAATGATGAATTTCTGCTCTTGAATGATATATTTCACCACATCACCGATAGAGATCAGCCCGATCAGTTTATCATTTTCCATCACCGGTAAATGGCGGATAAAATTATTGGTCATTAAATTCATACATTCATCAATGGTGCTGTCGGGCGAAACGGTGATCACGTTACCGCTCATGATATCACCAACCGGGGTTTCCTTTGAGGTCTTTCCCTTCAGGGTCACTTTACGGGCATAATCCCTTTCTGTAAAAATACCGATCAGTTTTTCATCTTCCATAACCACCAGCGAGCTCACATTTTTTTCCAGCATTATCTCAAGTGCCTTAAAAACGGTAATATCCGGCCGGATCGAAAAAACGGCACTCCCCTTCGATCTGATGATATGATGTACAGCTCCCATAAAATGATGATTTTAAAAGTGAATGTAATGGCTTCAATAAATTAAAACAAAAACTGTTTGTTGTTTTACCGGCTGAACTTGGCCGGTACTAAAATGTTTTTTTGGTCAATCGTAATGATATTGTGCAGGTATCGAAATCGCTTAATAAAATTAACCAATTTATCCGGAAATTAAAATTTGAGTTTTGGTTACTGTAAAATGCATCATGCACATGCGGTTGCTGTTATTGCAATGGCAGCATCGGCCAATACAACAAAAGCAATATGATCGTAAACATAAACCTGGTTCGCCTTTATCAGTAAGCATGTTCAGGGTTTTACAAGGGAATAACTGCAGATCATACCCTATTTTCAATCCGCAGCATGGCCATGTTCCTCCATCGGCTTGCCACAATGCGGACAAACAGCTGCCTTTCCCTTTTTTAACTTCCGGGTCTCTTCCAAAAAACCTGCGGTAATGATGCCTGCAGGCAATGCAAAAATAGCCAGTCCCATTACGGAGATCAGGCTGGTGAAGATCTTACCCGGCACGGTGATGGGGATCATATCACCATATCCCACCGTAGTAACGGTCATAACAGACCACCAGAGGGTAGCCGGGATACTCGAAAAAATTTCTGGCTGTACCCGGTGCTCGGAAAAGAAAACCAGGCAGGCGGCAATGATGATCAGGAAGAGGATGAGCACCAGGCTGAGTTTGAGGTCATTGGCCCTGGTCTTAAACACATTTTTTACCAGCTGGGTCGATTTCATAAATGCGGTGAGCCGGAATAACCGTAAAAACCTTAACAGGCGCAGGATACGCAATACCCGGAGATCAAGTCCTGCAAATACATGGATATAAAAAGGAAGGAAGGCCAGCAGGTCAATAAGCGCCCCGGCAGAAAGCATGTACCGCAAACGGCCATGAAGAAAGTGCGCATAACGGGGATCGTGATTGCTGCTCCATACCCGCAGTACATATTCAACCGTAAAAATGATCACCGAAACCAGGTCAAAGATCCTGAAGAATGTTTCATATTCCCGGTAAATGGAATCAACCGTTTCCAGCATGACCGCAGCTACATTCAGTATGATCAGGATAATGATAAACCCATTCAGTATCTTAACTGATCTGTTATTGCCAAGCTCGGGATGAAGCAAAGAATGTACCTGCTTTTTGGTTTTATGATACATGACTGGCGTTGGTTTTGGTAATGGTAAAGTTAGCAAATATCAAAACTATGGTTTAAACAGCTATGAACCCTGTTTTGTGAAACCGCTTAATGTTTACGCTTCCTCCATGATCACAAACTCCTGCTCCAGGCTTAAAGACGCACGGTAAACGTCCCCGATAAAATCCTTCCCCCACTTTGCATAAAAGGGCATGAAGTTCTCTATGCGTTCCTGTAAATTATCATGTGGAAATAATATTGATCTCAGTTTATGCAGTTGCCGCTGCTGTGCTTCAAATTTTTTCTTTTCGGCCCGGAGCAATTTCTTTTCAAGTGCTTCTATTTTTTTCAAGGCCAGCTTTTCAAGTGCCTCGGTATGCGGTTGCAGGGTTATATCCACAGCGGCGGCATTATTTTTTTATCTGCACATAAATTTCATGAACAGCCTGTTTCTCCTTTCCCAGGCTTAATTGCACTTCGCTTTCCCTTTTTACCAGTACCTGCATCAGATCCTGTTCGGGTGTAAACAATTCGCCTGCAGTAAATCCAAGTTTTTTTGCTGCAGCAGCATGCTTCTTTTCAACCAGTAAAAAAGAATTACGCAGCACCAATACCGGGAAAGGCACCCCTGCTGCTTCAAATACTTTTTTCAATTCCAGCCAATACCCGATTTCTCCACCGCCGCCAATGAAAGCGATATTGGGTAAGATCATTTCCTGGAAGACCGGGCGCAGAATTACGTTCGGGCTGAACCGCTCCGGGTTGTTTTTCAATTCCTCCATCATTTCCGGTTCTGTAAAAGACCCGGGCACACCCGCAGAGACCAATGTATTGACTATGGTAAATTGTCCATTGCGTTTTTCGATCCTTTCCCGGGCATCATCTTTTAAATAAAACAGGTTCAGTTCCCGGCCGCCCGTCTGCACCTTGTATTCCTTAGGGAATGCGGCTACTGTTGCTGCAACCAGTCCATGCGAAAACTGCGTGGCCAATTCTTTTTCCAATACCGGGATAAATGCTTTTTTATAGTCCGCATCATCGGGTAATAACACAAGCAACCCGTATTCGCCAAACAGGCTGTTGATGAGCTTGAATGTTGCCTGCTCAATACTGGTGCCTTCCGTATAACAGGCTTTCATCCCTTCAATGATATCCTTTCCATGAGGATGCACCGTGATCTCTCCTGCAATGTCATCCAGCATTTTAATTAACGCCTTATCCACTTTCATCCTGCCAACAGCACCGGTTTGCGTGGTATCCCACACCCGTTTCTGCCCATTGATGTAAACATGTCCCAGTTCTTCCAGGTCTGCATCTTCGCTGCCCATATAAAACACCGGTACAAAATCATTTGCGGGCATGTCGGCCTTAATTTTTTCGCAAAGCCTGATCACATGCAGGATCTTATAAATAAAATACAAATGGCCGGTAAAAATATTGGGCTGATGGGCCGTGGTAACCGTGAACGTATTTTCAGCCAACAGCAAATGGATATTCGCTTTTACTTTTTCCGAAACCGGGATTGCTTCATAATGTTTTTGCAAGGTATCAACCAGTAATTTCCGGTTGGTTGGAAATGAGCGCCTTGCTGCAACAGCAGCTTTGATGCCATCAACAGAAACCGGGTGGGTAAAAAAGGACTGCAGCTGCAGTTGCCCGTCGAGGTAATCTGCAATGATCCGGGAATAAAAGCCCGTTTCCCGGTAAGCCATTGCTGTTGATGTAAAATTCATGTTTATTCTTTTGTTTCATCCAACATCGCAACTGCTCCGTTGGGTTTGGTCAGTTTATGCTACAAACTTACGCTAATCCCTAAAATTAAAGCAGCTTAGTTTCCCCGGATTAACAGAAGTATTTTTTACATTTTCAACCGGCTTATGACCAATATCATAGCGAATCATTTGCATTTACCGTTTTTTTTTTCATCTTTTACAGTACAAATTATCATAAACAGGTTAAATTTTTACTTATGAAAAATATTCATTTAAAATTCAGCATATTATTTACAGCGTTTTTAACCTTCCTGTCGTTTTTCTACTCCTGCAACAATAATAAAACCGGTGCTGATAAAAAAGCAAACGCTGATTCATTAAATGCCATGATCGCAAAGGGCAAATACCTGGCCCATAATGTTTCAGGCTGTATCGATTGCCACAGCCAGCGGGATTATAACAAATTTTCCGGCCTGGTTGTTAACGGTACAGAAGGAATGGGTGGCGAAGTTTTTAACGAGATCTACAGTATACCCGGTGTTGTATTTGCAAAAAATATCACACCCGATACCGTTAACGGAATTGGCAAATGGACCGATGAAGAGATCGTGAGGGCCATTACCCGTGGGATCAATAAGAACGGGGATACCCTGTACCCCATCATGCCTTACCCGTATTATAATTTAATGAGTAAGGACGATATTTACAGTATTATCGCTTACCTGCGAACCCTCAAACCCAACAACAACGCTGTTCCGGAAAGGAAACTGTTCATCCCCCTGGCGACAGTTTACCCGCAGCTGCAAAGCAATTCACCGGCCGACAATGTTAAACCCGATGTTTCGGACATGGTTAAATATGGTGCGTATATGGTAAACAGTGCTACCTGTATGGAATGCCATACCCCCATGGAAAACGGGAAGTATGTGATATCTAAAAAGTTTTCAGGTGGTTTTCATTATAACCTGGGATCCTTTAAGGTTAACTCGGCAAATATTACACCCGACACGGCAACCGGTATTGGCAAATGGACCGAAGAAATGTTCCTCGATAAATTCAAACACTACAGGGACCCGGCATTATTTGTGAGCGATCCCGGCAAAAAAAATTCCATCATGCCCTGGTCGCTGTTTGCCAAAATGGATGATCTTGATATTAAGGCCATTTACAGGTACCTGCAAACCATACCGCCGGTAAATAACCTGGTGGAAAAATATCCGAAATAGCTATTTCTTAAAATAAAAAAAAAGTTCAGATACTAAAAGTATGTCAGGGTGAACTTGTCGAACCCGGATTGTTTTTAATAAACCCGCCTTCGACAGGCCTGAGGTAGCCCCGGCCAACAAAAAAGGATTTTTTTATTTAAAAATTACAAAAGGTTAGATAATAAAAGGATGTCGGGGGGGGGGTTTTCCCCCCCCGATTTTTTTTAATAACCCGCCTTCGACAAGCCTGCCTGTCCAGTAGGCACGCTCAGGCTGACAGCAAAGATGGAATTTTTTAAGGTGTCTTTTCGTAAACAACTTCTCCTTCAATATCGTAATCGTAGGCTTTAGTGATCTTTACCTGAACAAATTCACCGATCGTTAATTTCTTTTTACTTTGAATGATCACTTCATTGTCCACTTCCACACTGTCATATTCGGTGCGGCCAAGGTAACGGCCGGCCTCTTTTTTATCGATGAGTACCTTAAATGTTTTGCCAACTTTTTCCTGGTTCTTTTCCAGGCTGATCTCCTGCTGCACTTCCATGATCTCCTGTGCCCTTTCTTCTTTTTCTTCAGCTGGGATATTATCAACCAGGTCGTGTTCGCTGGTTCCTTCTTCGTGGCTGTAGGTAAAAATACCCACCCGGTCAAAGCGCATCTGCTGCAGGAAGGTTTTCAGTTCTTCCACATCATCCCTCGTTTCACCGGGAAAACCGGCGATCAACGTGGTACGCAAACAGATTTCGGGCAGGCGGTAGCGTATGTCACCGATGAGATCTTCCATCTCTTCACGCGTAATCTGGCGCTTCATCAAACCCAGCATATTGTTGGCTGCATGCTGCAGCGGCATATCGAGGTAATTACAGATATTAGGCTTCATCAACCAGTGATTCAATGGTACGGCTTACATGTTGTCCCCTCATTAACGGAATGGCACAAAATGAACAGGTACGGTTGCAGCCTTCACTGATCTTCATGTACGCATAATGCTGCGGCGTGTACAATAAGCGTTCACCCACCAGGTCATTTTTATAATCGGCATCAAATGTTTTTAAGATATTGGGCAGTTCCATCGTACCGAAATACGCATCCACTTCGGGTATCTCAGCTTCCAGGTTATTTTTATAGCGCTCACTCAGGCAGCCGGTAACATACACTTTATCCAGTTTACCGCGGCGTTTTAATTCAACCTGTTGTAAAATGGTATTGATACTTTCTTCCTTGGCCTTTTCAATAAAACCACAGGTGTTGATCACAACTATATTATGATCCTTCTTTGCATTCTCGTGTACCACATCAATTTCATTGGCAATTAACTGGCCACTCAGCACTTCGCTGTCGACCATATTTTTACTGCAACCCAGGGTAATGATGTTTACCTTATCCCTTTTAATTGACTTTGTCTTCATAATAATTGGCGGCAAAGGTAAGCCTTTACCAATGCAGTTATTGCTGGTATTTTGAAAATAATTACGTGTAAACTGTGATTTTAAGGCCCCTGCTGCGAATAATGAAGAAAATACTGTTACTTAGAATTGATGATGAACCAAAACAACAAGGAGGAATTTTTAAAGCTTATAGCTGAGCACAAACTCATTATTTATAAGATATGTAATTCCTATTGCAAAAATGGCAGTGACCGGGATGACCTTGCCCAGGAGATCATTTACCAGCTTTGGAGATCGTACAGCCATTTTAACGGCAGCGTTAAATTCTCTACCTGGATGTACAGGGTTGCTTTAAATGTAGCGATCACCTGTTACCGGAAAACACAGAAAAGTGAAACCATTATTCAACCGGCAGTACCGGGTATTGAAATGGAAGACAAAAAGGAAGATAATTCAATATTGGAAAAAAATATTGACCTGCTGCAGCTTTTCATCAACGAACTTAAAGAACTGGATAAGGCATTAATGATTCTTTACCTGGAAGAAAAACCGTACAGCGAAATGGCAGATATCCTGGGTATCACGGAGACCAATGTTGCCACAAAGATCAGCAGGATAAAAAATAAATTAAAACAAAAATTTTCAACACGCAATCATTAAGACCATGGAAGATATCACACTCATAAATCTCTGGAAAGCACAGGAAGAAAACTGGACAGAAGCATGAAATTAAATCTGTTCATGCTGGATTCAATTCAAAAACAAAAAGCACAGTCAAGCTTAACAGCCTGGCAAAATTTAAATTAGTGGCAGTTATCCTGGGCATCCTGTGGTCATTAATTTTAGGTATGCTTATTTACGGCAATCAATTGCAAAATATGTATTTCACGGTTTCGGCTTTCATGATCATGTTGATCACTATTTTAGCTGTTGCACTATATATCAAACATATTGTACTCATCAAAGAATTGGATTACAGCCAAAGCATTACCGAAACACAAAAAAAGCTTTCCAAATTACAGGCATCTACTTTCAACAGCCGCTTTATCTGGTTACAAACCCCGTTTTATACAACCTGGTTCTGGAGTACCGGAATGATTGTAGGCAACCGTATCGCATTCTGGCTGATCGCTGTACCCATCACCCTGCTTTTTACCCTGCTCACTATTTGGTTGTACAGGAACCTCACTCCTGCCAACATGCATAAAAAATGGGTTAAAGCCTTAATAAAAAACGATCCTGAGCATATTTCAGTTATGCAGGCCCAAAATTTTCTAAAAGAGATTGAAGAATTCAACAAAGGGTAACAGAAAACAAGGTTCTTTTAAAATTTTCGACTGCCAGTATACCAAAATTTATTATTGACACCCGAAAAGATACCATTCATCCTTTAAAAAGCTCAATTCGTGAATTATGACATTAAGATTTCAATTAATCTTAACTAAATTGCGCCGGATTTTAAAAAACAGAAACTTAAAGTACAACCATGAAACAAAAACTACTGCTAATAGTAACTATTAGTTTATTTACCACATTCAACAGCTTTGCACAAAGCCTTTCTAACATTGCCGGACAGGTTTCCGACAATAACGGGAAAGCGATCGTTGCTGCTACCGTGATGTTGCAGTCTGCCAAAGATTCTTCGCTGGTTAAAACAGCTGTTACCGACAGTAAGGGTAATTATGAGATCATCCAGGTAAAACCGGGTCGTTATTTTGTAACCACCACGGTGGCAGGCATGCAAAAATCCGGTTCCGCTACATTTGAATTAAAGGAAAACGAAAATGCAACAGCCCCGGTGCTGATCCCACAACCTGCAGTAAAAAGCCTCGAAGGCGTAACCGTAACCAGCGCCAAACCTATTGTGGAAGTGAAGGCCGATAAAACCATTTTAAATGTGGAAGGCACCATTAATGCCGTGGGCAATGATGCACTGGAATTATTGCGCAAAGCGCCGGGAGTAATGGTTGATAAGGATGATAACCTGAGCCTTGCCGGGAAGAACGGTGTACAGGTGTATATCGACGGTAAACCAAGCCCTTTATCAGGCGCCGACCTGGCAGCCTATTTAAAATCTTTGCAATCTTCACAAATTGAAGCGGTAGAGATCATTACCAACCCATCGGCCAAATATGAAGCTGCGGGCAATGCCGGGATCATCAACATCAAACTCAAAAAAAATAAAACATTCGGAACAAACGGCAGTGTAAACACGGGTTATAATATCTGAAATGAATACAGATGGCCCGATGTATATCATTTACCGCCCCACCAATACCACTACAAGGGTTTTAATAGCTTCCAATGATAATGATTCCAAAAGAAATAATGTGAATACCAACCTCAATTACCGGTATGCGGTTACCGGTGGCACCGAGCTGAATATTGATGTTGATTATGGTATTTTCAGGCTCAGGAGTAACCAGTTTCAGCCAAATGATTATTTTGATGCATCCGGCAACACCAAATTATTCAGCAATGTTTACCGCATGATCTCGCCTACCAATATCAATATTTTTTCGGCAAAAACAGATTATGAAAGAAATTTTTACAAAGGCCGCCTGGGATTTGGTGCCAGGGTTGGTTTTGTAAAAACTGACAATGATTTTAAACGCTATGATGTGTTTGGCAACAACGAGGTGTACGATAAGGATAAAAGCAACCGGTTTAATTATACGGAAAATATCAATGCCGTATATGTAAACTATAACCGTGCATTCAAAGGATTTATGTTCCAGGTTGGCGTACGGGTTGAAAATACAGTAAGTGATGGTAATTCAACCGGGCTTAAATACAATACCAATACCAGTGCTTATGAAAATTATGATTCATCCATTCACCGCAATTACACGGATGTGTTCCCCAGCCTGGCTTTAACTTTTAACAAGAACCCGATGAGCCAGTTTGGTATTACCTACAGCCGCCGTATCGACAGGCCGGCATACCAGGACCTGAACCCTTTTGAGTTTAAGCTGAATGATTACTCTTTTATGAAAGGCAATACCAACCTGAGGCCGCAATACACCAACAGTTTTGGTTTAACGCATACCTACAAATACAAATTAAATACGCAGCTGAATTACAGTCATGTTAAAGATATTTTTACGCAACTGCCGGATACAACGGAAGGCTCAAAAAGCTTTTTAACCAAAAAGAATTTAGCAACGCAGGATATTGTGAGCCTGAATATCAGCTATCCTTTTCAATATAAGTGGTACGGGTTCTTTGTGAATGTGAATTCCTACTACTCCATTTACAAAGCTGATTTTGGCGGCGGCGACCGGAAAGTGAACCTGGATGTTTTTGCCATGAGTTTTTATATGCAGAACACGTTTAACCTGGGCAAAGGATTTAAAGCTGAACTCAGTGGATTTTATACCTCGCCATCCATCTGGCAGGGAACCTTTAAAAGCATTGCCATGTACAGTATCGACGGCGGTTTACAAAAAACTTTGTTCAAAGGAAAAGGAACCGTAAGAGCAGCTGTGAGTGATATGTTCCGGTTAATGAAATGGAAAGGAGCACCAACTTTACCGGCCAGTACAGTGAAGCCAGCGGGCGCTGGGAAAGCCGCCAGTTTAAATTAAACTTCAGTTACCGTTTTGGTAATGCACAGGTAAAAGCGGCACGCCAGCGCAAAACATCTATAGAAGAAGAAAATAAAAGAACCCAGCAAAGTGGAGGAATGGGTGGCGGAGGAAATTAAAAAGCTAATTACTAAACAGTTAAATCCGTCATGCCTGAAGCGTGACGGATTTTTTTGTCATGAACATGTAAGGTTATGCTGCTTCAACAATTCGTTTTAACGCCGTTTTAACTGCATTTTGTATTTTCTTAACAGCAGGACTCAGTAAATCTTTGGATATTTGTGTTACGAAAAAACAAACAATAAAAATTTTCTCATAAGCAGTTAGTTTTGGTAACCGGCCCCTGTTTCTACAGGGGCCTTTCTTATGCGGTAGATTTTTTGTGAAACGGGATCTAATTGATCATTGACCGTTGAACATTGAATATTGAATATTTTTGGAAATGCCTTTAATAATAACCGGGTGATAAAATATTCAATACACAATGTTCAATGTTCAATATACAATTGGGGGCATGCTAATTCCTTAGGGACATCTTATATCATCAATCCGCTGCCACACGGCCAGATCCATTAAAAAGACTATCCACAAAATCCATTTTATCAAAAACCAGCAGGTCTTCTGCCTTTTCACCCACACCAATGAATTTTACGGGTATCTTAAATTGATTGGCAATAGCCAATACCACACCGCCTTTGGCTGTGCCGTCGAGTTTGGTAATGGTGAGTGCCGTAACATCTGTAGCTGCGGTAAAATGCCTGGCCTGTTCCAGCGCATTCTGCCCGGTACTTCCATCCAGGACCAGCATTACTTCATGTGGCGCATCCGGCACCACTTTTTGAATAACTCTTTTGATCTTGGTCAGTTCATCCATCAGGTAAGCTTTGTTGTGCAGGCGGCCCGCCGTATCAATGATAATTACATCTACATTTTTGGCAACCCCGCTGTTAACTGTATCAAAAGCTACGGCTGCCGGATCGCTGCCCATTTCTTTTTTTACAATGGGAACCCCGGCACGTTCGCTCCAGATGGTCAACTGGTCAACTGCAGCTGCCCTGAATGTATCTGCAGCGCCCAGTAAAACAGATTTGCCGGCCAGTTTAAAATTGTGCGCTAGTTTGCCAATAGTGGTTGTTTTACCAACACCGTTCACACCAACTACCAAAATGATATGCGGTTTATGCCCTGTGGGTAATTCGTAGTTTACATAACTGCTGTCCTGGGGTGCGGCCACCAGCATAAGTTGTATCTCTTCCTTAAGAATATTGTTGAGTTCAGATGTATTTAAGTATTTGTCCCTGGCAACCCTTTTTTCGATCTGTTCAATGATTTTTACAGTGGTCTCAATACCCACATCGGCGCTCACGAGGGCATTTTCCAGGTCATCCAGCACTTCCACATCAACTGTACTTTTTCCGGCAATGGCCTTGGTTATTTTGCTGAAAAAGCCTTCCCGGGTCTTTTTCAAGTCCCTGGTTCAGCGTTTCCTGCTGTTGCTTTTTGCCGAAGATCTTATCGAATAAACCCATGATTGCTATTTTGAAAATTGATGCTGGTTGCAAGATACTGGATACTGGATACAAGATACTAGATACTGGAATCTGGATTCTGGACCAGGATCCTGGAAAATACATCCTGCGATAATGAAGTGCGGTTCAAAAATTGAACTCTATCCAGTATCAAGTATCCAATATCGCAAAAAAAGCCTCCCGGGTTACGGAAAGCTTTATTAAATATTTTGATGATTGGGATCTTAGCTGGCTAAGAAATCCTTGATCTTGTCTTTGTGTACGATAGCTTCCTTAAAAGTATATGCGCCTGTTTTTGGGCTGCGCATGGTACGTATTACTTTTGTCCAGTTCTTAGCATCTGCTGCTGCTTTCTGGTCTTTGGTTTTTATCGCGGTTTTAGCTGCTTTTGCCATGGTTGATATGTTTATTTGTTAATTGGTTAATCCGTAAATCCGTATTAACCAATCAACGTATTAACTAATTAACGGATTAACGTATTAACGTTATTATTTAATTTCTTTATGAACAGTTACCTTTTTTAAAATAGGGTTAAGCTTCTTTAACTCTAAACGCTCCGGTGTGTTCTTTTTGTTTTTTGTGGTAATGTATCGGCTGGTGCCGGCCATTCCGCTTGTTTTGTGTTCGGTACACTCCAGTATAACCTGTACCCTGTTACCTTTCTTTGCCATTGTTATTTGTTTATTTGTTAATCAGTTAATCCGTTTAAACGTTCACCCGTTAACGGATTAACGTTTAGATTTTTACACCTCAGCCCTTAACTGCTTTACAACAGAAAATAAACCATTCTTATTGATCGTCCTGATCGCTTCAGAAGATACTTTAATAGTAACCCACTTATCTTCTTCTGCAAGGAAATAACGTTTGGTCTGCAAATTTGGTAAAAACCTGCGTTTTGTCTTAATATTTGAGTGAGAAACCTTATTTCCGGTGATCGGCTTCTTCCCTGTAACCTGACATACTCTAGCCATAGTGCTTATTTTTGGACGGCAAAGGTAAGGTTAAATATTAATAATCAATGTTTGAAGCCGAAGAAATTTTGATATTTTATTGAAATCTACCCACAATTAATGCGAAATTGTTAATAAATCTACCTTTACCAATATGCAACTACCAAAAATAACGCCACTGGCGGTCTTCCTGTTACTTCCGGTAATGTGGCTGAAAGCTTCCCCACCCCGCCTGTAGTACTTAAACAGGGCATGGTGATCACCCGTTCCATGACGGTAAAAAAAGGCATTTACGCGATCAACGGCTTTGATTCACTTAACCGTCCCGTGATCCTGATCAGCGGGAACAATATTACAGTGGATTTTAATAATGCAATGCTGCAGGGAAGCAACGACAAACAATTACCCAATGCTTTTTACGGGCTGGCTGTTTTGATCAAAGGCAATAATATCACCCTGAAAAATGCAAAAATAACCGGTTTTAAAGTGGCCGTGATGGCCGAAGGATGTACAAACCTGGTAATTGAAAATTCTGATCTCAGTTATAATTACCGGCAAAAATTGCAAAGTAACTGGCTGCGGGAAGATGTGAGCGACTGGATGAGTTACCACCACAATGAAAAGGATGAATGGCTGCGCTATGGTGCCGGCATTTATTTAAAGGATTGCAGTAAATCAGTGATCCGCAATAATACCATCACCGGCGGTCAATGCGCCCTGATGATGATGCGGAGCAATGACGGCATGATCACTGAAAATGATTTTTCCTTTAACTCTGCTATTGGCATCGGTATGTACCGCAGCAGCCGCAATAATATCCTGCACAACAAACTCGATTTTAATGTGCGGGGATACAGTCATGGTTTTTACCACCGCGGGCAGGATAGTGCCGGCATCCTGGTTTTTGAACAATGCAATGATAATGTGTTTGCCTGGAACAGCGTAACCCATGGCGGCGATGGATTTTTTTTATGGGCCGGGCAAACCACCATGGATAGCGGCGAAGGAGGATGTAACAATAATTATGTGTACAAAAATGATTTCAGCTATGCGCCTACCAATGGCGTGGAAATAACTTTCAGCAAAAATAAGATCATTGAAAATATCATAAACGGGTGCGATCACGGCATTTGGGGAGGTTACAGCTGGCAGACATCCATAACCGGAAATACATTTGAAAATAACCGGATCGGCATAGCTATAGAACACGGTCAACATAATAATATCAGCAGTAACCAATTTGAAAATAACAAACTGTCCGCTATAAAATTATGGGCCAGAAAAACACAGCCGGCCGACTGGGGATATGCAAATAAAAGAGATACCAGGAGCATGAATTATGATTTCTGGAACAACAGTTTTAAAAATGAAAGCATCGCATTTGATTTAACATTAACCGATGATATCATACTGGATGAAAATAAATATGAAACTGTTAAGACAACAATAAAGAAAGACAGCAGCGTTACAAACCTGGCAATTGACCCCGAAAATATTTCAGATACAACTACTGTAATTCCGGGAATATTAAATACCTGGAAACTTAACAGGATCCCGGCTACCACATTTAAAAAAGGTCGCGATCAAATGAAGATCACCGAATGGGGGCCCTACAATTACCGCTACCCCTTCCTCTTTTTAAAAAAGATCGACAGCAACGGGGTTTATCATTTTGATGTGCTGGGACCGAAAGGTAAATTCAAAATTAAAAGATCAAAAGATCTACGAAACATCAGCATGAGCGAAGGCCCATTGCCGGCTGAGATCACTGCACAAAAAAATGGTGTTGATGTACAAATAAACCTGGAATATATTGGAGAGGCTTTTACCGGCCAGTTTGGAAAAGATCATCCTGCCAACATGGTTTATGATTTTGGTTTCCGTGATTTTCAACCCGAAATATACTGGCATGTGAACTGGTACAAATGGGATTCGGCCCATAACCCCAATAAAAATTATGAGCAGTTTCAAACGGTGTACAACAACAACCCGGTAAAGACTGAGCAAACAAAAAAAATAGATTATACCTGGTGGGGAGCCATTGGTAAAAATATGCCGGCCGATTCTTTTGCCATCGTGGCAACCGGAACTGTGGAAGTAGAAAAGGGCAACTATATAGTAAGCGTAACCGCAGATGACCTGGTAAAAATATTTATAGATGGAAAACCGGTGATCGATTTTTGGGATGTATCAAAATATAAATATGATGAAGACACGCATCATGAAGCCACTATCCCGCTTAACGGAAAACATACCATCCGGATCGAACAGGTGGAAAATTCCGGGTACGCCACTTTAATTTTTAAACTCATTCCTCATAATAATAGATGATGACAACACATACAGTTAAAACGGTTTTTAATGACCACATGGCTTTTACAGCTAATATTAATGGCCATGATATAAGAATGGACAGCACGGCCGATGATGGCGGTGAGGAAAAATATTGCAGCGTAAGTGCTATGTTCAGGTCCTTTGCAAAACTGGAAACCGAGATCATCATCCTCGATTAACTGATTAACAAATTAACGGATTAACGAATCAACGTTTCCTCCTTCCTGCTCCTGTAAATTCTCACCATCTGCAATACTACCGCCAGCAGGATCAGCAGTACGCCGATATAGAACTGCCGGTTCAGGTTTTCATTTTCCTTAAAAAAGATAAATGCCAGGATGATGCCATAAACGGGCTCCAGGTTATAGGTAAGGTTGGCTGTAAAGGCTGATATTTTTTTCAGGGCATTCAGTTGCAGGTCAAAACTTAGTACTGTACAGAGCCATGCAAGCACCAGCAACCAAAGCCAATCGGTTATTGTAGGCATATAATACAGTGCCGGGAACTGGATGATATAAAACGGCACCAGCAATGTTAATGCAAGCAGCCCGCCACCCAATTCGTACAGCGTTAATATTTTAGGAGAATACCGCAGCAATAACCCTTTATTGTAAATGGGAAATAAAGAACTGCCAATAGCCGATATGATGCCGAAAATGATGCCCACTTTATATTGCGGGTGAAAATCAAAAATGATATAAATACCCGAAATGGCGATCAGCCCCAACCCCACTTCGATCCATGAAAGTTTTCTTTTTAAGATAAGGGGTTCAAAAAAAGCTGTAAAAAAACCGGTTGCACTGAAACAAACAAGCGCTACCGATACATTCGCATATTTTACACTGCCGTAAAAAGTAACCCAGTGAATGGCCACGATAACGCCCACCCCAAATATTTTAAGAATATCTTTTACCGGAATACGCAGCAACTGGTTCCTGAAAAATAAAATGGCTCCCAATGTTACCACCGTGATCAACAACCTGAACCAAACCAATAAGCCTTCATTCAGTGTTATAAATTTACCCAGTATGGCAGTAAAGCCGGCTAAAAAACAGCAATATGCAATTGTATGAGGGCTTTTTTCATGTAGCGAAGATACAGCCGGGGAACCTCACTCCATCCCCTGCAGGACCTTTTCATCCGGGATTACAATTCCCCGAAAAAATCCCCCATCGGTAAACGCCTAACCACAAACATCATTATATTTGCTTCCCGATAAGTATCGGGTTATAACCAAAATATCATTATGAGCTTTAAACGCATCAACAACATTACCGGGTGGATCATATGCCTGATCGCATGCGCAGTGTACATTATGACCATGGAAGCAACCGGCAGCCTTTGGGATTGCGGCGAGTTTGCTTCCAGCGCATTTAAACTGCAGATCCCCCATCCGCCCGGAGCGCCATTATTCGTATTGATCGGAAGATTATTCATGGTACCCTTTGGTGCCGAAAATGCCGCCACAGGTATAAACCTGATGAGCGCACTGGCAAGTGGATTTACCATTTTGTTCTTGTTCTGGAGCATTACCCATTTTGCCCGCAAACTGGTAATGCAGGGCGCTACCGAACTGACCAATGAAAAGATCTATGGCATCATGGCAGCCGGTATTGTTGGCGCCCTGGCTTATACATTTTCTGATTCATTCTGGTACAGTGCTGTTGAAGGTGAAGTATATGCATTGTCATCTTTTTTTACAGCCGTGGTTTTTTGGGCCATATTAAAATGGGAACAGAACGTGGATGCTGAACAAAAAGACGGCATTAAAGGGCATTTCACCAGGGCTGACCGCTGGATCATCCTCATCTTTTACCTGATGGGACTTTCCATAGGGGTTCACTTACTGAACTTACTCACCATTCCGGCCATTGTAATGATCTATTATTTCAAGCGTTACGAAAAGATCACCAAATGGGGTACATTCTGGGCATTTCTGATCGGTTGCGGACTTACCGGCCTGGTACAAAAAGCTGTAGTGGTATGGACCATTAAGGGCGCCGGTAATTTTGATATTTTCTTTGTAAACTCCCTGGGACTACCTTTCTTTTCGGGCTTTGCATTCTTCTTTATTTTTATTGCCACACTGGTGTATTTCGGATTGAAAATAGCCTCAAGAAAAAACTGGAATTTCCTCAAACTCGGCCTCTGGAGTTTTGTCTTTATGTTACTGGGTTATTCAACCTACTTCACCACGCTGGTACGGTCAAGTGCCGACCCGTCTGTTGACATGTTTAATGTAGATAACCCGGTGAGCCTTGTTGGTTATTTAGCCCGTGAACAATATGGCGACTGGCCCATATTATATGGCCAGGATTTTACTGCCCAGCCTGAGGATACGAAGATCACGGATACTTATATTAAGAGTAACGGAAAATATGAAAAGAACGGAAAAAAAATAGAATATGTTTATGCACCTGCCGATATGCATTTGTTCCCGCGTATGTGGGACCAGAGCAACGACCAGGGCCACGCTGATTATTATGCAAGCTGGATGGGTATTGGAAAAGACCAGCAGGGCAACTGGGAACGCCCGCCTACCATGAGTGAAAACATTGGTTTTGCCATGGCTTACCAGGTTGGCTGGATGTATATGCGTTATTTTATGTGGAACTTTGCCGGCAAACAAAATGATATACAGGGTGTGCACATGAGTAATGTACGGGATGGAAACTGGAAGACCGGAATCGGCTTCTGGGACAATGCCCGTTTGGGAAACCAGGATACCCTGCCCGACAGCTTACAAAACAACAAAGCCAATAATAAGCTTTTTGCACTGCCGCTGATACTGGGCCTGCTGGGATTGATATTCCAGGTGATGCGTGACAAGCGTGATTTCCTGATCGTAGGATTGCTTTTCTTTTTTACCGGCCTTGCCATTGTATTTTATTTGAACCAGGCGGGTAACCAACCCCGTGAGCGTGACTATGCTTTTGTAGGTTCCTTTTACGCATTTGCCATCTGGATCGGTCTGGGTGTTTTATATGTAAAGGAATTATTTACGTCTTTTATAAAAAATAAAATGATGGCAGGTATTGCCGCCGGGGTTTTGTGTTTACTGGCTGTTCCTGTTTTAATGGCCAGCCAGGAATGGGACGACCATGACCGGAGCAGTAAAACACTGGCCCGCGACCTGGCCATTGATTACCTCGAAAGTTGTGCACCGAATGCCATACTCATCACCTTTGGCGATAATGATACTTACCCGCTTTGGTATGCGCAGGAAGTTCAGGGTATCCGTAAAGATATCCGTGTTATCAACTCCAGCCTGATGGGTACCGACTGGTACATCAACCAATTGCGCTATAAAGTAAATGACAGTGATCCGATAGACCCCATCTGGACAGCAGACCAGATAGAAGGCGCCACGAGGGATATTGTATATTCTCCCGAAGGGATCTATGGAAACAATGCTGCATTCCTCAACAGGTACAGGGCCAAAGCAGGTATCACCACCGATCCTGCATTACCTATGGACCTGTATACCATGATGAAGGATTTTGCCGGGAGTGATGATCCAAATAAAACAGAACAGGGAAATGACGGCAACCCGATCCATATATTCCCGTCAAAACGTGTATCCATTCCTGTTGATATTAATACTGTTCGTTCAAACGGTACTGTTAATGCAAACGACAGCGTGGTTTCACAGGTTGTATTTGAGATCAACAAGCGGGCATTGTTTAAAAATGATGCAGCCATCCTGAATATCATAGCAGCCAATAAATGGAAACGCCCGATCTACTTTACATCGCAGGATGCCGGCGGACTGGGTTTTCAGAATTATATCCGCCAGGATGGATTGACCTATCGCCTTGTACCGGTACAGAATACCGACCCCAATGCTACACAGGTTAATGACGGATGGGCATATGATAAAATGATGACCAAATTCGCTTCGGGCAATGCCGATAAACCCGGTGTATATTTTGATGAAGAGAACCGCCGTCATTTGAACAGCATCCGTATGGCTTATGCTGTGGCAGCCCAGGATCTGGCACAGAAAAATAAAAAAGAAGAAGCCCGTAAAATGCTGAACAAGGTTGATAAGATGATGCTGGAAGAGAATTTCCCTTATGGCATGGTAAGCCGTAACCAGCAGCAAAACTATATTTCGTTACTGATGTTACAGGCTTCCTATTCAGCAGAAGATACCGTGCTCGCTGCCAAAATAACCAGGAGCCTGAAGAAAGACCTGGAACAGCAGATCAGTTATTATAACTCGCTTAGCGACGACAGGCTGGGCAATTTCGATTACCTGGCTGATCAATCCGGCAGAAGGGGCGGTGAAAAGAATACTGCAGAACAGTTCCTGATGCGGATCATGCAGCTGGAGCAGCAGTATAAAGCAGTATCGGGGATGCCAACCGAAACACCCGGGCAGATCATAACACAACCCGTGGCTCCGCCCATAGCGGCAGATTCACAAAAAAATAAATGCCAATTTTTTATTTCATCAAATCCCCGTTAAAAAAACGGGGGATTTTTATTATTTAACAACCGAACAAACCCATACAATGATTTGTTTCGTAATTTAGTATAAACAGGAACACTAAACCATCCCCGCAGGGCCTTACAGAGTATGCGACCTGCGGATAAACCATCTAAACATTCTTAAACTTTCTAAACCATTGTTAGGCTATAATTTCAGCAAATACGACCCCAATGCACAAGGCAAATCTCCTTTCGAGACTTTGCTTGATCTTTTTTTGCAACTGCTCACGTATACCAATGGCGATTTTAACGAGGCCATGCAATGGATGAATGAACTGGACAAGGAATATAAACTCACCAATAACGAATACGGCATCGGCGATTTTGTGGAAGACCTGAAAGCCAAGGGATATATTGATGATAAAAATGAAAAGGGTGAAATAAAGATCACTTCAAAAACCGAACAGGGCATCCGCAAAAAAAGCCTGGAAGATATCTTCGGTAAACTGAAAAAAACAAAGCAGGGCAATCACCATACCTTTAAACCCGGCGGCGGCGATGAAATAAATCCCGAGACCAGGCCATTCCAGTTTGGCGATACCATGGAACAGATCGATTTTACCAACAGCATCCGTAATGCACAGATCAACCACGGCATTGATGCTTTTCATATGCAGGAAGATGACCTGGAAATCAGGGAGACCGATTTTAAATCGCAAACATCAACTGTATTGATGATCGATATCTCCCACTCGATGATTTTGTATGGTGAAGACAGGATCACCCCTGCTAAAAAAGTGGCGATGGCATTGAGTGAACTGATTCAAACAAAATACCCCAAAGACACCCTGGATATTGTAGTATTTGGAAATGATGCCTGGACCATTGAAATTAAAGACCTGCCCTACCTGCAGGTTGGACCTTATCATACCAATACGGTGGCAGGCCTGGAACTGGCGATGGATATATTAAGAAGAAGGCGCAATCCCAACAAGCAGATCTTTATGATAACAGATGGCAAACCAACCTGTTTAAAAGTTGGCGCACGCTATTATAAAAACAGCTGGGGTGTAGACAGGAAGATATTGAACCGCTGCATGAGTTTAGCAACGCAATGCAAAAAATTAAAGATCCCCATCACTACATTCATGATCGCATCCGACCCTTACCTGCAACGTTTTGTGCAGGAGTTCACCGAAACCAATAACGGCAAGGCTTTCTTTGCTTCGCTGGATAAACTGGGGGCGTTTATTTTTAAGGATTTTGAAAGTGGTAAAAGGAAGACGGTGTATTGATTAAACGAAATGATAACAAGTACTGTCATGCTGAGGTACGAAGCATCTCCCTGAAACTTAAAGCTGGTTAAAGAAAGATGAGATGCTTCGTACCTCAGCATGACAAAACCAGGATTTCAATAAATGAATAACATTACTAAGTTGAACAGAAATACAAAATTTGACCATTAAAAAATAAAAATGGATAATAAAAAAATTAAAACTTTCGGCGAATTAAAGAAGAGCGGCTATGTTTCCAAAAGCATCAAGCAGGAGATCCGTGAAAACCTGATCAAAAAGATACAGGCAAAGGAAAATCCCTTTCCCGGCATTTTGGGCTATGAAGATTCGGTGATACCGGATACTGAAAGGGCCTTATTATCGCAACACAATATTTTGTTTTTAGGTTTACGCGGACAGGCAAAAACACGCATGGCCCGGCAGATGATCGACCTGCTGGATGAATACATTCCCGTTGTTGCCGGCAGCGAGATCAATGATGATCCATTTCACCCGGTCTCACGTTATGCCATAGATCTCATTGAAGAAAAAGGCGATGATACCCCCATGGCCTGGCTGCACCGCAGTCAGCGTTATGGCGAAAAACTGGCCACACCCGATGTTAGTGTTGCTGACCTGATCGGCGATATTGACCCGATAAAAGCGGCAAACCTAAAACTCAGTTTTGCAGATGAACGGGTTTTGCATTATGGCATCATACCCAGGAGTAACCGGAGTATTTTTGTTATCAATGAACTGCCCGACCTGCAGGCCAGGATACAGGTTTCCTTATTTAATATTTTAGAGGAGGGCGACCTGCAGATACGGGGTTTTAAACTGCGTTTACCCTCGATGTGTTGTTTGTGTTTACAGCCAACCCCGAAGATTACACCAACCGGGGCAGTATTGTTACACCGCTCAAAGACAGGATCGAGAGCCAGATACTCACCCACTATCCAAGATCACTGGAAACTGCATTGGAGATCACTGAACAGGAAGCACAGATCAATGAAGCACAGCAGCAAAAAGTAAAAGTAAGTGACCTTATAAAAAGGCTTATTGAACAGATTGCTTTTGAAGCCAGGAGCAGCGAACTGGTTGATAAAAAAAGCGGCGTAAGCGCCAGGCTCAGCATCAGCGCATATGAAAATGCCATCAGTGCTGCTGAGCGCAGGGCATTGATTAATAATGAAAAGGAAACACAGGTCTGGCTGAGCGACCTCATCGGCATTATTCCATCCATCACCGGTAAAATAGAACTGGTGTATGAAGGCGAACAGGAAGGCCCTTACCAGGTTGCCTTTAATTTACTGGAACGTTCTATCCGCACACAGTTCGGGCAATACTTTCCAAATCCTGATACGTTAAAAAAGAAAAGAACCAAAGATGCAACGCCAGATGAAAATCCGTACAAAGCCATTACCCGATGGTTTGATGCAGGCAATTCATTAAATACTTTTTTTGAAACGAGGGATGAAGACAAAATTCAGTTACTGTACAAGGTAGATGGACTGCATGCATTGGTAAAAAAATATTTCAAATCTGCTTCAGAAAAAGAGAATGCCCTGCTCATGGAATTTGTATTGCATGGCCTGGCGGCTCACTCCCTCATCAGCAAAAAAGTGCTGGATGGTAAAATTGAATTTAAAGACCTGATGGGTAGTATGCTCAACATCGGCACACAACATTTCAGTGAAGAAGATCTTAATGAAGATGATTTTAACTAGGTTACCCGCATAACATAAATACACAAGCCAATACAATGTCACTGACTGAATTTTCAGAACGGTGCAGGTTTATTATAGAAAATATCTCCCTAATCCAATAATCATTAATAGCTTTCCCTATCCTGTTTTTAGGGGATATAGATGGATTGAAAATCCCTATATCTTTATCACCTCCATCAAATGATAACTGCTTAAAAAACCACAGTATGAAAATCTCATTATTGAAACAGATCAAAAGCAACTGTTTGATCGTTTGTGCACTGTTAACCGCTATGAACACAACAGCACAAAGCCTGGCTGTAAATACAACCGGGGTAACTGCCCATAGTTCTGCAATACTGGATGTAAGCAGTGTTAACAAGGGGATATTGATACCCAGGGTAAGTTTAACCGGTATTAATGATGTAGCAACGATTGCTGCCCCTGCAACCAGTTTGCTGGTATATAATACAAATGCGGCCATAACCGGGGGCAGCGGCCTGGGTTATTATTTTTATAACGGTACCCAATGGGTTAAAATAATGGATACAGATACACCGGCAACCGGCTGGAGGCTAACAGGAAATGCCGGTACATCTGCAGGCACAAACTTTATTGGAACTACGGATAATGTTGGGCTGGTTTTTAAGGTCAACGGTTTTCAGTCGGGCATTATGGATGTATCTAACCTGAATACCGGTTTTGGAGAAAGAAGCCTGATCGCAAACACAACCGGTACAAACAATACTGCATTTGGGTACCGCTCATTGTTTTCCAATACAACCGGTTTTGATAATACAGCTATGGGTTACCGTTCATTATATAACAACAGCACCGGGTATTATAACATCGCCATGGGATCTGATGCATTGCTCGCAAATACAACCGGTCATGAGAATGTAGCGATCGGTATCAAAGCGCTTACTGCAAATACTACGGGAAATGGCAATACTGCCACAGGAACATTTTCATTATTTTCTAACAGTACCGGTTCCAGTAATACCGGCTTTGGCGATGCAACGCTGTTCACCAATACAACCGGTAGCGATAATACAGCACTGGGGAAACATTGCGCTTTATGCAAACACAACCGGGCAATGGAATACAGCCATTGGGTCAAATGCCCTCAGTGGTAATACAACCGGCAGTGAAAATACGGCAACCGGCCTTGCAGCACTGGGCAGCAACACGACAGGAGCGAACAATACCGCCAATGGTACAAATGCGCTGCTCATTAATTCAACAGGAAGCTTTAATGTAGCCATGGGCTGGAATGCTATGCACGACAATACAACCGGCAATGGCAATACGGCAGTTGGTGCATCAGCGCTTTATATTAATACAACAGGAGTAGTTAATTCTGCATTCGGCATATCCAGTATGCGAAACAATACAACAGGCAGCTACAATACCGCTCTTGGAGCAAACACACTTATTTATAACACTACCGGAAATTACAATACCGCCGTAGGATTATCTGCACTTGGTACAAATACCACCGGTATCAATAACACTGCTTTGGGAAGTTCATCACTTTACAATAATACCACGGGAAGTTCCAATACCGCTATGGGCTCAAGTGCCCTGCGGAATAATACCACTGGTTATAGCAATACTGCAACCGGTCTTGATGCACTTTATTTAAACACAACCGGTTACAAAATATTGCCTATGGAGACAGCGCTCTATATTTAAATACCACCGGGTTTACCAATATTGCTGTAGGTGTTAAGGCACTTTACTCAAACTCAACAGGAAATTTGAACCAGGCAATAGGTTTTCATTCATTATATTCAAATACAACAGGGTTTTACAATATTGCGAACGGGTATTACACACTTTATTCAAACACGACCGGGCATTCAAACGTAGCTACCGGGACAAATGCACTGTTTTCAAACACTACCGGAAACTGGAATGTAGCGTCCGGAAACGGTTCACTTTTTTTAAATACAACAGGATCTGATAACACAGCCACGGGCAACTTTTCGCTTACAAATAATACAACCGGAAGTTTTAATACAGCTACCGGGTCTGCTGCATTGGCGGGATCCAACTCCGGAAGCTTTAATGTTGCTACCGGTGCATATACGCTATATAATAATACTTCAGGATATAATAATACGGCTTCAGGAAGTTATTCATTATATACTAACAGCACAGGTTTTAACAATACGGCAAACGGTCACCGTGCACTTTATTTAAATACCACAGGTTCTGATAATACAGGCTTTGGTATTGAAGCACTTTATTCAAATACCACGGGAATTAACAATACCGCTACCGGCAATTATTCATTGCGATACAACACAACAGGAGGCTATAATACGGCCACAGGCTTCAGGGCACTTTATATGAACAGTTCAGGTGGATTTAATACAGCAACCGGTTACCAATCTTTATTTTCAAATACTACCGGTACCAATAATGCTGCCTATGGATTTTCTGCGATGTATGCAAATACCACGGGGTTCAGCAACACGGCCTATGGATATGGTGCACTAGCCAACAATACAACCGGTGATTCAAATAGCGTATCAGGAGTAGATGCCATGTTTTCAAGAACAACCGGTTTTTTTAACGCGGCTTACGGATCGGGAGCGCTTTTCTTCAACAGTTCAGGATCTTCAAATGTAGCAACTGGAAATAATGCATTACCTGCCAATACATCCGGTTTTCAAAATACTGCTGTGGGTGTAAACTCCATTTTATTTAACACTACCGGGGCCTTTCATACAGCTGTGGGTTTTAATACCGGCCCAAATTCAACCAATTTATTCAACACCACCAGCATCGGCATTGATGCCACCTGTACGGCTACCGATATGGTACGCATTGGCAACGTATTTGTGAATTCCATTGGTGGCCAGGTAGGCTGGACCACGGTAAGTGATGGCCGCTTTAAAGAAAATGTAAAGGAAGATGTACCTGGTTTAAATTTTATCACCAAATTACGACCGGTCTCATACCAATTAAACCGTGATAAAATAAATGATATGAGCGGCATATATGAGCGGAGAAAAAAAATTACCGACAGCACAAAAAACAAAGCTGACCTTACAGTTTTTCTTACCGGCGATAAATACTCTGATGTCACCACCGGCTTTATTGCCCAGGAAGTGGAAGCCGCGGCAAAAAAAACCGGCTTTAATTTCAGTGGCGTAGATAAACCTAAAAACGATCAGGACTTTTACGGTTTGCGTTATGCCGAGTTTGTGGTGCCCCTCGTGAAGGGTATGCAGGAACAGCAGGTGATCATAGAAGCGCAGCAAAAAAACCTGGACGATCAACAGAAACGCATCGATGAACTGGAAAAAGCAGTCAAAGAATTAAGCAACCGGATCAAATAATTAACCCTGATGGTACCAGCCAGTTCAACTTTGCCAAATTTTTAAAGTTTGGTAAAGTTTCCTAAATTTAAAGCATGAGAAAATTATGCTTCATTTTATTATGGGTTTGTTTTTCTTCAACAGCCAGGTCTCAAACCATCATCATTGATTCTTTTAAAAGAGAACTGGCCAAAGCCGGAACCAATGAAAATAATGTGGAATTACCGGGTAATCTCAGCCGCATACTGATGAACACCAGTCTGCCCGAAGTGAAGAAATAAAAAAGCGGAAAAAACGTAAGCACCATAAAAACAGGAACCCTGTAACTTTGCATTTCGATGAATAAAATCACACAGTAATGAATCAATACTGCCAGGGCAATGGTTGAGTTCAATTGAATCAAATACCTTTGCCATACTATAGCCGGCTAATATCATACTCCATGTTCAGACCCAAAATATTTGAAACACTAAAGCATTACAACCGTCAGCAGTTTGGCAAAGACGTTATGGCCGGGCTTATCGTAGGTATCGTTGCACTTCCCCTGGCGATTGCATTTGCCATTGCATCGGGCGTATCGCCAGAAAAAGGATTATATACGGCAGTAATTGCCGGGTTTATTATTTCGGCCATGGGCGGCAGCCGGGTACAGATCGGCGGACCGACGGGTGCTTTTATTGTAATTGTGTATGGCATTGTGCAGGTACATGGTGTAAACGGGTTGATCATCGCCACATTTATGGCCGGTATAATGCTCATCATTATGGGTTTTGCCACGCTCGGATCTGTCATAAAATTCATCCCTCATCCTTTGATCATTGGTTTTACCAGCGGTATTGCCGTGCTGATCTTCTCTTCACAGGTAACTGCAAATATTCCATATTCCCGTAGATACCATCGGGAGCAGGTTTGGCAGCATCCCATCTTCCTTACCCATGCCGGTAATGCCGCATCTCGATTTTGCCGTGATCAAAAGTTTGATTGTTCCTGCCTTTACCATTGCCCTGCTTGGAGGTATTGAATCCTTATTATCTGCAGTTGTTGCTGATGGCATGATCGGCGGCAAACATAAATCCAATATGGAACTGGTTGCACAGGGAACCGCCAATATCTTTTCCGCCTTATTTGGCGGCATACCAGCAACAGGAGCCATTGCCCGTACTGCAACCAATGTAAAGAACGGGGGCCGCACACCCATAGCAGGGATCATTCATGCCATTACCCTGTTGCTGATCATGCTCTTTATCGGCAAGTGGGCATCCTTAATACCCATGGCCACGCTGGCAGGAATATTGGTGGTGGTGGCTTATAACATGAGTGAGTGGGAAAATTTTGTATCTGTTTTTAAAGGACCAAAAAGTGATGTGGCTGTTTTACTGACCACATTTTTGCTGACCGTACTGGTTGACTGACTGTTGCCATTGAAATTGGAATGGTACTGGCTGTATTCCTCTTTATGCGTGAAATGATAAAATTCAGCGACGTTAGTGCCCTTACAAAAAATGTGGGTGACCCTGAAAATGACCGGGAAGCCATTGGTAATTTTACATTGCCTGAACATGTAGAAGTGTTTGAAATAACAGGCCCGTTATTCTTTGGCGCTGCCTATAAGTTTAAAGATGCCATGAAGTTCATTGAAAAACCGCCCAAAGTACTGATCATCCGTATGCGGCAGGTACCCATCATTGATGCAACCGGTATAAATGTTTTACTGGAAGTGTATAAAGAATCAAAACACAGGGGTACTAAACTTGTCTTATCAGAAGTACATAGTGAAAAGGTAAAGGAAGAAATGAAAAAGTCGAGGTTGTTATTTGCCATCGGCAAAGGAAATGTAACTGAAAATTTTAGCTAGGCGATCGAAAGAAGTAAAATAATCATTGAAGAATCGAAAGCGGTCAACTGATATTCACTTCCCGCTCCAGGCTTACGCCAAACTTTTCTTTCACAGTTTGCAATATCTCTTCACTCAAATTATATATCTCACTTCCAAGGGCATTACCATAATTTACCAGTACCAATGCCTGTTTATCGTGGCAACCTGCATCGCCTCTTCTAAAACCTTTCCAGCTTGTCCCGTTTTCGGGGCCGCATTGTTCGATCAGCCAACCGGCAGCAAGCTTTACATGTCCATTTGGCAAATTATACCCCACAATACCGGGAAATTGCGAACTGAGCACAGCAAACTGTGAACTGCTGATCTCCGGGTTCTTAAAAAAACTTCCTGCATTACCAATTTTGGCAGGGTCGGGTAATTTGCTGCTGCGGATATTTATGATCGCCTGTGATACCGCCTGCAGGCTTAGACCCTTCACGCCCATTTTTTCCAGTTCCTGCCCGATGGCACCATAGGAAATATGATATTCAGGAATGCGGTTAAGGCGGAAAGTAACGTCGGTTATTACAAACTGATCTTTATATTTTCGTTTAAACACACTGTCGCGGTAACCAAATTCACAATCATTCAGTGTAAAGTTCACCATCTTTTTATCGTGGATATGCCAGGCTTCCAGGGAATAGAATACATCTTTGAGTTCAACCCCGTAAGCACCGATATTCTGCATGGGCGATGCACCCACATTGCCGGGGATCAGCGAAAGGTTTTCAACCCCTGCCCAACCTTTTTTTATACAATGTAAAACAAATTGATGCCAGTTCTCCCCTGCCCCAACCTGTACATATATATGGTGCTCATCTTCCTTGATCTCTTTAATGAACTTGATCTCATTCTTTAAAACCAAACCGTCGAAATTGTTGGTGAAAAGGATATTGCTGCCGCCACCTAAAATCAGGGTTTGTGGTTTGCGGTTTGTGGTTTGTGGTTGGTTAAATTCAAGCAGTTCACTTAATTCATCTATCGAATTGAATGTTGCAAATAGATTTGCGTACACATTGATTCCAAATGAATTGTAAGGTTTTATTGATATATTTTTTTGTAGCTCCATTTAATAAATTTTATTGATCCCTGCCCTTTAGGGCAGGGATCAATAATGAAATGATCACGGGCTTTAGACCAATCTTATTTCAAATCATTTTTCACCACCCTGATTCACCACCCTACAGGGTGGTGCTATTCAAGGTTACATCTTATCTACATCCGCAATTACAGAAACACTTTTAAAAAGCTTCTCCCCGGTTACCAGGTTAATATGGTTCCTGATCGCTGATTTATACCGTAAACTCATGCCCGGTTCTTTGGGCAGCTTGATCAATATCTCCATTAAATACTGGTTTCGGATGCGGTTAACAACAGGTGCTGCTGGGCCAACAATAAAATCTTTCAGGTCCTGTTTTAAAAGGGCTGTCAATTTTTCTGCGGCAGCGCTTACAATATTTTTGTCCTTGTGTTTTAAAGTTAACAAAATAATACGGCTGTAAGGCGGATAAAAAAATTGTTTCCGGTTTTCGATCTCCAGGTTATAAAACTGTTTGTAATCGTGTTGTTGTACCAGTTGTAAAACGGGGTGTTTAACATTGGTTGCCTGGATGATCACTTTGCCCTGTTCTTTTTTCCTGCCGGCCCGGCCACTCACCTGCTCCATCAGCTGAAAGGCCCGTTCATTCACCCTGAAATCGGCAAAGGCCAGCAGCCCATCAGCGTCAAGGATACCAACAAGACTTACCTTATCAAAATCAAGTCCCTTAACCACCATTTGTGTGCCCACCAGGATATCGATCCGCTCCTGTTCAAACAACTGTATCAGGTTATCATGTGCTGTTTTGCCACGCACACTGTCCACATCCATCCTCGCGATCCTGTATTTGGGAAAATCGGTTTCCAGCTGTTCCTCAATTTTTTCGGTACCAAAATTTTTCTCCAGCCAGTTGTTGCTGCCGCATGCCGGGCAGGTTATCAATTTCGGGTAAACACTGACGCAATAATGGCAATGCAGTTTATTGCTGAACTTATGCAATGTGAGTGACACATCGCAATGGGTACACTGCGGGATAAATCCGCAGGCGCCACAGATCAGGTATGGATTATACCCCCGCCTGTTTTGAAAAAGGATCACCTGCCTGTCGGCCTCCAATGCCTGCTGCATGGCTTCTTTCAATTGCGGGCTGATCATCACTTTTCCTTTCTGTACAACCTGCCTGGTATCAATGATACTGATCTCCGGCATTTTAATACCGCCAAAACGTTCATTCAGTTCAACCAAAGCATATTTATCATGCATTGCATTAAAATAACTTTCTACCGATGGAGTGGCGCTGCCCAGTAAAACCCTGGCGCCAAAGAGCGATGCATAATAAATGGCCGCATCCCTTGCATTGTACCTGGGAGCCGGATCCTGCTGTTTGAATGAAGGATCGTGCTCTTCATCCACTATGATCAGTCCGAGGTCTTTAAAGGGCAGGAACAGGGCACTGCGTGCACCGAGCACGATCTTTACTTCGCCGGTGCGTATCTTATTCCACAATTCAATGCGTTCGTTATTATTGAAACGCGAATGGTAAATGGTGATGTTGCCGCCAAAATGTTTTTGCAGGCGGCGGATGATCTGTGTGGTTAAAGCGATCTCGGGCAGTAGGTACAACACCTGCCGGCCCTGCGAAAAATATTTTTCTATCAGTTTAACATACACCTGTGTTTTGCCGCTGCTGGTTACGCCGTGCAACAGGCAAACATTTTTGGTTTCAAATGCATGGGTAACTTTATCTGATGTTTCCTGCTGGGCAGCGCTGAATTCAAAATCGATCTCCACATTTTTAGGCAATGACCTTATCCGGTCAACTGCCCGTTTCTCCACCACCAGGATCTTTTTTTCAGTAAGGCCCTTCAGCTGTGCAGTTGATGCGCCGGCCTTTTCCAGCAATTCATGCTGGATAACATCGCCTGCCGTTTTTTGCAGGTGCAGGTATGCCAGTAACAGTTCCATTTGTTTGGGCGCCCTGCTCCAGTTGTTCAGCAACGCTGCCAGTTTTTCTTCATTGATGTAATCCGGGTGCAGGATCACATAATTTTCGGTTTTCACTTTATACTGTTCATCCATCGCTTCCCACACAAAACAAATATTTTTATCGATCAGTTTTTTGATGAGGGGGTACACATGTGTTACATCCAGCAACTGCTGCACTTCGGGTAAACGCAATTCTTTTTTTAACAGCAGGGCTTCAGCCACAATGAATTCTTCATCATCCAGGTGTGTAAAATCTTCGCCTGCCTCTTCGTTGTATATTAAAATGGTTTCGCTGCTCAGTTTAAAATGTGTTGGTAAGGCTGCAGACATCACTTCGCCTTCGCTGCACATATAATATTGGCTGAGCCATTGCCAGAGTTTTAACTGTTGCGGGTAAAGGATCGGTTCATCATCCAGTACATTCAATATGGCTTTTGTTGGATACGCCGGTTCTTTATCCAGTATTGATCTAATGATTCCGGCATATTTTTTATGTTTTCCAAAAACCACTTCTACGCGGCAGCCGGGCATTGCCCTTGTTAACAATGATGCCGGAACAGCATAGGTATAGGTAGTTGGCAGGGCCAGCGGAAGTATGATCTCTGCCCAGAAGCCGGATGATTCATCTGTAAATTGTATTTCGTTTCCTTTGTTCATCTTACTTGTACTATGTAGCTCATTTTTACAGTTTATTTTACTTACGATGATTGTTAAGAGCGAAGTAGTATGATCCAAAAGTTAACGGGTTATGCTATGCCTTTTGAATACTCTTATAACATGATCCCGCGAGCCTGATTGACGTTCATGTTCAGACTGACATCTTTTTATCATCAGCATTCTTTATCCAGCTTGCTTTATACGCGACCAGTTTTTCTTCCATTATTTTATAGACTTTCTCTTTTAAAAAACCAACATCTTCCAAAACCAGCCCATCAACCGGAATTTCATCCAGGTAAACCGATCTTGATCTGCCGGGATGCATGGAAAATATGGATCCATAATGCATCCGGTCATAGGTATCCAGGAATAATACCGGCTTGATAGGTGTTTGGGTTTCAATGGCGATCTTAAATGCCCCGTCATAAAATTCCTTCAAAGGCATATGGGTCATATTAAAAGTACCCTCGGGAGCAATAACAATAGAAATGCCCTTTTTTAAAACCGCTTTAAGCTGAATTACACTTTTGGCCCTTTTATCAGCATCCCCTCTTTCTACCATCACGGCTGCGCTCCTGTAAATAAACCCGAATAACGGGATCTTAGCCATTTCGGCCTTGCCCAATACCCTGAACTGCTGCCGGCGGATGGTTTTAAGTATAACCGGTATATCGATATAGGAAATATGATTAAACACAAAAACATACTGTTTCGACCGGTCATTGGGCACTTCATAAATATTCCGTTGAAAAATGCCCGTCATGAGTAAAAAAAGTCAGCCCACAGGTGACATAGCTTATATATAAAGTTCCCGCCCCTGATCCTGCCAAAAAGAAGCCGCCACTACAGCGGGAAATATCAGCAACAGGAAGCCAATAAAGATCAAAAAGGCATAAACTGTGAAAAGGATCTGTATAAAACGGTATATATAACGCATATAATTGAGGCGAATGTAGCGAGAATATACTGTTTATAAAGCAGGTTTTGGCTGATTTTCAGCCTATATCGGGCCGGTTTTCCCCAATCCCGTATTTTAAGTGTATATTTTTTCAAAATGTAGCATGGTTTTAAAGCTAAACCCTTACCTTTGCCGTCCTAAATTTGGGAATTTTATGTTAGCAATTGTAAAAATAGCAGGTCAGCAATTTAAAGTGAAAGCAGGCGACAGCTTATACGTACCTCATATAGAGGGCAAAGCCGGTGACTCAGTAGAGTTTTCCGAAGTATTGATGACTGATAGCGGCGGAAACGTTGTATTGGGTTCGGATATAAAAGCAGTAGTTAAAGCTGAAATCCTGAACGACCTTATCAAAGGTGAAAAAGTGATCGCCTTTAAAATGAAAAGAAGAAAAGGTTTCCGTAAAAAGCATGGTCACCGTACGCAGTATACGCACATTAAAGTAACTGCAATAGCTTAAAACATTGATTGGTTAATCCGTTAATTGGTTTATTAGTAAATACAATTCCCGGATTAACGAATTAACGGATTAACGGATTAACAGATTATCTGATTAACGAATAAACAAATTAAAAAATGGCACACAAAAAAGGTGAAGGTTCGGTAAAGAACGGCCGCGATTCACACAGCAAAAGATTGGGCGTTAAAATTTATGGCGGGCAACCGGCGATCGCAGGAAATATAATTATCCGCCAGCGCGGAACAACTTATCATCCCGGAAAAAATGTTGGCGTTGGAAGAGATTTTACCATCTTCGCATTAACGGATGGCCTGGTTGAATTCAAAAAAACGAAGGGCGACAGGACGGTTGTTTCAGTTGCTGCCGTTGAAGCCAGTGCATAATTTTTTAATATTTATTTTGGTAGTTTAAAAAATAGTATTTATTTTTAAGTATTATTTACTAACCAATTAAATTTTAAAAAATGGCAACAAAGAAAAAAGCTGCAAAAAAAGCTGCTCCAAAAAAAGCCGCTGCTAAGAAAGCTGCTCCTAAAAAGAAAGCTGCTCCTAAGAAGAAAGCTGCTCCTAAAAAGAAAGCTGCTCCTAAGAAGAAAGCTGCTAAGAAGAAGTAAGCTGCTAATACAAATTTAGCATCGCTTTTTGAAAAGCAAAATATCTTTAAAGTCCTGGTACATTACCGGGACTTTTTCTTTTAAACCCTTTACCAAAGCGGGTTTTCGGCAATTCTCAACAGCGATCCCCGGCTTAAAATGCCCTCGAATAATTTCTTGTTTATCAACAAAACCATTGCTGAATAATTCAAAAAAACAATTTTTTTTATCCGTAACGGATTTAATTTTTGTGAAAGACCGGTATGATTTTACGATTTTTCCCGGATTTTAAAATGTAGTTTTCAAGCGATTTTTTTTATAAAATCGAACGGAAATTAATTTTTAAACGCCGGATTTTTTATTCTTCCTACATTTACCGGGACAATTTAAAAAAATGGATAATTATCAAATTGCGGAAAATTTCAGCCTTTTAAGCAAATTAACAGACATCCATGCAGAAAATAATTTTAAGGCAAAATCCTATGCTTCGGCCGCTTTTAATATTGAAAAATTACCGGTTCAATTAAGTGAAACACCCACCAATAAAATTGCAGACATAAAAGGGATCGGTGCATCATCAGCAAACAAGATCATTGAAATTTTAGAGACCGGCTCATTGACTGCTTTACAGGAATTGATCGCAAAAACACCGCCCGGTGTTATTGAAATGCTCAACATAAAAGGTATCGGCCCTAAAAAAATTTCAACCATCTGGAAAGAGATGGAAATAGAAAGTATCGGCGAACTTTTATATGCCTGTGAAGAGAACCGGTTGAAATTATATAAAGGGTTTGGTGAAAAAACGCAGCAAAATGTTAAAGAATCGATCGAGTTTTATATCAGCAACCAGGGCAGCTATTTATATTACCAGGTTGAAGCCGTTGAGCCACAAATTACCACTTACTTGCAAAAGCTTTTTTTGCCCGAAAATGTACATTTAACCGGGGCTTATAAACGGCAACTTGAAATTATATATGAACTGGAATATGTAGTTAACAGTACCAACGAAAACATTAAACCAAAATTTGAAACAGCCAACCCGCCCGAACTGCTGGAAGAAAACCCGGGTAACCTGCTTTACAAACTGCTGAATTATACAGGAACTGAAGCTGTTGCCAAAAAGCTGTTTTTTACCGGGGCAGGCCCGGATTTTGCCGAAGCCTTTATAAAAAATACCCGGGCATCAGTTTTCCGGGCACAGCAAATGCAGATGATTCTGCTGTTTTTAAACAGGTAAATATCAATTTTATTCCTCCCTGTTTACGGGAAACAACAGCAATTATTGAACGGGCTGCCCATAGCCCGCTTCCACAGTTGATACAACCCGAAGACATCCGTGGCATCATTCATAGCCACAGCAACTGGAGTGATGGCAGCAATACCCTCGAAGAAATGGCACTTGCCGCCAAAGAACAGGGTTTTGAATACCTGGTGATCAGCGATCACAGTAAAAGCGCTTTTTATGCACAGGGGCTGCATGAAGAAAAAATACGTGCCCAACACCAGCTTATAGATGAGCTGAATAATAAACTAACCGGTTTTACCATATTCAAAAGCATTGAAAGCGATATTTTATATGATGGCAGCCTGGATTATTCCAATGCAGTGCTTGAAACCTTCGACCTGGTGATCGCATCGGTACACAGCATTTTAAAAATGACCGAAGAAAAAGCCATGCAACGGTTGATCACTGCCATTGAAAATCCATACACCACCATACTCGGGCATATGACCGGCCGCTTATTGCTGAGCCGGAAGGGTTATCCCGTTGATCATAAAAAGATCATTGATGCCTGTGCGGCCAACCGGGTGGTGATAGAACTGAATGCACATCCCAGCCGGCTTGACATTGACTGGCGGCATATTGATTATGCCCTGGAAAAAAATGTGATGATCTCCATCGACCCCGATGCACATAATATTGATGGCTTTAAAGATACCCGGTATGGCGTACTGAGTGCACAAAAAGCCATGGTAACCAAAGAACAGAACCTGAGCAGTATGGGACTGGCCGAATTCAGGAACTACCTGAAAAAAAATAAAGGCTGCCAAATTATGATGTAAAAAGAGGTTTCAGTAAGTTTGATCAAACCATTATGCCTGAGCAGCACTTAATCAATTAACTGCCGTTTATGATCAGTAACTTACCGTTTTATATCAACATCGTTTTTATACTTACAACAGGGTTGACTGTTTTCCTGTTTTATAAAGCAACCCAAAGATCTGTAACTACTTTAGTGATCTTAGGATCATGGCTTTTGATCCAGGCTGTTTTAAGTTATACCGGATTTTATACAGTTACTGATACCATACCGCCCAGGTTTGTATTACTGGCTGTACCGGCTTTATTATTCATCATTCTTTTATTTATTACGCCAAAAGGTAAAAACTTCATTAACAGCCTTGATATTAAAATGCTTACCCTGTTACACATCGTAAGAATCCCGGTTGAAATTTGCCTGTACTGGCTTTTCCTGCACAAAAGCATTCCGCAGCTTATGACCTTTGAAGGGCGGAACTTTGACATCATGGCCGGACTTACAGCACCGGTTGTATATTATTTTGGATTTGTAAAACCCATTTTCAGCAAAACCTTTTTATTGCTTTGGAATATTATTTGCCTGGGCCTGGTATTGAATATAGTTGTTCATGCTGTTTTATCGGCCCCGTCCCCATTTCAGCAATTTGCTTTTGAACAGCCCAATACAGCTATATTTTATTTCCCGTTTGTTTGGCTACCGTGCTGTGTGGTACCGCTTGTCCTGTTGGCTCATTTTGCTGCCATCAGAAAATTAACATTACGAAACTGAACCACTGTTGATTCAAGGTCGTATTTTAATTAATTAAACAGGTACAAAAAGTTGCTACATGTGTTTGCCCTTTTTCACAACCAGCTGTTCTGTGATCAATTTTTAATGCGGTTCAGAAAAAAGCAAATACATAATATTTTCATACTCGCCGGTAATCCAATTGGATTATATATTTTATCAGGAATTATTTTTACATTTATTTCCAATACAAAATTGCCTTTACCGGGCAATGAACAGAGTCATAGTTTCCGGATGCGGCAGCACAGGAAATGAAACCGGTTCCGGCACGCCGGGAAATAAAGAAATAATGTCTGATGAAGGAGGCCAGCCGGGGGTATCCGGCAAAGGCTTTTGGGAAAAACTGGTGATGACTGAATTGCGGCAATCCAATGGTATGGTTGCTGCTATCATGCCAATACCTTCTTCCTGGAAGATACAACCTGCCGGCAGCAATGGCGGCCCTTCCATAACCGGGCCCAATGGCATTAAAGTTACAGATTACCCGTTAAAGAGTTTTATGATGAATTATGATCAAAGCCTTCAATATGCCTACCAGCAGGGCGGACAGCAAATGCGGGCCATGCCCGGGATAGAGCAACTGATACAGCAGGATTTTGTACCCTGGGGACAAAGCAACGGACTGCAACTGGTGAAGTATGAAGAGATCCCCGAAATTTCTAAACTGGACAAATGGTATAGCGACCAGTTGTTTAAAGCCCTGCCCAGCCGTTCGGATGTTGCCGCCTTTGGCATCGACTGGAAAACAAATGACGGCAAACCATACTTTTTGCTGATGCACCTTACTGTTCATTCAAGCGAGAGTATGCAGTACTGGTATTACAGAACATCTGGACTGGAGGTTGATCCTGCACATTTTGAAGCCGCAAGGAAGCAATACATTTTCAGCCTGTCAAATATGCGGTATAACCTGGAACCGATCATGGTATATAACCGGGAGGAAGCACAACGGGTAGGGCAAAGCTGGGCCGCACACAACCAGCGCATGGCACAGAACCAGGCCAATTTTGAAGCACAGCAACAGGCATTTGTAAATAAAAGCAATGCCATCAATGATGCCATCATGAGCGGTTGGCGGGAACGAAATGCTGCAAGCGATAAGAACCAGGAACAGTTCATTGACGGAATTTACGAACGCACCAATGTGATTGACCCCGCTACAGGCAAAGGTTACAAGGTATCAGCCGGCGCCAACCAGTACTGGATGAACAGCAACGGCGAATATATTGGCACAAAGCTACAGGACTATAACCCAAACCTGGATGATAATATGAATGAACAAAAATGGCAGCAGTTGAAAATAAAGCAATAATACCGGCATGCTTACCTGCACAAAAACTATAGTTACTTTGAAATAAATCAAAAAAATGAAGGGTATTTTTTATGGGATCGTGATCTGGATATTACTGGTTTCTGCCAAAACAAATGCAAATGAAGCAAACATCTTCAGCAACGAGGTAACAGATACTTCCCTGTTCAAAGTTGATAAATGGTTTTCGGCCTGGGAACTGGTAAGCAAAAAGATCTATCATATCAACAGCATGCAGCCTGTTGATTTTTTATTTTTCGATGAACAATACGTATATGCTACTTCCCCGGTTTCAATTCCGGTTGGAGAAGTGGTGGATGGCCCAAAAATATTTAACCAGGTACTGCCATGGAAAAAAGCAAAACACCAGGGTACTGTCACACTGCCCGATAAACAAATTGTACCCATTGGCCTTATGTCTTTTGCTTCGCCTTTGGACAGCCTGGGACAAACTGCTTTCTTTGTAATGCCCCTCCCCGATTTTTGGAAAAATGCAGGTGTAACCAGCACAGAACTGGGGCTCGACAACCTGGTCACAGGTGTATTCCTGCACGAATTTTCACACACCCAGCAAATGATGAATTTTGGCAGGAGGATGACCGAATATGAAAATAAATACAGTTTCAAAACCGGTTTCTCTGATGATATTGTACAGGATCATTTTGAAGCGGATACGCAGTATAACCTGCAGTTTCGCCGGGAAGTAAAACTGCTTTATGATGCTGCTGAAGTGAAAGAAAAGAGTAAACAAAAGAAATTGATCTCGCAGGCACTGGGAATGCTCAGAAACAGGCAGGATATTTATTTTACCCGTGAACTGGAAATACTGAAAGAGATCGATGATTTTTTTCTCAGTATGGAAGGCATCGGGCAATACTCCATGTACGCCTGGCTGATACATCCTGAAGGCGGGGCCATTTCAAAAAAGCTTGCATTGCCCGGCGTAAGGCGTGGCGGCAGATCCTGGTCGCAGGAAGAAGGATTGGCATTGTTCCTGGTACTTGCCAACCTGTCTGAACCTGCAGAATGGGCTGCTCCCATGTTCGGAAAAGAGACCGGCAGTGTAATTGAAATGATCGCCAGGGAACTGCTAAAAAAATAAACAGGCACAGGTACTGCCTGATCTATATCTCTTCAACCGGGTTAACAGACCAGGATCACCGCAATGCTGTAAATTTCAAATAACGTTTATATGTGTGAATGATATAAATCAGTCTGTAAATTTTGTAACCGTTATGAGAAAAAATGGACTCATTTTTACATAATGAAAAACCTCCTCCTGATTTTGATGATAAGTATGTTGTGTACTATATCATGCAAACAGCAAAAAAAAACTGCTGTTAAAGTAATACCGCAACGGCAACAGCCCAAAACCATTACCTATCAATTTGCCAATGCAAAGCAATGGCTGGCTGCTCACACAGGCGCAGATGCTCAATTGCAGATCGCTTATGCAGTGAACCGTACAGACGCCGCAAATTTTGCAAAAATGGATTCAGTAATAATTCCCGCAGACCTGGACGGTGATATTGCTTATTACATGCATTTCCCGTTCCAGGTAAATTACCTGGATGCTGTTCAAAAGATCATTTTTTTCAGCTACCCCACTCAAACATTTGCCACTTACGAGAACGGTGTGTTGATCCACACCGGTCCAACCAATATGGGCAGAAAAAAAGATCCAACACCAACCGGTCTTTTTTATGCCAACTGGAAATCAGAAAAACAACGAGTACATTTAATGATGAGTGGGAACTGCTGTGGAACTTTAATATTGAAAATAAGCTGGGTGTTGGCTGGCACCAGTATGAGCTTCCCGGTTATCCTGTATCACATTCATGTTTAAGACTCCGGGAAAAAGATGCCCGCTACCTGTACGACTGGGCCGATCAGTGGATCATGGGTGACAATGAAAGTATCCGGGTTAAAGGTACACCTGTAATTGTTTTTGGCAGTTATAATTTTGATGCACCTAAACCATGGTTACAACTGGTGATGAACCCAAAGGCCATGGATATAGCGGAAGCCGAAATAGAAAAACAAACTGTACCATTTTTAAATAATATACTTGCAGAACAGAAAAAAAGAGAAACAGCTGAAACTGCCAAGCAATAAGCAGGGCAGGTATAATGACACTCAATTTTGCCGTTCCCGAAAATTATTCAAATTTTAAATAAAAATCAGGTTATTAACTATAAACTTCATCTCCAAAAGGAATGGATTTGGGGGCGAGGTCAGTCCGGGAAAGCTTCAAAGGGCCAATAAAAAGTCAACCATTCTTTCCACAAAAACCATCCTGTACTTTTTACCATAAATAATTTTGTAATTTACACAACCATCCGGCAGCATTGCTGTTATTAAACCTATAAAAATTTTTTTATGAAAAAGATAATACATGGACTGGCGATTTTTTTCGTTGCACTCTTTCTGATCTCCTGTAATGACAACAGCGGGGAAAAAATCTGCAGAAACAAAAGCCCCCAAATTAAAAGAAGAAAATATCAGTTATAAAATTGACAGCCTTACCATGGATGGCTATATCGTTTATGATGAGAACATAGAAGGGAAACGCCCGGCTGTACTTGTTGTACACGAATGGTGGGGTTTAAATGATTATACCAAAAGACGTGCAAGAGAACTGGCTGCATTGGGTTATATTGCGATGGCTGTTGACATGTACGGCAATGGCAAACGTGCCGATAACCCAACTGATGCCGGGAATTTAGCCACACCGTTTTACCAGAACCCGGTCATGGCAAAAGCACATTTTGATGCGGCCGTAAATAAATTAAAAGAATACACACAGGTGGATACTGCAAACATGGCCGGCATTGGCTATTGCTTTGGTGGCGGTGTTTTGCTGAATATTGCCCGTATGGGAGAAGGCTTAAAAGGCATCGTTAGTTTTCACGGCAGTTTAATGGGAACTCCTGCAGATAAAAATTTACTGAAAGCCAATATACTGGTATTGCATGGAGATGATGATCAGTTTGTGCCTGCAACTGAAGTAGCTGCATTTAAAAAACAAATGGATTCCATTGGTGCAGCATATACTTTTAAAAGCTATGCAGGCGCCACGCATGCCTTTTCAAACCCCGATGCAACAGCTGTGGGTGAAAAATTTAAAATTCCGATTGCGTATAATGCAGCAGCCGATACAGCATCCTGGAATGAGATGAAGCTGTTCTTTTCGGGCCTGTTCAAATAAATGCTTCCGGCATTTTAATACATTGACAAAAAAAGGACGCCAGTGAACACAAAAAAAGCATACAACAGCTGGTCATCACAGTACGATACAAATATCAACCGGACCCGTGACCTGGAAGCAGTGGCCTTACAGCAAACTTTAGCCGGTATCCATTTTGACAGTTGCCTTGAAATTGGCTGTGGCACCGGCAAAAACACAGCCTGGCTGCTTACCAAAGCAACCGAAATAACTGCTGTTGATCTTTCAGATGAAATGCTTGCCCGGGCAAAAGAAAAAATACATTCAGATAAAGTCAGTTTCCTGCAGGCAGATATCCTGCAGGAATGGGATTTTGTGAACAAAAAATATGACCTGGTAAGTTTCAGCCTGGTGCTGGAACATATTGAAAACCTGGAACCGGTTTTTTACAAGGTATCAAAAGTGATCGCTGAAAAGGGTTTTGTATATATCGGCGAACTGCATCCGTTTAAACAGTATACCGGCAGTAAAGCCAGGTTTACAACCACAGAAGGCGAACAGGTGGTAACCTGTTTCAATCATCATATATCCGACTTTGTGGAAGCTGCCAAAAAATACGATCTTGATATAAACGGTATCAGCGAATATTTTGATGACAATGACCGCAGCGGAATACCCAGGATACTTACCATCCTTTTTAGAAAAAATAATTGATATATTACAGCACTATGTATTGATACACCCGGTTATCATTAACAAACAATACAATGAAAAAGGTCATTTTGCTTACCCCGATTTTTTTGATCATTTTATTGGCATGCAAACAGGTGCCCACAAAATCAGATTCCATGGCAAAAAACCTGGCGGGTATCAATTACATGAATGAAAGTAAATACGAACAGGCTTTACAGGAATTTACCGAAGCTGTTAAAAACCCACTGCTTGATGATGATACCAGGGGCGTGATCTACCGCAACATTGCATTAACCTATGGAGAAATGCAGCGCCGCGATTCGGCAGTCCATTTTTATACCATTGCAGCAAAGGTTTATGAAAAAAACAGCTACGGCTACCTGGTAAATATGGCCGGGGCAGATCTGCAGAACGGGAAAACCCAAAACGCTTTAACCCGGTTACTGAAAGCAGCGGCCATTAACCCGGAAGAACTGGGCGTTAACAATGCCCTGGGCCTAATTTACCTTGGCGATTATGATGATGCATTTGCCGATCCCGAAAAAGCACTGCCTTATAATAAAAAAGCAAATGAGCTCAGCAGTGGACGCGTTACAGAAGATATCCTGGGCCGTAATTATTATGAACTGGGCAATTATACAACTGCCGCCATGTATTACGAAAAACTGCACAGCCGGTATCCCGGAAATTTAAATTACACATATAACTGCGGCATGATTAAATATAAACTGAACAGGAATGAGGATGCAGAAGAACTTTTTAATCAGGTTATTGCACAGGACAGCAGTTATAAGGAAAGGATCGGGATATTTAAGGAAAATAACAGGTAATGAAATATAACAAAACTGTATTTATAAAAGGAATTACACTTTTGAGTTTTATAATACTCATCAGCATTTTTTTACTTTACCGTACAGGCAGTTTTAATTCAATTCTCTTTAATACAGATCCAACTATACAAACAAGCCCAAACGGTGGAAAAATACCTGCAGGTAAAAATACAGATACAGAAAAACCATTGAGTATGTCATCGTCCAAATCACTTGTATTAACAGATAATAACCCGTTACACATAAACAAAAGAAAGAGAGATTATCTATATTATGCAATTGCTTTAAGGTCCGAAATCTTTCAGGACAGTTTAAGAAAGCTGGCCAAACCCTTACCAATGTTATTTCAGGAAAAGCTTGACAGCATTAAGTTAAAAGATACAAACTTGTTTTACTTTAAATGAACCTTTTATATTTACTGATAGCAACAGGGGCCAGCATGCTTTTTTTAGCACTGGTTTTTATTCCAATGGAAAAAGTATTTCCTGCAAAAAAAGGTCAAAAGATATTCCGGAAAAACTGGGTTCTTGATCTATGTTATTTTTTAGGCCAATATTTACTTTGGAGCAGCCTTGTTTTGTGGGTGCTTAATTATTTCAACTTTTGGCTTGATAATATAATACCAGTACATTTCAGGCTGCTCATTCAAAAACAACCTATCTGGCTACAGGCAATTGAAGTCCTTTTTTAAGTGATTTTTTAATATACTGGGGACACAGGCTTCAACACAAAGTTGATTTTTTATGGCGGTTTCATAAAGTTCATCATAGTGCTGAACAACTGGATTGGCTTGCGGCGCACAGGGAGCATCCCTTAGATTCGATCTATACAGTTGGGCTTATTAATTTACCGGCTTTTATCATGGGATTCAATCTGGAAGCATTGGCTGTTATAGTTGCATTCAGAGGTATTTGGGCTATTTACATTCACTCCAATGTAAGGCTACCGATCGGGCCATTGAAAATTTTAATTGGATCGCCCGAGTTGCATCACTGGCACCACGACATAGAAAGAGACGCAGGAAACTACGCAAATATTTCACCAGTCATGGATAAACTATTCGGAACATATACATGTCCGACAAAAGAACCGGATAAATTTGGCATTAAAGAAGATTTTCCAAAAAATTATACAGGCCAAATGCTGAAACCAATGTTGCCAAAATTTATCTGGACAAAAATTAAAAGCAGGTTAAAAACTTAACGGTGCCTGCTCTTCAAATATTTTTCAAATACAACTTCACTCATCGGTTTATCATACACTTTACTCTCCACCCAGCTGATGATGTCGAGGTAGGAAAATACCCGGGTTTCGTAACGGTTCTTTTCAAACTGTTTTATGTTTTGAAGTAAATTATGTAAACCGGGTTTTAATTTTGCGGCCGATTCATATACATTATTGCGTAAAAATCTGAACATTTCCTCCTCTACTACCGTCAGGTTTTCCATTCTCGACATGAACCGGAATACCGATTTGATCAGAGATTCAATGATAGCATCATTACCCAGTTCAAAATGCGCCATCAGGTGCAGCAGGCGTGCATAACACTGCAGGTCGATACGCATATCCATAGGGCCATTGATGATCTTCTGCAACTGGTCAATTGAATCTTCAAAATCGCCATTGCCAAAATATAACAGGGCAGTTTTGTACTGTATCACCAGCACCCGGTGCCTGTCGATATACATCGAGAATTCCTCCAGGCCTTTTTCAATATCGGGTATCATTTTTATGCCTTCGCCAAATGTACCTTTCATTAAATGCTGGTTGATCCTGGCACTGGTTAAATACACAAAGGCCTGCATCCTGAAATTATCATGCCGGTTAGCCGGTTTGGAAAATGTGAACCTTTCAAAACGGGCGAGGTACTTATCGAACTGTTTAAAATTCCTGAGATCAAAATTGGCCGTTAACAGGTTGTGCATCCCTTTAATGTAATGGCCCGTTTCTACGGTGATCATCATCGGGTCATTCTTGAACAGGTCGACCCATTTTTTACTGTACCGGAAATACATCAAAAAATCCTGCCGGATAAAAGCATACCAGCAATAACTCTGGTACAGGTACAGCAACTGGTAAAATCCGTTTATTCTTTTTGTATCCAGCTGCAGGTTTTGTTTAAAGAACTGCCGCACCCCATTTTCATCCTTTTCATTGCGGGCATGGCCATGTTTCACATACCATTGGTATAATTGCAGGGCCAGGTTCGATAATGCGGTGATCTCGTTCCGCTGGTGGTTTACTGCATTTGCTTCTGAAGTAAGCCTGTCGGCAGCACCTTCCCCGCTGCGGGTAATATGCAGTGTTTCAATTTTTTTTTCAAGTGAAATAACCTGTATCAAAAAACTTTCCTGGTGATAGCTTTTGGCCAGGTCCTTTACCCGTTCCAGTATTTTTAAACTCTGCAGGTACAGCCCTTTATTGTAGAGAATACGGGCATAATCCAGTTGTTCGTGCAATTGCAGGTCGATGCTTTCGGCACTTTTCAAAAGGCGCAGGCTCGCCAGCAATTCTTTATAGAGGTGGGCTTTTAAATTGGCAAACTGTGGTTTTTCAATGCCGGGCAGTTTTTTAAGGATCATTTTCTCATCATAGTCCTTTCCCTTGTCAATCGCATCAAAAAGCTGGATGATCTTAAGGTCCTCGCGGGATGAACTTCTTTTGATATAGAGTTTAAAATGACGCTTCTCCGCTTTTTCAAGGGATTTGATCAGTTGAAACAATATGTCGGTACTGCGGTTGGACATCATTAACTCAATTTACGGAAACACTTTACTGTAAAGGGTTTTATCCCGGAAAGATGCTTTCAGCATGATAAAATCCTCAACAAGTTGGTTATGGGTATAAAAATACCCATCTTATATTTGTTATACAAAGATGGTAGTTCATAAAAGCAGCAATCGTTAAAAAGGAACAATCAATCGTTAGAAGGCAGTTAAAGCCATTACGCTGAACCCGTCAGCAGATAAAGAGAATCTAAATTTTTCATATAGCAAGCAATCGTTAAAAAGTCACTCCGTTTCTACGGAGTGGCAATTTTATGTTGCAATAATAGGAAATAAATAAATAACAAACAAGGAATACAGAATATAGAACAAGGAACAAGGAATATAGAATATCGAACAAGGAACAAGGAATATAGAATATCGAACAAGGAACAAGGAATATAGAATATTGAACAAGGAACAAGGAATATAGAATATTGAACAAGGAACAAGGAATATAGAATATAGAACAAGGAACAAGGAATATAGAATATCGAAGTTAGCATTACCGTTCAGTATTCCTTGTTCCTTGTTCCTTGTTCCCTGTTCCCTGTTCCCTGTTCCCTGCTTTTTGTTCCTTGTTCAATATTATTTTATTTCTTACCCAGCAACCTGAGTATCTCCTCCACCGCCCTGTCTACCTGCGGATCCCTGCCGTTCAGTTTATCTTCAAAACTATTGATCACGGTAATATTGGGCTGCACACCGCTCATCTCCAGGTCCTTACCCTCCAGCGAATAACAGCCCCAGGCCGGCATGCGTACACTGGATCCATCTACCAGACCTACCCCGCTGGTAAAAATGATCCACCGGTATGTTTCATTGCCAATGATGGTTCCCAGTTTCAGCGCTTTAAAACCCTGTGCGGTCATTTCTGCATCGCTTAACGATTGTTCATTGATCAGCAATACAATGGGTTTGTCGCTGGGTGAAAAATTACTCTGCGGTGTTAATTTCCCTTCGCGGTACTTCCACTGCAGGTATGTACGCTGCTGCAGGAATTTCAACACTTCATCATGTACGTTACCCCCGGTGTTATAACGCAGGTCAAGGATCAATGCATCTTTACTGTTCAGTTCCTGCGTCATATCAATGATAAACTGGTCCAGTTCGCCCTGCCCCATATTTTTCATATAACCGTAGGCGATCCTTCCCCTGCTTTTTTCGTCTACCCGTTGCTGGTTGCCGTCGATCCATTCATCATACAGGTTATTGAACAGGCTTGCCTGCGGGTGTATTTTTACTGCATTTGGCTGACCGTTCCGGCTGAATGTAAGCAGCAGTTCCCGGTCCCTTGTGGGCACGGTAAAATAATGATCCCGTCCTTTGTTTTATCAACGGGTTCCTCATTTACTTTTACCAGTACCTCCCCGGGCCTGATATCCACGCCTTTCTTATCGGCGGCTGAACGCTTAACCACGTATTTCACGCGGTACGGATCATCGGTTTCAAAAATGATCCCGGTTTCCATGGTCTGGCTCTGCAAAGCAATGGTCTCATCATCGCCGGTGGTACCAAAACCCTGGTGCGATGAATTCAGGTCGCCCAGCATATCATTCAGCATGATCCTGATATCGCCGCGGTTATTCAGGTATGGCAAAAAGGGTTTGTAATAATCTTTGGTTTTGTTCCAGTTGAGCCCATGCATTTTTTCATCATAATAATTCTCCTGCATCTGCGCCCAGGTCTCGTAAAACATCTGGTCAAATTCTTCCGATAGGTTGCGGCGGAAAGTATAACTGATATTCACAGGTTCCACCTTATTCCCTTCAAGATTCAGTTTATGGATATTGCCGCCGAACAGTACATAGAGTTTATCGCTTACTTCCACTACATCAAACCCGGAATTGTTATCTGTACCGGCAATTTTTTCAGTTTTGTTTTGTTCAAAAGGCTCTATAATTGTTTTCCAGAGTGCATTCCTGGCATCGCCCTGGTTGCTGGTATACAATACCGTTGTTTTATCGCCTTTGCTGTAAACCCATTGCAGGAACTGGGCACCCACTGAAGGGCTTACCTGCTCGGGCCTTTCCATGATGAGGTCGGTATCGATGGTAACAGAACGTAAGGAATCCGCAGCCGGCGTTTTCCTGCCGGTATCTTTTTTTTCTTCCCGGAACAGTTCATTGAATTTGTCGATACGGTAAGGCTCATCCAGTTTCTCCAGCGGCAAACGGTATACCCTTGCCTGTTGCATTCCAAACGGGTAAGAGGGTTTTAACCGCTGCGAAGTATAGAAAAGGAATTTCCCGTCAGGCGACCATACCGGGCCCGATTCATTAATGCCGGTATTGGTAATGTTCGTGGTTTTATTGTCTTTGATATGATGCACAAAAATATCCTGTTCAAAATTACGGATAGCCGTAAAGATCACATACCCGCCATCAGGTGAAAATCCCGGATCGCTGTTTTGAAAACCCCAGATCTCATCCTGTACAATCGCCCTGCTTTGCATACTGTTCAGGTCCATCAGTTTCACTTCATCACGGCCACAGAGGTAAACGGCCTGTGTTCTTTTTTTATTCATCACCAGGTTGCGGCAATTCTTTTTAACATCAGTAATTTGTTTAAGTGACCCGCTTCCATCAGCAGGTATGGTATACCAGTTTGTATAACCATCCAGTGTTTGACTGAATACAAGTGTCCGGTTATCGCTTTTCCATTTTACTTCCTTAACCCTTTCTGCCGAAAGGCGGTTCAGCTGTTGCACAAATTTTCCTTCCACATCACTTACAAACAGTTCCCCACGCGATATAAATGCCATTTTTTTTCCGTCGGGTGAAATATCATAGCCCGAAATTTTCCTTTCACATCAAAATCTTTTTCCTTGGGCAATATGTGATTGCGGATGATGGATATGTTCAGTTTACTTTCTTTACCGGTATTCACATCATACAACCAAAGGCGGTAATCTTTTTTCAAATACAATTTTTCCGCCCTGTGCATTTACCTGCGGTGTTTTTATTGAAGTAGAAAACCGGGTAAGCGCTTTTTTACCGGTTTTATCGAGGGTATACAGGTTGTATTCGCCATTGGCCTCATCAGAAATGAAATAAACATTTCCCTGCCTGTCGATGCAGGCTCCAAAATCCTTGCCGGTCCAGTCGGTATATCTTTTATACTGTTTTGTCTTTGGGTTATACGATTGAATGTCGGGGTTGAACGGCCCCTTGTACCTTTTACGGTGTACCTGGCTGATGCTTTCCCAGGTATCGTTAAAGAATATCTCCCCGGTTGCAGGATGCTCTGCTAAATTATGGTCGTACTGGAAAAAATAATTACCAAAAACCCTTTTTGCGGTACCTCCCGAAACAGGAACTGTAAACCCGGCAACCTGGCCCATGCGGCCACTGTTGAAATAGATCATTTTTGAATCCCAGCTCCAGCTGCTTACATCATCGCTGCTGCTGTGACTGGTAAGTTGTTTTACCGCTCCGCCGTTAGCCGGGATCAAAAATACATCCGGGTTTCCATATTGCCTGCCGGTAAATGCGATCCATTGACCGTCGGGCGAAACCCGGGGTGATGTTTCATATCCCTGCATGGCTGTGAGCCTTGTCGCCTGCCCGTTACTGGTATTGGCTTTCCACAGATCGCCTTCAAAACTAAAAATTACCGTTTGCCCGTCGGGCGTTAAGCAGGGGTTCGACAGGAAATAAGCCTGGTTATCCTGTGCGTTACCAGTTATAGAAAAACTGAAAATAAGGAGGGCTAAAAAAGATGATCTCATTGCACTTGTTTTAGGCAGTGAATATACACCTACACTAAATCATTGCCATACCGTTTATAGAAAACCGGCCGGGGAAATGGGGTTATTTTCCGCCAAATACTTTTTTCAAAATGCCCGTTACCTGTGCGGCCGGGTCCTTACGTATCTTCTGTTCTTCTAGGCTTATTTTGTAAAACAATCCGCTTAAAGCCCTTTCGGTTACGTAGGCGGTAAGGTCTGTATTAACTTGTGAAGCAGAAAAACGATTGTATGTAGTGAAGAGGTCTTTCCAGTATTTGGTGGCATCCATTTTTACCAGGGATGCTTCAATAACCGGCCTGAATTTTTCCGTTAATTCCGTTGTGGTTACCGATCTTAAATATTCGGTTGCTGCAAAATCGCCGCCACGCAGTATCTGTACCCCGTCTTTGATACTCATACTTTTAATGGCATCCCAGAAAATGGTGCCCACGCCGCTTGCCGCATCTTCGGCAGCACGGTTCATGGAAAGTACGGCTTTGTCGACCATGCTGCCCATACCGATATTCCTTAATGTACGCTCCACTTTTTTTGCCTCTTCCGGCATTAATACCTTTACAGCGGCATCGCCAAAAAATCCATCCAGCTTGCTAAGTTTTTTACTGCTGCTGTCGGTGCCTACACGCAAAGCTTCTTTTAACCCACTGATAATATCATCATTGCTGAGGTTGCCTGATGAAGGGGAAACAGCATTGGAAACTTTATCAAAAAGGCCTTTAACACCCTGGGCAGATATGGATATAAAACCGGTTAAAACAAATACGGATAATAATATAATTCTTGTCATCATGTACATTTTACAATACACAGCAAAAATAACGCCATGGATGCTAAGAAAGGGTTAAAAAACATATGCTTAATTCAGGTATTGATTTTCAGCAAGGCTTTAGTATGAAAATTTCCACATCTATATTTATGTCAGGCTGAGCTTGTCGAAGCCGGTTATTTGTAATACAACCCATCTTCGACAAGCTCAGGTTGACGGCTTTTCTGAAAATATAAATTTTCATACTAATGCACATACAGTTTTCCAAAGCTGGCTCAAACAGCTATTAATTACTTAAATTTGCCGTATTAAAATTTGCATATGAAATGAGCCAACCAGCCAATATCAGGACCAACCGTGAATTAATTGGCGAACCTGCCTGAGGCCTTGCTCGCAGAGCTACCGAGGCGAGCAGTCGGTTCCATATGACAATTAAAACAAAAATAAACACATGAAAAAATACCTGCTCCTGCTATTTATCAGTATTTCCTTTTTTTGTAAGGGCTTTGCCGAAGAAGGCATGTGGTTGCCCCAGTTGCTGCAATCGCTGAATGAAAAAGAAATGAAACGGATGGGCATGAAGATCAATGCCTCGGATATTTATAACATCGGAAAAGGAAGTTTAAAAGATGCCATTGTCAGTTTCGGCGGGTTTTGTACAGCCGAAGTTATTTCCGATAAAGGATTGCTGTTAACCAATCACCATTGCGGGTTTGACCAGATCCAAAATCATTCTTCCATTCAGAATAATTATATACGGGATGGTTTTTGGGCATACAATACCGGGCAGGAATTAAAAAATCCCGGGCTGTTTGCTACGTTCATCATCCGCATTGATGATGTTACCAAAGCTGTTTTGAATGGTGTGAGCAGCAGCTTACCTGAAAAAGAAAGACAGAGCCTGATCGATAAGAATATGACTGCAGTAAGATCCGCCGCGAAAAAAGAAGCATACCAGGATATACTGATCCGCAGTTTTTTTGAAGGGAATAAGTATTTTTTATTCATCACGGAAACGTACAGGGATATACGCCTGGTGGGTGCCCCGCCATCATCAGTAGGTAATTTTGGAAAAGATACCGATAACTGGATGTGGCCAAGGCATACCGGAGATTTTTCAATGTTCCGCATTTATGCCGATAAGAACAACAAACCTGCTGCTTACAGTGCTGATAACGTGCCTTACAAACCAAAACGTGCCCTGAACATTTCCCTGGATGGTGTTAAGGAAGGTGATTTTACCATGGTTTTCGGGTTCCCGGGGCGTACCATGGAATACCTGCACAGCAGCGCCATTGCTCAAACGGTAAATGTGAGTGACCCTGCAAAAATTGCCATACGTACAAAAGCGTTGCAGGTGATAGATGGTTTTATGCGCAGCAACGAGGAGATCAAGATCCAGTATGCTGCAAAATATGCCAACATCTCCAATGCCTGGAAAAAATGGCAGGGCGAGATCCTGGGACTTACCAAGACCAATGCTGTTGCCAAAAGAAAAGAACTGGAAGCCAGTTTTGAAAAGATCGTGTTGAGCAAACCCGAACTGAATATGGCATATATGGGCATTTTACAAAACCTGGAAAAGGCATACAATGCTATTGAACCCTATGCCTATGCCCGTGATTATTACAGTGAGATATTCTCTAAAATTGAGATACTCGGTTTTGCCAACCAGTTAAAGAGCCTGGTAAATGCCTATTCAAACAATGGTGAAACGGGTTACAATACCACCCAGCCAAAAGTTATAGAAAGATTGGGAGAACTGTATGGTGAGTACAATGCTGATGTGGATAAGAAACTGTTTGAAGTGTTGATGGAAATGTATGTGGCCGACCAGAAAGATGAATATGTTTCGCCTTACTTTAAAAACCTGCTGAAACAAAATGACCATAATTATGCAAAAACGGCGGCTGTTGTTTTTGAAAGATCGAAGATCTACAACAAGGAAAATTTACTGGCTTTACTTACCGGTAATGCAAAAGATGTGGTGGATGCCATTAAAAATGATCCTGCTTACCAGCTTACGCTTGATATGCAACAGACTTTCAACAATACCGTTGCCGAAAAACTGAATTCCATCCAGGCAGAGATCAACCAGCTTCAGCGCAAATATATGCAGGCGCAAATGGATGTGTTTACGAAAAAATCATTTTATCCCGATGCCAACAGCACCCTGCGTGTAACCTATGGCAATGTAAAACCATACCAGCCCAGGGATGGTGTGAAATATGAGTTTCAGAGTTATATGGATGGGGTTATGCAGAAATATGTACCCGGTGATTATGAATTTGACCTGCCTAAAAAACTCATTAATCTTTATAATAAAAAAGATTTTGGGCGCTGGGGTGTAAACGGCCGGCAGCCGGTTTGTTTTATTGCTGCCAACCATACTACCGGTGGCAATTCGGGCAGCCCGGCACTGGATGCTTATGGTAACCTTGTTGGACTGAATTTTGACCGTGTCTGGGAAGGCACCATGAGTGATATCAATTATGATCCTTCTATCTGCCGGAATATTATGGTTGATATCAGGTATGTAATGTTCATCGTTGATAAATATGCAGAAGCAAAGAACCTGATCGCAGAGATGAAATTTGTGAGCAGGAAGAAAAAATAATGAAGGGCATCCCAATAATATTATTTGTAATTGTTTTGCTGTTTGCTGCCTGTGATTATTTTAATGATACGCCCATACAGCTGGTAGGCAAAACTTATTTACTGAGTTTAGATGGCGGGAACAGGAAATCACTCTATTATAAAACAGGCGAGGGTGAATTTTCGATGATCGATGCCAGCGGAACAGTGACCACCGCATTGGCCAATGACAGTTTGATCTATTTAAAATGCGATCAGCAGCCTGTACCGCAATGGCACCTGGTCACTCATATAAAGGGAGAAAAGATCATGACCATAAAAAATATCGATTCACTTGAATTCATACAATTTGAAAAAAGCAAGGGCTATAACTATTCATATTATTCCAGGTAATTTGTTCATTAAAAATACATACGCACATTTCTACAGGCTCTCTGCCTATATCTCCATTATGATGAATGGGACCGCGTGATTGTTTAAATGAAGTGTCAGGCTGAGCTTGTCGAAGCCGGTATATTTCGTTATGGCAACCCGCCTTCGACAAGCTCAGGCTGACAATGTTTACTTACACTACTCCTTTTTGTTTTATGGAGTTTTAAAAAATTATTTTATGCAAATAGCAATATTAGGTGCCGGCATGGTAGGCCGGGCCATGGCCATTGACCTGGCCGCAAAATACCGGGTAACTTCCTTTGATGTCAGCAACCATGCGCTGCAGTTACTTAACCGTAAAAACGATGCTGTAAAAACCGTAAACGCCGACCTGGGTGACCATACCCAATATGGAGCCATGCTTGCGGATTTTGATTTTGTGATCTCTGCCGTACCCGGTTTTATGGGATACCGTACGCTGGAAGCCATCATCCGGGCCGGTAAAAACGTAGTTGATATTTCTTTCTTCCCCGAGAATGCCCTCGAACTGGATGCACTGGCAAAAGAAAAAAATGTAACTGCTATTGTAGATTGCGGCGTTGCGCCGGGGATGAGTAATTTAATTTTAGGTTACCATAATGAACACATGGCCATCACCAGTTTTGAATGCCTGGTTGGCGGACTGCCTAAGAAAAGGGTTTATCCCTTTGAATACAAAGCCCCCTTCTCTCCTATGGACGTGCTGGAAGAATATACCAGACCTGCAAGGTATGTGGAGAACAGCCATATTGTTACCAAACCTGCGCTCAGCGATGCGGAACTGATTGATTTCGAAAATGTGGGAACACTGGAATCCTTTAACACAGATGGTTTGCGTTCTATATTATTTACCATGGGGCATATCCCCAACATGAAAGAAAAAACATTGCGGTACCCGGGGCATATTGACCTGATGCAGGGTTTGATCAAAGCCGGGTTTTTAAGCAAAATCCCGGTTTCTTTTAAAGGACAGCAGATCACTCCTTTGGAATACACATCCACCCTTTTATTCGACCAGTGGAAACTGGGGGAAACAGAAGAGGAATTTACGCTAATGCAAATTAAAATAAGTGATCCATCAAAAACGATCTGCTATGATCTGTATGATGAATATGATATAGTTACACAAACATCATCCATGAGCCGAACCACGGGTTATACCTGTACCGCAGCATTGAATATGCTGATCGAAAAATTGTTTACAGCAAAAGGTGTTTTTCCACCTGAATTGGTTGGTAAAGATGAAGCCTGCTTTAATTATATAATGAATTACTTAAAAGAGAGGAATATTCATTACCGGGTAACAGAAAGCTAAAACTGTCCTTGCCTGGTTATACAATTCAATTTTCAGGTAAGAATATCTATCGTCCCTACGGGACTATATGAAATGGTGATTATTTATTTTTACCAATCTTTCGTCCCTAACGGGACTATCACAATGCCTAAAGATTATGAGAATCGTAAAATAATCACCAAACTACTAAATGTTCCATATGGATGATAGATGTTAAGACTGACTTATCTGCTGTTTAAGAACCAAGAGACTATCTTGTATTCTTATCATACAATGCCGTAGGCATTTGGGGTTGGTAAAAAATAAAATCACACAGCTACATAAATCCCGTAGGGGCGAAAGGTTCTAGTTCCTGCTTTTAAAAGTTACTTTTACTTATAAAGAGCAATGTGGTATCCCGCATGATGATCAGTTAACTAAATATTTGCATTCTTTTATCATGTAATGGCTGTTGCACCAAAACAGTTTGTTATTTTTACGTATATTTTGAAAAATTTACCATGATTAAATATGTTGCTTTACTGTCACTGGTCATATTGGCTGCCTGCAATGGAAATGATACAGAGGAAAAATATATTGATAACAGTATAAAGCCAAAACCTATTCCGGCAATACCCTACACCGTTGTAGCAGAATACCCGCACGATACCAGTGCCTATACACAGGGGCTTGAATTTTTTTAATGGCAAAATGTATGAAGGCACGGGTGATTTTGAAGCGTCTTCATTGCGGATCACCGATCATAAAACAGGCAGGGTTGAAAAGAAACACATGATGGGAACCAATGCTGTTTTTGGAGAAGGCATCACCATTTTTAAAGACAAACTTTACCAGCTAACCTGGGAAAGTAACATTGTGTATGTGTACGATATTAAAGACATTACCAAAACCATCAACACTTTCAAATGGCCATATGATGGCTGGGGACTCACCAACAACGGCACCCACCTCATCATCAGCGACGGTACTCCCAAACTTTATTTTGTAAACCCGGATGATTTCAGGCTGATGCGAACGATCAGTGTAACGGAAAACGGCAGCCCCGTTTATAATTTAAATGAACTTGAATTTATAGATGGATTCGTTTTTGCCAATGTTTACCAGAAAGAGATCATCGTAAAGATCGATCCTGAAAGCGGCTTTGTGGTTGGCAAAATGGACTTTACCGGGATACAAGAGAAATTTTTCCCGGATAAGAAAAACAGCCGCACAGATTATTTTAACGGCATCGCCTATGATTCGGCCAGCAAAAAATATGGGTTACCGGAAAGCGCTGGCCAAAGATGTTTGAACTGAAGCTGAATTGACCTCACCCAACCCGCTCCTTGAGGAGAGGGCAATGGACCCTGAAATTTTAAACATTTTTTTTATAAAAATGAGTTCAGGTAAATTAATCTGAAACCCAACAAATGTGGTTACCGGATGAATGTTGGAGTTTTTATGTTTGATTGAACCATTGCAGTATCTCTGCTTTTCTTCTCCTGGATACAGGAATATGCATCCCGTTACTCAATTCCAGTACGCCTTCCCGGTCAACTTTGATCACATGGTCCTTGTTTACCAGGTAGGATTTATGCACCCTTAAAAACCGGTGTTCCATCAGTATATCTTCATATTCCTTCAGTGTTTTTGAAACGACCAGGGAGCGCTGGTTGCTGAAAAAGAATTTGGTGTAATTGCTGCTGGCTTCCAGCAACACAATATCACCGGGTTCATACAGGAAGATCCCTTCACTGGTTGACAAAGCCAGTTTAAACTGCTGCAGGTTCTTTTGCTGCAGGTTGTAGATGAGATTGTCAACCAGCGGCTGCTGCGAACTGCCGGTTAGTGATTGTTTTTTTACGATATGCCGGTTTACGGCATTCTTAAGTTCAACAATGTCTATTGGCTTTAATAAATAATCGAGGGCGCTGAACCGGATTGCCTTGATGGCATATTGATCGAATGCGGTGGTAAAGATCACATCAAAATCCCATTCACTGGCCCTGTTCATAAAGTCAAAACCATTCATACCCGGCATTTCAATATCCAGCATTACCAGTGTAGGCTGAAATGTGTTCATCAGTTCCAGTGCTTCTGCAGGATTGTTTGAAATTTCTATCTGCTTCTCCACAGAAATATGTTTTTCGATCAGCAGTTTTAAAATACGCACTGCCGAAAGTTCATCATCAATAATCAGTATTCTGATCATCTGCTTTTCAATTATTGGTTTTTAAATTGGTTGCCAATGTCACGATCACTTTTGTACCTGCAGCATTTCCGGCATCATCATAAAGGTCAACCGTTTCAATTTTTGCCGAGCCGGGCCTTTCGCGGTTCAGTATCTCAATTCTTTGTAAAGCCAGTTTGGTTCCTTTTGATTCAAAACGGCCAGCACCCAGTTTATTCATTTTTATTTCAGCAGCTTTTTCCCTTCCGACCCCGTTATCAAGGATGATACAAACCAGGTTTCCTTCCTTTTCTTCAAACTGCAGCAGCAGTTTCTTTTCTCCGTCTTTATTACTTAACCCGTGCCAGATGGCATTTTCAACAAAAGGCTGCAGCAATAAGGAGGGAACGAATATATCATCTTTATCAAGGTCTTCATTTAATGCTACCGAATAAGTAAAAGACTGGCTAAACCGAAGCGCTTCCAAAGAAAGATACAACCGGATCGTTTCCAGTTCGCTGTTCAGTGATATGAAGTTTTTTTCAGAATGATCCAAAACCATCCGTAAAAGTTTGGAGAACCGGGAAAGATAATCATAGGCTGCATCCACTTTTTCGGTAATGATGGTTTCCTGTATGGCGTTGAGGCTGTTGAAAATAAAATGAGGATTCATCTGGGCACGGATCGCTTTGGCTTCCAGCTCGGCCAACTGCTGTTTGATGGTTGCTTTTGACTTATAAGACCGCATACTGGCCCGGAATATGGCATAAAAAACTGTCCCTGCCAGTAATAGTACAATCAGCATAAACCACCAGGCTTGCCAAAAGGGCTGCCTGATGGTAAAATGATATTGCAGCGGTTCACTTGTCCATACATTGTTGTTGTTGCAGGCCTTTATTTCAAATGTATAATTACCGGGCTGTAAAAAATTAAAATCAACATTCCGGTTATTGGTGTAAGTCCAGTTGCTGTCCAGTTCCTTTAACCGGTATGCATACCTGATCTTGGAAGGGTCTGTAAGGCAGACTGCAGTATAGTAAAACTGCAGGGAATTATTTTTGTATGATAACGTTGCCGCTGATTCGCCGGTAATACTTTCACCCGAACCTCCCGTTACAACCCGGCTGATGAGCAGTACCGGTGGTAGCGTATTGAGTGCAATACTGTCGGGATGAAAGGAAACGATACCCATTGATGTGAGGCCCCATATCGTTCCGTTCCGTTGCTGTTCCAGTTTCAATGTTTGATAATAAGAAGAGATCAAACCGTCCTTTTCATTGAAGCTGATAAGCTGTTCCCGGTTACCAGGGTTAAGCAGCACGGAGAAACTCATATAATCACCTGACCAGACATGATCATTTTTATCAACCAGTACAGACAAAGCGATATCCGAAGACAACCCGTTACGGCTGTCATATTGCTTATACATCACCAGGCGTTCATTTTCAAACCGGCATTGCAACAACCCTTTTCCCAGTGTAGCCACCCAGGTATTCCCTTTTTATCAGGGGTGATCTTATTGATATATAAACTGCTAACCGGCATATTTTGTATGGAATCTTCAACCAGTTCACCATTGACCAGTTTATACAAACCCCGGCTTCCATAAAACCAATACCCTGAATTACCGGTTTGAAAACATCCGAATAACTCTGGAGGCCTTGCATATTTTTTTTTGAATGGATAGTGTGCTGTTAACGGATCACCGGCCACAGGATCAAGCACGGTAACGCCGTTCTCTGTACAGGCAAATAATTTACCGCCGGGTACCAGGCAAAGGGCCTCGCAATTATTGTCTTTTAAAAAACCGGTATTTTTCCAATTGGTAAGTGTGTTATTTTTAAACCTGCTGATCCCCTGGTATCCGCTGCCGGCCCATATTCCGCCTTCCCCGTCTTCATACATGCACATTACTTCTGCCAGCGGGAATAAAGCAGGTATTGTTTTATCTGCAACTATTTCATCCAGCTTGCGGGTGAACACGAGCCCGCGGTTACCGCCAAATAACAGTTCGCCGTTCTTTTTTTCCAGGAATGAAAAAGCCTCGTTATGTATATCATGCTTTATTGTATACTGATCAAAAGCAGTTTTCCTGAATTTCAATAATCCTTCCCAGCTACCCACCCATATATTTTCTTCGGCGTCTACAAGGGCCGTAACTGCATTATTGGTAGTATTTCCAAACAAAACAACCGGCTTTACAATTCCGTTAATAATTAACCCTACACCGCTTGTTGTTAATGCATATGCGTTGTTTCGGCTGATAAATACGGTCCTGCCGATATAGGCTTCCGTTAAACCTGCAGTGATTTTCCCATTGATCATCTGGGTTGGGTGACTATCAAGGCAATTCCAGAAAATACTGTCAGGCGAATAAGCCGCTACTGAACGGACAGGCTGAACAGGGTCGGGATTTGACCAGGATGTTTCATAACTGTTGGCATTAGCTGCTATTTTAAAAATGCCGTCATAAGAGCCTATATATATATTGTGTTTATTGTCTGCTGCAATACTGAATACTCTTTTAGTAAAAGCGGCAAAAGGAGAAAGATCAATAACTGCCGGGAAGTTTTTATGAACCTGCTCCATGTGCTGCCGGTTTATTTTATACAGTGCATTCAGATCACCGGCCCACACATTGCCTGCTGCATCGGTCAGCAATGCTTCTACTGCCAATGAGGTTCTGCTCTGCAGCTCCACTTTTTTTACTGAATGCCCCTGTACAAAAAAAAGCCCTTTATCGCCACCGATCCACATTCCGTTAAGGCTATCCTGTGTAATGCACAGGATACGGCCTATCGATTCATTGGCAACTGTGTACTGGTAATTGGTAAAGCTGTAACCGTCATACACAGTTACGCCCAACTCGGTTCCTGTCCATAACTTTCTGTCGCTGCTTTGTGCAAGGGCATACACTTTGGATGACAACATGCCATTACGGGTACCAAATGTCTCCAAACGGTAACGGCCTGGTTGTGCAACACTGTTTACAGACAATGTTACAGTCAACATTAAAAACAATATGTGCATACAGCGCATCATTTCCGGGTAAAAATATACATCCTTTTTCCGATTGTTTTGCCATTCGCTCATTCACGCAACCGTTAACTAATTTTTTGCGCCGTTTCAGCCATATAATAAATGGCAGTACCCGTTGCCTTTTTAGCCATTTGCTGAACAGAAAGCAAAAAATAGATTTACAGGAGAAAAGCAACTTATGACATCTCCCAGTTTAATTGCCGAAAAGATAAATGATGTTAGAAAAGAAATGAGAAGCACCGGGTTATGGAAAAATGAAACCCCGGCCTGGGTAAAAGAATTTGAGAAAAGAACGATCTCCAACCTGGATGATTTCAGCGGGTGGCTGCAGTTCGTGTATTTGCCCAACCGTATCCAGGAAGCAGAGAGCGGGCACCAGGTCATCGAAAAAATATACATCGTACCCCAGGCGGTTAAATTTTTTGGCAGCGATCTAAAAAAGGGGAAGCTGCTTCGGTTACTGGTAGAACTGGATTCATTATCCTGAAAAAGGCAATAAGCAGGTTCTGCCGTAAAAACAAACTGCCGGCAGGCTTTACATACCATAAAATTTGAAATAATAAATTTTCTAAAAAATAAACCATGAAAAAAGTATTTTTTTATTTCCTGCTGACTGCTGTATTTATTTCACCCAAAAATTCAACAGCACAAAGCTTATCCATTAACACAGATGGCAGTGCTGCTGCTGCAAGTGCTTTACTGGATATAAAAAGCACAGACAAAGGCATGCTCATACCCCGTATGAACAGGCTGCAAAGAAATGCCATTCCGGCGCCGGCTACAGGATTGTTGATCTTTCAAAATGCACCTGACAGTACAGGTTTTTATTTTTATAACGGCAGTTCCTGGTTATGGTTAACCACTACCAGCCAGCAGGATACTATTGCATGGAAAACAAAAGGCAATACCGGCCTTACGGATAACAATAGTTTTATCGGCACAATAGATAGTATACCGTTTAATGTGAAGGTAAATAACCGGAAAGCAGGTCGGATCGATCATATCCTGTTCAATAGTTTTTGGGGTTACCAGTCGGGAAATGCGAACACTACCGGCCAGCAAAATACTGCTACAGGCATGAACGGGCTTTACTCCAACACAACAGGAGACTATAATACAACTAATGGAATGAATTCACTCATATCAAATACAACCGGGAACTTAAATTCAGCTTTCGGCGCTTATGCGTTTGAAAATAATATTACCGGCAACAGTAATGCCGGTGTAGGTTCATCTGCACTTAGAACGAATGTAGCCGGTAGCAATGCAACAGCTATAGGCACCAATGCCATGTATTATACCAATAACACGGCTACTCCTTTTACCAATACCAATGTTGCTGTTGGTTTTGAAGCGTTGAGGGGTTCTACAACACCTGCGGCTAATACCGGTAATGGTAATACCGCAACCGGGTACCAGACTTTATTAAACAACAGTACCGGCTATTGGAATAGTGCCACTGGATTGAATGGCCTTTATTCCAACACTTCCGGAATATGGAATACAGCCAATGGAATGAATTCTTTATGGAATAATACCACCGGAAATTATAATACCGGTTTGGGTACTTATGCACTAAGTTCAAATACTACAGGTACTTCCAATACAGCAATTGGAACAAATGCACTTCCCTCTAATGTAGCCGGTAATAATGCAACGGCTATAGGAACCAATGCCATGTACTATGCCAATAATACGGCAGTTCCATTTACCAATAATAATGTAGCTGTTGGTTTTGAAGCGCTGAGGGGTTCTGCAACACCTGCGGCCAATACAGGAAATGCAAATACAGCACTGGGTTATCAATCATTATTAAATAACACTACCGGCTTTCAAAATACAGCCACAGGCATGAACGGACTTTACTCCAATACAACGGGGGGTATAATACTACAAGTGGAATGAACTCCATGATCTCAAATACATCCGGTGGTTTAAATTCAGCTTTTGGCGCTTATGCATTTGAAAGTAATGTTATCGGCACCAATAATGCCGGTTTGGGTTCATCTGCACTAAGAACGAATGTAGCCGGTAACAATGCAACAGCTATAGGCACCAATGCCATGTATTATTCCAATAACACGGCTACTCCTTTTACCAATACCAATGTAGCTGTTGGATTTGAATCGTTGAGGGGCTCAACGACACCTGCTGCCAATACAGGACTGCAAAATACATCTATTGGTTACCAGGCATTATTAAACAATACTGCGGGTGAGCAAAATACAGCTACGGGCATGAATGGACTTTATTCAAACACAACAGGGGTCTATAATTCAGCCAATGGAACAAAAGCCTTATGGTTGAATACGACCGGGAATTTTAATGCAGCTTTTGGAGCATATGCGGTTGAAAATAATGTAACAGGTACCAGTAATTTGGGTGTGGGCACCAGTGCACCCAGAGCCAATGTAGCCGGCAGCACTGCTACCGCCATTGGCACCAATGCCATGTATTATGCCAACAATTCGGCCACACCATTTACCAATACCAATGTAGCTGTAGGTTTTGAAGCACTACGCGGTTCGCCTACAGCTTCCACAAATACGGGCATTAACAATACAGCCCTTGGGTATCAAACATTATTAAACAATACAACCGGAAGCAATAATACAGCAAACGGATACTACTCCCTCAGAAGTAATACAACAGGGGAATACAATGTGGCAAACGGGATGCAATCACTTTTTTCAAATACCACCGGAAGCAACAATAATGCAATCGGGTACAACTCTTTAAGAAGTAATACAACAGGGGAAAACAATGTGGCAAACGGAATGCAATCACTTTATTCTAATACCACCGGAGGCAGCAATACTGCCAGTGGAACTTTTTCCCTTTTTAATAACACAACAGGATTTGGCAATACAACCAGTGGCTACTTCGCCAATTTAGAAAATACAACAGGAAACTACAATATAGCCTACGGTTTTCAATCACTTTTTACAAATGTAGCCGGGAGTTTTGCTACTGCTATTGGTACAAATGCCATGCGTTATGCCAACAATACAAGTACTGCTTTTACCAATACCAATGTGGCGGTAGGTTTTGAAGCCCTGAGGGGCTCAGCTACCGCATCAGCAAATACAGGGCTTCATAATACAGCCCTCGGCTATCAATCATTATCAAACAATACAACCGGCAGTTCAAATACCTTCGGAGGTTACCGGTCTGGCTATAATAACACAAACGGCGATGATAACACTTTCTTTGGAAGACAATCAGGCTTAACAAACAGCAGTGGAAATAATAATTCTTTCATTGGTGCAGGTGCAGGATTTAGTAATAGTACGGGCAATTCAAACACATTTGTAGGTTTTAATACAGGAGCCGGTAACACCACCGGTTCGTTTAATTCTTTTTTTGGGTACCTCTCCGGTAATGATAATACTGCCGGAACCAGGAACATAGCATTTGGTACCCAATCACTGTTAACCAATATACTCGGAGATGATAATGTTGCTTTAGGTTATAATGCTTTAGCGCTTGCCACCGGCTCACAAAACACAGCAGTAGGCAGCTTATCCATGGAGGCTACTACAATAGGCCAATACAACACCGCTATTGGATATCAAAGTTTAACCAATAACACCGCTGGTTCTTTTAATACCGCCATTGGCAGATCCACCCTATCATTGACAACATCCGGCAATTTTAATACAGCATTGGGCTACGCTGCCGGAAATAGTTTCAACAATGGCAGCAACAATACTTTCATCGGTTACAATGCCGATGCCAGTGCAGCATCCTTTACCAATGCAATGGCCCTTGGCAACGGCACTGTTGTTACCGCAAGCAACCGGGTAAGGATCGGTAACACCAGTGTATTACAAATAGGCGGTGAAGTAAACTGGAGTACATTAAGTGATGGGCGTTTCAAAAAAAATATTCAACCCTCATCACTTGGTTTAGGTTTTATACTCAAACTGAACCCGGTTACCTATAACTTAACAGATAAAGGACAGGAAGGGAATACATACACAGGCTTAGTAGCACAGGATGTTGAAAAAATTCTGCAGGAATACCAGCCAGGTTTTAGTGCAGTAACAAAACCTGAAAATGCAACAGACAGGTATGCGATCCGGTACGCCGATTTTGTAATGCCATTGATCAATGCAGTTAAAGAACAGCAAAAACAGATCGAAGAATTAAAAGTATTGGTCAATAAAATGAAGAACAGCACTGAAATAAAATAACAACCATGCATTCAGCAGAATTTGATCTGTATGGTCAACTTTTAAATACCGATGATCATTTACTGATCACATAGATCACTGAACTGCATTTTCGGGTATTGCCCAATGCGTGCAGGTTTGAAAGAAAGCCATTCAGCACTGCTTTAAACATATTGCCTGTACCGTTCTTATATTGTTCACTCAGCATGCTTACATAAAAACTGTCGTACCACATCGGCTTAACAGCAGTGAGTTTAAGGCCATGCATGGATAATAATTTTTCCACACTCTGCGGCGAAAAATGATACAGGTGCCTTGGCACATCATAGGCTGCCCAGTTCGATGCATATATGGCTGCATCTTTGGATGTATAATTGGGAACGGCAATAAACAGTTTGCCGTTTGGTGCAAGTAAGTTTGCGATCTGTTTTATGTAGCCATGCAGGTCATGTACATGCTCCAGCACATGCCACATGCTGATGGCATGATAAGATGATGGAGCCAATTCAAATAATTTGCCGGGGTCCTGCGGATGAATATGATATAATTCAGCGGCTTTATCCCGGGCAACCGCATCGGGTTCCAGCCCGGTAATTTCCCATGCTGCTTCCTGCATCGTTTGTAAAAATGCACCGGTACCGCAGCCAATATCAAGTATCCTGCCCTGCATAATGCCCGTTTCATTGATCACCAGCCTTCTTTTAGCGCCCAATGTTCTTTTACGCACCAAATGATACAGGCTGTTAATGATACCTTTTTTTGTATCGCTGTGAGAGATATAATTTTCAGATGCATAGTAAACCCCAATGGCATCCTGTGCCGGCACATCCTGCGTAAACCGGGCGGTGCATGCATTACATTGCCAGATGGAAAAATTTTCTTTGGAAACAGTATGATCTTTTACTGTTAGCTGTTCCCGGATCAATTCGCTCTTACAAACCGGGCAACTGTGATAATGGATCATGAATGTGTTATATTTTTACGGCATTACCAAATGCAGGTGTACCGTTCAGTTGGGTAAAATAAATAACAACCAGCAGCAGACCAATTACGCCCAGCACAATAGCCCATATCCACCAGCGGTCTTTTACGGCCGGGACTTCAGTAAAAAATTCTGTCATAACGGTATTGGTTGTTTCCTTATCTCCTACCAGTATCTGGTGCTCTGCATCCGGGTGAATGACCCTTTCGGCATATACCGGTTGTAAAAATGATGCGGGCAGTTCTTCCGGTTTAAAACTGATCTTGCCCGAACCATCAACAAAGAAATTTCCAATATGCGCAAGTTTAACCGTTGACTGTACTTTCATTTGCTTTTTAAGGTCAATACAAAAATGATCCAGCGCTTCGGATACTTTCCCGGTATCATCGCCGGAAACGTTTGCGATATATTCGACCAAACCAGTTGTATCTGATTCTTTATTTTCCAGCCGGACAACCGGTTTTGGGGCAGTGATCAGTTTACCTGCAAAATCAGCTTCAGCGCCGGATTTAACAACAGACAGTGTACCCAGCCCGGGCAACGGGCATGTTTTATACTGAAAAAGATAAGATGCAATTTGTTCCTGCATGATGTGTTTGCCTGCCTGTTTGCAGTGCCGCAAAGATATGCCCTGGAACTGAGCCTTGCAAATACAGTCGCGGTGTTGCAAGATCTGAATGCCCGGTCACAAAAAACCGGCTAATGCAGGCATTAGCCGGAACTATAGGCAGTTGGTTTAAAAATTTACACGTACACCACCCACCAGGTTCAACCCATAAACTTCATAATTGTGCCAGCGCTGGTATTTGGTATTGAAAATATTATTCACATCCAGCCAGGCACTGAACATTTTATTGATCTTAAATTCTGTACCGGCACTGAAATCAGAACCGGGTAAATAGGGCTTGCTTACATTTCCCTTTTCGAGGTAATGGCTGCCGCCAAATGCATAAAAATCGGCTTTCAGCAATACCTGCTTAAATGCCCACCAACGGAATGAACTGGTGAATTCCATCGGTATGGTATGCCATGCTTTGGCATTGTTTTTCATACCGGTATAACCGTTTAAGGTAAGGCCGGCAGTTACTGTAAATTTTTCTTTATTGATATAACTGATATCGCCGTGTACCCTGAAATTATTTACGCGGCTTTCATTACTGATCACAAATGATTTGTTGTCGGAAGCCGTATCGTTTATAAAGAAAGGCAGGTTGTTGTAGGTTACATAACCGGCCTTGGCATTGAAGTTAAAATGTTTACCCAGCGTGGCTTTGATACCTCCATAATATTCAGTCTCCCTGGTATTCAGCTGGGCATTCATCGTTTGCAGGTACGGGTTAATTTCAGACAGGTTGCGGTAGGTATTCTTGGTATAACGGCCGATCCAGCCTGCCTGGAAAGCGATCACGTTCTCCAGGATCTGGGCTTCTGCAAAAACATTGGGCAGCCACACAAATATCCCGTTATCCCAGGTGGGCGTTAAGCCACCGTTGATGCTGAAACGCGGTGTAGAAAAAACCAGGGATGGTGAAACCTGGAATACATTATTATTGAGCTTTACATTACCAGGCATTAAATTTTTAGTGCTGTATGCCGTAATATCTGCTTTTGCTTCCACCCTGAAAGTAAATGCCTCGCCAAATTGTTTTTCAACAGGAGCAGTAAGAATGAAGGTGGTTTCGGTCAGTTTATTGACATTGGTAAAATGGCTGACCTCCAGGTTTGGATCATAATTGATGCCAAACCCGCCTGTTGTTGTATTGCGTATACCCACTTTTACCGAAAAATCCTGGAACTGCTGCCGCACATCTTTTTTTGTGTATTTGTATAATGCCGTATCATATCCATATAAAAAATGTTCACGCATCCTTGCCGTAACGCCGGCATACACTTCATTGTCCGGTAAAAAATAACTGCCATTTGCCTTTACCTGTAAACGTGAGTAATCCTGGTACACCAATTTTCCCTTTGAAGAAATATAATCAGCATATACATTGGCCAGGAACTGTTTGCCATTGCCAAAACTGAATCCTGCACTTACATATGGTGTGCTCAGGTTGCCGTAACCCACTTTTACATAATTCCGTAAACCGAGGTACAGGTTGGTATCCTGCTCCAGTGCCAGTGGCTGTAAGGGAATGGGCTGGTATGCATAAAATAAATTCTGTGCCGGTATATTATAGGCCAGGTTGGGTGCCGTGGTATCGGCATTCAGGTGCGTAGCCGAAAAATTTATTTTAACCGCATTGCGTAATACCGGTTTATACACCGAATTGATATCAATGGTTGATGTTTTTTTTGTGGTATCCTTTTTTTGTGCCGATGCTGGATTTGGCAATAGGCAACTGGCAATAAGCAATATGCAAATGGACCCGCTCAGTGTCCGGCGGATCGGCAAAGGGCTTTTTCTATTGTTGAACTTTGATAATTGAATATTGATCATTGAATATTTTTTATTGAATTATTTTATTTTTGAATTATTTTATTTTTGAATCAGGAACCTTCCTCAAGGCAAGGCGTGTTCCTACCCTTCTACCTTACTCATAGCTTTTTCCTCGGCAATGGCCCTGTCCAGTTTTTGCTGGGCTTCCATTTTCAATTCCGGTATCGCTGCATTCTTTGCCACACTTTCATATGTTGCCTTTGCATTGAAATAATCTTTCTGCTGCATAAAAATATCACCCAGTAAAATATAGCTTTTGGTCACCCAATTATCATAACTGCCGGTTTCTTTGATCACCGCCAGTGCCGATTTTTCGGCAGCAGCCAGGCTGCCCATACTGAACTGGCAATTGGCGATCTCGTACCGGGCCTCGGCACCCCACCCCGCCTTGTTTATGGCAGCAGTTGATTTGAAGGAAGTTATAGCGGCCGGGCAATCATTGTTCAGCTGCTGTGATTTTCCCAATACCAAAAATGCCACTGACTTATCATCGGTACTGATGCCTTTTTTGGTAAGCAGGTTTTTGGCAGCGTCATTTGCCTGCCCATATTCCTTTAACTGGTAATAAGAGCGCACCAGGCCCCTCAATGCTTCCAATTGGTTATCCTGGCTAACGGCCCCTGTTGTTAATGCTTCAAAATATTTTTTGGCCCTGGCATAATCTTTCAGTTCAAAATAACTGATCCGGGCTGCTTCCAGCGTTGCTTTTTCAAAGAAACGGCTCAGTCCTTTGCTGCTCACATAATCATACCCGGTCAATGCATTCTGAAAATCTTTGGCTGCATTATAGCATTCGCTGCTGAAATAGTTTGCTTCCAGCACATAGTCCCCGCCAGTTAATTTGGCCACATAATTTTTAAACCCTGCAATGGCCGCATTGCAGTCATTGGCATTGTATTTTAAAGCAGCCGAAGTATAGGTCAGTGAATCGGCCTCGTTCACAGAAATATTTTTCCGCTGCGGCGCATCATTTCAATGTATTCATCGGGCCTGCCGGTTTCTACATAAATATTTTTCATGATACCGGTTGCATCATCTGCTTCGGGCGACTGCGGGTATTTTTGAACCAATGCCTGGTAATTGGCCAGTGCTTCATCATACTTATCTGTATTGTAATACACCAGGCCAAGTTTTAAGTAAGCCAGTGGTTTTAATCCGCCTGCTGCCGGATCGTTTAAAACATTATTGAGATATGGAACGGCTGATAAAAATTTTTCATCAGCGATATAGGTCAGTGCGATCTCCATGTTCACATCCGGTACCAGGTTGCTGTTGGGATATTGTTTCAGTAAAGTATTCAGTGTACTGATCTTATTCGATGAACTTTTTACACCGGCGATCAATGATTTTTGAAACATGGCATAATCACTCTGCGGCATGGCATTATTGATCACGTGATCGTACATGCTGTTAGCTTTTGTAAAATCCGAATTCATAAAATAACAATCGGCACTGCGTACATAGGCATCCTGCTCCATGGGTGGCGATGTTACGGTAACTGTTTTGGCTACCTGCTCAAAATAACCCAATGCTTTGGGGTAATTTTCCTTTTGCAGCCAGCTGTAACCCAGGTCGTAATTAGCCGTATTTTTATTAGCCTCTCCCTGTGCCGGCACATTGGCCTGCAGGTAAAAACTCAGGTATTTAATGGCATTGTCGTATGCTGCATTGCGGTATGCGATCTCCCCTTTCCAGAAATTGGCATAGGGTGTAACGGTTGATGCCGGCAGCGCAAGAACCTTTGTAAACAGGTCATCTGCTCTTTTTATTTGCTGGTCGTTAACGAGCTCAACAGCCCGGCCGTACAAAATGCGCGGATAAACTTTTTGCATGGCTGCCGTTGGCTTATCAAATGATTCGTACAGTTGCAGGGCATCGGCAAAATTATTGGTATTGGCCAGCAGGCTAACCAGGATCTCTTTGGCTTCGGTATCATATTCACTGTTGGGATAATCATTCAGGTATTTTTTCATTTCGTCCAGGGCAATATCCTGGTAACCCAGCTCGTACGAAAGTTTGGCATAATTGAAACGGGAGATCTGCTGCTGTAATTTATTGGAATTGTTATAAGCGCTGTACTGGAAAGCATTACGGGCATTGGCTTTCTGGTTGGTTCGCAGGTAACAGTCGCCCAGCAGGTACATGCTGTTTTGTCCCATCGAATCTTTTTCGGTACTCAGCTGCTTAAACCCTGCAATGGCTTTGTCCAGCCTGTTGGCATCATAATAACAGTAGCTCAGTTCATACAGGATCTCTTTGCTCACTTTATCGCTGCTGTTTACATACGCTTCCAGCAGCGGCAATGCTTTCTGGTAATTTTTCTTTTCAAAATACAACTGGCCTATCAGCAGGTTCATTTCCTTTTGATAATACAGGGTACCCGGCCTGCCCAATACACTTTCACCATAGCGCAAAGCCTCCTCTTTCTTACCCTGGAAATAATAGATCTCGGCAATATAGTAGGGCACTACGCCTTTATAATCGGCATGGGTTTCCACCAGTTTAAAAGACCGCAGGGCCTCTTTATAATTTTTATCATAATAACTGATAAACCCGTAGTAGTAATTTGCCGGTATATAATATTTGCTATCGGCATCTGCTGTATCTCGTCGAACAAAGGTTTGGCTTCGGCAAACTGTTTCAGGTTGAAATAACTGTAGGCTCTTTCAAACTTGGCATCACCAATTTCATCATTGCTTAAATTTTCAAGACCTGCCCTTTCGTAAAAATTAATGGCATTCGTAAAATCTTCTTTGGTAAAATAAAATTTTGCCAGGTGATAGCTTAACAATTGCCGGCGGGGTTCATTGTTCACCACGCTGATATAATGGCGTGCATCAGGTGCCGCTTTGGGTTCCTGCAGCTTCAGCCGGCAAACGATATAATAATAATTTACATCATCGTTGATGTAGGTATGGTCACTGACCGTGTTATCCGGGTTTGCTGCTTTCAGCTCGGCAAACAGCGGGTATGCCAGGGCAAAATGTTCCTGAACAAAAAGTGCTTTGGCGTCTTTAAATTTTTTTTCGGGGTCGGTAACGGCATGTGTTGGCTGTGCAATTGCAGAAAAGGAAAAGGCTGCCGCAAAAAGCAGGAATGCAATTTTTTGTTTTATCATGGTAGTAGATTCATTCAATTTATTACTGGTTGCAAAATTACTGGTTTCATATTCAGTTACAAACATCATTCCAAATGATTGTTAATAAGTGGATAATTGATGTAAATAAAACGAATGTATTTTTACATTGCTGTTAATAAAATGATAAATAAATTTTTTACAGAATTTTTATAACAGTTATTTAAAAAATATAAACCCAAATAATTACAAAACCACATGAGAAAATTATTATCAACAAAGTATTCTGCAGGGGCATTTAATGCCGCCATGCTTGTATTGAGGCTGGGAGTTGGCATTTTAATGATGGCACATGGTTATGATAAATTAATTCATTTTGCTGAAAAGCAACATAGCTTTATGAACTTTTTGGGAATAGGAAGCACCATGTCGCTTGCCCTGTTAATATTTGCCGAATTCTTTTGTTCCCTGTTCATAATTATTGGGTTATTCACAAGGCTTTCTGTTATTCCGCTGATCATCGCTACCTGCGTGATGGTTTTTAAAGCGCATAACAGTGATGTATTTGGGGATGGAGAAACGGCTGCTTTATTTTTAACCGGTTACCTGGTGTTATTGTTTGTTGGCCCCGGCAAAATAAGTGTGGATGGCATGACCGGGAAATAAAACGAGGTTCAAATGGATAATTTTATAAATGATAATGGATAATTTTTTGAATTCATTGCTCCCTGATATAAACCCAGAGTCCGGGTTTTTAAGAAATTATCCAATAAATCATTCTCAATTATCAACTAAAGTAAAATGTTCATCACCGAAACACAGATCCGCATTCATTACGCACTCACCGACCAGATGGGTGTAGTTTACTACGGCCATTATGCGCAGTTTTATGAAATAGGCAGAACAGAGGCCATCCGGCAGATCGGGTATACTTATAAGGAGATAGAAGCGCTTGGTATCATCATGCCGGTGGTTGAAATTCACAGCCGTTTTTTACGCCCCGCAAAATATGATGACCTGATCACGGTTAAAACTACCCTGAAAGAAATGCCTGCCCATTTTAAAATTGTATTTCATGCCGAGATCTTTAATGAACAGGATGAATTGCTGAATACCGGTGAGGTTTCACTGTTTTTTGTAGATACAAAAACGATGAAACGCTGTAATATGCCGGATGTGTTGAGGGAGAAGTTATCCGGGTATTTCGGAGATTAATTAAAAAGTCAAAAATCAAAATTCAAAAGTTAAACATACCTGATTAACCTCATTTTTTGACTTTTGATTTTTGACTTTTGATTTTTGACTTTTGATTTTTGACTTTTTACTTTTGACTTTTTACTTTCTTAAACCCTGTTATTATCCGCCTTCCAGTTCTTTACCGCCATTTTAATTTGTTGCTGGCTTAAGTTTTCTTCAGCAGCCTGTTTGGCCAGCGCCACAAATTCATCATCACCTGCAAACCGCAAACCGATCACCTGGCTCATGCGCAAACGGCTGTCCAATGGTTTTCCCGTAGCCATAAAATGCCTGAAATTTTCCTCGGCACGAATGGCCCTGTCCTGTGCCTTTAAAGCAAAAGCACGGCTGTACCAATACAGGATGGGCAGGATAAAACTGATCAAACAGATCAGTGATGCACTGTACAGCCCGCTGTGATCTGAATTGGTACAGTTGCTGCAGGCATTGAATAAATTAATACAGCTTCCAATAATTAATGCCACTATAGCTGTTGACGCAATAAAATGATACAGCGGAACATACCTGGCATGATTTTTTAAAATTCTGTTCGCTCATGATAGATGGTTTTGGTTGAAATTTGAAGTTACTTTAAAATATCCAGCAGTTTCCACATTTTTTCACGAACAGCACCGGGACTGCCGTCGAAATTATTGATGATAAAAGAGAACGTATATTCTGTGCCCGATCCTGATTTTATATAACCCGTATAACTTCTTACTCCCCCGATATACCCCGATTTCATTTTAATACCGTTCTGCAGGGGCAGCGCATTATAAAAAGAAGCAAACCAGCTTTGCTTTCTGGCATACTGCATTACAGTAACCAATGTATGGGTCGTTACCCGGTTTGCAGGGGAGAGCCCGCTGCCGTCAGTAATTTTCAGAGCAGAACTTTCAATGCCCCTTTCTTTCCAGAATTCTTTGATGATGCTGATACCGCTGTCTGCAGAGCCGTATCCTGTTTTTTCAAAAGCAATTGTTTTTACAAATGCTTCGCCAAAAAGGTTTACGCTTTTTTGCAGGAACCAGTAATTGATGCTGTCGAGCGGCGGAGAATGAACGCTGAAAAAATGATTTGCAGCAACAGGTAATTTTTCGTTATTGGTAAAATATATAACCGCATTTTTTGTCCGGCCGGCCAGGTGAATATTATTGTTTAAAAAACTTTTTTCAACAGCATTTGTAAAAGCATTTGATGTATTGGGCATAGATCCTGAGATCCTGAAAGTACTGACAGCAGCAGGAACAGTGCCCCTCACATAGCCGATCACCCCATCTTCGGGTAAATAAATAACGGTATTATCGCCGCTACCCGGTCTCCCCGTTTTTAATTCATTCACCAAAACAGAAGCCTGCAACTCAGGATCGGTCCATAATATTTTTACTGAATCACCTTCATTTTTTCCGGGTGCCAGCATAAGGTCGTACTGGTTTTCGTGCCAGTTAAATCCCCGGGCGCCGGCTCCGTAATAATTGCCGATGTCTTCCCAGGTCCAGCCCCGGGGCGTGGCCTGTGTTTCCCACTTACTGTCATCAATTATAAGGTTGCCGGTGATAACGGTTATATTGTTTGCACGGAGTGTTGCGGTTAACTGATCTAAAATAATTTCTGCTTTACTGCTGTCCCATCGCCAGCTTCCCAGGGTTGGGTCGCCCGAAACTTTTACAAACAAATTGCCTTTCAAAATATTGCCTTCAATATTTCCATCATATCCAAATTCGGTTTGGTAGCGGTAATCTTTTCCCAGTAATTCCATGGCTGCAGCACTGGTAACAACTTTCAAACTGCTTGCCGGTGCCAATCCAACCTGCGCATTTTTATCAAATACCACTTTACCGGTTTTACTGTCTACAATGTACAGGCTCAACATGGCATGCTTCATTTGCGGATCGGCTTCCAGTTTTTTTACTGCCTGTCCTATTTTTAAGCCGGCGTTTTGAGCACTACCGGCACTGTAAAAAAAACACAAAACCACTGCAGTCCATATTTTCATCATCAAATAAATTTATTTATCAAAACTAAAAGATTTAAATTTGAAATATGAAAAATAAAGTGGAAGAGCCTGCGCTTAACTACAAATTTGTACCCCGGGAGGACTACCTGGAATCAGAACGGGAAGCGCTGGAAAAACATGAATATTACCAGGGTGAAGTTTTTGCCAGGAGCGGAGCATCGGCTAAACATAACAGAATATTTACAAATTTATTTGTTGATATAGGCAGCAAATTAAAAGGGAGAGGCTGCATTCCTTACAGCAACGATTTAAGAATTCATATTCCTAAAAACACGCTTTATACTTATCCTGATATTTCTATTATTTGTGGTGAAATGGAATTTACCGACGATAAATTTGATACGGCTGCAAACCCATCTGTCATCATAGAAATACTTTCCAATTCAACACGCAATTACGACATGGGTGAAAAATTCACTTTGTACAGGGATATTGATACCCTCCAGGAGTATATACTTATTGATTCTGAAAAAGTTTACGTGGAAAAACATATCCGCAATGCTGATAACAGCTGGCAGCTAACCGACCATAGATCCATTGAAAATTCTTTCATCATTTCAACAATTAACCAGCATTTTCTGTTAAAGGATATTTATGAAGGCATATCTTTTGAATAATTTTTATCTCCAACGTAAATACCTTTTAAATATAAAATGACACAAGCTTCCATCATCACCATCGGCGACGAACTTTTAATAGGCCAGGTCATTGATACCAACAGCGCCTGGATGGCACAGGAACTCAACAGATCGGGTATCCGGGTGGTTCGCCGGGTAGCGGTTGGCGATGTGTGGGATGAGATATGGGCTGCACTCGATGAAGAACAGAAACAGGCTGATATCATTCTCATTACCGGCGGGCTGGGCCCCACCGCTGATGATATTACGAAACCTTTGCTGTGCAAATATTTTGACGGCAGCATGATCATTGATGAAGCTGCAAAACAAAATGTGCTGGATATTTTTACCAAACTCAACCGCCCCATCATTGAACGCAATTTAAAACAGGCCGAAGTGCCGGATGTTTGTACCGTATTGCAAAATAAAAGGGGAACTGCCCCAGGCATGCTATTTCATAAAAACGAAAAAGTATTTATCAGCCTGCCCGGTGTTCCGCACGAAATGCAGGGTTTGATGGAAACCGAAGTGATCCCGTTCCTGCTTACACAATTCCGGTTCCCGGCCATCATTCATAAAACCTTATTAACGGCCGGCGTGGGTGAAAGTTTCCTGGCTGAACTGATCAGCAATTTTGAAACCGCTTTACCGGCTCATATTAAACTGGCTTACCTGCCCAATTATGGTATGGTACGATTGCGTTTATCGGCAACAGGGTTAAATGCCGATGCCCTTGAATCTGAAATTGGCCAACAATTTGAAAACCTGAAATCCATTGTGGCTGATCACCTGGTAACCGATATGGATGAACCCATGCAAAATGTGTTGGGGAAATTATTAACTGCCAAAGGCAAAACCGTATGTACCGCCGAAAGCTGCACCGGCGGTTATATTGCACACTTACTTACATCCATCCCCGGTTCCTCGGCTTTTTTTGATGGCGGCGTTATCAGTTATTCTTACCGGGCAAAGGAAGACCTGTTGCGGGTTGATAAGTCAACACTGGAATCAGTGGGTGCAGTGAGCGAAGAAATTGTACTGCAAATGGCCCGGGGTGCGCTGAAAAATCTGGGGTCCGGTTATGTGATCGCCGTTTCAGGCATTATGGGCCCAGGAGGCGGAATGCCCGGAAAGCCCGCTGGTACTGTCTGGATCGCCGTAGGCAACAACAATAAAATACAGGCCCATCAACTTCATTTCCGTTTCGACAGGATGCGGAATATCCAGTTAACTGCTGTAAATGCTTTGAATTTGCTGCGTAAATTTATATTAGCCGAAATTTAATAAATTAATTATATTTGGTTTATGGAAACTTTATTAATAAAATCAAGATCAAAAAAGACTTCACAGTTGCTGATGGACCTGAGTAAAGAAATGGGAATGAAGTTTAAAAAAATTGACGACAAAGACCTGGAAGATTACTTTATGAAAAAAAGTATAGATGAAGGCAGAATATCAGGATTTACTACAAGGGAAAAAGTTATGAATGCCCTCAAAAAATGAAAACAGTCTTTACGAATAAATTTCTTCAACAGGTAAGCACCGCCAAACTTAAACCCATTCGCAAAAAAGTTGAAAAGGTCATCCTTGATATAGAAAAACAACGTCATTATCTGAAATAAGAAATTTAAAAAAATTAAAAGGCGAAACAAAATATTTCAGGATAAGAATTGGCGATTACCGGATTGGACTCTACATTGAAAACGGGATAATTGAATTTACTACAATTGAAAACCGTAAGGATATTTACAAACACTTTCCTTAAAAAGATATTACATAACTATTCTTACCTTTGACCTGTTCTTAAACTTCAAATTACAAATTATTATATGAGTTTAGTAGATCTTGTAATGCCAAAACTGGGAGAAAGCATCATGGAAGCCACCATTTTAAAATGGCACAAAAATGTGGGAGATGCGATCAAACAGGATGAAACCGTGCTGGATATTGCCACTGATAAAGTGGACAGTGAAGTTCCTTCAACTGCCGAAGGAGTGATAGAGGAACTGTTGTTTAAAGAAAATGACGTGGTACCCATTGGTACCGTGATCGCGAAAATAAGGGTAGGTGCCAATGCAGCCGTGTCAAACAACCAGCCTGCACCCACACCAAAAAAGGAAGAATATGAAGATGCCAAAGTGGTTGAAGAAATTCCTTACCAGCCAGTTGGCAGTTCGCAGCCTGCGGTTGGCAGTGGGCAAGGCTCAGACAATAAAATAAGATTCTATTCACCGCTCGTGCTGAATATTGCACAGCAGGAAGGCATTGGCATGGCCGAACTGGAAAATATTCCCGGCACAGGCCAGGAAGGCAGGGTAAGCAAAAAAGATATTTTAGCTTATGTAGCAAACAGATCAAACGGAAGCCGGGCACAGGTTCAAAACCAGCAGCCGCAGACTGCAGTTATGGCTGCTCCTGAGCAACGGTCAACGGTAAACGAACAACGATCAGCGAGCAACGACCAACAACCAGCTTTCCAGCCACCAACCGTTTTCACAGGTAATGTAGAAGTAATTGAAATGGACCGTATGCGCAAGCTGATCGCCAAACATATGGTCGACAGTAAACACACCAGTGCACACGTAACCAGTTTTGCCGAATGTGATGTTACCAACCTGGTTTTGTGGAGAGAGAAAGTGAAAAAGGAATTTGAAAAAAGAGAAGGCGAAAAGATCACCTTTACGCCATTGTTTATTGAAGCCATTGTAAAGTGTATTAAAAGATACCCTTGGCTCAGCAGCAGTGTAGAAGGCGATAAGATCATCATAAAAAAAGACCTGAATATTGGTATGGCCACTGCCCTGCCCAACGGAAATTTAATTGTACCCGTCATTAAAAATGCCGACCAGCTTAATTTAACCGGGCTCACCAAACAGGTAAACGGACTGGCCAATGCAGCCCGTACCGGCAAACTAAGGCCCGATGATACCACCGGCGGTACCTTTACTTTGACCAATGTGGGAACATTTGGCAGCATCATGGGTACACCCATTATAAACCAGCCGCAGGTAGCCATAATGGCTGTGGGCGCCATTAAAAAAAGGCCCATGGTTATTGAAACACCGCAGGGCGACAGTATTGCAATCCGCCACATGATGTATATCTCATTAAGTTACGACCACCGGATCATTGATGGTGCCCTGGGTTCTACCTTCCTGAATGCAGTGAGTAAGGAACTGGAGAACTTTGATGGCAACAGGAGTATATAACCCGGTTGTTGTTTACGGGGTTTAAGCATTCTCCTGAAATCTATTTCGGCTTAAGAACCATGCATGATGGTATCATCAACGGGTATCTTCTTTTTTTCGTTTACAGGAAACCGTTAAACAGGCTGAATGTATACAGGCTGTTGACCCCTGTTAAACCCGCATCTGTACACTAAACATATGTCTCAAAACAGGTCTCCCGGCGCATCTTTATAATAAAAATTGGAGATCGTCCAGCCCGTGTTGTTATTGTACAGGAAAAAATCAAATATCAGGAAATAATTCTCAAATTTCAGCAAATACTGCCTGAGGGCCAGGGAATTTTTCACTTCTTTTTCCGTTATCAGTTCGTATCCTACGATCTTTTTGTAAAACGGCATTAAGCCTGCCATCTGTTCACTCATGGTGATACCGATGTTGTTCACACTTGTACTGTCCATAACAGAATGCTGTTTGAAGAACTGGGTAGCTTCCCTGAACTTTCCTGCTGCAAAGGTCTGCATGATGCGGTCGCAAAACCTGTTTAAACTGTCGCGGTTTATATATTTTATTTCCTGCCCGGATGCCGGTTGCAGCAGCACACAAAAGATCATTGTAAAAATCATTCTGTTCATATACAAAGTTTGTTGTTAGGAATATATCCTGTAAAAATACTCAGCTATAAATATACATAACAATTACGGTTAAGCTGCTTACCGAAAAACAGTTTGTAATAGCGGCAGCCTTTATATAATCTGCCCGGAGCGGCAATTGTGGTGAACAGGGATGGTTATTCACTTCCGCTTATCGTTTTATGCGCCGCGAACCGATCAAAAAAACCAGGCTGACAAGCGCAAACCTTCCCCTAATTACTATAATGGACAGGTCCCCAATGATCAAAAGTTTACAAGAGATTGATCAGAAGAACAGGTACACTTGTGTTAGTGTACCTGGTTTCCTGTTAATGAAGGCTGATCACCCTGGTCAGTTTCCATCCAGCTGTTTCCTTTTTCCAGGTATGTACAAATTTACCAATGGAAGGATATTTGGGTTTTGGTTCCCGGTTGTTTATAAAATAATGCTGCCCCATTTCAATGGCGCCATAATTGGCAATGGGATACACTTCAATACTCCCGCTTACGAGTACACGGGTTACTTTGCCGCAGATATTGTTTTTTGTGGCAAGCATGAGGCTGTCTTTATTGGTCATCAGGCCACCCTGGTCATGATAAAATTCAATGTCTTCCGAAAAACAGGAAGCCATGGTTACCGTATCACAGGTATTGTAAGCCCCAAAAAGTACACTATCCATGTGAACGATGCTGTCGTACAAAGCTTTTGAATCAGGTGTATAAACAGCTTTTGCTTCTTTTTTTTCAGCAGTTGAGCAGGATAAAATAATGGTTATACAAACAATTAGTAAGCCTGCTGCGGTATTTTTTTATTCATGGTATTTATCCTGTATTAATTTTTTTTGCGGCATAAGTAATATTTCCGTTTCCTGTTGTCATTCAACACCCAATCCCCAATCCTTACCTTTCTCTGTAGCCGGTAACCCGTCTTTGATCCATTTGGCAGGTTTGGCATCTTTTAAATAATAATCAAAGAATTGCCCGAGCCTTATGGAAAGATCTTTACGGTTCCTGCGTTCAACCAGGTTATGGTCTTCGCCATTGTATTGCAGCAGCCAGACTTTTTTATTGAGGCGGCGCAGGGCTGTAAAAAATTCAATACCCTGGTACCAGGGTACGGCACCATCTGCATCATTGTGCATCATCACCAGCGGTGTGTTTACCTTATCGGCTGCAAACAGCGGCGAGTTCTTTAAATACAGGTCCTGCCGTTGCCATAAAGTTGCACCAATGCGGCTTTGTGTACGTTCGTACTGGAACTGGCGGTTCATACCGGTACCCCACCGAATACCACCGTAGGCACTGGTCATGTTACTAACGGGAGCGCCTGCCCATGCAGCACGGAACATATTTGTACGGGTAACCAGGTATGCGATCTGGTAGCCGCCCCAGCTCTGTCCCTGCAGGGCCATCCTGGTACTGTCAACAAACGGCATTTTTGATAAATGACGGGCAGCACTTACGATGCTGTTATAGGCACTGTTGCCGGGCTCTCCATCCTTGTAATAAATATTCGGATCAAAAACCAGGTACTCATTACTAACAAAATAAGGGATGTTAACCGTGGAGGCGCTGGGTGCCGGCACTTTGTAGGTATACAAACCATCGGCATTGCGTTCATAAAAATAAAAGATGACCGGGTATTTTTTCTTCGGGTCAAAATTTTCCGGTTTATACAAAAGGCCTTCACTCATTTTCCCATCCAGCATTTTCCATTTCACCAGTTCTGCAGTAACCCAGTTAAAATCCTTTTGCTGGGCAGCCATATCGGTCAGCTGGCCCAGGTTCACCAGGCCGGCAGATACAAACAATTCAGTTTTACTGATGTTGGACCGTTGTACCAGGTACCGGTCTGCATTTTTTGCTTTTACCGGGTTGCTAAAACTGTAAGGGCCTGCTGTTAACAAAACCGGGTCGCTTACTTCATCTACTTTTTTTGGTACCGGTCATTGGCTGTCCAGCCGGTAATACCTGCAGCCCTTGGAAGATCAGGCACATCATTCTCCACATCATACAGCGGTTCTTTGATCTTATTGCTGATGTTTTTGATCAAGCCGGTTGCTTTGTTCCAGGTAAAATAATTTTTTGTATCCGGTTCATACCAATACGCATACCTGCCTGCAGGCGATGCATTAAAATTAGCCGGCGAATTGGCTTTGATCAGCCTTTTACTACCGTCAGCAGTACTGATGGCATAAGCTGTTGTTTTAACACGGCCCTCCCATTGCATGGCAATGCGGTTTCCTTTATTGCTTACACCCAAAACCCAGTCTGCATTGCCTTCATCAACCAGGCTGATATTATCTATATCTTCTGTACCCAGCTGAATGATCTTATCATCGCCGGGTTTTACCACAGCCATAAAACTGCGCTTTAGCTCATTGCTTAAATTCTTCAGCTGCATCGGTTGCAGGTAATCGTCGTTGTAATGCCAGATATCCAGCCGGGCCAGTTCAAAATCAACCAGCGTAGTGTCTTTGGCAGGCGTGATGGGCGCCGTTCCAAAAAACAGTTTCTTTCCATCTTTACTGAACCTGGGGGCAGCGTGCTCGCTGATGGTATAACCAAGCTGCATACCCACGGTATTTTTTTCTGCCAGGAGCCTGGCACTGTCCTGCCCGCTTGTATAATACCAGAGTTTATGAAATTTCTGCAGGGACTTTGTACTGCTGTCACGTTCAGCCACAAACGCCAGTTGCGTTCCATCTTCATCAAAACTGAAATTTGCGGCACTGTTCAGTTTGCGCATGATGGTATCCGTTTTACCCGCATCCAGGTTATAGATCAAAACAAAAGCCTTGCTGTTACTGTCTTTGGTAGCTTTGGTGGTTTCTATGACCAGCCTGGTACCTTTTTTATCAAAGTAATATTCACTCACCAGTTTAAATGTAATTTCTTTCCCGTCTGATAAACGCCTTACCACAAGGTCAGTACCTTCCTGTGCGGCACCGGCACCCGGGGCTTCATCCCCTTCTGCATCCAGGTCTTCATCTTCACCGCTCCATATTTCATCCTTTCCTTTTTTAATGATCTCTTTGGCAGCTTTATTGGCTGCCGCTATCACTTCTTCGCGGGTGAGGTTTTGCGGTTTTACTGATTCTACCGATCTGCGGATGATGGAATCGGCCAGTTTAACCAGCATATCCATATTCATTTTTGCAGAATCAATAGCTGCCGATTTTCCTTTCCGGGCTTTTGAGGTATCCGGTAGTGGTTTTTCCATTTGATAAGCTACCCAGCCTCCGGATTTTTCAGGCGTTTTAAAACCTTTTACCCTGGCGTATTTCACAATAGCTTCTTTCCCAAGCTCAATGATCCCTATAGAGTCTTTGGGCATATCATCGGCCTTCTTCTTTTTAATTTTTGCCTGGCGGGTATCCTGGAAAAAAGATTTTATCCTAAACACAACATAACGGCTGTCTTCGGTGATCACGGCGCTGTATCCACGGGCAATGGTTGTTTTAGCCAGGGTCGAAAGGTTTTGAATGGTCAGTTCACCATCCCCTTCCTGGGGGTTTATGGCATAGACAGCATATTTACCATCATTGCTGATCATGCGTTCACCAATACTTTTCCAGCCATCATATACAGAATGGTCTAAAGACTTTTTCATTTGTGCACTTAATTGAGCACAGATCAGCAATAATACAGGAAGAACGATTTTTTTCATACTTATAGTTTTGGAGCATTAAAGTTATCTGAAATGAAGCAAATTGCGGTAACCGTTCATACTTCACCTGATATACAGCTTTTATTTATTAGCCGGGAAGAAGGAAAGACATAATATTGTTATTTGATACATTCAATCCCCTATACGAATTAACGAATTAACGTATTAACAAATTAACGTATTCACGTATTAACATCTCCCCCCTCCCCGCAAAACATCACTCTTCAATAAACCCCCATTCATTCCGCAGCCGTTCAAGTTTTTCGCCTTCCAGTTTGGTTTTATCATAATGCCCTGCATTTGCTTTTTGCCGGTAGGCTTCATATAAACTTACCGCGCAGGCAACAGAAATATTCAGCGATTTGATGATCCCCACCTGCGGAATTATAAAATTTCCATCGGCCATGGCAATGATCTCTTCACTTACGCCGCTGTGTTCATTGCCAAATACCAAAACCACAGGTTCTGTTAAATTCAATTCATGTAGCCCAACGGCATCAGTACTTAAATGCGTGGTGTAAATTTTTTGTAATGCTTTCTCAGTTCCGTAAAACATTCGGCTGCATCGGTAAACTGGTGAACGGTAAGCCATTTGGCAGCACTGGATGAACTTTTGGCGCCCCATTTTTTATGTGGTGGGATTTTTGTGTTGAGTATATAAATATCCTGTATGCCCACTGCATCGCAGGTACGCATTACTGCAGAAATGTTATGCGGGTCAAATACATTTTCCAATAATATAGTAAGATCGGGCTGCCGTTTGTTTAAAACTGATACAAGGCGGTCGTTTCTTTCTGGGGTCATGGGCGCAAGTTAAATATTTTGCTCCGCAAAATGGATTTTACCACAAAGGACACGAAGGAAAATACAACACTAAGTACACGAAGAAGTGTTAACCACAGATAACACAGATAAAAATACAGCACAGATCTTCGCAGATGATCTTTGTGCTCTTTGTGTTCCTGCTCTGTGTGCTTTGTGGTAAAAAATCTGTGATAATCTGTGACAAACATCTGTGTTATCTGTGGTAAAAAATAGCCCTTAGATTAATATTCAATAATTTTGTTCCAAACAACACCCGTTTGAATAAATCTATTCTGTTAATAACACCCCCCTTCACCCAGCTGAATACGCCCTACCCGGCCACGGCATACCTGAAAGGTTTCCTCAATACAAAAAATATACATGCTGTCCAGGCCGACCTTGGGATTGAAGTTACCGTGGCTTTGTTTACAAAAACAGGCTTACAGCATTTGTTTGCCGCAATAAATGCCCAACCTGCCTACCGGACAGGCAGGCAAAAAGAACATTCAGCAAACGCTTCAAGGATCATTTCCCTGCAGGAAGATTATATCAATACCATTGATGCCGTGATGTTGTTTTTACAAGGCAAAAGCCCTACCCTTGCCCACCTGGTTTGCAAGCGTGATTTTTACCCGAGGCCGGGCGCTTTGCACAATTAGATGACCTGAAATGGGCTTTCGGCAGCATGGGCATACAGGATAAAGCCAAACACCTGGCTACCATGTATCTCGAAGACCTCGGAGACCTCATCAAGGAAACCATTGATGAACATTTTGGGTTCAGCCGGTATGCCGAGCGGTTGGGAAGATCGGCCAACAGTTTTGATGAACTGTACAGTGCCATGCAACAGGAATATACATACCTGGATAATATACTGATCGCTATTTTACAAAAAAAGATAGAAACCCTTCAGCCAAAGCTGGTCGCCATCTCTGTTCCCTTCCCGGGGAACCTCTACACTTCATTGCGCTGCGGGCAATGGATCAAAAAAAATTACCCGGCGGTGAAAGTAGCCATGGGAGGTGGTTTTGCCAATACCGAATTAAGGTCTTTATCAGATGCCCGTGTTTTTGAATTTTTTGATTTTATAACACTGGATGATGGCGAAGCACCCGTTGAAATTTTATGGCAGCATATTAATAAAGAAAAAACAAAAGAGGAATTAAAACGAACTTTTACTTTAGCCGACGGTAAAGTAACCTACATTAACAATACTGCCTGCACCGATTATAAGCAGGGCCAGGTGGGCACGCCCGATTACAGTGACCTGTACCTCGACAAATACATTTCAGTTATTGAAGTGATCAACCCCATGCACAGCCTGTGGAGCGATGGCCGCTGGAACAAACTAACGATGGCGCATGGATGCTATTGGGGGAAATGTACCTTCTGTGATATTTCGCTCGACTATATAAAAAACTACGAGCCCATCAATGCATCCCTGCTTTGCGACCGCATGGAAGCCATGATCGCACAAACCGGGCAGAACGGGTTTCATTTTGTGGATGAAGCCGCCCCTCCTGCCCTCATGCGTGCACTGGCGATCGAGATCATCCGCCGTAAACTGGTGGTAAGCTGGTGGGCCAATGTGCGGTTTGAAAAAAGTTTTACCAGGGACCTCTGCCTTTTATTAAAAGCATCAGGCTGCATAGCCATTTCGGGTGGACTGGAAGTAGCTTCTGACCGGTTACTGCAACTGATACAAAAAGGCATCACCGTTGCGCAGGTAGCAAAGGTCAATAAAAATTTTACCGAAGCCGGTATCATGGTGCATGCTTATTTAATGTATGGCTTCCCCACGCAAACCGCGCAGGAAACCATTGATTCGCTGGAAATGGTGCGGCAGCTTTTTGAAGCCGGTATCCTGCAATCGGCATTCTGGCATTTGTTTACCATGACGGCACACAGCCCGGTTGGACTTGACCCGGAAAAATATTCGGTTAAAAAAGTTTCAGATGTTACAGGCACCTTTGCCAACAATGATATTGAACATACAGACCCCACCGGCGCCGATCATGAAAGTTTCAGTTTTGGATTGAAGAAATCACTGCTCAATTATATGCATGGCGCCTGTTTTGATTACCCGTTGCAAAAATGGTTTGATCATAAAGTACCACGCACAACCATTGCCCCGGATTATATTATCAGGGCCATTGAAGAAGTTGAGATCGTAAACTCCAACCCCAATACAAAAATTATTTTCCTTGGCCATCAACCCAAAACAGAAACCATCATCAAAACTAAAAAAGGCAGCCAGTGGGAGTTGTTATCCCTCAGTTTTGAGACTAAAAAAGAGACCGTCAATATTAAAGTTGATGTGGTACAGGGTAAATGGCTCGCCCAAATTTTACAAAGCACATCCATATCAAACCCTAAAACATTAACCAGGCAGGAAGTTCAGGCCGATTATGAAAATGCCGGGCTGGAGGATTTTGAATTGTTTTGGGACAATAAGCCGGTGAATACATTGTATAAGGCAGGACTGTTGCATTTGTAATTTTAATTTATTTATTTTAATATAAATTATTTCGGGATGTAGCGCAGTCCGGTAGCGTACGTCGTTCGGGACGACGGGGTCGCTGGTTCGAATCCAGTCATCCCGACTAATTTTATTGAATGGATGTAGCCCCCGCCAAGGCGGGGCACTTCGTTGGCACGAGGGCCCGACTGGTTCGAATCCAATCATCCCGACTAATTAATTTTTGCCGGGAAGACGGAAAAATGAAATAATAAAATATAAACGACTTTCCGGCTTTCCGGCTAATTATTTTTTCCTGTAACTTATCCCATGTTTTATTTAATTTACGGTTAACTAAACAACCCCGGCAATGCGTACAGCACTTAAAAAAGACGAACATATATTATTAATAACAAGGCAGCACTGGTTAAGATTGGTACTGCCCTTCTTTGCATGGCTGTTGTTAACGGTATTGCTGATCTGGTGGCTCAACAATACTACTGCGTGGATCATTATTGCTGTTGCTGCACTTTACCCGTTCATCGAATATTTGAACTGGCGGCACAATCTCTGGGCCGTTACCAACCTGCGCATCATTGATGAAACAGGTTTTATTACCCGCTATTCCAAAGAAAGCCCGCTCGATAAAATAAATAATGTAGAATACGACCAGTCGATCTTTGGGCGCATATTTGGTTTTGGCAATGTAGATATACAAACGGCTGCCGAGATGGGCGAAACAAAATACGAACTCATTCATCATCCCAAATTACTGAAAGATACCATCACCCATGCACAGGAGGAATATAAAAAAATGCAGATCAGTAACCAGGCAACACAACTTGCCGAAGCCATTGCCCGCGTCAATCCTGCTGCACAGCCATCGCAGCAGATGATCGCCGATGAATTGCAGAAACTTTTTGAACTGATGCAGAAAGGCGCTATCACGCCCGAAGAATATGCAGCGCAGAAACAGCGGCTGATGGGAAATTAAAAATATATTGGTGGATTTATTCCAGGCATTTTCATTTTTACTTGCTCCGGGTAAATTGCAGGGGCAAAAAATAATTAAGATCGTTTATCCTGTACTGAATGATACAATGTACAACAAGGGCTTTGCAGCATCTTTTTTTAACAGTTCATGCTTAACATTATATTGTAAAATCCCATTTGTTAAATTTTTTATTACACAAACTTTTCCACTAAAAAAAGCGTTGTGTGTATAAGTAAGTTTGTGATGTATCAAATGCAATTCGTTACATTTGGTATAGAGACATGTTAGTAGTACCATTTGAAACAAAATTATTAACTAACCGCTGCGAAGTATGCTTTTTTAATCAGCATGACAGCAACAGTGGCAAAATTAAGATCCATTGACAGAAACGATCATTAACCTCGAGACCGTAAACCCTATCGAATTTTTCGGCGTCAACAACGGTAAATTAGACATCTTAAAAAAGAAATTCCCACTATTAAAAATTCTCAGCAGGGGCACGCAGATAAAATTAAGCGGGGCACCTGAACAGATTGAAGGCGCCCGGGAAAAATTGATCTCATTCTCCGCTACCTCGAACGCAACGGCCACATGAGCGCCAATTATTTTGAACAGATACTGGGTGGTGATGATGAACGGGCCGTGGATAATTTCATGGACCGCAACCCCAATGATGTTTTGGTATTTGGCCCCAATGGTAAAACCGTAAGGGCACGTACAGCCAACCAGAAGCTGATGGTGGAAGCCTGTGATAAAAATGATATCCTGTTTGCCATCGGGCCCGCAGGTACCGGCAAAACCTATACAGCCGTGGCTTTGGCGGTAAGGGCATTAAAGAACAAGTCGGTAAAGAAGATCATTTTAACCAGGCCTGCCGTGGAAGCAGGTGAAAGCCTTGGATTTTTGCCCGGAGACTTAAAAGAAAAGATTGACCCTTATTTACGCCCGCTGTATGATGCACTCGACGATATGATACCCGCCGATAAACTCGGTTACTATATGAGCACCCGTACCATCGAGATCGCACCGCTTGCATATATGCGTGGCCGTACCCTGGATAATGCCTTCATCATCCTGGATGAAGCACAGAACACCAATGACCTGCAGATAAAAATGTTCTTGACCCGTATTGGCCCCAGTGCCAAAGCCATCATCACCGGCGATCCCACACAGATCGACCTGCCCAAGAACCAGTCGAGCGGTTTGTTCAAAGCCACCCGTATCTTAAAAAATATTGAGGGTATTGCACATATCGAACTCAATGAAGAAGATGTGGTCAGGCACAGGCTGGTGAAACAGATCATCAAGGCCTATAATAAAGATGATGTGCACACGACAGAAAAAAAGAAGACCACTTAATTAGATATCTTACTAACCTTTCACATACCAGGGGCAGTTTCTACTGCCCTTTTTTATATACGGTATTTTATATGTGACTGAAAACAGTAACTTCATAAATAAATTCACAAATAAATTTACTAACAGGTATGAAAAAAATGATCACAGCCATCTGCCTGGCAGCAACCCTGGCTGCATGCAAACCCGATCCGGCAACTGCACCCACTGCTGTGCTCGACGGCATGTTCACCGCCATGAAGAACGGACAGATCGATTCCATGAAAAATTATATTACCAGCCAGGATATTGCCATGCTGGAAGCGGCAGAAAAATTCATGACCGGTATCGACCCGGAAGGCATGAAAACGATCCGCGAAAGGATCACCGGCGAGATCAGGGAAAATGCAAAGAATTATGAGTACCACCTGAAAAATGAAAAGATCAACGGCGACCGGGCAACCGTTGAGGCCGAGATCGTTTCCAAAGTACCCGACAGTACCGGAACCACAAAAAAAACATCCCACACATTTGAACTGGTTAAGGAGAACGATTCCTGGAAAATTGCCCTTTCCAAACCGGGCAATGAAATGTTCAACAGCATGAAGGGAAATATGGGCGCCCAGAAAGCAGACCTGAAAGACGGTCTCGAAAAATTACAGAAAATGGACCGGGATACGCTGAAAATGATGCTCGAAAAAGCCAAGCTGGCGCTGGATTCCATCGACCGTAAAAAGAAAGGCCAATAACCCGTTGCAGGGCATTGTACAACCGGGCAGTGATCACCGCAGGAGGTGAAATAAAAAAAAATCAAAAACTAAAAAATACAATTAATTTTATGCCTTAGCCGGACCATTTAACCCGGCTTTAACTTAAAAAAAATCAACGTTTATGAAAAAATTATTTGTTGCTCTTGTTGCTTTTTCGGTATTGTACATCACCGGTTGTAAAAGCGATGCGGGAGATCCCAAAGCCGTACTGATCAGTTTTTTTGATGCCATGTCGAAAAAAGATATTCCTGCTGCCCGTAAACTGGCAACAGCCGACAGCAAGGGCATGTTCGACATTATGGAAACGGGCTTGAAAATGACGGAGAATACCATGGATGATAAAACCAAAGAACAGTTTGACAGGAACAACATGGAAATTGCCGAAGCAAAAATTGATGGTGACAGGGCTACAGTAAATGTAAAGGATAAAAAGAACGGTAATGCGGTTGATTTTGTATTACAAAAAGAAGGTGGCAGCTGGAAAGTAGCCATGGATATGAATACCCTGATGGAGATGGGCTCAGATAAAATGAAAGAAGAAGGGATGACGGATGAACAGATGGGTGAGCTGAAAGCCGAAATGGAAAAATTTAAGAACATGGACCCCGATTCTTTAAAGATCATGATGGAAAAAAGTAAAGAAGCGATGGAAAAGGGTATGAAGATGCTGGATTCCATCAATGACAAAATGAAAAAATAAGAATCCCACCGGTTTTTTTATAAAAGCATGCCGCCACAAACGGGATGCTTTTTTTTTGGGTATAGGGAAAGATGTTTAACTTTAACCATGATTAAAAAATTCCTCCTCTTCCTGTTTGTTGTGGCAGCCGGTTATTCCTGCAACACCGAAGAAAAAAAGTTACCGGTCACCGACATGGAAACAGCCACGGCATTTGTACGTAATTTGCTCGACAATGATTTTACGGCAGCCGAACAATACCTGCTAAAGGATGAAACCAATGTTCAGATATTTGAACGCTTTAAAAAACAGTACAGCCAGAAAGACAAAGCCATTCTTGAAAAACTGAAACAGGCCGACATCATCGTCAACGAAACCAGTTATGTGACCGACAGCGTTTTTATTTTTAATTACAGCAACAGTTACAGCCGTACAGATAAGACCATTTTAAAACTGGTGAGGCCCGAAAAAAAATGGCTGGTTGACCTGAAATATACTTTTTCCGGAAATTTATAAACCGCATCATGCTTAAAAATATTTTACTGGTTGGATTGGGTGGCGGCATCGGTTCCATGCTCAGGTTTGCGTGCAGTGTTTTGATCAATACAAAACTCTTCCCCTGGAGTACCCTGCTGGTAAACATCACCGGTTGTTTTGCCATCGGCATTATTTATGCCTTCAGCATCCGCGATGAAGCTGTTTTAAACAACTGGAAACTGTTCCTTGCAACCGGCCTCTGTGGCGGATTTACCACGTTCTCTGCTTTTTCGCTCGAAAATGTGGGATTGCTGCAAAGCGGAAAGACCGGCCTGGCATTGATGTATATCGGTATTAGTGTGATATTGGGCATTGCTGCCACTTTCGCCGGGTACATGTTGGTGGTGAGGAGTTGAATTGGAGACGGGAGTCCTCCTTCGCTAAAGCTACGGAGGATAAATCGGGAGTCAGGAGTCAGGAGTTGATGGAGTATCAAGTATCCAGTATCAAGTATCAAGTATCCAGTATCAAGAATAAAAGCAGTTACTTCAAAAAATAAAAACACTTAAACGTATTAACGTATTAACGTATTAACGTATTAACGTATTAACCAGTTAACGTAACAACGTTTAACCAACCAACCATGTACACACTCCACCCCTGGCACGGCGCACATTACGGAAATAAAGCTCCGCAAACGGTGAATGCCGTCATTGAGATACCGCAGGGCGCAAAAACCAAATATGAAGTGGATAAAACAACCGGCCTGCTGAAACTCGACCGCATTATTTATTCCTCATTTCATTACCCCGTAAATTATGGTTTTATACCGCAAACACTGGGACTGGACAGCGATCCCCTCGACATCCTGGTGATGTGCAGCGAAAGTATACAGCCGCTCTGCCTGGTAGAAGCTACCGTTATCGGCAACATGCAGATGATCGACAATGGTGAAATTGATGACAAGATCATTGCCGTGGCCACCAAAGACCCCGGTATCAATTTTTATACGGATGTGGACCAGCTGCCCAAACATTTTATGGCCGTACTCCGTAATTTCTTTGAACAATACAAAGTGCTTGAAAATAAAAAAGTGGTGATCGATGAATTTCAGCATAAGGAAGCAGCCTTTGCCATTATTGAGAACGCCATGGCCCTCTACAAAACAAAATTTCCCAAATGATCCCTAAAAAGAAAAGTATGGATATGCAAACTGTTTTGATCATCATCCTGGTGGGTGTTGCAGCCGGTATGCTCAGCGGGCTGGTAGGTGTAGGCGGCGGCATCATCATTGTGCCGGCACTGGTTTATTTTATCGGCTTCAGCCAAAAGACCGCGCAGGGTACATCGCTGGCGATGATCATGCTGCCGGTAGGCATTTTTGGCGTGCTGCAGTATTACAAACAGGGCCATGTGGATTTCCGCATCGTAGGCGTATTGGCCATCGGGTTCCTGGCAGGCAGTTTTTTCGGCAGCCGCATCGCTCTCAGCTTACCGCAGGAAACATTAAAGAAATATTTTGCCATACTCATGATCCTCATTGCCATCAAGATGCTATTTTTTGACAGCTCCGGAAAAACCAACGGTACCGCAAAACAGGATCAACCTGTGAACATCAACAGCAACGGGCAGGATGCCCACGGAATTAAGATGAACGACGGCTGATCAGCAACTTTATCATTTATGGAAATGACCTTTGTTTACATCTTACTGAAAATTGTGAATGAAGATATGTACCAGCAAACCATTTAATAAATAAAGATCCGGATCACAAACCTTTTTGCCCTGGCATTTTGAACAAAAGCAAATACCAACATATTACCGATGCCGAACTGCTCAGCAAATTTTATGCGGGCCACGACCAGCAATGGCTGGGCATTTTACTGGAACGGTACACCCTGCTGCTGCTGGGTGTGGGCATGAAATACCTTAAAAATGAAGAAGAAGCCAAAGATGCCGTGCAACAGGTTTTTTTAAAGGCCATCAGCGAATTGCATAAATACAAAGTGGAATATTTTAAAAGCTGGCTGTACATGATCGCCAAAAACCATTGCCTGATGCAGTTGCGGAACAAAGGCAGGTTTACGGCAGAGATCAATGAAAAAACCATGTCCACCCCTGTTGAAACCGAAGAAAAAAACAGTTATATTGAAAAAGATAAAACACTCGACCTGCTGGCAACTGCCCTGCAGCAGCTGAACAATGAGCAGCAACAATGCGTAACTTTGTTTTACCTCGAAAAAAAGAGTTACCAGGAAATTGCAGAACAAAGCCGGTTCAGCGTTATGCAGGTAAAGAGCCATATTCAGAACGGGAAAAGGAATTTGAAGATCATAATGGAACGAATGACCAATGACCAATGACCAATGACTTAATGACCAATAACCAACAATCAATGATCAATATTCAACAAATACAATGAGCGATGATTTAAAAGATATATTATCCAACCTGAACAAGGATATTGAGCAGGATAAACTGCTTGATTACCTGAATAAAAAATTAAACGCTGCTGAAGCCCATGAAGTGGAAAAGCAGATGGCTGCGGATGATTTTATGAATGATGCTGTAGAAGGGCTCGAATATTTCAACAATAAAAAAGACCTTACGTTACTGGTTGAGCAGCTCAATAAAGACCTGAAAAAACAAACCGCCAAAAAGAAACAGCTTAAAGAAAAACGCAGGCTCAAAGACCAGCCCTGGCTGTACATCAGCATCATCATTTTGCTTTTATTGCTGGTGATCAGTTTTGTGATCATAAAAAAATACCTGGATAATTAGAACCTGTCACAGCTTTCCTTCTTTCCCTGGTTTGTGTTTCACGAAGCATTTTTAAGGATCAAACTCACATTTACATCAGCAATGACTGTCAAGTTGACTTTGGAAGCATCTCTTTGCATTGGTTCTTGTCTCACGAACCATTTTAAAACACAATTCGGTTTCAGTTTCGGTTCGTAATCCACGAATCCAGGCAATGGGGATTGTTATCAAATTGTTGCACAAAACCCCAAAGGGGTGAAATTATTATAGAATAATATTTTAATGTACAAAACCCCAAGGGGCACAACCCCAAGGAACCAAAAACCCAAGTATTTTAATGTACAAAACCCAGGGGTGATATTATTATAGCACGTTAAAAAAATATTGCACAAAACCCCGAAGGGGTATAATTATTATAGAATATTAATATTTTAATGTACAAAACCCCGAAGGGGTGATATTATTATAGCACGTTAAAAAAATATTGCACAAAACCCCAAAGGAGTATAATTATTATAGCACGGTATCAATTTGTTGCACAAAACCCCAAAGGGGTGTAATTATTATAGAATAATAATATTTTAATGTACAAAACCCCGAAGGGGTGATATTATTATAGCACGTTAAAAAAATATTGCACAAAACCCCAAAGGGGTATAATTATTATAGCATGTTATCAAATTGTTGCACAAAACCCTGAAGGGGTGTAATTATTATAATATTCTTTACCCTGGTTCGTGTCTCACAAAACCAGGCAACCTGAATATAACCTGGTAAGCTGATGAATAAAAAGGAATTGTGGTTTTGATAATATAAGAAATTCCTTTTAGCATTATGATGGGAAAATCTTGCTATCCGCCGGGATTTTTCCCTTTTATTTGATTTTGCCGGATTTAGTTTTGAGTAGATGATATTTCTAAAAACAAAAATCTATTTACCATGCCCGGAACATTTTCTCAAATTTATATCCAGATCGTTTTTGCCGTAAAAGGGCGGCAGAACCTGATCTCAAATAGCTGGAAAACGGAATTACATAAATATATTGCCGGCATAATAAAAGGCAAAGGGCAAAAGTCAATCATTGTAAATGGCATGCCCGATCATATTCATGCCTTTGTAGGTTTAAAGCCCGCAATGGCCATATCAGACCTGGTAAGAGATATAAAGAATAATTCAACAAATTTTGTTAATACCCATAAATTCGTAAAAGGCAAATTTGCATGGCAGGATAGTTTCGGTGCATTTTCATACTCGCATTCTCATATAAAACGGGTGTATGATTATATCCTTAACCAGGAAAAACATCATCAACAGAAAACCTTTAAACAGGAATATATTGAATTTCTCAAAAAATTCGAGATCGAAATACGAGGAAAAGTATTTGTTACGTTGAAATTTCCATGAATGTTATCCACACATGGCCGGTGAAGTATTTGTTTGATATTTTTCTATAACCTTCCACCCTTTGGGTTTTAGAGATTTCTTTGTTGCGATTATATTTTTACTCCCCCATCCTGCCGGTCTTCCTCTCACCCCTTCGCGGTTTTGGCGAGGTGCTGATATTTTTTCTATAACCATTCCACCCCTTCGGGGTTTTATGAGGATTCTTTGTTGCGATTATATTTTTACACTCCCATCCTGCCGGTCTTTCTGTCACCCCTTCGGGGTTTTGGCAAGGTGCTGATATTTTTTCTATAATCATTCCACCCCTTGGGGGTGATCGTAAGATGTTTAACAAAACCCCTATGGGGTGTAACTATTAAAGCTTAATACTATTTAATGTTCAAAACCCCGGAGGGGTGAAATTATTATAGCATAATAGTATTTTAATGTTAAAACCCCAAAGGGGTATAATTATTATAGCATGATATCATAATGTTGCACAAAACCCCGAAGGGGTGATATTATTATAGCACGTTAAAAAAATGTAGCACAAAACCCCAAAGGGATGTAATTATTATAGCACGTTAGAAAAATGTTGCACAAAACCCCGAAGGGGTATAATTATTATAGAATAATAATATTTTAATGTACAAAACCCCGAAGGGGTGATATTATTATAGCACGTTAAAAAAATATTGCACAAAACCCCGAAGGGGTATAATTATTATAGAATATTAATATTTTAATGTACAAAACCCCGAAGGGGTGATATTATTATAGCACGTTAAAAAAATATTGCACAAAACCCCAAAGGGGTATAATTATTATAGCATGTTATCAAATTGTTGCACAAAACCCCAAAGGGGTGTAATTACCAGCCTGGTTAAAATTTATTGAACTACAAAGCGTACCGGCATTGTATTAAATTCACTGGCATATACAGAAATATGGTAAGTTCCTTTCGCAATCGCCTTTGCATTAACCGCTATGCTGTTGAATCCTGAAATAAGACCGGCAGTCTGTTTTTGCAATATCCTTCCCTGCATATCACTGATCACGAGCTGAACATCCATTTTTGCAGCCGCACTTATTTTTAAATTAAATGACCCGTTTATTACCGGGTTTGGAGTAATATCCATTACCTCAATTCCGCTGGCTGCATTTATTAAACGCACAACCGGGCTGTAATTAATTTTACCGGCATCACCTGTTATTTTTATGCGGTAATAATTTACACCCGCAGCAGGATTGATATCCATAAATCTGAAAGGCAGGTCACAACGCATTGCTGCAGCATCTTCCATATAAATTCCCCGGTAATTGATTCCGTCTGTACTGCGCTCCATAACCATATTAACTGCTGATGTGCTGTTACAGGAAAGTTTCCAGTTTAATACATGGATACCATTTTGTTTGTTGCCATTAAAATAATTCACCGAAACCCCGTTTGATACCGCCAAAATGGCCCCGATATTGGCCAGCACCAGCGGCGCTTCAATACCATCCCCGAAATTGGGTACAACCGTTGGCACCTGGTAGGGATTGGTACCTGCCTGCGTAAGGTTAACCTGCACCACGTTCCAGACACCCGTATATAAACCCAGTTCCAGCTGGGCCGGTGGCGGGGTCCAGCCGGCATTACAATGAGCGGCTTCATACCTGAAATTTACATTCACCGCTGCCGGGTTTCCGCCAAAGGGCGTAACAAACCAGGTACGGTTAACCGCATCCAGCGGTGCATCGATGGTGGGGTTGATGCCCACTTCCACACGTACCCCGTAATTGAAGCCGCTGCCGTTAGAGATCGCGACGGAATTTAGGGTTGTGGCATTGGGGCCTACCGGGTAAATAGTAAACGATGCTCCGACATTTGTTTTTACCAGTTTACCCGTACCGTTAGTTACGATATGCGATGTGGTGGTTACGCCATTGATGGTTCCGGTATGGGTAAGGCTATGGCTGCCCAGCATCACCAGTGCATTGGCCAGCAGGTTTATATTGCCAATAACCGTTTTTGAAGATACCATGGATATTGTGGTTGAAGCTCCGATATCCATACCATCTGCTGTTGGCAGTGTTAATAATCGTGTACCACCCAAAATTGCCGTGCTGCCATTGATGATAAATTTACCGGAGGTTGACCCATTCACATTACCCGTACCCGTTATGCCGTTTCGGAAAGTTTTTGTGCCGCTATTGTCAAATGTAATATTTCCGTTGGCTTCAAATACTCCATTGATAAGGGTATTCGCAATAGCCCCTGCAAACCCTATATTGCCCGTTGTCCTGAAAATAGGTATAGTTAACGCATTTACATTGGGAAAATAAGTCACACCCGATGTGGCAAAGGGCATGGTAGGTGTGTATTCCAAAACCGATGCATGCTGGTAAATAAAATTATTGGCATGTACACCGGTACCGGCAAAAGTGATACCGGTTGCTGATACACGCAATATACCGCCGGTTAGTATATTGGCTGTGGCTGTTGCCAAAAAATCCGGCGGCGTGGCATTAACTGCCAGTGTAAACACGCCCCCGTTCTGCACCGTGATATCATCGCCCGCCCCGTCGTTCACCGTTAACATACCGCCCGAATAGAGTAAGATGCCACCGTTATCAATAGTCACCTGGTCCATGCTTTGGCTGGTACTAACGGTAACGGTATGGCCATTGCGTATGCTGATGGTATTGGCATTGTTGTCGGGGATTAAGGTGGCTGCGGCCCAGGTTGCAAGGTCGGGAGAAGATTGCCAGGTTAACAATGAGCCCCAGTCGCCACTTTGTACCGAACGGAAATGATCGGTTGCATTTGAGAAAAATACAAGGTTTGAAAATGTTGCCGCAGCTTTGGGCGGATTATAAAAGCCAGTGCCCGGTTAGAGGCAGTTATATAAAAGAAGGTTACTACAATAAAAACCTTTTTCATAACGGTGATTAAACAGTACGCTTTTAATAAGGACGGTTGCATTTTGGTACATAAATCTACAAAAAGATCCTGCTTTATGGCAGGATCTTCTTATTATTTACAATAATATAATTTATCCTGTTCACCCCTTTTCCCAGGCCCGCCGTAATAAGGAAACATGTCACTGAATAACGACGAAGAAAACGATGGAACTCACTTTCAAATATTTATTCTGTCAGCCTGAGCTTGCCTTGCTCCGCCGTAGCGGCTTCGCAAAGGCGAGTCGAAGGCGGGTTTATAAGAATAATCCGGGTTCGACAAACTCACCCTGACACCTCCCTTTATAACTAATTTATGGCGGAGACACGTAGCCTAATGACGGCTAGTCCCTTTCAGAATACCCGCCTGGGAATACGTTCAAAAAAAAAACAGGGGCCCGCTTTCGCAAGACCCCTGTCGATTATATAGCATTTACAATTACTGTTTTACAAAACGTATGATCCTTGATTTTTCACCGGCAATGATACCCTGTATGGTATAGGTTCCTGCTGCCAGGTTACCTGCATTCATGGGTATGCTGCTGAAACCGGCAACAACCGGGATGCTTTGCCTGCTCACTGTTCTGCCCTGCATATCGGTTATAATAACCTGCATGGTTACAGCAGTTGCACTGGTAATATTCAGCTTAAAGTTGCCTGTAGTTACCGGGTTTGGAGCAATGCTGATGATATCAAAACCTTTCACGGCATTCAGTAAGGCCACGATGCCGCTATAGGAAATGGTTCCATTGTCATCGATCATTTTCAGGCGGTAATAATTCATGCCCGGCAATGGTTGTGCATCGGTATGATCAAATGGCTGGTTACAGCGGGTCGCATCGGCAGTAATGGAATTTATCGGCGTAAAGTTCCTGGAGTCTGCACTGCGTTCCAGTATCATGGTTGCCCTTAACGTACTGTTGCAGGTAACTTTCCAGTTCAGCAAATGATTGCTGCCCTGTTTAACACCGGTAAAGTAATTCACAGATACCGGTAAAGGTGCATTCCACATATTGCTATGCACATAAAAACCACTGAAGCCGGCAATGTTCATAGTTACTTCCCAGGTGGTTCCATTCAATACAACAGATGTTGGTGTGAGCAGCACCGCAGTGCCCGGTTAATTACCCGGCGTGCTTGTTGGAAGTCTGTGGTTGTGCCATGGAACTGCGTCACTTTTACATTGGCCAGGTTTGGATCTGCATTACCGCCTCGGCAATGGTTGGCAACGGCGGCCAAACGGGATTGTTAGTATTGTACAATGCAAATTCCGCATTCGTAAAATATAAGGTAACAGTTGCCGATGTGCTGGTTTGGTTACCGGTTACCGGCTCCAGGTCGAAATGCCTTTGCACATAAGGCTGACGATTAAAATAAAGTTGGGCTGCATCCAGGGTTTACACATACATTGATGTTCCCGGTAACAGGATCGCCACCTGAAGGAATCACCCCTGGCAATCAGGTCGCACACATTGGTAACATAGGTTGTACCTGCTATATCCACCGTCCTGTCATCGCAAACAGCCGTACCGGCTACACCGGCTAAAATGATGCTGCCGACTGCTGTAAATTCATCAGCACCAATATCAGGTGTTGTTGGATGGCGAAAATCAAGATCAATATCATCGGTAACAGTACCAAGGGGTGTTCCCCTTCCATTTATACGGCAATTGTTTGCTGTTAAATGCAGGTCGGTTGCAGAAACAAAATTTGGCAAATCACTGATCGAATTTGCATCTCTTGTACTTACCCTTGTTTTATATGCTGACATTGTTTGGTCGCTGTTGGTGCCATCATAAAATATCAATCTGTTTGCAGATGGAGTTCCTGCAAAAAATAAATTATAATCTGATGCTGAACCATAATTGGTGAGCGTTGGATCCGCACGCCGGTAAGCTGCTGTTAAACCTGTTCCATTGGGAGTTGATGTATTTACGATGATATTGTTTGTCATGTTCAATGCACCGGTGGTTGCAACAGCATTGGATACATGATAAACACCCGAGCTCCCAAAATTGGCACCGGTGGAACCTGCGTTAATGTAAATGGAATTATGATACAGGTTATAATTTGTAGAGACCAAGTTGAAGATATAATGGCAAATCCTATGATCCCGTTTGCTAAGCTTGCGTTTGGCGTATTCAGTTGTGCAATAAAATTATTATACGCGTTAACTGTTGTGCCTCCATCAATGAAAATACCGTGCACCGCCGAAGAGCCTGCTGATATGGCAGCGGATTCAGTGAACGAATGCAACTTGTTCCTGTACACATTAACCAACAATCCATCAATGACCCTGATCCCATATAAAGCAGGCAATAACCGTACCACTGCCACTGAGATCATTGACCAGGTTATCAAAAATGGCGGTTTCTGTTCCGCCGCTGACCAGGTAATACCTTCCGCTACAACGCGGCATTGTCCCCGGTTGAAGAGAGACCGGTTATACTGTTACCGTTAATATTGGCAGTGAACACCAGGGAATGAAGCCCGATACCTGTCACATCTCCACCTGTACCGTTTGATACAAGTGATAATATCGTGTTTGAAGAATAGTTGTGTGTCCCCTGCCCGTTAACTAAACCGATATCCATTGCGGTAATTGATCCGGTACCAGAAATATTGGAGATCGTATTGGATGAACAGTCAGTAGCTGCACCGGTATTTAAAGCCATAACAACCAGCGCTCCTGAGCCAACCGAAATATTACTGAATGTATTCCCGGAAATGTTTCGGTTTGGAGCATTTACTGAACTCACGCCCGAATTATTTTGCCATAGTATGGCCGAACCCGTTCCGGTCATGGTAATATTTGAAAAATTATTTCCGGTCTCCGTCATGCTGGAACCGTTTACATTATTGATGCCGGATTGATAACCAATTAAATTACCGCTGGCACCGGTTTTATTGAATCCGGTAATAGCATTATTGCTGCAACTGGATGTACCGGTAGCAGTTAAACCACCGGCATCTGTACTAAAAGTTATATTTCCAGATGTATTGACATCTAAGTTTATAAATGTATTACCAGCTATGTTTACCGAGGAAAGGCCAAGGGCGAAATTGTAAATATAAAAATGCGAAGCAGTGGCGGCAACTGCATGCACAATTCCCCTGATGCTGTTATTTTGTATGGTTAATGTACCTGCAGCTGCAGTACCACCTGCAGTAAAAATCGACAGATGCCATTTGCCGTGGCAGCGCTATACGTTATAAGATCGCCCGAGGCTGTACCCAATTGATTATTGCTGATATCTATAGCAGACCCTCCACCACCATTGTTATTGATGGCCATAAAATTGCCGGATGATACACAGGATATCCCCTGCATGGAGTTACCCGAAATATTAATGATAGCTGTCCCGGTCGACATCGAGTTATTTATAAGGGTAATACCTCCCGAAGTTGCTGCTATAAAGTTTATGGCACCTGTACTTGCAGTACCTACCTGGTTATTATTAATATTGATGATTGTGGGTATTGTACCTAAATTGTTTATCGCGGTAAAAAAAGTTTGGGTACCACTAACCTGGATACCCTGGATAATGTTATTGTTAATATCCAGTGAAGTACTGTTAACGGAGCATATAATAGGCCTCACATTGGATATGCCCGAAGCTGCAGTAGGTGTGGTGGCAGTATTAGACAGGTTTACCCCGGTTAATAAATATCCCGTGCGTATATTATTTGGCGTTGCATTACCCACACTATTATTGATAATGGAATAAGTACCTGTGCCTCCTATTTCAATTCCTTTAAACGCAGTAGCCGTTGTATTTGTGGTACCGGATACATCAATACCGCCGATCGTATTATTCTTGAATGTTGATGCTGTTGGTGCTGGTACAGTAAAACCGGCTCACTACTCGATACCGGCAGTAGTACAGCTACATAAATTGAACTTGTTCCGATGGCACTGCCAATGGTATTACCGGTTACCGTACCAATATTGGCATTACCGGATGAAACTGTAATGCCACATAATATTCCCGTACCGCCGGTTGCATTACTGCTGGTAAATAACGCTATGCCGGCAATAGTATTATTTTGAATAGAAGATACAGCACCACCTGCTGTAAATGCACATTGAATGGCATTGTAACGGGTAGGATTGCAAACAGCGGTTCCTGTTGTAAAAGCGCCGGGAAATGTACCACCCAATGCACCGGATGTAATGCCGGTCATATTGGTAGTTCCGGTATTCGCCGCATTGGCAAAGCCAATGATATTATCGGTGATGGTATAATTGGATCCTGAGCTGATCAGGATACCAGTGTGTGTATTTCCGGTTGTTGCGATGCGGGTTGCTGTTTGGTAAAGCCTGTTATAAGAGATGTTCCAGTCTGAATTAAATGCACCAAGACTTATACCACCGGAAAAAACAGCAGGATGAAAAAAATCAGCAATATTATTTCCAAAGATCGTATTGTTAATGTTTGGAGCAGCAGCAATGCTTGAAGATTGTATTGCATGCCTTGCCGGGCCTGTTGCAGATGCAGCTATATTACATTCAGTAATCGTATTGTAATTATTCCCCGTTGTGATACCACTGGAAAAATATATGGTTGCTAATCCGCTTGCAGCTGTAAGGGCTCCACTGGAGCCAAGCAATGTACATCTTACGATCATGTTATCGGATGCATCATTTGCAAACCTGATGGTGATAGCACTTGCCGTACCACTGGTATTTGAAATAGTAAGAGCGTTCCCACCGGTGTTCAATCCATCGATAGTAACATTTTCAACCCCGGCTAAGTTCATTAATGCACCGTTATAATTTGCACTTACCAACCTCGGTGCACCACCGGCCGGGTTAATAGTAAGACTGGCCCAATCGCCCCCAAGCAGGCCGGCGGTAACCGGTTCAACAATATCGGCATTGATAGTTATTAATATATCATAACCTGCCTGTGAGCCCCCGGCATTAATAGCTGCAAATGCACCGGTAACAGCCGTAGTTAAAGTTGTATAATTTCCGTTTATAGCCGGTGAACCGCCGGATATGGTAACCTGTGCAAATACAGTATTACAGGTGAGGAATGAAATGGCTAAGACCAGGTAAATATTCTTCATACTGCATATTATATTATCACTTATTAGTAAACGAGTGCAGGAAAATTCAATGGAATGAATAATAAAGATAATATAAAAAGCTGCAAAAAGAAGAATAAAAAGGCATGCCGGCAGAGCCTTAAAAATATACTTTCGCCCTTGCTTATATCGCACCACCCATTTATTTACTATAACATTTTTTACTGTATCACAAAACGCAATACCCTGGTACGGCCATCTGCAGTATTACCATACAACTGGTAAGTACCTGCTGCCAGGCTGCGCACATTAACCGGTATGGCATTGAAACCGGCGATCAGGTTTGCATTTATTTTCTGCAGCACACGCCCCTGCATATCAGTGATCAGCATTTCCATTTGTGTTTTTCGGCGGCGCTTATTTACATCAGTTGCCGTTCACAATGGGGTTGGGCGAAATATTCAGAATATCCATTCCCTTAACGGCATTGATCAGGTGAACAATGCTGCTGTACGTGATCTTGCCATCCGCATCGGTCATTTTAAGGCGGTAGTAATTGGTGCCTTTGGCCGGTGCGATATCGGTATGATCAAATGGCTGCTGGCAGCGTAACGCTGTGGCATAAATGCTGTAGATGCTGCTGTAATTGCGGCCATCGGTACTGCGTTCAAGCTCAAGCGTTGCATTCGGCGTATTGAAGCAGGTAACTTTCCAGTTCAGCAAATGGTTGCCGTTCTGTTTGGCGCCATTGAAATAATTGATGGTGATGGGCAGCGGGTTATCTGCCAGCCGTAATGCTTGCAAAACCAAACGGGCTGAATACACTAACTCCCGGCCAGGTAATATCGCCAACAAATGCAGTTCCGTTCTTGGCACTGAAACCGGTACTGCTTGTACTCCAGTTTGCCCCATCAAAATGTGCAACTTCAAGTTCAGGTAAACTTGTGATATAAGCACCACCGCCGCAGGTATTATTGGCAGTCCAGTAAAAGGTAATGTCAACCGTTGGTGTACCGTTGTTCAGGTCCAGTGTCCAGTATTCGCAATAGCTTACATGATCTATAAATGCATCGGTAATACCTCCCAGTGCATTTGCATTTGCGCGGATATACTCTGCCGTAAATTGATCGGTTGCCGCGCCGCCAACAAAATTGCTTATTCTTATTGGGACATAGCCGTTTAATTTACCTACCGGGAAAGTGAAAGCGGTATTGCCCGTTTTTTTAACCGGGCCATTTACATAACTGGCATTGGATGCACCGGTTACGGTAGATGCTGCACCCATTGTTAAAAGATTTACTGCTGTTGTGTTTAATAAACCAGAAGTAAAAGTAAGATTGGCAAGTAATGTAACCGGGGCGTTTAAAGTCATACCGCATTATTGTTAATTTCTACATTCTGGTTAGCACCAAAACTAAGCGTTCGCAGGTTACTGATTGACTGTGGTCTGTTCCATTTAATCTAATGTACCTTGGACCGTAGCAGGTGCAAAATTTAAAACACCACCCGCTGCAACTGATACATTTCCTCTTAAATTAAAACCCGCCGTGGTCATGCCAAAAGTTACATTGCCATTAGTTACAGTTAAGGTATCCATGGTTAATAATGCTGTACCAGTTGCACTTATTATAACTTGGCAAAGTCTAATTCAAAATTAGATAGATTCTGCCACCACCGATGTGTGTAAGATTTGCCATTAATTTAAATAAGCTTCCCGGTGTTGAAAACAACAATAGATGGTGCTGACCCAGTACAAATGGATTTGAACCGGAT
>JADJBP010000011.1 GCA_016703625.1 Chitinophagaceae bacterium | reverse complement strand
CGTATTGCGCCAATACCAATGTTATACGCCGTTGTGTGAGCTGACCGCTTATCCGGCCTTTGTTTTGAAGCCGCAGCTATTTTGGCAATGGCCGATTGCCGAAGTTGCTGCGGCTGTCAGCGAAAACGGCGATACCATTTTTTTGATTACGGTCAACCAAAAGCTTTTTGTAAACGGATATATACGAATGTAACTGTCTAATATAGCGACTTTGTCAAAGGGAAAAGGCGAACTTCGAAAAGTCGTCGCCCACGCGACCGAAAGTGCACTTTCGTCCGCGCCGTCGGGATTTTTGAAACCCCGTTAAACCGTCATTCCATTAATACAAAACAGCTGCGTAATTCAAAAACCACCCGAAAATATATTTGAGCTGCAAAACACATTGGCTGGATTAAAGGGCGGGTTGCCTAATGGCGTTAACAGGTGTATTGATGTTATTATGCGCTGTCTAACCAACCAATTCGATGCTGGATACCAATACTTTAAGGTTATTCATTTTGTATTGTTTATTGCGCAAATGACAGTTAAAAATAATTATAATACATTCCTGGTTTAAGCATTTTTATTTGTGGTTAAATTAATGCTTTATTTGTTAAAACTGTATATTAAGTGAAGGAAATTACCAATCAATCTGCTCATTTTTCCAAAGATCATCAAAAGGACTAACAATATTTACCAGCTGCTGCTTACTCACATGGAGGTATCGCTCGGTTGTTTTTATATTAAAATGGCCGAGCAGGTCTTTGATATACCTGATATCAGTTCCCTTATCAAGCAGGTGAGTGGCAAAACTGTGTCGTAAACTGTGAACACCTACATCCTTCTTTATACCTGCTTTATTCTTTGCATTGGTAAATATCTGTTGTACGGTACGGGTAGGATAAGCATCCCTGGTTTGATCCGATTCAAATAAATAAATTGTAGGTTTCGGCGTGTAATCTTTCATGTAATTCCGTAAAATATCAAGCACAACCGGGCTTAAATTCACATACCGGTCCTTTTTTCCTTTTGCACGGGCAATAAAAAGCTGCATGCGCCTGCTGTCTACATCCGCAATTTTTAAGTTTACAATTTCACTCACCCTTAGCCCGGCACTATAAGCAGTAAACAACATCGCCTTGTGCTTTTTGTTGGTCAGCGCATTAAACAGCCTTCTTATTTCAGCTTCATTCAGCAGTTTGGGTAATAATGCCGGTTTCTTTGGCCGCGGGATCTCCCAAAAGAACCGCTCTCTCTCCAAAACCTGCTCAAAATAAAATTTTAACGCATTAAGCCTGCTGTGTGCCGTGTTTTCACTGATGCCCTGGTTTTCCATTGCAAAAACCATGTACCTTTTCAGATCGGCAACTGTTAAACTGTCAACCGGTTTATTTTTCAACAACTGTAGTAACTGCATGAATTCATTACGGTAGGTTTTAATGGTAGAGGCACTGTATGACTTTAATTGCAATACCTCAATAAAACTTTGCAACGATTTTAAATTTTCATCACTCAACTCCCAGGCTGTCGTTCTGGAAACGGGCTTTACCGGAGCCGCCTGCATTACTTCAAAGCCGGGCCGCCTTGCTGGTAAAACTGTTTGGTTTTGCCGATGTGGCAATTACCTTTTTTCTTTTTTCTAAAAATGTTTTCAAGGCAGCAACATCAACCTCAGCATTGGCTTCCAGGTCTTTTTTCAGTAAACGAAAAGCTGTTTCGGACAATGGAATGTACCAACAGTGATGTGTCTTGCTCCATTTTACATCCGGTTGTAAACGGATGATCTGTTCCAGCCCGGAATTCCTGTCAAAGTAAATTCCAATGCATTCTTTGTTGCGGTGAATAAGGGGGGTTAAACGGATCTGTCGCATCCCTTTAAATAAATAAAAAAATCGCAGAAATTATAATTTTTGATAAAGATTTTTTAACCTTTCCCGCGTCATCTGCTTTTCCCAATCTGCCCCCAATGCATTTTCCCAAAGCGGCTTCATGCCCAGCGAAACGTTGATCATCTTATCAAGATCTTCATCACTTAAACCGGCACAGATATTTTTGGGGATATCAATGTTGTTCTTCTCAACCATGTATTTAAATTCTTTCACGCCCTCAGGATAAAACTCCTCCAGCTTGTCAAACACAATACAATTGCCAATGCCATGCTTGGTGCCCAGCAAATAACTGAGCCCGTAACTTACCGCATGCGCCACACCCACCTGGCTGTACGCAATGCTCATCCCCCCGGCATATGAGGCCATCATCAGCTTGTCGTCACTGTCGGCATCCCAACCGGTTTTGTGTACATACACTTCCCGGCACAACTGCAATGCCTTTTCGCCATAACTTTTGCTGAATTCATTTAAAAAAGTACCGTTCAAACTTTCAATACAATGTATATAACAATCCATGCCGGTGTAAAAACGCTGGTTGGCCGGCGCGCCAGCAGTTAATTCAGGATCTAAAAGGATCTGGTCAAAAGGCGTAAAGTCGGAGTTCATTCCCAGCTTTTTAGTGGGACCGGTAAGCACCGTGGTACGGCTCACCTCGGCACCCGTGCCGCTTAAAGTTGGAATGCCCGCTTTATAAACACCGGGATTTTTAACCAGGTCCCACCCCTGGTAATCAGCACTGCTGCCGGGGTTGGTCATCATTAATGAAACTGCTTTCGCCAGGTCCATGGCACTGCCGCCGCCTATACCGATCACACCACTCACGGTACCAAACTCCTCTTTAAGTTGATTGGCCAGGCTGTCAACATAGGTTGTTTTGGGTTCGTAGGTAACATCAACAAAAATGACCTTATCATTGCCACGTACAGGAACACGATTCACTAATTCTCTCCCCTCGAAAAAATGATCAACCAAAAACACCATTGGTGCATTTGCTTTGCGGTGCGGCGCAATGATCTCATCCAGTTGGTTAAAAGAACCACGGCCATAAATGACATAGCCAACCATTTTAAAATTTCTGAAACTCATAAGTTATTTTTTACTACTTTTTTTACCACAGATGGCCATTTTTTTACCACAGATTTGCACAGATTGGTTTCACAGATTTACACAGATAAAATCTGTGGCCATCTGTGACATTCAATCCGTGGCCATCTGTGGTTAAACTAAATGATCATTCTTTTTATTCCTTTTTTCATATCTGCAACATTAAAATTAAGCAATAAGCCAATTGCAGAGCCTGAAAGTTTCATATATGTTAACACCTGTGCCATGTGTACATCAGTAAATGACTCAACAGCCTTGATTTCAACAACCACTTTATTTTCAACAAACAGGTCAATACGATACCCGGCCTCTAACTTTACTTCTTCAAAAATAAGGGGCAGGGATTTTTCTTTTTCTACAAAAATGCCATCCCTGGCTAAAAGATAATAAAGACATTCTTTATAAGCATTTTCCAGTAACCCGGGGCCAAGTACACGATGCACTTTATAGGCAGCACCAATTACTTTATAGGTAAGATCATTTATAGTTTCCATAAAAGTATATTTACCAACAAATATCTGTGTAAATCTGTGAATCAATCTGTGAAGATCTGTGGTTTTTTTCCCTTTAATCTGTGGTTTTATTCTCTTTGATCTGAGGTTAAGTCCTCAGCAACGAAGCTGCCCTCAGCAAATCTTCCGGGGTATCAATCTCAATTCCCATGTATTCCGTAGCCACCATCCTCAACGGCACCCCGTTTTCGAGGTAACGCAGGCATTCAATTTTTTCTGCAGCCTCCAGCGGCGTTATGGGCCAGGATGTAAAATTGAGTAAAGCGGCTTTGCGGAAAGCATACACGCCGATATGTTCGTAATAAACAGGACTGGTATTTTTATCGCGGTGGTATGGTATGGCACTGCGGCTGAAAAATAAGGCATTGAAATATTTATCTGCCGCCACTTTTACATAATTGGGGTCGGCAATGAATTTTTCTTCGGTTAAAACCTGCATTAAAGAGGCCACCTGTACCGATTGGTCTGAAAAAACGGCCAGCAGTTTTTCAAGCGGTTCTTTTTGTACAAAAGGTTCATCGCCCTGTACATTCACCACAATATCTACATTCAGATCGGCAATGGCTTCTGCGATCCGGTCGCTGCCGCTTTCATGTTCTCGTTTGCTCATCACCGCTTTGCCGCCATGCGATGTTATTTCATTAAAAATGATTTCACTGTCGGTAACCACCATCACTTCATCAAACAAACCGGTGGCAACCGTATTGTTATATGTATGAAGGATGACCGTTTTGTCGCCCAGCAGCTGCATCAGCTTGGCAGGGAAACGGGTGGCGGCATACCGGGCCGGTATCATGGCAATTTTTTCATCTGGCTGTGTAATTGTATCGCAATTTACTTTATCGTATGGAGGATTAACCACAGATACCACAAATTATTTTCACAGATTAGCACAGATTGTCTGTGAAAATCTGAGCTATTTAATCTGCGTTGATCTGTGGTAAAAAAATTTATACACCTGGGCCATCCATATTTTCTCTTTTTATTTCAATGGCTTTTTCTCCAAATTCATTTTTAACAGTTGAATTTTTTGCAGGAAAAACAGTTTTCTCCCCAATCAGCTCAGCATAACAGGTAAGTTGTGAAAAGGAAGCGGGGTAAAAAATATTGCAAAAAAGGGTACAATAATTCTTTTCATATTACAACAATTAAAATGATAACGGAAGTTCGGAAAAGATTTCCTTACAGTTACTGCAGCGGTAATTTTTACTGTAGGTTGACGTTTGCCCATACAATACCTGGTTCTTTAACTTACCCCAGAAATCGGGGGGGTTATTTGTTTTTTCTTCCACTACCAGTGTATGACTGCTGCATTTGGGACATGGTACTTCTTTTAAATAATCATTTTCGGCCTGCAGCATTAAAGCCAGCGCACGATCATAATCCTTTTCTTCAACCAATAACTTTATTCCACCAACCGCCGGATTCAGCAATGGGTCCATGGTGATGATGTTCTCATCCTTCAACTGGCATTTGATGTCATTCTCTGTCATCAGCCCCATGGTCATATTGGCCAGCATGTAATTATCGTAAGTTGCTACCTGTTTAAAGTTCATACTTATTATTGTTTGCCGTCAATAATGATCGGCGTGTTTCCTTTGCCCATTACAATAACTTTTGCGTTGGTACTCAATGCCAGTTCTTTCATGGCCTTGATCTGTTCGTACTGCAATTGCTGATCAGTAAGACCGGTATTGATGATCCGCTGGTAATCGGCAATACCCTGCGCCTCCACTCTTTTACGCTCGGCCTCCTGCTTTTCCTTTAACAAAACGAACTCCATTTTTTTGGCGTCTTGCTCTGCATTTATTTTTGATTCGATGGATGCCTTTACCGAATTGGGCAGCGTGATATTTCGTACCAGCAACTGCTCCAGCATCAACCCGCGTTTTTTAAAATCCTCTTCAATACTTTTATAAATGCGCTGCTGAAAAACATCACGCTTACTGCCAAACAGGTCAACCGCCTGGTAATACACGGCATTGTCGCGGATCTTTGTTCGGGTAATGGGCCGCACGATCTTATCCCGGTAATCATCCCCCGTTTCTCTTAATAACCGTGGCGCATCAGCGCCGATCAGCCTGTACAATACGGTCAGGTCAATGGTTACTTCCAGGCCGTCGCTGGTTAATACGCGGATAGCATCATCGGCCGACTGGCTTCCTTCATCATTTACACCCGTCATGGTATAGTTCTGCGTTTTTACATCCATCTTTTTTATTTCCAGTAATGGATTTACAAAATGAAGCCCGCTCCCAAGCACATCCTGCTGAATATTTCCGAACAATATTTTTATACCCACTTCTCCCGGGTCTATCTGCTTTACACTGGATGTGATAATACCCAGTAAAATAAAAAGGAAACCAACAATGCGGCCCACAGACCTGAATTTTGCCAGGGCAGGATTGTCTTTTAATGCGATCATGGTAGCAACCAGGATCAATATTCCTATTATGATTAAAAACATGGCAGGCAGGTTTTAGGTGAAATGATGTCTAAAATTACTTAATAAAAAAGGAATGGTTGGTTCTATACCAAAAACAGGGCAAAAAAAAACCGAAGCAATTGCTTCGGTTAATATCTGCGAGATCTGGTCAATCAAATAAATCTGCGTTTAATTATTCAACATCAACGGCATCACCAGCATCAGCAACTCTTCTCCTTCGCCCTGCTCGGTTGGTTTAATGATGCCGGCCTTGGTGGGTGTACTCAGTTCCATATTGATATCGCCGGTATCGGCACCACCCAGCATCTCAATTAAAAATTTTGCATTGAAAGCAATTTGAAGGTCTTCGCCATCATACTGGCAATCCATCCGCTCATTGCCTTCAAAACTAAAATCAACATCCTGTGCAGCCAGTTGCAGTTCGCTGCCACTGATGGTTAATGCTACCTGGTTGGTGCTTTTATTACTGAACACACTTACACGGCGCAATGCATTTTGAAAATCCTGCTTGTTAACGGTCATCTTATACGGGTTGTCGACCGGTATCACCACTTTATAATCGGGGAAACGGGCATCTATCAACCGGCATACCAGTTCGGTGCCGCCATGTTTTACAAATAAATGATTGCTGTTATAAGAAATGTTCAGCTCATCATCATTATCAGGCAAAGCGCTTTTTAACAGGTTCAATGGTTTTTTGGGAACGATGAAGGAATCTTTTTTCGGGCAGCTAACATCGTTGCGGGTATAACGAACCAGGCGGTGGGCATCTGTTGCCACAAAAGTGATCGATTTTTTATCCAGTTCAAAGAACACACCCGTCATGGCCGGGCGAAGGTCATCATTGCTAACCGCAAACAAAGCCTTGTTGATGGCAGTGACCAGTGCCGAAGAACTCATGGTAAATGCATTGGCATCATCTGCTGCAGGTTCTTTGGGGAAATTATCCGGCGTTTCGCCCATCACTTTATACTTACCGTTATCGCTGGTGATCTCTACCGCAAATTTGTCATCAATATTAAAAGTGAGTGGCTGCTCGGCAATATTCTTTAAAGAGTCGAGTAATATTTTTGCAGGGATACATACTTTACCTCGGTCCTTTGCTTCAATGTCAAGATGAACTTTCATAACTGTTTCAAGGTCGGTGGCAACCACGGTCAGTTTATTCTTTTCAATTTCAAACAAAAAATCTTCCAGTATGGGTAAAACGGTATTGGCATTAATAACGCCGCTGATCTGTTGTAACTGCTTTAGCAGGGCCGAAGAGGAAACGATGAACTTCATAATTATGATTTCTTTAGATGGCAAATATAAAATTAACAGGGCTAAATGTACGGGCTATTTTTAAACAATTTCCGGAAGGGCTTATTTTAAAGCATTTTAACCGGTAACGGGCAGTAAAAACAAGTTAGTGATTAATAACCGTGTTGCAGGTAAAAACAGGTTTGCCGCCCGGGGTAAACTGTATCCACATGGCTTAACAAGTTTTCTTTGCACACAATATTAAATAAGGTTACATTGTTATTGACAAGGCCCCGGCAAGGCCCGTGTTACCAAAATTTATATTTATGAAAAAACTACTCCTGTTGCTTTTTACAGCATTCCTCTGTGCTGTATCCTATAGCCAGGCCCCACAGATAAAAATTGTAAATTTTACCGTAAAGAACAGGCTGCCGGCTGTTATTGATAGCTGGGGAAATACCCCGGGATCGCTGCTGCTGGTAGCACAAATGCCGCCGGGAGTGCGCTTTAACGGGATTCGCCTGGTACTCCAGATCCGATCCGGCGGCGCCGTCATTTGCAGCAACAACAGTACAGGAGGTATACCGGTTGATAATTTTACCACCCGCACTTTTTCTGCCGGTGAACTGCTGGGCGCCTTTTCGGGCTGCCGCGACCTCAAAGACGGCGACTATACCATTTGTGCCCAGTTCTTTATGGAGCGCAAAGAGATCAGCAACGAAGTATGTAAAGTATTTAAAATTGAAACACCCAAAGAAACAGATTTTGCTCCGCCAACTCTTATAACTCCGGAAAACGGTAAAAGGTTCCTCAAAAAAGATATGCTGAAACCGGTGATGTTCAGGTGGACGCCCCTTGTACCCAAACCAACAGAACCGGTTACCTACCGGTTAAAGGTTTGGCAACTGATGCAAGGGCAGAATGGAATGCAGGCCATGCGGGCAAACCAGCCCATTATTACAAAAGAGGTAGAGAACCTTACCCAGGCCGTGGTTACTAATTTATATACCGGCCCCTGCAAACCGCCATACCTCTGCGATTTTATCTGGACCGTTCAGGCCGTTAACCGCGAAGGAAAACCCATGGGCCGCAACAACGGAACCGGCGAGCCCTTTACTTTTAAAATCCTGGATGATAATATCAATACAAAGATCGACAGTGTGCATGTGGGTTGTTGCATCAACGGCAAACAAACAGTGTATGTTAAAGTGAGTAACCTGCATCCAACAAACCAGGCACAGGTTACCTCGATCAAATACCGGGTTAACGGAACCGGGCCGCTTACCACGTTATCGCCAACTGTACCGCCCATTCCTTTTACCATCAATGCCAATGCATCGCAGGCATTTACCGCTTCCATCAATTGTGTGGATAGTATGAAGACGATCAAGTTCCTGGTGGAAACCATTTGGCCAACCGACCCGGATAATATCAACAATGAAACCGCCTGGGATACCCTGCATTGCCGCTGTGATGCCTGTGATGAAAAGAAATTTATTTTAAATGCACCGGCGCCGGGAAATATTTCCACCGGCAACAATACCATTGCATTTAACCAGCCCATAACGGTTACCACTACACCGGCAAAGACCATTAAGAGTATAACAGCCGACCTGGTGTATTTTGAAATGGTTCCGGAAAATGACCTGTGCATCCCCTGCAATAAAGACGCAGCTGCATACGGGCATTTTACCAACGGCAACAACAGCCAGCAATGGAACGGCCCGCAGCAAACGCTGAATATAAACATAACAACCCCGCAACTCACGCCCTGCTGCAGCGCTGTCTTCAGGTGGTGTATACGATATAAGATAGAGTTTACCGATTGTACTACCTGTAACAAACTGGTATGTTACGAAAAGCGAAAAGAAGGATGTGAAAAAGCAAACCCTGATAAAAACTCCAAATAAACTGCCATGAAGAAAATATTAATTATACTGACAATACTTTTTGTAACAGCCAATTCTTTTTCGCAGGTAAATAACTGTTGCCCCAATTTTGTGCTTAAACAAATGGGCGATATCATGCCCTGTCCCGGCGACAGTACCTGTTTTAAGGATCCGCACCAGGGGGGCGGAAACCCGGGCGGCGCGGGGCCTTCCATACAAACCATTACTGCATGTAAAAATTCGGCGCAGACCTATTATATTTTCCCCAACCTGCCCGGTTTTTCATTTACCTGGACAGTGGTTGGCGGAACACCGGCCCTGTCAACCGGCAACCCTAAAGTGATCACCTGGGGCAGCGGAACAGAAGGATTGATACAGGTTATTATTACCGATGCCAGCGGCAACTGCAGGGATACCATTACCCGCAAAGTATGTTTACTCAATTCGCCGGTTGCTTCTTTTACAACAGCTCCGTCAACAACGGTTTGCGCAAACAGCACACCCATCACTTTTTCCAGTACTTCGCTTGGGGCCAACAGTTATATATGGGATTTCGGGGATGGATCCGGATCGAATGTACAAAACCCCCCGCCGCATGTTTATACAACCCCCGGCACTTACACCGTATTACTAACGGTGTCGAATGGAGGCGGGGGAACCGGAGGCCCTGCAGGGGAAAGCAGGTGCGGCTGTACCGATACGGCCACCGTGGTTATCACGGTACTCGCAGGCACCGGCCCGAAAATTGTTCCGGGCTGTAAACAGATGCTTTGTCCCGGCGATACCTCAACCTATTGTGTTACCACCGGCTGCGCACCTTTTAACTGGACCGTTAATGGCGGCATCATCATCAACAACACTGGCAACTGCATTACCGTACAGTGGAATGCAACACCACCGGTCAATTTTCCTGCATCAGTTTCTGTTACCACCGGTTGCGGTGGAATTTGCGGCAATGCAGCAACATTAATTGTTCCGGTTTTATGGAACAATATGCCCATCAGCGGCCCCGACACCGTATGTGTAGGTGCAACAGGCACGTATGCACTGCCGGCAATGCCGGGTACTTTTTATACCTGGACCGTTAGCGGTGGAGGCGGCACCATTGTTGGCCCCAATCTGAATACGCCAACGATCAATGTGCTGTGGAGCGGACCGGCAGGCAATGCAACTGTTACCTGTAGTTATAACAATCCTTATTCGGGTTGCAGCGGCACTTCAACCAAAATAATAAAAGTGAGAAACAGGTTTATGGCAACCGGGCCATCACCTGTTTGTACGGGCAATGCTGGCTATTACAGTGTTACAGGAGGAGGCCTTGCAAACTGGACCATCTTCCCGTTAACCGGGTATACAGTAGGAGGATCCATGACCAATGTTCCGGGGATCTCTGTAAACTGGACAACTGCCGGTAATTATACCATTACAGCTACAGCAGCCAATGCTGGTCTATACTGTAATCCCAATGCCATAATTAATGTGGTTGTTAACCCAACCCCGGTATTAAATAATATTATTGGCCCGGCATCCATTTGCCCGGGTTCCTATTATACATACAGCGTTAGCAGTAATATGACCGGCCCGTTTGTATGGACCCCGTCAGTAAACGGAACCGTCATTTCACAGATGGGCGTCAATAATGATTCGGTGATCGTACAGTGGAATTTAACAGGTCCGCATTCTTTATCTGTTTCACAAACAGTGAATGGATGTACCGGTACAAAACTGTTATCCCCCATCAATAATGTACCACCGGTAACCATTTCGGGTACGTCTACTGTTTGCCGTGACCAAAGCCCTAACCCGTTCTATACTGCAACAGGCGGCTTACCGGCCGGCAGTTATACCTGGTCAATTTCACCGGCAGCAGCCGGAACCATCATGGGCGGACAGGGCACAAACCAAATTTCAGTTTTATGGCATGGTACTGTATCGCCGGGAGCCAGCAGCGCAAGTGTAAATGTGGTGATCTGTAATTATGCAGCAGTTAATTACCCGGTTACCATAAACACACCACCCAATATTACCATAACACGATCCGGCAGCCTGTGCACCCTGCCCGGTGTAACCCTCTCCGTTAGCCCGGCATTGCCCTGCTACCAGTGGTATTTGAACGGGGTGGCCATAAGTGGCGCTACGTCTCCAACCTATGTGGCCATAACCTATGGATATTATGAAGTAAAATGCCCTTCACAATGCAGCGGCTATGGCGGCATTTTTATTCCCAGGGAATATATTCCGAATGTGTCTATAACGGCAAACAATAAACGGATATATTGTGTCGGAGAACCCATCAACCTTACTTTATTTTCAGCTGCCGGCGGCGCCTGTATGTTCCAGTGGTTTAAAAATAACCTGCCCCTGGGAGGCCCGTCTGCAGTAAATACACCACTCAATGTAACTACGGTGGGCAATTATTACCAGGTGGTAAGTTGCGGTAATTGTAAGGATACATCCAATTCCATAAAAATTGATACGGTTACCTGTAACCCGGCGCCGGGTTGTGATTTTTCATTCCTGCCCCCGCAGTTCAATAACAATATGGATAAAGCGGGCCCTTCAGAAAATGACCCTGTTGCTGATGCAGCCCCATTTACGGCCACATTAAATATCGGGCCGCCAACCAATTTCTGTAATAACCCGCAGTTTTCTGCTGTGTACAGTTTAACATCGCCACATTCTTTTAACTCAGGCATTCACTGGAACTTTGGCGATGGAGGAACATTTTCCACAACCACAAGTGGCGGGTTTACACCGGCACACACATATACGTCCGTGGGCATTTATGTGGTATCCGCTTATATTGATGTAAACTGCCCGCCTCCACCTACACCGCATATCTGCAGGCTGGTAGATACCATCCATTACGTGGTTCCCATTGCCGCCAATTTTGGAGCTTCTGTAAACTGCGAAAAAGTTTACCTGAATAATTTGTCATCTGTTATTTCGGGATGCAGTATTACCAATTATGCGTGGAGTGCAGCAGGACCGGGCAGTTATTCCTTTTCAAATCCTGTAGCCGCCAGCCCGGTACTTACGGTTGGTGCGTCAGGCACCTATAATGTAACGCTCACGGTTACCTCCAGCTGCAGCGGATGTACAGCAACCATCACTTTGCCGGTTGTGGTTACACTTCCTTCGGCCACATTTACGGCGCCTTCGCCTGTTTGTGCCGGTACGCCAATAGCGTTTAATGCTCCGGGTGGTATGTCAAACTATCTCTGGAATTTTGGTGATGGATATACCTCTTCCATGCAGAATACCACGCATGCTTTTGGATTGACACCTTCCAATCCCACCATTGTATTAACTGTGAGCAATGCCCTCGGTTGCAAGGCAAAAGATTCAGTAACCATTTCAGTGATTGCTCCACCGGTTTTAAATATTACGCCGGTACAGAAGATCTGTCCGGGTGCAACCACAACCATTACAGCTACCGGTGCAGGCTTTACCACGTATGCCTGGTACCACAATAATGTACTGGTGCAAAGCGGGGCATCCAATTTATTCACAACAGGTGCCGTTGGCAGTTATTATGTAATTGCCAATACAGCAAGCGGGGCCTGTGCAGTTAAATCGGCACTTACTTATATATTTCATCATCCAAAACCGGTTGCCAAAATTAAAGGAAGCTCGGTAGCCTGTTTGAACGGTGGTGTCGCCAATATTTATTTATACAATTCGGTAAATATTCCTTCATCAACCTATGCCTGGAACCTGCAGGGGAACCCGGCCATATTATCCAATGTATTTGACCTCAGCATCACAGTAAACACTGTGGGTAATTACAGTTATGTGATCACCGTTGCCGATTCAACCGGCTGTATTGCCTGTGATACATTCTGTGTGGTGGTTGGCATTGCACCTGTAGTTACGGTATCCACATCACCCGGAATAAAATGTGCCGGCGTGCCCCATACATTTACTGCCAGCGCTACACCGCCAAATCCCAATTATTTATACCAATGGAATAACGGGGCAACAGGACCGGTAATGAGTACCTCTTTGCCCGGTATGTATTTGGTTACTGTTACAAATCCTGCAAACGGATGCTTTGGTAATGCATTTGCCGGTATCATACAGCCAAGGCCTTCCACGATCCTGTTCCCGGTGGGATGTGATACCATTTGCGATTATGATTCCATCGTTCCACCATTGGCGTTAGGTGGCCCGATAATAGCGGGGAATTACACCGTGCAATGGTTCCTGAACGGCAATTACGGCAGCCCGATATATACCGGCCCGGTTTTAAACCGGTTGGGTAATAGGCCGCCAGTGGTTTATGGTATGAATAATAGTTCCATTGTGGTAACTTATAACGGTTGCACGGATACAGCCAACGCCTATAATTTATTCATTAAAAAATGCGGCCATTGCGATTGCAAGGAACGCCATTGGGGCGAACCTACGGTTTCTGAAGGAGAGAAGCCGCCTGCATTGAATAAAACAAAAGCCAATGTCCCGCAGGGCGGAAACCCAATAACTTTAAATTGCAAAGTTGCCCAAAAACTGGATTGCAATAAAACCTATACCATCAGTTCATCTTATGTGTGTAAGGATACCAGCTGCCCGGGAAAGGTTACTTATTCGCTGCAACCGCCAACAGGTCCGGCAATCACGGGTACGGGTACCCTTACGTTTACCACCAGCCAAACCGGTACATATATACTTACCATGTACGGCTGGTGCGGCGATAAGATCTGCGACAGTTGTATCATTGACATCATTGTTGATTGTAAAAAATGCGACTGTAAAGAAAGCAAGTGGGATAAGATCACATTAACCCCGGGAAAAACGGATAAGTTACCGGTAGATTACCCTGCCCTTGGTAAGACCAAGAATCCTCCTGTTGTTACAGATCCAAAAACCATCAGCCTCAACTGTAACAAGACCTATAAACTGGATTGCAACAAACCTTATACACTTAATGCAAATTATTTCTGCATAGATCCTGCCTGTCCGCCAAAGGTTACTTTTAGTTTGCAGCCGCCAACAGGGTTACCAATTACCGGTACCCTGCCGCCGGCGTATACCTTTACGCCCACACAAAACGGCGTATATGTGTTAACGATGTACGGCTGGTGCGGCGATAAGATATGCGACAGTTGTATCATTAAGTTTGAAGTGAAATGTATTGACTGCGATTGCAAAGGCAGCAAATGGGGAGAACAAACGGTCACTATTAATGAAAATACAAAATCCTTCAAATGCGGGCAGCAACTGGATGTAAAATGTAAGGTACCTGTAACTGTAAACGCAAATTATCTATGTGCCGATGCAAAATGCAATGCTGCCGTAACATACAGTATGCAACCACCGGTTGGCGCTGCGATTACCGGAACACTGCCATTGACATTTATACCCAATCAATCAGGTACTTACACGGTAACGATGTATGGCTGGTGCGGCAATACCATCTGCGACAGTTGTGTCATTAAATTCAAAACCGTTTGCGATGAAAAAGATTGCTGCCCGTATGAAATAAAAGCCGAAACAGGCACAGTTAAATACGATCATACGCAAATACCCAATGCAACGGTGGCGGCGCAAACATTTACCATCAACGGACTTGCGCTGGCCAATATTACAGAAGTAAGGGCCAATGTGGTAAGCTATACCATCACAGATAATTATGACAAAGAGTGCATGAAATGTGTAAACCTGCCATTTACCTGGGCAAGTATTACATCGGCATTAAATATCGGCGCAGCACCCGGTTTAATATCCATGTTTGGCGGAACAACCGTGCCTTTATTTAACGGCAGCGGTGCCGGCGCCTATAAAAACCCGCGGGAAGTGGTATGGAATAACGGCAGCCAGATCAATATACCTAATGGTACCAATATCGGCATCAACTTTATTTTACCGCCGCCGCCAAAAATTGACTGTTGTGAACTTAAAGGAAGGATCTGTGTGAAATTCACGTTCCGGGATAATGATTGTAAGGAATGTGAAGTGATCGCGTGTTTTGATTTTGTTATTAAAAAGAAGTGATTTCATGTAGGGGTCACATAGAAATAATTTCTCGCAGAGGACGCTGAGGGGCAGAGGAAGCAGAGAAGCAACTCAACCAGAACCCTCTGCGACCCCTGCATCCCTGCGATCTCTGCGAGAAACAAAACATATTTCACGCAGTGAAAGTTGATGCGCAGCGGTAACAGAGAAGCATCTGAAACACAGAACCCTCTGCGACCTCTGCACCCCTGCGTCCTCTGCGAGAAACAAGATTTCACGCAGTGAAAACTGAAGAGTAGTTGAAACAAAACATCATTGCAACCCTATTGTAAACAATAAAAACCCTACATTATGAAAATCAATGAAGTAACATCAATCATTTTGGAAGAAAGTATTTACATACACAGAACTGTTGGTCCGGGTTTGTTTGAAAGTGTATATGAAGAATTGTTAGCTTACCGGCTAATTAAAAGAGGTTTACAAATTGAACGGCAAAAAGCAGTACCGGTTATTTTTGAAGAGGTAAAAATGGACATCGGCTTCAGGGCAGACTTAATCGTTGAAAACAAAGTGCTGGTTGAAATAAAATCAGTAGAAGCTTTAGCCCCTGTAGCCTCGATGCAAACTTTTACTTATTTGCGTTTTACCGGGATCAATATAGGATTACTGATAAATTTTAATGTGGAGATATTAAAGGATGGAGTTAAAAGAATTGCAAATGGTTATGTTGAAGGAAGTTGAATAATTTCACGCGGAGGATGCTGAGGGGCAGAGGAAGCGGGAAAAAGTTTCACGCAGAGGACGCTGAGGAGCAGAGGAAGCAGGGAAATTCCAGCGATCTCAACAACTCTGCGACCCCTGCAACCCTGCGACCTCTGCGAGAAACAAAACATATTTCACGCAGAGCACGCTTAGGGGCAGAGGAAGCAGAGAAGCAACTCAACCAGAACCCTCTGCGACCCCTGCATCCCTGCGACCTCTGCGAGAAACAAAAAGACATATTTCACGCAGAGAACGCTGAGGGGCAGAGGAAGCAGAGAAGCAACTCAACCAGAGCCCTCTGCGACCCCTGCACCCCTGCACCTCTGCGAGAAACAAAACATTTCACGCAGAGCTGAGCGCAGCGGAAACAGAGCAGCATTGAACAAGCTCTGCGAGAAACAAGATTCCAGTAAAAGGTATGCGAAAAGGTATGTATAGGAAACCCAAACCGATCTATATGTTGAAAACAAAAATTATTGCCGCATCCTTTTTTCTTTGCCTTGCCACTTACAAAGTCAATGCACAGGAGGCAGCGGTAAAAGAAAAATTAAACATCAGCGGAACCATGGGCATAACCTATGAAGGTTATGGCCTGACCCGCAACCCTTCCGGCTGGACAGGCTATAATGCCCGCAGGCCCTGGAACCAGGTGCGGTTTAACTTTTCTCCCAATTTTAAATTCGGAAAAGATTTCAGCCTGCCGTTCAATTTTAATTTTGCTGCCATACCTACCAATTTTGCCGGGCCATATGCCGGTATTAAAAAACAAAACTTCGGGCAGTTCATCACCAACCCCATGAACAGTTTTGGCATCAACCCAAAATACAAATGGGCCGAGCTGCAGCTGGGAACACAGTATTTAAAATATTCGGAACTCTCAACCGGCGATATTGGTGTGTTTGGTGTTGGTTTCGACCTCAGGCCAAAAACATTTCTCTTTAAATTCTTTACCGGCATCTCCCAGCAGGGCATCAATTACCTGGCAGGCCCGCCAACAGTTACGGGAGCCTATAAACGCAGGAACTGGATGGCACAGATCGGTACCGAAAAAGAAGGCAGTTACTTGTTTGCATTCAATATAGCCAAGGGAAAAGATGTGCCGTCGTCATCGGCGCCGCCACCGCTTACCATCCGGCCACAGGAAGGCGTGGTGTTAAGTCTCGTATCGGACCTGTACCTGGAAAAAGGATTTTACTTTAAAGCAGAAGGGGCACAGTCAACTTTTACAAAGGACCTGGCCACGCCTTTAACCCCATTGTTAAAAAGCCTTAAACCTTTTATTGAGGCACGCACATCAACCTTAACCGATTATGCTGCACAGGCAGCTGTTGGAAAAAAATCTCAAAATTTTGATATTGGCGTAATGGTTAAATACCTGGGGGCAGGTTTTCAAACGATTGGCTATCCTTTTCTGCAAAACGACCAGCTTGACTATACACTTAATACCCGGTTCAATGCCTGGAAAAAAAAATGAATGTGGTGGCAAGTATGGGGCAGCGGGTAAATAATGTAAACAACACGGCACTCAAGGCAAAACAGTTTATCGGAAACCTCAACTGGTTTACCCAATTCAATGATAAGTTCAGTTTAAATGTGAACTATAATAATTTTGGTTTTCAAACAGCCAGCGGCATCAATCCCTATGGTATAAAAAATGTAAGCAACGACCTGGGTATTAATCCAACGTTTACGTTTATGGGTAAAAAGATCATGCACTTACTGAGCATGAGTTACAATTACAGCAAGTACGATGAACGGGATGTGATCACCGGGCTTACCACATCCAACAATACACACACCGCCCTGCTAACCTATGTGCCCACTTACCTTGAAAAAGATATAGCGCCCGACTTCAGTGTGTTGTACTTTTATAATGATGTGCCGGGTGCAAAAATTACCATGGCCACACTAAGTACAGCTTTAAGCATGCAGGCTGCCAAAAAGAAACTGAAGTTAAGGGGACAGTTGCAATACACACTGGGAAAGCTGAACAGCTTCAGCAGCAATAATAATGTAATTGCCAGTTGCAATATTGATCTTAAAATAACAAAGAAACTGAACTGGAATACCTTTTTAACCACCAACTATTTTAAATACGGAAACGAAATCATTCCCAACGGGGCCAATTACCTGGAAACCACCTGCCGTACAGGATTTCAATACCGTTTTGACACAAAAAAACAAAAATGATGAAACGCATACTTCTGTTAATAATAGCCGCATTAATTTATACAACAGGCACAGCCCAGCTTTTATCAAACTTAATTGTACAGGCACAACCGCCTGCCCAGTTATCGGAATGGGGCAACAGGCGTGAAGTGCTTACCCTGATCGTAAGTGCACAGGGCACCATTGCCGGTCCTTTTAAAATTAAAACCGAGATCCGGTTAACCGACGGTACGGTGATCGCTACTTCCGACCTGGCAAAAACACCTGTATTTACACCAAACCCCGGTGGCGGACAAACGATCTTAACAGCCAACGATGTAATGCCTCTGGAATACATGATGTTTACCGGAAAATATAAAACATCTTTACAAAGAACCGGGAAATTACCAGCTGATAATTATACCATTTGCACACAACCGGTACATCCTGTTGATTACCGGGTTTTGGGAGAAATGCAATGCAAGAACTTTTACCTGGCCAGTACCCAGTTGCCCATTTTAATGAAACCGTATAATGAAGAAGTGCTGGATGCAAAAAGCACAAACAGCCATCATTTTCAGGTGGACGCCGGTGTTACCCAGGCAAACTTCACCGGTAACATACCGCATCCAGGTTTTTGAAGTGTTGCCCACGCAAAGCCCGGTGCAGGCTTTACGCAGCAACCAGCCGTTGCTCGATAAAGAAATTATGGCAGCCACACAATTCATCTGGCAGCCACAACTTTCTTTTATGCCATATGATAATGAAACAACAAAACTTCCAACCTTTGTCTGGACGATCCAGTCGCTCGATAAAGACCACAACCCCGTTACACAAACTGATGGCAGCGGCGAAGGCAGGAGCGAGCCCATTATCTTTTTTGTAAACCCGGATAAAAACAAAAAACAAAAAAAAGAAAATTAAACTGCATGTAATTGGTTTTCCCCAAACCTCCCTACTTTGTGGCCTTACGCTTTGTGGGATTATTCTTTTAGACGGAAAGCGGCGATTTATTTAAAACTAACAACTCTTAAAAAATTTCCCTGGTACTTCTTCCAGCATCGCTTCAATTTTTTTTGCGGCATTGGTGATGGATAATCCGCCGAGATTGGTACAGCGTAATGTATGATGGATCTGGTCTCCTACTTCTTTCATGGTTTCTATCACTTCATCCAAAGGGATCAGTTGTTCGTAATCAGACAGGGCCATGTTGGCGCAGGATACAGCATTGGTTGCAGCCATCACATTTCTTCCCAGGCATGGTGCCTCTACACGGTTACCAATGGGGTCGCAAATAATACCCAGCGAATTTTGTAAAGCAAGTGATGCAGCCGCAATGGATTGTTGCAGTGTTCCACCTTTCATTTCTACAATGGCTGCTGCAGCCATGCCGCCGCCCGACCCGGTTTCGGCCATACAACCACCAACCTCTGCTGCAAATGTAGCATGTGCTGCAATGAACACACCGATCAACCCGGCAGACAACATCGCCTTCACCAATTCATCTTCGTGCAATTGTATGGAGTGTGCAGTACCAAACAAAGCACCCGGCAAGGCTCCGCAGCTTCCGGCAGTGGGGGCAGCTACAATTACTCCCATCGAACTTTTTACTTCCATCATGGCACTTACGTACATAATGATGCGGTTGTTGGTTTCACCGCCAATTAATGTATTGGCTTCCAGTTTTTCTTTAAACTGTAAAGACTGGCTTCCTAAAATGCGGTCTTCATAATGAGTTCCTTTCAAACCCAATTCAATGGCATTGCCCATGATATGAATGATGGCTCTCATCTTTTCAAAAACTTCGGGGGCAGAAATATTTCCCCTGGCCATTTCATAATCAACTGCCAGTTGCCACAGGGCTTTGTTTTTACCGGCATTGTATTCCATCATTTCATTACAGGAAATAAAAGGCACTTTCAGATCTTTGCGTGCCATTACCGGTAAAACGGGTTGCAGCTGTTTGATGAACAAAACAGCTTCCATGGCAAGCAACTCTTTGTAAATAGCCTCATCTAAAAAAGCCTGCGCTTTAATTTCAATAAAAGATATTTCGCCTTTGTGAAATTCAATAGCATCAAATGGAACGGAACTTTTAAAAAATGCAATGATGTTTTCGGGCTCTTTACAATAAATCAGTGTTTCATAATAATCTCCCGCCATGGAAACGTGCACATCATCTATTGCAATTACTTCAATCATTCCACCACCGGTTGAGATGGCGGTGAGCTTTCTTGTTTCTTTATTATTGTGTAAAGTTATTTTATACAGGTTTGGATGACCGTTGCCTATATCAACAATTTGGATGCTTACATTGATACCGGCTGTTGCCATATATTTTTCGGATTGTGGCAACCGTTCATCATGGGCCTCCCATCCTAAAAAACCACCAAACAATCCCATATCCGATCCCTGGCTTTTGTGCGTAGTTGCCAACGAGCCATTGGGATCAAATTCAATCAGGATGTCTTTGATATTTTCATCCATCAGGTCGCGGCACAGGCGTGCAATGCGTAATGAGGCTGCGCAATGAGAACTGGATGGGCCACGCATTACCGGGCCGATTACATCGTTGAAGATACTGGGATATGTGCTCATACTGATTGTTAAGTTACTAAATGACTTTTAATGTACAACTAATTTTATTGGCACTTTTTGCTGCCTGAAAAGTTGCCAAAAAGGGCCCTGAGTCCGATTACATCCCTCCCGATAGCTATCGGGATCCGGGTTAGTTCCCTGATTAAGCTTTAGTACTACTGCGAGCTTCGACGTTTGTAAGTCACGCTTAGGTGCCAAAATCCTTTTTATACAAAAGCAGTTTTTCATTTTGAAATATCAAAGCGCAACCTTTGAGGTTAACTACAAATTATCCTTCCAGAATTTTTCCATACTCCTCCGCATGTGCAATGTTGTATTTTTTCCCTGGCTGATACCATGGTCCCGCATGGGATAAGACAGCATCGTAAACAGCTTGTTGTTTTTTATGAGCTCATTCGCCAGCATTTCAAAATTCTGGTAATGCACATTGTCATCACCTGTACCATGAATGATCATCAGGTTGCCTTCCAGTTTACCTGCATGCGTTAAAGGTGAACCATCCCGGTAGCCTACAATATTATCATCTGGTAAACCCATATAACGTTCCTGGTAAATATTGTCGTACAATGTTTGTAAGGCAACAAAGGAAACAGCAATGCTCGGTTTTATAAACATCGGCATGACGGAACATACAATGCAAACTCATTTGTCCGCCACCGCTCCAACCCCAGATACCGATTCGTTTTTCATCCACAAAAGAATAAGTTGCAACAATTTTTTTGGCAGCTTTTGCCTGATCATCGGCAGCCATTAAACCTATCTGGCGGTAAATACTTTTTCTGAAATCACGGCCACGGGGTACACGGGTACCACGGTTATCGATGCTAACTACTATATAACCCAATTGGTTGCTGAGGTATTGGTGCTAGAGATTATCGCCCGTGCCCCAGTTGTCCTGTACGGTAGATCCAGCAGGCTCTCCATACACATGAAATAAAAGCGGGTATTTTTTTTGCGGATCAAAACTAACAGGCTTCATCATCCAGCCATCCAATACAACATCCCCGATATCTACTTTAAAAAATTCTTTGTTGCGCAAACCCAGCTCATTCATTTTTGCTTTTAATGCAGCATTGTCTTCCAGTAACTTTATTTCATTGTGAGTATTAAGATTGATGAGTGATATGCGGCGTGGTGTGGTTGCATTCTCAAAACTATGTATGGCATATTTGGCATCAGCAGCTATCTGGTAACTGTGCTGGCCCGCCATGCCTGCCGGTGAAACTCTTTCTGCTTCACCACTTCCATCCAGCCTGCTTCGGTAAAGATAGCGTTGCGTAAAATTATCTGGCGAAGCAATATAATATACAAAGCCGCCAACAGGATCAATACAATTTATATTCACCATATCAAAATTTCCTTTGGTAATGAGTTTCATTTCTTTTCCATCACGGGAAACTTTATACAAATGCATCCATCCATCTTTTTCGCTGGTCCAGGTAAATGATTTTGTATTATCCAGCCATACTATGTTGTCATGTATATCTAAAAATGCCTCGTCTTTATCGGTAATAATATTTTTAAGTGCCATGGTTTTTGTATTGCCCACCCAAACTGTATTCGTGTTCTGTAAACGGTTCAGCTGTTGAATCATCACTTCATCAGAGCCGGGTATATATTCCATCCGGGCCAGGTAATTATTGCGGGGGTCACCGGGTACAGCAAACCATTTTGTTTTTCCTCCACTGGCTGAGATGACACCTACTTTAACGGCAGAATTTGCCGTACCAACTTTTGGATAAGGTAATGGAATGGGTTTTGAATAATTGGAATCAACATTGTTGATCATGTAAAAAGTGCCAACACCTTTTGTATCTGATTGCCAGTAAGCAATATTTTTCCCATCGGGGCTCCAGCGAAAACCATCCAGGCAATCCAGCTCTTCTTCATACACCCAGTCAAAAGTTCCGTTAATGATATTATTTCCACCATCTTTTGTTAATTGCGTAATTGCACCGGTAGCAATATCTTCTGCATAAATATTCATTTTGCTTACGTAAGCAACTCTTGAACCATCCGGCGAAAATTTGGCAAACATGAGCGTAGCTTCTTCCAGTTTTTTGCCTAATTGAACCAGCTTGCCATTGGCAAGATTCAATACCCAGTAATCGCCTCTTGAATTCTGGCGCCACACTTTACGGGTATTGGTAAAAACCAATAGCTTGCTGTTATCATCGCTCCAGGTATAATTGGCAATGGATAATGGTTTGGTTGTTCCTGCAGGAGTCAGCTGGCTTGCATTTACCAAAACTTTCCTGGTTCCGCTTTCAGCATCATATACTACAATATCATTTCCTTTTGCTGCTGCATTATTCTCAAGTGTAGAGTAGCCTTTGTTGTCTTTCATCCACCTGATTGGCCCAAACCCTTTGCGCGGTATATACTGTTGGAATAAATATCCTCGAGGGTTAATTTTTTAGTTTGAGCAAAACTGTTGCTGAAGCAAAAAATGGTGATGATAAGAATGAGACCGAAGTAAAGTTTGCGATTCATGTTATAGATTTTATATTTTAAAATTATTCAACCAGGTAAACAGACCCTTTAGCTGTTGCAAATTCAATTTTATTATCCGCTAGTTTTTTATAGCTGACTTTCCTGCCATTGCTGCTGATCTTCATTCCCGGTTTAAATTCAATCCTGCAAACTTCCCCGGCCTTTGATAATATATGTAGTTGTGTTATCATTTTATTTTTCCAGGCAAAATCAAGTTCAAAACCGCCTCTTGCAACCAATCCTTTAAACCCCCCTTCACTCCATTCATCGGGCAATGCCGGTAATAGCTTAATAAATCCGTCATGTGATTGCATCAGCATTTCAGTAACTGCGGCCGTAACACCAAAGGATCCGTCAACCTGCAATGACTTTCCACACAGCGCAAAAAATGATGCGGTGCATTGTTCTTTTAAATAACCTTTGTAAATTTTATTGGCCCGGTTGCCATCATTCAACCTTGCCCACAGCGCCATTTTCCAGGCACGTGACCAGCCGGTAGAGGCATCTCCTCTTTCGTTCAATACTTTTTTATAGGATTCGATCAATGCCGGCGTTCTTTTTTCGTACAACACTTTGCCCGGGTATAATCCGTACATATGTGAATAATGGCGGTGATTTTTTTCCAGCGATTTCCAGTCATCAGCCCATTCCTGCAGCGAACCATCTTTACCAATTTGTGGCGGCACTAATTTTTCCCTGGCTGTTTTAACCTGCTGCACAAAAGCATCGTCCTTTCCTAAAACTTTAGCGGCTTCCAAATAATAACCAAACAGGTCGTATAAGATCTGCATATCAATAGATGAGCCTGCACAGATGGTTGTGCCTTCCCGGAAACCCGCAGTTACTTCATCAAAGTAGGGTTTGTTTCCTCCACCATCCGGAAAGTTTTCGGGCGAAGTGGAAGGATTGGTGACCAACCATTTTCCATTGGGGTGCGGCACTAAAAAATCCATAAAGAACTGAACAGAACCTTCTATCAGGGGATAGGTTTCTTTTAAAAATGCTTTATCCATCGTGTATTGATAATGCTCCCATATATGGGTGCATAGCCAGGCGCCGCCAACGGTAAATGTTCCCAGGTTGGGCCATCCATGGGCGCTGCAACCCGCCATAAATCTGTATTCTGATGAAACACCCATCCCCCTGCACCATAATGTTCACGGGCAACCTGAGTACCCTGGTCGGTTAATTCTTTGATCATTCTCACCAAGGGTTCGGCACATTCCGAAAGGTTACCGCTTTCAACCGGCCAGTAATTCATTTCGGTATTGATGTTGGTGGTATATTTTGAATCCCAGGAAGGATTCATATTGTCGTTCCAGATACCCTGCAGGTTTGCGGGCTCGGTACCCGGCCTTGAAGAACCGATCATCAGGTACCTTCCAAACTGGTAACTCAAAGCGGCCATGGAAGGATCGGGTTCCGTTTGAATTTTTTTAACCCGTTCGGGCGTGGGTAAAAAGGAATTGGGCGTATTGGATAACTGGAGCGATACCCGGTTAAAATATTTTTTATGATCTGCTACTGCAGCAGTAAGCATGGTATTGTAATTTTTATTTTCAATGGCTTTGAAGTAGTTTGTTACTCTTTGATGCTGGTCAGCACTCACATCTTTGTAATTCACAAAATTGGTAGCTGCTGCAAAATAGATCGTTACCGAATTTGCATTTTCAATGATAAGATTCACATCATCTGTCTTCATGGTACCACCCTCCGGTAAAGCTTTTATTCTTGCCTCATATCTCATTTTTCCTTCCACACCCATATAGTCGGCCGATTTACCGGTGAGGACCAGCCCGTCATTGCCATATGGATCCATCCTGAAATAATCGGTCGCATAATTGGAATGCACCTGGTTTCTTTCTCCACGCAGGTTTGCAGTAAAAGATATGCTTCCGGGCTTATCAGCCATAATGCGAACAACAATTACCTGGTCGGGCGCCGATGCAAATACTTCCGCTGGTAAGTGATTCCCCCGGCAGTATAAGAAACACCTGAAATACCGGTTTCCAGGTCAAGCCATCTTTTGTAATTGGTTATGCTGTCCTGGTTTTTAAAAACAAATGCAGGTTGGCCAGGGCACTGGTATTTCATTTGTTCAACCGGTAGCCATTGTATTTCGCCGAATAAATTATGAGCGGCTAAATATTTTTCTTCAAAAACCAGTTTTTGTATTTCGGGTAAAACTTTATAACCGCCTTTTACAACAGTTGAATACGGGCCACCTGACCAGTATGTTTCTTCATTTAACTGAATGCGTTCTTCTGCATTTTTTCCAAATACCATGGCGCCCAGGCGGCCATTGCCAACCGGAAGGGCATCGTCCCATTTTTTTGCAGGAGCAGTATACCACAATAAAGTAGCCGGGTTAAAGGAGTTTGTATTGATCTTTAAAGGGATTTCGGTTTTCTGCGCCTGGAGAGCCGATGCTGAAAGAAAAAAATACAAAAATGAGCGCTTATAAAAATGCATAATTGAATATTTATTTAAAGTGCGTACAGAAAAACAAGATAGGAAAAAAAATCTTCCTGCAGTGAAGGTTTTTTACATAACATGCCGGCCATTTTTCAAATTACCGGAAATTTTCCGGAGATTGGTTTTTTATAACTGCCCTGTCTATTTTTGTATACGTATGAATAATAAATATTTTTCAATAGAGGAAGCCCTGCAAAAAGCAAAACAGTATTGTGCCTACCAGGAACGCAGCCACAGCGAAGTAAAAGAAAAGCTATACAGCTTTGGAATGAATAAAAAAGAAGTGGATGAACTCCTGAGCGAACTCATCAGCGATAATTACCTGAATGAAGAACGTTTTGCCATCCAGTTTGCAGGAGGCAAATTCAGGATAAAACAATGGGGAAGGGTAAAGATCAAATATGCACTCAAACAAAAACAGGTAAGTGAATACTGTATTAAAAAGGCGTTGTTGGCCATTGATGAGAACGATTACCACAAAACAGCCCAAAAGCTTTTGAGCAAAATTAAAAACACTGAAGGCAGAGAAGAATATATTTATCAAAAAAAGAAAACTGCAGGATCATTTGATGCAGAAGGGATTTGAAGCAGACCTCGTTAGGAAACTGTCCACTGCATTATGAAGAGGCAGGCAGAGGCCTGTACAGCGTTAATCCGTTAATTTGTTAATCCGTTAATTCGTTAATCCGTATTGCCCTCGTTTTATTTTGAGATTTTTATATGATACCGAAGCGACCTTAATTTATTTCCAATAGTATCCATATCGCATACCAGCTCTTTCCTGCTGTAAGCATTCAATTCAAAAACACCGTTCGTTCTTTTTTGGTTCCGGGCCATCTGGTCAAGGCAAACAAAACAACGGCTGAAAATGCCGATGGAAAGGATACCCAAAAACCTTTTCACATGCCTTTTGGCATAACCTGAACGGTAAGCCGCTTCGGTACCGGTTTGTAACAGTGCCGAAAAATAAAACCGCAGGTCCTCCATGTTTGTTGTGGTTGTTATTAAAGTGCTCACACCGCCCTGGTGGTCTTTATACACATCAAAAATATCATTGCCCAGCTGCATTAAACCGCCCAGGCAGTAAAGCATTTTTTCCTCGCCCTTTCGCATGGGATTTTCAAAAGCGGTACGGTAATACAACAATGATTCTGCTCCCTTGCTGATGGTTATATCTTTATCACTTCGTTAGACAGGCCCGGTATATCCTGTTGTTTGCTTAGCAACTGGGCATGAAACACCTTAAAAGCTGCTGCTGCATTTGTGCAGGCTGCGGCGCATTGTCCAAAGCCGTTTTATAAAAATGAAGAAAAAGCTTTTCACTGGCACTATTGCCCGAGAACAATGCAGGGTTTTCAATAAAATCCTTTACCCCCTGTTCGGATAAACGCTGTTTGTCAAAAAAATCATCACCCAGTCCGGTCATGGCGCCCTGGCAGGTAGCGGCCAGCCTTTCTTTGCCGGTCATGGGCTCGCCGCGTAAAACACAAAATGCTTCTCCTAAAACAGCAGGCACTGCCAGTCCGTAATAACCGGTTATTTTTTTGATGTCATTTTCATCAAGGCTTCCGTCAGCCTCTTTTTGGCTGCCATCAAAAGCGGATCAATATTTTTCCGGATAAAATTTTTCTGGCGGTTAATATTGGATATAACAGTGAAAGGAATTTGCAGGGCCTGTAAATACCCGGATATACTTTGAATGATTGGCATATTGTAAAATGTGCTGCTTTAATTTAAGTGAAAGTAATAAATAAAAGCAAGTGAGCAGCAACCGCTATGACAATGTGGGTTTATCAATATTAAACATAACAAAAGCGTCAGTCTTTATGTGATTAACATCATTTTTTATAAATACGCCCCACTTAGCTTTTTTTGCAGCCCAAACCCGGTCTTTGGTCATGTATAAAATACTTTCAGTATTAAAATAACAGCGATACAGTTATTCATTTACCAAAATCATTATTTCAAACGGCGAAAAATTTTATGTAACTTTCTGGAAACGAACGATTGCTCACTTTAAATGCCTGTTATGCCTGCTTATTCACTCAACATCAATAACAAAAATTATACAGTGGAAGCGGATGCCGAAATGCCCCTGCTTTGGGTGCTCCGCGACCTGCTTGACCTTACCGGTACCAAATACGGATGTGGTGTTGCCAGCTGCGGCGCCTGTACAGTGATCATTGATGACAATGCGGTATTTGCCTGCAGGCGTACCGTGGGCAATTGTGTAAATAAAAAGATCATTACCATCGAAGGGTTGTCAGAAGACGGCTCGCACCCGGTACAGAAAGCCTGGCAGCAGGCTGCTGTACCGCAGTGCGGTTATTGCCAGCCCGGGCAAATGATGAGTGCAGCGGCACTGTTGATAAAAAATAAGAGACCCTCGGAGCCGAGAGATCAGTGAAAAAATGAGCAACAACTTATGCCGCTGCGGTACCTACACACGCATCAAAGAAGCTATCCACATAGCCATAGAGGAACTCAATAAATAACCAGCACTCCTTAATATGAAAAAAGAAAAAATAGACCGCCGGAATTTTATCAAATTAAGTTCACTGGCAACGGGAAGCCTGGCCATTGGTTTTATGGTGCCCGGTTTAAAGGCCCTGGCCATACCGGTAACAGAATGTGAATTTTTTCAGCCGAATGCCTATTTAAAAATTGATAAAAAGGGAAAGGTGACCGTGTATGTTGCCAAGCAGGAATCGGGACAGGGTGTTGACACGGCCTTACCCATGATCGTGGCAGAAGAAATGGATGTTGATTTCAGGAATGTCAGGTCAGAGATTGCGCCTTATGGAACCATGAAAGCGGGTGAACACGATACCGGGGGGAGCCAGAGTGTAATGACGATGTATGCATCACTGCGCAATGCCGGCGCAGTTGCCAAAACCATGCTGGTGGCTGCTGCGGCTGAGATTTGGAAAACAGACGTGAAGAACTGTGCGGCTGATAATGGCGAAGTGGTGAATACCATCAATATGCAGCGGATAAAATATGGTGACCTGGTTTGCCGGGCTGCCCTGCTGCCCTTACCCAAAACCGTAAGTTTAAAAAATCCAAAAGATTTTAAATTGATCGGCAAACCGGAAAAGCGCAGCAATGTAAAGGACGTACTTACCGGGAAAGCAAAATACGGGTTGGATATAAAACTGGATGGCATGCTGTATGCCGTTGCTGAACGCTGCCCGGTACTGGATGGTACATTGGTAAGCGTTGATGATACAGCGGCCAGGAAAGTGCCGGGGGTTATAAAAATTGTAAGCTATACGGGTACGGGTGCGCCTATGCATGTACGTGCAGGCGTTGCAGTTATTGCTACCAATACCTGGGCAGCCATCAGGGCCAAAGAACTGCTGCAAATAACCTGGGACGAAGGCAAAAAAAATAAAGAAAGCACCGATGTGCTCTTTAAAACTTTTGAGGCCAAAGCAGGATCAAAACCCCAGGTACCCGTTTTTAATAAAGGCGATGTAACAAAATTCTCCGGTAAAAATGAGATCTCCGCTGATTATGCCCAGCCGTTCCTGGCACATGCCACCATTGAACCCATGAATTTTGTGGCAGCTGCAAAAGCCAACAGCCTGGAATTGTGGGGCGGTTTACAATTACCGGATTGGGCGGTGAATACCATAGCGGAAGTATCCGGCATCAAAAAGGAAAATATAAAACTTAACCTGACGCTGATGGGTGGCGCTTTCGGGCGGCGGCTGCATTTTGATTTTGCCATTGAAGCCGTTAAGATCGCACAACAGGTTGATAAGCCGGTTAAATTAATGTGGGAAAGGACAGAAGACATACTGCATTCCATGTACCGCCCGGCCAATTATCACCGGTTAACCGCCAATACAGCCGGCGGCAAACTGGTATCCTGGCAACACCATATCCTGGGAACCCCGGTCTCCTATATGACCGAAGGGCCGGGTTCAAAAAATTTCGATGAGGTCAACAGCGCCGATGCAGGTTTTTGGTATGATGTACCCAATATCAGTACCGGCTATACCCCGGTTGATATCAATATTAACCGCGGCTGGGTACGCTCGGTGGATATCTGTGTAAATACATTCCCCATAGAATGTTTTATTGACGAACTGGCTGCCAGTCTTAAAAAAGACCCGCTCGACTTCCGGTTATCCTTACTCGAAAACCGGAAGGATTATACATTCGGAAAGGAACCCATGCTGCTTACACAGTCACCGGCCAGGATTGCCGGGGTATTGAAAATGGCTGCTGATAAGATCGGCTATAGCAACAAAAGAAAACCCAATCACTTTATCGGGCTGGCTACACATGCTTTCATCTTTGCAAAAGCCTTTGCCGCACATGCCATTGAAATTGAAATGCTGGAACCCTGGAAATTCACTATAAAAAGGGTGGTAGCTGCCATTGATTGCGGCCTGGTCATTAACCCCGACGGGCTGCTGAACCAGATGCAGGGCGGGTTTGTATTTGGACTGACACAGGCATTGAAGGGAGAAATTACGGTAAAGGACAGCCGCGTTATGCAGGATGGTTTTTCCGGTTATGAATTACTGCGGTTCGACGAAATGCCTCCCATTGAAATATTGGTGGCCGCCAGTACCGAAGAACCCGGCGGTGTTGGCGAGGTAGGCGTATCAACGGTTGCCCCTGCACTATGTAATGCACTGGCAGCAGCCGGCCACAGGCCACGGACCCTGCCAATACGTAAAGCAGGATACAGCTGGGTTTAATCCCGGAGCCTGCATAAAAATGGTCATTCCTTCAGCTTTTTAGCCAGGTTGCTGAAAGTTTCAAAAGGCCCCTTGCTTATAAACGAGTTTGATATCCAGCCGGGAATATCACCGCCCGGATCCACTTCAATGATATAATGTATTTGCAGGGTTGTTGCTGTGGGCATAGTTACCCTACAGTCTGCCTTATAATTATTAACCCTAACTTTCCCGGGGATTTTGGCAACCAGGTTATTTTCATTTCTTCCTGAAATGAGCAGGAATTTCGGGAGGCTGTCGGTATTGACCTTTAAATGAATAACGGCATCGCGGTTGGATAAAGGCCAGGGCGTCTCTGTTTCAGTATGATAAATGATTTCCTGCGGCGATATTTGTTTGATCAGCCTGGCCGGTTTGGCCTTGTAGATCCATTTATGCATTTCAGGTACATTGGTGAGTATGGAAATCAGTTTTTTGTAGTTACCGCTTAATACACATTCTACTTTTATTGCCTTGAATGAAGATTGCCGTATCTCTGATGAATAAACTTTAATACCCTGCTGGTCTTTTTCCAGCTTCCAGTTGTATTGTGCAGAACAGGTTACGGTCAGCAGGCTGGTAAATACGATATGGAGGATCCTTATCAACATATAATTTTATTGACATACAAATTTACAATTTTTTCCATTTGTTGGAATAAGTGGTCTGCCCTGTCAAAGGATATTATATCATAAATATGTCAGACTGAGCTTGTCGAAGTCGGGTTAAATAACGAAATTATTCCGGTTTTCATATCCCGTTAGATATTGGAACAACCTTTCAATTATTCAACCAGAAGCACTACCTGTAAATACTCTGCCATCCCCCCAAAAAATTAAAAACTACCTTCGCAACAGATTTTATTATATGACGTTTCACGATCTGAACTTAAACGGCCCCCTGCTGAATGCACTGGATGAGCAGGGCTACACCAATCCAACCACCATTCAATACCGGGTTTTTCCCATTGTAATGAGTGGCAGGGATGTTTGCGGCATTGCTCAAACAGGTACCGGTAAAACCTTTGCTTACCTGCTGCCCCTGCTCAGGTTATGGAAATTCAACAGCGATAAAAATCCGCAGATCCTCATCATTGTACCAACAAGGGAACTGGTTACGCAGGTTGTGGAGGAAGTAAAAAAATTAACCACATACATGAGTGTGCTGGCCGTGGGTGTGTATGGCGGCGTTAATATCAATACCCAGTGGAAAGAACTGCAGAACGGCGCCGATGTACTGGTGGCAACACCGGGCAGGCTGTACGACCTGATGCTGAACGGCGCTTTTAAAACAAAGGCCATCAAAAAACTAGTGATCGATGAGATGGATGAAATGCTGAACCTCGGTTTCGTACACAGGTAAAGAATATACTCGACCTGTTACCACCCAAACGGCAGAACCTTTTATTCTCGGCCACCATTACCGGTGAAGTGGAAACGCTGATGAGAACGTATTTTAATGACCCCGAAAGAGTGGAGGCCGCACCAACCGGTACACCGCTTGAAAATATTGAACAGACTTATTTTGACGTTCCTAATTTTTATACCAAGGTTAACCTGCTGCATTTGTTGCTGACCGAAGATGAAAGCATGACCAAGGTGTTGGTATTTGTTGGCACCAAAAAACTGGCAGATGAACTGTATGAACAGCTTGAGGCAAAATTTCCGGGAACAGCCGGCGTCATCCATTCCAATAAAGAACAGAACCACCGGTTTAATACCGTAAAACAATTTCATGCAGGCGTGTACCGCTTTATCATTGCTACGGATATTGTTGCCCGCGGAATTGATGTTGCCGAAGTAACACACGTGATCAATTTTGATGTACCTGATGTACCCGAAAATTATATACATCGTATAGGCCGTACCGGCAGGGCCGATAAAAAAGGCATCGCTATCAGTTTTATAACCGAAGCGGAAAAACCATTACAGGAAGCTATTGAAACGTTGATGAAACGCACGATAACAAAGAATGAACTGCCCCCCAACCTGGCCATCTCTGATGAATTAACAGAAGATGAAAAGCCCAAAGTGTATATGAAGGAAATACAGGTAAAGGTCCCGAAAAAGGAAGAACGTGGCCCTGCGTTTCACCCTAAATCGGCAAAAAACAGTAAAGTAAATTTTATTGTAAAGAAGAAGGACAGGATGATGAAAAAATATGGTAAACCCATTAAGCGGGCTCCCAAAAAATAAACGGCTGCAAATTATACAGATACTTTTTTATGAATGCGCAACTGGTAATCCTTATCATTTTTATACTGGCGATCATCTATACCGTAAAATTTCTGAAGCAAAAAGAAAACCACGGTGAACGACCCGGTGCCTGTATTGCTGAATAAAATACTGGCCAGCGAGGTTCCCTTTTATCAAAACTTACATGAAACCCACCAGGCAGCATTTGAAGAACGGGCAGCCCGTTTTTTAACCGTTGTTAAAATTACCGGCGTACAAACGGTTGTAGAAGATATTGACAGGATACTGATAGCTGCCAGTGCCATCATCCCCATTTTTAATTTTAAGGATTGGGAATACCGTAACCTGCATGAAGTACTGCTTTACCCGGATTCATTCTCGCATGAATTTGAACAGCAGGGCGAAGGGAGGAATATTTTGGGTATGGTTGGTACCGGCGCCATGAACCATGTGATGATATTATCGCAGCATGAACTGCGCCAGGCATTTACCAATAAGACCGGCAAAGACAATACAGCCATTCATGAATTTGTACACCTGCTTGATAAGACCGATGGTGAAATTGACGGTTTGCCTGAATCGCTGCTTGATAAAAAATACATTAAACCCTGGCTGCAGCTGATGCAACAGGAGATCAATAATATTATGGATGATAAATCTACGATCAATCCATACGGCGCCACCAACGAGGCAGAATTCTTTGCAGTGGTATCTGAATATTTCTTTGAAAGGCCTTCATTGCTTAAAGAAAAACACCCGGAACTGTATGCCTTACTGCTTAAAATATTTAACCCGGCAGCAGGCAGCTCCTGATATACATTCAGCCTTTTACTGTAAAACATCAAGCATCTCCGCCCTTTCGTCAAACTGATCTTTAAAAGGTTTTCAACTGTATTTTATTTGTATTGAAAAACAGGTTCCGTGCAGATCCATGCATTCAATAACTAAAAAATAAAAGTCATGAAAACATTCATCAGTAAATCAATTGCAGGGGTTGCCATGGCAACTGCCCTGCTTTCATTTTCAGCAAAATCCCCTTTATCATCGCCGGCCGGCGGCGAAGGATTTGAGATCCTGCTTAACGGGAAAGTTGTACTTCAAAGTTTTGGCAAGGCATTGAACAGTGCTAAAACCCTGCAGCTAAGCGAGGCTTCGCCCAATGATAAATTAACCATCAGGTATCACCATTGCGGCAAAGCCGGGAAGAACCGCATCGTAACCATTAAAGACGGGCAGGATAACCTGGTAAAAACCTGGAGGTTCAAAGATGCACAAACAGCCGTTGGCGATATGAGTTGTAACGTACGGGATATCATCAGCCTTAAAAAAGGCAGTAACCGGGTATTTAAACTGTACTATTCATCCAGTGAATTGCCCGCCGGGCGCATGCTGGTTTCGGTTGTATTTGATAAAACCGACCTGGCTGTACGAAAATAAAGTGCAAGTTGATCCATTATACCTGTACTTTGTTTTTCCCGGAAATAAAGTACAGGTTGCATTTTTACCAATATAATCCGTTTCAGGTTGGGGTGAGGTCATTTCTTCAAATGCCGCAGATCAAGTTCCGGTCTTTTGCCTTTTATCCCGGTATAAAATTGCATGATCTTTTCCAGGTCGGCAGCTTCATCAGCACCAGGGAAAAAAGGGTCGCCGATCAGCACCTGTTTGTTTTCATAATCAAAACCAATGGGCACAATGGGTACGCCTGCTTTTTTGGCAATATGATAAAAACCGGTACGTAAGGTATTTACCCGTTTTCGGGTACCCTCCGGCGCAAGCCCCAGCATAAAATTTTCGTTGCTGTTAAACAGTTCAACAACCTGGTCAACCGTTCCCTGCTTGCTGAACCGGTCAACCGGCACACCACCCATAGCCCGCAACAGCCAGCCCAGCGGTCCCACAAACAATTCTTTCTTGCCTAAAAATTTTGCATGAGGAATTTTCATGGCATTGCGGGCGGCAAATCCTACCATCACATCCACCCAGTGGGTATGTGGCGCAACAGCCAAAACCATTTTTTTATACCGGTAGGGAAAGCTGCCGGATAATTTCCAGCCATAAAATTTCCAGTACCAATTTAAAAACATTCGAAGCATAGCAGTAAGTTAACGGAAATATACCGGTATAACAAGCAGTACCATTGTTTGCATGAAGCTGCTGAATAATACTTTAATAAAATGAGTGAAAAATAAATACAGTAACTTTCCTTTATCAATCATCCATTATACAGCCTGCCGCAATAACATGAATAAATCCAAAGCGATCATAAACCGGCTTTTTTCCATCCGTAACCATTTTGGGAAGCAATCTGCATCCGAAAATTACAACTCCTGGATTCAGTCAATATCCCGGAACTCAAAGATAAAAGAACGATCCGGTCTTTTTATTCAGCGCTCCTGTTCATGATTGCCTGGCCCGATAATAAAACCATTTACCAATCAGCCAACAGGTTAATACAGCAATTACAGGCATATGTCCCCGGTAATGAAAACGTACAATACCGTTTATACAATACCGGTATCAACGGCACTTTCCTCTGTGCTGCATTCAGTTTTGAAATGGTAAAATGGATGCGGGAAACCCGCCGGGGAGATACCAGGCTCAGCTCTTTTGAAGCAGGTGATGTACAGGTACAGTCCATACTTTCAGTGGTGATGACAAAAACTGAGTCAGAAATTATGCAGGATGCCAATGCGGAATGGAAAGGATGGTTAAAGCATTTAAAAAAACCGGGCGAAGACCTGCTGGACCAGTTCATTGCTATTTTCGAAAGCAGCGACCTGCTCCCCGGAAGTAAAGGAAGAATACTGGAATACCCTTGGTGTAAATGTGGAAATTTATTTTCCGGATCATTGCTGCCTGCCAGCATCACTGACTGAAATTATTATCACCGTTCACTGATCCGCAGCGATGTAAAAAAAAATAAACCCGGTGGTTAAACCCCGTCCGGTAAACCTAACAGCAAAAGAAGCAGAACAGATACTGGATCGCTGCAGGATGGTACTGGTGCGTAAACTCCGCGAACTGGATCCCATCAGTTTTACATCAGCAAAAAGGGTATCGTATTACCAATTGCCACGAGGCATTTCTGTTGCACTGATGGGAATGGAACCGGCACAACGGCATCCCGTTGACAGTTATATGGGATACCTCGTTTTTAAGAACGGCCTCCCCGTGGCATATGCAGGGTCCTGGATCCTGTTTGACAGCGCCCGCATAGGCCTCAACGTTTTTGATGATTACCGCGGCGGTGAAGCAAAATATATTTTTGAACAGGTATTGCAGCTGCATAGCAAAGTATACGGGTTAAACCGTTTTTCCGTTGACCCCTACCAGTTAGGTAAAGAGAACAGCGATGGTATTCACTCCGGTGCTTTCTGGATCTATTACCATGCCGGCTTCAGGCCTTTACAAAAAGAACAGCAGGAACTGGCGGATGCTGAAGCGGCAAAAATAAAAGCGGATAAAAAATACCGGAGCAGTTTTGCGCATTTAAAAAATCTCGCAGAATCAAGAATGGAACTGGTTTTAAAAAAAACTGCCGTACACTTTGATGCAACGGATCTAAGCCGGTTATATGCTTCGATCCTTACCAAAAAATACGGTGGCAACCGCTTACCGGTAACAAAAGATGCGCCCAAAAAACTGGCGGCCATACTGGGAATAAAAAATTTTCAGGATGAAAATATGAATTACGTTTTAACGAACTGGGCAGTGCTGCTGTTAAGCAACGAAAGTGAATTGCGCAGTAACGCGCCATTAAAAAAAATACTGAAAAAACTTTTTCTTTTAAAAGCAACAGTCTCCGAAGAAGAATATATCAAAGTAATGCAGGGGGCTGTTGAAGTTAGAAGATTTATAGAAGCGCTGTTGAAGAAATGGCGTTGATCATACTTAATTATTTTCGCGGCGGCATGGGTACCAGCACACTGGTCCTTTTTTTATAATCAGCATATGCCGGATTGCCTTCGTATTTTTTTTCAAGCAGGGGTATGCCCGAAACAAAAACCAGCAACAACGTAATAGTAAGCGGGCTGATGATAAATAACAGGCTGCCGGGTAATGGGATGGTAATGATAAAAATACCCCACCACATCAGTATCTCACCAAAATAATTCGGATGGCGGCTGAATTTCCACAACCCTGTCTGCATGATGGTTCCCGGGATCCTTTTCTGTTTCCCGAAAACAGCCAGCTGCCGGTCGGCCACCGCCTGGAAATAAAAACCGGTTATCCAGCAAAGCAACCCGATCCATGTAAAAATATTCAGGGTGATTGGTTCTGCAACTGCTGCATATATAACCGGAGAAAGAATTACGATCAGCAAAAAACCCTGCAATAAAAATACCTGCAGGTAACTGCGCCAGTAAAAAGATCTTCCCCATTCCTTTCTCCAGGCCAGGTAACGGAAATCTTCAGTCCTGTGCTTATTGCGGTTATAAATATGCAGGCTCAACCTTGACCCCCATAAAAAAACAAGGCTGTATAATAATATGGTAACCGGATTTGGTTTGTTCGTAAACAAAAGCCATGCACAGATAAAATATACCCAATGCCCCAGGCAATATCGGCAATATCATTTCTTTTTTTATACAGGGCTGCCAGGAACCAGCAGCTGGCATATATTAAAATGAGGATGAGGCAATTTGTAAAAACGGGGATCATTTAAGCAACCCATTTTACAATGTAATAACCCGCGGTGCTAACCAGGCCGGTGAGCAGTGCACCCCAGGCCATGTCAATAAAAACAATGGGTAATGGCCAGTCTTTTAGTGTAGCCAGGTTGGTCAGGTCGTAAGTGGCATAGGCAATAAAACCAAACAGGGCACCGCTGATGACCGCTTTGGCCAGTGAATTTTTTTCAACGGCCGGCAATATGGCAAAATAAAATATGCCCGCAATGAACAGCAGGTAAAAGATAATGGCTGCGGGCCAGTTTATGTTTTCGCTTAAAAAATGACCAAGGTATTTTTTGTACAGGCCTTTGGCAAAAAATCCAAGCCATGCCATATCCACAGCAAAAAATACTATGGCAGTAAGCAGGTAACTGATGATGAGTTTATAAAATGGCATAGGGTTAAAGTTAACTCAATTGATCATAAAAACAGGATCCCGGTTTTAAAAAACTTACCCTCCGTTGTGTAGCAATGCACAACATAATAATTTTATTACCGGAACAAAACCCTTTGCCGGGTATAGCAGATCTTTAGTAGCTACCAAAGTTATCATTAAAGAACTTTTCTTCCCTGGATAATTTTTACCAGGACAACGATAACAGCAATAACAAGCAGTACGTGTATGATAGGTCCTGCATGAAATGCAAAAAATCCCAACAGCCATCCTACTATAAGAATTACAGCAATGATATACAGTAAGTTGCTCATAAAAATGTATTTAATTGTTTACATAAAATTATGAACGACTAACCTGTAAATCAATGATCAAAATCCTGCATTATTATGATTATGATCAAAGAGCCTGTTTATATATGCTTTTACGTTTCTTTCTCCAGGACACATTTTGACACCTTGTTGGTTTTATTTTCCGGGCTTAGATGGCCTCACTTCAATCTTGCTCGGTAAAGTGCGTGGGTTCATGAGCAGCAGGTCGGCTACCAGTTGTCCGATATCTTCCGGCTGTATTTTCCAGTTATCTGCATCATTGGGAACATGGTCATTAAAATAAGTGGACACCGAACCCGGCATGATCGTACTTACTTTAATACCGTATTTTCTCAGGTCGAGCATAATGGCCTGGGTAAAACCAACCAGCCCGAACTTGCTGGCATTATAAGCGGCGCCGGTTTCAAAAAAATTAGTGCCGGCCAGGCTTGCAATGGTAATGATATAACCTTCGGAAAGTTTTAAAGGACCTATAGCTGCTTTAACACTGTTAAAAACACCCGTAAGGTTGGTATCGATGGTTGATTTCCAGTCTTCGGCAGTTAACTGGTCGATGGGTGAAAAATGGCCCACACCTGCATTGGCAACCAATACATCCAGTTGCCCGAAATGATCTATCACCGCTTTAACGGCTTTTGATTCAGAATCTGCGGATCTTACATCAGCACCCAAAGCCAGAACCCGGCCGGCATCATTACTTAATGTAGCAGCGGCTTTTTTTGCAGCATCCAAAGAACGGCTGCTGATGGCTACCCTCATACCCCGGGCCAGTAAGGTTTTGGCAATACCATATCCAATGCCTTTGCTGCCACCGGTGATATAAGCCACTTTATTGTTGATATTATTTGTCATGTCGTGTTTTTTAATTGTTTAAATAAGTTCGCCGGTAAAGGTACTGACAAAGCCGGGACAGTGTTAACCCTGTTGAAGCTAGTGATATCAATCATTTCAATACCTGAAATTAATCAGTATAACCGGCCGCCAAAGACAAATAATTGTAATTACATTTATTATATTCGTTCATACAACTTTTCACTCAACTCCAACAAATATGAAATCAGATTATGAAATAGCCCAGGAAAAAAACCCGCAACCAATAACTGCCATTGCAGCCAAAATGGGATTACCTGCTGATATGCTGGTGCCTTACGGACACTATAAAGCGAAGATCAATATCAACAAATTCGACAATGCCCGGATCGCAGCGGCAAACTGATCCTGGTAACAGCCATCACGCCCACCAAGGCGGGCATTGGCAAAACAACCACTTCGGTTGGGCTTGCCGACGGGTTGAATAAACTGAATAAAAAAGTGGTGCTGGCCCTGCGTGAACCATCACTGGGCCCCTGCTTTGGAATGAAAGGCGGCGCTGCCGGCGGCGGGTATTCACAGGTGGTACCGATGGAAGAGATCAACCTGCATTTCACCGGCGACTTTCATGCCATAACCGCAGCCAACAATACCCTGACTGCCTTACTGGAAAATTTCCGTTTTTATAACCGTGGTAAACCCGAAGGCATAAAAACGGTACTGATGAAACGCTGCCTGGATGTAAATGACCGGGTGTTGCGCAAGATAGTAACGGGACTGGATACACCGAGTAACGGTATTCCTTCCGAAACCGGTTTTGTCATTACACCGGCCAGCGAGATCATGGCCCTGCTCTGTATGTCGGAAGGGCTGGAAGAACTGCGTCAAAGGATCGATGATATGTTGCTGGGCTTCACTTTTGCCGGCGAGCCGTTTTTAACCCGGGACCTGGGTGTTACCGGCGCCATTACCGCCCTGTTAAAAGATGCCATACAGCCTAACCTGGTACAAACACTTGAAGGTACACCGGCCATGATACATGGCGGGCCTTTTGCAAATATTGCCCATGGCTGCAATTCCATTATGGCTACAAAAACAGCCCTGCAGTATGGCGACTATGTAGTAACAGAGGCCGGTTTTGCCACCGACCTGGGAGCAGAAAAATTCTTCAACATCAAATGCCGCAAAGCCGGGTTACAGCCTGCCATGAGTGTGCTGGTGGCAACTTCGCAGGCTTTGAAACTCAGCGGCGGTGCCGATGAAAAAACGATGATGCTGCCCAATGATGCTGCTCTCAGTAAAGGCGTGCGCAATCTTGAAAAACACATTTCCATACTCAAATCATTTAAACAGAAAGTGCTGGTTGTGCTTAACCGTTATCATTTTGATACCGCAGAAGAAATTGCGTGGCTGCGTAACTGGTGCCTGGAAAAAGAAGTTGCATTTGCAGTAAATGATTCTTTCAGGCTGGGCGGCGAAGGTGCGCTGGAAATGGCACAGGCCGTGGTGGATATCTGTAATGAACCTTCGCAACCCATACAACACACGTATGAACTCAGCGATGATGTGGAAACCAAGATCCGGAAAATTGTAACCACCATTTATGGCGGTACAGATGTGGTGCTGTATAAAAAAGCGAAGGATATGATCAAAAAAATAAAAGCGCTGGGACTGGAACATTTGCCGGTATGTATGGCCAAAACACAATATTCATTTACACACAATGCAGCCATCAGCGGGCTGGATGGTGATTTTAAAATTGATGTGGATGACCTGGTCATCAGCCGCGGTGCAGGGTTTATTGTAGCCGTATGCGGCGAAATGGTAAGGATGCCCGGCCTGCCCAAAATACCGCAGGCAAATTTCATAGATGTGGTGGATGGAAAAATAACCGGCGTGAGCTGATCCGGTTTTACAAAAGCAGGCAACCCGCAGGTATAATTTTTTCAGTTTATTATTTTGTATTAAAGCAGAAAACATAATTTTAAAGAAATCCTGTTTGTTTTTACAACATATAAAAAGCAGATATGATCACTGCCATCTGTGTCGTTTTTGTTTTAGGTTATACCGCCATTGCTTTTGAGCATCCCTTAAAGATCAACAAGGCGGCAACGGCACTGGTTACAGCTGCATTGTGCTGGTCTATCTTTGCCCTGTTCTCAACCGGTGGCCACGGGGCATCCGGGCATCTCACCGGCCACCTGGGCGAGGTAGCCGGGATCCTGTTTTTCCTGATGGGCGCCATGACGATCGTTGAGCTGATAGATGCGCATGATGGGTTTTACCTGATCACCAGCAGGATAAACACCACGAATAAACGAAAACTGGTATGGCTGCTGGCATTTATCACTTTCTTTTTATCCGCGGTACTGGATAACCTTACAACAACCATTGTGCTGGTTTCGCTGTTGCGTAAAATAATCAATGACCGGGAAGAAAAGCTCATGTTTACCGGCCTCGTGGTTATTGCTGCCAATGCCGGTGGCGCATGGTCGCCGATCGGTGATGTTACCACAACCATGTTGTGGATCGGCGGACAGATATCCGCACAATCGATCATCATAAATACCTTTGTACCCAGTTTGGTTTGCATGATCATACCTGCTGCATTGATTAGCTGGAAAATGAAAGGCAACCTCAAATTATCCCCGGATACAGCAGCACAGGATGTAAATTTCAATACCAATGCTTTTGAAAGAAACCTGGTGTTCTGGCTGGGTATAGCCAGCCTGTTATTTGTGCCGGTCTTTAAAACCATTACTCATTTGCCCCCTTACATGGGCATCTTATTTGGCCTTGGTGTGATGTGGATCATAACCGAGATCATTCATAGCGAAAGAGACGACCTGGAAAAAGGGCATTTATCCGTAAACCATGCGTTACGAAAAATTGATACCCCCAGCATTTTGTTCTTCCTCGGTATTTTATTAAGCATCGGTGCCCTGCAGGCAACAGGGGTTTTAAGCAACCTGGCCCTGGCCCTTGATGCGCAGGTTGGAAATATTACATCGATCACTTTGATCATCGGCATGCTTTCAGCCATCGTAGACAATGTGCCATTGGTAGCTGCGGCACAAGGCATGTATTCATTGGCTGATTATCCAAAAGGGCATTATTTCTGGGAGTTTTTAGCATATTGTGCAGGTACCGGCGGCAGTGTCCTGATCATTGGATCGGCTGCAGGTGTAGCAGCAATGGGTATTGAAAAAATAGAATTTTTCTGGTATATAAAAAAGATCAGCCTGCTGGCCATCATCGGTTATTTTGCCGGGGCAGCGGTTTTTATCCTGCAACATTTCTTATTCAGTTGATATTTTGTGATATTTTATTCCGGCACCCTGCTTTATTGTACCAATAACATTATTATCAGAAAAGTATTTGCCTGTTATGTACATTGAATAGTCCTGATCAGTGTTATGAAAAAAGTATTGCAATTTTTTCAAAATTTTGTGAACTGTTAAAAATTTAATTTTTAAAAGATTGAGAACGAGCGAATAATTTATTATACAGACTTAAGTGAAACACAGATCCGGAAACTTTTTTATGCGGGCCATTTTCAAATATTTTTCCACGAATTTATTTTTGGCATGATTTTTTTACCGATGTTGGTAAAACTGATTTTTTATGATTATTTATATTAAGAACATGATCTGCCTCCGTTGCAAAATCGTAGTAAATAACATACTGGAAAGTTTCGGCATCGAAGCTGCCGAGATCAGGATCGGTGCAATTACGCTCCGGGAAAAATTAACTGCTTTCAGGCTCAGGCAACTGGACCAGGCACTGAAAGAGACAGGACTTGAAATGATCTTTGATAAAAAGTTGTTGTTGGTTCAAAAAATAAAAACCATCATCATCGAGATCATTCATTTTTCCAATGAGCCGCAGCTCCTGAAATTTTCGTGTTACCTCAGCAAAAGGCTGAATTATAATTATACCTATTTATCCAACCTCTTTAAAAAATTAACCGGCAACACCATCGAGCATTATATTATACAGCAAAAGATAGAAAAAACAAAGGCCATGCTTATTGAGGATGACCTGTCATTAAGTGAGATCGCATTTCGGTTGAATTACAGCAGTGTGGGCCACCTCTCAGCCCAGTTTAAAAAGATCACCGGGTATTGTGCCCGGGAATATAAACTGGCCTGCCAGGATGCATATACCGGCATGATCAGCAGGATAGCCGTTTAACAGCTATAAAACATATTTACAAATAATACCGGTCAGTGTAACAAACCGACAGCCCACCCGGATTATAAAAGGTATTCAAAATGTACGAATAATTTCGTTAATTTGAATTCGATATTAAAACCCCAGTCATGATCAATACACTGATACTTTGCTGTTGCATGTTCTTAATTGGATGTGCCGGTGCAACAAAAAAAGATAATGCTGCTGATACGCTCTCACAAAAAATGGATGCTTTTCTTACCGGGCTGGTACAAAATAACCATTTCAGCGGGTCTGTGCTGGTGATGAAAGACGGGGAGGAAATTTTAAAGAAGGGTTATGGTTTGGCAGACCGGGAAAACAAGATCCCTTATACCCCCGAAACTATTTCAACAGTAGGGTCCGTTACCAAACAGTTTACCGGTACCGCCATCCTGAAACTGGAAATGATGGGCAAATTAACGGTACAGGATGAACTGGAAAAATATTTCCCGGGTGCACCAGCCGATAAAAAGAAGATTACCCTGCACCAGTTACTCACGCATACAGCCGGGTTAAAGCCGGCCATCGGGGATGACTATGAACCGTTGACCAGGGATGCATTTATGGAACGGGCCATGGCAACCCCGCTGAATACCGCACCCGGTGAACGGTACGATTATTCCAATGTGGGTTACAGCATACTGGCTGCTGTTGTTGAATTAACAGGCGGTATGGGTTACGAGCAATTCCTCCACAAATATCTTTTTGAACCCGCAGGCATGAAACACACCGGTTATGTGATACCAGACTGGAAGGGACAAACGCTGGCAACAGGTTACCGCGGCAAAGAACGCTGGGGCAGATCAAATGAAAAACCCTGGGCTGCCGACGGGCCTTACTGGAACCTGAAAGGCAATGGCGGCATCTTGAGCAATACCGCAGACATGTACCGCTGGCACGAAGCATTGCTTACCGATAAGATACTGGACACGGCTTCCAAAGCTAAATTGTATGGCCGCCATGTACAGGAAGGGCCCGGTGCCGAAACATTTTACGGTTACGGATGGGCGATATTCCCCACCCGGAGGAAAACCTGGCTCGTCACCCATAATGGCGGAAACGGCATTTATTTCTGTGATGTACTCCGCTTTTTGGATGAACAGCTGGTGATCATTTACCAGACCAATGCAGCACAGCGTGGCCTGGGCGACCTGGCTTTTTTACTGGCACGCATGGTCTTTAACCCCGATTTTGTGCCTGGAATAAAACCCGCTGCGGCCATGCAGGAATTTAAAACCATGGCCGGATCGCCACAAGGAAAATTATTGGAGGAGTTAACGGCCGTTATGATAAAAGGGGATGAAGAAGCGTTGAAAAAATTCATCAGTGAAAATTTTTCAGCCCGGTTCAGGGATGCCGTGCCTTTAACAGAACGATTGCCCCGGCTTAAACGGATAGGCAGCCGTATCAAAGATGCTTCGGTTGAAAAACTGCTTTACGATGGCGAAAAAACAGATATACATTTTAAAACACCTGAAGGCATGTTGATCTTTGGAGTCCTGGTAACAGATGGAAAGATCAGCGGAATTATGGTACAGGAGTAACACCTGTTTTTTCAAAGCTTTTATCCCAACTGTTCCTGCATCAGCAATGCGGCACAGGCATTGGCCAGTAAAAATTTTCGTTCTGCCGGTAAAGGCTGCAGGTAAACGGTGCCTTTGTTCAGCAGGGATACAGCAGCTACCGGGTGGCCCGCCTTATCCCTGAATTCGAAACCAACCATGCCCATTAAAATATTGGAAGCCTTACCGTCTTTCCCCTCCATTTTGTATACGGGGTGTATGCTGTAATATTCTTCCCTGCTGAAGCTGAGGTAACCGGTATAGGAACGCGGCCTGCTTTGCGACTGTATGTTATCGATCAGCATTTCCCATGGCTTTTCCTGTTCCCTTGTGTACAATTGCACATAATACATGCTGTTGGTAGATCCTGCTGCAAAGCCTGCAATATCAAGGCCAATATTGCCGATACTGTTGGGCCGGTTACCGATGGTAAGGTCCTTTGTATTGAACCGGGAAACACAATACACTTCCGAGAGGTTGTTGTTGCCGTCTGTCATGGAAAACCGGATGGTTTGTTTCTTTTTAATATAATCGAGCGAAATGATATTGGTGTAATCATAACCGTTGCCAGTTCCGGTGCCCAGCCCAAAACGGCCTGATGACCCTTTTATCCAGGAGCGTTTAACCGAAGTGGTACGGTACTCACCGAAATGCATGTTCTCTTTGGTAAAAGCCCCCGTTTGCCGTTTACAGCAAGGATCTCCCTGTTTTGCCAGCCGGGTGTATCCAGGGCCATTTTAGCCGGACTGCACGACACAAATAAAACAGCAGCGCTACATAAAAGGAATAAAAACTTCATGGCATGTATTTTTGTGCAAACATCCGTGTTAAAAGGGTATTGTAAAAAGCTTACCTGTACAGATTGTTATAAAAGCTGTATTAACTGCAGTTTTTTTTATACCGGCAGGGAAACTGTTGCTGTAATAATTGCACGGGATACGGTTCATGCATGAATACTATTTCCGGGACGGACCCTGTGGCTTACACACATTGCCTCAGCAGAGAACAGCCAGATAAGAAAAACTGCTGTTATATGAACATAGGTTCGTGGAAACACGAACCTATGCAATTCAAAACCAAAACTATCCGGATATTAATTTTTACCCGGAAATTTTTCTGTGACCCTGCTAAACAATTTCTTACTGTCTGTTTTCAGGTCGCCCAGTTTTTCTTTCGCTTTTACAGCGAGATCACTTTCTTTCATTTTGTTTTTCAGCCTTGTTGTTTTTTCTTCTACTTTTTCCAAAACGTTCTCAAAAACGTCCCCGGCTTTTTTGTTCAGGGTATCTTTTGTGCCCTGGGTCACTTTTATCTGTTGTCGCATAAAATAGAAATTTAATTGTTATCAATGCAGTAAAAGTAAACACATACAGCTGCTGCTGCAATGATTGCGGTTCTGCATATTGCTGATTGTTGTTACCGGGAAAACGGGCAGGCTTTAAAAAAGATCCCGAAAAACCAGGACAGTATTATTTACGGGAAGCCTGTTTTTTCTTCTTGAATAACCGGTAGATCCCTTTCACATCTGTTTCCCATACCGGCAACAGGTAAACGAGTATGATCTCTTCAATTAACTCAAGCATCGTGACCAATACTGCTGTATAGAACAGGATCATATTGGGTTCGCCGGTAAAGAAAACAAGCAGCAGGAAAACTCCCTGGAAAATGGCTGCAGCCTTGGCCAGCCAGGTGTGAAAGCTGGTCATTTTTCCATAACGTATAAAAGCATAAATGGTCTGCACCAGGAACAGTGCCAAAAGAATAATGAATGCAATCTTTTCCTGTTTAATGAATTCCGGCTTCATTACAAACAGCCCGGTCATGGCAACAAGTATGGTGAGGTCATCACCAATGGAATCAAGCCTGGTGCCGGCCACGCTGGTCACTTTGAATTTCCGCGCAAGAAATCCATCTATAAGGTCTGTAAAAAAACTGAGGCCCAGCAGCCATTTGAACAGTTCATACCTGCCGGTAAAAAGCAATACCAGTAAAAAAGGGGCAGCGATCACCCTGTACAGCGTAATGCCGTTGATCACGTACCATGCTTTTTTATGTGTACTCATTTCAATGATTCATTAAACTGTAAGTTTTTACCGGGTTTTTATTATCTGCATGTATAATTTTAGTCAGTTGGTTTCCAGGTGTGCGACTGCCGTTTTATCAACCGGGTAGCGCATAAAACAAAGCAGTTGAAGATTTCGGCCTGTTTATTTTCTAAAAATATCACACCTGTTGGTTGCAGGCCGGGCCGGGTAAAAGTAAAGAAACTCAGGTGCCGGTGATATGCTGTTATTCTGTATCGGCCCTGCTGTATCCATTATTTTCCTCATCTTCTGCCCCCGTTTCTTCAGCCTCGTCATCCAGTTCTGAACCGGGTATATCCAGGTCTTCCCCTGTTAAATTAAAACTGTTTTCATTTACCGGGTCACCATCTGCATCGACGCTATCCAGTGCCGATCTTCTTAAATTGTTGTTATCAACAGACACGCTGTTATCCAGGCTTTCATCCAGCAGCAGTCTTTCTGCAGCACTGATTTCTGCATCCATACCGGCTTCATCGGCCTGTGTTATTTTTTTACCTGTATTCATGTGGTATATTTTAAGATAAAGTTACTGATCAAAACCCGTATGGCAGCGGCGTTATGATATTAAAACACAACGGGAGTAAATGATAACCGGCTATCAGATAATTTCTGCCACATGCCGGTGAATATTTTTTGCCAGCAGGGCCGTAGGCACATCATTCTCATCACCGCCAAAAGGATCTTCAATCTCTTCGGCGATCAGCTCGAGGCTGGCCAGCACATAAAACACGAAGGCCACCACGGGCACCACATAAAAACCCAGCTGGAACACATAGCCAAAGGGAAGTGTCATCACATAAAAGAAAATAAATTTTTTAATGAACACACTATACGAATAGGGTATGGGCGTGTTCTTGATCCGTTCGCAGGCGCCACAGATATCGGTGAATGACTGCAATTCGTTATTTACAAACAATAACTGTTCGCCACTGATCTTATTTCGTGTATGCAACTGGTGAACCTGCCGGTACATAAGCTGTGCCACCTGGTTGAGAATATGCTTGGCGTGGTCAATTTCCCCAAACATATGTTTGTGCTCATCTGTTTCAAAAGTTCAACCCTTGTTTGTTCCTTGTGCAGGTGATTGTGCAGGGCATAGGCATATGCCGGGATTATTTTTCGAAAAAAACTTCGCATTTCTGTATCTTCAGCAGGCAACATGGTATCCAGCTTCATGGCAAAATTGCGGCTGTTGTTAACCAGGCTTCCCCAGAGTTTACGCCCTTCCCACCAGCGGTCATAGGCGGTGTTGGTGCGAAACACCAGCAGCATTGAAATGGCAAAACCAAGCAGCCCGTGCATGAGCGGAATATTTTTTACATGGTTGCTTTCCGACAGTTTCCAGTAATCGAGTTCCAGCCAGGTAATGATGCCTGAATATATGCTAACAGCTACCATTAGTGGAAATAATTTCCGCAAAGTATCTGCCTTATGAAATTTAAAAATAAAAGTGAACCAGTCCTTGGTGTTGTAAGAGATCATGAAGCGCCAGTTTGCTCAAAAATAAGCAATCAGCTCAAGATTTGTGCAGGGGGCAGGTTTTGTAAAGGCCGTTCCGGGGATGTTAACGGCTACTGGGCAAGAAACCATTGTGTCCCGGCCAGGACCGGGACGCAATGGAGCATACATTCAATAGATACTAATTAAATTTTTCTGCAAAAAATTCCACCAGCCTTTCATCACTCATGCGGTTGGCCGTTGATTCTGTTGTTTCCAGGTTTTTAAACTGGGGTGTTTCTGCCAGGTAATGAAGGAACTGCTCCTGTACCTGCCCGGTACCTGTTGCATGCAGGTGCGTTGCATTCTGCAGGTGCGTGGCAATTTCCTTAAAAAATTTAGCCTGTAACATGATCTTTTGATTGTTCAGATTTTTGTTACCGGAACCGGGGGAAGCTTCTTCACCTTTTATATGAGCCAGCACTGTCAGCGACCCTGTTTCAGAATTATCACTTCCTACTACTGTGGCATTTAGTGTATCCATCCACACGCCGAATTGTTTTTGATTGTTCATGTTGTTTTTTTAATGTATTGTATTGTTGTCAATAACCGTACCCCAAATGGGGAAACATGTTTTGGTGACAGTATTACTTAGTTTTTTGTATGGTGCCGCCCCATTTCTATATCATAACTGATGCCGGCCAGTAAGAACTGCTGGTTGTGATGCCCCCAGGCAAAACTGTATTCAATATGCGGGCTCCAGTTTCCCAGTCCCCATGAAATGCCTGCACCGGTATTGAGCGACCAGAACGATTCATAATGGCTGATACCCTTGCTGCCAACAAGTTCCCTGTCGCTGGTATGGCTGATACCGGTAATGGGATAAATGTTTAGTTTTTTATATACACCGATGAGGTAATGAAAATTCAGTTCAATATCCCAGGCAGATACCTGCAGTTCTTCTTCTGCCGATTTATGGGTAACCGGGAAAAAACGGTTTACCTCCACACCCCCGGCCAGGTGTTTATTGAAAAAATAAAAGCTGCTGACATTAAGTCCGTTAATGGGCTTTTGCGTATTGCGGATCGTAGCCATGTCAAAGCTGATGATATGTTGGGATTTGCCGGGTACTGCAAACAGCAGCAGGAAAATGACGGCAGTAGTAATTTTTTTCATGATACAAAGTGAAAAAAAGGCCGGCACAGAATTGCTGACCGGTATCCGGTGAAAAAGTGATTATTGTCATAATTCCGGAAAAGAAACGACAGCCCGGGATTCAATGGCGAAAAAAATGCATAGGTACCCGCAGCAAAAATTAAGGGAACAGGTTTTATACCTGCCCTGTATAGCAACAGGTCAGCTGATCAGCTATTCAGGCGCGGCCTCATCCAGCTTATTATCTGTTACAAACTTGTTTTTGAAGGCAGTAAACTCTTCCATTACCACGCTGATCTCTGCAATGCCTTCATCAACTTTGCCGTGGATATCAGGCAGGCGTTTTTCCAGCACAGGGTTGCCCAGGTTGATGTTCTCTGCTTCCAGCTGCGAAATTTTTTTGAGCAGCGAGGTCTGGCTGTTCAGGATGTCTTCCAGTTCCCGCAGCATTTTTTCCATCATCTTTTTCTTTTCCATTTTATCCATGGGGTTGCATTTTAGTTTTTAAAATATACAGCATAATCCGGGTTTTATTAGGGATTATTTATGCACAGGTGTGATAATATGGCCTATGTTGCTATACAAATTTTACTACCTATATTAAAACGGGAGAAATGAATTTTTAGTTTTACCACTGCCCTGGGTTTGTGTCTTCAAGAACCATTTTTTGTTGCTTATTTCGATTCGTGAAGACATGAACCGAAGCTGAGTAAAATCTGTTTCATAAGCTTTCAGTCATTCATTGTTTTTTTTCTTTTTTGCCCAAAAAAGTAAACAAATAATCCCGATTTCGGGAAGAAGCTATGTGCGCCATTTGTGCTACTGTGACTTCGACATTTGTAACTCTACTCATAGAATCAGACGCTTCAATGCATTTCAAACTCTAAATGTATAAAACATAGTGAAGCATACTACACTGGTTTACTGTTTTGAATTTAAGAGTAAAGAACTACAGCTAAAGCTACAGTAGTACTAAAGATGAGTAAAGCTATACGGCAGGAACGGGCTGTAATCGTTCCTGCCTTGATTTTTTGCCTGCCTGCCGGTAGGCAGGTTTCTCCTGAGCGTAGCCGAAGGATGTATCAAGACAAAAGAAAATAAAAGAAAAACAATTTTCATCATTTTTTTATGTAAAAAATTGCTTAAAAAAATATCTAACTTTAATCTCATGAAAAAATCTTCCTTTTATTTTATTTATTCCCCATTTTATGCCTTTCAGCTCAGCAAAAACAACCCTTTAAGATCATCGCCTACTACACCGGCAACGGTGAAGCCATCAAACAATGGCCGGTTGATAAACTCTCGCATATCATTTTCAGTTTTCTTAAAATACAAAACGATACGCTCACTTTTCATAATCAAAACCAGGAAAAAAGCCTTCAGCAGCTGGTTGCATTAAAAAAAGAATACCCGCGTTTAAAGATCATGGTGTCAGTTGGCGGATGGGGTGGCTGTTCTTTCTGCAGCGGCCTGTTTGCCAGTAATGTGCACCGTCAGCATTTTGCCAAAACAACGGTTGCGCTTTTTAAACAGTATGGTATCGACGGTATTGACCTTGACTGGGAATACCCGGCCATTGAAGGTTACCCTGGTCATGCCTATGCTGCAGCGGATAAGAATAATTTTACCGAACTGGTTAAAGCACTCAGGCAGGAAATGGGCAATGAATACCTGCTGACTTTTGCTGCCGGTGGTTTTGTAAAATACCTTGAACAGTCCATTGACTGGGATGCCGTAATGCCCCTGGTTGATTTTGTGAACCTGATGACCTACGACCTTGTTGGTGGCTATGCCATTGTAACCGGCCACCATACCCCATTGTATGATTACAGGCCCTGGCAGGAGTCAACGGCCAAATGTGTGAACTGGCTGCTTGATAAAAAAGTGGCGGCAAACAAACTCATCATTGGTGCGGCTATGTATGCCCGTGTGTGGGAACAGGTACCCGCAAACGGGAATGGTTTGTACCAGGCAGGAATTTTTAAACGGGGAGTTGCCTATGCCGATTTTTCAAATTACTTCAGTGATACATCCGGCTTTACTTATTACTGGGATAAAAAAGCAATGGCGCCTTACCGGTATAATGCATCGCAACAATTATTTGCCACATTTGATGATACGCGGTCCATCCGGGCAAAAACAAAATTCATACGCAGTAAGAAACTGGGAGGTATCATGTTTTGGGAGCTGGGGCAGGATCTGAAGAGGGATGGTTTGGTGGATGAAATGTATAAAAGACTTCGCTAATTTTTATTTTTCTTTTTTGCTTCTCCAAATCCTTCGACTACGCTCAGGAGAAACAAAAAAGGAGCCCCGAAATCGAATACATCCCGACCTGCCTGCCGGCAGGCAGGTTTCTACTCTTAGAAATAATGAGTTCACTGTATTGCAGAATTCTTACTCTGCAAACAGAGAAGGAAGACAAATTATATAGTTTACTGCATTGAAATTAAGAGTAAAGATTTAAGGCTGAAGTTACAGTAGTACAAAAATTGAGTAAAGCTATTCGGCAGGAACAGCCTGTCCCGTCGGGGGCTGTAATCGTTCCTGCCTTGATTTTTTGTTTCTCCAGAGCGTAGCCGAAGCCTGTCCGATTTTTATCGGGAAGACAAAAGAAAGTAAAAAAATATTAAAACAAATATTTTTAAGATTTGACATGATCAGCGGAATAAAACCATGCTGAAACTTATTCTGGTGCTGCAGTAAAAGCCTGTTTTGTATGCTTTGTATTATAAGATTCATTCCTTGTTTTCAATATGTATATTTTCATACAATTCTGCATGTATAACAGGTTGTATGGGTTGATCCAGGTACTCACCCCATACTTTTGTAAAAGCTGCCCCGTAGTAAAAAATAAGCGAAGCATAAAAAACAAACAACAGTAATAATACAACTGAAGCCGATGCCCCGTACACAACACCAATATTACTGTTGAGTAAAAGGAATTTTAAAACAAACGCCCCAATATTGTATAGAATACTGGTCAATAATCCACCTGTGAGGGCAACCCTCCATTTGGGTTTGCCATCAGGCAGGTATCGGAACAAAACCGTAAACCAGGTACAAACAATGGCTATGGAAACCAGGGTGGAAAGGGTTCCATTTGAATATACCCCGCTGCCCGGAATTTTATCATCGAGGAAATTGCCAAAAATAAGTTTTAAACTTCCTGCTGCAAGTGATGCCATAAACAATAAGCCGGTGAAGATGATGAGCCCGGTGGATTTTAACCGGGTGACCATGGCCATTTTAAATCTTTTATCACCTGTTTTCTGTATCATCCAAAGCTGGTTAAGTGAACTTTGTATTACCCTGAACAGGGTGGTGGCAACGAATAATAAAAAGAAGAATCCTGCAATGGCCATTGGCCAGTTGATCGCCAGTCCCCGAAATCCCCGAAGGGTTTCTACCAGTTGCCGTACACCGTCATCGCCAAGAATGCTGCCCAGTTCTGTGAACAATTCCTGGCTAACCGCTTTCCTGTTAAAAAGTAAACTCAGTAATTGTATCAGCAGCAGTAAAATTGGCGGAAGCGCAAAACTGGTAAAGAAAGCGGTTGCCCCTGCCAGCCGCAGCGGATCATTTTTCAACAATAACCTGTAGGCGTTAACCAGTTGGCGGCCTGTATTTTTTATTTGTATCAGAAATTTCATTCAATGAGGATAGCTGATCTTGATAAATTACAATGTCAAGGTAAGGAAATTGTAAATGGCAAAAGATCCGGGAGTTGGGTTTTAATTTAAGTAAGTCTTGGATTGTGAGGGCAGGAACCAGGGTAAAATGAGCGCCACCTTGCGATGAGGAAAATTATTATAGCAACAATACATATATTTTAATTACCTTACGATTGGCGATTATCTATTATCCTTTTTAATACCATCCTGCTTCCAACTTTTTCTTCCATTCCCTTCCATTGATTTTTAACTTCAAAACAACTATAATTATGAAAAAATGGATGATCGTTTGTACAGCTGCTGCTTTTTTATTTGCGGCCTGTAATGATGAAAAAAAAGAAACAGGAACAGCCAGTGAAGAACCGGCTGCAAAAAAAACAGTAACCCTTCCCTACACGGCAACTTATTCCTCCGCATTTGAAATGGGTAACCCGGAGTACACAGCAACTATATTGCAGGGAAGCTGGACAGACTGGGAAGAAAACAAACTGGACAATATGAAAAACTGGATGGCCGATTCCATTGTTGCTTTTCACAGCGATAACAAAATGGTGATGGGTTTAGACAGCATGATGGCCCGTTGGAAAAGGGGACGTGCTGAATACAGTTCCGTAGCAGATACCATCCATGCCGCAATTTCGGTGTACAGCACCGACAAAAAAGAGAACTGGGTATTGGTATGGGCACAGGAGATCGGCACAAAACCCGACGGTAAAAAAGATACGGTAGCGCTTATGGAATCCTGGCGGATGAATAAAGACGGCAAGGCTGATATGCTGTTGCAGTTCGACAGGGCCACGCGGAAAAAATAAAGGCTTAATAAATATCGAACAAGGAACAAGGAATGTCGAATGCTGAACGGAAAGAGCTCTACTTCATAATTCAATATTCCTTGTTCCTTGTTCTTCATTCCAGTGGGCTGTGCCGGGCTCGAACCAGCGACCCTCACGTTGTCGACGTGATGCTCTAAACCAACTGAGCTAACAGCCCGGGAAAAAAATCAAAAATCAAAGATCAAAATTCAAAAATCAAATGGCTTCATTGATGAGGAAGAACATAAACCTGTATAATTTCTGACCGGGCAGGCTCATAATTTTTTGTTTTGAATTTTTATTTTTGAATTAAAATTCTGCGCTTTTCGGGTACCGCGGGAAAGGGATCACATCCCTGATATTACCCATACCCGTTACAAACTGTACCAGCCGTTCAAAACCAAGCCCAAAGCCGGCATGCGGGCAGGCGCCAAATTTCCGGGTATCCAGGTACCACCACAATTCATCAACCGGCACATGCATTTCTTTCATGCGTTCGGTGAGCTTATCCAGCCTTTCTTCTCTCTGAGATCCGCCAACAATTTCGCCAATACCCGGCGCTAAAATATCCATGGCGGCCACCGTTTTCCCGTCATCATTCTGCCGCATGTAAAAACTTTTTATTTCTTTAGGATAATCCGTGAGGATCACCGGTTTTTTAAAATGCTTTTCTACCAGGTATCTTTCATGTTCGCTCTGCAGGTCTGTACCCCATCCCTCGATCAGGTATTGAAATTTCTTTTTCTTATTGTGATTGCTTTCTTTTAAAATGTTGATGGCTTCGGTGTAGGTAAGCCTTTCAAAATCGTTCTCAACCACAAATGCCAGTTTTTCCAAAAGGCCCATTTCACTTCTTTCTGTCTGGGGCTTTTGTTTTTCCTCTTCTTCCAGGCGCTGTGCTAAAAAATCAAGATCGTCTTTATTGTTGTCCATGGCATATTTGATCACGTATTTAATGAATTCCTCTGCCAGGTTCATATTGTCTTCCAGGTCATAAAAGGCCATTTCCGGTTCAATCATCCAGAATTCGGCCAGGTGCCTGGTGGTATTGCTGTTCTCGGCCCGGAATGTGGGACCAAAAGTATAGATATCACTGAAAGCCATAGCCGCAAGTTCTCCCTCGAGTTGCCCGCTAACGGTAAGGTTTGTGCTACGCCCGAAAAAATCTTCCTTAAAATTGATGTTTCCTTCCTCATTTTTAGGTGCTGTTCCATCCAAAGGGAGCGTGGTTACTTTAAACATCTCACCGGCACCTTCTGCATCGCTTGCAGTAATGATGGGCGTATGCAGGTAAATAAATCCTTTGTCATTGAAAAATTTATGTATAGCAAAAGCCAGGGCATGGCGTACCCGAAATACCGAACCAAAGGTGTTGGTGCGGAAACGCAGGTGGGCGATCTCCCTTAAAAATTCGAGGCTGTGTTTTTTGGGTTGCAGTGGAAATTTTTCAGCATCACTGTCACCAAGTATTTCTATGGATGTAGCTTTCAGTTCTACTTTTGTCCCTTGCCCAAAGAAGCGATCACTTCCCCGCTTGCTTTGATACAGGCTCCGGTAGTAAGGCGCTTTAAAAGGGCATCATCAAACTGGCCCAGTGTGGCAACTACCTGCAGGTTATTATTGGTACTGCCATCATTAAGCGCAATGAACTGGTTGTTGCGGAAAGTACGTACCCATCCCATTACCGTTGTTTCGTAATTGGCTTTATCACTTGCCAGCAGGTCCTTGATCCTTATTCTTTTGTTAAACATATAAAATATTAATTGGTGGCAAAGATAAGGATAGAACACGCATGACGTGGCCGGAGCGCTATTCCGAAGGTATAAATCCCCGGCTGATCATAAGTGCGGGTGTTTTTATCCGTTCAGCCCTTATAATACCTGTTCTATCCTAAAAAAATCCGTTTTTTTTAAAAAAACACCGTAATATTGCAATGAATCAGACTGAGAGGAGACATATCAAGCATTCACTTCATCAGCAGTTCGGATCCATCAATATAAATTCTCAATCACTATTTCAGACTTAAGACCGGATTTTTTGAAAATCATTTTTCACTTTTATGTACGACATTACACAACTGAACGACCTGCTCGTTCCTGAGTTGCAGGACATTGCTGAACAATTTGACATCTCCAATGCAAAAAACTCGTTAAACAGGACTTAATCAATAAGATCCTCGAAAACCAATCTATTATGAACACCGATAAGAAGAAAGACGGCGAGAAGCCAAAACGCAAACGGATCATTAAATCAACAGGAGAGGAATCCGCAGCGCCTGTAATTTCTGTTAAAGCCAAAAAACCGGAAGCTGAAAAAAGCCGGAGCAAAGCTCCCCGCGGGTTAAAAAACAGGTGGAAATTGAAGAAGATGATGAGCAGGATGTACAGCCCATCACCGACCAGGAAAGTACCATCCCCGCAGCCATTGCACAAATGCTGGCCGAAGAAGACAGCCAGGAACAGGAACCGGAAACAGATATGGATGACGAGGAATCAGTACAGGCACCTGCCAAACAATACAACCAGACAAGACAGCAACCTGCTTTTAATATTGAATTCGACGGCGTTATCCTGGGCGAAGGCGTATTGGAAATGATGGCCGATGGATATGGTTTTTAAGAAGCAGTGATTATAATTATTTATCATCTCCCGATGATATTTATGTTTCTCCAAGCCAGATCAAATTGTTTGGATTAAAAACAGGCGATACGGTTTATGGAAGTGTTCGCCCTCCCAAAGAAGGTGAAAAATATTTTGCCCTGTTGAAAGTGGAGACCATCAATGGCAAATCGCCTGAAGAAGTCAGGGACCGTGTGCCTTTTGATTATTTAACACCACTTTTCCCTTTCGAAAAATTAAATCTCACCACAAGGTCTGATAATTACAGTACCCGTATCATGGATCTTTTTACGCCCATTGGTAAAGGACAGCGTGGATTGATCGTTGCCCAGCCAAAAACGGGTAAGACCATGTTGCTGAAAGAACTGGCCAATGCCATTGCCGAAAATCACCCCGATTGTTACCTGATGATCGTACTCGTAGATGAAAGGCCGGAAGAGGTTACCGATATGGAGCGCAGTGTTAAGGCAGAAGTAATTGCATCAACCTTTGATGAACCTGCAGAAAAACACGTTCGGGTAAGCACCATGGCTTTGCAAAAAGCAAAACGTTTGGTTGAATGCGGACACGATGTGGTGATATTGCTGGATTCCATCACCCGTTTGGCAAGGGCACACAATACGGTGGCTCCATCAAGCGGTAAGGTTTTAAGCGGCGGTGTGGAAGCAAATGCCATGCAGAAACCCAAACAGTTCTTTGGTGCGGCACGTAAAATAGAGAACGGCGGATCACTGACCATCATTGCCACTGCACTGGTTGATACCGGCAGTAAAATGGATGAGGTGATCTTTGAGGAATTTAAAGGAACCGGTAACATGGAACTGCAGCTGGAACGTAAACTTTCTAACAGGCGGATCTATCCTGCCATTGATATTGTTGCTTCTTCTACCAGGCGTGATGACCTGTTGCTGGATAAAGATACCTTCCAGCGTATGTGGGTATTGCGTAAGCATATGGCCGATATGAATCCTGAAGAAGCAATCAACACTTTGTTGAAAAATATGAAAGGAACGAAAGATAATGCAGAGTTTTTGACATCAATGAATGGATAACTTAAAGAAGAAGAAATAGGCTAAGAGGACAAAGAAGGAAATGAGGTAAAAGAGAAAAGTAAAAATATTTAAGAATTTAAAGGAGAAAAAAGAGATTGTATAAACTCTTTTTTCTCCTTTTCTCTTTTGTCCTCTTAGCTAATTTGTATTTACCCTGATTATTAAATTGATTTAACTTAGCAAAGTGCCGGTACAGAAAATAACCATAGAAGAATTTTTAAAACTCGCAAAGCAATACCCGGTCCTGGATGTACGCAGTCCCGGTGAATATACACATGCACATATCCCATCTGCCATCAGCCTGCCCTTATTTAATGATGAAGAAAGAAAACAGGTTGGTACCACATATAAACAGCAAAGCCGTGAAGCAGCAATTAAAATAGGTTTGGATTATTTTGGGGTGAAGATGAAGGCAATGGTGGAAGATGCAGAGTCTTTAGTTCAGAGTCATGAGTCAGGAGTAAGGAAAGCTCATAACTCCGAACTCCGAACTCCGAACTCAGTCCTCGTCCACTGCTGGCGTGGCGGTATGCGCAGCGCTGCCGTTGCCTGGTTGCTGGATATGTATGGTTTTAAAGTGTATTTACTGGCCGGCGGTTACAAGGCTTACCGAAATTGGGTACTGGCGCAGTTTGAGAAAGAGTACCATTTTAATATTATCGGCGGCTATACCGGCAGTGGAAAGTCACTGCTGCTGCATGAGTTGGAAAAGCAGGGTAAAACCATCATTGACCTGGAAGGCCTGGCCAAACACAAAGGCTCGGCTTTTGGTGCCATAGAAGGAATACCACAACCGGGGCAGGAGATGTTTGAGAACCTCCTCGCACAGGGCCTGGCAGATACTGGATGCTTGATACTGGATAAGAACATCAAGTATCAAACACCCGGCATCGAGTATCCAGCATCGAGTATCCAGCATCCAGCATCCAGTATCCAGCATCCGGCATCGGTCATTTACCTTGAAGACGAATCTCAACGCATCGGCAACCTTCAAATACCGATGCCCCTTTGGAATACCATGCGCAGGTCACCCGTTTTTTTTATGGATATTCCATTTGAAAAACGCCTGGATCATATTACAGCAGAATATGGCAAACTAAAAAAGGAGACATTACATGATGCCATTTTGCGTATTCAAAAACGCCTGGGCGGACTGGAAACAAAAAATGCCCTCCGGTTTTTGGCGGAGAATGATCACCGGGAATGTTTCCGCATATTGCTCAGTTATTACGATAAATGGTATTATAAGGGCCTGGTGAACCGGGATAATATTTCATCCCTTTTAAATAAAATACCATGTACCGGCGTTGATACAGAAACCAATATCCAAAAACTATTGTCATGCCATATTGTAAGCGTTTGATCCTGTTTTGCCTGGTATCATTTTGTACCCTGCAGCTTTTTGCCCAATCCGAACCGGATATTACAGGTTTATGGAAAGGGACTATGTACAACGATACCACGAAGCAGTTTTTAAAATATGAGATCGCCATCAGCGAAAATAAAGGAAAGCTCAGCGGGTACACCCATACTTATTTTATTTTGGATGATAAGGAATATCACGGTGTTAAAAAGGCAAAGATCAAAAGAAAGGATGGAAAGATCATTGTTGAGGATGTGGAACTGATCGCCAATAATTATCCCGTACCACCAGCTAAAGGGGTAAGGCAACTGGATGTGCTGACCCTCGAAATAAAAGACGGGGTCATGATTTTAAGCGGCCCTTTTTCCACCAACAGAACCAAAGTCTATCATTCGCTTACCGGGGTTATCAATGTACAGCGTAAAACTAATTTCAAACAGTCGGCACTGGTACCGCACCTCGAAGAACTGGGACTTGCAGAAAACCTTTCATTTGTACAGGAAGAAAAAATGAAGGAATCCATTGCGGTTGTAAAAACAGGGGCAGTTGAAAATAAAAAACCGGCTGAAACAGTAAAGACTGAAGCTCCGGTTACACAACCTGCAGCTAATAAAAATCAAGTGAAGACAGTTGTTAAAACGCAGCAGGATAATAAGGCTCCCGAAACAGGTATAGAAAAAAAATCTGCAACAGCAACTACTAAAACCGAACCGGCAAAAACCAAACCTGTTGTAAATGCGGCAGCAGATATTGTAAACCGGACCATTGAAACCATACAATCGGTATATTATAATACCGACAGCCTGGAACTTACCTTATATGATAATGGAGAAGTAGACGGAGATACGGTGAGTGTATTAATGAATGGTGAAGTAATTATGCCAAGGGTAGGGTTGAGTACAAATGTTGTTCGAAAAAAAGTAAGTACCGTAAATTCAGGCGATAGTATTGTACTGGTTATGTATGCCGAAAACCTGGGCACCCTTCCGCCCAATACCGGTTTATTGATCGTGTATGACGGGGAAACAAGGCATGAAATAAGATTTAGCGGTAATTTGCAAAAAAACGCTGCTATTGTTTTCAGGCGCAGGCAGGATTAATATGGAAAATATAAACGGAATAAAACTTACACAATTTTCAAGAGGCGCAGGTTGTGGATGCAAGATCGCACCCAATGTGCTGGATGAAATTTTAAAGACAAATAGTACCGGCCCTGCAAACAGTAACCTGCCTGCCGGACAGGCAGGACTACTGGTTGGCAACAGCAGCAAAGATGATGCGGCTGTTTATGACCTGGGTAATGGCACGGCATTGATCTCCACCACCGATTTTTTTATGCCCATTGTGGATGATGCTTTTGATTTTGGCCGCATAGCCAGCGCCAATGCCATCAGCGATATTTATGCCATGGGCGGCAAGCCGTTGATGGCCATTGCTGTTTTAGGCTGGCCGGTTGAAAAACTGCCTGCTGAACTGGCGCAACAGGTTTTGGAAGGCAGCCGCAGGATCTGTGCAGAAGCCGGCATACCGCTGGCAGGCGGGCACAGCATTGATTCTTCCGAACCCATTTTTGGTTTGGCCGTAAGCGGCCTGGTTGATCTAAAAAACCTGAAGAAAAATAATACTGCCAAAGCAGGTGATCTTCTTTTTTTAACCAAACCTTTGGGCGTAGGGGTTTTGTCAACCGCCCAAAAAAGAGGATTGATACAGGAAGAACATGTTGCAGTAATGATTAACCAGATGGCTCAACTGAATACCATCGGCGAAGCGCTGGGAAAGATCAATGGTGTTACTGCCATGACCGATGTTACCGGGTTTGGTTTATTGGGCCACCTCATTGAAATGGCTGAAGGCAGTGATTGTGCAGCTGAAATATATTATTCACAGTTACCTATAGCCGAAGGTGTTGCCGGGTATTTAAGCCAGCGCATCGTACCGGATGCCACGTACCGGAACTGGAACAGCTACAGTACAAAAACAGGTTTTGAAAAGGGGGTGAATGTGATGGAAGCGTTTAACCTGTTGCCCGATCCTCAAACAAATGGCGGCTTATTAATTGCAGTGGATGCGGATGCGGTTACAGCAGTGAAAGATCTGTTGAAGGAAAATGGTTTGCAGCAATTTGCCGAACCTATAGGGAAAATGATCCCGCACACCGGTAAAACCATTTTTGTAAAACAATAGATCACGGGACTTTTAAAAATAAAATGTAAACTTGTATTATAAAAACGAAGTATGAAAAAACTATTCCTGCTTAGTATGTTGCTGACTGCATCTGCCATTTCATTTGCGCAGGTTAATCTGCAAAGCCTTGTTAAGACCGGCACCAGGCTGATTTACGCCGTAGTGGCAAACGGGGAAAAATATGATTTTATAGTAACCATTAAAGCGCTTGCCCCGGCCCTGGTATTTGACTGGCAGATGACCAATGCAGCAAACAGCAGTGGTACCATAACCCATACTCCCCAGGCAATGTTGTCGGCTAACACCATGTACAATTATTTTGCACCCGGGGCTAAAACATTGAGCGATGACATGATCAGTGTTTGGCTGAGCAAAAATACTTTTACCGGTCTTACCAAAGGCAGCAGATCAGTGTTGTTGAGGATGAATACCGGCGAAACGCCCAAAAAAATGGGCATGACGGAAGCGGATGCGAAAGAAGTAAAGATCCTGGTAAATGGAGAAAAAGAAACTGTTGAAGAGCAAATGGCAATTGTACTGAATGATGCCGGTACCCCAAAAAATGATGATGAGACTTTTTTCAGCTTCAATAACTCAGCTAAAATGCCGGTCATCATCAGGATGAACAATGGTTTTTATCTTGCGTTGAAAGAAATAAAAACCAAATAGTGCTGTATGGTATCATACCATTGAATATAAATGACTGGATCGGGTTTGCCGGCGTTACCATCTTATTGCTGGCCTTTTTACTGAACCTGCTTAAAAAATTTCTTCCAACAGCCTGCCTTATATTATTATGAACATCATTGGCGCCGGGCTCGCCTGCCTTGCTTCCTGGCTTATTGATTATATCCCGTTTGTGATACTGGAAGCAGCCTGGATGCTGGTATCTGTTTTTGGGCTGTTTGCTTATTTCAGGAAGAAAGATCTCAACCGGTAAGCTTATCAATGATGGCCGCCAGTTTGCGGTCTTTTTCAGTTATAGTATCCCCGGCATCATGCGTACACAACCAGATCTCCACCCTGTTGTATGTATTTTTCCAGGTAGGATGATGGTCCATCTTTTCTGCAGCCATAGCAACCCGTGTCATAAATGAAAATGCTTTTGAAAAATCAGGAAAAATAAATTCCTGGTATAGTTTATTGTCAATTTCGGGCCACATAATTATAAGTTTAGAATTTATAAAATTGAACGTCTTTGCAGGCGCAGTGAAGCAATCTTGTCATAAGTAATATACAGTATAAATAAATGCTCCGTAGGTTGAGATTGCTTCAGCCGTTTTTATGCTTTCAGCAAAAACGACTTCGCAATGACGTTAGAAAATAAGATGCTGCTTATGCTTTATTTTCTCATTCGTCATTTCTGTAACAAGCTGTACCCCCGGCAATGACCTGATGGATTGTATCAATAGTTTCAGGTCTTCAGCAGGGATCGGGTCACCTTTGATCAGCCATAAAAAATCGAGGTGTTTGAATTCGGGCAATAAATATTCACCATCGTGCTGGTTATTGTATAAATAATGCGTTAAAGAAACGGAAGGAACTGCATATTCATAAATACTGAAAAAATATTTACGCTGCTTTTTGCTAAGCTGTATCTCAATATCATTATTTACCCTGAAATCCAGTCCCAGCAAACGGTTTAACTGCCAGCTAAGCTGGTAATCCTTGATGGGCGCAACAATGCCCAGCAATAAAGAGTCTTCAAAAAACTCTTCGGCCAATGCCTCGTTATCAATTTTTAATTTTTGACTTGTTGCCATGTATAAAAAACCAGGAGATCAGAACACAATATCAAATACCAGTTCACCCGCACCCCTTTTTACCGTAACTTTTGTTGCATCTCCCTTTTTAAATTTACCCAAAGTTTGCATATACGCCTGCACGTCAGCTATTTTATATTCGCCGATCTGCAGTATCACATCGCCGGTTTTTAAGCCTGCTTTTTCTGCCGGCTTTCCTTCACTGATGCCATCGGCCCTTACGCCGGTACCGCTATATGTATAATCCGGCATGATGCCCATGCTCACACTGAAACTTCTTCTGCCCATGGCCTGTGGTTCCCTGGTTTTGGTAAAGGCCAGTTTGCCATTGTCATTTGTTTTTTCAATTACCCCGTAAATGTATTTCAACAGCAGCAACTGCCCGTTGTAATTGATCTTATCCGCATCATCGCTTGGTTTATGATAATCGCTGTGTGCACCGGTAAAGAAAAAAAGTACGGGGATCTCTTTCCGGTAAAATGAAGTATGGTCGCTGGGGCCGGTGCCGCTGCTGTCGAATTTAATTTTTAAAAGTTTGTTGTCTGCCGAAAGCTCCTGTCCCCATACCGGTGATGTGCCGTAACCACCAATGGTTAATCCATGGGTGCTGTCATTCAGCCTGCCGATCATATCCATATTGATCATGTAATTGGCTTTCGTAAAATCGATCGTTGGGTTCTCGGTATAATATTTACTGCCGTACAATCCCAGTTCTTCTCCCGAAAAAGCAATGAACAGGTAGTTGTTGTTTTTGAGTTTCGATCTTTTCAGCTGCCTGGCCAGTTCTATCAAAGCTGCGGTACCGCTGGCATTGTCATCTGCGCCATTGTGTATTTGGGGAGTAGCGCCGGTAAACAGCGAATTATGGTCTTCGCCATAACCCAAATGATCATAATGGGCGCCCACGATAACGGTATTGGGTACCCCGTTATCAATATACCCGATAACATTGTGCCCGGTCCTTTTTTTATCACCGATAGATACTTCCAGTTTAAGATCAACATAACTGAGCTCATCCTGTAAATACTTATTTTTAATATCCGGGCTGATATACAGCACCGGTATCCTTGTTTTTTCTGTTTTGGATTTCGGGTCAAATTTCAAACTGTCTTTGATACCGGAACTGTTATAAACCAGCAATGCAGCGGCACCTTTGGCAGCTACCATGTTCACTTTTTTTATAATGGCATCTTCCAGGTCAAAATGCGGGTTGTTTTTATTGGTTTCCAGGGTTTCTTTCAGGTCCCAGAACCAGGCCGACTCCGCTTCAGGCAGGGCCATGGATGCCGATGATTCCAGCCTGGCATTGGGGCTGAAAGCGAAAGGAAAATAATCGCTGTTCAGGTTAAGTTTGGTACGGTTGAGGGAAAGCTGGGTAGCCGGGTGTATTTCTTTTCCTTCGCGTACATCTAAAGCCTGGATGAATGATCCGTTATTTCCTTTGGGGGCCAAACCCGCTTCTTCAAATTTTTTGCTGATGTATTCATAAGCCAGTTTTTCACCTGCAGATCCGGTCCTTCTGCCTTCCAGTTTATCGTCGGCCAGGAATTGTACATGGGATTGAAGGGCAGTTACAACAAGTTTATCCGCCTTGAGGGCAGCCTTTTTGCTTTTTTGTGCCGAACCAACCGTTGAGATCAGCAATAACAACCAAAGTATGGGTTTCATATCTATCTGTTTGATGAAGATGAGCAAAGGTAACTGTGTATGTGACTAAATTTGTAAACAGAATGTAAAAATTAATCAGATACCCGGGCATTTAAAAATTCCGCATTGCACATGCATCTTTCTTAATTCGTAACCTTGTACAGCAGTTAACAGTTATTTTTGCACAAATCAAGCTTGGCAAAACAAATAAACATAGCATTAGTAGGAAATCCCAACAGCGGGAAAAGCTCCCTGTTTAATTATTTGACCGGGTTAAACCAGCAAGTTGGTAATTTCCCGGGTGTTACGGTTGATAAAAAGATGGGGCAAAGCAACATTGCAGCAGGTCTTTCTGCAACCATCATCGACCTGCCCGGCTCATACAGTTTATATCCAAAACGAAGCGATGAATGGGTGGCTTACCGGGTTTTACTGAACCAGGATGCCATGATAAAACCCGACCTGGTTTTACTGGTAGCCGATGCCAGCAATTTAAAACGCAATCTTTTATTCTGCTCACAGATCATCGACCTCAATATCCCGGTTGTGGTGGCGCTCACCATGATGGACCTAGCCAAACGTAAAGGTACACAGGTGGATATCCCCGGGCTGGAAAGGGAGCTGGGTGTGCCCATTGTACCCATCAATCCAAGAAAGAATAAAGGGCTTGAACAGTTAAAAAAAGTAATAGAACTGTCGGCCGAAAATTTATACCAGCCGCCATCGCGTGATTTTATCGACAATAATGCATTGGCCGAAACCGCCATTGCCCGGGTTAAGGAACATTATCCCGAGATCAGCAACTACACGTCCATTCATTACCTCATCAACCAGGAACATTTTTTACTGGATGATGGCATGCATGAAACAATTGAACAGATCGAGATTGACAATACATTCAATCCAACCAAAACACAGGCCGAAGAGATCGTACAGCGTTATGGCCGTATCAAACATATCATGCAGCAAACCGTTGTGGAAGCCGACCCGCTGCAGAAAGCCATGTTCAATGAAAGGCTTGATGATATATTGCTGCACCGCCGCTGGGGCTATATTATTTTACTGGCGGTTTTGTTCCTGCTGTTTCAAAGTGTTTTTTGGGTTGCCAAATATCCTATGGATGGTATTGAATGGGTGTTTGGTGAGTTTGGCGGATTACTCAGCAATGCTTTGCCGGTAACCTGGTGGAGCGACCTGCTGATCAATGGTGTGTTGGCCGGGCTCAGCGGCATTGTTATTTTTATTCCGCAGATCATGATCCTTTTTGGTTTGATAACCATCCTGGAAGATACCGGTTATATGGCACGCATCAGCTTTCTTACCGACAAACTGATGCGGAAAGTTGGGTTGAACGGCAAGAGCGTAATGCCCATGATCAGCGGCTTTGCCTGTGCCGTACCGGCCATCATGAGTGCCCGGAATATTGAAAATAAAAAAGAACGGTTACTCACCATTATGATAACGCCGCTGATGAGTTGCAGTGCAAGGCTTCCGGTGTACACTATTTTGATAGCACTGGTCATACCTTCTGAATTGTATTTTGGATTTTTAAGTTTACAGGGACTGGTGATGATGGGTTTGTATTTATTGGGAACCGTATTGGCATTGCTGGTTTCCTGGGTAATGAAATGGTTCATTAAAAGTACAGAGCGCAGTTTTTTATCCTTGAATTGCCAACCTACCGTGCACCCAGGTGGAAGAATGCTTTAACGACCATGATCGAAGAGGCAAAGATCTTTGTGTTTGATGCCGGTAAAGTGATCATGATGATCAGCCTTTTGTTGTGGGTACTAAGCACCTATGGCCCCAAAGAAAAAATGGCTGCTGTTTCGGCAAAGTATGAGCAGTTGATACAGGCCAACCCGCTGCAGGCAGCTGAACTGAATAAACAGCGCAAGACCGAATTGCTGCAAAGTTCTTTTGCGGGAACACTGGGTAAAGCCATTGAACCTGCTATAAGCCCGCTGGGCTACGACTGGAAAATAGGTATTGCATTGATCACTTCATTTGCAGCCCGTGAAGTTTTTGTGGGTACCATGGCTACTTTATACAGTGTTGGGGAAGATGCGGATACCAATAACAGTACGCTCCGTGAAAAAATGGCTTCTGCGGTAAGGCCCGACGGATCAAAAGTGTATGACCTGGCTACCGGGATGTCGCTGCTGATGTTTTATGTGATCGCCATGCAGTGTATGAGTACACTTGCGGTTGTAAAAAGAGAAACCAGGAGCTGGAAATGGCCGGTGATACAATTGATCTATATGACCGGGCTGGCGTATTTGCTGAGCTGGGTAGTGTACAGGATTTTTATATGAGGAATATTTAGCTAAGAGCCTTAAAGAGTAAAGGAGCAGAAGGAGAAGATCCTGGATTTCTTTTTTCTCTTTTCCTCCCCTGTCTGCCGACAGGCAGGTTTGTCCTCTTAGCCAATATTTTTTCCTCTTTCAGCCTAGAACTTTACATACCTCTCCAATAATTTTTTATCAATTACCTTTTGCCTGCCTTCGTAAAATAGATTCAAATATGCTTAACCGGCAAGGGAGTTTGCTTATGCTGAAATTGAAAAACAACAACAAAAACTTTCTAACAATAAAACAGTCACTGTTTATTTAAGATGAGGCTGTATAAAATTTCTTGATCTTTTAGTTCCCCTCCTTTGGAGGGGTTAAGGGAGGCCTTACCACTCCACAGCATAAATGATCTTATTCTTTACCTGCGGGTATAATTTCCGGTAAAGCTCATTCAATATATCTTCTTTACGGGGTTCGTTATTATAACTGTTGTTGATCAAAGCCCATTCATTGGGGCCAAGTGCACGGCTGTCGCCGGTATAAGTTGCCTGCTCATCCTGCCAGCGGTAATCTTCCCTGAACGTTTGGCTGGTTATATTTTTGCGTGTATCCAGGTCAGTTATATTTATTTCCATTTCGGCACGGGCTGTAAAAGACCGTTGCGTAATATTAATAGTGGCATAAACGGTTTGGTATATCACTTTGCCGCTGGTATCCCTGCCTGTTTCAACCTGCCTGCTTACGTTGCGGCTGTAGTTATATGTATTGGGCATGGGTATATACATATTGCGGAGGGTAAGGTTAACATCCCAGTCGGGCTGCACATTATCCCGCCTGGCTTCCCAGTCGGTATAGAACCGTGCAGGGTAACGGCTGCTGTTTTTACCTCCCAGTTCCCTGATCAATGTTTGCTGAAAATATTCGTTGCTGTAATTGTACCCGTAATTTCCCCAGCCGGTATTAAAAAAATAGGAATTGTCCTGTACCGGGTTTACCACCACGTTTACAATGGCATATTGATAGGCTTCATCCATTTTTAACCGGGCATCTTCATAACCGGGAACCAGGGCATCGGCTTTTTTGAAATAGTTGTACGCTTTTTTTGCATCGCTGCGGCCCGGTTTATTTAAAAATTCAGTTGCCAGTGCATAATGATCTGCTGCAGCCTGTTGTTTAATATCGTATATGGCTTGCCGGTAATTAACCGGTGTTACTACCCCTGCTGGCTGCATCCACTTCAATAATGGCATCGTGCATGCGCTGCAGTGTGTTGTAGCTTTCAATGATCTTATCCCAGCGGGCCAGTTCCTGGAACTGCTGTAGCTGTTTATTTTTCTTAGGTTTCTTTGTTGAGCCAGCGTATATAAAACCGGGAGTGCATTCAGCGCCGAGGTGTCGCCGGAATTTTTTTTCAATGTTTTAACGGCATCAAAAAGGGTATTGTCATTTTCGCTGCGCGACAGGTAGTCCTTACTGGTTTTACAGGCAATCATAATAAACCCGGCGATCAGTGTGTAAAAAATGTATTTCATAATTATATCCTCCTTTTATATATACGTGCAACGCAGGTACCAATGTTACCCGGAAACCCGATGTTATAATAAGATTAACAGCGCCGGATTGAAAATGCTTAATAATTAGTGCTTGCAGGCAGCTTTTACATTTACCCGGAGCCAGTTTTCACTGGAATGCTCTCAAATTTAAGCCATTTATACCCCGAAATCAACCATTCATCAAATCCGGTAAAAAATTTAAAATATTTTTTATCTCTCCAAATTCAATACAGGACTGTATTTCAGCTATTTTTCACTAACATTGTGCGCAAGCTACTGTAAAAAAGAAGGTATTATGTGTTGCATAGTACTAAAAAGTTATTATCTTTGTTATAGAAAGGAGCTAAAAGCAAAAAGTGGGGGTTGTAAACCGGTTAAAAGCCCAGGCTAAAATTTTGGTCTCTTTTCTAAAAAGTATAGCCATGAATAAATTATTTTTCGCAAAGACCGCCGCTTCTTCCGCTCCAAAGGAGAGGGTTGGGGTGAGGTCAAAAAAATGAAGCCATGAACATAGATAACACAGCCAGCCAGATGCGTAAAGGGGTTCTGGAATTCTGCATCCTCTCAGTCATTAAACAGGGAGAGGCCTATCCTTCGGATATCATTGATAAAATGAAGGCGGCCAACCTGAATATTTTAGAGGGTACATTATACCCCCTGCTGACCAGGCTTAAAAACGCTGCATTATTATCGTATCGCTGGGAAGAAAGTACCAGTGGTCCGCCACGTAAATACTTTTCGCTTACAGAAAAAGGCGCAGAGTTTTACAAGGAACTGGAATCAACCTGGTTTGAACTGGCCAATGCCGTTAAAGCATTGACCGAGCAGGACCATGCAGAAGAAGCACAAATTGAGAACAACAACAACTTCAACAACCCATAACAAAAAAAGTATAGCCATGATTTTTGTTTGGGTACCAATCAACTAACGAAACGTAAAAAAAAAGCCATGAAACAAGTAATAAACATAAACTTCCAGGGACGGGTGGTTCCCATAGAAGTAACAGCATTTGAGCTGCTTAAAAAGTATACCGAAAGCCTGAACCGGCATTTTGCAAATGAGGAAGGCAAGGAAGAGATCATCAATGATATTGAGAGCCGTATCGGTGAACTTTTCCAGGAAAGAATTACCAAAGGCGCTACCTGCATAACCGATGATGATGTAAAAGCCATCATCAAAAGCATGGGCAACCCCGAGGATTTTGAAGCCATGGACGAACCACAGGCAGCTTCTTCAGCTTCATCCGAAAGCCAGCATCAGTCGGCCGGCAGCACTGCTGCAACAGGCAACAGGAGATTGTTCAGGAATGAAAATGATAAAGTATTGGGTGGTGTCTGCAGCGGATTGGCCAATTACTTTAATATAGATGTGGTTATTGTAAGGATCATCTTTGTGATCCTGCTGTTCTCCGGTGTTGGTTTCCTCACGTATATCATTATGTGGATAGCCGTTCCGAGCAGTGCTACAGAACAGATCGGCGGAACCCGTAAAAAATTATTCAGGGACCCGGATGAAAAAATGATCGCCGGTGTGTGCAGCGGTATCGGAAATTATTTCGGCATCAATGCCTGGATACCAAGGGTATTGTTCCTGCTGCCTTTTCTTTCTTTTCTTTCAAAATGGGGACATTGGGGCGGTTTCTGGGACTTTGGAGATGTGATCCGTTTTACATTCAGCCCTACCTCATTGATCGTGTATATCATTTTGTGGATCGTGATACCGGAAGCATCAACCACTTCTGAAAAACTGGAGATGAAAGGAGAGAAAGTGGATATGAATTCAATCAAGGCTTCTGTTATGGAAGAAATGAAAGGTGTTGGAAAAAAAGCCGAAAAATTCGGTAAGGAAGCTTCGGGCGTGATCAGCGAAAAAGCAAAGGACGTGGCCGGAGATGTACAGCATTTTGCCAGGCGTAACCGCGGTGGACTGGGAAACGTAATTGCCATGATCGCCAAAATATTTGCCTACTTCATCATCGGTTGTGTGGGATTTGCGCTCGTGATGAGTTTATTTGCCCTGGCCGTTTTATCAGTAGGGGTATTCCCGCTCAAAGACTTTATCATTCACAACGACTATCAAAATGCATTTGCATGGGGCACCCTGGTTTTCTTCATTGCAGTTCCCATCATCGGTATCATTACCTGGATCATCCGTAAAATCGCCAGGTCGAGGAGTCATGGTAAAATGCTCGGGTTTTCATTTGGTGCACTTTGGGTAATTGGCTGGGTATGCTTTATCCTGCTGATATCCTCCATCAGCCGCGACTTCAGTTATAACAGCAAAAACATGACCGAACAGGAAATTGCCTTAACCAATCCGTCAGTTAATAAACTGGAAGTAACAGCTCAAACGCCGTTGGGAAAGTACAGCAGGAGCAGGTTTTTAAGATTTGAACCTTTCGAAGGCATACAGGAAGATACAGCCTATGTAAACAATGTGGATGTGCGTATTGTAAAATCAACGAACGATAGTTTTAAAATTACGGTGATCAGGATGGCAACGGGCAGGTCGAGAAATATTGCAGAGAACAATGCAGCGCTTATACAATACAGTGGTGTACAACAGGACAGTGTGTTACTGATGGATAAAGGAATTGCGATCAATAAAACAGACAAGTTCCGTAACCAGCGTGTGGTAATGACCATTTATGTACCGGCCGGTAAAAGGATAAAGGTTGATAAAAGTATCAGCTGGTTCAATAACGTACACTTTGGCAACGACCGCAATGATGACTGGTTCTATGATTCAGATGATTATGCCAGCGACTGGAAAACAGGTGTTGAATATATCATGAACGCAGACGGCCGGTTATATACCATCGACGGAAAACCAGCCAGCAGGTCGGGCAGCACCCGGATCAGTATTGACCGCAATGGCGTAGAAGTAATTACGGATGAAGGAAATGAAAATGACAACTACCGGTACAACAGCGGGGAACCCATGAATAAGATCGACTCCATGAAAATGAAACTTGAACTGGAGCAACTGAAAATAAAAGACTCTTTGCAAAAAGTAAAAGAAAAAATTGAACAGCAGCTTGATAAGATCGGCGGCAATATTGAACCAACACCGTTAAGCGCACAGTTACCGGTCTTTGAACCAATAGTGAGTTTTTATTGATCACCGTTTTAAGTTCAAATTTTAAACGAATGAAAAATTATATACTGGTTGCGGTTACGGGTTTTATGCTGATGGGCCTGGCTTCCTGTTTTCATCATCGCAATGATATTTCCATAACCATTTCAGATGATGCTGATGAATTTGAAATGGATGCATTGTACCATAAAAGGAAAACACATGCAGTCCGGGTTTATCTTAATGACCACCTGCTGCATAACAAAACAGGGCGGTATAAAAAAAATGTTGACGGTGAAGAAATGATCCTGGATGACAATACAAAATTATACCTGAACGAATACCCGGGTTCATTGCGTATTAAAATAGATAAGGAAGAAAACCCGGCCGGATCATACGAAAAAATAAAACAGGCCTGTGAAGAGATGAAGGAAATAATGCTTGATAATTAATGTAAGATCGTTTCAATAGTTGAGTTGAAGTTTGAAACCAAACGGTCCCCTGATTTTTCGGGGGACTTTTTTATAGGCCAGGCGGATCAAGGGTTCAGACGGTTTTAAACCGTCAAGACCCCTAATGACAGCTTTTTAATTTACATTTGCATCTGAAAAAATCATTCATTACAAAATTACATTCATGAAAAATACGCCCTTCACACAAAAGCACATTGACCTTGGTGCTAAAATGGCTGAATTTGCCGGTTACAATATGCCCATCAGTTACAGCGGCATCAACCATGAACATGCGGCTGTCCGTAATTCAGCAGGGGTATTTGACGTAAGCCATATGGGTGAATTTATTCTGAAAGGAGAACATGCACTGGACCTTATTCAACGGGTAACCAGCAATGATGCATCCAAATTAACCAATGGCCAGGCACAATACAGCTGTCTTCCCAATAATGATGGCGGTATCGTAGATGACCTGCTTGTGTATTGCCTCGAAACCAATAAGGCCTATATGCTGGTGGTAAATGCCAGCAATATTGAAAAGGACTGGAAGTGGATCCTGCAGTTTAATGACAGGGATGTGGAGATGCACAACATTTCTGATAAAACATGCCTGTTGGCCATACAGGGGCCCAATGCCACTAAAATGTTGCAACCGCTGACGGCAATGGATATCATGAATTTGAAATATTACACCTTTACGAAAGGCACATTTGCCGGCGTGGAAAATGTACTGGTTAGTGCAACGGGTTATACCGGGGCCGGCGGTGTAGAAATATATTTCGAGGATAAGGACGATGATGCCACAAAAATCTGGGATGCCATTTTTGAAGCAGGAAAAAAAGGCGGCATTAAACCCATTGGCCTGGGTGCAAGAGATACATTGCGGCTGGAAATGGGCTATTGTTTATACGGCAACGATATTGATGATACCACTTCACCACTGGAAGCAGGACTGGGCTGGATCACTAAATTCACAAAACCATTTACCAACAGTCCTTATTTTGAAAAACAAAAAGCCGTAGGCCTTACAAAAAAATTAGTGGGTTTCGAAATGCTGGAAAAAGGCATTGCCCGCCACGATTATGAAATAAAGGATTTTGAAGGAAATGTGATCGGTAAAGTAACTTCCGGTACACAATCGCCAACACTGGGCAAGGCAATTGGCATGGGTTATGTTGCATCTAATTTTGCAACAGCGGGCAGTGAGATCTATATCAGCATCCGCAATACATTAATTAAGGCCAAAGTGGTTAAGATGCCGTTTGTGTAAATTAAGGAAACCCCGTCAGCGGTTAAAACCCTGGCGGCGGTTAAAATAAAACCCTGAGGATTGTTATAAAAATATCCCAATTAATTTATGCCTCATATTCATATAACAACATTCATTACGGCACCTGTAGAGCGGGTATTTGACCTGAGTCGGAGCATCAACCTGCACCAGGTGTCAACTGCATCAACCGGCGAAAAGGCAATTGCAGGGGTACTCAACGGGCTCATCAGCCTGCATGAAACCGTTACCTGGCAGGCCAGGCATCTTTTTAAAACCAGGCAGTTTACTTCCCGTATATCAGCAATGCAATCCCCTCATTTTTTTGTTGATGAAATGGTGAAGGGCGATTTTAAAAGTTTTTATCACGAACATCATTTTAAAGCTGCAGAGAACGGAACGATACTGATCGATAAAATAAACTTTGAAACACCTTATGGCATTTTCGGAAAAATAGCCAACAGCCTTTTTCTTACATCATACCTCAAAAGATTCCTGGAGAAAAAGAAATGCAGTGATAAAAGATTATGCCGAAACGCAAAAATGGAAAGCCATTTTGATGTAAATTTGAACACCATGCAGCAATCAAAACCCGGATTATATACTTCCCTTTCTCCTGCACTTTTAGACCTGTATGATGTTGATAAGAGTATCGTAGTGATCATTGATGTTTTAAGGGCCACATCAACCATTGCAACCGCTTTGCATAACGGCGCAAAAGCGGTTATACCGGTTGACAGTGTTGCTGAATGCATCCGCATCGGAAAACAAATTGAAAGCATTACTGCCGGTGAAAGAGATGGTAAGATCGCAGAAGGGCTGGAATACGGGAACTCGCCTTTTGAATATCCCCGTGAATTCATTGAAGGGAAGACCCTGGTGCTTACAACCACCAACGGAACCCGCCTGCTGCAAATGGCGCTTGATAAGAATGCCAAAGCCATCATCACCGGATCTTTTCCAAATGTATCTGCCGTTTGTGATTTTTTACTGGATCAGAAGCAACCCGTTATTTTGGGCTGTGCCGCATGGAAAAACAGGGTGAATATTGAAGACACCTTATTTGCTGGCGCTGTGATCAACCGCATCGGTAAACATTTTTCCATCAACTGCGACTCGTCCCAAATGGCAGCAGCCATGTACAAGGATGCAAAAAAAGATAAGTTTGAATTTATGAGATCAAAAAATGCATCGCATTATAACCGGCTTATGGGTTTTGGACTGGAAAAAGACATCAGGTATTGCTTTACTGAAGATGCAGCCAATACAACGGTTGTATATACCGAAGGCAAACTGCTGAAGAAATAAATGTACCGGCTGCCGGTATTTAAAATACCCTTAACAAATAATTCTTATTTATCTTTCCATAACTTTTCAGCCCTCACTTTTTTTTCGTTACTTTTGCAAATTGCCTTTTTCAGAAACCTGGAATCCTAAATAGGCAATCAAAAACCCGGCATGGCATTACCGCACCTTATTAAATATGTATACAACAATGGTTCCGACGAAGTGATCCGCCGGGGCAAAAGGATCCAGGCAATGGGTTTTGTTGAGTTGGTTGAGCACGACCAATTGATGGGTGGTATTGTGTTCAGGGTTAAGGATGACAGCTATGCTACTTTTTATAAAGTGTATATCCAGAAATACACTGATGCCAAGTCCATGACGGTGCGTTGTTCGTGCCCTTACAACCTCGGCGATATTTGCCGGCACGAGGCCGCAGCATTGATACGCCTGCAGGATATGGTGGATAAGAATATGCTGGGCAATACCAGCATTCAATATAACCAGCGGCATACCGTGGCCAAAATGAAGCACATTGAAATAAAAATGATCAAGCTGCTTTCATCGCCGGGTATTTATGCCGAAGCCGAAAATATTTTACGCACTACCCGGGCCAATATATTAAAAGCTGCTGATGAACGTGTGGAAGCCGAACTGGTCATTGATGGTGAAACATTTCCATTGGTGATACAGAAGAATGACGAACGCAATTTTGACACTTCCTGCAAATGCGGCGAAACAGAACACCCGCTTTGTGAACATAAAACATTATTATTCCTGCAGCTGCTCGATGCTTATGGAAGCCATTATTTTGATACCATCCGCAACTGGGATAAAGAAAAAAATAAATTGCTGCAGATATACGGGTACAGTCTTGACGATGACCTCAACAATAAATTTGAATTTTCCTACAAAGACGGCAAGCCCTTTTTAAAAGTACTCGACAGCTCTATAAAGAGAGTAGCGGCAGGTGCTGTAACAGCGAGGCCTGCAGAGGCTTTTATCATACCGGATATGCCTGCAGAAACTGTTGAAGTGGAAGAACAGCCCGCAAAAAAACTGGGCATTGTTTTTAACTTCAATGCAACCATGTACCCGTATTTTAATGTAGATGCCGTTCAGGGTGATGCCGTTGAAGAGAAATTCAAATTCCTGGGCAAGGTGGAAAAACTCGATCTTACCAAATTTGTAAATGCAGAATTGTTCAGCGAAGAAGATAAGCAACTGTTGCAGCAGGTACGTAAACTGCAGCCGGCAGAGATCAATAAATATTTAGACCGCAACTCGCCCTTCAGCGGCATCTGGGAAAATATCATTCATACTGATGGTGATGACCTGCCCGAAGAAACAAAGGCACTGATTGCAGAATACCTGCAACCCAAACTCAAAAAAATATTTGAGGAACAGGCCAGCAACCACTTTATATTTTACCTGCCGTCCGCAAAACAATTTACCACGGCCAACCTGGTGGAAGTGGAGCTGAGCGATCATTTTATTGCTCCTGTTTTTAAAGTACAGGCAGGTAATGGCCATTTTGAAATTGCCTGTACCTTGAAATTAAAAGGAGATACCATTCCATTTACGGATAACCAGTGTAACAGCAGCCTTGTTTACCTGCACGATGATGTACTGTATCTCTGGCAAAAGGCCGAAGACGTTTTACAGGCCGAAAAATTCCTGAAAGAAGGAAATATTCAGCTTAGTAAAGAAAACTGGGCCGAAAAAATGAAAACAGTGATCCTGCCGCTGACCAAAGAATACAAAGTGGAGTTTGACAAGAGCCTGGTACGTGAAATTAAAACCGGTGAACCCGAAATAAAACTGCAGTTACAGGAAAAGGGCGACTACCTTGTGTTTCAGCCCATCTTTACCTACAAGGGATTTGAAACAAAACCAACCGACCGCGAAAACATCACCATACCTGACGGCGATAAAATCCTGATCATCGTGCGCAACCTGGAAGCAGAAGAGATTTTCCTGAAAAAACTGGAAAGCCTGCACTCCCTTTTTGTAAGGCCTCATGACAATAAACATAACCTGGTATTAAAAGGTGCCGATGTGCTGCGCAATAACTGGTTCTTTTTATTTGTAGATGCCATGAAGGAAATGAAAGTGCCGGTCTTTGGTTTTGAAGCGCTGCGCAATTTCCGGTTTAATACGGCAAGGCCCAATACGCACATACATGTGAGCAGCGGCCTCGATTGGTTTGATGCCAAAGTTGAAATTGAATTTGGGGAACAGCGTGTAGGCATTGATGAAATAAAATCGGCATTGGTAAATAAACAGTCATTCGTACAGTTGGGCGATGGCACACTGGGTATATTACCCGATGAATGGCTAAAAATATATTCATTGCTTTTTAAAGTTGGCGATAGCCGCAGCGACCAGTTGCGCCTGTCCAAATATCACATGAGTGTGATCGATGAACTGTATGAGAACCTCGATGAAAAAGAACTGAGTTTTGAACTGGATGAAAAATATGAACGGCTCAAGGAATTTAAGAATATCCCGGAAATACCCGCACCGGTCCATTTACAACAGATCCTCAGGCCTTATCAAACCTCGGGTTTTCAATGGCTCAATTATTTAAATGATGTGGGTTGGGGCGGTATCCTGGCCGACGATATGGGTTTGGGTAAAACCGTCCAGGCATTAAGTATGCTGCATCATTTTAAGGAGATCAACGGGTCGCTGCTCACGCTGGTGGTTTGCCCAACAACACTGATCTATAACTGGAGAAATGAAGTTCAGAAATTTTCACCCTCGTTAAGCTTTCACATACATCATGGAAGTGTCCGCAGCCGTAATGTGGAAGAACTGCAAAAACACAATATCATCATTACTACCTATGGTACGCTGCGCAGCGATATACAGGTGCTGCTGAAAATGAAATTTGATTATGTGATACTGGATGAAAGCCAGGCTATCAAAAACCCGGCTTCAAAAGTAACCAGGGCAGCAGGTTTGCTGAATGCCAGGAACAGGTTATGCATGAGCGGTACGCCCTTACAGAATAATACATTTGATATTTTTGCTCAAATGAATTTCCTCAACCCCGGCCTGCTGGGTAATATGGAATTTTTCAGGAATGAATTTGCCACACCCATTGATAAATTCGGGGAGCAGGAACAAAAAGAACATTTACGCAGGTTGTTATTCCCGTTTATTTTGCGCCGTACCAAAGAACAGGTGGCTAAGGACCTGCCCGATAAAACAGAGACCATTTTGTTTTGCGAAATGGAAAAGGAACAGCGCAAAGTATATGAAGCGTACCGAAACAGTTACCGCGAAAAGATCCTGGGTACCATCGACCAGCAGGGCATCGGCAAATCGCAGTTAACCATTTTACAAGGACTGATGAAGCTGCGCCAGATATGCGACAGCCCGGCCATATTGAATGAAGAGGAAAAATACCCCAACCACTCCATTAAACTGGATGAACTGGCGCGGGAGATCGAAGAGAATATCGGGAACCATAAAGCGCTGATCTTTTCCAAGTTCCTGGGTATGCTGGCGCTGATAAAAAAGAAACTGGTTGAAGACAATATCCCCTTTGAATATTTTGACGGGAGCACGTCGGCACCCGACCGGGAAAAGGCCATACAGAATTTTCAGAATAATGATGAATGCAGGGTGTTTTTGATCTCCTTAAAAGCGGGTGGTGTGGGTTTAAACCTTACCGCTGCCGATTATGTGTATATCGTTGATCCCTGGTGGAACCCGGCTGTAGAACAACAGGCCATTGACCGTACGCACCGTATTGGCCAAACCAAAAATATTTTTGCTTACCGGATGATCTGTGTGGATACTATTGAAGATAAAATACTCGAATTGCAGGAACGCAAAAGAAAATTAGCCAGCGAACTGATCGCTGACGATGCCAGCTTTGTAAAAGCCCTTTCCAAATCAGATGTGGAATACCTGTTCAGTTAACCGGGAGCACAAAGCTGTGGCTTTCCCGGGTTACGAAGCAATAAAATCCTTTAATCTCCTGAATTCACGGTCATCGCCCGATTGGAAAATGCTTTTTAAAGCGTTCATTAAAAACTTCAGTAAAACATTGACTGAAGGGGACGGAGCTGTTGTTTGATTTTTCATATATTGGATATTGTAAAACAAAAATACAAAACGATAATACAACTATCAAGCGCATAAATGCTTAATCTTTCCCCCGGTAATTTCCGTAAACCAACGGATCATTTTACTGCATTGCTGTTAAAGTTACTGCGAAACTTACGGTTCTTCTTATAATACCGGATCGGGTAAACATCAGGGTTTTGCCTGAGTTTATCGATAAAGCTTTTAATTGCCTGCACAACCATATGCCCCGATTTTGCCTGGTAAGGATTTCTGTTCATTGTAAAGGTTTTAATATGTTATTAACGGCATACATGTAAATTTATTGTATGCTGTAAAACCATTTTAACCGGCCGGTCAAAGCTCTTACCGGCCCGGTTACCTCCCCAGTGAATTCACTTCGGGCAGCTGTATAAAACAACTGGCAGCTATCCAGCTGATAATGGCGATCAGGGCAATGGTTTCAGCTTTTGACATTTCGATCTGTAAAAATTTTTTCATAATAAATGTTTTAAATTGGTTATGGGTTATTGACCGCGTAGCCGCTAAACGGTTTAAATAAAATCCGTCTTTAAACATTTTTTAACTTTAATGCAGGCCGTATGGCCTGTGAAAGAAGACCCTGAATTAACCCAAACCGGGGATTGAACGGTTTACAGCTGCCTTTAAACCGTGTAGCCGTAAACATCCCGGCAATCATGTAACAATCACCGGTAAGCTTGCAAAGTTGTAATTTCAGCACGTGAATGAAATAAATGTACTCCTCGATATCTTAAAAGAAATGGTGAAAGCTCACCCCGGTTCTGTTTTTGTGAACAGCCTGTACGAACAATACTGTAACCGCGGAGGCCTAAGTAAAAAACAACTGGAAGGACTGCACAGCAAGGCGCTTAAAACTGCCGGTATATCGCCGGGCAAACTGGCTACTTTGGAAGCCATCATTAAAAAAAAGCCAATCAGGGAAAGGTCCGCTGCAACCATCACTGCACCGGTATCCTTACAAGATGAAGCATTGGGAGAAATGCTTTCCGGCATCCTTGCCAGGTATCCTCAACACAAACGTGTATTGTTCCTGCATTCCAAATATCAGAACCATGATCATATCTCTGCAGCAGAAATTGCCGAGATCGAAAGGTTTAAAAACTATTGCTGAAATAAAAAATTACTCCCTTACAAACACCTGTACCGCTTCATTATTCTTTAAAAAGATTAACGTGGTTTTTCCTTTATCTTCCAGGTAAACCATCCTGCGTGATTCGCCACGAACGGCTAAACCGCTTTCTACGGCAGAAACGGCAGCAAATTTTCCCCGGCCGGTTCCTTTTAACAGCAGTGCCGATGTGGCATCATACACACCCACCATCACTGCAGGGTCTTCAGAATTGCCACACACCAGGATATCTTTGATGCCGTCTTTATCGATATCGCTGATGATCACATCATTGATGTTGGAGAGCTGCGCTTTTTCAGGAAATGGAATAAAACGGAAAACACCGTTCCCTTCATTCATTAAAACGCCTGAAGTAAAAAAATTGGTTTTATAAACATCCATATCTTTTTCTCAGCTTCGGTAAAAATACCATCCAGGGTTTTGCCGGAGTAATCACGGTAGCGCACAAACTTTTTTACGCATGGAGGGCACCTGGTCAATCAGCTGGTCGCGGCTGTACAGCGGGTAACATTTGCCATGTATATAATAACCCAACACGGCATCATAGCTGCCGTTGTTGTCAAAATCCTTGGCATAAATGGTACAGGGCTCATTGATATTTCCATGGATGGTGGAGTTTAACCCCCGGTTGGCCAGTATAAGATCCATACGGCCGTCCCCATCCAGGTCTTCGGCTTTCATATTATACCACCAGCCGCTGAATGCATCCATGCTGATGAGCGTATCTTTTTTTGATGGCCCGGTTATATGAACCGATTGTGGTTTTTTAGACAGCTGCCCGTTTTGGAAACCATACATTTCCACCGGCATCCACTCCCCGCTTATGGTCAATTCATTTTTTCCATCCCCGTCCATATCGGCCCAAACAGCCTGGTTAACAATGCCCGGGTTGAGTAACGCTTTTGCATAAAGGCCGGTAACATCTGTAAAAACGCCTTTGTTGTTTTGCAAAAGCATACTCCTGTCGGGTTTTGGAAAAGTACCCGGTACTACATGCCCGCCAACAAAAACATCCATATCACCGTCTTCATCAAAATCAAAAGCGGTTACGCTCGATCCGTTATAACCTTCTGTTGGCAATGCTTTTACCGAACGGGTAAAAATACCCTTGCCGTTATTGATATACAAACGGTCCTGGTACAGTTTGCTGCCGGCAGCAAACTCAGCACCACCGCTTACCACGTACAGGTCCATATCTTTGTCGCCATCTGCATCAAAGAACAGTGCTCCCATATCTTCAAAGCTTTTATCAGAAACAAAGGCTGCCTGTTTCAATTCGGTAAAGGAACCGGTTGTTTGTTGCAGCATCAGTTTGCCTTCGTAACCTGCAGCGCCGCCAATAAAGAGGTCTTCACGGCCATCGCCGTTTACATCCGCCCTGCTGTAATATGGCCCTTTGCGGCTGCACTTATAGGGTATTAGCGGCTCTCTTTTAAAATCTATAAAATCATTTTCTTTTTGTGTATATCTTAATTTTCCGGCACCGCTGATATCTTTGAATATTGTTTTGGGTTTTACTGCCATACTGCTTTTGCTGATGGCATTCGATTCGTACAGGGTTATTTCCCGGTTGGTACTTACATTGCTCAGCTCAATGATCTTTTGATTGGGAAACATGATCTCAACTTTAGCAATGCTGGTCTCCCTTCCTGTTCCAAAATGAAGCACATGCTCCATCCCGGATAAAAAACCGCGTTGCGGATGGTAATGTTGGTACTGTATTTCCCCCTTTGTATTGGTAAGTTTTACGGTAGCTCCAAAAACTTCATTATTGGAGCCCGGGTTTTTATAAAAACGGAATCTCAAAAATTAGATGAAGCCGGTGCAAGCTCGCGGGAATTATTCTTAAACATAAATGCCGGGCCGTCAACATTGTTTACCACTAGGTCAAGATCACCGTCGTTATCCAGGTCGGCATAGGCGGCACCACTCGAAAAGGATGGCGGAGCATCGGTCCATACATCGGTATAGTTATCAAATTTTAAAGTCCCGTTATTGTGGTAAAAATAATTTTTTACAGGAACAGTCGGGATACTTTTTAGCCAGGTATTCAGGTCTACGGCCTTGCCCCTGTTCATGCTGTTCATGATTGAATCAAGTACAAATACTTTATAATCCCAGTCGGTAATATCCCTTTTTAAACCATTGGTTACATACAGGTCTTTCCATCCGTCGTTATCAAAGTCGGCAAACAGCGGGGCCCAGCTCCAATCTGTTTCAGCGGTTCCTGCAAAATTGGCAATTTCACTATAGGTGCCATTTCCGTTATTCAGTTGCAGGGTATTGCGCGGATACTGGTAATACAATCCAAATTTCAGCATCAGGTTAAACTTGTCGTAGTTCTGGTTTACAGCAAACAGTTGTTTTTGCCGAACCGGGTCTTCCACTGCCATATCCACCACAAAAATATCTTCGTGCCCGTCGTTGTTGAAGTCACTGATATCAGATCCCATGGCAGAAAAACTTACGTGGTTAATGTAAGCGGTAAGCTTTTCGGTGAAACTGCCGTTGCGGTTATTGATATAGATGTAATCGGGCTTATTAAAATCATTGGCGGTATAAATATCCGGCCAGCCGTCACCGTTAATATCGGCAATGGAGGCGCTTAAACCAAAAGTATGGTTAATGAGCCCGGCTTTTTTCGTTACATCAGTAAATTTTCCACTACGGTTTTCGAACAGCCGGTCGCTTACATACACGGTATTGGTATCCTGTATATACACCTCTTTACCGTTTACGGTGGTAGCCTGTACGGTCATGGATTTGCTGAAATCAAAAGGATGATTTACAAAATAAACATCCTTATCCCCGTCCATATCATAATCAAAAAAATAAGCCTGCATGGTAAAGCTCGATTCTTCCAGGCCATATTCGGCAGCCCGGTTGGTAAAGGTGCTGTTGCCGTTATTGATATACAATATTTTTTTCCGGAGGTTGGGGTCTTTAAAACCCGATTTGCAGATAAAAATATCCAGGTAGCCGTCCTGGTTAATGTCAACCATACTTACGCCCGTCTTAATGCCATCGCCGCCATTTACCCCGGCTTCTTCAGTAATATCTTTAAATGTAAAGTTGCCCAGGTTCAGGTAAAGTTTATTGCTGCCGAGTGTTGATGTAAAATAAATATCAGGCAGTCCGTCATTGTTGATATCACCTATGCTTACCCCGCCACCATTATACAGGTTTTCATACATGTAAAAGAACATTGCAGCTGTTTCCCGGATATCATTCCTGAAGCCCACACCTGTAATGCTTTCAGGTAAAAGCGCAAACTGTTTAACTGCACTTCCCTGTTGTGCCTGTACAGTAAGGAATGCAAAGCCCATAATAAAAAAAATGAAAAGGCAATTAATTCTTTTTGTCATAATTGTATTTACCGGGTGGAAGTTTTTGGGAATAAAATAAATTTAAAACATGTAGTCCAACATTTTTCCCTGGCCAATACTGATGCGTGCTGTTTCGGGATAATGGATCCCGCCATAAACCCGGCTCATGGTTGATTCATATGCCGCTTTATAAAATGATTTGAAATGACGGGATTCATTGCCAAAAGGGATCTCTGTTTCATCGGTAAATTCAAAATCAGTTCCAAACATTTCCGTTAAAACAGTGGCCGCAGCATTGGATACTACAGCATGGCCGCTGGTAAACTCGGGAAAGGGTGGTGTTTGAATATAGGGTTCCCAGTGCTTATCAACCATCCTGTTAATAATGGTGATGGGGCGTATCAGGTTTGTCTTGTATTTTTCATCCCAGCAACTGATGAACGCATCAAAAATTGCTATAGAGGTAAGGGCATATGCAAGTGAAGACCGGGTTACGCTTTCCTTTTTCTTCCGGCAGGCCTGCTGTGCGATCATGATCCAGTGACCGCCGGGTGAGATCTTATGTATAAAATAACTGAGGTGCCCGATATTTATGGCCACATTGGGGTTATCATCCCAGTATTTGGCAGTTGCTTTTTTTACCGTATCCAGTTTTTGGGTAAGATCATACAGATCCATCATGGTTTTATAAAATGATGATGACTTAGAAGCACTGAATGGTAATTTTTCCTTTGGTGAAAATTGAGAAACGGTTTTTAACGTAAAAGGGCGGATGGTATTCCAGTGCGGCTCCAGCGCCTGCGCATATTCCAGGGGTGTTGGTTGCCAGGAACCGGGTCTTTCTGACAATACAAAACGGCTCATTCCCCTTGATCTTAAGTAATTGTCTTTTTTTGTCCAGGCAATGATACTGTCGGCAACCCTGTGGCCATATTGTATGGAGTTTCTTGCAGTGATACTGTCGGAATTAGCCAACAAAGAATCAGTAAAAGCTGTACGCCAATCCGCAATCTTATATTCGGAGCCAACCAGGTTTTGAGCAACATAGGTAAAGGAAATACAGGCTGCTATAAAAGGGTCTGTTTTTTTGTTTGCCGGTAACTGCGGGATATTTTTAAGCCCGTTTAATTTTCCTGCCAGTGATGGTAAAGCCGGGTCATCTTGCCGGATACATTCATAAAATGCGATATTCGGATACGAGTAGATACGGCTGGCAACGGGCGGTGTAAAAAAATCAACCATTACTGTGTTGATCAAAAGCGTATTCAACTGGTGAAGGGTTGCCGCTTTATCCTGTGCCTTTACAGTTGTATTGTTGAAAATGAAGAGTATAGCAGGCAGGATAACAATACGTGCTGATTGAAACTGTTTAAACATTGTATAAGCATTAGTTTAGAAAACTTATCAAATGTAGAAAAAATAGGGGGCTTTGTCAACTTATACACAAATAAGCAATTGGATAATCCCAGGCCGGGTTATTAAACTGAAGGGAGCCATACAAATGCAGAGATCACTGCCCGGCCAATGCCGCTTCTTCTTTTTTTAATTGCCTGTCGAAAATAAAGGTACCCAACGGAACAAAAGCTGCAATGAAGGCCTTGATAAACCAGCCGAAATTTTTGTTGAATGCACCCATTACTTCAAAAGCAAAATAAATAAAGGCTACAAAGAGGGCCCCGTGTATCCAGCCGGTAACTTTTACCGCCATTGGAAAATCCATGAAATATTTCAACGGCATGGCAATTAACAGCAATACTAAAAATGATATACCTTCTGCAATGCCCACCATCCTGAAACGGTGCAGTAATTTTTTTTTGTTTTCGATTTCCATTTTATAATTCTTCTTGTGTTTCTCCCCCTCATCCTGAGCGTAGCCGAAGGGTAGGGGCCTGCCTGCCGGTAGGCAGGGTTGGGGGGCATTAATAATTTACTTCCTGTTCTATAATAGATGCCGGTATCTTCCGCCACTCATATTGCTGGTTTCGCAGTTGCGGTTCAAAACCGGCTTCCCGGATCGCTTCCTGGATAGTAGTACTGGTAAAACGGTGCGGCGCACCCGCAGCGCTGACCACATTTTCTTCGATCATGATACTGCCAAAATCGTTGGCGCCGGCATTCAGGCAGATCTGCGCTACCTCTTTACCTACTGTTAACCAGCTTGCCTGGATGTTTAAAATATTGGGGAGCATGATCCTGCTCATGGCGATCATGCGTATGTATTCTTCGGATGTGGTTAAATTATGAACACCGCGAATTTTCGCCAGCAGGGTATCCACATCCTGGAAGGTCCAGGGGATAAAAGCGAGGAAACCCTTTGCTGCAGAAGGTTTACGGCTTTGCACTTCCCGTATCTTAACCAGGTGTTCAAACCGTTCACGCAGGGTTTCCACATGCCCGAACATCATGGTGGCCGAAGTGGTGATGTTGAGTTTGTGTGCTTCGTGCATGATATCCAGCCATTCCTGTGCGCCGCACTTTCCCTTGCTGATCAGGCGTCTTACCCTGTCCGTTAATATCTCGGCACCGGCGCCCGGCAGGCTGTCCATCCCTGCTTCCTGTAATGCCATCAATACTTCACGGTGGGTACTTTTTTCGAGTTTTGTTATATGTGCAACCTCCGGCGGCCCCAGCGTATGCAGTTTAATATCGGGATAAAGTGATTTAAGTTCCTTAAAAAGGGTTACATAAAAACCCAGTCCCAGCTCCGGGTGATGGCCTCCCTGCAGTAAAAGCTGGTCGCCGCCATATTTAATGGTCTCTTCGATCTTGGTTTTATAGGTTTCAATATCGGTAATATACGCTTCGGCATGTCCGGGTATGCGGTAAAAATTACAAAACTTGCAATTGGCAATACAGACATTGGTGGTATTTACATTTCGGTCTATCTGCCAGGTAACTTTTCCATGTGGCACCTGTTTCTTCCTCAGTTCATCTGCCACGAACATCAGTTCCGTTAATGCAGCATTTTCAAACAGGAACATGCCTTCTTCAACAGAAAGAAATTCAAAGCGGAGGGCTTTGCGGTATAGGTCATTTAATTCCATATGATCATCCATTTGTGTAATAAACAACAAAAATACATCCAATAGGTTGTAAATTGGTATTCGTACAGCATGCGGAACTGTTTTTCATCATATTATTTTTATTTGTACCGGCATTTTTGCCCGCACAGGAAATATTACCCCAGCGGGAGGCAAAATTCATTACCCGTTTCCCTTTTAAGCAGTTCAGTGGCGGGGTAATGGTGCTGCAGGCAAAATTCGGGGATATACCCGATACATTGAATTTTATACTGGATACCGGCAGCGGGGGCATTTCCCTCGACTCGAGTACCTGCGAAGAATTTAATATTCCCCTTAAAAAAAGTGACACCACCATTACCGGCATTGGCGGTATACGGAAAGTTTCCTTTGCTTTTGACCAGTCACTCACCCTGCCCGGCCTTAGGTTGGAGCACCTTAATTTTCATGTAAATAATTATGAGATACTCAGCAGTGTTTATGGCGAAAAGGTAGACGGGATCATCGGCTACAGTTTTTTCAGCCGTTATATTGTAAAGATCAATTTAGACAGCAGCATCATCGAAGTGTACAGCCCGGGCAAAATGGATTATCCCAAGCAGGGTCATTTATTGCACCCTGCATTTACCAATTTACCCATCCAGTGGCTCAATATTAAAGACAAAAAAAGCCTGGGATTTAATTTTTATTTCGACACGGGGGCCGGGCTTTGTATTTTACTGAGCGAAAAATTTGCAAAGGACAGCGGCATTTTACTGAAAAAAAGAAAGCCCGTTATTACCCAGGCCGAGGGTATGGGCGGCAAGCTGCAGATGCGCCTTACGATCATCAAAGAAGTAAAAATAGGCCCGTATAAATTTAAAACAGTACCCGCCTACCTCTATAAAGATAACTATAACGTTACCGCGTACCCCTTTACCGGGGGGCTTTTGGGAAATGACCTGTTGCGCAGGTTCAATATGATCATCAATTACCCCAACCGCGAAATTCATATATTGCCCAACAGCCATTTTAATGAAAACTTTGATTATGCCTATACCGGTTTGGGCATTTATTATGTGGATGGCAAAATAACCGTGGAAGATGTGATCGCCGGTTCGCCGGCTGACAAGGCTCATTTTAAAATAAATGATGAGATCATTGCCGTGAACAGGAATTTTTCACTGAATATGCAGTTGTATAAAAACATGTTGCAAAAACCTTTTGAATCCATTAAGATACTGGTAAGGCGTGCCGGACTTTTAAAAGAACTGACCTTAAATACGGTAAGTATTCGATAAACATGCGGGCTTTTTTGCACGGCTCCGTACATTTGCACATGATTCAGTTTGAAAGATTTGAAATAGCCAACGGTTTAAAAGTGCTGGTTCACCGGGATGTGAGTACGCCCATGGCCGTGGTAAATGTCCTGTACGATGTAGGTGCCAGGGATGAAAACCCCGCCCAAACAGGCTTTGCTCATTTGTTTGAACACCTGATGTTTGGCGGCAGCATCCATATTCCCGTGTATGATGAACCGCTGCAACTGGCCGGCGGCGAGAATAATGCATTTACCACCAACGACCTCACCAATTATTACTGCCAGCTGCCTGCCGAAAACCTGGAGACCGCTTTCTGGCTCGAAAGTGACCGGATGCTGTCGCTGGCCTTCAGCAAAAAAAGCCTGGAAGTGCAGCGCAAAGTGGTTAGCGAAGAGTTTAAAGAACATTATATCAACAAACCTTACGGCGATGTATGGCATAAGCTCCGGGAACTTACTTATACCGTTCATCCTTACCGCTGGATGACGATTGGTGCCGAACTGAGCCATATTGAAAATGCAACACTGGATGATGTTAAATCATTCTTTCATAAACATTATAACCCGTCGAACGCCATTTTGGTTGTTGCCGGCAATATAACTGTTGAAGAAGTTAAACGCCTAACCGAAAAATGGTTTGCACCTATCCCTGCCGGTGAAAAATATGTACGCAACCTGCCGGTTGAACCCAAACAGGAAGCTGCAAGATCAAAAACAGTAAAAGCAAAGGTTCCGCTGGATGCTTTATACAAATGCTGGCATATTTACCCGCGAACGGATATGCGTTATTATATTGCCGACCTGATTACCGAAATTTTAAGCGGAGGCGGTTCATCCCGGTTGTTCCAGTCGCTGGTAAAGGAGAAACAACTGTTCAGCAATATTGAATGTTATCATTTGGGCAGTACCGATGCCGGTTTACTCACCATTGAAGGCAAACTGGTTAAAGGCGTAAAAATGGAAGACGCAGAAGCAGGCATTCATGAAGAACTGATGATGCTGCAGCAGGATGGCATCAGCCAGCGTGAACTGGAAAAAGTAAAAAACAAAACGGAAAGCATGATCGCTTTTGAAGACATGAGCATCACCAACAGGGCAGCCAGCCTGGCCATTTATGAATTGCTGGGAGATGCTGAACTGATCAACAAAGAACTGGACAGGTACCGGGCTGTAACTGCCGATGAAATAAAGAAAGAAAGCAATATCATTTTCGACGAAAAGAACAGCAATACGCTGTATTATTACGCTGATAATTAAACCTACATGAACAGAATTGAAGCCCCGGTCATAAAAGATGCCATTGAATTTAATTTACAGTTAAAACCCTGCCGGCAGTTCACTTTAAACAACGGCGTACCCGTGTATGCCATTGATGCCGGCGCACAGGAAGTGCTGCAGCTTGAACTTGTTTTCTATGCAGGTAACTGGTTCGAGCAGCAAAAGAATGTAGCTGCCGCCACCAGTTATTTATTAAAGAACGGCACATCGGGCAAAAATGCTTTCCAGTTAAATGAAACCTTTGATTATTATGGCGCTTATTGTAACCGCAGCTGTTACAATGAAACGGCTGTTGTTACCCTTTCCTGCATCAATAAGCATTTGCCCGCTTTGCTGCCGGTGGTGCGGGAAATGATCACCGATTCTGTTTTCCCGGAGACCGAACTCGATATTTACAAGCAAAACTCCAAACAAAAACTGAAGGTTAGTCTGCAAAAATGTGATTATGTGGCCACCCGTTTGGCGGATGCTTACCTGTACGGCGAAACGCACCCCTATGGTAAATATACCAATCCCGAAGACCTGGATGCGCTTAACAGCAGCCTGCTGCAGGATTTTTTTAAACAGTATTACCTCAACGGGCAGTGTGTGATCTTTGTGAGCGGAAAATTGCCGGAAAATTTACCCGAGCAGCTGAACAATGCCTTTGGCGACCTGGGTTTAAAACCTTTCAATAAAGTGATCCCGCAGATTGCTCAATTACCAGCTGTTGAAAAAAAGTACCGCATACAAAATGATGTGAACGGGGTGCAGGGCGCAATCCGTATTGCAAGGCCGTTTCCAAACCGCCATCACCCCGACTTTATGAAAGTGATGGTACTGAATACCCTGTTTGGCGGTTTTTTTGGCTCGAGGCTGATGAGCAATATCCGCGAGGATAAAGGGTATACCTATGGCATACACAGTTTTGTGCAAAACCATATTCACGATTCGGCATGGATGATCAGCACCGAAGCAGGCAAGGATGTATGTGAAGCCACCATTGAAGAAGTGTATAAGGAAATGAAAATATTAAGGGAAGAACCCATAGATGCAGAAGAACTGTTATTGGTCCGTAATTTTTTAATAGGCACTATCCTGGGCGACCTGGACGGGCCCTTTCACATTATGGGCCGCTGGAAGAACCTGGTACTGAATAACCTCACCGATGATTATTTTTACCGGTCAATAGAAACGATCAAAACCATTTCGGCAGAAGAGTTACAGGAACTGGCAAAAAAATATTTGAACCCGGAGGAATTTTACGAATTAGTTGTAATTTGATAAAACTAACTTGTTGCAGCATTAAAAAAGTGAATCATTCATAAACCACTTTCTGTCTATGTTTCGACACGCTTGCCTGCAGGATCGGCAGGCTCAACATGGAAGAAGGCTGTCAGTATGTCCCGATAGCTATCGGGATGTCGAAGACGATTTCCAGAACGGAATTAATGTTATTACCACAACACGTTAAAACTACTAAAGCAATAAATAAGATATGCAAAAATGGTTTTTTAAGTATTGGTTTGTTCGGTCAATGTATTTATACTGGCTTATATTTTGCCGGGTATCCACATTGTTGATTTTTTTACAGCCATCATTGTTGCTGTGGTATTGTCGGTACTGGATGCCATTGTAAAGCCGCTGCTCATCCTGCTTACCCTGCCGGCAACCATCCTTACGCTTGGACTTTTCCTGTTTGTGATCAATGCCAGCATCATTTTAATAGATGCTTATTTTGTGCATGGTTTCGAAGTTCAAAGCTTCTGGCATGCCCTGTTGTTTGGCGCATTGCTTTCATTCTTTAATTCACTGGTACATAAAAAGGCGTTTCCGGAGGAAAAGAAACCCGATACCGGGAACTAGATTCTTGATACTGGATATACTTCCTGCTTACTTAAAGTCCCCAGTATCCAGTATCCAGTATCCAGCATCCAGTATCCAGCATCCGTTTACTGAATATTCATTTTATACCGCTTTGCCTGTTCCCTGATGATCTTTTCCACTTCAGTTTCCAATGTGGCCCCGTTGTTCTTATTGCCTGCATTTTTTGCTTTTGCAGTAGCTATAAAAGTATTCCTTTGTATATTTAATGTTGCAATTTCTTTTTGTATGTAACTGCGTTCTTTGCTTTTTGCATCTACTATTTTTTCAAGTTCTGCAGTTGTTTTGTTCTTTAAACTGTCCGGTAAATCTTTCTTATCAATTTTTGCAAGATCAACAGCGCCGGTGCCCCTGGCATCAACCAGGTCCCAACCTGCATTGTTATATACAGCCCCATTGCTTTTTGCGTTTATCCTTTTGATGCCTGCTGCTTTACTCATCGATGCATTGGCATTATCCATTTCGGCCTGTTTGGCCTTATAAGCTGCGCCGCCATATCCATAGGAAATATAAGTGCCGTTGAGTTTATGATTCAGCGAATAGATGAGACTGTCATAAGGCGTGGGAATTTCATCTTCCTTTCCATTTTGATCGATATGGGTATAGCTGCCATTGCCACATTCACCGGCCAGGTTCCAGTTTTCCCGTATGCCCTGCATTTTATCTCCGCAATAGATCGTATTAACGATCACGCCTTTTTGTTTGGCCAGGCTGCAGGCTTTGGTATAATGAAGATTGCCCTGTAAAAAATCTTCATTGCCGGCAATAAAGATCACTTTATAACTTGCCTGTCCGGCTGCTGCATCCCACTTCAGTTCATTCAGCGAACTGTAAATAACCTGTCCGCAATATTCATCGCCGCCATTGGTCTTTAAACTGAATAAATTCTGTGATAAGGAATCAAGGTCGCTGATAAACCCATTGATCTGTTTAACATACCCTTCCTTAACATTGTTTGAGGAGCGGCCATATTCATACAGCGCAATTTCAATTTTTGGGGCAATTTCGCCTTCACACCTCGCTTTCCCCAGGGTGCTTACCATGTTCCACAATTGTGCCTTGGCCTGTTCGATCAGCCCTTCCATACTGCCGCTTACATCCAGTAAAACAGCAACCTGTATCCTGGGGTTTAGTTTTGTGCCGGTGGCTTTGGGTATGACAGGTTTGCCGGTAAATGATACAATAATAAGCGCAGATACAATAAGCAGTGTAATGGCGGCCGGTTTAAAAGTTGGTTCATAATGAATAGTTTCCAGGAGATGCCGGGTTTTTATAATTTGCACAAGCTATGGGAATTAATCAGTGGCTCTTTACATTTATTTAACAACCCGGCTGTACAAATGTGATTTGTTTTTCTGCCACAACAACGGCTAACTTTACATATAATACATAAGATCATATACCATGCAATTCGACAGAAGGAATTTAAGTAATGATACATTAACAGACCTGTATAAAAAGCTGCTGCTGCCACGCATGATCGAGGAAAAGATGCTGGTGTTGTTGCGCCAGGGAAAGATCAGCAAATGGTTCAGCGGTATTGGCCAGGAAGCCATTGCAGTTGGTGTCACCTTAGCGCTGCAGCAAGATGAATGGATCATGCCTTTGCACCGTAACCTGGGTGTTTTCACATCCCGAAAAATGCCGCTCAGCAAATTATTCATGCAGTGGCAGGGCAATAAGGAGGGATACAGCAAGGGGCGGGAGAGAAGTTTTCATTTTGGCAGCAAAGCACATCATATCTGCGGTATGATATCGCACCTGGGCCCGCAGATGGCCATTGCCGATGGTGTATCGCTGGCCTATAAATTACGTCATGGTTCAACAGGCTCACCACTAAAAGTTTCTGTTGCTTTTACCGGCGATGGAGGAACCAGTGAAGGCGATTTTCACGAAGCTTTGAACCTGGCAGCTGTTTGGGACCTGCCGGTGATCTTTATTATTGAAAACAACGGGTATGGGTTAAGTACACCGGTGAGTGAGCAATACCGCTGTAAACATTTAGTGGATAAAGCGATCGGTTACGGCATCGAAGGCATACAGATCGACGGTAATAATATTTTATCGGTGTACGATACCATCAAAGGGGTACGGGATTACTGCATAAAAAACCAGAAACCTTATTTGATCGAATGTATGACCTTTCGGATGCGTGGACACGAAGAAGCCAGCGGTGTTAAATATGTGCCACCCGAACTGTTTGAATTGTGGGGAGCAAAGGACCCGGTAAAAAATTATGAACAGTATTTGATCAGTGAAAATATTCTAACCGTAACACAGGTTGAAAATATTAAGGCAGAAACCAAATCCTATATTGAAACGGAATTGAATATCGCCGGGAATGTAAAGCCGATGATGGTAGATACGGATGAAGAAGTGAATGATGTGTATGCCCAACGAAAAGATACTGGATACTTGATACTGGATAAGAACTTTAAAGTTTCAGACTCCGATATCCAGCAACCAGTATCCAGCATCCAGCATCCAGTTGCTCCCGACAAACGCTTCATCGACGGCATCAAAGAAGCCCTTCATCAAAGCATGATCAAACATCCCAACCTCATCATTATGGGACAGGATATTGCTGAGTATGGCGGGGCCTTTAAAATAACCGAAGGATTTGTGGAGGAGTTTGGTAAGGCAAGGATACGCAACACGCCCATTTGCGAGAGTGCTGTTGTGGGGGCTGCACTCGGGTTAAGCATGGAAGGGTACAAGGCCATAATGGAAATGCAGTTTGCTGATTTTGCAACGGTAGGGTTCAATCAAATTATCAATAACCTGGCAAAGATCCATTACCGCTGGGGACAACAGGCCGATGTGGTCATCCGCATGCCAACAGGCGGTGGTGTAGGTGCAGGGCCATTTCATTCACAAAGCAATGAGGCTTGGTTTGTACATACACCGGGGTTAAAAGTAGTTTACCCCAGCACACCTGCCGATGCAAAGGGTTTGCTGATCGCTGCCATCAATGATCCCAATCCCGTTTTATATTTTGAACACAAAGCTTTGTATCGTTCTGTAAGTGGTCCCGTACCGGAGGAATATTACGAAGTGGAAATCGGCAAAGCAAGACTGGTTACCAGCGGCGATGATATCAGCATCATCACTTATGGCGCCGGCGTGCACTGGGCCATGGACTATGCAAAAATCATCCCGAAATTTCCATTCATATTGTTGACCTGCGAACATTGCTTCCATTGGATTATGATGCAATAAAAGAAGCTGTAACAGCAACCGGTAAAGTTTTACTCCTGCATGAAGACACACTCACCGGCGGGATCGGCGGAGAGATCGCCGCCTGGATCGCTGAACATTGTTTTGATCATTTAGATGCGCCTGTAATGCGTTGTGCATCGCTGGATACCCCCATTCCTTTTAATTTGGAGCTGGAGAAAAATTTTATGGCATACAGCAGGCTGGATGAGTGTGTAGAGAAACTGATGAATTATTAAGACCCTTCAAAAATAAAAAAGCAGTTCAAATTATTTCAGTAATTTCAGTTTTCCACTTTCTCTTTCAAAAACTAACTGTAAAATGAAAAAATATTTTTTATTCATTGCCACCACTATATTATTTATTTCCTGTAAACAGGCAGATAAAAAAGAAACTGCAACAGCTTCTCAATATGACTCATCCTACATGCCGGCAGTTTTTGCCGACCCCAACCGCAGTGCAAAAATAGAAGCCGCATTTGCGGTTATTGACAGCATGTATAAAAAACATGCAGCAGACAACCATTTCCCGGCCATTTCATTTGGGTTGGTGGTAGATGGGCAACTGGTCTATAAAAACAGTTATGGCTATACCGATCTGGAAAAGAAAATACCGGCAACCTCTTCTTCGCTCTTCCGCATTGCTTCCATGAGTAAAAGTTTTACCTGCATGGCCATTTTAAAACTGCGTGATGAAGGAAAACTTGACCTGGATGACCCGGCACATTTATATATCCCCGAATTAAAAAAACTGAAATATCCAACAGCCGATGCGCCGGTAATTACCATCCGCCATTTAATGACGCATGGCGCAGGTTTCCCGGAAGACAATCCCTGGGGCGACCGCCAACTTGCCGATACGGATAAAGACCTGTTGGATTTTATTGGCAAACAAATTTCATTTTCCAATCCACCCGGTATAGCATTTGAATACAGCAACCTGGGCTTTGCCCTGCAGGGAAAAATTATTACTAAGGTTTCGGGTATGCGTTACCAGGACTATATCAAAAAAAATATCCTGGAACCATTGGGTATGAACACAACCACTTATGAGTATGGCGATGTGGCTGCTGATAAACTGGCACATGGTTACCGCTGGCTGAATGAAAAATGGAATGAAGAAACATTATTACACGATACCAAAGACGGAAGCTGGGGCGCCATGGGTGCTATGATCAGCTCCATTGATGAGTTTGCCAACTACATGGCATTTCATATGAGCGCCTGGCCACCCAACAATGCAAAGGATGACGGGCCGGTAAAAAGAAGCTCGGTAAGGGAAATGCATCATCCCTGGCGGACCTTTGCCATTGTTCCCGATTATAAATATACCGATGGCAGAACCTGTGCTATTGCAGCAGCCTATTGCTATGGACTGGGCTGGATGAAGGATTGCGATGGTAAAATTTATATTGCCCATAGCGGCGGCCTGCCGGGTTTTGGCAGCCAGTGGCGCATCATGCCAGATTACGGGATCGGCGTTGTTGCCTTTGCCAACCGTACATATGCGCCAACAGGTAATATCAACATGCGTGTGCTGGATACACTGATCAAAATAGCCGGCCTGCAACCGCGGCAGATCAAACCATCAAAAATACTGGAGCAACGCAAAAATGAATTGATGAAGATATTACCCGATTGGAATTATGCTGAACACAGCGGTATCTTTGCCGAAAACTTTTTTCCTGATAATCCCATTGACAGTTTGAAAAAACAGGCAAGGGATCTATATGCAAAGGCAGGAAAAATAGTTGCGGTTAAGGAAATGAAACCCGAGAACCAGTTGCGGGGTTCTTTTATTGTTGAAGGCGAAAAAATAAATATGGAGATCTACTTCACGTTATCGCCGGAGAACCCTGCATTGATCCAGGAGTATCATATTAAGGAGCTGGTAAAAAATAAAGAATGATTTATTTACATCTTTGCCAAAGTTTTACACTTTGGCAAAGTTATCCCGGCATCACTCTCCCGGGTGATATTTCCGCTCCACATGTTTCAACACATCATCTTTATAAAACAGCACATCTTTAAACTGCCCTTTGCTGTACATCAGCCCCTGGTCAAAAAAATGTTTTGAACTGGAGTCACTGCTTTCTCCCCCGGCTAATAAAGATTTGGCTTTTACTTTTCCCCCGAATTCCACAGCAGCAATAAAACTGTTTCCGTGAACACCGTATCTTTTTTTAGTGCCCTGGAAATTACGGCTGATGTAAGAGGGCAGCATACCCCAGGTGGATGAAACAAATCCAACTGGAAAGCTGGGTTAGTTGTCATCAAACTTACTGTCAATATCACTCGAAATTCTTTGAAAACGGTTGATCTCTCCCCAAGGGATCTGCCATTTGCCAAAATTTTTCTGCAATTCTTTAATAACAGCCAGCATGGGATCAATTAATTCAACGGCAGTTGCATTGGCAGCAAAATGATTTGTTTTTTCAACCTGGTCACCTGTGTTTTTTGATCTGATGATCAGCGGTAAAAGTTTTTGTCCCCATTCAACAGCCAGTGTTGTGGCAATGGAATTTTCTCCGCAACGATAATCCCATTTTTCTAATATAGTGATTACTTCCGCTAACTGGTTAAACTGATCTTTCGGGTAATTGGTAAGATCTTTTTTATGAAATGCATTTATCAATCCCGGCACCAAAACCTCAAAAGCAGCCAGCCTCGTATCATAACCGGCTTTTATTACTTTATCAATATTGTATTTCTTTTCTTCATCCAACACACGGACTGCATTAATACCCCGGAAATTTTCTCCGTCGGGTGCCAGGTAGGTTGCATAATCCGCTTTTTTTGGACTGTATTTACCGGCAACTGTAAATGGCGTGGAATTACAATTCTGTAACCAACCGTTTTCCGGGTTATACATGTGAACACTTTCATTTACAGTATGGTAACCTTTCCATTCGGTTGCAGCAATGCTGCCGTCAACCGGTTTGCTCCAGTCATATTTTGCATCACGCCTGGGTAAAAAATTACCGTGCCAGTAGGCAATATTTCCTTCGCCATCGGCATACACGGTATTGTTGCTGGGGTTGGCACCCATGTCCATGGTCTTTTTAAATGCTGCAAAACTATTTGCCTTTGTGCGCAGCCAGCTTTGCATAAAGCCTTTGGTATCGCGGTTGTTGTGGCGCAGGCTCAGGTATTGCCCGTTTCGTTTAGCCATTACCGGTCCATGATGGGTGAACAGGGTTTTAAAGATCTTTGCCTGCATGCCCGCATCGGTTTTATAATTGATGCTGATGCTTTTTTGGGTAACCGGTTTCAGCGCACCTTCATACTCATAAAACCACCGGTTGTTTTTTTGGGTAAGCTTCTCCATATAGGCATCCGAAATATCAGCTTCGCTGGAAGTATGCATCCAGCCACAGTGTTCATTAAAGCCCTGGTAAATGAATGGCTGTCCCCAGGTAACCGCCCCATACACATTCAGGCCCTCTTCACTCACCATGTGTACTTCCGGCCTGAAATAAAAAGTAACATGCGGGTTGATGTATAAGATGGCGTTGCCCGATGCCGTTATCTTAGGCGAAAAAGCAAAGCCGTTTGAGCCGGTTGGTTTTTCTTCGAGGAATTCTGCGATTTCGTTAAGGGGTGAGCCATCCGCGGCGGCGGAGGACTCACCCTTGTTAAGCCCGGCATTTGTAATGGCTTCATCTGTACCGGAATAAAAATTTTTCAGTTCACTCACCGAAATACCACCTGTGCTGATGGCGCCAATGCTGCCATCTGTCCAGAGTAATGGATACCATGGCTGAAAGCGTGTAAGTAATACCGGTTTTACCTGCGGATTTTTGTATAAAAAATAATTGATCCCATCGGCATAGCCGTTGAGTATTTTTTTTAACCAGGCAGGTGCTTTGGTATAATCTTTTACAGCATCGGCCGTGTCGATCACCAGGCGGATAAGCAGGTCATTGTACAGATCCTTTTCTCCATTCACTTCTGAAAGGCGTCCAAGCTTTTCAATATAGTTCAGTTCCACCCGTTTAAAATCATCTTCGCACTGGGCATAAAGCAAACCAAAAACTGCATCAGCATCTGTTTTTCCATACACATGGGGTATCCCATAGTTGTCGCGGATGATGGTAATGTTGGCTGCCTGTTTTTTCCAGAGGCTGATCTCGGTTTGTGAGAACGGCTGGGCAAAAAGGCTGCAACAATTTATCGTACTGAGTAAAACAACCAATAATCCTTTCATATCTAAATTGATTTAATAGTTTAATCTTAATGCAGTTCACTTACGTTCATTTGCTGCTTACAAATAAATGCCGATCACCAACGCTGCCATACAAACAATGAGCAGTATGACCAGCAGCGGCATGATGAATTTCACCCAGGTCTTCAGGCTGATGTTTACCATGGCCAGCGAAGGCAGTATCAGTCCTGTTGGCGCCAGGAACGACATCAGGCACATGCCATACATGTATGAATTCACAATTTCCCGTCCCGGTACGTTTACCAGTATGGCCAGCGCCCCAATGATGGGCATGGTCAATACGGCCATGCCTGAGGAAGACTGAATGAATAGGGAAAAAATAATATAGAATAGCAGCAACCCGAGTATAAAGAATGCGGGCTCCATGCCCTGCACCATATTGGCGGCATAATATAATATGGAATCGCTGATATGCCCTTCATTCAAAACAATCGTAACACCCCTGGCCACACCTATAATAAAAGCTACACCCAGCAGGCTTTCCGCACCTTTGATAAATTCCTGTATGAATATTTTTTCCTTTAACCCGGTGATGATGCCGATCAGGATGGCAGACCCCAGGAACAGTGCCGACATTTCAGTAGTCCACCAGTCTAAAAAAACCACTCCGACGATCATGCTGAAAAAAGTACCAACATAGATAAACAGCAGCAGTTTTGTTTTCCAGTCCAGTTTGGGTGTGCTGCTTTCGTTGCTGATGTTTACTGCATACAATGATTTTACTTCGCCGTCAATTTTGTGTACCAGTGAAGCCGTTGGATCTTTTTTTATTTTGGCAGCATACCTCAAGATATACCAAACCATGATTGCCGTTACAATTCCCCAAAGGATCAAACGTTGTGATAAACCATCCATCCAGTTGATGCCTGCGGCATTGGAGGCAATGATCACCGAGAAGGGATTGGTGAAAGCAGCAATACAGCCAACAGAAGTGCCCCCGAAAATGATTGCCAGCGGTACCAGCAGGTCGTATCCTGCAGCCAGGAACAACGGTACCAGTATGGGATAAAAAACAATGGCTTCTTCGGCCATGCCATAAGACCCTGCGAAAAAAGAAAATACTGATGTAAGAATGGCGATCAGCCAGTGCTCCCGCCCCTTCATGGTACGGGCGATCCAGGTAATGCCCTTTACCATGGCGCCTGTTTCGTTGAAAACATACATGAACCCGCCGATGATGAGGGTGAATAAAATGATATCTATACTGTCAATGATCCCTTTGATGGGCGCCTGTAACACAGCCAGGAATCCCTGCGGGTTTCTTTTTTGTTTGGTAAATGATCCCGGAACCGAAACGGGCTTGCGGATCTCTCCCTTAGTGAATTTCTCCAGCCTGATCCTAATGCCCAGGCTGTCCAGTGTTTGTTGCGAAAGCGGAAGTGCAATCATTGCTGTCGGTAACCATGGTAAAATTTTTACCCGTTACCGATAGTTTATTATACTGCCCGGCCGGCAGCAGCCAGGTGCCAATGGCAGCAAGGATAATGACCAGCATCAAAATAGGGATGGGACCGGGGAAAGATCGTTTGGATGCCATTTAATTGTTTTGTTTATTTTTTTGTTAACAGGATATTTATTCAACCGCCGACAGGGCTGTTAGCCGCTGACGGGGTTTTACACAACCCTGACGGCGGTTGAAAACCCCGTCAGCGGTTGTTTATAAACTTTCATCATCTTTTTTCTCCAATTCCTCAATTGTTTTTTTTGCAGCCGCCAGCCTTATCTGTTTATTCTTCTCCACCAGTTTTGCGGTTGCCCATTTTTCTACTTTATGGTGTAAGGGAACAAGTAATGCTGCAATAGCAACTAAAGCAAGCAACATCAACACAGGTGAGTGGTGTGTTACCCGTTCTAAAAAAGGATGTAGCAATAAATTGAGAAATTCAAATACGATCAACAAAGCCACTACGCCAAAGAATTCTATCAGTTTTGTATTGGTAATAAAACTGCGGCTGAGGAGTAAATAAAGTGTGAGTAAAATAATGATACCGAGGGCAATTAAGGCGTATTGAATATTTTGTTTGCGTTGCTCAGTTGCTTTTATTTTTTCTGTTGCAACTTCCTGCTGCCGCAAATCTTCTTCAAATGTCAAAAGTTGATTTTGCTGAATACTCTTCAGGTTGTTAATACTGTCATTGGCTATTCTGTACATATCAGCATATTTCATTGCCAGATCATTGTTTTTATTCCTGTAAATATCCATTAGTAGTTTTGCTGCTGTTGTTACCTCATTTGTGAAAGGAGTATGCTCAACAACCTCAATTGCTTTTTTGGCATAGCGTGTACATGAATCTATTTGACCTTCGTCATTATAGTATGTAGCTATATTTGTGTAAACACCGGTAAGAAACCGTGGGGAATTAAATTGTGACATTTCCTTAATAGCCAGATTAAAATAAGCTGCAGCAAGCGTTTGGTTTTTTAATTTACCATACACTTTACCAGTTAGTGAAAACATATTGCCTATAAATGGTATCTTTTTTGCCTTACTGCTTATTTGCTCTGCCCTTTGCAAGTAAATTAAAGCAGAATCTAAAACATTCATTTTGATAAATGTTGAGCCTGTATTAGTGCATGTGATAAATTGAATTGTGAAATTATTAGTCTTAAGAGATTCTTTAAATGCAGTCTGGTAGATTTTCAATTGTTTGTTTAAATCTAAATTATAACTATGCCCAAGCCTGTTATTTACTATTGCAAGCACCGAAGAATTATTAATGCCTTCAGCAATCCGCAACGATTTTAAAGAGTATTCAAGGCTTTTATTGTTATTGCCGGTTGTATATCCCTGGTATCCGATTTGAGAATATGCAAATGCTTCAGCTATTTTATCTTTTTGCTTTTGAGCCAGGAGTAATAGTTTTTGAGCAAATAAGAGATTCAGGTTTGGGTCTAACTCCTGAATGAGCAGCACATAATCATACAATTTACCTATACGGATATCATCATTTTTTTCAGATAGAATAGTTTGAAGCTTTATGTCAATACTATCAGTTTGTGCAAACAAAGTTTGCATACTTACAACAAAACAAAAGAGGGTTATTGTTTTTTTCATGTTCGTTAAATAGCTTTATTATTCTCTAATTGCTCTATTGTTTTCTTTGCCCCAGCCAGCCTTATCTGTTTATTCTTTTCTACCAGTTTAGCTGTTGCCCATTTTTCCAGTCTGTGGTGTAAGGGTACCAGCAATGCGGCAATGCAAACCAGGGCCAATAACATCAACACAGGGGAGTGGTTGGTTATTCGTTCTAAAAATGGATGCAGCAGTAAATTGAGGAACTCAAATACGATCAACAAAGCGATTACCCCTAAAAATCCGATCATTTTGGTGTTGGTAATAAAACTGCGGCTTAGCAATAAAAAGATGATGATGAAGGTAATGATGCCGAAAGCGATCAGGGCATATTGAATGTTTTGCTGGCGTTCTTTATTTTCTTTTATTTTTTCTGCTGCAAGTTCCTGCTGCCGCAGATCCTCTTCAAAAGTCATTAACAGTATCTGCTGGTTGGCCTTGCTGCTGTTTAATGAATCATTGGCTGTTTTTAAAACCTTTGCATATTTTAAGGTACTGTCGCAATTCGTTTTTTCATAAATATCCGTAAGCAGTTGTGCCGGTTTGTTGCTCAGGTAAAAGAAAGGTGTATTGCTTACTGCTACGATTGCTTTTTTTTTGAATACAGTGCACAGGAATCTGTTTGACCTGTACTTTTATAATGCTCTGCCATAAACGTATATAGCAAATTCAGGTACCTGGTGTATGATTTGCCTGCTGCTTCTTTTTTTGCCATATCAAAATAAGTAATTGCAAGCGGGGCATTGCCCATTTTGCTTTGTATAGCGGCCAGGTTTAAAAATGTTAAGAATAATAAACGGTTGTTTTTTGTCCTTATAATATACTCATAAGCTCTTTGGGATATGATCAAAGCTGAATCTACATTGTTATTTAAAAGATACACGGTACCTAAATTTGACAGCGGCCAGATCTTTACTACTTCGTTTTTCCCTTTTTCGGCATGGTTTGAAGAAGACAGGTATATTTTAATGGCTTTTTCGTTTTCACCGCGGTCTTTGTAAATATGCGCCAATTGATTTTCAGCCATCGCCAACAACGAAAAATTCCCTGTTTTTTCTGCCAGGGAAATTGCTTTATGGTGATATTCCAAACCTTTGATATTGTTGCCCATTAAGCGGTATCCATGTCCCAGCATGCTGTAAGCTGCAGATGCTTCTATGATGCTCTTATCGACCTGCGACTGTTTCAACAGCTTCAAACCAATTTCAATCACCAGGTTAGGGCTGTTGTTAAACTCATTGGTGTGCAGGCCTGCAAGCAGTTCAACTTTTTTGTCGTCATCTTTTTCAACTGCGATCACCTGGATGCTTGAATCTACATTCAGCTTTTGTGCAAAAACAGTTTTCATGCCTGCAATAAAACAAAAGACAGCTATTATTTTTTTCATGATAAGTTATTGATCAAACCGGTTTATTTTTTTAACCTGTTGTATTTTTTCAACACATCCATCACCAGTTTATGCGGCAATCCATAAGCTTTATTTCCGTTGATACCCTCCATCGTTTCCGCCGCTACCATGGCATTGATGATGGCTTCTTCAGTTGCCTGCACGGTTGCGCTAAATAAGGGATCAAGCATATCATTGGGCAGTTCATCAATCTTTGTAAGATCTTCCCGTTGAAAAGCAGTAGGATTGGCAGTGGAGAATGCAATGAAAATATCCCCCGAGCCATTATTACCACGCCCACCCACAATGCCAATACCAAGCGAAACCCTTGTAGCAATTCTTTTTAACTGGTGCGGCAACAAAGGCGCATCCGTTGCAACAACCACAATGATTGAGCCATCGCCCGGATGATAAGATGGAGGTGCTTTAAATTCATAATTCATGGTGTCCTTCAGTTCTCTTCCAACGGGTACACCCGCAATGGTAAAATTATATTTACCTCCAAAGTTTGATTGAACCAGCACACCAACAGTATATGCGGAGTCTTTAATTTTTACAACTCTTGAAGAAGTACCTGTACCGCCTTTAAATCCCAGGCACATCATACCCGTGCCACCTCCTACATTGCCTTCCTGTATATAACCGGTCTTAGCATTGTCCAATGCTTCAAAGGCATGGCTTTCTTTTACATGAAAACCATAGATATCATTTAAAAAGCCATCATAGGTTTCTGCCACTACCGGGTAGGTGTACCAGAAGTCTTCTTTATACCAGCCTGTTTTTACATACCATTTTAAAACCGCATCCCTCACTACGCCCACACTGTTGGTATTGGTGATCATAACCGGCCCTTCTAAAAATCCTGATTCGGTAACCCAGGTTGTGCCGGTCATTTCTCCATTGCCATTGAGCGTATACCAGTTTGCATAAACAGGGTTGTTATTTCTGCCCCTGGGTAAAATAGCCGTAACGCCTGTACGTACCGGGCCTTTGCCTCTTATATTTTTCCCCGTTCCGGAGATGATGGTGCTGTAACCCACTTCAACACCTTTTACATCGGTTATGGCGTTGTACTTCCCCGGTGTTCCATCAAAAGGGATCCCGATGTCTCTTGCACGTGGTTTTTGAGCAAACAAACCAATACAAAACAAAAAAGCAATGCCGGCTGCTGTAATTTTTTTCATGATTATAAATGTTTAGTTGCGTACCTTATTATTTTATTTTTTCAAATGCTGTTTTAACGCCATAGTTGATCAGCCATGTTTTTGAAATATTTTTATTGGCATCTATTTCAAATTCTATCTGCCGGTCGCTGCCATCGGTATAAAAAAGTTTTGTTGATGATTCAGGTTTCAGTTCGATCTTATACCCGTTTGGGCTAACCCTGAAAAGTTTGTTGCCGCTGCGTTCAATACTTATTTCACTGGTTGCTTTATATTTTCCGGCAAACTGCTGAAGGGCTGCAGAATCCATTGTGATTTCTTTGTGTTGATAGGGCATTACTACCGGCCTGCCGTTCAATATATGTTGCAGTGCTGTACTTATTGCCGGTGAAGGAGATGAATTATTGGACAGTACGATATAGGTCTGGTCTTTATCAACATTCCTGGCCAGGAATGTTGTATAGCCCGGCCATCCGCCGGAATGTGAGATCACATAACCAAGGTCGGTCTTTTCCATAAATACCCCAAAACCATAATGCGATCTCTTTGCCGTATCAACCATGGCCTGCTCTTTCAGCATTTCTTTTTGTGTGGCTTCGCTGAGCAGGGTATGATCTTTTACAGCCCTGTCCCATTTCAACAGGTCTGCTGTGGTGGAATTCACAACGCCGTCACCCTGGATCCCGTCTAAATAGATCACAAATTTCAGATCGGCTACGCTATCTGGTAAAAGATGTTTTTTCAAACTGTCGTTATAAACAAAACCATAAGCATAATTGGCAATGGTATCTTTTACAGATCGGCGGGTGTTATAGATCCGGGTATGATTCATTTGCAACGGTTGAAAAATGTTTTGTGCCATAAACTCAGGAAAAGATTGCCCCGACACTTTTTCTGTTAAAGAAGCAAGAATGGCATAAGCGGTATTGCTGTACATCCATTTGGTACCCGGCGCAAACAGTACCGGCAGCTTTTCTTTGGCCAAAAAGGCGATCATATCATTGTTGAAAGCAATTTTACTGTGGTCCCATTTTTGATTCATGGCTTCTTCATAATCCGGCAGCCCCGATGTATGGGTAAGCATCTGGTAAATGCTGATGCCGGGGTAAGGAAGCTCCGGGAAATACTGCCGCAGCGAATCAGTGAGTTTTAATTTTCCCTTATCTTTTAACAATAGAATAGCCGTAGCCGTAAATTGCTTGCTTACCGATGCCAGCTCAAAAACAGATGAATCATTCAGCGCACGCCTGGTATCAAAATCGGCATAGCCATATGACTTTTGAAAAACGATCTTTCCATTTTCGGCTACCAGTACATTGCCGTTAAAGCGGTAATAGGTTGACTGGCCGGTAAGGTATTCATCTAACGCAGCAGCTGTTTTATTGTTTTCTTTATTTGATTTACAGGCAAACAGCAGGAGCGTTGTAAAGGCCAGGAAAGTAATTTTTTTCATGATTTTATTTTGAACCATATCGGGGATTTACGAACCGCAGGGTTCTGTTAAAAACCAATTTAATATGTATTTTTTATCTATAAACTGAAACGTTTGGTAATTCAAATTATTTATTAATTGAATCCAACCTTTCCCTTAACTGAGTCAAATAATTTCTTTGAGTTATAACCAACGCCATTTTTAAAAACAAAAAGAACCTTCCGTATATCGCTTATGTTTTTTGATGGGTCGCCATCTATAATAAGCAGGTCAGCAGATTTGCCGGTTTCAATGGTTCCGGTTGTTTTATCAAATCCCAAAGCAATGCTGCCATTACATGTTGCAATTTTTATAGCTTCCAGCGGGGTGAAACCGGCCGCTTCCACCAGTAATTCTATAGCACGCCAGTTACCATAGCCTGCTAATGTTCCTCCATTACCTGTCGGGTCGGTGCCAACGGTAAGTAAGCCCCCCATATCGTAAAATATTTTTTCCATTTTGTCGGCTCTTGCAAAGGCTTTATCATAATCAGTAGGACCGGTAGCTGATTTGGCTGATACAAGTCTCTGTAAATAAAAATCCCTGGTATCAGGCGACATGGCATTGATTGCATCTGCAACGGGCCCCGGCTGAGTGGTAGTGGCTCCCTCAAATACAGCCAGGGAAGAAGTAATACCTGTTTTTTTATCAATTAAAAACCGGATGAATTGTTTTACACTATCAGTTTGGATATTGAGGTTGCTCAATGATTTAATGGCAGCTCGGGCAGCCGGTGGCTCATTTTCTTTTTTACCAACAGCAAAATCTGTACTGGCCATAAACCCATGTTCCAGGTTATCCATACCCAAAGCAGCGGCTTCTTTGTAAGTAACAATATCGAGGTGGCCGGTAATTTTCAACTTTCTTTTATGTGCTGCATCAATGGCTGCTTTCAGTGTAGGTTGATCTACCCCCATGTATGCTTTAAAAGAAGTGAAGCCCTGGCCGGCCCAATAGTTTACAAAGGCGGCTGCATCGGCCGGTGTTTTATTTTCGTTCATTTGCGGAAACCGGGTTGACTTTCCTTCAATATACGGGGCAGTTAGTTCCATATTGGGGCCGGGAAATATACCCAGGTCAATATCTTTTTTTATCCGCAGATCTGAGTAGGGTTCAATGCTGCCGCATGTTCTGATAGTGGTAGCACCTGCTGCGAGGTAAAGCCGGGGAAAGCTAAATGGTAATTGCCTTAAATTAAGATAGCGGGGTTCTATGGAATGTGCCGATATGTACATGTGCTCATGCAGCATGACCAAACCCGGCATAATGGCTTTGCCATCCAGGTCAATAATGTTGGCGCCCTGGGGTATAGTAGCTTTTGAATCATCACCCAGCCATTCAATTTTACCATTGCTGATGATTACCGTCTGATGGGGCCTTGCGGTATTGCCTTTGCCATCAATCAGCAATCCATTTTTGAAAACAATAACCGGGTCATTATATTCAATATATTTTTTTGTTTCATCACTGAATTTTATTTGTGAAAAAACAACAGTTGTAAAAAAGCAAAGGATGGAAAGGGTAATTAATCTTTTGTTCATAATAGTATGTTGATTGTATTATTAAAAATCTACTGCGTTTTATTTTTTAACTTCGTTTGATCAGTGTTGAATGCAGGTGTTTTATCTTCCACTGTTTTTTCTCCTTAGCCAAAGTGACTGTTTCCAGCCATTGTACAGTTACTGTTTTGCCCTCCCTGTTTATTACTGACTGAAGACGGTATGTTACCCATGCCGAGTTTTTGTCTACCGTAGTATTGATGAACTCAAAATGATTGGTACGTTTAAAACCTGCTGACTGGTTTTGGGTAATGGCTTTCAGGATAAGGGTATCCATATTCCAAACCTGGCCATATTCGTACAACGTAATATTTGCAGTGCAATAAGCTTTCAGTCTGACTGAATCACGGTTTGATAAAGCATCAAACATGTTGATAACGGTATGTTGCACTGCAATTTGTTCTGTAGTTACTGTTTGTGCATTTGCTGTTGCTGATAAAAGCAATGTGATCAAAAGGAGTTTTACTTTTTGCATCATGTTATTTTCATTTTATATCAATAAAACGTATTCACGATAAATTTTCCAACTGCCTGCCATACATCCGAATAACGGGCATGAAATACGATATCGGAAAACAGGAATGCTGATAGCACGATCAAACCAGGCATTAAGTACTTCTTTTTTACAAAGTCACTTAAAAACAAAGCAGTAGCTACCCCGGTTTTCACGTATAATGAAATTAAAAAAATATACACTGTTGATACATCAGGAAAATAGCTGAAGATGATCCTGTTTATTGGCGGGCCAAGCATTATGATGGCAGTGCCAATCATAAAACGCATGTGATTGTAACTGTTCTTTCTGTAATAAATGGCCAATGAATAAAACAATACAAACATAACTATTTGCATCCATGTTATGGATTGTATGGCCATCACATCAATAGCTGATTTTGTAAGAATGCCTGTTTGGTAATTATGCCTGGCTATAAATACCATTGACACTATTACACATGGGGCAACTGCATAACTTAATTTGCCCAAAAAACGATGCGCTGCAAATTTTTTCTTGTGAATTAAAATGGGTTGCAGCAACAACAGCAATACCCATGCGCCCATTAATGCACCGTGAATATGATGCACCCAATTGAATTTCTGAAACTCAGGAAATTGGTTGATATAGGTGGCATGAAAGCCAATATGCACAATGACAAACATCAGTATCATCCCAAAAATGATATTCCGTGTTTTAATGGTAGCTGTCTGATTGATTTTATCTTGTTGCATTTTATTTTTTATTTTTTAAACTTTCCATACACCGCTTGTCCCGGAAAAACATTGCTTACTGTTTTTCCATTCTTTAAAATAAAATTCCCATTCACCATAACATACTTGATACCTGCAGAAAATTCCAGGCCCTTTTCAAAAGTAGCTTTATCTATGATCGTATTGGGATCAAAAATGGTGATATCAGCATCGGCACCCACCTGTATCCTTCCTTTGAAACGCATCATCGGCGCAATGTTTTCCAAACGTTTTGCAGGAAGCAAGGTCATTTTTTCAATGGCTGTATTCAGATCGATCACTTTATCCTCCCGAACATATTTACCGAGTACTCTTGAAAAGGTTCCGGCCGTTCTTGGATGAGCCAGTTTTGCATAAGGCATTCCATCCGATGCGATCATAACAGCGGGGGCGGCGATACCTCTTTTAATCCATTCGGGTTTCATTACATGGAGGATAACTACGCCGCCGGCTTTGCGATAGGTTTCAAAGCTTTCCCTGGTGAGCCGTTCGCCTGTGGCTACCCATTGCAGATCGCCATAGCTAATGCCAAGTCTTTGTTGCCAACCTTCATCAAACATGGCGCTTTGCAACGAAGTAGAACCAGCAGTGTAAGGGTACAATTCGGTGCTGATATCAAACCCTTTTTTGTTTGCAGCGTTCACCATCTCCAACGACAGTTCAATATTTCCCAGCGACATGCTGTTGATGTGAACAATGTGTAGCGGAGCTCCTGTAAGTACTGCAACGGCTATTGCTTCCTGTATAGAAATAATATCGGGCTGCCTTACATGCGAAAATACAAGTGCCTGCATCTCACCCGCCAATTTAAAAACCCGGAACAATTCAGTGGGATTTGTTTTGGGCAAATAGCCAATGGGTGCACCAATACCAATGCCACCATCCGCCAGTGAAGCTTTGATGTTTGCAAGTGTTTGATCCATTGTGCCAGGTGAAACAGTTTCATTGGCGGCCCGTAAAATAGTGTTGGTCATTGTTGCAATCCTTGCATCTCCCTGCAATGTAATTTGCAGTAAACTATCTACAGCGTTTTGATATTTACCAATGGCTTTAAACCGCTCAAAGGGCCAGCATACACTTGCCCCGTAATTGATCAAAGCCTTGCCTTGCCTGGATGCATACCACTTCCCAATATGTTCAATTCCCCATTCCAGTTCCAATGCTGTTGTGATACCATCATGCAACTGGTATTCCTGTTCCACATTGCTGCGGCCATGTACATGCATATCAATAAAACCGGGTGCAACTACCAAACCGCTTACATTGATGGTTTCTTTTCCTTTCAATGGTTCCTGAGAGATTTGTGCAATGCGGTTATTGATGATGCCTACGTTCCGGATCGCATCCAGTTTTGTTTCGGGATCAATTACACGGCCACCTTGCAGCACTACATCATACACAGTGCCCGTTTGCGCTAAAGCTGCCAGGCAAATGCAAAGGATCAATGCCAGGAAAGAAATTCTTTTTATCATGTTATTTGGTTTTTATTTTTTAAAACGCTTCATCACAAAATAGATCACACATACTGCTGCTATAAAAATACCGGTTGACAGAATTTCCCATTTACTCAAACTGCTGAGCAGCCAAATAATAGAAGCAATGCCAATAAAAGGGAAGATCAAACCGCCGGGCGCCCTGAATGTTTTTTCCGGTGAAGCCTGCTTTCTTAATTTAACAGTAGCTAAAATAACGGCAAGGTAAATAAGCAGTATGGCTGCACTGGCCAGGATGGCTAACTGCTTAAACCCGCCGGAAACAGAAAAAATAAAGATCAGTGTACCGTAGGTTATTATGGCCAGGTGCGGCGTGGCAAACTTTGGATGGACTTTACCGAGGAACCCGGGAAACATATTGTCATTGGCGCCGGCAAATAATGAACGTGGCGTTGCCATGATATCGGCACTTACACTTCCAAAGCAGGATATCGCTGCGGTGATGAGCAGGATGGTTGCTCCCACGGGCCCTATTATCTTTTCGGCTACGGCTGCCAGTGGTGCATCTTTATACGAAGCAATTTCTGCACCAAGTATACCCTGCGTGACCATCTGTAATAACATATACACAATAAGAACAGTAATACCGCCAAGTAAAATTCCGAGCGGAACTGTACGTTTTGGGTTTTTAAATTCGCCACTCACGCCAAGGGATGTTTCAAAACCCGCAAAGGCAAAAAACAAAACAAGCGCAGTGTCGCCAAATGTTTTCAGTGACGGTAGGTGTTCCCATTGCAGGTTGGCGGTCTTTACCTGGCCAATGCCAAAGATGATGATGCCCAGCAGGGGTAATAATTTAATGACGGTGATCCCTTTCACAAATCCAATTCCCTGTTTTGTGCCACGCACATTGAGCATCACAATGAAACCGATCAGTACAAAAAAGAAAAATCCGCGCAAGACCGGATGTGAAAAAACAGGAAACAGCACAGCCAGTGAATCGGCAATGATATTCGTTACAGCAGCGCTGCCTAAAATACCCCATCCAAAAAAGTATAACCAGTTAATGATGAATCCGGCAAAGTTGCCGAATGCGGCTTCCACATAGGCATAGGACCCGCCACTGCTGGTGATCCGGCTTCCAACCTCGGCATAGCAAAGCATGATGGCAGCCAGCATAATGCTGCAGAAAATATAACTGAACACCCCAAAGGCGCCCATCGCAATACCCACGATCGCCGGGAGTGCAAATATGCCGGAACCAATTACGCCATTTACTATGGAAAGCGCAAGTCCCGGCACACCGATTACCCGGTTTAACCCTTCACCTGTTTTTTCAATGGCCATGTTTGGTTGGTTTGCTTTAGCAGTAATGAATATTATTTCATGTATTCTTTTACAATGATGGATTTTGTTGATGCTGATTTATTTCGCAGGTCCGCAACTGCAAGGTATTCGGCTGACGTTGCAAATTTTTGAAGCTGCTCCATCGAATCCCATTGTACGATGATGAGCCTGTCGGGATTCCAGCCCCCTTCTACGGGAATTACTTTGCGGTCGGGGCCTGTATCAAAAGCCATACCGCCGGAACGAACCAGGTATTTACCGCCGTATTTACTGATGACGGGTTCTACATTTTTCCGGTATTGCTCGTACATGCTGGTATCATGCACGGTAATATCAAGGATCATCAATATTTTGGCAGGTGCATTTGCAGGTGCAATACTTTGGGGAATTTGTGCGGGCAGGCCAATTGTGCTAAGCAGTACAACCGGAATCAGCCTGATAAATTTGGTAACCATATTTTTATTTCATTTGCTTTTATTAATACCTGTGTTTTATGGTTTGAAACCCGGGGAGCGTTGATTCAGCTATCTGATCTCAAACAGCACCAGGTTTGTTTCTTTATTTTCTGTTGAGGTGAAATAAAAAGAACTGCCAGGTTCCAGGTACAAATACTTTCCGGCTTTAATGGTGGTTGATCTTTTATTCACCGTGTCATAACAGGTCACTTCAGCTCCTGCAACCAGTTCTGCTACCATCGGCCCACGGTCATTGATAAGCTTGCCGTTAAAAGATGTACTGTTTAACCGGTATGCAATTGCTTTTTCATTTTCAAGTAAAACAGTAAATGGTAAAGGTTTTAGCGTTGTTGCCGGTTTATACGAAGAAAGAATTTCTATATCGGTAACATGAAAAGGTACCGTATCGCAATTACTTACCCGGTGTACGAGGGTATCGTTTACGAAAGAACGGTAGGAAGCATTCCCTGCTTCATTTTTATTTTTTGTCCATGCGTTTTCATTTATCTGAACGCAAACCAACGTGCTGGTAAAATGAAGAAACAGCGACGGTGTTGCATGAATATGTAACAGGCTGGTATCGCCGGGCTTTATCCATACATCCAGCAGGCGGATGTATTTATTTTCTAAAATATTTTGGTGAAAGGGTTCTTCACGTACAGGCACCTGTGATTTTAATGCAGGTGAGCTGATCAGCAGTGCCGCAAATAAACATGTTATTTTATATTTCATGTTGCCCTTTATTTATTCCGGAGGTATTTTTTTAAACAGTTTAATCAATCGGTCAGCATATCTGGTACACGCTTAATTACATTGAGGGGCAGCATTGAATGCTGCCCCGGTATAAACTTACTTTGAATCCTGGTTGTAGATCTCCCGGATGCATAGATATTTGCCATTCCTTTTTTCAAACACAGCAATGTACTTTCCGCCACCCATAGTATTGCCGGCCGCATCTTTATACATCGTTTTACCTACCTCGGTAACCACATCTCCCTGTGCGTACACATCCATGGTTTCAAAAGCAATACTGGCATACTTAGACGGCTTTGCAAAATCGGATTCCTGTTTCTTCTGGATAGCTGCTTTCCCGGTGAGCATTGGTTCACCATCCGGCATGCTTACTGCATCATCTGCATACATGGCAATAAGTGCATTTACATCTTTGGCATTCTGTGCAGCGGCCCAGGCCGTTTCTATCGCCTGTATTTCAGCCTTGATCTTTGCCATGTCGGGCTTAACAGGTTCAGCAGCAACTGCTGTTTCTGCAGCAGGTGTTTCCTGCTTTGCTGATTCCTGGCAGGAAACAATCATCAATACGCATACGGCGATCACCGGTAGAAGAATTGTTTTTTTCATTTTGATTTATTTTATGATGAATAATAAAGAACCATTTTAATGTTACACTATAAATAACTCAGCCACCATTTTTCTTTATGGCTGGTTTTATACCTGTCGTACCATTTACACAAAGGATATAAGCAAATGATCACTGCTAACCATACACCATAAACGATTCCCAATCCCCACCCAACGCCGGGTAAAACAAACAGGAATGGCAGGTTTTGAACGGAATCCATGGCTTCTTTTACCGTATGGCCTTTTATAAAAAGCTGATGACAGCCAAACCGTGAATAAGGTAGAGGTGCAGGATATAATAAAAAAATGCAGTGCGGCCAAACACCAGCATGATGTTGGTGAACCTGTTTTTAATTTTTTCAACAAATGAAAGCAATAATAAGGCAGGCCCGATGGTAATGCAGAGGTATAAAAGCGAGGGAGGGTATTTCTGCACTTTCATAAAGGAAAAGAAACTCAGTAAAGCTGTTTTTTGTGATTGCCAGGGATGGGGGTCGCCATAGATATTGATGAAGCGGACAACAACAAATAAACCAATAAGCAACAGGCCTGTACGAAATATGATCTTCATGCGCTGCTGCTGTGTATACGCTGCTGTAAAGAAAATGCCTGCACAATAACCCAGCATCATCACACCCGTCCAGGCTACAAAAGGATATACCATCAGTATAATATGTTTATCAGCATATTGATAAGGAGTAAAATAACCATGATGAAAAAGGTCCCACCAGAAACCGGCTTTAAAACCGGGAGCAGATTCCGGGATATCGAGCAGGTTATGGCCGAACACGATCAGCAGTCCAAGGACCAGTATGAGTTTAAATGGAAGATGTATGATCAGCCCCAGCAATACCATGCTGATGCCGATGGCCCAGATGACCTGGAGCGGAATTACATTGAGCGTGGGCAAAAAGGTCCAGGCAAAAGCAATGATAACACATTCAACAAAGATGAGCCAAAGGCCCCGCTTGATCAAAAAGCCGCTGAGTTCTTTTTTTGTTTTTCGCAGGCTTTGCAGGTAAATGGAGGTGCCCGATAAAAACAAAAATGGGTGCACAGAAATGTGTGATCCAGCGGGTGAAGAACAACAGCGGGTTGGTGGTGTCCAGGTTCAGCGGGTCATCTATATTGGCCGTGATGTGAAAATAATCCCGTACATGATCCAGTGCCATGATGACCATGGCGATGCCACGTACGATGTCAATAGATTCGATCCTCTTGGAGCCGGCATCCGCCCGCCCGCCCGTGCCGGGCCGGGCGTGGATGACCTGCTCGGACAGGGTTAAAGCTGGTTGCATAATGGTTAATTTTGGGAATTCAATCCAGGTAAAATAATAATTATAAATGCCTCAACTGCTATTTTTTTTCCTTTTTTAAAATCGCTAAAGCTGATCTTTATTTTGTCTTATGCGCTTCCATATCGATCTCGATCAGCTGTCCTTCTATAGCCAGGCCTTTTACTTCCAGCCAGGTACCTGTGGGGAATTGTTTTTTGTAAATAGAATTGCGAAAACCGGATACTTTGATGAACTCAGCCATATTGGTGGTATAAATATTTTCAGCTACCACATCATCAACAGTGTAACCATAGTGCTTCAAAATTTTTTCCAGGTCGGCATAACAATTCTTCATCTGCTGTTCCATATTGCCCGGGGCAACGATCATCCCGGAATCGTTCATACTTACGGCACCGGAAATTTTAAGGTCATCACCAATTCTTACAGCATGGGTGTAACCATACTCTTTTTCAAGTTTTGGTCGCAGGTTAAAATACTCAGGTGCTTTGCTGGCGGCGGGTTCTGTAAGAGTGGTCTTTGTTGTGTCGGCATTATTGCATCCTGTCAATAATAATGAACCCGCAAAAAGGATCATTGCTGATGAAAATATTTTAGTCATGGTTTATTAAATTTAATATAAAAATTGGGGTTTATTTAGAAATGATTGAATGCCCCCGTTACCGGGCTGCCGCCATATTAATTTCTGTATCGCGGTTTTCCAGTTGAACCACCCGCTCTACCTGCTTATTGATATTTAAAAACTGCAGGAGAAACCAGGCCAGCGCAATCATAGCGGCAAAGGCCATCAGGGCAACCTGCCAGTTGAAATTTGACGTAATTGGACCAATCAATGCTGCCAAAGCAATTCGCCCAAGGTTACCAATGGTCATATACAGCGTGAACTGGCTTGCCGAAACTTTTTTCCAGCAACATTGCATGGCGATGGCAAAAATGCCGATGCAGGCAAATGTGTACATGATATTATAGAGCATCATAAAAGCATAAATAAAAGAAGTGTCGCCCCAATATGTTTTTGAATAAGCCAGTACTGATGTAAAAAGCACCATGCCGCCAAAATAAATATTCATCATGCGCTTTTTACCAAACCTGTCAATAAGGAAACCTCCAATAAGCATACCTCCAATGCCGCCAATTATTTTTGCAGTTGCATAGAATTGGGAGTAAATGCTATTTGTCCAGTTTAGTTCCTTTACCGTAAAAATGGGCAGTAAGGTATCAATATAATTGTAAGCCCCCTGGGCTATGAACATCATTAAAGTAAGCAGGATGGAGTTTCGTAAACTAAACACGCTGTATAAGGATTTGAAGATGGAAACCCAGCTGGTCAATTGCATTTTTTTGGTTTCGGGCGATGCAGCACCCGCTGTCCATGGCAATATCTTTTCATGTTGCCGCTCCCTTAAAAATAATGGCACCAGCATAATAATACCGATCAAAGCCGCAAGCATAAGTATGGAAGTGGTAAAATTGTATTTATTCAGCAGCCAGGTTCCTAATGCAAGGGTAGTGGAAATGGCAATGATCTTTGAACCCCACATCAGGCCATTGGCGCGGGCCTGCTGGTTTATGGGAATAATATCCACAGCCATTCCATCGGTAGCCACATCCTGGAAAGCTCCAAAGAATGATACTGCAAAACCTGCTGCCATGAACAGGGTTAGATTATTTAAGGGATCAGGTACAAAAGCCATCGCAATACAACTTGCTATTAATCCCAGTTGACCGAATAGCACCCAGGGTCTTTTGCGTCCCATGGCTAAATAAGTATAGCGGTCCATGAGTGGCGCCACAATAAATTTAAAACTCCAGGGTAATCCACAGGCTACAGCAAAGCCGGCTATTTCCCCGGGTGTTTTGCCATTCATGGCCATCCATGCCGAGATGCCAAAAAATAACATTCCTTCCGGCACACCCTGTGCAAAATACAAGGCAATAAAATTAAAATACCTGAGGATGGTATTTTCCGAAAGTGAAGGAATGGTGCTGCTTTGCTTTAGCGGAATGCTGATGGCTGCTTTCATGTTATGTAAGGTTTTAGAAAAGCATATAGGCACAACAGTTATAATTCTGATGGTTTTAATAAAGTCCTCAAGGGTTTATTAAACCCTTGAGGACTTTGCCACTATTGATAAGTTTATTTAGAACTTAAGTCTGCACGCAGAAAAAGTAATTCACTCCATCCCTCATTGGCGTATTCCCTTAAGGTATCCAGGTAATCTTCCCACGAGCCAACGCCATGTATGCTTTCATAAGTTTCCCTGAAAGGTTTGCGGAAACCCTGTGCTCTTTCTTTTAATCCCTGCTTATACCTGGTTACTATTGAATACTGGGCCGGTCCCGATGAGCTGACTGCATAAACAGCAACTGTAGAACCATCGGCCTGCCAGGCCGCTTTCATTTTTTTATCAGGCCATATATTTTTCCGGTTCCGCCAATTTTAGGATAGAGATGGGTAACATTGATCTTATCCGAAAAATCACCCAGTGCTATGGTGCTTAAAGAATCCTGGTAAACGGAATACCCGCCAGATTCCCTTTCTGTTAGATAGATGGCCACATTTTTATTCCAATCCAGGTTGTGATCATTGCCTAAATTACCCCTAACATCCTCTGCCTCCCAGCTTGTAGGCCCTTCGGTAATATGGTATCCTCCCAGATCCGGGCCCGACTGGATGGCAAATACCCTCCAATGAGCAGTACCGCTGTGGTACTTTTGAGCATGTGTAGCCAGGGCTTTTTCAAACTCAAGTGTTTTGTCCATTTTTGGAAATACCCGGTGGGTGGAAATTACATTTTTGGTTTGGCTTATACCTGCAAAAGGAATAAGCATACAAAGAAGAAAAAACATCTTTGTGGTAAAACGAAGATTCTTGCTCATGTTAGTTTGGTTTATTGGTTAAAAAAGATTGGTTTGACGGTTTGCCCGTTACTGCCTGTAACGGCTAAAGGCAACGATGTAAAATTCTGCCATATCCCGGTTTATAGTGAGTACAAATCCACCATTCTAACGTATATTATTGCTTATTAACCGGACAAATTGTGCATCAGCAGGATTAATTCGTCATTTTCCAAAAACGGCCAATCATTTCTTTAAATTCAATGAGATATAAAATGTGTTTCCGGCTATCTTTATAAGCAAATGGACAAACCCACAATACCATTTAAAATAATATTCGTTCTTGCCCTAACGTGGTGGGGAGTGGCAGTTACTGCACAAAGCCCGCCTGCTTACGAATCCATATCCACCGCCCAGGGTTTATCGCAGGGAATGGTATTCGATCTTTTGCAGGATACCGAAGGTTTTATCTGGGTGGCCACCAAAAATGGATTGAACCGTTATGATGGTTATGGTTTTAAGGTTTTTACAAACGACCCTTATAATGCCTACAGCCTCAGCAGCAACACCATTGTAAAACTTTTTGAAGATTCAAAAGGACGGATATGGGCTGGGACAGAAAATGCCGGCTTGAATGTTTACAATAAGCAAAGCGGAAAATTTCACCGAATTACACATAACAAGTCAGATCCGGCCAGCCTTTCGGGCAATGGCATAAGGGCGATAACCGAAATGCCCGATGGCAGGTTACTGGTAGCCACAGACGTTACCAGCCTGAATATTGTTGAACCCGGCGACCATTTCTTTACTAAGAATGACGCACCTGTTATTACCAGGCTTACATTACCCAATAATGCCCAGGTATATGGCATGGGAACCGACAGGAATGGCATAACCTGGATCGGCGGCATGGATGGAACGGTATATCAATTTGATCCATTGAAGAACAATTTTATCCGGATGAACAATGGCATATTGCTTAATGACGGTTACCTTAACCCGGATGGCAGTAAATTGATCAATGGCAACCTTTACTTATCAGACGGAAAAGAGTTACGCCCTTTATTCAACAGCAGTAAAACACCAGCAGGCAATATCGTCTTTAAACCCAAAGAACAACTGTGGGAGAACCACCACCGGGAAGAGTATTTTTATAGTGTCTATAAACATGAACCGGGCAAGCCCATAAACTGGAATGCACCACTACCGGAAACCAAAACCAGGTTATGTTATCCGTTCATTATCGACCGGTCCGGCATACCCTGGTCCGGCTCAGTTGGATATGGGCTCAGGAAATACAATTCAGCAGGCAACAGGTTCAAAACATATACCCCGGTACCCGGCACCAGTGTAAAGTGGATCATTCCGGTTAATTCGGATGATCTCTTTTTAGGGGATTTTGCCTATGGCTGGAGCAGGCTGCTCAATGATTCGATACATAAAAATGCATTCGGCAACATTCCCGGTCTTAAAGAGGTAGATAATTTCATCATTTCCAGGTCGGGTAATTACTGGATAAAGAGTGATCACAAAGGGTATCTGAAATACGATCCTGCTTCCGGCAAACTGGTATCCTATCCACAGATCAACGATTATAAAAGTATTGGTGCAAAACAGCCCATGCTTGAAGACAGTAAAGGCAATATCTGGCTGGCCGGGTTGGGGGGTAAATTCACCCGCATCCATACTTCCACAGAAAGGATAGACAGCTTTAGCATCAACGATATGGCTGCCAAACCCATACCGGCCAAATCGATCTGTACTGCATTGTATGAAGACAAACTGGGAGTATGCTGGATCGGCACTCCGGAAGGTTTTGTGAAAGTTATTTTCCCGGACAGTTCAAATACATTACCACGGGTAAATTGGTTTTACAATAATCCCGGCAACCGGAATTCGCTCAATTACAATCATGTGTCCTGCTTTTTGGATGACCCGGCTGCTCCCGGAAAGTATTTATGGATCGCCACAAAAGGCGGTGGACTAAACAGGCTGGACAAGAACACCGGCGATTTTTTCACCTGACCACGAAAGATGGATTACCAGATGATGTGGTGTATGGGATATTACCCGATAATGCCGGCAATATATGGGGCAGTACCAATAAAGGTATTTTCTGCCTCACTGCTGCAAAAAACTTCAACAGCAACAAACGGGTCTTTCACAATTTTACCAAGGCAAATGGTTTGCAGGATGATGAATTCAATACCGGTGCCTATGCCAGGTTACCGGATGGCCGTCTTGCGTTTGGCGGGGTTAACGGCCTGAATATATTTGATCCAAAGGAAATACTCGTACCGGGATTTATGCCCAATGTTTTTATCACCGATATCCTGATCAATAACGAATCCATTGCTCCCGGGGATAAAACAGCAGTACTGAAAAATACCATTGAGCAATCCAAAGAAATTACGCTTACGCACCTGCAGGATATTCTCACGCTTGAATTTTCATCACTTGATCTTACTGCTCCCGGTCAAAATAAATACCGTTACCAATTGGTTGGTGTTGATGAAGATTGGGTGGAATCGGGCACACGCCGTACCGCCACTTATTTACACTTACCCGCAGGCAAATATATTTTTAAAGTACAGGGCAGCAACAGCCAGGGCATCTGGAGCGACAAGACCGCCGAACTGCAGATCACCGTACTGCCACCCTGGTGGCGCAGCTGGTGGGCTTATGGGTTATATGCTATTTTGCTGGGGCTCGGTATCCGGGCTTATTTTAAATTCAGTGTTAACCGGGCCAGGCTGAAATCGCAATTGAATTTTGAGCAGCGGGAAGCCAAAAGGGTAAAGGAACTGGATACGGTAAAAACACAACTGTACACCAACATCACCCACGAATTTCGTACACCTTTAACCGTTATACTGGGTATGGCACAGCAGGTTAAAAACAACCCGCCGCAGCATTTGGACAATGGTATTGACATGATCATACGTAACGGACAAAGCCTGCTGAACCTGGTCAATGAAATGCTCGATCTCTCGAAACTGGAAACCGGTAAAATGACACTGCAGCTGGTAAAGGGTGATGTGATCAATTTTTTGCGGTACATCGTAGAGTCATTTCAATCACTGGCCGAAAGCCAGAAAAAGCAATTGCATTTTTTGGCCGAAATGGATTCGTTATACATGGCATACGATCCGGAAAAGATCAGGCAGATTGTTGCCAACTTATTATCCAACGCATTAAAGTTTACCCCTGAAAAAGGAAATATCTACATTACCGTTAGTGAAAACAACCTTTTAGATGAGGACGAAAGATCAACTTTAATTATTAAAGTAAAGGATACCGGTATTGGTATACCCGAAAGCCAGCAGCTACACATCTTCGACAGGTTTTACCAACTGGATAACAGCCATACCCGAAAAACAGAAGGAACAGGTATCGGGCTGGCACTTACCAAAGAACTGGTTAAATTGATGGATGGCGAAATATCCGTGAAAAGCCCGCCGACCGGCGCCAACAAAGGAACTGAATTTACCGTGGTACTGCCGCTAAAAAGAATTTCCGCAACAGAGAATATATCTTACCCCGATATTAATGATACGCGGCTTCAAAAGGCTGAAAGGATTAAAGCAAACGGCGTTGGACATGATGAAGAGATAAAACCAAAGAAAAGCCACTGATCCTGCTGGTGGAGGACAATGCAGATGTAGTTGCCTACACCGCATCCTGCCTTCCGATTACCGCCTTGCCGTTGGACAGGATGGAAGGGAAGGTTTTGAAATTGCCTCAGAGATCATTCCTGACCTGGTCATTACCGATGTGATGATGCCCTTTGTGGATGGATTTGAATTGTGCAGCCAGTTGCGCCATGATGAACGCACCAGCCATATCCCCATCATCATGCTTACTGCCAAAGCCGACCTGGAAAGTAAGATGGAAGGACTGGAAAAAGGGCGGATGCATACCTGGAAAAACCATTCAACCGGGAAGAGTTACTGGTACGCATAAAAAAACTGATGGAATTGCGGAAGAACCTGCAGCAGATCTATCTTAAAAAAGCAGGGCTGCGGTATGAAGATTCTGCGATGGAACCCGTTGCACCGGTTGAAGAACAGATCAGTGAACAAAAAACAGAAGATGGCTTTGTACAAAGAGTAAGGGAAGCGGTAGAAACACACCTGGCCGATACCGGCTTTTCTGTTGAGCAATTGTGCAAGATGGTATTTATGAGCCATTCCCAACTGCACCGCAAGCTGGATGCACTCACCGGCTGTTCGCCCAATAAATTTATCCGCATCATCCGGTTGAACAAAGCCAAAGAAATGCTGAAGCAACCCGGCAGCAGCATTGCATCCATTGCCCTGGATTGCGGCTACAACGACCCCGGTTATTTTGCCAGGGTATTTAAACAGGAATTTGGAATAACACCGCAGGACTGGCGGGTGGCTAATCAAAAATGAATATGATGATGGCTGCTGATGATGCTAAAGGATTTGTTCTTTTTTATTGCAGTGTGTGATGGTTGCCTGCTGTTATTTTTATTCCAGGTAATATTCTTTTTTTTAATACCCGTCTAGTGCTTCAGCACTTTTCTTCAGATTTTCAAATATTCCTGTTTTTGAATTGCCTCCGGCTTTAGCCGGGGATAATTGTATTTATATGTTTTCGGGCTTTAGCCCGGGTTTAATAATAATATTATAACAGCATTGGCCTTTTTCTGAACGGCTGCCATTTTTTATAAGTGGCGCTGCGCCACAACCATTCTACAGGGCCGTAATTAAAATATTTCAGCCAGATGGTGCTTACGATCACCTGGCCAATGAATACCGCAATTCCAAAAAGGGTATAATACACCGGGCCTACTTTCCACATATAACCCAGGCCCGAACTGAAAAAGAAAAAATTTCCAATGAGCGACTGCATGATATAATTGCTGAATGCCATTTTACCGGCCGGTGCCAATAAGGATAATATTTTATGACCTGGTTTTGTTTTAAAGGCCAGCATGAATAATCCAACATAGGCCAGGGCAAGTGGTACAACACCCAATGTATAGAAGATGGTTTGATAAAGGCCGTTCAGTTTAAATTGAAAATAATCGCCCATATGGTCCTGCATCTGCTGTGCAAGAAAATAATTAGCCGGTAAACCGATGAGTAAACCAACTGCGATCATGATGTACACTGTTTTTTTATGTTGTACAATATTGCTGTAAAAACCAGAGCGTCCGAGTACATAGCCAATGAGGAACATGCCCAGCACTTTGGGGACCCGGCTCACCATTAACAGGTGACTGAAACGCCCAAAGACACCGGCTATATTATTCTTCAACACATCCCACCAGTTAACCCTCTTCAAAGCTTCTACAAGCTGTTCCCGGGAGTTTATTTCCTGGAACTCCGGAAGAAGCTGCCGGCTTAACAGATCATTTACTTTGCCCAATTGCTCTGCAGGATAATTAAGCACCGGCCATGTCATTTTAAGCCAATACAATAAAATGGGAGAAAGTATAAGGATGCCTCCTGTGATCAGTAATGTTCTATTGGAAAATTTTCTCAGCGGCAGCAGGATAAAAGCCAGTATGGCATAAAAGAAAACAATATCGCCGGTCCAGATCATTAAGTGCATGGCTCCCAACAGCAACATGAAGAACAGCCTTCTTCTAACGGTTGGTAATGGATCGGAGCCAGCATCCAATCCTCTTTTGATCTGTAAGGCAATACCCCAGCCAAACAGTAAACTGAAAATAGAATAGAACTTTCCTTCCAGGAACATATGATGCAGGAAACTCATGGTATGATCTCCTTCGGGCAGCAGGTAAGGGCCAGGCGGAAGGCCTTCTTCATAAAAACTGAAACTGTTGAGGTTGGCAATAAAAATACCAAGGATGGCAAAGCCTCTCAGTACATCCATGAAAATTTCTCTTTCATTGGACTGAATTGGTGCTAAAGTTTGCATGCAGTGTTTTGGTTTAATCCAGTATCCAGTATCCAGTATCCAATATCAAGAATCATGTATCCTGCATCTAAATCTATTCTATTATTTTGCCCCGTTGGCTTCAAATAACCTAAGGAAATTTTCGCCCAGTATTTTGCGGATGTCTTTTTTTGTGTATCCCCTTTTCAAAAGTTCTTTGGTGATAAGCGGCATATTGGTTACATCATCTAATTGTAATGGTGCGGAGTTTATACCGTCAAAATCACTTCCCAGGCCAACATGATCAACACCGGCCAGTTTTACAATATAGTCCAGGTGATCAAGCAACATCGAAAGCGGCGGACGTAAGGCATTTACTTCTGCCGGGTATTTTTCAAACAAAAACATCGGCAAAATATGGTTCAGGGTTAATTTTCAGTATAGAGTCTCTTTCAGTTTTATGATTGCTGTTGAATATTTCAGACCGCCTTTCAAAACTACTGTCTACAAAACCCGAATAAAAATTAAGGTGAATAACGCCGCCGTTCTTAGCGATGGCTTTGATCTGGTCATCTTTTAAATTACGGCGGTGCGGGCATAAAGTATATACACAACTGTGTGAAACAAGTACCGGGTTGGTGGAAGTATTGATGGCATCCCAAAAAGTTTGTTCACCAACATGGCTTAGATCCACCAGCATACCCAATTCATTCATTCTTTGTACAACCTGTTTTCCAAATGCAGTGAGCCCTTTGTGTTTTAATGAATCAGCTTTGGTGGTTTCGTCAAGCGCCGAAGTGGCCCATTCGGTTGAATTATTCCAGGTAAGTGTCATGTACCTTGCACCTCTCCTGTAAAAATGATACAGTTTATCTAAACTGTTCTCGATCATATGCCCGCCTTCCACACCAAACATGGCGGCTATTTTTTTTGCTTTTAACGCCTGCAACAGTTCGGCTGTGTTTCCCACTTTCATGATCTTATCCGGGTTGCGTTTTGCAACAGCATCCAGCGTATCCATTTCCCGGTTTGCCCAGGCATAGGGATCAGCTTTTAAGCCATCGCACCATACAGAGAACAATTGTACATCTACACCTCCTTTTTTTAAACGGGCAAGATCAGAATGTGTTTTCCCGCTGAGATCCTGGTCAATGACCAAACCTTTATCAATGGCTGTGGTGAGCAGGTCGTTGTGTGTATCCACCACAACAGCATTGAAATGTAATTTTTTGTAAGATTGAGCCCCGGCAAATAAGCAATGGGCAATTAAAAAAAAGCAAATAAATGTCTTTTTGTGCATGGCTGTTATTTAAAAAACGGAGGGATTGTTTTTTAAATATATGCAGAGTTTATGAAAACAGCGATCATATTTTGGGCCAAAGCTGATTTATAACGGGACTAACCGTAAATAAAAAGGGAGTATGCATATCCTTTATGAAATACAGTTAATGAACTGCAAACACTGGTTATAACATACTCCCCGGTAAGCCGGTATCATTTCACTTTTTCAATCGTATGCGCAAAATTGGTTTCAGCCTTACCATTTTCCAGGCAAAGGGTAATGCTTTCCTGCATCAATAACGGGATATCCTGGTATTTTCCGTTACAGTCGGTATACTGGATCCTGTACTCCACAATTCCCCAATCTGTTTCAGTATTGGTAATGGTATAATAACCTGTGGGTGGCAGTATTTGACTGGCTTCTGATGTATTGGCTGTTGTTACGGCAGCCTGGTTTGTACCAGGACTTACATCCACTTTGGCGCAACCGATGTATAAAAAAGCAACAGCGGCTATGATCAATAACTTTTTCATGATATAAAATTTTTTGGTTTATATTTTTAACAGCCCTGCGGGCTATATTCTGCGGTTCCAGGTGTGATAATTAGTATTAATTACAGTGCAAATGTAGTATAGCCATTGATCCTGGGAAATGATGGCGGGCAATGGGTTTGATGACAGTAATCATTCAGGAATTACGTACATGTATAAACGGTTATACCTGCATATGGTGCAGGTATATTCTTTTTGATTACGGCAATAGTATGTAAGGGATAAATTATTCTTTACTTCCCTTATCACCAACAAACCAGTTCTCTTTATTTTTAAAAAGTACATTAAAGGTGGTAAGTGATCCATAGCAGCGGGTAATGTATTGCTGGATATTTACTTTTTCCTCATCGGTCAGTTTTTTGTGGCTGTTGATATGCTGTTCCAGCACACGAAGGCGGTCACGAAGCATTACGATCTTGTGAAAGAAATCATCAATGGGAATTTCTTTTGGTTTAAGTGTTTTATCGGCAGCCTGTAAACTCATGGTGCCGCCGATCCATTTATCACCAATGGGAACTATTTCCGTTACCTCGGCCCACTGCCGTAAAATTTTTAATAAAGAACGTTCAACCTCAGAAACAGTTTCCACTTCAGCCGTAATATTTTCAGCAATGATCTCATCCAGGTGTTCATCGGTTTTATCTATTTCCTTAATACCATGATGAATAAAAGAAATCAGGTAAGTGGCATATTTAACGCCAACGATCACACCCGGGCCGAATTGTGTGTGTTGAAGCCGGGCCAATCCCCAGGTTAAGTTGTTCAGGTTCCATGTTCTTGTGTTGTTTCGTTTATGATGTTCTTATTCTTTTTCTCGTGTCGTTTTTTGATCAGCCGCATCACCAGTGGAATGAAGATGGGCATCCAGGAAGCGATCAGGGGGTTCACCAAATATACAAATGCAAAAATGGTGAACATTACAGGAACCACTACAGCCCGGAATGAAAAATATTTTGCATCGTACTGGCTTAGCCCTTCTGACAATTTATTTTTTGGATTGCTGATATGCTTCCACATGAAAAAGTTGAATAAGCCCAACAGGATAATATTGCCTGTATAAAAAACCACCGGTGTAAGCATGTGCTTCATCAGGTACGCGCCGTACAATGCGGAGCTGAAAGGCATTAGTGCAACAGCGAATAATAAAAGCAGGTTAAGCCTTAATAATTTGGGCGTATAGTTTACCACGTAGCCAAACAGGCGGTGATGCACTGTCCAATAAATGCCGATGAACATGAAGCTGATGATGAAGCCAAAGAATTCAGGGATCATGTGCGCCAGTCTTGACAAAAGGGTTTTTTCCGTAAGCTCAGCTTTTTCAATATGTGGCACCTTAAGTTCTATAACAAGCAGGGTAATAGCAATGGCAAAAACAGCATCGCTGAAAAGGATCAGCCTTTCTAACTGGAATTCTTTTTCAACTCATTGTGCAGCTGGTTCATAAAAGCAGTTTAAGAATTTTATTTCCGTTTCTATTTTATTTTTTTAAATTCATAAGGTGTGAATTCAACAAAATCGGCCACCCGTACTGTTATTGATCTTACCATTTTATTTTCAACAGTAAATTGCAGTTTCTTACTGCCATATAAAGGATCACTGTATGTACAGAAAAAGCGATTGCCCCCGAGCGGTTCCAGTGTGTCATCTCTTCCCTTGTGATGTTGGAACCGCATGATGAGTTTACCGTTCTCAATGTTGATATTCATGTTACCATAAACATCATGCCTGTAATTGCCTGCATAAGCAGTAAGCGGCAGCTCCGTTTCCGGGTTCATGGCAATTGAATCCTTTACAGCCTTCCATTGTTTTTCTTTTTCCTTTTCATCGGCCTGTTGATAATTAAGATAAACCTTGCTGTAATTGCGGTAAGGCAATCCCAGGTACGCATCTTCTATTTCATTCCGGAGCGCTTCATAAAAGTTATTGGCATCCGTATTCGTTAATACAATAATGCCCAGCTTTTCCTCGGGTACCAGGCAAACACTGGTTACAAAACCATTTACCCCGCCGGTATGCGCCACAATTTTCCGGCCTGCATATTCGTCCAAAAACCATCCAAGTCCATATAAAGCAAAATGAGCTTTGTTGAACATGTGCCCTCCATTGCCCAGTATGGAATGTGGTGTTCTTGTTTGCCCAATGGCAGATGCGGGAATGATCTCTTTGCCTTCCAGTTTTCCGTTATTGAGTTGTGCCATTACCCATTTACTCATATCAAGTACGGATGATGAAATACTTCCTGCCGGTGCCAGGTTATCAATATTCCCATAAGGAATTTTTCTCAGTTCGCCCATAACTACGGTATGTGCCAGGGACCTGTTGGCAGCGGTCTTGATGTCTTTTGACAGGGCAAGGCTGTTATTCATACCCAATGGTTTGAAAATATTTTCGGTTATATAATCACCCCAGGATGTACCGGTTACTTTTGGAATAATTTCACCGGCTGTTAAAAAGGCACTGTTGGTATAACCCCATTTGCTGCGAAAGCCATACACGGGTTTCAGTCTTCCCATTTTTTCTCTTACTTCAGCAACAGTAAGGTCAGAATCGAAATACATAAAATCTCCCTGGAAGGTTTCAAATCCCAGGCGATGGCATAATAAGTCCCTGATATTGGCTTCTTTGGCAACCCATGGGTCAGCCATTTTAAAATCGGGCAGCCATTTTTGTACTTTATCATCGAGTGATAACTTTTTGCGGGCATCAAGCATGGCCAAAGCCGTTGCAGTAAAAGCTTTGGTGTTGCTGCCGATCATGAACAAAGTATTTTCATCTACTTTACTGGCCCCGTTTAATTCCTTTACACCATAACCTTTCATCAACACCACTTTACCGTTTTTAACGATGCCCACAGCAACACCGGGAATTTGCCAGTCGGCAAGAGCCCTGTTCACATAATTATCGAGACTGTCTTTTACAAAAGAAGGAAGGCTGTCATTTTGAGCAGCACTTTGTAAGGAGAAAAATATAATGGAAATCAAAAAGAGTTTTTTCATGACCGTAGTTTGAAAATGAAAAGTACTTCTCTTTTTTTATTTTTTAGCATCCTGCTTTAATAATTCAATTTTAAAAGCGTAAGAAGCATTTAAAATGTACTTATTAAAAGTGATCTCATCAGCCATACTGGCAAATTCATAACTGGGTGTATACCTTACCATAAAACTATCAAGTTCAGCTCCCTGTAACTGGGTGATCCGGCCCACAAATTTTTTATTGAAACGGTAACTTACAAATTTATCCTGCTCCTGCTGTTCAAGCCTGGCCTGGAATCTTTTCAGCTGTTTATTTCTTTTAAACCTGAACATGTTGATGATCTCGTTCACATCTGCACCTACAGCTCCGCCGGGTGAAACACTGGTGCGTATGGTTGGTTTCCTGAAATTGTAAATATCGCCGTACACCTGGCGGTTTTCGATCGAATCTTCCCGGTAATGCCTGGAGTATACCACCACTTCCTTTAAAATGCTGTACCTGCTTTTTACATTTACGCAGTGAAATATCGAACTGGTTTATATTGGGAATATCTTTTACAATGAATTTTTGAGTGGGTTTATTCAGGTAAATAAAACGGAGAGAATCATTTTCGGCAACCGTAATGGAATACCTGCCCATGGAATCGGTTACCGCGTAACGGCCGCCGGTGCTTTCCACGCGTACGGCTTCAACATAATTTTTTTTTGAAGAATCAAATACGGTACCGGTAATGGTTAGCTGGGCCGTTACCCTGCCGGCAGTACAAAGAATACAAAAACTGAGAAAAAGTATTTTTAGAAATGACTGCAACAGGCGTAAATTAGTTTCGGTAAAAATACAGGAACTAACATTAACCGCATTTGTAACCATGTGTTTTAACGGCAATTTTGCTTTTATGCCGCTATTGTAAAATGCCGGCGATCTGTTCAGGATAATGGGCATGTTCCAGCACATGAATTTTTTTTGCCAGTGTTTCTGCTGTATCATCCGGGGCAACGATACACTTTGCCTGGAAGATGATCTCTCCATGATCATACAGCTCATCTACATAATGAATGGTTATACCACTTTCGCTGTCGCGGGAAGCAATTACGCTTTCATGCACTTTAGCGCCGTACATTCCGGGGCCGCCATATTTTGGCAACAGTGCCGGATGTATGTTGATGATCTTTTTTGGATATGCCTGTACCAGGGAAGCAGGCATTTTCCATAAAAATCCTGCCAGCACTATAAAATCAATATGGTGTTTTTGTAATTCAGGTAAATAGTGGTCACCGTTCATAAACCGGTCCCTTTCTATTAATAATGTTGGGATTCCGGCTTTTCCGGCAATGGCCATCACCCCGGCACCGGGTTTGTTGCATATAATTAAACCAATATGGATATTGGCCGACCCGCTGAATGTATTGATGATCTGTTGGGCATTTGTTCCTGCACCACTTGCAAAAATGGCAATATTGGTTTTTTGCGGGCTCTTTTTACTGCCCCCCGACATTTTTGAGGCGATCTTTAAAATATATTTTTTAAAGAATGTAAACTGCCCAAGGGGAATGCTGATCAGCAAAACACATAGCGGCCACAGCAGGGTTACCAGTATAATATATAATATGACCCAAAGGGCTCCTTTTTCCAGGTTGGTAAGCAATAAAATTTTTCGCCCGGCATATCCGCAGAGGCTTCCCCCCAACGCAAAGGTTGCAATTACAAGCACCAGGTTAATGCTGTTAACCTTCCACCGGGCTTTCAGTTTTTCTAACATCCGGCAAAAGTGGGATAAAAACCTGTGAAATAATGCCGCAAATGGAAAAATTTTCAAATCAAAAAACACTTTACAAATACATGACAAATGCCATACAGTTTTTTATACAATCCGCTGAAACTCACGCTGGATAAGGAAAAAAAAAATTCTGAAATGTTGATATATTGTCAGTATCCTGCCTTATTTTTGCAACCGAATCAGGATATTTTTCCACTTTAGCCCCGATATAACTGTATGAGTCGCTATAGAAAAATCTTTAACAGCATTTTTACAAGCTTTTTTTTAGTTGTTTTACTGTCCATAAATGTTCAGTCATTTGCCCAGGATGGGGAAGCGCTTTTCAAAGCAAACTGCGCAAGCTGCCATAAAATCGATAAGGATTTTACCGGCCCGGCTTTAAAAGGCTGGAAAGACAGGGTACCGCAAGGCGAATGGATCTACAAGTGGATAGCCAATCCTGCTGATCAGGCAGACCCATATGCAACAGCATTAAAAACAAAGTGGAAAGTGATCATGACATCATTCCCCAGTTTAAAAAAGGGGGATGTTGATGCGATCCTGAAATATGTTGATGATTGGGCCCCGCCAGTTGCTCCAACCGGGGTAACCGCACCTGCCACTGATGATTCACTGCTTTTTGGCATTTTAACCCTGGTTTTAGCGCTTATTGCATTCATATTATTACAGGTTAACAGCAACCTCCGCAAATTATCAGATGAAAAAGAAGGAGTAAGGCGTACTGAACCGGTTCCTTTTTACAGGAACAAGGCATATATAATGACAGGCATCCTGCTGTTATTTGCAGTTGGTGGCTTTTATACCATCAATGGAGCTATAGGCCTTGGCCGCCAGCAAAACTACCAACCCGAACAACCGATATTTTATTCGCATAAGGTACATGCTGGTACCAACCAGATCAGTTGTTTGTACTGCCATGGCGGTGCACAGGACAGTAAGCAGGCGGGCATCCCTTCTGTAAATACCTGTATGAACTGTCATAAATCCATTAATAAATACGAAGGCCCCGATCTGCTGGTAAGGGAAGATGGCTCGGCAGTTGACGGCACGGCCGAGATCCAGAAATTATATGAATATGCAGGCTGGAATCCAACCACCCTATCCTATAATCCTGATACCAATAATGACGGTATACCCGATGGCGCAAAGCCCATTGAATGGATAAAGATCCACAACCTGCCCGATCATGTTTATTTTAACCATAGCCAGCACATTAAAGTAGGCAAACAGGATTGCCAGACCTGCCATGGCAATATCCAGGAAATGCCGGAAGTGTTCCAGTTCTCAACCTTAAGTATGGGATGGTGTGTTAACTGCCACAGGGAAACCAAAGTTGATTTTTACGACAACGAAAATAAAACAGGAAACAAATTTTACAGCATTTACGAAAAATTCCACAAGGACCTGAAGGATAAAAAAATGGATAGCGTAACGGTTGAAGCGATAGGTGGAACGGAATGTCAGAAATGTCACTATTAAGCCCCCTTGCCCCCTGATGGGGGAATTGGAGCATACAAAATAATATCATTTTATAGCACATAAAAGCCCTTTAAGGGGTTGGGGTAAACATTATGAGTAATAAAAAGTACTGGCAAAGTTTTGGAGAACTGAATCAAACAAAAAGTTTTCAGGAATCAACCAAAAATGAGTTTAAGGAAGAATTACTTCCTTTGGCCGACCTGGATGATAAAGGTATACTGGATGCCAAACCGCCACGCAGGGATTTTTTAAAATATCTTGGCTTCAGTACAGCAGCAGCGGCTATAGCAGCCAGTTGCGAAGTACCGGTACGTAAGGCAGTACCTTATTTGAACAGGCCCGATAATGTGATCCCCGGTATTGCCAATTATTATGCATCCACTTATATTAATGGCGGCGATACCATTTCTGTTGTAGTAAAACAAAGAGACGGCAGGCCCATTAAAATTGAAGGAAACGAATTATCAACCATTACCAACGGTGGAACCAATGCCCAGGCCCAGGCTTCTGTGCTTGACCTGTATGATAATACCAGGCTGCGTTACCCGATGGAAAAAACCGCCCAGGGGTTTAAAGAGATCCCGGGCTTTGATGCTTTTGATAAAATGGTTGGTACAGCTATAGCGGGTAAAACGGTTGTATTGCTTACTTCTTCGATAAACTCGCCATCTACCTTAGCCATTATAAAAGAATTTTTAGCAAAATACCCGGGCAGCCGCCATGTACAATATGATGCAGTCAGCTACAGTGGCATGATACAGGCCAATGAAGCCTGTTACGGAAAAAGGGCTATCCCTTCCTATCATTTTGACAATGCAAAAGTAATTGTTAGCCTGGGTGCCGATTTCCTGGGTACCTGGCTCAGCCCTACAGAATTCAGTAATCAATATGGAAAAAACAGGAATGTTACAGGAGAAAAACCTGAACTGAGCAAGCATTTCCATTTTGAAAGCATGATGAGCATGACCGGAAGCAATGCCGATGACCGTTTTACCCATAAACCATCCGAAACCGGCGCAGTTGCTGCAGCCATTTTAGGTGCTTTGAACGGTACAGCCGCTTCCTTAGCAGATAAAAAATTAAATGATGGCATAAAACTCGCAGCCGATAATTTAAAAGCAGCCGGAGGAAATGCCCTGGTTGTTTGCGGCAGCAACGATGTAAATATCCAGGTAATTGTAAATGCCATCAATGAAGCCATTGGCGCCAATGGCAAAACCATCAACTGGGCCATGACCTCCAACTACAAAAACGGGGTTGATGCAGATATGGTGCAACTGGTTGCAGATATGAATTCAGGTGCAGTTGGCGCTGTGTTGATCCACGATGTGAACCCGGCTTATTCTTACAGCGACGCAAAAAAATTCAAAGACGGACTGGCGAAGGTTGTTGGGGTTTCCTTTAACGGAACCATGGATGAAACAACCGAGCTGTGTAAATATATCCTGCCTTCACACCATTGGCTCGAAAGCTGGGGTGATGCAGAACCTAAAACAGGCTATTTCAGTTTGATACAGCCTGCGATCAATCCATTGTTCAAAACCAGGCCCTTCCAAACCTCGCTCATTAAATGGAGTTCGGCTGCGGGCAGCTTGGTCAATGATTATGAAACTTATTTTAAAACTTTCTGGAATGCCAGGCTGGGCAGTGCAGACCTGTATAATAAAGCATTGCAGGATGGAGTTGTTGAACCGGTAACAATGCCCGTTGGTGGCGGGGCTTTCAACAGCGCCAAATTAGCCGAAGCAACTGCAGCAGTTGCAACTGCCAAAGGCGGACCGGTTGAAGTGGTGTTCTACCAGAAAATATCGATCGGTAACGGAAGCCAGGCCAACAATCCATGGTTACAGGAGTTACCCGATCCCATTACCAAAGTAACCTGGGACAATTACGCCATGATGAGCCCGGCAATGGCTAAATCATTGTTAGGCCTTGATGTTATGAACCAGGAAGGGGGTAATCAAAGTGATTACGAAGTGCATCCTGAAAAACCGGTTGTAAAAATAACCGTAAACGGCAAATCACTGGAGCTAACCGTGATCGTTATACCCGGTATGAATGCGGCTACCATTGCCCTGGCTGTTGGATATGGAAGAGAAAGCGGGAAAAAAGAGGAAACAGCAAACCTGATCGGAAAATCTGCCAATGGCGCAGGTAAGAATGTTTACCCGATGATCGGTTTTAACGGAACCAATAATTATACTGCAACAGCAACAATAGAAAAGACAGGCAAAAAATATCCATTGGCACAAACCCAGGTGCATGGATTTACCGAAAGCCGGCCTGTTATTTATGAAACCAATCTTAAAAGTTTTGTTGCCAAACCAACAGCTATACTGGCAGACGTAACCAAAGAGCGGGAAATGATCACCATTGAAGGCAGCAAGGATTTTGTGAAAGATGCTACCATGTATCCCGATTTTGATAAGCCGGGTATTAAATGGGGCATGAGCATTGACCTGAATACCTGTACCGGTTGCAGCGCCTGCGTAGTTGCCTGTACAGCCGAAAATAATGTGAGCGTGGTGGGTAAAATGCAGGTTCAGCGTGCACATGAAATGCACTGGCTGCGGATTGACCGCTATTTTACCGGCGACCTGGAAAACCCGGATGTGGTTTTTCAACCTATGCTTTGCCAGCATTGCGATAATGCACCCTGCGAAAATGTTTGCCCTGTTGCTGCAACAAACCACAGCAGCGAAGGCCTAAACCAAATGACCTATAACCGTTGTATCGGTACAAGATATTGTGCAAACAACTGTCCTTATAAAGTACGCCGTTTTAACTGGCTTGATTATACAGGAGCCGACAGCTTTAAAGATAATATGAACCCGATGGTGGGTACATACATGGATGAATCTGTATTGCAGATGAACGATGACCTTACCAGGATGGTTTTGAATCCCGATGTTACCGTTCGTTCCAGGGGTGTGATTGAAAAATGTTCATTCTGTGTACAGCGTTTACAGGAGAGTAAGCTGGAAGCCAAAAAGAACCAGGACCCCAAACTGGTACGCAATGTAAAAGTTGCCTGTATGCAGGCCTGTCCTACACACGCCATCAGCTTTGGTAATGTTAATGATAAACAAAGTGATGTATATAAGATCAGGCATGAAGAGCAGAAAAACCGTTCTTTCTATGTGATGGAGCAGTTGCACGTATTGCCTAACGTAAGTTACCTGGCAAAAGTGAGAAATACGGAAAGGCATATTGGGGTGGAAGAAGGTCATGGCCTGGAGAAGAAGGAAGAAAAAGCACATGCATAAAAAAATCTGTGGATATCAAAACAAGTAAAAAATAAAAAGTAAAAATTTAAAAGGAGAACCCGTTTCATTTTTTTGATTTTTTGACTTTTGACTTAAAAAAATATGTCATTACTGAAATACGAATCGCAACAAAGGGAACCGCTGGTTGATGGTAACAAGGATTATCACCAGGTAACGGAAGATATCATACGTCCCATTGAGATGAAACCGAGCAAGCTCTGGTACATTGGATTTTTTATCAGTGTCGGTTTATTATTATTCGGGGTGTACAGTGTTTACCGGGAGGTTACCTATGGTATCGGCCAGTGGAACGTGAACAAGACCATTGGCTGGGGTTGGGATATCACCAACTTCGTATGGTGGGTAGGTATCGGTCATGCCGGTACATTGATCTCGGCGATCTTATTATTATTCCGCCAGGGCTGGAGAACGGGTGTAAACCGTGCAGCAGAAGCGATGACGATATTTGCGGTAATGTGCGCAGGCCAGTTCCCGATCTGGCATATGGGAAGGGTTTGGATGGCTTTCTTTGTATTGCCTTATCCCAACAGCCGCGGTCCTTTGTGGGTTAACTTCAACTCCCCGCTTTTGTGGGATGTGTTTGCGATATCAACTTATTTCACTGTTTCCCTATTATTCTGGTACTCGGGACTGTTACCCGACCTGGCAACGGTAAGGGACCGTGCAAAAACAAAATTCCGTAAAATGTTTTATGGTGTTGCTTCTTTCGGCTGGACCGGGAGTACCAAACACTGGCAACGGCATGAATCATTATCACTGGTATTGGCGGGTTTAAGTACACCGCTGGTATTATCGGTACATACCATTGTATCTTTCGACTTTGCCACATCCATTGTTCCGGGCTGGCATACCACCATCTTTCCGCCATACTTTGTGGCCGGTGCCATCTTCAGTGGTTTTGCCATGGTGCAAACGCTGATGATCGTGGTACGTAAAGTTTTAAACCTGCAGGATTATATTACCATTGGCCATATTGAGGCCATGAATAAAGTTATAGTACTAACGGGTAGCATTGTGGGCTGTGCCTATTTGACCGAGTTGTTCATAGCCTGGTACGGGCAAAACCCATACGAGTGGTATGCCTTTAAAGAGAACCGTGCCAACCTGTTCAGTCCTTATGGCTGGAGCTACTGGCTGATGATGTTCTGTAACGTGGTATCGCCACAGTTATTCTGGAGCCGTAAGCTCAGGAGAAATATCACCGTTACATTCTTCATGAGTATCATAGTGAACATCGGTATGTGGTTCGAGCGTTTTGTAATTATCGTTACTTCCGTGTACAGGGATTACCTGCCATCATCATGGAGTACGTATTACAGTCCCTCCATCTGGGAGATCGGTTTTTACCTCGGTACATTCGGGTTGTTCTTTACCTGTTTCTTCCTGTTTGCAAAATACTTCCCGGTTATTGCGGTAGCCGAGATCAAGGCTGTTTTAAAAACCAGCGGCGAAAATTATAAAGTGAAAATGAGTGACCTGGAAAAAGCAGATGCGGAGAAATTTTACCAGGAGGAAGTGGGGCATGGGCATCATTAATTAGTTTAAAAGGTTTAAGACGTTTAAAAGTTTAAAATAAATATGGAGGAATTAAAAAGTTTTGTTGTAGGATCATTTACTGACGAAAAGGTTTTGTTTCCTGCGGTGAAAAATGTTCGCAAGGCAGGTTATAAGATACACGATGTGTACACACCTTTCCCGGTGCATGGCCTGGATCATGCCATGGGCATCCGTGAAACCAGCCTGCATACCGCTGGATTTATTTATGCCATTACCGGTACCACCACGGCGCTTACATTCATGAGCTGGGTTTTCACCAAAGACTGGCCACTGAATATCGGCGGTAAACCAAATTTTGCTTTGCCGGCCTGGATCCCCATCACTTTTGAGCTTACCGTTTTATTTTCGGCTGTGGGTATGGTACTTACATTTTGTTACCTGTGTAACCTGGCGCCTTTTGTAAAGAAGCACCATTTTCACCCCAGGGCAACCGACGACCTGTTTGTAATGGTGATAGAATGTACCGAAAAAACAAATGATGCTGAAGTACAGTCTTTTTTACAGACTGCCGGCGCACAGGAAATAAATATACAGGAAGTGGAAACAGGCTGGTGGATCGGCAGGTACGACCGGGAACAAAAACTGTATAAAGAAGAACCGGGGTATTAATAGTAATAAAAATGAGAACGGGGACATAAACTCCTCATTATATAATAAGAAGATTATCAGAATGAAAAAATTGCAATTATAGCAACACTGATCTTGTCAACGGCTGCTGTGTTTATTGGTTGTAAAGATAAACGTGACCCCGGGACGATCTATATGCCGGATATGGCTTACAGCCGTGCATATGAAACCTATGCAACCCGCGACTCATCCATTTTTACTGCTGATCCAAATGATGCAGGGCATAAGATATTCTATAATACCATGTCACCGGCCGGTACTATAAAAAGAGGCGAACAATTTCCCTTTTCTGTAGTTCCCAATCCTGCCAATGGCCCTATAGACAGCAATGCTTTAATTAATTTGAGTGCACAGGTAAAAAATCCACTGCAACCTTTAACCGGTAAAGAACTGGAGGAAGCAGGCCGGTTGTTCAATATCAATTGTGCTGTTTGCCATGGCGCCAAAGGCGAAGCCAACGGTCCGCTGGCTCCCAAAGTAGGCGGTGTAAAAAGTATTATTGCCACATCACCAACATACAGCGATGGCAGGATATTTTATGTAATGACCTATGGCCAGAATAATATGGGCAGTTATGCCTCACAGTTAAGCCGTGAGCAGCGCTGGAGAATTGTACAGTATATCAGAACACTGGAATCAAAGCCGGCAGCTGATTCAACAGCAGCTGTAAAAGCGCCGGTAAAAACAGATAGTGTGGTGGTAAAGAAGTAGAAAATTTAGCTAAGCGTAAAAAAGAGGAAAGGAGGTAAAGATCAAAACTCTTTTTCCCGTTTGTCCTCTTAGCAAAAAACAGATAGTGCGGCAGTATAGAAGTAGGAAATTTAACTAAGAGCCAAAAAGAGGAAAGGAGTTAAAGATCAAAACTCTTTTTCCCGTTTGCACTCTTAGCAAAAAAATATAGAATATTAACACAAAATAAAGCTTAGATGGATCATCAATTTCAATTACCGGGCAGTTATAAAAAGTGGACGTATGGACTGATCGCTGTCGGCGTTGTGGCATTGTTGTATGGATTTATAATGTTCAATCCGTTTGCACATGCAGGGCATGGCGAAAACGTGAACAGTACCCGATTTTGGGCCGTACTGCTGCAAAACAGCGTGTTCTTTTTACTGGTGGTAAATGCAGCCATGTTCTTTATTTGTGTAACCACCATGGCCATGGCCGGCTGGGTTGTTGCTTTCAGAAGGGTTTCGGAAGCCATCTCCAGCGTGGTACCCATTTTGGGTGTTATTACATTTGTTATTTTAATGTCGATCGTTTTTGGACACCGTACAGATATATATCACTGGCTGGATAAAGAAGCGGTTGCAAATGATCATATATTAAACGGCAAAAAAGGATTTTTGAACCCGATGTTCTATGCCATCTTCTCTTTCTGTACCATTTTCCTGTGGTGGTTCCTTGGCAAAAAAATGCGCAGCCTCAGCCTGGAAAGTGATAGAAAAGGACATATGGATTATGAGACCGGTAAAAAGTGGATCTGGGACAATACCGTATGGGCTTCTTTATATACCGTTGTATTTACCTTAACTGTGGCATCAACCATTCCATGGCTCTGGATCATGAGTATTGATGCACACTGGTACAGCACCATGTTCAGCTGGTATACTTTTGCAAGCACTTTTGTATCGGGGATGTCGCTGATCGCCCTGTTTGTAATTTATTTAAAGAACCGCGGGCAGCTTGAGTATGTTACCGAAGAGCATCTGCACGATCTTGGAAAATTCATGTTTGCCTTCTCGGTATTCTGGACATACCTGTGGTTCTCTCAATACATGCTGATCTGGTACAGTAACCAGCCGGAAGAAACAAAATATTTTATTGAGAGGATCGGTACAGCAGAAAAAGCGGGCCCTTATAAAGCCATTTTCTTCCTGAACCTGATCATTAATTTCCTTTGCCCGTTATTGATACTGATGAAAAAAGGGTCCAAAAGAAACTGGACCATGGTAACCTTCATGGCCGTGCTGATCATTTTTGGCCACTGGATAGATTTCTTCCAGATGGTGATGCCGGGTACATTACATGCACATTATTCATTGGGATTTTTTGAATTTGGAACTGCAGCTTTGTTCATTGGTTTGATCATGTGGGGTACCGGAAGGTATTTAACCAAACATTCATTGCTGGCAAAAAATCATCCTTTCTTAAAAGAGAGTATGATTCACCATACTTAATTATTAATGGCCTGCGTTTGAGGCAGAAAGCAGGTGAATATTGAATTGGGTTTTAAACAAGAGATTAGAATAACATTTACAGAAAATAACTTTGAATCATGAAGGAGTTTTTAATGATAGCTTTAGGGGTACTGATCTTCGTAGTCATTTTTCAGATTGCGAAGGCCAGTGAATATGTCAGCGTTTTATAAGGTGAGGATAAGACCCGTAAACAGAATAATAAGATCAATGCATTTTTCCTGCTTGGATTCCTCGTGTTTGGATTGATCGGCGCCTGGTACTGCAATGAACTGTATTACGGTAAAACCTTATTCCCCCAGGGCTCAGCTTCTGTTGAAGGAGAAAAGATCGACCTGATGCTGCTCATCACCATTGCCATCACCGGCGTTGTATTTGTGATCACGCAGGTTTTATTATTCTGGTTCTCTTTTAAATACCAGGAAAAAGACGGCCAAAAAGCATTTTATTTTCCGCACAACACAAAACTTGAACTGATCTGGACAACCGTACCGGCTATCTTTTTAACAGTGCTGGTTGTTTTTGGATTGAAATACTGGTTTAAAATTACCGGTGATGCACCAAAGGATTCCATAGTGGTAGAAGTGACCGGCCACCAGTTTGCCTGGGAGTTCAGGTACCCGGGCGCTGATAAAGTGCTGGGAAAAAAGAATTATAAATTAACCACGGCAAAAAATAACCTGGGGGTTGATTTTGCAGACCCTGCAAGCCATGATGATATTCATATCAATACAACCATGCACATTCCGGTTGGTGTACCGGTTAAAATGGTCATTCATTCGCAGGATGTGATCCATGATGTTGGACTTCCGCATTTCAGGATGAAGATGGATGCGGTTCCGGGCATTCCAACCACACAATGGTTTACCCCAAACATCACAACGGCCGACATGAAGAAGAAAACCGGCAACCCTGAATTCAATTTTGAAATTGCCTGTGACCAGTTATGCGGTTCAAGTCACTATGCCATGCGTGGTGTGATCATTGTGGAGACCATGGAAGAATATAAAAAATGGCTGGCAGAACAAAAATCGAGTACTATACTTTGTTCCCGGACAAGGCCCCGGTTCAAAATATAACAGACAGTACAATTAAACAGGTAACACAGGTTCTGCCTGCAAAAAAAATTAAAACGGGATACCGACAGGTCCCCGTTGAATGTATGCCGGGCGAATTAAAAAGTAAGAATATGAGTAGCGTAGCCACATTACAACATGCCGATGTTCACGGAGCACACGATGCACATCATGAACATCATCATCACGAAACGTTTATAACAAAATACGTTTTCAGCCAGGATCATAAAATGATTGCCAAGCAGTTTTTGATAACAGGTATCATCTGGGCTATCATCGGCGGATTGTTTTCGGTAATATTCCGTTTGCAGCTGGGTTATCCCGACTCAACTTTTCCCTGGCTGGAAGACCTGCTGGGCCATTGGGCTGCTGGAGGTAAACTGAAACCTGAATTTTATTATGCCCTGGTAACCATGCACGGAACCATCCTGGTTTTCTTTGTATTGACAGCCGGGTTAAGCGGAACCTTTGCAAACTTTTTGATCCCTTTACAGATCGGTGCAAGAGATATGGCATCGCCTTTTTTGAATATGCTAAGCTATTGGTTTTTCTTCCTGGCTTCTATTATCATGTTCTCTTCCTTATTTGTTCAGACCGGCCCTGCAAGCGGAGGCTGGACGATCTATCCGCCATTAAGCGCTTTGGGCGAAGCTTCCAGCGGTTCTATCATCGGCATGGATCTCTGGCTGGTAAGTATGGCCATGTTTATTATTTCCTCATTGCTGGGCGGGTTAAACTATATTACCACCATTCTCAATATGCGTACAAAGGGTATGAGTATGACCCGTTTGCCGTTAACCATCTGGGCCTTATTCTTTACCGCGGTGTTGGGCGTACTTTCTTTCCCGGTTCTATTATCAGGAGCCATCTTATTATTATTCGACCGTAACCTGGGTACCAGTTTCTTTTTGAGTGATATTGTGATCGCCGGAAAAATTTTACCCAACGAAGGCGGAAGCGCCATCCTGTTCCAGCATTTATTCTGGTTCCTGGGGCACCCCGAAGTTTATATTATATTACTACCGGCCATGGGTATGAGCTCGGAGATCATCAGTGTGAACAGCCGTAAACCCATTTTCGGTTATATGGCCATGGTGGGATCTGTATTTGCGATTGCCATCCTGGCTTTCCTGGTTTGGGCACACCATATGTTTGTTACCGGGCTGAATCCTTTCCTGGGTTCGGTGTTTGTATTACTTACTTTATTGATAGCTGTTCCTTCAGCTATTAAAGTATTTAACTGGCTAACTACCTTGTGGCGGGCTAATATCCGTTTTACGCCGGGTATGTTATTCGCCATCGGCTTTGTAAGTTTATTCATCAGTGGTGGTTTAACAGGTATCTTCTTAGGTAACTCTGCACTTGATCTTCATTTACACGATACTTATTTTGTAGTGGCTCACTTCCATATTGTAATGGGTGTGGCATCATTCTTTGGAATGTTTGCCGGTGTTTACCACTGGTTCCCCAAAATGTTTGGCCGCTATTTGAATAATACCATGGCGTATATCCATTTCTGGATCACCATCATCGGCTCATACCTGATCTTCTGGCCGATGCACTATGAAGGACTGGCAGGTATGCCACGCCGTTATTATGATTACTCCGGATGGAGTTCTTTCAATATGTTCGCAGGCCTTAACGAATTCATCAGTTTTGTGTCGATGATCGTTTTTGCCGCCCAGTTACTGTTTGTATTCAATTTCTTTTACAGCATTTTTAAAGGAAGAAAGGTTACCGAACTAAATCCCTGGGGTGCCAATACACTGGAATGGACAACACCCATCAGGCCCGGGCACGGAAACTGGCCAGGAGAAATTCCTGAAGTACACCGCGGTGCATATGATTATGCAAAGGATGGCAAAGAATTCATCCCGCAGGATGTACCGGTAGGTGAGGATGAATCAAAGCATTAAAAATATTTCAACGGGCCAATGAATTTGGGGCGAAATAAAATTCAGATTTTTGAACAATTCAGAACAGGACAAAATAACCATTGCCGGCTCAACATCGTATTCGCTGGCCAGTAAAGTGAAAGATTACTTTCAGTTGATCAAGTTCACTTTAAGTTTTATGGTTGTGTTCAGTACGGTGGTCAGTTTTTTAATCGCACCCAATGAACAGTTTTATGTTCGGGAAAAAATTATATCAGTTCTTTTACTTTTTGTTGCAGGGATGCTGATCACCGGGTCGGCCAATGCCATTAACCAGGTATTGGAAAAAGCATCCGACAGCCTGATGAAACGGACGGCCCAAAGGCCAGTTGCCAGCGGGCGGATGGGTGTGACTGAAGCAGGCATTTTTGCTTTCATCACCGGTGCCGCAGGCGTGTTCATGATGTGGAATTATTTTAACACTACCAGTGCGATGGTCAGTTTATTCAGCCTTTTTTTATATGGCTTTATTTACACCCCGCTTAAAAAAGTGAATTCCATTTCTGTACTGGTTGGTGCAATACCCGGAGCACTGCCCTGCTTAATAGGATGGGTAGCCGCTTATGGTAACGAAACGATCAGCTGGACAGGTGCCTGGGTTTTATTCGGCATACAGTTCTTATGGCAGTTTCCGCATTTTTGGGCAATTGCCTGGCTGGCTCATAAAGATTATGAAACGGCCGGTTTTAAACTGCTTCCTGCTGATAAGGGTCCAACCAGGTTCACCGCCATGCAAAGTATCATTTACAGCGCATTGATGATACCGGTGGGATTCCTTCCTTATTTTACCGGCGTAACCGGAAAGGGAACCAGCGGTATCATAGGTATGGCCGTATTGTTTATCTGCAACCTGTGGATGGTTTATGTAAGTGTGCTGTTGTTTAAAAATATGAATGCCAAAAGCGCCAGGCGGGTAATGTTCAGTTCTTATTTTTATTTGATGGTTGTTTTACTGGCATTATTTATTGCCAGGGCCTGATCACTTTTTAGAATAAATGAAGTTTATATAAATATTGTAGAATGAGTACCGTGGTAATGGAACAAAGAAAAAAAATTCATCCGCATAAATTTACCCTGTGGGTGGGCATTGGCAGTTTACTGATGATGTTTGCAGGGTTAACAAGTGCGTATATCGTTAAACGCAACCAGGTAAACTGGCAATCGTTCGACCTGCCGCCGTTCTTTTGGTACAGCACCGTGGTTATACTGTTAAGCAGTGGTACCATCTACCTGGCTTTAAAAGCATTCAGGCAGCGGGAGATGAAAAGATACCGGAACATGCTATTGGCAACATTGTTATTGGGAGTTCTTTTTTTGGTTTTTCAATTGCTGGGTTTTCAGCAACTGTGGCAAAAGGAAATAAAACTTACCGGTAACGTTTCGCATTCTTTTATGTACGTGATCGTAAGCATGCATGCAGCGCACGTTTTGGGCGGAATAATTGCTTTGCTGGTATTGTATGCAAAGGCGTACGGTAAAAAAAATTGTTATTTTTAATTATGATCAGATAGAACAGTGGGCAAAGATAAGAAAGCATTTTAATTATAGGCGAAAGCATTTTGAAATAGAGCTATTTGGGAAGATCCTGTTCAACTCATTTTCTGTTTTATGCGCTTAGCCAAAAAATAAAAAAATAAAAGTTATATATGTCAACAACAGCGATACCAACAAATACCAAATGGTGGAACGGGGGAAGAAGCCCATTCAACGCAAGCTATGGTAAAGTGATGATGTGGTACTTTTTGATGAGTGATGCTTTCACATTCGGTGCATTCCTGATCAGCTATGGTACCATCCGCTTCAGTGTTAATCACTGGGCAGATCCCAACGAGGTCTTTAATGCATTTCCTTTTGCCGGTCATGCAAACCTGCCGCTGGCATTTGTGAGTTTGATGACCTTTATTTTGATCTTCAGTTCTGTTACCATGGTACTGGCTGTACATGAAGGCCATAAAATGAACCGCAAAGGCGTTGAAAAATATATGATCTTAACCATCCTCGGCGGCCTTGCTTTCCTTGGTTGCCAGGCCTGGGAGTGGACGCACATGATCACCGGCGACCATGCAGTTTTGGTAAATGGGGAGATCGAAAAATGGGGAACTACGGTAACCAAAAACCCCTGGGGCCCGCATGTAATGCATGAAGGCCAGATGGTAAGCACTCCCGGTCCCATTGCATTTGGCGGCTATTTCTTCGGCATAACCGGTTTCCACGGTTTCCACGTTTTCAGCGGGGTGATCATTAACCTGGTGATGCTGATCAAAACAAGGATGGGCCATTTTGATCAACGCGGTCATTATGAAATGATCGAAAAAGCAGGATTGTACTGGCACTTTGTAGACCTGGTTTGGGTATTTGTATTCCTTTGCTTTTATCTTGTTTAATCTTATTAAAATATAATTATGAGTTCAAATCTAACATCACCCGAAATTACCTATGCACCGGAACATGCATCCGGTACATCACGTATCTGGAAAACATTTTGGGTACTGTCTGCATTAACCGTTATTGAATTGGGGCTTGGATATTTTTTATACTGGAAGCACGGACAATTGCCATATGCGTTAACTCTGTCTACCAAGTTGCTTATTGCCGCATTAACGCTTGCCAAAGCCTATTATATCGTTTCCATATTTATGCACCTGGGTGATGAGATCAGGAATATGATCATGACCATTGTTGTTCCGCTGATGTTATTTATATGGTTTATTGCAGCCTTTCTTTGGGATGGCAATGCCTGGAAAAATCTACGTAATACGGATGGCGGCAGCCGCCCGGATAAAACCAAGACCGAACAGCACCAGCAACATCCAGCAGTGGATAAAGATGCAAAAAAATAACCGCGGTATTGATACAGCCTGTTCAATATATTCACCATCCCGCCAAAAACGGGGTGGTTTTTTGTTTTATGAATGAATTGAATGGCGATGCCGTAAATTTGCAAACATTAAAGGAGGAGAAAGGCATCGTTTAAACCCGGGAGAATTATGAATAAGAAAGCGGTGTTGGGGTTAATGCTTGCATTGGTGATGCCATTTGCAGGATATTTTATTGTAAAATATTACAGTGAAAATACAGTTCATATGCCGGGCAGGTATTTTACCCCGGATAGTGTGGTCGTATCCGAAAAGAAAGGGAAAACGGTTACAGATACCATCTGGCACAAAGTAAAGAATATTGAATTCACCAACCAATTGGGTAAAAAGTTTCACTGGATGACCTGAAGGGAAAAATACTGGTGATTGATTTCTTCTTTACCAGGTGCCCCAGCATTTGCCCAGGTCTGGCCCGAAGCATGAAACGGCTGCAGGATTCATTTTTAAAGAACGACAGCATTGTTCATTTCATTTCCATCAGTGTTGATCCGGAACACGATTCGGTACCGCAACTGCGCAAATTTGCTGACCGCTATAATGCCAATCATGATACCTGGTGGTTTGTAACCGGTAATAAAAAAGACATCTATGATTTTGCTTTGAATGAACTGAAAGCCGGACTGGCCGACACCCAGGTGGATTCAGCCTTCATTCATACCGAAAATTTCTTTTTGCTCGACAGTAGCAGGGTTGTGCGTGGCTGGTATAATGGTTTTGATACCCTTAAACAGGCAAAACTCGTAAGGGATATTCCATTACTGATGCTCGAAAAAGATAAAAAAGCGCCTTCGGTATTCAGGGAATTCATACCCATACTTCCACTCATTTTTGTTGCGATCGGGATCGTATTTGTCGTTGTACTGATTTTCAACAGGCAAAAAAACAAACAGGAAAAAAGAACTTAAGAAATTTATGTTACAACCAACGCTTCAAAAGAACGATAAAAAGCAAGGCTTTTTATTTACACCGTTTCGGTGGTGGTTTTTGCCGCCGTGGTTTTTTTAAGTAAGTATAAACTGGATATTGATCCGGGATTTGATGTGCATGTATTTGCAAAAGCAAATGCGGTGATCAATTCATTGGTTGCTGTATTATTGCTGGCCGGGCTCGTATCAGTAAAACAAAAGAAATATGCTCTGCATAAAAAAATAATGCTGTCGGCCATTTTATTATCCGTTTTATTTCTGCTGTCTTATATAGGTCATCACCTGCTGGCCGGCGAAACCAGGTATGGCGATATTAACCACGACGGCATCACCAGTATGGATGAAAAATTACTTGCCGGTAACATGCGGTTGCTGTATTATTTTATACTGATCACCCATATTCCGCTGGCAGCCATCATTCTTCCCTTTATTTTATTTACGGCTTACCGGGCATTAACCGGCGAATATGATAAACATAAAAAACTGGTAAGGATCACCTGGCCGGTTTGGTTTTATGTGGCAGTTTCAGGCGTTGTAGTGTACCTGATGATCAGCCCTTACTATAACTAAAATAAGCATGTGCCGGATTCAGTTAAACTTTGCCAAGGTTCCAGGCTTTGGCAAAGTTGTTTAAATTAGCTATATGAAAAAGAATGCTTTTTATGTTTTTAGCTTTATGCATAAAGCCATGATGATAGGGCAGCTTATTTTTTTGGGCGTTTTGTTTTATATGGTTTACAGCAAAACTTTGGTGCCTCCAATGGCTGCACAAGATAAAATTGTACAGGTTATAGCTTTATTGTTTACGGCAGCAGTATTGTTTGCCGGCTTTACCCTGTTCAAAAAAAAACTGGCTCTCATTAAAGAGGATCCGCTTGCCGGTGTAAAGGAAAAGTTTGAAAAATACCGCGGGGCCTCTATGTTACAGTGGGGGTTAACTGAAGCGCCGGTATTGTTTTGCGGCATATGTTTTTTTTTTACCGGCAATTATGCCCTTCTGGCGCTGGCTGCAGTACCTTTCCTCTATTTTGTTTCGCTGGCACCGTCAACCGAAAAAACAGCCATGCAGCTGGATATCAGCAGCAGCGAACTGGATGAATTATGATTCTTCAACAACAATTTTAAATGGGCTCAGGTAAACTATATGTACGTTGATCGTATCATTTACCTGTACCCCTTCCCGGAAAGGAAGTTTAACAGGTATCTTGTCATCTACCAGGTGCAGGTAAATGCCATGAGGGGTTATTTTGTGCACAGTTGCTGCTACAGGGGCGCCCGCTTTATTTAATTTTACAGCCGTGTAAAATTCCGGGATATATTTATTGTTATACAGTTTGGCGGTGATCTTTTCTTTATTTTCCAGGTTTTCCAGTGAAAATGTCACGGCTTCATTCAGCTCAGTTTCGGTTGGCTTTAATTGCCAGGGCGATAAGGGTACCGGGAAAAAAAGGTAACTGTCGATCTCCTTTACAAAATATTGTTCGTCGATCACCTTTAGGTAACCAATAAAATTATTTTCTGTTTTTGCCTTGTTGATCAGTACATCCAGTGCTGTATTGTACAGGAACTGGATATTGGATGCAGTCATCCGGTCGCCCCTGTCTGAAAGGCCTGCAGTAAAATTCACCGTATCGCCGATATGAAATAAGTGCTTTTTTTTGATGAGCTTTTTATCGATCCATTTTTGCTGCTGTTTTTCATCTACAGGGCCATTCACTGTTTTTTTTCTGCCGTTTTCTTCATATTCAATAATGATGTATTTTTTTTCGTGGTTAACGAAACTCACCTGGCCTTTATGTATGGTATTGCTCATGAATTATTTTACGGTTGTGTGCCCTTATTGTAATGTAACTATTTATAGGGAGTCTTTGATAAAAAATTATAAAGCCAGCGCAACTGACGGATCCCAGAACCGTTCTTTAAAATCGACCACGGTATCATTTTTAACAGCCACACCATCCTTTTTTAGTAATGCTTCCATAGCATCCGGGCTTTCAAAATGATGTTTACCGGTAAGCATGCCATTTCGGTTTACCACCCGCTGTGCAGGCACTTTGGGCCTGGCCGTATGCGCTGCATTCATGGCCCAGCCTACCATGCGGGCACTTAGTTTGGTGCCAAGATATGCTGCAATGGCACCATAGGATGTAACCCTCCCTTTCGGGATCTGCCTTACCACATCATATACATCTGTAAAAAAATGATACGCCTGTATCGTATCTTTTGGGGCTTCTTTTTTTGCCGGGACTTGTTTACGGGCCGTTATTGTATGTTTAACTATTCTCTTTGCCATTTGCGGTTAAAGATAACAATTCTGTTCTTTTTGGTTCTGCAACATTTTTAAATTCGTATGGACAATGCCTACAGCCGTTGCCGCAGCAATGCCCCCTTTCAAGATGGTATTTGGCGGTAAGCACAATAAACCCCTCCTGGTTGTAATAATAGTCCTCGCCTTCAATCCAGCTATTCTTCATCCCTTAATTCGGTTTTAAGATGGATAAAACCGCCGGGCTTTAAAATAGCTGCATACAAACGTAAAAACCTTGGGTGCGTTAATCTTTTTTTTGCCTTTGATACCCGCAATTGCGGATCGGGAAACGTGATCCATATTTCATCAACTTCCCCTTTTTCAAAATAGTCGGCCAGCTTTTCGATCTGGGTACGTAAAAAACCGGCATTGATGATATGATCGGTGAGGCATTTTTTTGCACCAATATACATCCGGTTCCCTTTTACATCCACACCGATAAAATTCTGTTGCGGATATAGTTTTGCCAGGCCAACAGTATATTCTCCCCTGCCACAGGCCAGTTCCAGTATCAACGGGTGACTGTTCTTAAAAAAAGCATTCCATTTCCCCTTCATGTCTGCAGGATATTCCAACACATTTGAAAATGTGCTTATAGCAGCAAACCGTTCTAATTTTTTTTGAGCCATGGCCGGCAAAGATAAATAATCAGTATTTGAATACAATACCGGGACTGCATGGCTGTTTCAGTTCAATATGAAGAAAAGACAGCAATTATTAGGTATAAATAAAGTAATTTTGTCCATATTAAACACAAACTACGCATATGAATACAGTCATTGTACCTGTAGATTTTTCTGAAACCTCATTGCATGCAGCCCGCTACGCAGCCCGGTTATTAACCGGTCATTATGGCGTAACCATCATTTTATACCACAGTTACAGCAAGGCTGCAGAAGCAGTAAAAGCAACAGAAATGCTGGAACAGTTGAAAGCTGGGTTAATGAAAGACCATATTGTAAAAATGGAAATACTGGCTCATGAAGAAGATGATTTTGTGGATGGATTGGAAAAAGCGGCCCGTCATCGCCGGGCCGACCTGGTGATCATGGGTATCACCGGTAAATCTGCCATTGCCCAGGTATTGTTTGGAAGCAACACGCTGAAGATGGCCGAAAGAAAAGTTTGCCCGGTAATGATCGTTCCGGAAAGTGCGCCCTTTTCCCCATTAAAAAATGTAATGCTGACATCTGATTTTAAGAACACGATCGAATCAACGCCATCAGCCCCCATCAAAGATTTCCTGAACGTTTTTAAGCCGCAGTTGCATGTGGTGAATGTGGATAAAGACCATTACATTTCGCTTACCGAAGATTATGAGAAGGAAAAACAGGAAATGGGAAAAATGTTTGCAGATTATCAGCCACAGTTTTATTTCATGCGGTTATATGATGTGGATGAAGCCATCAATTTATTTGCCGAAAGCAGGAATATAGACCTGATCATTGTTGTTCAAAAAACCAGTTCCTTTATGGATAAGTTATTAAGGAACAGCCGTACCAAAAAACTGACTTATCACAGCAAAGTGCCCATATTGATAATGGCTGAGTAGATCATCTAAGTAATTTAAATTCCCCTGCAATTTTTGTGGGGAATTTTTTTTGCAATAAAATTATTCAAGTTCTTCCGGGCGGTCAATTAACCTGCAGTTATTAATTTTAAAAAAAGAAATAACGGCATCACATAAACTGTCCCGGACAGTGATCAATAAATTCCCGGGGTTTTTACCATTGCTGTAAAAATCAACAGCTTTTACAAGCGGTTCATAAAAGCCTTTGCCATCCAGTTCCAGCTTACCCGCTTCATCAATCACCAGCCAGCCGGGTTTTTGATTTAATGCCTGTAATAAAATATGATTGGCTTTTTCAAAAGCTGCAGTATAAAAATAATACCGGCCTATGGCGGTAAGTGGTTCCTTTGTATGCAGCGGGTCTGTACATTCAATGGCAAAGATCTCTTTGGTGAGCAGGTTTACTATTTTTCTGCTGCCATCCATATCGGGCATTAAAACACCTGCAATATTATCCTGCCGGTTGCACCACTTCAATAAACCGGTAGTTTTTCCGCTGTGTACGGGTGCTGATAAAATAAAAATACTCATATCGGGTTATTGGCAGGTATTGCTGTTGTTGCAGGTTCTGAATAGGTAAGTGTTGCGTGAATAAGCATTGCAAAAAAATGATACCACCTGTTGAAACCTTTGTAAGCGCTGCTTTGCTGCCATGCCAGTGCAGTAAGCCTGCGCAGCACGGGTAAAAAGGATAATGTTTTTAAAACTTCATCGCTGTACCTGCTTTGCTTTTTCTGCAAAACCTTTTGAATGGCTTTTGTGAACAATGGGCCGATCAGCATAAACCAGATCAATATGGCAGATAATGTCCAGCTGATCGTTTTTGCAACAGCCAGCCAGCCGGTTTTGTTATTATCAGCAAAAACAAACAGAACAGCCGACACGCAGATCATCAGCATGATGAGTACCCACAGTTTTTTGTAATTATTTTTTTGGAAAGTTTTTTTCAACCCGGCTTTATTAGTATCTGCCTCAGGATTAACCTGTAAAATAAATGCAGGGTTTTCGGTTTTAAAACTTTTTATGGTACGGTAGGCCAGCAGGGCTATGAGCAATCCGCCCGCCAGGTAAAGCAGCCCGTAAATGCCAACGATCCAGTAGCTGCCATTGGTTACAATACTGCCAAATTGAGTGGCCAGCAAAGCGATCATGCTATCCATTGCTTTCCAGATCGATTCACCAAAAAATAAAGTAAGGACCAGTATCTTTTGAATGGCCGATTCAAGCATGGCAATGGTACTTAATAATATAATGCTGAAAACATTTACCCTGAATAAACTGAATAATCCAAAACCCAGTAATGCCTGGAAAGCAACAGCGATATATGCAGGGAAAGGGGTATGCGGGCTTACCATGGCTTTTACAATAAGTACGATCATGGCACTTTTTAAAACCTGTTTGTAATTGTGATCCGACATTTCGGCCACCAGGCTGATCATGATCACGGCCATGCCGCCCACCAGCAGGCCGGTAAACGGTATTTGTAAAGCATGCATAATGCCACCCAGGCCACTTTCAGTAAATGCCCATAACGCAGTAAGCCGCTGAACCGCATTCAGTCTTTGCTCCCTGGATAAATAAGTATTGCCGGCGATCATGGATACAAATATACTACCATCTTTATTTTATAAATAGCCCGGTGGGCTGCGGTGAAATATTAGATGGCAGTAAGCCGGTATAATAAAGGGTTTCTGCAACCGGTATCATGAATAAATACCATACATGTTATTTGTCTGCGTAAAGGCAATAGGTTAATTTTATTGTTTTCATTTTTTGCTGATTGCCTGCTGTTACCTATTTCTATGTATGCATCAGTTAATACAGTCATTCAAAAAAAATATTACATGGGTAAAGATGATTCAGAATTTATGCAGGAAGCCATCCGGCTTTCCGTAAGCAATGTAACAGAGGGCAGGGGTGGGCCTTTTGGCGCCGTGGTTGTAAAAGACGGAAAAATAATTGCCCGGGGTGTAAACCAGGTTACCACAACCAATGACCCAACGGCCCATGCCGAAGTAGTTGCCATAAGGAATGCATGCATGGTATTAAATACATTCCAGCTGGATGGATGTGAGATATATACAAGTTGTGAGCCTTGCCCGATGTGCCTGGGTGCCATTTACTGGGCAAGGCCGGCAAAACTTTTCTATGCCAATTCAAAGGAAGATGCTACGGCCATTGATTTTGATGACCAGTTCATTTATGAAGAGCTGGCAAAACCGGTTGCCGAAAGAAAATTATTTACCAGGCAGATATTAAGGGAAGAAGCACTGGAAGCGTTTACAAAATGGCGTGAGAGTACGGTGAAGATCTCATATTAATGGTACATTTCAAATACGAATGCCTCCGCATTTAGCGAAGGCTTTGCTGCAGGGGAGCCAGGAATAATGAGCAAGGAACAAGGAATATCGAATTACGAATTTGCGTCCTGAAAGCACTATCATTCCTTGTTCAATATTATTTCTAATAAAAAAGCCCCGTTTTTCAACGAGGCATTTTAAAGCGCTGTAGGGAAGGGATCGGACCTTCACGAGGACAGTTAGCTGTAGTACAAAGCCCCCCGGCAGGTTCGGTGGTCGACCCCGGTAACTGAAACGGCTCTATGCTACGTTTATCCTTTTATCCTCACCCCCCGGGACAAGGGGGTCGCTGCTAAAAATTTCATCACAAAAAAAAGCCCCCGTTTTTCAACGAAGGCATTTTTAAAGCGCTGTAGGGGAAGGGATCGAACCTTCACGAGGCAGTTAGCTGTAGTACAAAGTTCGGTGGTCGACCCCGGTCGAATCAGTATTGCTACTGAAACGGCTCTATGCTACGTTTATCCTGTTATCCTCACCCCCGAGACAAGGGGGCATGTCTGCCAAAAATTTCATCACCCCACAATTTGTTCCGATCTGTACCGGATTGTTTGATAACACAAAAATAAGGTAAAACACCCGAATGTTTAATTTATTTTATTAAATATTTGGAAATTATAGAAATAATTCAAATATTTGATTAATGGTTTGAATAAAATTTAAAAACACATTCTAATATGGCAGCCAAATTAAATCTTGACAAACTCGATCTGCAGATCATTCATGAAATGATGGAGACATCGGAGATCTCTTATGCCGAATTGGGAAAAAAATTGTTTGTTAGCGGCGGTACCATCCATGTACGTATAAAAAAGTTACAGGAATCCGGCATTGTAAAAGGTACTAAAATGGATGTGGACATCAAACAACTGGGTTATGATATCACCGCCTTTGTGGGTATATACCTGGAAAAAAGTTCCTTGTACGATTCCGTTGCCAAAGAACTGATGAGCATACCCGAAATTGTACGGTTGAATTATATCACCGGAAACTACAGTATGTTCATTGAAATTGTTTGTAAGGATATAAACCAGCTCCGTTCCGTGCTGCACGATGCGCTGCAAAAAATAAAAGGCATAGAAAGAACAGAAACTTTTATTTCGCTGGAAGAAGGATTTAACAGGAACGTGCAGGTGGCACCTAAAGAATAGATGCTGGATACTGGATGCTGTCCGAGTATTAAAAAACTTTTAAAAATCACAGGGTGCATCCAGTATCCAGTATCCAGTATCCAGTATCCAGTATCCAGCATCGCCTTTAGGCCTCTTTTACATCCACCGCATCCCTCAATCCATTCCCCAGTAAATTAAAGGCAAGCACCAACAGCATGATGGCAAAGCCCGGGATCAGGGCCAGCAATGGATTGTGTGTGATGATAAAATTATAATTCTCCTTGATCATTAATCCCCAGCTCGGTTGCGGCGGCTGAATGCCGATACCCAAAAAACTTAAGCCCGCTTCTACAATGATGGCGGTTGCAAAATTACCAGCCGCAATAACCATCACGGGGCCAAGTATATTGGGTAAAATATGGCGGAGAATGATACGGCTGTCCGTTAATCCCAATGCACGGGCTGCCTGTACATATTCCATTTCTTTAATGGCCATAACCTGCCCGCGTATCAGCCGGGCCACACTCACCCACATGGTAAGTCCTACTGCAATAAATATTTGCCAGAAACCCTTGCCCATGGCCATGGTAATGGCAAAGACCAGCAATAAGGTGGGTATGCTCCAGGTTACATTGATCAACCACATGATAACTTCGTCTACCCAGCCACGGTAATACCCTGCGAGTGCGCCTAAGATAATACCCAGGGATAAAGAGATCAGTACGGCGATCAAACCCACAGCGAGACTTACTCTTGTACCGATGATCAACCGGCTTAAAATATCCCTGCCGAATTTATCGGTACCCAGCCGGTATTTTTTAGTGATTATATTTTTTTGAATAGTTGCCGGATCGTTGTTGGTTACCTGGTTGATGGAATAATATTGTACAACGGTGGTGTCGTCATCAATAAATTTATTAATCATTAGACTGTCGCCCTTAATTTGGTAACCTTTAATGGGTACCCATTGAAAACCGTTCTTTCTGCCGCTGGTAAAATGTTTGAACCAGCCGGCATCCGTAGCATTATTGCCGGGGATCTTTAAAAACTGCTGGCTGTAGCCGGGTTTCTTTGCCTGTATTTCCACGGTTTGCAGATCGGCATTGGGTGAATTATCGGGGGCGATCACATAACCAAAAACAGAAACCAGTACCGCAATTATAATAATGACGAGGCCAAACAAAGCGGCCCGGTTTTTTTTGAGTCGCTTCCACATGTCGGCTTTAAAGGAAAAATCGGGTTGGTCCATGCTGTAAAATACAAATTCAGGAGATTAATTCACCTTTCTTTCTTTCCATTTATAACTGCCGAATTTACCGAGCCAGCCGGCAATAACGGTATAAATGATGTGAAAGGGTTGCATCAGCGGGAACAGCCAAAGCAGTTTTCGCTTACCAAAAAATTTTGCCACAGGCATTAAAAACATCAATTCGGTAAATGTTTTAATGATGATCAAAAATATCCAGCCTTCAAAAACAGTTACTATGATGTTGAATGGATAAGCCCGGATGGTAAATGTAGTATTTGTAAAAAGTGCAATAACAGGCAGCACAACAAGCAGCAGGTTAACCAGGTACACTAAAAAGAGAACTGCAAAAATCCGCTTGTCATCATACTTATCGGCCTTGCTGGCCCAGCGGATGCGCTGGTTAAAAAATTCGCCAATAGAATTTACAGGAGCAGTCTGCACGATCGCGGCTTTCGATTTTAAAAACATCACTTTATCGGGATTCAGTTTGTAAATTTTATGCATCAGCAGCATATCATCACCACTGGCTATATGATCAATACCTGCGAAACCGCCCACTTCTTCAAAAGCCTTTTTTGTATAAGCCAGGTTGGCACCGTTGCACATGCTGTGTATTTTTTTATGCACCGATGCGCCGGTAATGCCCTGCAGCATGGCAAAGTCAAGCGCCTGGAACATTTCTAAAAAATTAAAACCGCAATTTATAGAAACAGGCGCTGCAATAAATACGGGTTGATGCGTTTCATAAAATGCAGCAATCGTTTGTAGCCAGTTTCCTGTTACCGTACAATCCGCATCGGTGGTAACGATCAGTTCGCCTGTTGATTGACCGATCGCAATTTCAATCGCTTTCTTTTTATAAGCATTCAATGCATCAACCGTAAAATCTTTCAGGGAAATGAGTTTTACGGGTTGTGCTGCAAAGGTTTTTATAATGGCAGCCGTCTTATCAGTTGAGTGGTCATCAACCACCAGCACTTCAAAAAGTTCTTTTGGATAAGTTTGATCGCAAACAGCATTCAGGCAGGCGCCTAAATGCTCTTCCTCATTTCGGGCCGGGATAATAACAGTAATTTTTGTTTTTGACTTTTGTTCCGCCCCAGGCGGGATGACTTTAAATTCCGGGATACGCAGCCAGCTCCGCCAATAGAAAATGAGCAGGAATATATATAAGCCGAAAATAACCCCTATAAAGATGAGTAAAGCCTGCTGCATAATGGTTTGTGGTATAATGGAGTCCCGGTAACAATCTGGATGCCGCCCCGCTTTAACGGGTAATACAAAAATAATTTTTAAAAATTCAAATGAATGATTATCTTTGTTTAGTTGCATAAACAACTATATGCCAAACAACCAATTTAAGAAAAGGAGAGCTGTACAGCTTTATCACCGGTAAGGCCAGTACTGCCATTGCCAGGCGCCTGCAGAAGAATTTTAAACAGAATAATGTAGACATCACCATTGAACAATGGAGTGTGTTATATCACCTGTGGAAAGAAGACGGGCTTAGCCAGCAGCAACTTTGCGATGCTACCTTCCGTGATAAACCAAGCATTACCCGGCTGGTTGATAACCTCGAAAAACTGAAACTGGTAAATCGTGTACCCTCCAAAGAAGACCGCAGGATCAACATGATATACCTGACCAAAGAAGCGCAGGAATTGCAGGAACAAACTATGGGCATTGCCAACCAAACCCTTAATGAAGCACTGGAAGGTGTAACCCATGGCCAGGTTGAAATAGCCAAAGAGGTTTTGCAGAATGTGTATGATAATTTGAAATCGTAAATACTGATACTGGATTCTAGATATTGGTTACTGGATCAGATTATGCTAATTATAGAGTTCACTATCCTGTATCAAGCATCCAGGATCCAGCATCCAGACATCAAACAATAAAAAATCATTTTATGAGTACATCAACCGCAACCACTACACCCCTAAAAGGCGGCGAATGGTTAATTAAAGAAAGCAATGCATTTGAAACCTATACTCCCGAAGATTTTAACGAGGAGCAGTTGATGGTAAAAGAAATGTGCCTGCAGTTTTTAGCTACTGAAGTGATCCCCATTGTTGACCGCATTGATAAAATGGAAGAGGGCCTCATGCCTTCCCTGATGGTAAAGGCCGGTGAACAGGGACTGCTGGGCACTTCTGTGCCGGAAGACCTGGGCGGACTTGGGAAAGGATTTCATTACTTCTACACTGGTCAATGAAGGCCTGGGTGGCGGCTTTTCTTTCAGCGTGGCCATTGCCGCACATACCGGTATCGGCACCCTGCCCATTTTGTATTTTGGTACCGAAGCACAAAAGCAAAAATATATCCCGAAACTCGCCAGTGGTGAATGGAAAGGCGCATACGGACTAACGGAACCCAATAGCGGCAGCGATGCCCTGGGCGCAAAAACATCGGCAATACTTTCTGCCGACGGGAAACATTATATACTGAACGGGCAAAAATGCTGGATCACCAACGGGGGTTTTGCCGATGTATATACCGTATTTGCCAAAATTGACGGCGATAAGTTTTCTACGTTTATTCTTGAACGTGGTATGGAAGGTTTTACGCAGGGCCCCGAAGAACACAAGATGGGCATTAAGGGATCTTCCACCGTGCAGTTGTATTTCCAGGATTGTAAAGTACCGGTTGAAAATTTACTGGGTGAGGTTGGCAAAGGACATATCATAGCCTTTAATATCTTAAACATCGGCAGGTTAAAACTGGCTGCTGCAGCTATCGGCGCATCTAAATGGGCACTCTCCAATACGGTTGCCTATGCCAACACCCGTGAGCAGTTTAAAACGGCCATAGCCAATTTTGGCGCTATTAAATATAAACTGGCCGAAATGGCCATACGCATTTTTGTGAGCGAAAGTGCACTTTACCGTACCAGTAAGTGGATCGATGATAAGGAAACTGAACTGGCTGCAGCCGGTAAATCCTTTGCCGAAGCACTGCTGGGTGCAGCCGAAGAATATGCCGTTGAGTGTGCCATTTTAAAAGTGCATGGCAGCGAAGTGCTGGATTATACGGTAGACGAAGGCGTGCAGGTACATGGCGGTAATGGATACAGTGATGAATATTCGATCAGCCGCGGTTACCGCGACAGCCGCATCAACCGCATCTATGAAGGTACCAACGAAATTAACCGCCTGCTTACGGTAGACATGATCTTAAAAAGAGCCATGAAAGGCAAGCTTGACCTGATGGGCCCGGCCATGGCCGTTAGTAAGGAGCTGATGAGTATTCCGGAATTTGGAAACGATGATGACACTCCCTTTGCCAAAGAACGCAAGACCATTGTTAACATGAAGAAAAGTATTTTGATGGTGGCCGGCGCTGCCGTTCAAAAACTGATGATGACCCTGCAGGACGAACAGGAAATACTGATGAATATTGCCGACATGGCCATTGAAACCTTTGAAGCCGAAAGTACCCTGCTTCGCATTATGAAGATGGCAGATAAACAGGGAGAAGCTGCCACACAGCTGCAGGCTGATATGATGCGCTGTTACCTGAATGATGCCGTGGATAAAGTGAACAAAGCAGGCAAGGAAGCCATCAATGCATTTGCAGGCGGCGATGAACAGCGCATGATGCTGCTGGGACTGAAACGCTTTACAAAAACAGAACCATTCAACAGTAAGGATGCACGCAGGCGGATCGCCAATAAGCTGATCGCAGAAAATAAATATCCCTGGTAAAAATTTCCGGTTCAATTATTTTAAAAACACTTCATTAAAACGAAGTGTTTTTTTATGTATTATAATTGCCAAACAGCTTCATTACCGGGTATGCAGTGAGCCGATAAACCACATAAATTTTGTAGATTACATTCCACAGCAATATCATAAAAATTTATTTATTTGCTGTAAGCAGAAGCCCGGAATGTACGGGTGAATAAAAAGAGAAACCAATAAACATGATCCATTTACCGGCATTGATATCAGACCTGGCACTTATACTTGGTGCAGCCGCTGTGGTAACCATTTTATTCAGGTGGCTTAAACAACCATTGGTATTGGGTTATATCATTGCAGGTTTTTTGGTGGGCCCGCATTTTCACCTGCTGCCTACCATACACGAAATTGAAAATATACAGGGCTGGGCCGATATCGGGGTGATATTCCTGTTGTTTGGTCTTGGCCTGGAATTCAGTTTCAAAAAACTGGTAAAGGTTGGCGGTACGGCTGCCATCACGGCCATTATAGAAGTGATGGCCACCATGGCCGTCGGGTATGGTATCGGTAAACTGATGGGCTGGTCTTTCATGGATTGCATTTTCTTTGGCGGTATTTTATGTATCGCCTCCACCACCATCATCATCCGTGCTTTTGGTGAACTCGGTGTAAAAAGCCAGCAGTTTGCCAGCGTGGTACTGGGAGTTTTAATTATTGAGGACCTGGTGGCAGTTTTACTGATGGTATTGCTGTCAACAGTAGCCGTTAGCCAGCAGTTTGAAGGAGCCGAGATGATCGCATCTATTTTAAAACTTGCATTCTTCCTGGGACTCTGGTTTTTATCGGGCATATTTTTTATTCCCAGTTTATTAAAGCGCCTTCAAACGCTGATGAATGATGAAATGATGCTGATCTTTTCGCTGGCACTTTGTTTTGGCATGGTATACCTGGCTGCGCAGGCCGGTTTTTCATCAGCGCTGGGTGCATTTATCATGGGGTCCATACTGGCCGAAACCCTGCAGGGTAAAAAGATCGAGAGCCTGCTTACCCCGGTAAAAAATTTATTCGGGGCCATTTTTTTTGTTTCGGTAGGCATGATGATCAACCCGCAGATGCTGGTTGAGTACACAGGTCCCATCATTGCCGGCGTACTGGTTTTGCTGATCGGGAAACCCATGTTCGTAACGATCAGCGCCGTCATTTCCGGTCAGCCTTTAAAAACTTCCATTCAGTCGGGTATGAGCCTGTCGCAGATCGGCGAGTTTTCATTCATTATTGCCACATTGGGACTTACGCTGCAGGTTACCAGTAATTTTTTATATCCCATTGCAGTAGCCATTTCGGTGATCACGGCATTTACAACACCTTATATGATCCGGCTTTCGGAACGATTTTATAAAGGGGTACAAAAAATATTACCCGAAAACTGGAAGGAAAAAATGGTACGGTACAGTGCTGGCGCCCAGGCTATCACATCGGTAAGCGACTGGAGGCTGGTCTTGCGTTCATATATCACCAATATCGTGGTTAATTCACTGGTGATACTCGGCATTATTTTATTATCGCTGGAATACCTTTATCCTTTATTCAGCAACAATCACTGGGGTTCTGCCATTACCATCATCATCAGCCTGCTGTTCATGGCGCCGTTTTTATGGGGACTAACGGTAAAGCGTACAGACCGGGAAGCACATACCAGGGTATGGACAGAAAATAAATTCCGTGGCCCCATGGTCATGCTGGAAATAGTACGCATGGGACTTGGCATACTGTTTATCGGGATTTTATCCGACCGTTTGTTTACGCCTGTTATTGCATGGATAGCAGCAGCCGTCATCATAATCCTGCTCCTGGTCTTTTCCAGGCGCCTGCAATCCTATTATTTCCGGATCGAGAACCGGTTCCTGGAAAACCTGCATGAAAATGAAACCATGCAGAAACAACCAAAGCCCGAACATGAACTGGCGCCCTGGGATGCCCACTTTGCCCAGTTTGAAATTGAAGCAGACAGCCCCGCCATCGGTAAAACACTGGAAGAACTGCAGCTGCGTGAACAGTTTGATATCAATATTGCCATGATAGAACGGGGCAGCAGGGTAATAACCGTACCCTCCAGGGACGAGCGCATTTTCCCCGGCGACCTGCTTTCGGCCATAGGTACCGATGAGCAGTTAAAGGCATTCCGGTTTTTTATAGAGGCACAGCCCTTTACCCGCAATAAACTGCAGCAAAAGCAGGATGTGGTTCTGAAACAACTGGTTATAAAAAAAGATTCTTTCCTGCTGGGCCAAAACATCAGGGAGTCGGGCATACGCGAAAGGGCAAAAGGGATCGTGGCCGGCATAGAACGAAACGGCAACCGCATCTTAAATCCACCCTCAAGCCTGGTATTTGAAGAGGATGATATTGTGTGGGTAGTGGGTAATGTAAAAAGGCTGCTGGTACTGGCCAATGAAAACCGCAAACATAAAACAGTGGCAGGGGATATTAAATAAACAACTGTGTTTAATTAATTTAGCCCGCTTTGCAATAAAGCGGTTTTTTTGTAATACCAGGTTATGCTGTGTACCGGTATTTATTGTTTGTTAATGGCACAGTTTTGGTATACTGTATTAACAGTATTTCCCTTCACCACGCATTTCTAAAAAATCAGATCATGGCAAAAAAAACAAACCTGCAAGAAAGCTGCCCCTAAAAAAGTGGCCGCCAAAAAACCAGCAAAAAAGATTGTAAAAAAGGCAGCACCTAAAAAGTCAGTAAAAAGATTGTAAAAAAAGCAGCGCCTAAAAAACCAGCAAAAGATTGTAAAAAGGCAGCACCTAAAAAGTCAGTAAAGAAGATTGTAAAAAAGCAGCGCCTAAAACCAGCAAAAAGATTGTAAAAGGCAGCGCCTAAAGTCAGTAAAGAAGATTGTAAAAAAGGCAGCGCCTAAAAGGTCAGTAAAGAAGATTGTAAAAAAAGCAGCGCCTAAAAAGTCAGTAAAGAAGACTATAAATAAAATTGCTCACAGTGCCTTGCGGTCTGCAAAAAAACCGGTTGTAAAGAAAGCCGTAATAAAAGTTGTACCGCCTAAAGCCGTAAAACCAGCCTCACCGATAAGGAGGAAGGTAACTGTACCGGTACAAAAAACCATACCAACCGTTATACCAGTTGACACACCATTACCAACTGTTCCTGTTATACCATCGCCCGATGACCTGGTGGGTAAGGCGGCCAATATAGAATCCGACAGGCACCAGATGATGGTACCAGGTGACGGATTGGATGAAGCGCCGCTGGTAACAGAAAACCCGTCTACCCTATTTGACAGAAATGCTTTTAACAAAGCAACAGCCAAGGGTGACCCGCACAGCAACATGCAAATTTCTTCTGCGCGGAAGGGTTCCAGGCAGCATTCGGGTAAAAAACCGCTTTGGCGTAAATAAGTATGCACAGCATCCTGCAGACACTACCTCCATATATACATGTGCAGTTGGGAGGCCTGTTGGTAAACCACAGATTAAATAACAGGCTGGCGTGAAAAAAGATTGGCTGAGAAATTGGCCAATCTTTTTTATATCTAGATATATGAAGATTCTTTTTTATAAGGCATTCTGATTATTGTTGTCACTTTTTTGCTTGCCCAAAAAGTAAACCAAGGGCACTCCAAATCGATTACATCCCGATTTGGAGATGGTTCCCTGATTTAGCTTTAGTGCTACTGTGACTTCGGCATTTGTAATTCTACTCTTAGGAATTAAGAGTATACTGCATAGCTGATATTATTCTATGTAAATTGTAAAAGAGGATTTTACTATAGCATACTGTTTTGAAATTAAGAGTAAAGGACATATGCTGAAGCTACAGTAGTACAAATGATGAACATAGCTACTGAACGAAACGGGTTGTATATCGTTTCGTTCTTGACTTTTTTGTTACTACTGAGCGTAGTCGAAGTATTGTGTCAAGACAAAAAGTAAAATAAGAAATTAATACATCTCCACCTCCACCATCATTTCCTCCAACGGGTTGCGGCCAAGCTGTTGCAGAACGGTATTGCAACGGTAAAGCAAAGCCGCAGGCAGGTCACCGGTATAGGCATGGTTCCAGAATGTAAGTAACAGGTTTTGCTGAATAGCAGTCAGGGGCTCCTGCAGTTTAACGATCAAATGATGCAGGGCCGAAATGTCTTCATCCTTTAAATGGTTAAAGGCATTATGGGCCAGCAGATCAATGGTGAGAGACAACACGGTTTTAGATGGCAGCATGTATAAGTTTTTTCAATGATTGAATTTCCACCTATAACGTAAAGAAATGGTAAAGCTTGTGTTATGGAATTGTGTTGCACAGCAAATGTGTATTGTATGTGGAAAAGGGAAATGTTTTCAGTATTCTCCGTGGAAATAATTGATATTTTTTATTTCAATACCTCTCACAGGTAACCTCGTCAGGGTCCCTTTTTTATGTTCCAATCCGGGGCATTTACCCCCAAAAAACCGGTTTCGCATACAGAAAACCCCGTTTTGTGTAACATTTTTTAAAAAGGGAACGTGCGATTATAGGTTTGCACTATCAAAAAAAGTTAACCATAAAAACAAATTATTATGAGACAATTAATTTTATCACTCCTTGCCGGCATCTTCGCTGTAAACAGCCATGCACAGGTAAGCGGTAACACAAAAGACGCACAGGGTGTTCCTGTAAAAGGAGCCACTATCAGCCTGCTGGCTGCCAAAGATTCTGCCATTGTTAAACTGGCAGTTACTGCAGCAACCGGCGATTATCTTTTTTCAACCGTTAAAGCAGGCAGTTACCTGGTTAAAGCCAGTTATGTTGATCACCTGCCCGCATTTTCTGAACCCATTGAAGTGGGTACCGATGCCATCAAGGTTCCCGAACTTAAACTCACCAAATCATCCGGTAATTTAAAAGAGGTGGTGGTAGTTGCACAAAAGCCACTGGTGGAGATCAAAGCAGATAAAATGATCGTGAATGTGGAAGGTACCATCAATGCTGTTGGCAGCGATGCACTGGAACTGCTGCGCAAATCACCGGGCGTATTGGTGGATAAAGATGACAACCTCAGCCTTAGCGGCAAGAACGGGGTACAGGTATATATCGACGGAAAACCTTCGCCACTTAGCGGCCAGGACCTGGCAGCTTACCTGCGGTCATTGAATTCATCACAGGTAGAAGCCATTGAGATCATTGCCAACCCCTCTGCAAAATATGAAGCAGCCGGTAATGCCGGTATCATCAATATCCGGCTAAAGAAAAATAAATCCTTCGGTACCAACGGATCGGTAAATGCAGGATGGAATATCGGCGAATATGCGAAATACAATGCCGGGGTAAATTTAAACTACCGTAATAAAAAAATAAACCTCTTTGGTACATACGGATTCAACAAAGGCCGCATGGAGAACAACCTCAATATCAGCCGCAGCGTGGCCGACAGTTTGTTTAACCAGGAAGCGATCGTGCATGTAGATAACAGGAGCCATAATTTTAAAGCCGGGCTGGATTATTTTATGGATCAGAAAAATACCATTGGCGTATTGGTTAATGGTTCTTTAAGCGACCCTGCCATAAAAAACAAAAGTGTTACACCCATAACATACATACCTACCAATACCGTAGACCGGTTACTGGTTGCAGATAATTCCAGTGTGATGAAAAGGAATAATGTAAATGTAAACCTGAACTACAGTTTTAATAACGGAAAGGGTAAAAGCCTGGTTGTAAATGCCGACCACGGAAGCTTTGATATCAACACCAATCAATTTCAACCCAATTATTATTATGATGCCACAGGCAAAACTATTTTAAGCAGTGTAGTGTACAGGATGATCGCACCAACCGATATCAGCATCAATTCCCTGAAAGCCGATTGGGAACAGCCCTTTAAAAAAGGCACACTGGGCTTTGGCGGAAAAACAGCTTTTGTAAAAACGGACAATGATTTTCAGCGTTACGATGTTATTGCCGGAAATGATCGGCTCGATAAAGACCGCAGCAACCGTTTTGAGTATAAAGAAAATATCAGTGCATTATATGTAAACTACAACCGTGCTTTTAAAGGCATTACGTTGCAGGCAGGTTTAAGAATGGAGCATACCGGTTCTGAAGGTTTATCCAACGGGCAAAAACCCGGGGCTGGCGGTTATGTTGCATACAGCGAAACCTTTAAACGCAGCTACACCGATCTCTTTCCGAGTGCATCCATTACCTTCAATAAAAAACCAACCAACCAGTTCAGTTTAACATACAGCAGGAGGATCGACCGTCCCGGTTACCAGGACCTGAATCCTTTTGAATTCAAGCTGGATGAATATACTTTTCAGAAAGGCAATATCAACCTGCGCCCGCAATACACTAATAGTATTGGCTTAACCAATACCTATAAATATAAACTGACCACTACATTGAATTACAGCCATGTTAAAGACCTGTTCACGCAGGTATTTGATACAGCAGAAGGCTCAAAGGCATTCATCTCCAAAAGAAATTTAGCTACCCAGGATATTGTGAGCCTGAACATCAGCTATCCTTTCCGCTATAAAGCATACAGCCTGTTTGCCAATGTGAACAGTTTTTACACCAGTTACCAGGCCGACTTTGGTACAGGCAGGCAGATCAATGTAAAAGCAACCGGGCTGAGTATGTATGTGCAGAACAGCATAAAATTTGCGAAAACATTTACGGCTGAGTTAACCGGTTTTTACAATGCACCAACTGTTTACCAGGGAACCGTTAAAGCCAGATCATTGTGGAGTGTTGATGCCGGTTTGCAAAAACAGGTGTTGAAAGGAAAAGGAACCTTTAAAGCTTCTGTAAGTGATATTTTTCAAACCCTTAAATTCAGGGGAGTAAGTGATTTTGCAGGACAGCGCAGTGATATACGTGCCCGGTGGGAAAGCAGGCAGTTTAAATTGAATTTTGTGTACCGCTTTGGCAGCAGCCAGGTAAAAGCTGCACGCCAGCGTAGTACCGGTGCAGATGATGAATCAAAAAGAGCGCAGGGTGGTGGCGGAGTGGCGCCGGGTGTTGGACTAAGTAAGTCAAGTCAGGAGTCGGGATAGGAGTCATTAGTCGGGAGTTGTTGACGCGGGTTTCGAATTTTTAACTCAGGAAAGTATAGCAATGAAATTAAAGTATGCTGGCCTGTTCAAAGAATTTCACTGGGCAGGCCAGCTACTTTTAAAAATTTCAAATAAATAAAAACGTTGAAGTCTCCCCAACTCCCAACTCCCGACTCCCGACTCCTAACTCATAAATTCTTAACTTAGTATCATGCAGGCTTCAAAAAGATATACCTTATTAAAAGTGTTCCTGGTGGTATTGGCCGTTAACCTGTTATTATTCATCGTGGGGTTTTTGGTCATTACCTTTTTACAAACTTCGGAATATAAAGACAACAACAGGAATATGCTCACTGCAAATTACCTGGGCAAGGAACTGTTTGGACTTATTTTTCAAACCATCTTTTATTATTTTTCGCTGAACCATTTCAACAGGCTGATGGTTAAGAAGAGCCGGGCATTTTACTATATCCGCGCTGCCGGGGTCATGATCATCGGTGTTTTGGTTATTATGCGGCCAGGCATTTCCTGTTCCCTGAAAATAGCAGCGGTGAAAAAGCAACGATCCCCCAGCCGGCGATATTCATTTTCTCTTATGCTGTATCTTCCATTTTTCTTACCTGCGTTTCCATACTGCTGGCTTACCTGAATAACCTGCGGGATGAAAAGAAGGAACGCAAGATACTGGAGGCGCAAAAGATGCAGCTGGAAGTGGATAAATCGCAGGCCAATTTTAAATTTTTAAAATCGCAGATCAACCCGCATTTCCTGCACAACACACTGAATTTTTTATACGCCAAATCACTGCCTTATTCTCCCGAATTATCTGAAGGGATCTTAACCCTGAGTGATATCATGCGCTATGCCCTTAATGAAGCAACGGGTACCGATGATAAAGCGCCGCTGAAAGATGAGATTGAACACGTGCGGAATGTGATCAAGATCAACCAGCTCAGGTTCAGCAATAACCTCAATGTGAATTTTGAAGTGAACGGCGTGCTCAATGGCGCCCAGATCATTCCCTTTGTGCTCATCACTATTGTGGAGAATGCCTTTAAGCACGGCGACCTGCAGCGCCCCGAGCATCCCATTGAAATAAAACTTTCTGTTGATCATGACCATTTGTACTTTTACTGCCGCAATAAAAAGAAGAGCGGCCCCAAGGAAATTTCCACGGGGCTGGGACTGGATAATATCCGCAACCG
>JADJBP010000010.1 GCA_016703625.1 Chitinophagaceae bacterium | reverse complement strand
CCCAATGGCGATGGAAAGAATGAGATTGCTATGGTTTAAAGAACTCGATGTATATCCAGAAACTGAAATTTTTATTTTTAACCGCTATGGCGAACAGGTTTTTGCGACTGCAAACCCCGGCAGCTGCTGGGATGGAACATATAAAGGTAAACCGGCCCTCGCCGGAGGTTATGTGTATGATCGGGGCAAAACTTCACAGATTGTGGTATTGAAGAACAAAGGGCAGTTTTTTGACTGATACGTTAAAAAACAGACCACCATTTTAATTAAAGCTTTATAATACCGTACAATGCTTAATTTTATACAATTAACTCCCGAAGTTTTTTGTATGAAGAGAATATTAGTATGCTGCTTATTGCTGGTAACCCTGGTTTCTGTTGTACAGGTTAACCCGATAAAGGTTTGATGGCTTATTATCCTTTTCAACGGTAATGCTAAAGATGCCAGCGGCAACAACAACCACCCCTTTTTAATAATGCAACCATATCGGTTGACAGGTTTGGAAACCCCAAACAGTGCATACCATTTTAACGGCGTTACCAGTACATGCGCATTCCCAACAAACCGTCATTGAATTTTTCTGACCAGATCAGCCTGTCGGTGTGGGTAAGGCCCACCGGTTTTTATTATGATATCTGCCACGCCAGCCATCACTTCAGCAAAGGCGGAGGAAATTATAACCCGGGTAATTATGCACCGCGCTTTGATGTGATGCGTTGTATACATTGGGTACGGGCCGCAATGGTTCCTTATGTGATACTGCCGCTTCACCAGAATTTCAGGAACCGGTACTGCGCTTACACCCTATGGCGGTGATTTTATCAACAAGGTCCAATGGTATAAAGTGCTGTATGCCAATGATGGTAAAACGGCAAAACTGTATGTTGACTGTGAATTGTAATACCAGTGGTCTTCCCGGGAAACATTTACCAATGAAGACCTGTTTTTCGGCAAATCGGATGATGCATTTTTCCCTTTTCTGCCAACTGGCGACCGACGATATCCGTAACTATAACCGGGCATTGAATGATAAAGAAATTTTTACCCCTTTGTAAAGAAAAATGAAGTAAAAAAAGATACACCGCTGGTTGTACCGGCAAAGGAATTGGTCCTGGGAAAGAAAATGAGCTGGTAAGGGAAACAACGGTTGACCGGATTCCATTACCAGGTTACCTCTATGATAACAGCATCATTGATGGCGACAGCACCCTTGATCTATAATGATAAAATATTGGCCACCCAATTGTTGCTTACTACAGAAAACCAAAACCTTCATATTTAATTGCAACCGGCAAGCAGCCGTAATGAACTGGTGACGTATGCCGAGAACCCGGGCAGTATCCCGCCAAATACGGCGCTGATGGGATCTACGACGGTAATAAAAGGTAAGGAATTGAATATCAGCAGTTCCAAAAACCACCAATGGTGTGTAAGTTTAAAATTACGGGAATGATTGACTAAGGTACAAGAATCTTGGAAGGTACAAGAATCAAGGTAAAAGAGTTCAAGGTACAAGAGTTCGAGGTCCTAGATTTATGACTATCATTTGCCCTTTAAAGCTTAATAACCTGAATAATTGTATGCTTGAAAACTTGTTTACCTGTATGCTTTTACACCTACTTATGTATCTCACTTGTAAAATGAAATTCAATATCGGGGTTGTTCTGTATCTCGGTATTTAAGAACCATTCGCTTTGTGCCAGGTAAACCAGGTGGTTGTCTTTATCCAGTGCAATATTGGCCTGTTTATACCGGATGAAGTCCTCCAGTTTTTGGGGTCTTTACCGGTAAGCCAGCAGGCTTTAAAAAAGGGCAGGTTATTCATCTGTACAGAAGCCCCGTATTCCTGCAAAAGCCGGTATTGGATCACTTCAAACTGCAGTTCCCCAACACAACCGATAATTTTTTTATTGCCGCCAAACTGGGTGAATAATTGGGCAACACCTTCATCAGTTAGCTGCAACAATCCTTTCTCCAACTGCTTGGTTTTCATCGGATCTTTATTAACTACCTCTTTAAAAATTTCAGGTGAAAAACTGGGTATCCCGGTGAAGTAAAAATCCTCGCCTTCCGTCATGGTATCGCCAATTTTAAAGTTGCCGGTATCAAATAATCCCACCACATCCCCGGGGTATGCATCTTCGATCACTTCTTTCTGGCGGGCCAAGAAACTATACGGGTTATTGAAGCGCAGGTCTTTGTTCATACGCACATGATGGTAATAGGCATTGCGTTCAAACCGGCCGCTGCATACCCTTAAAAAGGCAATGCGGTCACGGTGCTTGGGATCCAGGTTGGCATGTATCTTAAAAATAAATCCGCTGAACTTATCTTCCTCGGGTTTAATATCCCTGGTGGTAGTATGCCTTGGTCTTGGAGTGGGTGCAATGCGGATAAAAGTATCCAGCATTTCCTTTACGCCAAAGTTGTTTACAGCACTGCCAAAAAAGACCGGGGCCGTTTTACCTGTGAGGTAATCTTTATTATTCAATGCGCCATAAACACCATCGATCAGTTCCACGTCTTCCCGCAATGTGTTAGCATCCTGCTCCCCTATTTTTTTATCCAGTATTGCATCATCCAGGTCATGGATCTCCAGTACATCTTCATCATTGGCTTTGGTACCGGCAGTAAACAGCACCAGGCTTTTTTTATGCAGGTCGTACACCCCTTTAAAATCCTTGCCATTGTTAATGGGAATGGTCATGGGGTGCAGTTGTATCTTCAGTTCATGCTCAATTTCTTCCAGGAGGTCAAACCGGTTCTTGCCATCCCGGTCCATTTTGTTGATAAAAACGATCACCGGTGTTTTGCGCATGGCAATAACCTCCATCAGGCGGCGGGTCTGGGCCTCTACCCCGTTCACACTGTCAATGACCAGCACCACGCTGTCAACCGCTGTTAATGTACGGTAGGTGTCTTCTGCAAAGTCCTTATGTCCCGGTGTATCCAGTAAATTCACCAGGTGCCCGTCATATTCAAAGGTCATTACACTGGTGGCCACACTGATACCACGCTGGCGTTCTATCTCCATAAAATCGCTGGTGGCGTGTTTTTTGATCTTATTACTTTTTACCGCTCCGGCAGTTTGTATGGCGCCTCCAAATAACAGGAATTTTTCTGTAAGGGTGGTTTTTCCGGCATCGGGGTGAGAGATGATGGCAAATGTCTTGCGCCTGTTTATTTCGTTGATGTATTTCATGTTACCTCACCCCAACCCGCTCCATCCTTCGACATGCTCAGGAGAGAGGGTGTGGCTTCTGTTTTAATTAAAATATTGCTGCTCTATAGCCTGAATTTCGTAAACCAGGCAATAGTCCTGTTTTTAAAGGCGCAAAGGTAAGGTTTGAAAAACAAATTTAACCCGTTGGAAAAAGTTCCTCAATGGTATGCAGTACAAAAGAGTGACACAACGATGTTGAGCAAAGAACAAAAATGCTTCACGTAATTTTGAACTATGCGCAGATCGCTCAACATTATCCTCAATTCATTAAAATTAACTTTCCAGGAATTAAAGTTAATAAGCTGCGTACAGCCCTCAGCCTTACCGGTGTTGCATTTGGTATTTTCTGTATCATTGGGGTACTGGCAACCGTAAACAGCCTGGAACGCAATATCCAGAATGAAGTAAAAAGCCTGGGAGCAATACCATCTATATCGATAAATGGGATTACAGCGGCGGACCCGATCAGCCCATCTGGAAATTCAGGGCAAGGCCTGTTCCCAAATATGAAGAAGCCGAAATGATCAGGAAAAGAGCAGTATTGCTGGATGATATTTCATTTTTACTGCAAAGCGGCACCAGTATCTCCCATAAAGATGATGTACTGCAAAATGCGGGTGTTTATGGGATTATAGAAGCTCAAATGACCATTCAGCCACTGAGTTTTGATGCCGGCCGTTTTTTCTCAGCATCTGAATTTAATAACGGCACCAATGTTTGTTTAATTGGTTTTACCAATGCCGAAGAACTTTTTGGCAACAGTGAAAGGGCTTTGGGCAAGCATATAGACATCAAAGGAAAAAAAGTAATCATCGTAGGTGTTATCAAAAAAGAAGGCAAGAATATGATCGGTTGGGATTATGACAACTGTGTGATGTTGCCATACAAATACTGCAAGCAGCTTTTTGATGAAAAAAATTCGAACCCCATTTTGATCGCCAAGGGTAAGGAAGGTGTTAGTTCTGATGCATTAAGTGATGAATTAAAAGGGATCATGCGGCAGATCAGGCGGTTAAGTCCTACCCAGGAGGATAATTTTTCGCTGAACAGCGTGGAAGCCTTTAGCAAAGCCATTTCCCAGTCTTTTGTAATGATCAATGTTGTGGGTTCAATTATCGGAGGTATCAGCCTGGTTGTGGGTATGTTTGGAATTGCCAACATCATGTTTGTAACCGTAAGGGAACGAACCAATGTGATCGGTTTAAAAAAAGCCATCGGTGCCAAAAAGAGCAGTATCCTGTTTGAATTTTTGATGGAAGCTGCTATACTCTGTATCATTGGCGGCGCATTCGGATTATTCTTTGTGTATATACTTACACTCATTTTATCAGGCCCGCTGAACTTCCCGGTTTATATTTCCATCCCCATGCTGATAACAACCATTATCATCTGTTTGTCTGTAGGTATCCTGGCCGGTATCATTCCGGCATCACAGGCTGCCAAGATGGACCCGGTGGTGGCGATCAGGAGTAAATAAGCCCCTTCCCCCGAAGGGTGAGGAAATCCCGAAGATATAAGCGTAGCTTAAATCAAAGGAATTTTACAATTATGATATACTCCTTCCAGTTCCCTCTCCTTTGGAGAGGTTTGTATATTTGCAGATACAACTTTAAACCTTAAACTTGCCCATAACAATCCTGGCCATAGAATCTTCCTGCGATGAAACATCGGCTGCGGTTTGCCGAGATGGAAAAATTTTATCAAACAGCATAGCCAACCAAACCGTGCATGAGCAATTTGGCGGCGTGGTTCCTGAACTGGCCAGCCGGGCGCATATGCAAAATATTGTACCGGTTGTTGATGCCGCACTGCACAATGCCGGCTGCCAACTGGATAGTATCAACGCCATTGCCTTTACCCAGGCACCGGGCCTTATTGGTTCCCTGCTGGTAGGCGCCCAGTTTGCAAAATCGCTTTCGCTGGCACTTGATAAGCCCCTGATTGCCGTACATCATATGCAGGCGCATGTACTGGCGAACCTGATCCCTGAAAAAAGACCATCTTTTCCTTTTTTATGTTTAACAGTAAGCGGCGGGCACACGCAGATCGTTCAATGCGATTCTCCAACGCAGTTACACGTAATTGGCGAAACCATTGATGATGCGGCCGGTGAAGCCTTTGATAAAACGGCAAAAATGCTGGGTCTCCCTTACCCGGGCGGGCCTTTGATCGACAAACACGCAGCTAACGGCAATGCCAAACGCTTTAAATTTCCCGAACCGCAGATACCGGGACTGGATTTCAGTTTCTCCGGTTTAAAAACCAGCATCCTGTATTTTTTAAAGAACGCCGGTACCAGTAATTTATTTAAGGAAGAATTCCTGGCAGATGAATCAACCAGGCAAAAATTCATTGATGAAAACCTGGCTGATATCTGTGCTTCAGTGCAGGAAAGGATCGTTTCCATCTTATTGAATAAACTAAAAAAAGCGGCTGCTGAAACCGGCATAACCGATATTTGCCTGGCCGGTGGCGTTAGCGCCAACAGCGGGCTGCGCAAAGCTTTTAGGGCGCTGGGCGAAAAAGAGCACTGGAACACTTACATACCTGCTTTTGAATATTGTACCGATAATGCAGCCATGATCGCCATTACCGGCTATTATAAATATTTGGAGAACGATTTTACAGAACTCAGCATCAGTCCTACTGCAAGAGCTGAGTGGTGAAACACTGGAAAAGTAAAAAGTAAAAAATCAAAAGTAAAAAATATAAGCACCTTCCATCTTTAAATGAATTTGTACCCGAAGGATTTTGATTTTTGAATTTTGATTTTTGAATTTATTCATGATGCCTAACAATTATTTCCAGTTCAAACAGTTCACCATTAAACAGGATCAATGTGCCATGAAAGTGTGTACAGATGCCTGCCTGTTTGGTGCGGTTGTGGCCGGTTCCGGGCTGCCAATTACCAGCTGCCTTGATATAGGAGCAGGAACCGGTTTACTGCGCCTGATGTTTGCCCAGCAAAATAAGTAGGTGATCATTGATGCGGTGGAGATGGATGCATCTGCGGCTGAACAGGCCAAAGAAAATGTTGCTGCATCGCCATGGGCAAACCGCATCCATGTTTTTCATGAAGACATTGTAAATTTCAATGCCGGTAAACAGTACGATGGTATCATATCCAATCCCCCTTTTTTTGAAGATGACCTGTTGTCGCCCGACAAAGCGAAAAATAATGCAAAGCATCATTCATCACTAAGCTTGATGCGGCTTTTACAGGTTGTAGAAAAACAGTTGGCAACAGGTGGTTATTTTGCTGTGTTACTGCCTTTTCACCGGGTTGATTATTTTATTGATGAAGCCTTAAGGTTTGGCCTTCATCTCTACAGGCAGGTATCTGTAAAGCAAACACCCCGTCATTCTTTTTTCAGGGGTATATTATTCTTCGGGCATGATAAAATGGTACCGCAAAAAATGAAATCATCATTAAAGATAAAGAGAACCAATACAACGTTGAGTTTGCAACATTGTTAAAAGAGTACTATCTCTACCTGTAATTACAACCCGGCATAATCTTTCATATACAAAAAGGGTTCATTCAGTTTACCGGCATCAACCATGGTGGCATTTGAAATGAGTTTACTGCCACCTGTACGGATATCATCCAGCACATATTTAATGAGTTGCTCTCCAAAATAACGGCTGGCATCCCTGGGCAGTTCATTGGGCAAATTGCCTACTGCCATTACATCTACCGAGTTTGGTAAATAAGGCAGCGTTTTTTCAAAGCTGGTTTTATCAACACCATAAACCGGGTCAGCGATATTGCTGTCGCCCAGGTTGCAGGGCACCGAACCATGCAGGTCATCCGTAATATCAGCAATGGTTGTTATCCTGAAGTCATCTCTTTTAAGATCAGCCATCTCAAAGAGCCGCGGAATATTTTTTTCCCAGTAAATGCCATTGACCAGGATATCGGTATTTGAAATAAAGTTGGAGAACACGCAGTTGTACTGTTGCGGGTTATCATGAAAATCATTTCGGTTGTACCTGCCCGTTTCCTTATGAACATACAGGTCGGCGCCTTTAAGGTGTACATAAGCAGGATAGCTGAATTCGGTTTCCAGGTATTCTTCCGGTTCCACTTCATGAATGCCCATCAGGTTCATAATTTCCAATACCCCATGCGCCACACGCCCCGTGCCGGTTACGGCAATTTTAATATTGGGCAGCTTTAACCCGAAATAGGTATGTATCAGTTTTTGAAAACTGTTGACCGACCCTACCCTGCCCAGTTTAAATTCACCTGTCCGGTTGCCATAGGCCATCATGCCGTTGTGGGCGCCAACGATACCTGCAAAAAAACCAAATCCGATGATCCGGGTGCCGTCATCATGTTCCAGGCATTCATAATCGATCAGGGTGATCTTTTTATCCAGTATGGCTTTAAACAATTGCTGGTTAGCCGGCTGCATTTTTTTAGTGTGCGAAAAGAACATGTATGTTTTTCCTTCCAGCAGCATGTCAACCGGGACCTCCTTTATGCCCAGGAAAAGATTGCAATCGCTGATATCTTCCCTTACGTCAACTCCTGCCCTTTCATATTCCTGGTCGGTATAACAACGGATCTCTGAATGTTGTGCAGCCACCTGCACATCATCAAAATTTTTTTGAAGCCACTTGCATTGTGCCGGGGTAAGCGCAACGCGGTTGTCATGGGGTATTTTTCCTTCGCGAATTAATCCGATCTTAAGCATCAAACGTTCATTTTTGGGGCAATTTACATTTTAGATTTTAAATAGAATTACAAAGCTGACTCAGCCCTGAAAATAATATTGATTTCTATTATTAAACAAAGGCCCCAAGTATAAAAAACCTATAATTATTTTATATTTTCTTTTTTGCTTCTCCAAATCGCTACAGGACAACCCCTCAGACCTGAAAGAGACGGCCCTGATTAAGCTGCGTACTTGTGGCATGTACATCGGTAACCTGCCTGCCGGCAGGCAGGTTCTATTCTTAGAATTAATCGCTTCAAGCTTTATGTAAGCCTCAGAATATTCCGGCTATTTGGCTTACTGCCTCTAGTTTATGAGTAAAGAACTGATGCTGAAACTACAGTAGCACAATTGTTGAGTTTACATTCAAGGAAGGCATTAATCCCTGACTGCCGACAGGCAGGCTTCACCTTGAATTTGTTACTTTTATTTACAAGACAAAAAAGCCCGAAGCACTACATTTGCACCATGAATCATTTTGAACTTTTTGAACTCCCCGTTTCCATTAAAATTGATACCGGCAAACTGGCCCAAAAATATTTTGAACTGCAAAAAAAATACCATCCCGATTTTTTTGCACAGGGTACCGAGTATGAACAGGAACAGGCACTGGAAATATCATCCCAGCTTAACAAAGCCCTGAAAGTATTAAAGAACCCGGATGAAACCATTAAATATGTACTGCAACTGAAGGAGATTTTGGAAGATGAAGAAAAATACAGCTGCCCCCCGCTTTTTTAATGGAAATGATGGAGCTGAATGAGGAATTATCAGAAAACTCAGCCAAACAGATCCATGAACTCGAAAACCAACATTACAATGAAGTACGGTCCATTATTGAAAATTATGATGACAGCAGGGTTACAACGGCTGAACTCTTAAAACTAAAAGAATACTATTTCAAGAAAAAATACCTGCAGCGTATTTTGGACAGATTGGAGGGATAATGTAATATTGCTCCCCAAATGCAGTTAATCCGTTAATTAGTTTATTGGTTAATTAGTAGGGACAAAAATATTTTAGATACTTAATTTATTTATGTCTTAACGGATTAACAGATTAACGTCCTTACGGATTAACATGTAGGCCCAGATGGCGGAATTGGTAGACGCAACAGACTCAAAATCTGTCGTTCGCAAGGATGTGCAGGTTCGATTCCTGTTCTGGGCACTTAAAAGCTTCGCTAAATGCGGAGCTTTTTTTTATTTTGCGAAATGTTTACAGTCTATGCTTTAAAAGTATTAATAGAAACTATATTTATGAGGCCTTACAAATAATATTCTGCGACGATTCATGAACATCAAAAAGGCCAAAATAAAACGACATCCCCTATAAACCCTTTTATTCTGATATTTCATGAAGATTTTATTACCAGAATTGAAGCCCGGAAAAGAGAAATTTATTTAAAATCAGGTTCAGGAAAGAGTTCTCAAAAAATATTTAAAGATCAAACCCAATAGCAGCGGATTCGCTGCTGATGCGCGCAGGAGTACAGGTTCGACCTGCCTGCCGGCAGGCAGGTTCCTGTTTGGGCACCCTGTTTAACAACGGGAGGTTTTTTTTTATACTCCCAATTACCTTTTTCAATAGAATAATGAGCTTACATAACAGATTGACTGTTAATATAAAAAATGTACTTATATTAGTAACCTGAACTAACTGCATTCAAATGACCAAAAAGTACAAAACGGATAGGGTTAACTGGACGAATGTTTGGAATCTTAAAAACCTCCTGTTCATTTCAGCTGGTGCAGGTTTGGCGGTTTTGGCCATGAAAGGCTTTATGATACCCAACCGCTTCCTCGATGGCGGCATAACCGGTATTTCCATTTTACTGCATGAAATTTTTCATTTCAACATCAGCATACTGGTCATTGTGCTTAACCTGGGTTTTATTTACCTCGGTTACCGGAAGATCGGGAAGACCTTCGCCGTTCAAACTACCATTGCGGTACTCCTGCTGGCTGCCGGTTTGCTTTTTATCGATATCGATCCCATCACAAAGGATAAATTACTGATCGCCATTTTCGGCGGTATTTTGATCGGTACCGGCGTGGGCCTGGTGATCCGCGGTGGCGGTGTGATAGACGGCGCTGAAGTGATCGCCGTTTTTACCCGGCGCAAGACCGGTTTTTCAAACAGCGAGATCATCATGCTCATCAACTGCATCATATTTGCAGTTGCGGCTTTACAGTTCGGAATTGAGACCGCCATGTATTACATCATCACTTATTTTACGGCAACCCGTGCCACCAATTATGTGGTGGATGGCATTGAAGAATATACCGCCATGAATATTGTATCGGCCCGGCAGGAAGAGATCAAAGACTTTTTGGTTAATGAACTGGGCAAAGGAATAACGGTTTATAAAGGTGAGCGTGGATACCTGCCCGGTAGTTTCGACATCAAAACAGATTGCGAGATCATAGTTACCATTGTTACCCGCCTTGAAATAAAACAGATCCAGGATTCATTAATGAACATTGATCCCAAAGCTTTTGTGTATGTACAGAGTATTAAAGAAGCCAGCGGGGGAATTTTAAAAGCAAAGTCGCATGCACATTAACCAACCCATGAATGATTTTGTGATCCATTTACTGAAGTCCAGGATCCCTGCAACTTATTATTATCACAATTACGAACATACCCTGTATGTTATGGAAAAAGTGCTGGAGATCGGGAACCATGAAAACTGTTCGGAAAATGAACTTGAATTATTACATACTGCTGCATTATGGCATGATACAGGATATATCAATACCTATAAAGGACATGAAGCAGCAAGTTGTACCCTTGCCCGGCAATATTTACCCGGCTATGGATACAGCCATGATGATATAGAAAAGATCTGCGGAATGATCATGGCTACAAAGATCCCGCAATCGCCCAAAAACAACCTGGAAGAGATACTTGCAGATGCTGACCTGGAATACCTGGGCACAGATAAAGCAACTGTTTTGGCCAATCAGCTGTTCAACGAACTTAAAACTTTAAACCCGTTGTTAACAGAAAAAGCCTGGAACAAAACAGAGATTGATTTTCTTACAGCCATCTTTTTTTACCGTTTATTGTAAAGAAAACAAGGAACAGTCCAAACAGGCCTATTTAAAAAGCCTTGTCAATAAAAAAGTATAGTATAAGTCCGGTATTTTATAGTTAACCACCATCCAGAAATAAGAAAAGCCTTTTCTATACAATATTATTATGCAGGCAAAATCGATCATAGGAAAATCAGCAGCAGAAATTAAAGCAGCATTGGATCAAAGCATCGCTGAAGGGTACAAACCAACTCTGGCGTTTGTATTCATGTCGCTTAAACAGGAATGGCCTGCAGTGCAGGCTTTACTGAACCAGGAAGGCATTGCCATCTTTGGCGCCACCACTGCAGAAGCGTTTACAGAAAAGGGTATTTCAAATGCAGGAATCACGCTTCTCCTGCTGGATATTGATCCCCACTATTTCAAACTTGTTTTTAAAGACTTTGAACAGAGTTCTCCATTTCAATCAGCCGGTGAAATAGCTGAAACGGGTTTGAGCAGTTTTCCCAATCCTGCATTCATCATCGTGGCAACGGTTACAAAATCACCCGGGAATGATATCATATACGGCATAGAAGAAAAAGCCGGTGCGGATGTTACCATCATTGGCGGTTTGGCAGGTGATACCCAAAAACTGGAAGGAACGGTATTTACCAACAATACTTCAGGTAAAAACGGAATATTATGCCTCGTGCTGGACAAGGACAAAATTGAGGTGAAAGGTTTGGCAGTTTCGGGATGGAAACCATTGGGCACTGTAAAAAAAGTAACCAAAAGTGAAGGGCTTTGGATACATACCATAGATGATCAGCCAGCTATGGATGTTGTTGAAAAATATACCGGTAACCTTACCCTGGATAGTAACGAAACAAACAAGATTGTAAAACTGAACAGCACTTATCCTTTACAGGTGAACCGGCAGGAAAGCGGCCAAACAATGATCCCAACATTGTTTTTGAATAAGGAAACCCGGGCAGTTATGTGCGGGCAGCAGGTACCTGCAGGAACAACTTTCCGTTTTTCGCTGCCCCCCGATTTTGATGTGATAGATACGGTGGTTGAGAGTTCAAGAAGTGTAAAAGAAAATAATTTTCCGGAAGCGGATGCACTATTGATTTTTTCCTGCGTAGGCAGGCTTGAATCCCTGGGGCCGATGATCTCCGAAGAACTACAAGGCCTGGCCCGTACCTGGGAAAAACCCATGGCCGGTTTTTTCAGCCTGGGTGAATTTGGAAGCATAGCAGGAGGTAAACCGGAATTTCATGGCACCACCTGCAGTTGGGTAGCACTGAAAGAAAAATAAAATACAACTCATTTAAATTAAACATGAAAGCAAAATCAATCAAAGGAAGATCAACGGAAGAGATCAAAGCAGCATTGGAAGAAAGTATGGCAGACGGATACCAGCCAACTTTGGCCATTGTGTTTCTATCCATCAAACAGGATCACAAGGCTATTTGCAAATTGCTGGATGATGCAGGCATTGCTGTTTTCGGATGCACCACCAATGGAGAGTTTATAGATGAAATAACAGAGAAAGGTTCTGTCGCCATTCTTTTACTCGATATCAATAAAAATTATTTTCAAATCTATTTTGAAGAATACCCGGAAAAAAACTACCGGGAAATAACAAACCGTATTGCACGTAAAGCAAAAGAAACTTTTGCTACGCCTGCTTTTTTTATTGCCGGCAGCAATATGGAAACGGATGCAGAAGCATTATTGTTTGGTTTTGAAGATGTTGCAGGAAAAGATGTAAACGTATACGGAAGTATGGCTGGCGATGATTTTACATTTGCAGATCAATTTGTTTTTACGAATCATAATTCAAGTTCACGGGGTTTGGTCTGCATTGCATTGGATGAAGGGAAGATCATGATCAAAGGTGTTGCTACCTGTGGATGGAGAGCAGTTGGTACTGTCAGAACGGTTACGAAAAGTGAAGGCAACCACGTATATACCGTAGATGATATACCAGTGTTGGATATTACCACAAAGTATGGGGGACTTGAAAATGTATCGCCTGATAATGAAGGGCTGTTATTGGAAATAGCTGCCAATTTTCCATTACAGCTACAACGTGAAAAAGGAGATCCTGTTATGCGGCCGGGTTTGGTGATCGATTGGAAAGACCATTCATTTTATTGCAGCGGATCGGTGCCGCAGGGATCAAAAGTACGTTTCTCTCTCCCGCCCGATTTTGATGTGATGGACAAAGTAATTAAAGGTGTTGAACATCTCAAAGACACACAGATGCCTGATGCAGATGCATTGATCGTGTTTAGTTGTGCCGGGAGGATTCTTTCATTGGGTCCACTGATGACACAGGAAATTGAAGGTATCAAAAAGTGTGGAATGTGCCGATGCTTGGAATGTTCTCCAATGCAGAACTGGCCAGGGCTACCGGTGGGAATTTAGAAATGCATAACCTCACTACCTGCTGTGTGGCATTAAAAGAAAAATAATTTCATCATCTAAAAATAAAAAATGATCAAACTAACAGTATTGTACGGCCAACCAACAGATGCATCCCTTTTCGAAGAATATTATGCCAACACACACCTGCCCATTTCAAGCAAAATAAAAGGCTCTGAAAAGGTAGAGTTAACAAAATTCCTCTCTGCACCGGATGGATCTCCTGCTGCGCATTACCGCATGGCCGAATTCTGGTTTGCCGGCCCGGAAGCTTTACAGGCTGCCATGGGTTCGCCGGAAGGACAGGCCACTGCCGCCGACCTTGCCAACTTTGCAACAGGCGGAGTAACATTACTGGTAGGTGTAGTAGAGAATTAAAAGAAAAAAGCAAAAAATATCATGCTTGCCAAAACAATAAAATGAACCAGCATTTACAAAATATCTTAAATATTATTCAGCAGGATGAAAACATAACTGAAGAACAGAAGTTTGCTGTTGTCAAATTACTGAAAGAGGCAGATAAAGAACTGGAGATAACCGCTTTCAAACTCGACAGGACAGAAAAAGTAAAACGCACCACTGCCATTCTTTTGGAAGAGACCATTGAAGAACTGGAGCAAAAAAGAAAAGCAGTAGAAGCACAGAACCGGGAACTGGAAATAGAATCATCACTTGAAAGGGTAAGAACAGTTGCCATGAGCATGAACAAGCCGGATGACCTGTTGGGTATTTGTGAAATACTGTTCAAAGAATTAAAGCTGCTCGGGTTCAGTGATCTCAGGAATACCCTTATCCACACTTTTGTTGATGAAAAAAACTATTTTAATGATTACGACTTTTCAGAATTTACCGGCGGATGTATTTCCCGTATTCCATACAGCGGGCATCCTGTCATTGAAAGATTTATAAACCAGATCAGGAAAAACAAAGCAGCATTTGTTGAAACGGTGGTCAATGGCAAAGAAATAGAAGAATGGAAGGAATTCAGAAAAAAGAACGGTGAAGCTGATGATCCCCGGCTGGATCATATCCAGGAACTTTTTTATTATCATTATTCTGTAGGTGCAGGTGATATTGGCATTTCAACCTTCAGTTCTATACCTACTGAAAAACAAAATCTGCTGAAACGATTCAGTAATGTTTTTGACCTGGCTTACAAGAGATATATTGATATTACACAGGCCATAGAACAGGCAAAAGAAGCACAGATAGAAACTTCGCTTGAACGGGTAAGGGCACAGGCCATGGCCATGCGTATACCCGAAGATCTCACCGGCATCTGCGAAGTGCTCTATGCAGAACTGCACAGCCTGGGATTTACAGAGATCAGGAATGCGATGATCAATATTCATGATGATGAGAAAGAAACATTTGTTAATTATGATTATTCAGATGAGATCGGCAGAAGCATCAATCATTTGCACTACAATATTCATCCTTTAATTGAAAAGCAAATTAAGCAGATCAGAGTGCAGAAGGATTCTCTGAAACATCTTATACGGGTAAAGACCTGGAAGACATGATCAGATTCAGAAAAGATATAGGTGAAAAAGATGACCCGAGGATTGAAAAAGCTGACACCTTGTATTATTATTTCTATTCCATCGGCACCGGCTCCATCGGCATCTCAACATTCAGTGTTATTGCGGGAGAAAAGCTTGATGTACTCAAGCGCTTCAGAAATGTTTTTTACGCTTGCTTACCAACGATATACCGATATAGCCCTTGCAGAAGCACAGGCAAGAGAAGCAAAGATTGAAGCTGCTTTGGAAAGAGTGCGGGCAAGAACGATGGCCATGCAAAAGAGTACCGACCTTGGCGAAACATCAAAATTGCTTTTTGCTCAATTAAACAGTTTGGTTCCAGAACTATGGACCTGCGGTTTTGTTTTATGCGATAAAAACAAAACAACAGATGAATGGTGGCTTAGTGGCGGCAGCGGTTTTATGCCTGATCTTATTTTGCCTAATGTGGGCGATCCTTTGCACAATAATATTTACAAAGCATGGCTTGCCGGGGAATCCTATTATGAAGAGGTCATAACAGGAGAAGCATTGCAGCAGCATTATGATTGGCTGATGACAATACCTTCGGCCAAAGCCGCTTTTGATGCGCAGGCAGCAGCAGCAATCAAACAACCCGCATGGCAGCAATTAAGTTGTGCCTATTTTTCAAAAGGTTACCTGGTGGTTATTACCGAAAAACCTTGTGCCGAAGAAAATATTTTCAGGCGATTTGCCCAGGTGTTTGAACAAACCTATACCCGTTTTCTTGACCTGCAAAAAGCAGAAGCACAGGCAAAGGAAGCAAAGATAGAAGCGGCATTGGAAAGAGTAAGATCCCGAGCCTGGCCATGCATCATTCCTCAGAATTATCTTCTGTGGTGGAAACGCTGCTCAGGGAGTTTACTAACCTTGAATTTACCCTTACTTTTTGTATCATCAACCTCATAGATGAGCAAGACAGGAGTAATACGGTTTGGGCTGCTAATCCCGAAACAGGAAAAGATCCTGAATCCTATTACATGAAATTTGAAGATTATCCTTTCCATCATGCCATGTGGAAAGCATGGAAAGAACAGCAGAAGAATTTTATCTACACAATTGAGGGAGAAGAGAAAAAAATCTATGACGAATACCTTTATACAGAAACTGAATTCCGGCGTTTCCCTAAGCATGTTCAGGAGGCAAATAAGGCGCTCAAAAGGTATGTGGCGGGCTTTACATTCTTTAAGCATAGCGGTCTTCAAACTGTGAGTGAAAACCATATTTCTGACGAAGAATTGAATATCCTTGAACGATTCGGTAAAGTCTTTGAGCAATCCTATACCCGCTTCCTCGATCTTCAAAAAGCCGAAGCACAGGCAAAAGAAGCACAGATAGAGGCAGCGTTGGAAAGAGTAAGAAGCCGATCAATGGCTATGCATAAGAGTGAGGAGCTCAAAGAAGTTATAAAAATTACTTACCATCAATTATCGCAATTAAAAATTAAAATTGATCATGCAGGGTTTGTTGTTGACTATAAACCAAAAGGCGATTGGCATTTCTGGATTGCAGATGAGCAGGACATTCCTGCTGAAATTTCGCATCCCTGGTTTGATTCAGTATGGGCAAGGCAATTTGATGAAGCAAAACAAAATGGGAAATACTTTTTTGCCACCCAATTAAATTTTGAAGAAAAAAATAAATTTTACAACGAGCTCTTATCTTTCGTTCCCGGGTTGCCGGAGGCCTCCAAAGATTTTTATCTCAGTTGCCCCGGACTTGCCGCATCTACTGTATTAATGGATAATGTCGCCTTATATATCGAAAATTTTTCCGGCATTCCTTATACTGCAGAAGAGAATAATATATTGCTTCGTTTTGGAAAAGTATTTCAACAGACCTATACCCGTTTTATGGATCTGCAAAAAGCGGAATTTCAGGCAAGAGAAGCACAGATAGAAGCAGCATTGGAACGTACCCGTACACAAAGCATGATCATGCAGCATTCAAGTGAACTGGATGAAACCCTGAAGGTTTTTCATGAACAGGTTTTGTTGCTTGGTATCAAATCAGCATTCTCATTTTTATGGTTACCTGATGAAAAAAATGAGCGGCATATCTTTTGGGCTGCATGGAGGGAAGACAAAAACGGCACAACGGTTTTTAACAGTAAGGCCGTAAATTACCCGCTCGACAGGAATGAGCCCGCAACAGTTCAGTGTTTTGCTGACTGGAAAAGCAATGAACCCGTTCATTCATACCACGTGCAACCTGCTGCTGTTGATAACTACTTTGCTACCTGGAAAGAACTGCTTGATGGCGTGGAGAAACTAAACCCTGAATATTTCAGGGATGGCTTATATTATGTGGAAGCCTTTATGAAATATGGTTGCTTTGGTGTAATGACTATTACCGATCTGAATGAAGCGGAAAAAATTTTGCTCAATCGCTTTGCCATTGAATTTGAAAGAACCTATACCCGTTTTCTTGATCTGAAAAAAGCAGAATCCCAGGCCCGCCAGGCAAAAATTGAAACGGCACTGGAGAAAGTCCGTGCAAGGGCCCTGGCCATGCAGCAACCCGAAGAACTTAAAGAAGTAGCAACAGTACTCCGGCATGAAATGGGTTTACTGGGTGTTGAGGGACTGGAGACTTGCAGCATTTATATTCATGATGAAACCATTAACCGTACAGAATGCTGGTATGCATTGAAAGATATTCGCGGGGAAGAAAATAAATTGGTAAGTGACCATTTCCCGTTGAACCTGCAGGACACCTGGGTGGGAAGGGAAATGGATAAATTTTACCGGTCAGGTGCTAAAAAGGTTTCCATACTGATGCAGGGTGCCAACCGGAAAGAATGGATAAACTATTGCGAAGAAAGATCAATCCCATTACGTGGATATTATGGAACGCTGATCCCGGACAGAACTTACCATCTCTATAAATTCTCACATGGCGCCATTGGTGCAGCATCAGCAGGCGATATATCGGCCGAAAGCTGGGACCTGTTGCAAAGGGCAGCTTCTGTTTTCTCACTGGCGTATTCCAGGTTTAAAGACCTGACACAGGCAAGGTTCGACTTACAGCGGTTGAAAGCAGAAAAGCAAAGAGCTGAAACCGCTTTATCAGAACTGCAAACCACACAAAAGCAACTGATCCAATCCGAAAAATGGCAAGCCTTGGCGAACTCACCGCCGGCATCGCCCATGAAATTCAGAACCCGTTGAATTTCGTCAATAATTTCAGTGAAGTAAGCAATGAACTCATTGATGAAATGAATGCAGAGATCGAAAAGGGAGATATGGAAGAAGCAAAAGCCATTGCCAACGATATCAAACAGAATTTAGAAAAGATAAATCACCATGGCAAAAGGGCCGATGCCATTGTCAAGGGAATGTTGCAACATTCAAGAAGCAGCAGCGCTGTAAAAGAACCAACCGATATCAATAAACTGGCCGATGAATATTTACGGCTGGCATACCATGGCCTGCGTGCAAAAGACAAATCTTTCAATGCTATCATGAAAACTGATTTTGATAATAGTATTGGCAACATCAATGTCATTCCGCAGGATATCGGAAGAGTTATTCTTAATCTGATAACAAATGCTTTTTATGAAGTGGACAAAAAGAAAAAAGCATGTCAGGCTGAGCCTGCCTACCGGACAGGCAGGCCTGTCGAAGCCGGGTATGAACCAACCGTTTCAGTAAGTACAATAAAAGAGGGAACAATGTTTTAATTTCCGTAAAAGACAACGGCAACGGCATCCCTCAAAAAGTGCTTGACAAAATATTTCAACCCTTCTTCACTACCAAACCAACAGGACAGGGAACAGGATTGGGTTTGAGTTTGAGTTATGATATTGTAAAAGCACATGGCGGGGAGTTGAAGGTAGAGACGAAAGAAGGGGAAGGAAGCAAATTCATAATTGCATTACCAGCAAACTAATAAATAAAATGAAATTTTTACTTGCTATAATTCTCTTTTTTTATTTCCCGGTGCAAATCTGTGCTCAAGTTCAAGTAGACAGTATGTCTCCGGGCTACAATCCATTTTTAGCAGATAGTCTGCGTTCAAGGATTGAACGGGATGAAAATGATACTACAAAAGCCTGGAACATGATTTTGCTTTACTGGGTAGTTGAAGGAGCCCGGGCAGATAGTGCACTGGCTATTGCACAACAAGCATATGAATTCTCAAAAAGTAAGGAATTGAAATTCATGGAGGTCTATGCTTTGATGGCCATTGGATATAATCAAACATCAAGGGGCGATTATGCTGAATCCTTAAAGACTTTTTTTCTGGCACTGGAAGTATTGGATTATTCTTATGATGAAAATAGCAATAGCATCCCCAAATCCGGCGGATCAGTTCGGGAACGGGAGAGTTTGCATGAATATGCAGAAATACAGAGAAATATAGGCCACTTACTCGGAGAAATAGGTAACAGAACAGAGCAATTGATCAAATACAGAATAGCACTGAAGATACATGAAACATTAAAGGAAGAACGCTTAATAGCCAATACAACCTTTAATATTGCTGAAGTGTACCTGGCAACGAATCAACTTGACTCAGCCACAATACTTGCAGAAAACAGTTTAGGACATTACGAAAAACAAAATGTTCCTTTTTATGTAAAAACATATCTTGGTCATATCTATAATATTATCGGTGAAGCCAACCTTTTAATGAAAAAATTTGATTTGGCAGAAGATGCTTTATTAAAAGCAGAAAAGGCCAATATCAAGTATAAAAATCTGAGAATTTTAATTAAACGTATTTACTCCGGGCAGAAATCTTCAATCAAAAACAGGAGTTTGATTCCAGTTTGAAATATGCACACAAAGCCCGGCTTACAGCCGAGGAAGTAGGATTAAAAAGTTATATAGCTCAAACCTATGCCGCACTCGCCAAATCCTACCAGGCACTTTATAAGCAGGACAGCGGGTACTATTATTTAAAACTGGCTGCGCCATTAATAGACAGTCTTAATAAAGTAGAAAAGAACAATTTAATACGATACCAGAATATTTTATTTACAGAGAATCAAAATTTACAAAGAATAGAACAGGAAAAAACAGCTGTCCAAAACCGGAACCGGATTGTTTCGCTTTTAGGTACACTTGGTTTTATCCTCTTAATTGCACTATTGCTTTATCACAACAACCGGCAAAAACAAAAAACCAATAAAGTTTTAGAGTCAACCCTAAATAACCTGAAATCCACCCAATCCCAGCTCATCCAATCCGAAAAGATGGCTTCGCTCGGCGAGCTCACCGCAGGCATTGCCCATGAAATTCAAAACCCGTTGAATTTCGTCAACAATTTCAGTGAAGTAAGCAATGAACTGATTGATGAAATGAATGCTGAGATAGAAAAAGGTGATATGGAAGAAGCCAAAGCCATTGCCAATGACATCAAACAGAATCTTGAAAAAATTAACCATCACGGCAAACGGGCCGATGCCATTGTAAAAGGTATGCTACAGCACAGCCGCAGCAGCAGTGGTGGAAAGGAACCAACAGATATCAATGCCCTGGCAGATGAATACCTCCGCCTCGCCTATCATGGCCTTCGTGCAAAAGATAAATCGTTCAATGCAACAATGAAAACTGATTTTGATGAAAGTATTGGTAACATCAATATCATTCCACAGGATATTGGAAGGGTAATTCTCAATCTTATTACAAATGCATTTTATGCTGTGAATGAAAAGAAAAAATCAGGAATAGTTAATTATGAACCTACCGTAACAGTTTCTACAAAGCAGTACCCTCTCTCCTTTGGAGAGGGACGGGGTAAGGTCAAAATAACTGTAAGTGACAACGGCAACGGCATCCCTCAAAAAGTATTGGATAAAATATTTCAACCCTTCTTCACCACCAAGCCCACAGGGCAGGGTACAGGATTAGGATTGAGTCTAAGTTATGATATTGTGAAAGCACATGGTGGTGAGTTGAAGGTGGAAACAACGGAGGGAGAAGGGACTGAGTTTATTATTAAATTACCAATGGCATAAAATAAAACAATGAAAAAACTAAAACAAGTATTACTTGTCTGCCTGCTTCTTTTTTTAACCGGCCATGTTTTTGCCCAGCAGGTAAGGTTTAATAAAGTACTGGAAAATAAGCTGAATAATTTCGGGATAATTTTTTCGATAACGCAGGACCGGCAGGGCTATATCTGGTTTACATCTGTGCAAAAGGATTGCACCGCTATGATGGAAAAAAGATCACCACGTTCAGCCATAACAACGATGATCCAAACTCACTTGCAAGTAATGTTGCGCTTTCTGTTTCGGCTGACTCATCGGGCTATATCTGGGTAGGTTTAGGATTAACGGGCCTTGACCGTTTTGACCCCGCTACCAATAAGTTCACGCATTTCAGGCACGACCCAAAAGATCCTTCAAGCCTTGGTAATGACTCCATTTCGGCTATTATTACAGACAGGGCCGGAAATACCTGGCTTGGAACAGCTCGTGGTCTTGATATGTATGACAATAAAACCGGCAGGTTCATTCATTATACTATTAATGATAAAATAAAGTATGCCAATTTTCAAAATGATAATTTTGGCATTAATACCATCTATGAAGATAAAAAAGGGATCTTATGGATCGGCTGGGGCAATCAATATAGCGGCAAAAAAGAAGACCCCGGTGGTCTCATCCGTTTTGATAAGACAACCGGAAAAGTTACCGGTTATAAACATAACCCCGCTGATGCCAATAGTCTTGCAGACAATAATGTAAATCCCATTTATGAAGACAGTAAAAATAATTTTTGGGTTGGCACCAACGGCGACGGATTGCATCTAATGGACAGGGCTACTGGAAAATTCACACAAGATAAATACGATGCCGCTCATCCGGAAAAACTCAGCCGTCCTCCACTTGCAGCAATTATGGAAAATAATTTTATAAGTTTTATAACTGAAGATATCTATGGCAGGTTGTGGATAGGATCTAACGGGTCGGGTATGAATATGTATGATCCGGCAGCAAAAAAAACAACACATTTTGGTACAGTTGCCAATGATAAGACCAACCGGTTTGCAAAAGACACTTTGAATGGATTTACAGGAGACGCTGCAATGCGTGCATTTCCCTCAAAAGATGGCTTGCTCTGGATAGCTGATTTTTCCGGGAATATGTATAATATCGCCTTTTCCAGCATTGCGGTCCCCTATTTTCGGGTTAATAAAACACCAGGCAGTTTTTATTTGGATAAAGAAAAAAACATGCTCTGGATGGGGACCGACAGCGGCATGCTGCGCAAAAATATGATCACGCAGCAGCTAAAATTATTTAAAAATGAACCCAACAATGAAACCAGCCTGAGTGGCAATGAAATATGGGCGGTTAAACCAGATAAGCAGGGCAACTTATGGATAGCAACCCATTTTCACGGGCTTAATAAATTAAACCTGCAAACAGAAAAATTCACTGCTTACCATCACGATAAAAATAAACCAACCAGCCTTGTGCACGATTCCATGCATACGCTGTTTTTTGATAACCGGGATTTCCTCTGGATCGGTACGCATAAAGGGCTGTCCCGTATGGACCCCAAAACCGGGATCTGTTCAAACTATATCCATGATGAAAAGGACAGCCTGAGTTTGAGCGCAGGGTCAATTTTCAATATTGCACAGGATAAGGAAAATGTTATCTGGGTTTCAACGAACACCGGCATGAATAAACTGGACAGTAAAACGGGTAAATTCCGTCTGTATTTAAAGGATGAACTGATTAATATTATATACCTTGATGCAGGTGGAATACTCTGGGCTGGCGGCGCCGCAGGCTTATATTATTTTGAAAGTAAGAAAGATAATTTTATTAAATATACAAACCCGGTTTATCCAAATGGAATAGAACTAATAACCGGTATCATTGAGGATGATAAAAAGAATTTATGGATAAGTACCGGGAATGTCCTTTTAAAAATAAATGAAAAGCGGGATGGTATAAAAATCTATAATGAAACGCATGGTGTTCAGCCCGGAATTGAAGCGACATTTCAACATTATAAAACAGCAGATGGCCGTATATTTTTAGGAAGCAGCAAGGGGTATTATGCTTTTTATCCGGATGAACTGAACGACAGCAGGACAGCACCACTGCTGCAGTTTACCAATTTTAAGATTTTCAATAAAGAAATAGTTGCCGGGGAAGATGAGGCATTTACTACTCCTGTTTGGCAAACCCAAAATATAAAACTCAGTCATGACCAAAATACGTTTTCATTTGAGTTCAATGCCATTGATTATAAAAAATCCGGGTGATATAAAATACCTGTATAAGCTGGACAATTATGACAATGACTGGCGGGATATCGGCACGGAACGAAAAGCCACTTTCTTCAGCCTGCCACCCGGGAAATATACACTGCGCATAAAAGCAATAAATGCAGAAGGCTCCATTGCTGAAAAAGCAATGTCAATCACCATCACACCTCCCTGGTGGAAAACCTGGTGGGCATATATGATCTATGCATTGTTATTTATCCTGGCAGGGTACGCGGTTTACAAATACCAGAAAAATTATATCGTTAAAACAGAAAGGGAAAGAACACAACAAAAGGAACTGGCACAGGCAAAGGAAATTGAAAAAGCATACACCGAATTAAAGGCAACACAGGCACAGCTTGTTCAATCAGAAAAAATGGCCAGCCTGGGTGAACTCACTGCAGGCATTGCCCATGAAATTCAAAACCCGTTGAATTTCGTGAACAATTTTTCGGAAGTAAATACCGAGTTGATCTCTGAAATGAAAGAGGAATTAAATAAAGGGAATATTGAAGAAGCCAAAACCATTGCCAATGATATTGATGAAAATGAGCAAAAAATAATTTTCCACGGCAAAAGAGCCGATGCCATTGTAAAAGGCATGCTGCAGCACAGCCGCAGCAGCAACGGTGTTAAAGAACCAACCAACATCAATGCCCTGGCAGATGAATACCTCCGCCTCGCCTATCATGGCCTTCGTGCAAAAGACAAATCTTTCAATGCAGGCATGAAAACCGATTTTGATGAAAGTATTGGTAACATTAATATCATTCCGCAGGATATTGGCAGGGTCATTTTAAATTTAATTACGAATGCGTTTTATGTGGTGGATGAAAAAAAGAAGTCGGGCATTGCCAACTATGAGCCAACCGTATCGGTAAGTACAAAAAAGATTGGTGATAAAGTGGAAGTGAACGTAAAAGACAACGGCAACGGCATCCCTCAAAAAGTATTGGATAAAATATTTCAACCCTTCTTTACAACCAAACCCACCGGACAGGGAACAGGATTGGGCTTGAGTTTAAGCTATGATATTGTGAAGGCGCATGGTGGGGAGTTAAAGGTGGAGACGAATGAGAATGAAGGATCAACATTTATTATACAATTACCAACTAACTAAATAATGAAAACAGTTTTAAAAATATCTCTGCTCTGCCTTCTTCCATTATTCTCCATGGCACAAAAAGACCCCACCTGGGGCTATGTAACCGCACAGCAAGCAGATAGCCTGAAACGTAGTGTACAAATAGAAAAGAATGATACGCTAAAAATGGCTGCCTATCGCAGCCTGGGATTTTATTACCAGGATGGTATAGCCGACAGCGGTTTGTATTTTCATGAAAAGCAGTTGGCATTGTCCAAAAAATTAAACAGGAAATTATGGCAAGCCGATGGGTACAGCCAGGCAGGATATTGCCTGGGAACGTTAAGCGATTAATGAAAGCTTACGAATACCATTCAGAATCAATGAAACTGGCAGGTGATGAAAAAATGAAGCTGATAATTGGCGACCATGGACTTTTTCCAATTCAATAACAGTCATGAAGCCCGGATTTCAATTTTAGCCATGAACCATCAAATGATGGGAAACCTCTGGGGTTTTTAGGTGAAAAGCAAAAACAAAGGTAATATTACCGGGAGGCTGTAAAATTGGGAGAATCTATCAATAATGGCAAAGTAATATTCCTGGGTTATGCAAGCTTAGCCAATGTTTACCACCAGATTCTACAATTATGTTTACCAGCAAAGCGCTCCATTTTGCGGCTGCAGCCGGTTTCAGAGAACGGGTAATACATTAATAAGTTTGGCCAAAGCTTATGCCGGAAAAGGATGTGGGATTCTGCTTTTTTTTTTGCATATAATTCAATAGCCATAAACCAGGCAGATAATTATCTCCGGTCATTGGTATGATCTTACGTTGGCGTATCTTTTTTATTTGGCAGGCAGAATAGAAAAGATTCATGCTTGTTTTATGCAAAAAAGGCTTTAGAAGCGGCCCGGATTACAGGTTTACCAGGTTCTTTACAAGCGGCTTATCAATGCCTTTCCGCTGCAAACCAATTAAACAATAAAACAGACAGTGCTTTCAGGTATGAGCAGTTTTCAAACAAATTAAATGACAGTCTTAAAAATGCAAGAATAACCAACCTTACTAATTATCAAAAATTTGCTTTCAATGAACAGCTTCGTTTAAAAAAACTGGATGAAGAAAAAACGGCCTATGCAAATAGAATGAATATGCTTGGCATGCTTGCTCTACTCGGGGGTATTCTGTTGGTGGCAATCATTCTATTCCGCAATAACCGGCAAAAACAAAATGCCAACAAAGTTTTAGAATCAACACTGACCAATTTAAAATCCACCCAATCACAATTGGTTCAATCCGAAAAAATGGCAAGTCTTGGTGAACTCACTGCAGGCATTGCCCATGAAATTCAAAACCCGTTGAATTTCGTGAATAATTTTTCGGAAGTGAATAAAGAATTGCTTACCGAGATGAACGAAGAAATTAAAAAAGGCAATTATGAGGAAGTTAAGGCGCTGGCAAAAGATGTTACCGATAATGAGGAAAAGATAATCTTCCACGGCAAGCGGGCCGACTCCATTGTAAAAGGCATGCTGCAGCACAGCCGCAGCAGCAACGGTGTTAAAGAACCAACCGACATCAATGCGCTGGCAGATGAATACCTCCGCCTCGCCTATCATGGCCTTCGTGCAAAAGACAAATCTTTCAATGCAGGCATGAAAACTGATTTTGACCCAACGATTGGCAAACATCAATATCATTCCGCAGGATATGGGAAGGGTGATTTTAAATTTAATTACGAATGCGTTTTATGCTGTGGATGAAAAAAGAAATCAGGAACGCCGAAAATGTATGAACCCACCGTAACAGTTTCTACGAAGCTTATCATCCCCCCACCGGGGGAACAAGGGGGGTTAAAATAACTGTTAAAGATAACGGTAACGGCATCCCGCCAAAAGTGCTGGATAAAATATTCCTACCCTTCTTTACCACCAAACCCACGGGCCAGGGTACCGGTTTGGGATTAAGCATGAGCTACGACATTGTTACCAAGGGGCACGGGGGCGAACTGAAAGTAGAAACAAAATATAAAGAAGGCTTGCCGGCCGAAGCTTTAGCACAGGCTGGCACTGAATTTATAATTATCTTACCAATTAAACCTTAACAGTATAACATGAAAATTTTAGTAGTTGACGATGAGCAGGATGTTAAAACACTTTTTGAACAGCGGTTCCGCAAGGAGATCCGGGAAAACGCAGTTCAGTTTGTATTTGCTTTTTCCGGTGAAGAAGCACTCGCCTACCTGAATGTGAACAAACATGAAGCCGTATTGATCCTTTCGGATATCAATATGCCGGGCATGAGCGGCCTCGACCTGCTGGCACACATCAAACAGAAATTCCACGAGCCCCCTCCTGTTGTTATGATGATAACCGCCTACGGCGATGCTGAAAATTATAACACAGCCAAAAAACTGGGGGCAGATGATTTTTTAACCAAACCGGTTGACTTTACCGCATTGAAAGAAAAACTTAAAATATAACCTGATGACTAAAATATTGGTTGTTGATGATGAAACAGACCTGGAAGTACTCATCAAACAGAAATTCCGGCAGAAGATACGCGATCACCAGTACGAATTTGTATTTGCAGTGAACGGCAAACTGGCGCTGGAACAACTGGAACTGCACAGCGATGTGGATGTGGTGCTCAGCGATATCAACATGCCCGAAATGGACGGGCTTACCCTGCTTACCAAACTGAATGAACAACACGGTTTATTAAAATCGGTGATTGTTTCTGCCTATGGTGATATGGAAAATATACGTGTGGCCATGAACCGCGGCGCTTTTGACTTTATCACCAAGCCGGTGAATTTTGAAGACCTGGAACTGACGATGGAAAAAACCATTAAACACGTGAACCAGCTGAAAGAAACCCTGAAAGCCATCAAGGAAAACAATATCCTCAAAATGTATGTGGATGAAACGGTTCTTAATTTTATGGGAGGCCGTGAATTTGAATCATCCCTGATGGTCAATGAGACCGTTGAAGCCAGCGTGGCATTCATTGATATCTGCAGCTTTACCTCCATCAGTGAAACAGAATCACCGGATACCGTGGTAAGGCTGCTGAACAAATATTTCGACGTGATGGTAAAGGAGATCATTGCCCAGGGCGGGTATGTTGATAAATTCATCGGTGATGCCATCATGGCCGTATTCCGCGGAGATTATCATTTGGACCGGGCCATCGATGCCTGCCTGGCCGTACGTAAAAGAATTGATGCACTGCCGGATGAACCCGGCACCCCGAATTTTTCACCAAAGGTCTCCATCGGCATCAACAGCGGAGAAATGATCTCCGGCAATATCGGATCGGCCAACCTGCGCCGGCTGGATTACACGGTTATAGGCGATGAAGTGAATATTGCACAACGCTTGCAATCTGTTGCAGGGCCCAAACCAGGTAGTGATCACAGAATCTGCTTACGAAAAGGTAAAGGAATCTTTTCAATGCCGGAAGATCGGGGAAGTAAGCCTGAAAAATAAGGCAAATGCCGTAAGTGTTTATGAAGTGCTGGATTAACCCGTATGGATAAACGTTTATAAAGCGGCCTTTTGACGTAAAATAATATTAATGGCTGCCTGGTATTTTTATTTATCCAGCCCTTCCATATAATGGATGATCGCACGCCTGATATCAGACCTCAGGTCCTTTGCATCAGTATAAACCGGGTACACTTTCCCGATATCCGGATTTTTACCTGTGAGGAAACCCAGGTTGGACTCACCACCCGTAAGTAAAAAATCTGCGATCGCTATCTTATACAGTTTGGCAGGATCAATGGGTATATTTTTCAATGACCAATTGCCGCTGGTGCTGTCCTGTGTAAACGCAGTTGAATATTGAAGGAAACCCCCGCTCCCACGGTTCTTAATGCCTGCATTTAAAACCTGCACCAGCAGGCTGCCTTTCATATCCGCTTCCATGATGCTGCCGCCATACGGCAGGCTGCGGATCACATCATATTGTGTAACGGGAATTTGTAACACATCATCTACGCGGATGGATCCTGAATTGATGATCACTGCATCTGCTTCCGGCGATGCTTTTTCCATGGCAGCAACGATGAGCCGGGTAAAATTGGTGGGCATGCTGCGGATATATGCTTCCCGCCCGTCGAGCGGTTCGCCGGACCTCAACGCAACTTTATTGGCATCAAAACCAAGCGATGCGTAATTATTATTGGCGATGGCTGTCCACTTTTTTACTACCGCATCTGTAGCCGGATCAAAAGCAATGCTGTCGGTAATATCGGTCAGGCTGGCTTCCACTTTACGCATACGCCTGTTCTTATTCACCGTTAAGTTGATGGTATAAGCCGATTTGGCATTGGCATCGGCCTTGGTAATATACACATAACCGATCTTTGCATAATGCCGTTCATGTTCATGACCGCCCATGATGAATGCCAGTCCGGGAATTTGTTTAGCCAGTTTAATATCATCCTCCATTTCCTGGTGTGTAATGGCAATAACGGCTTCGCAGGAGTCCTTAATTTTATCATATGCAGTTTGTGCAGCCTTAAAGACATCGGTATAACCTACATAAGCCGCTTTATTGAATGGCAGGGTTACTGCAATAAAACCGATCCTGGCTGTTGTGCCATCCGCATCTTTCACATGCATGATATAGGTTTCCGGGAAGGATTCGGGCCCTGAAGCAGTTTGCTTTACAAACGGAAACATGTCGTTGTCTTTTTCTGAAAAGTATTGGATGATATCCATTTGAAAGTTGATTCATTGATACGGCTTTGCAGATCGGCTGCCGGGATATCAAATTCATGATTTCCGAAAATGGCAAGGTCAAAACCAGCTGTGTTCATAGCTTCCACCATTTGTTTGCCGCGTATCCTGTTACCCTCGTGCCGCAGGCTGCTGTATACCGAAGGGCTTAAAAAATCCCCGGCCATTACCAGGTATGTATTCGGATTTTTCAGGAGCGCTTCCTTTTTAAAGGTGGCCACCCTGGCCATGCCGCCGGATTTACCGCCATCCAGCGGGGCAATTTCATACACATCGTTTACCTGGATAAAGGTAATTTCTATCATTCCGTCATCACTGCCGGCAGCAACAGGTTTGGTACTGCTGCAGGCGTGCAAAAAAACAAGGCAGGCAAAAAAGATATAGATATAATTTTTTCATTAATCAGGCAGGTTTGTTAAAGCATTCATTGTAAGAATTGCAAATGTAAGCAGGATGAATACAATGCGGAAATAATAAAAAACAGGATATGGTATCAGTTTGAATATTTATATACTCAGAAAAACTGTCAGCCTGTCCCGATAGCTATCGGGATGTCGAAGGCGGTTGTACTAAAAATGACGGCTTCGACAAGCTCAGCCTGACAAATTTTCAAACTGATGCAGTGCAAAAAACAAGGATAATCGGAGTAAATTAAAAATTAAGCCCTCCAAACAAAGCCGGGTATTTTGCCAGGATATCTTTATTAAAATATTTCTGCAATACAGTTTTAAAAGCCGGTATCATACGCACATTGTCCAGGTTTTTGTCGGTTTCCCAATAGGGCAGTTCCACCATTCGTTTGTCCAGTGCCATGTCGAGGTACCGGATCGCTTCATCGTACTGCTTGCCTGCACTTAAGGCACACCCCATATTGTAATAACCCCAGGGATCCTGTGGCAAAAGGGCGATCTGGTTTTTGAACATGGCAATGGCTTCCGGTACCTTTTTCTGGTTCAGCAAACTGTAACCAAGCCATTCTATGACCGATTTTTCATTTTTATTGATCTGCCAGGCTTTATTATAATAATATTCGCTGCTGTCGTATTTCTTAAGCTGCTGGTAATAAACATCAGCCGTGTTTTTGTACCCGCTCCATTCTCCCGGTAAAAAGCTATTGTATTTCCGGAAAGCCGCAATGGCTTCATTGCTCTTTTCCTGTACGGTATAAATTGTACCCAGGTTAAAATAAACATTGGCATTGCCCGGCTGTAACACCGTTACCTTATTGTAATCTGCCAGGGCCCCTTTAACATCCTTCAGTGCATATTTTGCATTCGCCCTGTTCAAAAAAGCGATCACGTGATCGGGTTTGTTGGCGATTGCCTGGTCATAAAATTTAATGGCTGCGGTGTGATCCTTCTGCTGGTCTTTAATGGAACCCCGGCCCATATAACCTTCGGGATCAGCAGGTTTCTGTTCGGTCATTTTTGCATAATCCGCATCAGCGGCCCCATAATTTTTTAATCCATACTGAACAGTTGCCCGGTTCTTATAAGCCTGGTAATAGGCCGGATCCAGTTCTATTGCTTTATTATAATCCTGCAGCGCAGCGGTATAATTTTTGAGCCTGTTATATGCCATTCCCCTGTTGTTATAGGCATTGCTGTACTTCGCATTTAAAGCGATTGCATTGGTAAAGTCTTTTATGGCACCATCAAAATCTTTCAGGGCATATTTTGCCAGTCCGCGGTTAAGGAATGCTTTTTCATTTTTTGCATCCAGTTCAATGGCTTTGTTAAAATCCTGCAGTGCTGCTGTATAATTTTTTGCATTGAACTTGGTAAGCCCCTGGTTGTTAAACTCAGTTGAACTTTGAGCCTGTGCCGGTTGCAAACCAAACAACAAAACAAAACTCAATAAAAAAAGAAATATTTTTTTCATTTAGGTATATTTTTCCGTTTTATATAACGGTGATGTAAGTTACAAAAAAATGCTGATTACAAAGCCCTGTAAATGATGTTGCCGGTATAACCTGAACCCATATAATTTACAAAACAGTTATCTTTAGCCTATGGCAAGAACTTTATCAAAAATGGCTGCATTGGGAACAACTGCTCCCGGTTTTACCCTGCCGGATACCATTTCGGGCAAACCGCTTTCGCTGCAAATGATCAAAGGCGAACAGGCAACCGTTATCATGTTCATCTGCAATCATTGCCCGTTTGTTTTGCATGTAAATGATGAACTGGTGAAGTTGGCCAAAGATTTTGCAGACAACCGGATCCGTTTTATTGCCATCAGCTCCAATGATGTGCTCACACACCCGGAAGATGCACCGGATAAAATGAAAGAAACGGCTTTACAAATGAAGTATCCCTTTCCTTACCTGTATGATGAAACGCAGGAAGTGGCCAAAGCATACGATGCTGCCTGTACGCCCGATTTTTTTATATACAATAAAAGTATGCACCTGGTTTACCGCGGGCAACTGGATGATTCACGCCCCGGCAACGGTATCCCGGTCACAGGAAAAGACATCCGCCTTGCATTGGAATGTTTGATCAATGAATTGCCGGTACCGCCAGAACAACGCCCGGGCATCGGTTGCAATATTAAATGGAAATAAAAAATGGATAACCCTTACCGCATACCGGGTCAAACCCGCATTGGCCATGTACATTTAAAAGTATCGGATATAAACCGGTCGCTTGAATTTTATTGCGGACTGCTTGGTTTTGAATTGACCATGATGTATGGCAATGATGCAGCCTTTATTTCGGCAGGTGGCTACCATCATCATATCGGCCTCAATACCTGGTACAGTAAAGGCATGCCTGCTGCTCCTGTACATTCAGCCGGTTTATTTCATACGGCCATTCTTTACCCTTCAAGAAAAGACCTGGCGGTTATTTACAACCGTTTAATGCAGAAAAATTACCCGCTTACAGGTGCTGCAGACCATGGCGTATCGGAAGCATTGTATTTAAATGACCCGGATGAGAACGGCGTAGAACTGTATTGGGACAGGCCTGTAGAACAATGGCCCAAAAAAAGCAGGCGGTAGCCTTGACATGTTTACCCGGGCGCTGAAGCTGGAAGATCTGTTAAAAGAACCTGACCGAACATAAAAACGAAAAAATACAATGATCAAAGCCAGTATTTTTTTATGCTTCATTTCAGTATGCTGTAACCCGGCATTTGCACAAAGGAAACCCTCACCGGAACAACTGAAAAAAGGCGAAACACTTTACATAAGCTGTATTCATTGCCATGGTACCACCACAGGTGCATTGGCAGATCCATTACAAAGAATACGGAAAGTAAGAACTGCTGATTACCTGTATAAAATGATGCAGGATCCCATGAAATTTGCTGCTGAAAATAAAACCGCAAAAAAAGTTTTTGAAAAAAGAGGTCTACAGATGCCTTCTTATGATCATTTATCCAGCGAAGAACTGAAAGCCATTTTTGATTACCTCGACAGCCTGCCATATGACCGGAAGAATTATACACACCGTAAACGCCAGTCAAAACGTAAATGATACAGCCCGGTTCAAATTGATTGGAAATTGATGACCTATGTAAAACACTATGTTCTTAAAGCAACAAGCCATATAAAACCCCGGAAACAATGCTGGCGCATGTATTTTGGTGCGATAAGCTGAATGCCTTTTATGTATTATTTTTATGAAATGCTAAATACATGTTAACATGAAAATACAACAGGCTGCCACAACTGAAGATCTAAAACGGTGCTATGAAGTGATGAAGGCATTAAGGCCTCACCACAACCTGGAAAGTTTTTTGATCACCATTGAACAAATGTTCAAAGAAGGTTACCGTTTAATGTACCTCGAGGATAACAACAGGGCTGGTTTGTGTGGCCGGTTACCGTTTCACAACAACCCTGTACGACGGGCTCATGATTGACTTTGATGATTTTGTAACACTGGAAACTGAAAGGGGCAAAGGCTATGCAGGTCAGCTCTTCGATCACCTGGTCAGCATTGCAAAAGAAAAAGGGATCAAAACCATTCATTTAAACTCAAACCACCAGCGTTTTGATGCACACCGGTTTTACCTGAATAAAAAAATGAAGATCATTGCACATCATTTCAGGATCGAATTATAAAGTAGTACCTTGACAACAAACAGCAACATAAAAATAAGATCAGTATTACAGTTATATGAAGCCATTCCCATGCATGAACGGATCATGGTGGATGTTTTAAGGCAGGTAATAACTGCAAAACTTCCGGCATACTGCAGGGAAAAAATATCTTACAATGTTCCCTTTTTTTTTGGACATAAAGGGATATGTATTATATGGCCTGCAGCCATTCCCCGGGGCGGAATTAAAAAAGGAGTACTGCTAGGATTCTGGCATGGCAATAAATTGGTTGATGAAGATAAATACTTAACCCGGGGCAGCAACAAACAGGTATTTTATAAGATATTTAATGATGTGGAGGAGATCGATGTACCAGCCATTGAAAAACTGCTGGAAGAAGCAGTAAAGACTGATTGCCGTATAAAAACAAAAAAGGATAAACCTGTATAATGGTTGGTCACCTGCAGTTATTTTTACAGTGAATGACAATAAATTTTATTCATGTAAAGTTGTTACGGGCGTTAAATTATGTTGAAATAAAAATTGTTAACCTTAAATGAACTATGATGGCTGAAATAAAAACAAAAATTACAAAGGCAAGTGTACCTCAATTTTTAGCAGCAGTTACTGATGAGGAAAAACGCAAAGACAGTAAAATACTGCTGAAGTTATTTACGGAAATTACTAAAGAAAAAGCAGCACTTTGGGGTAATGCCGTTATAGGATTTGGCAAATACCATTACCAGTCGGAAAGAAGCAAACAGGCAGGCGACTGGTTCATGACCGGTTTTTCGCCCAGGAAACAAAATTTGACGATTTATATAATACCTGGCACAAAAGAATATGCCTCACTTATAAAAAAGCTGGGGAAGTTTACAGTGAGTGCAGGGTCCTGTGTGTATATAAAACGCCTTAGTGACATTGATATTGACGTTTTAAAAGAACTGATCAGGGAGTCTTTTGAAGAAATGAAAATGAAGCATGGATAAAATTACCATAAAGCCGGTCAATAAACCGGTTCATGCAAAATGCTTACGGGGCAGGATATTTTTTGTCCCGGAAAGGAACAAAGAATGGCTTTTCATAAATATAAAATTTTGAACATTACTATTCGAAACCTTAGCTGCAAGCTATTTGTGATTAACCGAATAAGTATTACATAGTATTTTCTATTTATTATATAATTCATACCTGCCGGTTATAAGTTGTTAGTAAATTAGTTTGAACCTATTTCACGCAGGCAAAATATTTTAATAATGGGACTTTAACGAACAACGATTTTTGCTGAATATATTATCAGTGCATTCAGTAAAAGCATTTGAATAATTAACTGAATACTATACATCGCCATAGATTAAATATTCCTTATTACATTAAAAACCTGCTTAATGCAAATTGCCATTGCTACCAACACACTGGCCGGAAACGGGAAGGCGGTTAAGCTGGCAGCAAAGATCCTGGGCCTGCTTACTGCATGAAAAAATACCAGCACAGGTCTTTACCGAAAATGACTGGGATGAACGCATGTATCAATACGACCAGGTTTGGATCGTGGGTGGAGATGGAACCCTGAACTATTTTATAAACCGGTATCCCGGTATTAAAAAACCGCTTTGCATTTTTAAAGGGGGCACCGGAAACGATTTTCATGCGCTGCTGTATGGAAAAACAACTGTTGAAGAACAATTTGCCCTTGTGCTGCATACAGATCCCAAACCCATTGATGCCGGCAAATGCAATGAACACTTTTTTTTAAACGGTGTAGGCATTGGTTTTGAAGGCGCAGTTGCCAAAAGCCTGCAGGGTGTAAATAAATGGAGTGGCAAAACATCATTTATGCTCTCCATTTTAAAACACATATTCTTTTATAAAGAACAGCCGTATACCATTTCATCTGGTGAAAAAACAATGGAAGCTGCTTACCTGATGATCAGCATTGCCAACGGAACCCGTTATGGCGGTGGTTTTTATGTGGCGCCACTGGCCAGGCCGGATGACGGTTTACTGGATGCCAACCTGGTAATGCCCCTCTCCCCTTTCAGGAGACTGAGGTATTTACCGGTCATTGAAAAAGGTAAACACCTTGGCCTTCCCTTTAATGATCATTCCCAAACAAAGAAAATACATATCCGTAGCAACCGGCCCATACAGGCACACCTGGATGGCGAATATCTCGAAAGCAATGAACTGCATATAGAAATACTTCCGGCCCATTTTAATTTTATATTTTAAAGCTGTATATGTTAAAAATCATGAAACAAATAACATGTCTTATCGGGTTCATTATATTGAATTCCTGTTATGAAAGGGAAACTAAAAAGCAAGTGGCTGTTGAAGCATTAGCGCCCGTTAAACCGGTTACTGAAACTTCGCTGATCGTTTTAGGTACCATGCAGGATGCAGGTTCACCGCAACTGGGCTGTACAAAAGATTGCTGCCGGGACCTTTTCAGCAACCCAGGCAAAAACAACCGGGTTGTTTCCTGGGCCTGGTTGATGTGATGAACCAAAAGAAATACCTGTTTGAAGCAACACCCGATATTACACAGCAGGCAAAGGCATTAAAGAATTATGCAACCTTCAGCGATCGTGAAATGCCCGATGGTATATTTGTAACGCATGCACATATCGGGCATTACACCGGCCTGCAGTACCTGGGTAAAGAAGCCATGAATACCGACAGCATTCCGGTTTATGCCATGCCCCGGATGAAGCACTTCCTGGAGCAAAACGGCCCCTGGAACCTGCTTGTAAAAAATAAAAATATTGCACTTCGGGAAATGCAGCATCAAAAGGAAATACAGCTGGCTCCGGGCCTGAAAGTCATGCCGTTTACTGTACCACACCGCGATGAATTCTCAGAAACGGTTGGCTTTATCATTACCGGACCAAATAAAAAAGCATTGTTCATTCCTGATATTGATAAATGGGAAAAATGGGAAACGGGTATTATTGCTGCCATTGCAACCGTTGATTATGCCTTTATTGACGGAACTTTTTTTGATGCAGCTGAGATCAATAACCCGCAGGACCCGGGGGCCCGTGATATTGCAACCATACCGCATCCTTTTATCATTGAAAGCATGAACCTTTTTAAAGACCTACCAACAGCAGAAAAAAAGAAAATTTATTTTATTCATTTCAACCATACCAATGCAGCCATAAACCCCAACAGCAAAGAGGCTGCCCGCATTGTAAAGAACGGTTTTAATATTGCTGTCATCAACCAGGTACTGAAGCTATAACAGGAAATGACCTGTATTTTGTTAGTTTAAGCTACTCATTTGAAGAAACAGGTGAATTTTATGCACAGGTAAATCATCAATACTGGTAAAAGAAATTTAAAACCGATGTGCTGTGATTAAAAATTTTATTGTTTTATCAATAAAAAACTGTGGATGTAAAAAAAAAAAAAACGGGAAGGTTACTTTACAGATGCTGCTATACCCTTGTATATTTAAGCACTTCCCCTGCCTGTTTGATATATTTTTATTTAATGCAGTTTGTTTATAAGCGGTGAAGATCTCTTTATCCAGGATCGTTTTTACCTGTATATCTGTGAGGAAAATGGTTTTTTTATAATCATAACGTGCAATTTCATTACCGGCCTGGAAAAACTGATTTTTCGTAATCTTCGTACCATTCATAGCAGGTATATAAAAATGGGCTTTTCTTTTTTCTGCCGGTATTTCATAACCGTTCATCAGCCAGAAATTTTCAATGGATTCTTTGGCGCTCTGTACCAATGCCGTAACCTGGTTGGATACTTTTTTTACCCGGTCGGCATGCACCACAATGATATTGCGGTTGAAGGTGGCATTGCCATTTTGTACGTATGGAAAATACGTGGTCAGGTCCGGCTTCGGCAACATGATAAAAATATTTTCTGTAATATTAACCGGCCTGGAAAAGCTTGCACTTACAATTCCTCTTTCGCCGGAATAAATAATATTATTATTGATCTCCTGTACACTTGGCCCCCGATAGATCTGGTCGGCATTATCTACCTGGATACCTGCAAAAAGAATAGAATTTGAAATGCTTGAATTGATACTGTACATTCCTAATCCGTTCAATGCACTGGAATATCCCGCAGTGAGATCAGAAATAAAACAGGAATCGATCACCACTTTATCTGAAGGCAATGTAGTAACGATCTGGAATCCATTATTGCCCCTTATTTGGCAATTCCTGATGAGTACATTGTTTAATTTGCCGGGACCGAATTCATTCTCAACATCAATACCTGCACCCGGTGCATGCCAGCCATAAGCACCGGTTTTTCCGGTTGAATCAAAAGACGAATTCAATACCCTGATGTTGCTGCCTTTTACAATGCTTAACCCCTGCCTGGCATTATTATAAGCTTTACACCGGTTCATTAAAATATCATCTCCGTTTATTTTTATTAAAAACCCATCAGCAGCAAAACGATGGGCAGTTATATTCTGCAAAACGATCCTGCTGCTCCGGTCTTTTGGTTCATCATCTGCAATATATATTCCGTAAGACTCCCCTTCAACCACTCCCGGCTGTTTCCGCATTTTATCAACCTCCCCATAAACAGTAATATCTTTTAACAAAACATTTGAACAATTCACTAATTTAAAAGGGCATACGGTATTATTGTATGCATACTGATACGGCAGGTTGGGTAGTTTGTAATCTGCATTCCTCGAAAAATTTCCATTCACCCGTATCGCACTGTCCCTACCTTCGCTCGTCCACCCTCTACAATCCCTGAAAATAATATCCCCTATCCCCTCCTGGCCTTTATAAGCGGCTATATAATATTTACCCTTGGGTATAACCAGTTTGCCGCCACCAGCCTTGGTTATGGCCAATGCTGCATTTTTAAAAGCCTTATAATTGTCTGTTTTATCATCCCCCCTTGCTCCAAAATCCTTTACCAGGTTAAACACTTTGGTATTTTGTGAAAAAACCGGTTGTTGTTTACAACTGAGACAAATGGTAATAAAGGATACAGATAATCCAAACAGTAATTTAAAACCCGCCATAGTTATGATTTGTGAAATACAATTGCAGTTATTGTGCCAGTTCTTTCTTTACCAGCATCATCTGGCCCAGGTGATATGCATCATGCTGCAGGCAACCCATGATGAGTTCATAAAAAGTCTGCGCTGCAACAGGAGATGGTTTATCCAGGTTTTCTGCATTAAAATGCTGAATGGCATTACGCAGTAAATGGTATGCTGCTTCAAAATCATGCAGAGCCTGGTTCCAGGTTGTTGCATTCGTTTCCCCGGGCAATAAAAAATCCAAAAAGGGCGGAGGGTTGTCAGTACCCGTTAACCGGTTAACAACGGCTGTACGCCAGTAAGTAATATGGGCAACCAGTTGCCAGATGCTGTTCGTTTTACCCGATATGGTTAGTATGGCTGTACCCGCATCTACCCCATGGAGCACTTCTTTAAAACTATTACCGATCCAGCAATCGCCATGCTGCAGGTCGGCAAATAGTTTTAGTATGCGGTTAATATCATTAGCCATATTTTTGCTGTTGATGTTGGGATTATAAAAATAACAACAAACCCGCAAAGGCACAAAGTTTATTATATTTAGGTTTTGGGATTTCAGCATAAAACTATCAGTTATGGATGTGGAATTTAACAAGAATGAAGATTCAATGAAAATGGCCTGGAGCCAGGTAAAACAACAGCTCGAAAAAATTTATGAGGGCGGAGGTAAAAAATCAGCAGCCAAACAGAAAGAGCGTAATAAACTAACTGCCCGGGAACGGATTGCTTATTTGTGCGACAAGGATGAACCATTTGCAGAGATCGGCGCTTTTGCCGGCTTTGATATGTACCCCGATGAAGGGGGTTGCCCTGCCGGCGGTACGGTAAGCGGCATCGGCTATGTGAGTGGCAGGCAATGCGTAATTGTGGCCAACGACCAGACCGTAAAAGCCGGTGCCTGGTTCCCGATCACCGGAAAGAAAAATTTGCGGATGCAGGAAATTGCCATGGAAAATCATCTGCCGGTCATTTACCTGGTTGACAGTGCCGGCGTTTTTTTACCCATGCAGGATGAGATCTTCCCGGATAAGGAACATTTTGGCCGCATCTTCCGCAACAATGCAAAGATGAGTGCCATGGGCATTACGCAGATAGCTGCCGTAATGGGCGCCTGTGTGGCTGGTGGTGCCTACCTGCCCATCATGAGCGATGAAACACTGATGGTGGAAGGCAATGGTTCGATCTTTTTAGCCGGCCCTTACCTGGTGAAGGCTGCCATTGGCGAGGACATAGACATTGAAACACTGGGCGGTGCAGAAACACACAATGCCATCAGCGGTATTGCCGATTATAAATTCAAGACAGAAGAGGAATGCCTTGACAAGGTGAAGAAGATCATGGACAAACTCGGGCATCATAAAAAAGCCGGCTTTGACCGGATCAGACCCAAAGCACCGAAAAAAATAATGGTGAAATCTATGGCATCATGAGTGTGGGCAATACCAAACCCTACGATATGGTTGAACTCATTAATGCATTGCTGCATTGTGGATGACAGAAGTTTTGACCAGTTTAAAGAAGATTACGGCAAGACCATTGTGTGCGGTTATGCCCGTGTGGACGGATGGGCTGTTGGAATTGTTGCCAACCAGCGACTGATCGTAAAAAATAAAAAAGGCGAAATGCAGCTCGGCGGTGTTATCTACAACGACAGCGCCGATAAAGCCGCACGGTTTATCATGAACTGCAATCAAAAAAGAATTCCATTGGTTTTTTTGCAGGATGTAACCGGTTTTATGGTGGGCAGCCGCAGCGAACACAGCGGCATTATAAAAGACGGCGCCAAACTCGTGAATGCCGTAGCCAACTCGGTGGTTCCCAAGATCACCATCATTGTTGGCAACTCGTATGGCGCCGGTAATTATGCCATGTGCGGCAAAGCCTACGATCCCCGTTTTATTTATGCCTGGCCCACGGCAAAGATCGCGGTGATGGGTGGCGAGCAGGCGGCCAAAACCATGCTCCAGATACAGGTGGCTACCTTAAAAATAAAGGGCAAAGTTATTACACCCGCAGATGAAAAAAATTGTTGCGTGAATTAATTGCCCGTTATGATTCACAAACAACGCCCTACTATGCCGGTGCCAGGCTTTGGATCGATGCTATTATCGACCCTGCCGAAACCAGGAAAATGATCTCTGAAGGAATTGCTGCTGCTGATCATAACCCGGATATTGCGGAATTTAAAACAGGGGTTTTCCAGGTTTGATAAACGTTTCCACGTGTAGAAGTGTGTTGATATTCCAGTTTCGGGTTCGAAATTCAGAAACGTGTTATTTAAACGGATTAAGCCATAAACGAAAACATAAATCATTTTGAAAACTAAATTGCTTGAACCAAACAAATTCTACACCGATGGCTCATCCCGTGGAAACCCGGGCCCCGGTGGCTTTGCCGTTATACTGATGTGGAATCATCATCGTAAAGAAATATCAAAAGGATTCAGGTTAACAACCAATAACCGGATGGAACTGCTGGCCGTGATCTCCGGGCTGCAGGCCATCACCAAAAAAGAACTGCCGGTAATCGTTTATTCCGACAGCCAGTATGTGGTCAGGGCCATTGAAGAAGGCTGGTTAAAAAAATGGATCGCCACTGATTTTAAAGGTGGTAAAAAGAACAGGGACCTCTGGACAAAATACCACCAGCTTTCCCGCAACATGCATGTAAAATTAAAATGGGTAAAGGGCCATGCCGATAATCCCTTTAATAACCGTTGCGATGAACTGGCAACTGCTGCGGCAGACGGAAAACACCTTGCTGTTGACGAAGGTTATGAAGAAGCGCAATCCCTTTTATAAAAAACACCCGCCAACGGCAGGTGTTTTTACAAAAAATATATTGTTTTTTTATGCGATCGCTTTTTTGCTGAACGCATAGTGCTTTACTAAAAAATAAGTACCAAATAAAACCCCGCTGTAAACAAGATCAGCAACAATACCTATTCTTAAAAAGGGTATTCCTGCAGCCAGGCTTGTTATATAACCGCTGAAATTTTGTGGATATAAATTATAGATCGGATTATCAAAAACAAAGAAAGCTGAATTAGACAACAGGAAAAACAATAGTGATGCCCCGATTGAATAACCGGCTACAGAAAGTACACTGATCCTTTTCATACTGAAGGCGATAACGGTAATTAAAGCCAGGATACCATAACCCACCAGTTGTCCCCAACCCCAAAATCCAGGGGCAATATTAAATACTTCAAACAAAACATCACTCAGGAACATCGCAAGTAAAGGGAAAGCAAAAGCCAGCCTTTTGTTGGTAATTACCGCACCGGCAAAGATGGCCATCCCGATGATAGGGCTGAAATTATCAGGATACATGAAAACCCTGGATAATGCCGCCACAATAATTAATAATCCCGGCAATCACCAATGTAGATATACTTTGTTTGTTCATTGTACTTACGCTTTGTGCAAAAATAAGCAATATTAGTTTTCAATGGCCATTTTATGAAAGCATTTGTCCTCATGATGTTAATTACCTAATTTGATAACTTTGAAATATGGCGCAGCACAACCTTACAGGAAACAGCGGGGAAGCATTGGCAGGAACCTACCTGGCAGGAAAAGGATACCGGATCCTGTTCCGAAACTGGCGGCATGCACACTGGGAAGTGGATATCATAGCCGAAAAAGACGGTATCCTGCATTTTTTTGAAGTAAAGACAAGGCGCTCTAAAAAATTTGGACATCCCGAAGATGCAGTAGATAATAAAAAGATCCAGAACCTGATCAATGCTGCAGAAGAATTTCTTTACCAACAACCCCAATGGAAAAGGGTTCAGTTCAATATTCTTTCCATAACCATTTTACCAGGAGAACCCGTGGAGTATTTTTTAATTTAAGATGTGTATTTGTAATGGAGAACCAAGAACGGATACCGGATTCTGAATACTTGATTCTTGATACTTGATACTTGATTCTTGATTCTTGATACTTGACACCCTTAACCCTTTCCCCCCTTCATCGCCACCTGCATCTTCTCTACCAGCCTGTACGTTGCCGGGCAATATTCAATATTCTGCTTGTGAACATGTATATAATCAACCATCCTTTTCTTGTGTAAATGCGGAAAACCGGAACAGTCAACCGGGCGTATCTCGTAAATGGAACACTTGTTATCAGTTAAATTTAAGAACTGGCATGGCTCGGTCTTATTCAACATGTCGCCGATCCTGTCCTTGCGCAGCCACTGTTTGGTAAAGGCTTCCGGTGATTGGCCAAAATGTTTTGATATCCGTTTGATATCTGTTTTGGTGAATGTAGGACTCATGGTCTTACAACAATTGGCACAGGTGAGGCAATCCACTTCTTTCCAAACATCCATTTCAAGAGATGCAGCCAGTTTATCCATCCCCGCGGGTTGATCTTTTAACAGCTTGGAAAGAAATCCTTTTAACTCTTTTTTATGATGTCTTACTTTTTGACGGAATGAACGAAGATTGACTGCAAGCATATGGTATATTGATAACTATTAACGAAATTGAGGTTGCGAAAATAGTGTATAATTGACTTTATTCAGCATTCTGTAAACAAAACCGGTAATCGAATATGTGGGAACCCTATAAAAAAGGATATAAAGCCTGGCTGCAACTGGAGAAATCACTGGCAGCAAACTCCGTTGAGGCATACCTGCGCGACATTGACAAACTCACGGATTATCTACAGGCCGCAAAAAGAATGATCACCCCGCAGCAACTTGAACTGAAGGACCTGGAAAAATTTGTACAATGGATCAGTGAACTGGGGATGACGGTCGCTTCACAGTCGAGGATCATTTCGGGGCTGCGGAGTTTTTACAATTACTGCATCATTGAACAGATCGTAACCGTTAACCCAACAGCTTTACTGGAAACCCCCAAACAGGAAAGAAAATTACCCGATACACTGAGTTTTGAAGAGATCGAAAGTATCATTGCCGAAGTTGACCTGAGTAAACCCGAAGGCGGGCGCAACAAAGCCATCCTTGAAACACTGTACAGTTGCGGGTTGCGGGTAACCGAACTGGTAAACCTGCGCATCAGTTGTTTGTACCTGGATATTGGATTTATACGGGTAATTGGCAAAGGCGATAAAGAAAGACTGGTACCCATTGGCAGCGATGCCATTAAATACATCAACATCTATAAGAAAGATATCAGGGTACATATCAACATAAAACCGGGACAGGAAGACATTTTATTTTTGAACCGGCGGGGAAGCAAACTGAGCCGGGTGATGATCTTTATTATGTTGAAAGACCTGGCAACCAAAGCAGGCATTACCAAAAATATTTCTCCCGCATACATTCCGGCATTCCTTTGCAACACACCTGGTAGAAGGCGGTGCCGACCTGCGGGCCGTTCAGGAAATGCTGGGGCACGAAAGTATTACCACCACCGAAATTTATACCCATTTAGACCGCGAGTACCTCAGGAATACACTGCACCAGTTTCATCCTGCGTTTAAATAGCTGCCAGGCCACTATTGATAATCCATGAATTCAAGATCTGTTTCATAAACCAATACACTTTAAAATTAAAGAGTCATATAGTGGCCAGGCACATAAAAAAACCGGTCAGTTGCTCCTGTTCATTATTTAAAAATTGCAAGGCAGCAATCATGACCGGTGTAAACAACCATCACCACTTGAAATATAAAACTGCTTTTGTTTATTAATTGGTTTAACTGGTATACCAGGGTGCTTTTACAAAATATGTCTGTTATCCTTTAATTTTTTCCTCATCCGGGTTTGTATACCGGATACCTCCCGAAACACCGCTCACTTCAATATCACCCGCTACAGATCTTTGCAGAACAGTAGTAATTGATGTATGATTGCCTATACTGTGTTCAGCGGATAAAAAACTGGCGCCTGAAATGATCAGAATATCACTACGTTTTACTTTTACTGTATATTTTCCATGCACATCAGCCGAAAACCCGGTAGCTGTACCTTTTATTTTAACGGATGCGTAGGAAACGGGCTTCCCGTTCCGATCCATTACTTTACCACTGATTAATATACTGTCACTGATTACCGCTTCTCCTGATTTTGTAACCGGTGTTTTATACATATCATTTGACGATACCGGGTTTAACCCGGTCATAGCCTTTACATTTCCCTGGGCCCTGGCCATATTCCCTTTTGCAAAAAACAACAGGAACATTACAATGTAATTCCAGTACCAGAACAACCTTTTTGCAGGTACTTTTGGCCGCATAATGGTTCTGTCGAGCTGCGAAGGCAATGCCCTGCCGCAAACTTTTTCGTGATCGCTTGTGGTAAAATAATTGAGTACTTCAGTATCGGTCATCATACTGAAATCGACCACAACTTTTGCACAGGCATTGCAATAGCGGCCCTGTTCGGCTGGTGTCATTTGATGCCAGCTTTGATGGCAGGGTTCCGGAATGGAGAGCTGAATTTTCTGCATAACTGTTGATTTGTTATACAGATGCCTTTTTAAAAAACATTACATAAAAAGGGAGTAAAAGATTTGAACGGGGAAAATATCAAGGAAAAATTCCTGCCTTTTAAACCACCACATCAGGCTTGGTAAAATCTACACTGTTATTGATTTCGGTATTGGTAACTTTTTTGCGGTAATTTTTAAACAGGCTGTGCCAACGGAGTTTAAGTACACCCAGTACCCCTTCTTTAATGATCCCTTTATTCATTTTGCTGGCGCCAAATTCACGGTCAATAAAAGTGATGGGCACTTCGGTAATTTGAAAGCCCAGTTTCCAGGCTGCAAATTTCATTTCGATCTGGAAAGCATAACCCACAAATTCAATTCCATCGAGGTTTATCGCTTCAAGTACTTCTTTTTTATAACAAACAAAACCGGCTGTTGGGTCTTTTACCGGCATCCAGGTGATCATCCTGGTATATAAGGATGCACCTTTGGAAAGCAGGATCCTGTTGGCCGGCCAGTTTGCCACAGCGCCCCCGTTTACATAACGGGAACCAACAGCAACATCTGCTCCGTTCTTACAGGCATTATACAAATTGTCAAGGTCTTTTGGATTGTGAGAAAAATCGGCATCCATTTCAAAAATATACCGGTACCCCCTTTCGATGGCCCATTTAAATCCATAAATATAGGCTGTGCCCAATCCTGATTTGCCGGCACGTTCTTCCAGGAACAACTGCCCGCTATATTTTGGTAATAATGACCGTATAATTTCACCCGTGCCATCGGGTGAGTTATCATCAATGATGAGTACATGGTACTGTAACTGCAAACTCATCATCCAGTCGTAATACTGGGGTTCGGCCTTTAAAACATCCTTTACCGTCCTGCCCTTGTGTTTTCCAAAATTGAATATCTCTTCCCCCTTGTCATTAAATGCAAAACGACGGGCATAGTCCACAATTTTGTCTTCCCCGATCACACCCAGGATCGATTCAACAGAATCGCCGAGGTTGGTATACCGCTGCAACTGTGCCATTAAAACTTCAATGGTGGCATCCACATCCGCCTCGGCACTGTGTGCATTTACCAGTTCTTTCTGGCAAAAGAACTTATACGCAGCCGTTAAAGTACGGGGCTCCATGGTATAAAAAATGTGCTGTACATCTATCATTTTCCGGGTACTCAGGTCCACATCCATACCGGCCCGTAAAAATTCTTCCATCAGGATGGGGATATCAAAGCGGTTACTGTTGTACCCGCCCAGGTCGCAGTTTTCAATAAACATTTTTATTTCGTTGCCCGCCTGTTTAAAGGTAGGGGCATCCTTCACCATATCATCGGTTATACCATGTATATCAGATGATTCCTTTGGAATGGGCATTTCGGGGTTAATGAGTTTACGTTTAACCTGGCGGCTGCCGTCGGGTAAAATTTTAATAATGGCTATTTCTACGATCCGGTCGGTTGAGAGGCTTACTCCCGTGGTTTCCAGGTCGATAAATGAAATAGGACGGGTGAGGTTTAACATGAGGATTTTGTATTTAGGGGTTATATGAATGCGTTATGTGTTCAATTTTTTTATTTATTAAAAATAAAATGGCTGTACAAAGTAATAATAAATAGTATTTCACCGTTTCCCATTTGTAATTATCTTTGCACTTGTTTAATTTGCAATATTAAGTTTAAAACTCCAAAGCAAAATGATGAAAAAAATATTTTTAGCAATTATTGTATCAATTACGGTTACAGCCCTGATCAGCAGTTGCAGCCCAAGCCGCAAAACAGGTTGTCCTACTGTGATCCACCAGGAGAATGGTCAAATTCAAAAAGCCAGCATTTAATGAACTGGATCGAACTGACCAGTGAAATTCAGCTTACCGGAATCCAGGAATTATCCAGAACCAGGCCACAGGTTATTTTTAAGCACAGCACCCGTTGTTCAATCAGCAGCATGGCTAAAAGCCGGCTGGAAAGACATGAGCAGCCCGATGCAACTGATTTTTATTTACTGGACCTGATCAGGTTCCGCTCACTCTCCAATAAAATAGCAGACAATTTTAAGGTTAATCATGAATCACCACAGGTACTTTTAATAAAAAACAATTCCTGTGTTTATGAAGAAAGCCATAACGGCATTCAGATGAATGAGATCACCGAACAGATTATACGCTGCTGACCTTTCGTCTTTTCCCGAATTTTATCAACTCGAACCAGATCACCGAAATAAACCCGGTTATCACCGGCATGATCACCTGCAGGGTTCCCGGTATTTCAAACTGGAAAATTTTTCTGAATGGTTCTACCAATAACAGCAAAGCCATCAACAACACAGTGATAAAAATAATTACAGGAACCAGCCTGTTTTTATACCTGCTGGTCGTTAATATTGAAAAATAAAAAGACCGGTTAACCAGCGTAAGAAATATATTGGCCGAAATCAGGGTAAGAAAAACCATTGTCCTGGTCATGTTTTCACTGCTCCCCTCCCTGGCTGCATATTGATACATGAACAATACCCCAAGTGTTATTACAAGCCCCTGGATGATACTGGTAGTAAGCTCACGCCAGTTAAAAAAAGTGCTGGAAAATAACCTCGGCTTTTGCAGCATGATATTTTTTTCGATGGGTTCATTTTCATAGATGATGGAACAGGTTGGCCCCATGATCAGTTCCAGGAAAATAACATGCACCGGTGTAAATATATTCGGGTACACCCATCCAAGGGCAAGCGGAATAAAAACGGTAAGTATAATGGGGATATGAATGGATATGATATACTGGATGGCTTTTTTAAGATTGCTGTATATCCTCCTGCCCATAGCAACAGCATCAACCATTTTTGCAAGGTCATCATCAGATAAGATCAGCGATGAAGCCTGTTTGGCAATTTCTGTACCCTTTTTTCCCATCGCAATACCAATATGGGCCGCTTTTAATGCGGGGCCGTCATTTACTCCATCCCCTGTCATGGCCACAACTTCATTATTCCTTTTCAATGCTTCAATTACCCGCAGTTTTGCTTCGGGATACATCCTGGTAAAAATGTTTACCTGATGTACAACTGCTGTTAATGCTTCGTCCGTCATAGCATGTACAGACTCCCCATCCAGGCATTTATCTGCACCTGTAAAATTAACCTGCTTTGCAATGGTTTGCGTAGTCGCTTCATTATCGCCGGTAATTATTTTTACCGCGATGCCGGCATCTTCAAAAGCCCGGAAAACCGACCCGATATTTTTCTTCGGGGGGTCATAAAATGCAACCAGCCCTTTAAACACAAATTCAAATTGCTGCTGTTGTTTCGGAAAATCATTGCCTTTATATACAGCACCGGCAACAGCTAAAACCCGGTAACCCATTATTGTCAGTTCATGCAAAGCTTTTTCGATCAGTGCTTTTTGTGCCTCCGTTAAGGAACTTACACGCATGATCGCTTCCGGTGCCCCTTTGGCTGCAATGATCCGGTGGCCTGCCGCGTCTTCAAAAATATGCGTCATCATGGGAGGCCTTCCCTCCAGCGGATATTCATGGATCATTTTATAATGTGGCCGCTCATCCTGTTTGAACAGGGCTGCATATTTAATATGCAAAGCCAGTTCCATCGGGTCAAAAGGTATCGGCTCACTGGCCCACATGGCTGTTTTTATCAGTTCCATTTCTGTTTCATCCAAATGTTCTGCGGGATCGGTTGACACTTTATTTTCAGGTACAAAGATCCTGACCAGCGACATTTTATTTTCGGTAATGGTACCGGTCTTATCAACGCAGATCACTGTTGCACTGCCCAGGGATTCTACTGTTTTGGTTTGTTTTACAATAACTCCCATTTTCATTAACCGCCAGGCACCCAATGCCATAAAAGTTGTAAACGCAACCGGTATCTCTTCCGGTAAAATACTCATGGCCAGCGTGAGGGCCTTCAATAAACTGTCGAACACATCCCTCGTCTGAAAAAAATTGATCGCCCAAACAATTAAGAAAACGATCACCCCGGCAACAGCCATCTTTTTTACAAAATTGCTGATCTGTGCCTGCAATGGCGTTTTCTCCTCAACTATTGATTCCAGGCTTTTACCGATCTTACCCAGTTTTGTTTTACTGCCGATACCGGTTACCCTGCAAATGGCCAGCCCGCCTGCCACCCAGGTTCCCTGGTAAACAAGGTTATCCTTATCCTCAGCCGATTTAAATACATGCAGTGATTCGCCGGTAAGAATGGATTCGTTTATTGAAAAATCATTGGATTGGATGATGATCCCGTCTGCAGGTACAGCGGTACCTTCTTCAATCACCATCATATCACCTTCAACGATCTCCTCAATGTTGATATTAACGGTTTGCCCGTTGCGGATCACTTTACTGTGCGGTTGTGTCAGTTGCTTTAAAGCTGCCAGAGCATTACGGCTGCGTGATTCCTGGAACAGCGAAATGGCCGATACCATGACAATGGCTGAGGCCATAAAAAAACCGTCGCTGGTATTGCCGGTGATAAAATAAACTGTACTGGCCACCAGCAACAGGATAAACATAGGCTCTTTAACAATGTCTATCAATGCGGTTACAAACCCGCTTTTGGTTTTAAGGTCCTGCACATTGGAACCTGACCGCTTCCGCGAAGCGATCACTTCCCCATCTGTTAATCCCCGGATTTGATCCTGTTGCGCCGGCATTGGTACCCGTTATTAGTTTTATAAATATAGGCTATAATACCAGTTCTTTTTTCTTTAGTTCTTTTATGCGCTTTGTCGTATTTTTAAACATAAAATTGTATATAGTTGTATGGTAACGGAAAACATGAAACAGGAGAAGGGAAATTTGAGGCACTGTTTCAGCATGCTTCCATGGGCATCCTGGTAGCCAACAGCAATGCCGAAATACTGCTGGTGAATAATTTTTTACTGTTGCAGTTTGGATATGATACATCCGATGAACTGGCGGGAAAAAAAATTGAGACACTGATACCTGCCCGATATCACCATAAACATGTTCATCACCGCGACCATTATATTGATAACCCAAAGCCCAGGCCAATGGGTTTGGGAAAAGATCTTTTTGCTGTAAAAAAAGATGGGAACGAATTCCCGGTTGAAATAAGCCTGAGTAATTATAAAACCAGAGAAGGTAGTTTTACCATTGCCTTTATAAGTGATATCACCCTGCGAAAAGAATCTGAAAATGCCATCCTGAAACAAAAAGAACAATTACATGAGATCAATAAAAAAGTGGAAGAATTAAATGATGAACTGGAAGAAAAAGTTGAAATGCGGACCAAGCAGTTACAGGATATTTTGCATGAACTGGAGATGTCGAAAGATGAACTGACCAAAGCACTCAGCAAGGAAAAAGAACTGAGCGACCTTAAAAGCCGTTTTGTTTCCATGGCCTCCCACGAATTCAGGACCCCGCTGAGTACGATCCTGTCATCTGCATCCCTGGTGGGTAAATACACTGAATCAGAAGAACAGGAGAAAAGAAATAAGCATATTCACCGGATAAAATCATCAGTGAATAACCTGACCAGTTTACTCAACGAATTTTTATCGATCGGTAAAATTGAAGATGGAAAGATCAGGGCCAATAATATCGAATTTAACCTGAAGGAAATGATCGCTTCCCTGTGTACCGAACTGGAAGCCATTGCAAAGCCGGGCCAGCACATCCATTTCAGTCATACCGGCGATGAACTTATTTTATCGGACCCTACCCTTTTCAGGAACGTAGTTACCAACCTGTTATCCAATGCCATCAAGTTTTCACCGGAAGGGTGCCTGATAGAAGTTGATACACAGGTAACCCATGACGGGATCATTTTAATGGTAAAGGATCATGGTTTAGGGATCTCAAAATTAGACCAGGAGCATTTATTTGAACGTTTTTTCAGGGGTACCAATGTTACCAATATCCAGGGCACAGGCCTTGGCCTTCATATTGTTGGCAAATACATTGAGATCATGGAGGGAAAAATCGAATTTGAGAGTGAATTGGAAAAAGGAACTACTTTTATCATAACATTAAAAAGAAATTAGCCAATTTAAAATAATTTACAACCGGGATTATGAAACACTTATTACTGATTGAAGATAATAATGAAATTAGGGAGAATACTGCCGAGATCCTGGAACTGGCAGGTTATAAGGTCCGTACAGCAGAGAACGGGAAAATTGGTGTGGAACTTGCTTTACAGGAAAAACCCAACCTGATCATCTGTGATATTATGATGCCGGTACTGGACGGCTATGGTGTGTTGCACCTGCTGAATAAAAACCCTGACCTGACCGGTATACCGTTTATTTTCCTGACCGCCAAAGCCGAACGGAGCGATTTCAGGAGAGGGATGGAAATGGGAGCTGATGATTATATTACCAAACCTTTCAGTGATATTGAATTGCTGAATGCCGTGGAAAGCCGCCTTAAGAAATCAGAGATACTTTCGAAAAATTATAATGCAGATGCAGAAGGCATGAACCAGTTGCTGAATGAATTCAAAGGCAGGGATGCTTTGAAGGACCTGGCTGCTGACCGGAATATCAACCATTATAAAAAGAAACAACCCATTTATACAGAAGGCAATCACCCAAACCGCCTGTATTATGTGATGAAAGGGAAAGTAAAGATCTGCAAAAGCAATGATGCCGGTAAGGAATTAACCGTGGGCCTGTTTAATGAAGGTGATTTTTTTGGGTACACGGCTCTGCTGGAAGAATCGGTATATAAAGAGACCGCGGAAGCCATTGAAGACTGCGATATTGCCATTATCCCTAAAGAGGATTTTGAATTATTACTCCACAGCAACAAGGAAGTTATTCATAAGTTTATAAAACTGCTGGCAAAGAATGTTACCGAAAAGGAAAACCAGCTGCTGGGGCTGGCCTATAATTCGCTGCGTAAAAGAGTAGCCGATGCTTTGCTCACTTTACAGGAAAAATACCAGCAGGAAACTACGGATAAATTCTCCATGCACATTTCACGGGAAGACCTTGCCAATATAGCCGGCACGGCAACCGAATCGCTGATACGGACCTTAAGTGATTTTAAAACTGAGAACCTGATTGAAATAAAAGAAGGAAATATCATTATCCTCAATCAAAAGAAACTGGCATCCATGCTCAATTAAATTCAGAGATAGTCTGACAGGTATTTATTGAACTCATTCCTGAGCGAAGTAAATTCCTTTTCAAAGTACACCATTTCATTCCGGAGTTTTTGCTGGTTCTTCAGCAGTTTCTGATCGGTTAAGCGATCGGGATTTACCACTATTTCATCCAGCTGTTTATTGATATCGTGGCGCAGCTCATCAATGAATTCATCTTTAACAATGAATTTATTCTGGAACTGTTCTGCCAGTGCCAGGAAATCCCTGTCGGCCTTTTGGTCAACTACCTCGGCCAACCGGTTTTTCAGCATGGTATTCTCCTGCTTAAAAAACTCAAGCAAACGTATCCATGACCTGTTCTCATAGTTAAACTGACCCGGCTTTGATATTACGATATCAGACATATTATTCTATTAATCAAATGATTTTATCATGCTTGCACAAATCTATTTTTAATTAACCCCTGATTGTAGGATAACCGTCATGCAATTTCCTGAGCTTCATCAGTCTTTTATACAACAGCCATGTACTTCCGTCTTTTGGGTATTCAGTTCGGGGCTTACATATGGTATACCCAGGCCCATTCCCCGTAAAATAAGCAGGCATGCCATCAGTGCCATCATAAAAGGATAAGCCCTGCGTATCTTCTGCCTCACTGATACGCCTACATAATTTCCAAAAAATGCAATACTCCACATAACGGGCAATGTGCCCAATCCAAAGGAAGCCATGAACATAACACTGTTGGCCACATCACCTGCAGCAATGGCACCGGCAACAGCCATGTACACCAAACCACAGGGCAATAAACCGTTCAGCAAACCGATCACAAACAGTGAACTGTTATTCTTTTGTGTGAACAGCAGTCCCAGCCTGTTCCTGAGCCCGGTAAAAAATGATGTTGCTTTACCCGACACCATCCTGTTGATGGTATATTTTTTGGGCATGAGGATCAATATAAGAATGATCGCACCTGCAACAATGGATAACCATTGCTGAAAACCAAATAACGCAGCCGTTTGTCCGATCAATCCGAAAACAAGTCCAAAAGCTGAATAGGTTACAATACGGCCTGCATTATACAGCAGGGCACCCGAGAATTTTGCCATAAGACTGTTTTGGCTTAATGGCAGCGATAATGCCAGTGGCCCGCACATGCCTACACAGTGAAAGCTGCCCACAATACCGATCGAAAATGCCACTAAAAACAGCGATATCATTTAAATAAATATTTTCTTTTCAAAATAATAAGTAAGCCCGGCTTCATCCTTCCAGCTTAACTGCAATTCGTATAAACCTTTGCCGTTAACCGGGATGTCCATCTGTAATGTTTCATCCTGCAGCGAAAAATTCTTTTTGAAGTCTTTGTTTTCATCCGAGGGCAATACAATACAGCTTCCCCAACCAGTTTTTCCCGGCAAAATCCCCTGGGAAGCGGATGTAAAGTAATACGGTCCCTGATCTCATATTCAACCGGCGCCTAATGCACTACCCTGTTCATCTCATCAATTTTTTCCTGGTACCTTAATTCTTTGGCATAATAATCTGCCGTTACCAGGTCTGATTTTTGGGATGATGATTTAAAAACCATGTACAAAACGCCCGAGATAAAAGCGACATACACGATCAGTATTTTTGTTCCCCAGTTCATAATCATTCATTTTAATTATACACTTCAGGCCCAATGAATTTGGCCGTAATGGTTTTTAATTTTTCAGTTCCTGCATATACCCCGATCTTAACTTCTGTCTTCCAGTTGCTGATATCGGCCTTTTTGAGTTTTACAAAAAACTGCAGGTGGGCATAATCTTCTTTTTTAATTTTCAATTCCCCGCTGCCAACATATTCAATTTCGCCGGACAGGTTTTCGAGTTTCAATGTGAATTCAATATCCTCGTGCGTTTTATTCACCAGTTTTAAATTATACAGGTTGCTGATACGGCCATCCGGTAATTTGGTAAAGGTCATGCCCGAGGTACGCATCAGGGTCACATCCAGGTCGGTTCTGCTCACCAGCAAAAAGGCAAGCAACGAAAGTAAGACCAGCAATACGGAGGTATAAGCCTTGATCCGGGCATTGAATTTCAGTTTTACACCACTGGTAATACTGTTCTCTGATGCATACCGGATAAGCCCTTTTGGTTTATCAACCTTCACCATGATATCATCACAGGCATCAATGCAGGCTGTACAGTTAACACATTCCAGCTGGGTGCCGTTTCGTATATCGATGCCTGTTGGACAAACCCTTACACAGGCAAAGCAATCTATACAATCACCCTGCCGGGTATACGCTTCAAATTTTGAAGCAATGCTTTTACACGCCCCGTCTTCCTTGCAGTCGGTACATTTACAGTCGTGGTCAGCCGCTTTTTAAGTTTGCCCCTGGGTTCTCCCCGTACATGATCATAGGCAACCACGATCGAATTTTTTATCCAGCAAAACACCCTGTAATCTTCCATACGGGCAAACAACGATACAAACCTGTTCCCTGAACCACCAGTACACAAAAAGAAAACAGTGGTGAAGATCAATAGGGAAACCAGGGTACCAATATGTGCGCCCGGGTTTTCAATATACCCGATCAGTTCATCCATGCTGATAAGATAGGCCAGGAAAAAATTGGCGATCAAAAAAGAGATCGCAAAGAACAGTACAAACTTAAGCGTCCGTTTCCTGATCTTTTCCGCATTCCAGGGCATGGCCCTTAATTGTTTTTGTTTATACGAATCACCATCTATCCAATACTCAATTTTACGGAAGACCATTTCCATAAAAATGGTTTGCGGGCAGGCCCAGCCACAAAATATACGGCCAAATACAACTGTGAACAGGATTATAAAAACAATGAACGTAAGAAAGCCAATGGCAAAAATGAAAAAATCCTGCGGCCAGAAGGTTACCCCGAAAAAGATAAATTTCCGTTCCAGTACATTGAACATGAATACCGGGGCATCATGCACCTTGATGAACGGAAGTGTAAAAAATACCAGCAAATAGAAAATACTGAAGGCCGTTCTCAGGTTAAATAACCTGCCTTTTGGTTTTTTAGGATTGATAAAATTCCTTTTGCCTTCACTGGTAATGGTGGCCACCGAATCCCGGAAAGATTCTTCATGATATATGTCTGTAGTTTCTGTCATTCCTTTATTTATTAACTCCGGCCGAATCCGGTTTTGCAACCAAAACCGAATCGGGCTTTTTAGCCGAAAGGGAATCGGTTTTCTTAACCGAAGCCGAATCGGTTACCGGCCCATCAACATAAAATTCGCCCTGCTGCTCTTTACCAACTGCGGGTTTGGTGCCAACCAGTTTTTTGATATAACTGGCAAGGAAACTGATCTCCTTGGGTGTAAACTGTCCGCTCCACGACTGCATTCCCTTATCGGGATAGCCGATCTTAATGGTATTATAAATATCATTTATTGAACCTTTGTGTATCCAGTAATTATCAGTTAAATTGGGGCCCACACTGCCACCGCCATCTTTTAAATGACAGGCTATACAGTTTGCCTCAAACAGCCGCCGGCCGGCTTCAATACCTGCTGCATCGGCCATGGGTACATTTTTCTCATCGATCCTGTCCTTGTTTCCGGCTTCATATTTTTCAATGGCTATCCTGGCTTTTTCCATTTCGGCATTATATTCTTCTGTTGGGTTTAAACCGGTACCGAGTACATGAAAATTAAGCAGGTAAACAAATGCCACGCCAATGGTGATATAAAAACCATACTTCCACCAGGGTGGCAATGCATTATCCAGTTCGCGTATGCCGTCGTAATCATGGTCCAGTAAAATATCGGCTTCTTTTTCAACTGCAACCGCTTTGGTAAATAATTTCTTATCCAGTTTTGACCACCAGTCGGCAAGTTTTGAACCTTGCGGTTTTGGTTTTATTTTTTCAGGCAACAGTTCGGTGTACATTCTGCGGATGGAAAAAGCCAGGAACAGGATCACCACCAGTTCCATGGTAATTACGGTGAGCAACATATAATATGCCGTTGCAGATAAGCCGCCGTAATTGGGCAACTGTTGTGCTGCGGCTACAGGTGCTGTACCCTGTGCAAATGAAACCTGCGATAACAAAGAAATTCCTGCCAGTAAAACAATGCTTTTATACTGGAAGCGGCTGCTTTGTTTTTATGAATGAGCTGTTTTCCCAATGCCGTTAATACCTGGCCCATGCCCCAGATCACAAACGCCAGTACGATGATCATGATCATTAACAGAACAGCCAGCTGGTTATACCCGGATGTTACAGGCTGAGCAGCCGCCGGGGCGGTGGTTTGCGCAGTAAGCACTGATGCTGCAAAAACAGGAATCAACATCAATGCCATTTTATTTTTAACTGATCTAAAGCAAATCATACTGAAAATTTTATTGGTTTGAGTTATTTAATTCTTCTTTTTCAAAAGGAAGATTGGATAATTCCTGCACCCTTTCCCTGTTCATATTCTTTACGAAGATCAACAGCACAATAAAAAAAACCAAAAAAGATGAACAGCGATATCATGGGATAAATATTGATCCCGGCGATGGTTTCTGCGTATTGTTTTATGAATTTGAACATGGCTTATTTATTAAAAGTGGGTGAACTGTTTTTACTGATATCTTTCCCAGCCGCTGCATATAGGCGATCAAGGCAATCACTTCCCGGTTAGCCGGCACTTCTGATGCCTTCGATCTTTAAATTGATGCGGATGCCGTTTGCCTGTGCCATCAGGTCCTGGTTTGCCTGTTTTTCGTATCCCTTTTCGTAAGGAACCCCCAGCGACCGCATGGCATTGATCTTTGAAGCCGTTGAAGAGGTATCCAGGTTTTGTGTCAGCAGGAACGGGTATGCCGGCATGATAGAGCCTTCACTCATAGATGAAGGTTCCCTGAAATGACGGAAATGCCAGCCATCCGATTTCTTCAGGTTACCGGTTCCTCCCTGGCCAGGTCGGGCCCGATACGTTTACTGCCCCATACAAACGGTTTATCGTACACGAACTCACCGGCTTTTGAATATTCACCATAGCGTTCTGTTTCACTCCGGAAAGGGCGGATCATCTGGGAATGGCATACATAACATCCTTCCCGCACATAAATATCCCTGCCCTGCAATTCAAGCGGGGTATAGGGTTTTACACTGCTGATGGTTGGCACATTCGATTTGATCATGAATGTGGGAACCAGTTCAATAATGCCGCCGATCAATATCACCACTAAACTTATGATCATGAACTGAATGGGTTTTCTTTCAATCACGCGGTGCCAGTGTTCGCCGGTATGTTTTTCATATTCTTTGGCCAATGGTGCCGCTTCAGCTTCTTCATTGGCAACAAGTTTACCCTGTTTAACGGTTTTGTAAATATTATAGAACATGATGCAAACACCAGTTAAATATAAGGTACCGCCTATGGCACGCATGCTATAGAAAGGTTTCATATAAGTGACCGTTTCTAAAAATGTATATTTTAACAGGCCGGCATCTGTAAATTCTTTCCACATCAGGCTTTGCTGTATACCTGCCCAATACATGGGTATGGCATAAAATAAAATACCCAGCGTAGCCAGCCAGAAATGATTGGCAGCCAGTTTTTTCGAATACAGGCTGGTTTTGAAAATACGCGGTATCAGCCAGTACAAAACACCAAAAGTGAGCATACCGTTCCAGCCCAGGGCACCTACGTGTACATGGGCAACGATCCAGTCGGTATAATGCGAAACCGCACTCACACTTTTTAAGGAAAGCATGGGACCTTCAAAAGTGGCCATACCATAAGCGGTTACAGCAACCACCATGAACTTGAGGATCACATCATCCCGCACCCTGTCCCAGGCGCCGCGTAATGTGAGCAAGCCATTGATCATACCACCCCAGCTTGGGAAGATGAGCATGACAGAAAAAACCACCCCGAGCGACTGGGCCCAGTTTGGTAATGAGGTATATAATAAATGGTGCGGACCTGCCCAGATGTATAAAAATATCAGCGACCAGAAATGAATGATGGAAAGCCGGTAAGAATAAACCGGGCGGTTAGCCGCTTTTGGCATGAAATAATACATTAACCCCAGGTACGGCGTTGTTAAAAAGAAAGCCACGGCATTATGGCCATACCACCATTGTACCAGCGCATCCTGAACACCGGAATACCAGCTGTAACTTTCCAGGAAGGAATAAGGCAACTGGCCCGACCGGACAATGTGCAAAACCGCAACCGTTACAAATGTGGCAATGTAGAACCAGATGGCAACATAAAGGGGTTTTTCCCTTCTTTTAATGATAGTTCCAAACATGTTCCAGCCAAAAACAACCCAGATAACGGTAATGGCCACATCAATGGGCCATATCAGTTCGGCATACTCGGCGCCCTGGGTTAAACCGAGCGGCAGCGTGATGGCAGCCGCTACAATGATCAGCTGCCAGCCCCAGAAATGAATATTGCTGAGCTTATCACTGAACATCCTTGCTTTGCACAGGCGTTGCAGGGAATAATAAACGCCCATGAAGATCCCATTGCCTACAAAGGCAAAGATCACTGCATTGGTATGCAGCGGGCGCAAACGGCCAAAGGAGCCATATTGTGTAATATTCATTTGCGGAAATACGAGCTGCAATGCAACCCATAAGCCTACCAGCATGCCAACAGCGCCCCAGAGGATGGTGGCATAAGCAAAATTCTTTACTATCCTGTTGTCGTAATAAAATTTTTCTACCTGCATGTGATTATTTTGTTTGATTTAGTGTTTTGGTAATGGTGGTGGTTTTGGTCTTCTTTTTCAGCTCATCATCAAATAGGATCCGGATAGAAGGCGTATAGTCATCATCGAACTGGCCATTACGCACACTCCATAAAAAAGCGGCAAGGAATCCCCCGGCTACGAATATGCTGACCCCGATCAAGATGAATAATGCGCTCAAATAAGTTAGTTTAAATATGACCAAAAATACCCGCCCTGATAATTTTTAGGGCTGATGAGCATCAAATCAAAATATGATTTTAATCAGGTATCATTTAAAGCCCCCTGGTACGTGCAGCAAAAGCGGCATATAAACTTACAAACAATACAATACTGATACTGCTTGCCGGCATGAGTATAGCAGCGATCATGGGCGATAGTGTACCCTGCACTGCAAATGAAAGCCCAACAATATTGTACAGGATAGAAAGGATAAAACTGGCCATTACAATTTTTTTACCTGCCCTTGCATAGCTGATCAGTTTATCAAGTAAATGAACATGGCTGCCGTCCAGTATGGCATCACTGGCAGGGGAAAAACGCGCCGAATTTTCAGAAACAGCAATACCCACCTGGCTTTGCATGAGTGCCCCGGCATCATTCAGCCCGTCGCCAAGCATCAATACATTTTTTCCCTGCAGCTGCAGGTCTTTAATAAAATCAAGTTTTTGCCCGGGTGACTGGTTAAAGCGCAGAACAGTTCCAGTTCCGAATATCTTTTGAAGATTTGTTCTTTCCGAATCATTATCCCCGGAAAGCACAAACATTTCAAGGGTTGTTTTAATATTAGTGATCATTTCACCGATACCCGGCCGGTAACTGTTTTGCACATTGTACTTTCCAATATGTATTTTATCCATGACCACATGAACCGAAGTACCGGTATCATGGGTGATCAATTCATGATCCCCGTTTACAAAATTTGCTGAACCCATTTTAACCGGAATATCGTATACAACAGCCTCCAGTCCTTTGCCCGGTATATTCTTTGAACCCGCTAACCGGTAATAATTTGTCTGGAGTACTGTTTATAGATGCAGCGATCATCTTACTCAGGTGATGTGATGATTGCCCGGAAACGGTTTTAATAATGGCCAGTTCCCGCTCGCCCAGGGGTAATCCTTCATAACTGACCGCAGCAGCATGACTTTGTGTGATGGTACCGGTTTTATCAAATACAACCGTATTTATTTTTGCCAGCGATTCAATAACGGACGTATTTTTCAGGTAAAGCTTATTGCGGCCGAAGATCCGGAGCATATTGCCATAGGTAAATGTGGCAGAAAGCAACAGGGAACACGGACAGGCAATGATGAGCACCGCAGTTACTGCAGGCAATATTTTAGTGGCATCTGCAAACCACCAGAAAATGCATGTGACTGCGGCAATACTGAACAATGCGAAGGTGAAATACCGGCTCCATGGGTGTATGAATGATTTTTCTGCATTTTTTTTATTGCTGAAGATGTCGTTGTTCCAGAGTTGGGTAATATAACTTTGTGATGGTTCTTTGATGACCTCCAGTTCAATGGCAGTGCCTGTTTGTTTACCGCCGGCATAGACCAGTTCACCTTTTTGTTTTTGAACGGCGGCATTTTCCCCGCTCACGAAACTGTAATCAATATTGGCTGTACCCTTCATCAGCACAGCATCAGCAGGGATCATCTCTTCGTTGCGGATGATGATACGGTTACCCTTTTGCAATTGCGTTACCGGTATATTTTTTTCCTGTACACCCTCAATGACCGTAACCCCCAGCGGAAAATAGGAACGGTAATCCCTGTCGAAGGAAAATGAATCATAAGTCTTATTCTGGAACCACCGCCCGATCAGCATGAAGAAAACAATGCCCGTGCCCGAATCAAGATAACCGGCTCCCTGTCCGCTGATGATCTCGTAATAACTTCTTGCAAAAGTTACGATGATGGCCAGGGCAATGGGTGCATCAATATTTAAAAAGCGCTGCCGCAGACCTTTCCAGGCCGAAATGAAAATATCGGAAGCACTGAAAAACAGTACCGGGATGGATAGACCGAGAATGATCCATGAAAAGGTTTCCTTTAGACCGGCTTCTTCAATATACCCCGACGAAAAATATTCGGGAAAGCTCAGCATCATGATATTGGAAAAACAAAAACCGGCTACACCTATCCGGTATATCTGGCGCCGGTTAAAGGTTGGCCCTTTTTTGTCAACTGTATCTTTTAAGCTGATATAAGGTTCATAGCCGATGAAAGCAAGCAGTTCAACAACCTTTCGCAAAGTGGTTTCCTGCGGGTTAAAATGGATAAATATTTCTTTTTGCTGAAAATTAACCAGTGATTTTTTTACACCCGGCTCTATCCGGTGCAGGTTTTCAAGTAAATATATGCAGGAAGCGCAGTGCATCTGCGGAATGGAAAAGGAAACATTGACCTGGCCTTCATTTTTGAACCGGATCAATTTTTGAATAACGGTATCATCATCCAGGTAGGCAAACCGTTCAGATATAAATCTTCCTTTAGCTTTTATACCCGGCGTTTTATCCAGGTCGTAATCATTACAGAGGTTGTTCTCGTTCAGCAACAGGAAAACCTGTTTACAGCCGGTACAGCAACAATGATCGCCATCAACCGACAGGGTCATATCATCACATACATCGCCGCAATGACTGCAATTAACCGGTATGGAATTTTTTTACTGATAGATCAAATTTACATAAATAAAAAGCCGCCGCACAGGAATATGCAGCGGGATATATTAAACAGAAACTACTGAACACTTTTAGGTGTACATGTGTTCAATCCTAAAATTGTGTAAACCGGGCAAAATGAGATCAAACCGGTGAAAAGGGGCAATACAGCCAGCAGGCCCCACCAGCTTTTAAAATAAATACCCAGGGCGCCAATCACCAGTGCCAATATCATTCTAACCACTTTATCGGTTTTTCCAACATTACATTTCATTAAGATCGATTTATGGTTCAAAATTTGGAAAAACCTGCAAGCCGTTCAATGATGAACATCAAATTAAAATATGATATTTATCAGGTGTCAGGTCATTAAGAAGAGACTTAAGGTGTAAAAGCTGTTTGAACACAAAAATGGTCTGGCAGCAGGAAAATGGTAATAGTGGCCAGACTACTTACCAATAGGTGTCAGGCCACTTTAAGGAGACTTAAAGTTGAATAGCTATTTGATACAATAACACACTGAAAATAATATAATCTACTTAGTGGTCAGACACCTGCTACCTCCTTTCAAATAACCAGGTAAAGGGCCTGATCTTTGCTTTTGGCCGCAGGTTATATCGTTTAATGGTATTGTTCTGGATAAAGGCCACAGCCTCGTCTACATCATCGGTAAAGAAAAACAGTTTGGTATCTTCTGGCGAAATGGTTCCTTCAGCCTTCATCACTTCAATATGTTCAATGATATTTTTATAAAATTCCTTATCCATGATCACAACCGGGAAATCACTGATCACTTTTGTTTGCATCAGTGTAATAGCTTCAAAATACTCATCTAAAGTTCCAAAACCACCCGGCATTACAACAAATGCATAGGAATACTTAGTGAGCAGGGTTTTACGAACAAAGAAATATTTAATGGTTACCCATTTGTCCATATAAGGATTGGCAAACTGTTCATGCGGCAGTTCAATATTACAACCCACACTCCTGCCACCTGCTTCCCGGGCCCCACGGTTAGCCGCTTCCATAATACCCGGGCCTCCACCGGTCATTATGGTAAACCCAAGCCTGGCGATCTTTGCCGAAATTTCCCTTGCCCGTTCATAATCCTCGTGGCCTTCTTTGAACCGGGCCGATCCGAATACTGTAACACAGGGTCCCACAAAATGAAGGGCACGCAATCCTTTAATAAATTCAAACAATACACTAACGGTAAATTTAAATTCCTTCCAGCGGCTCTGGGGGCCTTCTAAAAATTTTATTTCTTCCTTTAAAACAGCTTTTTTTTGATCGATCATCCTGCATATAAATTATACTAACCTTTCTGGTTATTCCATAATGGGTTTATTCTGTTCAAACTTAACTTATTTTGACCAGAAAATAAATAACGTGGTGCCGGGACTATACAACTGCATTTTTTTCAACCAGCACTTCGCCGTGATTGACCAGGAGGGCTTTAACCGAATTGGCTGCAATGCTGTGTTTGTAGGTGCTGAGCAGGATCTCATTGGCAATAGCAATATCATCATCCTTTTCTATATATATTTTAGGATATAGATTGATGCAGGTAAATTCAAGATGTGACTCATATAGATTGATCTGCCCGATGGCACTGCAGGTGATGTTGATCACAGGGAATGCTTTTTTTTCAGCAATGGCCAGGTAGGCCGCCATGAACCCGCTGATCACAGCACCTAGGAATAAATGTTCGGCTGTCCAGGCGCCGGGCACACCACCTTTAAACACCGGGGCTGTTGCAATTTCTATGGTGCCGGTAACATCTTTGCACTGAGTATTCCCTTACGGCCTTCGGTATGGGTAAGTTCCACTTCAAAAAAATACTGGTGCTTATCTGTTTTCGTGATCATGGCATTTATTTATGGGCTATAAATATGGGCATCTTAATTTCCTGTATCACTTCGGCTGCAAAACTCTTTTTAAACAAATGAGAAAATATTGACCTGGAAAAAGCGCCCATTACAATATAACTGCCGGGCTTTCCGGTCATCCATTCTGTAAAATCCTTTTTATGTTTCAGGTGCAGCGGCTGTATCTTTAAATTGGGATAATGCTTCGATACCAGTTCGGTGATCATACTGTATTCCGGCAACTCATCTTCCTGGCCTATGATCGACAGTAAAACTGTTTCTTTCTTTGCCAGTTCTGGGAATACATAGGCAAACTGCTTGATGGCAAAAACCGAGGATTCATTGCCATCATACGTTAAAATGACCTGACCGGGTGCTGTATAATTTTCGGGCACCAGTAATACAGGGCATTCAGCCTTTTTCAATACTTCTTCGAGGTAAAAATTGGGCTGCTGCTTCGACACATTTTCGTAAAACAATTCACTGCTTACCAGTAAGGCATCAGCAAAACGGGTTTCTTCTATCAACGAAGAGATCGCCATCAGTATATTATCCTTATGTATCCTGTAATCAATACCTTCTGCTGTACAGGCTTCTTTAAATAAACTGATATTTTTATTCACCAGCACATCATCATCATTTTTCATCAGCCATTCAGGCATCAGCGCCATGCCTTCCATGCCGGTATAAGCCAGCACTTTGGAATAATCAAAAGGGCTCAGGAATACACCTGCCAGCAATACTTTGGTCTCAACATTGATCCCTTTTACAAATTCAAATGCACCCTTGGGGAAATGTTGCCCATCCAGGGCTATGATCAGCTTTTTCATGCGTTTACATTGAAGATTTACTAAACAAAATTAATTTCCGGATAAAACATTTTTGCTGACAGTAAGTTACAAAATAAATGATTGTCGTCATAAAAGTATTACTGTTAAACGGTATATAGCTGTTAATTCATCCACCCGGTATGAGCCTGAACATATTTTTACTGAATGTGATTATAATCATAAACTAACCCGCCATCACTGTATAGATTTATACCATTAAAATTCACTGTTTAAAAAAAATAATTATGAGGAATACATTAAAATTTCCGGTAGCAGCCGCCATGCTGCTTTTGGCCATGGCGTGCAACAATACCGAACAACAAAGCACCACCACCACGGATACAGGCGGCAATACTGCCGGTGCGGGCCAATCGGCAGTGCAGGATGATGTATCTGCAAAAATGTGGTGCAGGTTGCCATCGGCAGTAAAGACCATACCACGCTGGTAGCAGCGGTGAAAGCTGCTGAACTGGTGGATGCACTCAGCAATGCCGGACCTTTTACTGTTTTTGCGCCTACCAATGCTGCCTTTGATAAATTACCCGCAGGTACCGTTGATGGCTTATTAAAACCCGAAAAGAAGGATGACCTGACAGACATCCTGCAATACCATGTTACGGTTGGCGTATTAAAGGAAGATATGTTACAGGACGGACAATCCATCGGGCAGGTGAATGGCGGGAATATCACGATCAGCAAAAAAGACGGCAAACTGATGGTAAACGGTGTAGCCAATATCATCGGCACTGTACCGGCATCTAACGGTATTGTGTATGTTATTGATGCTGTATTATTACCGCCACCGGTAAAATAAACGAATATAATATCGAGGAAAATCCATTTTTTAAAATGACATCCTGTTATGAACGGGGTGTCATTTTTTGGTCATTTTTTATTAACCCGGTGAAGTAACAAACTGTTAAGTAAATCTCAAAGGACAGCCTGTTCATAAAAAAAAAACTGAGAATCAATTTTTCACAAAATTGAATGTAGCCACTAAGAAAAAATGCTAGCATTTTTTTACTTCGTGCCTTTGAGCCTTTGTGGCTAACCTTCTTTTAGTGACCCCCTGGGCACGGTGGGTGAAGTTCAAAAACTTTATTTCTTATTGTAATTGCAAAAGGCTTGAATTTTCCTATTAGGAGTTTTACAAAATGCTGTATTAAAATCAGGTAAACAGGGGCGCACAGCAATTAAAATATTTTACCTGCCGTTGAAGATTCGTTCAATATTTTTATCTGCATAACAGTAGAGATGCTGTTTACCCTTTGTTTAACGAGGGTGGCTTTTGACCCTTCAAACATTTCATCCACGGTTTTCCCAAATAAAAAATTCCATTGCCTGAAGTGCGCTTCCGTTAAAGGGAAAATCAGGTTGATATGCTTGTGTACTTCCATCGGGTTGCCGGTATAAGTTCCGGTATAAAACAGCATGTTCTCAAAAAAATCATACATAACGGGTAAATGCTTTTCCCAGTTAACATGCACGGTATCCATAAATATAAAACCGATGGTTTCATCTTCTTTTACTTTACTGTAAAATGCATTAACCAGTAATTCAATATCTTTCCTGGATGTAATATCTTTATTCATCGTTACTATTTTAATGCAGCAGTTTATGAACCTGCTGTAACTGGTCTTCGGTACAATGTTGCTGCAACAATGGGAACAGCACCCGTTCTTCCTTCCGGATATGATCCTGCAGCATATTGGCCAGTGTATCCATTGTTTTTTCCGGGTCAGTGGCCGTATCCAGTGAATTAAATAATGCCGTTAACTGCCGGTGTTCATTTTTTATTTCCCCGGCAAGGGTATCCATTTCGGTGTTGATGCCTTTTGTTAATTCCAGCATATTTTCTTCCTGCTGAAAATGATGTTGAATGGTTGAGTTAAACTGTTCCCGGGCATAGGTGATCTTATCTGCAACAGATGCCGGTAAACCATTGTAAACGGGTGCATGTAGTTTCAGCAACTGTGCAAGGATCAATGTGCTGTGGTGCTCCCTGGATAATGGCGCTATGGCTTCGTCTCTTTTCATATTTTTTACAGGTCTTTGTGTTTGAATTTTCGCAGTGATAACCATGCCGGGATTACGATCCAGGTAAATAATACGGTAACTGAAATGATCAGTCCCAGCTGTGTTCCGAAAAAATTATTGAATATGGCACCGGTATATCCCATCAGTGCCGATACATCCATCTTCAGTAAGATCAGTATCCGGCTTAAGTCGATGGGGTTAAACGCAGTAATGGCTACCATCATTTTCTCCAGTGGATAATCGGCAAACTGGAACAGGATGAATAAAACCAACCCGTCGAAAATGATGGCGAAATAAAGCCATAATAAAATCACAACCCCGATCCCTTTTGCTTTATCCCTTGCCATAACTGCTGCCAGCATGGCAATGGCGACAAATATTACAGAGAGCAGTAAACCGGTGCCCAGCATCATAAAGCCTGTTGGGGTAGCTTCGTACAATAATATGGGGATACCGGTTCCAATTAAAAAAGCAAAGGCCATAGATGTGGCCAGGCCCGCAAACAGGCTGAGCCAGATCGTTTTTCTTTTAAGTGGCTGGCTCACCAGCAGTTCCAGGAATTCGGAACTGTTGTACACATAAATGGCAGAAAACAAAAGGCTCACCAATGGCACAATGATGAGTATGATATTCAACAAACTCAACAGGCCCTTGGTTGAATTATCTTCGAGATTAAAAATGCTTAACGATATCAGCAATAAAAATGCAGTATAGGCCAGCATAATTTTATTACGCAGGATATCGATGATCACGTATTTGATAATTTTTTTCATGCTGTCATTTTTGCAACATTACATTTGCAATGGCCTTTGATAATTTTTGTTCCCCCGTATCATCCCGCAATGCAGCAATACTTTTATGAAAGCAGCATTTCCCTTCCTGCATATAGATCACCTGTGTTACCAGGTCATCCAGTTCACTCAATATATGCGAGGTAATTAAAACCAGTTTGCCTTTATTTTTTTCGGCTGTTATTTTTTCCTTCAGGATCTCTGAGGAAACCGGGTCAAGACCGGCGGTGGGTTCATCCAGGATCAGCACATCCGGATCAAACAAAAAAGCCAGTGCCGCACTTACTTTCTGCCGGGTGCCGCCCGAAAGGGTCCGCATCCGTTTTGAAAGGATATCGCTCAGCCCAAACCGGCTGATGAGTTCATCATCTGTAACTGTATGCTTTTTGCCCCTGATGTCTTTCATCATATCCAGCACCTGGCCAATGGTCATGTTATCCGGGTAACGCCCGATCTGCGGCATATAACCGATATTTTCGCGGTATTGCCAGTTGTGCTTTATATTTTTACCGTTGAACGTGATGAACCCGCTGTCGCTAACCACCATGCCCAGTATGCTTTTGATCAAAGTAGTTTTACCGCAACCGTTAGGGCCGATCAGGGCAATGCATTCGCCCCGGTTACACGTAACCGAAACATCATCCAGTGCGGTGAGTTTACCAAAACGCTTCGATACATTGCTTGCTATGATCATAACGGTAAGGGTTTCATGAGCGGTTGTTTGTCCTGTAAATTCTCAGGCGTAAGCGATGGCAGTATCCTTTCTGTTTTATCCAGCAAAGCCGTCATCAGGCTGCGGAAAAGGATCATCGCCGGCGGATTCTGCTCAATGATCATGGCATATAAACTAACCGGCCGGTATGGTATATCACCCAGCTTGTCGCGGTTAAGGTCGTAACCATCGTATTTGTCCCAGAAATTTTTGCTGAATGTATTCAGAACCAGGCTGCCGTTTGTTCCCACATCAAAAGTATTGTTCCTGAAATTGTTATTGAAAACATATACATCCATACAACTGGCCTGTATCTTCATGGCCCAGCCATTGCTTTCAAATACATTTTTTTCAAGGTGAATGCGGTTGGCGCCTTCCATAAAAATCCCTGCTGTATTTCTTACAAAATAATTGTTGTGTATATACCCGTCGTTGATCTCCTTCAGCAATAAGCCATAGGCTCCGTCGCCCCAGTTCTCTTCAAAATAATTGCGGATCATTTTCAGCCCCTTCGAAAACATGACGGCAACACCGGCGCCGTTATTTTTAAACACGTTACTGATGTAGGCATCATCATTCGAAAACATGAAATGCAGCCCGTACCGGAGATTTTTTCAGCCACATTTCTCCAGATCACAGAATTTTTTACGAATTCAAAATAGATCCCGTCGCGGTGGCCATTCACCACATTGGCAATGATACACAGGCTGTCGCTTTTCCAGCAATGGATGCCGTTACCGCTTTCCTGCTCCAGTTTACTGTAAGCAGTAAGCTTGTTTTGCTCAATGATACAGTTGATCCCGAACTGGATGTAAATACCAAAAATGTATCGTCTAAAATATTATTCCGGATGATGACATCCCGGCTGTTGTATACTTTTATTCCCGCATAATCCTCAATACTTGAAATACCGGAATTGATTATTTTAAATCCGTCAACCAGCACCCCGTTTGCCTTAACGGAGATGACCTCGTAGGTATGATCGCCATCCAGTACCGGGTGCCCGATACCGACCAGGGAAACGGATTTATCAATGATGATATTTTTTTCATGGTACTTTCCTGCATCCACCAGCAGGGTATCCCCGGCTGCTGCCAGCTGCAATCCCTGCTGAATGGTTTTAACAGGCCGCTGGCTTCCGATACGTATCGTTTTAGCATACATGCTGATTGCAGCGGCAATGAAAACTGATATGCAGATTATCTTTTTCAAGGTTTAACCAGGTCATTCCAGGTGATGATGTTTCCGGGAAACCGTTTTTGAATGGTGTTCAAACTGTCTTTATTGTCAAATGCAGCAATATTACCGCCCATTGGGCTTCCCAACCCGTCGGCCTTTAACAGGAAGGCATTGTTAACATCGATCAGCTGGTGGGTTCCGGCATAATTGCTGAGGTAAATATTTTTGATATTTTCTGTTGCAACATCTTTTGTATGTAAATAATTGACGAGACATTTTGCATCATCAAACTTATATACCTTTCCTTTTTTTGTCACCAGCTCGGCACCAAAATGCTTATCACTGATGGTCATTTTGCAAAAATAACATGCATCCACCCCCGTTATGATCGGCTGCGGGCCGGTATTACAGGAACCCATGGTTGCCATTAACATGACTGCCACGGCTGCATTTGAAAATTTCGCAACGCTTTTTTTAGAGCTGCGCCAGGCAACGATCGTGCAAAAAAAGCAACAGTACGCCCACGGAAACAAAGATCCAGCCTCCAATATCGGGCATGGAATAGGCGCCAAAATTGAGCAGTTGTTTAAAGCCGATCAATGGTGGCTGGTAAGCCATACCGGGTACAATGATCGCTGCACTCGGATCCAGGTTATGGCCGTAGTTATATTCCCATCTCCAGAAATCGTACATGGCCAGTACACCAAAACCTACGAACAATATAAACAGCAGGTATAGTAATTTTCTCCTGGCAACTATGCCGGTAACTATAAAAAACAGGGCAAAAAATCCGATTATATAGGGCATATCGTAAATTCAATAAAGTCCTCCGTATGCAGGGTCTTCATGCCGATGTAATGGTTCAACCCGTTGATGATATCAACATTACCTGCCAGTTTATCGGGATAGATGAGCAACATCAGGCCCTCCGGGTATTGTGGAGCAACCAGGTCAATCCGCCACATGGGTACAAATAATACGGGTATCAACGCAAGCCCGCAAATGACCAGCAACAATCTTATCCAGATCCTCAGTTTTTCATGCTTCATGATGAGTTATTTTCAAATTCAATAACAACAGAAAATATATTTTGTATTTGCTTCATGGCCGTTTGTAAAAAAGGAGCAGGCTTTTTTACCAGCCTGCTCCAAACATATTTATAATCATTTCTTTTGTGCAGTATCAGATACAGGGTAATTCTTACCGGTACTGAACAGCAATGGAGTATTGCTGCCTGCAGGTGAAACCCGCACGTAACCCGACATTTCCTGGTGCAAAGCACTGCAGAAGTCGGTACAATACATAGGGAACATACCTACCCTGTTGGGTACCCATTTTAAAGTTTGTGTTTCGCCGGGCATGACCAGCAATTCGCCGTTATCAGCGCCTTTAATGGCAAAACCATGTGGCACATCCCAATCCTGTTCCAGGTTGGTTACATGGAAATACACTTCATCTCCGATACGGATGCCCTCAATATTATCAGGGGTCAGGTGAGAACGGATGGCCGTCATATACACGTGCACTTTGTTTCCTTCACGCACCACTTTGGTAGCTGCTTCGCCATTTGAAAAATAAGGATTTTTGTTTTCTTCCATTTTAAAGAACTTGATCGAATTGGCTTTTACCAGGTCGGCAGGGATGATCTGTGCATAGTGCGGTTCACCAATGGTGGGGAAATCCAGCAACAACTGCATCTTATCTCCACTGATATCATATAACTGGGCACTTTGCGAAAGTTCAGGTCCGGTTGGTAAAAAACGGTCCTTGGTTATTTTATTATAGGCAACCATGTATTTACCATAAGGTGCTTTGGTATCGCCGCCGGCAACGGTTAAATGGCCAACAGAATAATAAGTAGGTACGCGGTCAACCACTTTCAGGTCCTTGATATTCCATTTTACCACTTCTGATGAAACAAACATAGACGTATAAGCGAAACCTTTGTTGTCAAATTCGGTATGCAATGGGCCAAGTCCGGGTTTCTTTACTTCGCCATAAAGAACAGATTCATATTTCAGGATCGGAATACCGTCAAATTCACCGATATAATCCTTCGCAGCAATAGCCTTTTGTAATTTATCAAAACTGAATACAGGAATTAATGCTGCCAGCTTACCGCTGCCTACAATGTATTCGCCGGTTGGGCTCACATCACAGCCATGGGGCGATTTGGGGCAAGGGAAAAAATAACAGAGGTCCTTAAAATCCTTAACATCCAGCACGGTAACTTCTGTTTTAATGACTGATGTGGCTGAATGCGTAACATCACTGTACTTGTTGTGGGCATATTTTACAGATTGTTTTCTGCCTTTACCCGCTTTGATATATTCCTCAGCTTTTTTCCAGTTAACAGCCATGATAAAATCCTTATCCTTTTGCGAAGCATTTACTTCCAGTAAGGTATTGGCCTGCTCTGTATTGTATGTGGAGAAGAAGAACCAGCCATGGGATACACCTTTACCGGCACGGCTCAGGTCGAAATTAACACCGGGGCACTGCAGTTGAAAAGAGATATCCATGCTGCCATCTGCTTTGGATACACTGATAAAACTGATGGTACCTTTAAAATTCTGTTTATAGGTATTGATGGGCACATCACCATTCTTATCATCCGGCGGTATACTGAAACGGGTACCCGCTACAATATATTCCGTATTTTCTGTGATGAAAGGCGAAGAGTGATTACCGCCACTGTTGGGCAATTCAATGATCTCGGCAGTGCGGAAGGTTTTCAGGTCAATACGGGCAACACGGGGTGTATTGTTGGCATTGCCAAATACCCATTTACCGTCGTACTCGCCGTTGGTTTTCGACATCTGTACGTGGTGCAGGTCATCCCAGGGAACAAAACCATGCGAGGTATTCAGCATTGGTTTTGTTTCTTCGCTGAAACCCCAGCCTTTTTCAGGGTCAACAGAAAATACAGGGATCACACGCAGCAAACGGCCCGATGGTAAACCATAGGCACTCAGCTGGCCACTGAACCCTCCAGAAACAAAATTGTAAAACTCATCATATTTTCCGGGTGCCACGTACACTTTGGAAGCTGCATCCGAACTAACGGCAGAACCTGCATTTTTTGGTTTGCAGGCGGTGAAGCCCAGCAGCAGACTGAATGCAAAAACAGTTGCAGTAAACAGTTTATAATTTTTCATTTTGGTTTTTTTTATATATGAACAGGTTAAATTTATTTAACCCGTCATTTTTACGCATAAACTCATAAACAGTTCTTGCATCTTCATCGCTGATATTCTGGTTGGGCATACGTACCAAACATATTTCCAGCTGGGCCTGGGCCTTGGGGTCCTTATCCAGCATGGCATCTGTGTTGGTAGCAAAATTCATGATCCATTCTGCTGTATGCCTCTCGGTAACACCTAACCAGCCCGGGCCAACCAGTTTTTCGCTGGTGAGCTTATGACAACTGCTGCATTTTACGCCATATACCTTTTCACCATTGGCTGCCAGGGCAACATCGAGTGTTTCACCCACATCTACTTTGGTGAATTTACCTTCTCCCCTTTTGGGATCATAAGATGGATTACCAGATTCAGTTTTTTCATTTTCTGTTGACGATGATTCAGTTGTGCCGGTTTCAGTACTACCGCCACCTTCAGTACTACCGCCACCACAGGCTGCAACAAATGCACCTAAAAAAAGAAGAATTGCCAATTTTTTCATGTTGTTATTTTTTTGTTTTAAATTTAGAGATACAAGATTACATGCATATCGGGGTAAATTTTATGCGTTGAGTCATATCCTGTTAAAGAGTAATTTGCACTGACCCTCAGGATCCTGTAAAAACCTTGCTGAATGGCTTTCGGTAAAAGCTTCGATGTAGAATGACATATGATTTAAATCATATTAAATCATGTAACTAATCATCCCCGGCCTTATATAAGGATACATTTGCACATTGAGAAAAACATTCTTTTATGATGATTGATATTGACACGTTGCTTGCATGGGGGCTGCCTACAAAAAGGTCAGGCCGGCGAAATGATCTTCCGGGAAGGTGCACAATCCTCATTTTATTATCAACTGGTTTCAGGTGAAGGTAAGGTGGGTAAATATAATAATGAAGGCAGGGAATTCATACAAACAATTATTGAACCTGGTGAATGTTTTGGCGAATTCCCATTATTTGATGATGAACCTTTTTGCGGCCAGTGCCATTGCAGATAAAGACTCGGTGATCATACGGCTGCATTGTTCATCTTTTCATCAATTACTGAAAGAAAACCCTGAACTGCATTTTAAGTTTACCCGTTTGCTTGCCCAAAGGCTGCGGTTTAAATTCCTCATCCTGAAAGAACTGGCAATCATAACCCGGAGAACAGCATTTCAACATTGCTCAGTATTTTAAACAAACCCAGAAAAATATCTGCACCAAAAGCAACAGGCTTAAACTCACCCGGCAGCAGATCGCTGATATGACCGGGCTTCGGGTGGAAACAGTTATACGCACCATGAAAAACATGCAGCTGAAAGGTGAGTTACAGATCAGCAAAGGCAAAGTATATTGTTGACCGCACCCCCAACCCCCTCTACAAAAGAGCGGGATCTAAGAACCCCATAACTTTAAAGAGATTATTAAATTGTAAATTATCATATGATTCAAATCATATTATTGATTTCCGTTCATCAGTTACTTTGCTCTAAACAGAAATTATGTCATTTCCAATATACCGATGGTTAAAGATCACGCTGCTGAATTTACTGATCGTGGCAACCATTGGTGTTGTGCTGCGCTATAAGATCCTGTACCCGCTTCCCTTTATAGATCAAAAACACCTGCTACACGGGCATTCTCATTTTGCATTTTCCGGCTGGATCACCCAGGCCATCATGACACTGATGGTGGTTTACCTGGCAAACAGTAAAGGAGAAACGATTTATAAAAGATACCGCTGGCTGTTGTACGCCAACCTGTTTACTGCCTATGGCATGCTGGTTGCATTCCCCATTGAAGGATACGGATTATACTCCATTATCTTTTCTTCAGCTTCTGTACTTGTAGAGTTATGCGTTTGCCGTTTACTACTGGAAAGATCTGAATAAACAGGCTTTTAAACAAACAACGCATCTGTGGTTTAAAGCTGCGGTATTTTTTAATGCATTTTCATCCCTGGGCGTTTTTGCATTAACCATGATGATGTATTCAAAAGTCATTCATGAAAAATGGTACCTGGCTGCCGAATATTTTTACCTGCACTTTCAGTACAACGGCTGGTTCTTTTTTGCCTGCATGGGTTTATTTACAGCATACATCAGCCTGTTTGTTAAAGCAGCAGATGCATTTAAAAAAATATTCAAACTATTCGCGTTTGCAGCTGTTCCGGCATATTTTTTATCCACCTTATGGATGCCGCTACCGATATGGGTTTACATACTGGTGATCATAGCCGCTGTTGCACAGCTTGCCGGCTGGATATGGTTGGTAAACCTGTTAAAAATAAATTGGCAGCCCTTAAAAAATAATTTTTCTGTGATCGCAAAATACATCCTGGGCTTTGCAGGAATTGCAATTGACTAAAATTCTTATTGCAGCTGGGATCCACTTTCCCCGGATTAAGCGACCTCGCATTTGGTTTCAGGCCCATTGTGATCGGTTACCTACATTTGGTTTTACTGGGCGTTATCACCTTGTTCTTGCTGGGGTATATGTTTGCCCAAAAGTATTTTATAGGTAATAAAACGGCCATGGCAGGTGCATTTGTTTTTTCCGGTGCCGTTATATTCAATGAAATGTTGTTGATGATACAGGGTGTTGCCGCCATAACCTATACTGCTATCCCCTTCATCAATGAACTGCTCTTGGGTGCTGCCATCCTTTTATTTGCAGGTGCATTGCTTATGGTCTTTGCAAAAGGAAATATGGTAAAAATAAAATGGCTTTTCCTGCCGGAAAAAATTTCCCAAACAACAATAAACCTGATTAGAATCATCTAATTACATCAATGTTTTGTGATTTAAGTTACAATACAACCGTTCCATTCCGGCTACTTTTGCCTTATAAATAACCAATTAAATTTGTACCAATGGCATATCATGAAATAGAAACACAATGGATGGGCAAGATGCAGTTCAACGCACTTATAAACGGGCACAGCGTTATTATGGATGCGCCTGAAAGATCAGGTGGTGAAGACCAGGCGCCCATACCAAAACCTTGTAATGGCTGCCCTTTCAGGCTGTACCGGTATGGATATCATTGCCCTGCTCCGCAAGGCAGGTAACGATGTGGATGACCTGAGTATGAAGGTAACCGGGGAACTCAGCAAACAGGCACCCATTCAATATATTGCGATGCATGTCCTGTATTCCTTTAAGGGTGATCAAAGTAAAAAAGAAGCAGCATTTAAAGCCGTCATGGATTCACAGGAAAAATATTGTGGCGTAAGCAGCCTGCTGAAAAAAGCGATACCGGTAACCTGGGAAATTCATTATAACGGTGAAGAGATCTACAATAACAGGCCCGTACCAGAAAGCATCGCTGTTTAAAAACCAATGCTTTTATTTTCTTCAGATCTATGACTAAAGTCATAGGTCTTTTGACCTGTTTAATCATAATTTTGCCAGTATGCAAATCTGGAAAAATATCATCAGCCGTCCTTCCTGATCATTCATCTCCCCTGCCTGCAATCAGGCCTCCGCTTTATTACTCAATTTTTAATACATTTTGTATGCAAACCATTATAGAACCGTTCCGGATCAAATCTGTTGAACCCATTTATTTCAACACCGCTGCGGAAAGAAAAATAATTTTAGAAAAAGCATTTTATAATCCCTTTCTCATCCATTCCACAGATGTACTTATCGACCTGCTCACCGACAGCGGTACCAGCGCCATGAGCAGCAACCAGTGGGCCGGCATCATGCAGGGCGACGAATCCTATGCCGGCAGTCCCAGTTTTTTTCGTTTTGAAAAAACCATCCAGGATATCACCGGAATGCCGCTGGTGATCCCAACGCACCAGGGAAGGGCTGCAGAAAAGATCCTGTTCAGCGTGCTTGGCGGCAAAGGCAAATATTTTGTGAGCAATACATTATTTGATACTACCCGCGCCAATATCGAATTTTCAGGAGCCGAAGGCATTGACCTGGTCTGTGAAGCAGGAAAACATCCAACAGTACCAGCGCCATTCAAAGGAAATATGGATGTGGATGCATTGAAAAAGTTCATAGCAGAAAAAGGTTCAGCCAATATCCCGCTTTGCATCCTTACCGTTACCAATAATTCAGGCGGCGGGCAGCCAGTGAGCATGCAGAATATCAAAGATATTAAAAAAGTATGTGCAGCAAATAATATCCCGTTGTTCATTGACGCATGCCGCTTTGCTGAGAATGCTTATTTTATAAAACTGCGTGAAGCAGGATATGCCGGTAAACCCATACCGGAAATTGTAAAAGAACTTTTTCCTATGCCGATGGCTGTACCATGAGCGCCAAGAAAGATGCCTTTGCCAATATCGGTGGTTTTTTAGCCATGCACCATGAAGCGCTGGCACAGCAATGCCGCAACCTGTTGATCATGACAGAAGGCTTTCCAACCTATGGAGGGCTTGCCGGCAGGGACCTGGAAGCCATTGCCATTGGATTGAATGAAGTGATGGACGAACATTACCTGCAATACCGCATCCGCAGTATTGAATACCTCACCAATAAATTAATTGCTGCCAATGTTCCGGTGATGCAGCCCGCAGGCGGACATGCCGTGTACCTGGTGGCCGATGAATTTTTATCACACTTACCTGTTGACCAATATCCCGGCCAGGCCTTGGTTGGATCTTTATATGTACATGGTGGTATCCGCAGTGTGGAGATCGGGTCGCTGATGTTTGGGAAATATACTGCCCAAGGGGATGGAAAAACTGGTACCTGCAGCATTGGAACTGGTTCGCCTGGCGATTCCCAGGAGAGTATATACGCAAAGCCATATTGATTATGTGGCTGAAGTGATCATTGAGGTTTTTAATAACCGGGATGCAATAAAAGGATTAACAATTATTGAAGAAGCACCAACACTGCGTCATTTTACTGCAAAACTGAAACCTTTTGATGAAACAGAAGGGGCTAAAGCCCCATTAAAAAAAATACATTTTGTTACCCCGACCTGAAGGCCGGGGCAATTCAAGGCCGGGGCAATTCAAGGATGGGGCATTTCATAATACTACTAATTAATAATACACAATGAAAAATAGTAAACACAGCTGGGCCGAGCCATATAAAATTAAAATGGTGGAGTTACTGAAAATGACAACGCCAGCGCAACGAAAAAAAGCCATGAAGGAAGCAGGCTACAATACTTTTTTATTGAAGTCGGAAGACGTGTACATTGACCTGCTGACAGACAGCGGAACCTCTGCCATGAGCGACCGCCAGTGGTCAGGTATGATGATGGGCGATGAAGCCTATGCAGGCAGCCGCAATTTTTATCACCTCGAAAAAGTGGTGCAGGATGTGTATGGTTACAAATATCTTATTCCCACACACCAGGGACGGGGAGCCGAAAATATTTTATCAAAAATACTGATTAAGAAAGGCGACATTATTCCGGGCAATATGTATTTCACCACTACCCGCCTGCACCAGGAATTGGCCAGTGGAAAATTTGAAGACATTATCATTGATGAAGCCCATGACCCGGAAAATGAATTTCCCTTTAAAGGTAATGTTGACCTCGTAAAACTGGAAAAGCTGATCAAAAAACACGGCGCAGAAAAAATTCCTTACGTAAGCATGGCCACCAGTGTGAATATGGCAGGCGGCCAGCCCATTAGTATGAAAAATTTAAAAGAGCTGCGGGCGCTCACCAAAAAACATAAGATCCGTGTGATCCATGATATGACCAGGGTGGCAGAGAATGCTTATTTTATTCAGCAACGTGAAAAAGGATACCAACAAAAAACGATCAGGGAAATTGTAAAAGAAATAAACAGTTACACCGATGGCGCAACCATGAGTGCCAAAAAAGATGCCCTGGTAAACATTGGCGGCTTCCTGGCCGTAAATGACTGGGATGTTTTTGAAGAAGCCAGGAATATGGTGGTGGTGTATGAAGGACTGCATACTTACGGCGGGCTTGCCGGAAGGGATATGGAAGCCATGGCCATCGGTATCGGCGAAAGCATCAATGATGACCATATCAGGGCAAGGGTTGGACAGGTAATTTATTTGGGAGAGAAAATGATGGAGTATGGTGTACCGATCGTTAAACCCATTGGCGGTCATGGTATTTTTGTTGATGCAAAAAAGTTTTTGCCGCATATCCGGCAGGATCAGTTCCCTGCACAAACACTGGCAGCAGAAATATACCTGGATGCAGGTGTGAGAACCATGGAAAGAGGTGTTGTGTCGGCCGGAAGAAAAGCCAATGGTGAAAATTATTTTCCCAAACTGGAACTCGTGCGGTTTACCATTCCGCGCCGGGTATATACACAGGCACATATGGATGTGATCGCAGAATCTGCAGCACGTGTGTATGACCGCAGGAATAGCATTAAAGGAATGAAGATGATCTATGAACCAAAGTATTTAAGGTTCTTCCAGGCTAAATTTGAGAAACTGTAAATGATCAGCCCAGTAAATAGGCCAGCCCGCTGTTGACCGGCGCACAGAGATCATTAATTTTTTTCTGCCTGCACAGGTTTTCAAACAGGTCCCTTACCTTTTTGTAATCATCGTGTATGGGACAGGGATGTGTTGCCGAACATTTACTTAACCCCAGCCCGCATTGATTGAATACATTTTTTCCATCGATCGTTTCTACGATGTTGATAACAGGCTGGTTCTTTTGCTTTTCAGTGATATAAAAACCGCCGGCCGGGCCTTTTGAACTGTTGATCACGTCACCCTTTACCAGGCCTGCAGCAATTTCCCTACGGTATGTTCACTGGCATCAATAAACGCTGCAATTTCCTTAATACCGGCTTTTTCACCCGATTCAAATTTTGAAGCAAGGTAAATAACCGCTTTGATGGCTGTTTTACAGGTAAGACTGAGCATTTATAGTTGGTTTAAAAATTCCTGGCCCGCTTCGGAGATCAGGGTATGATCCCAGGGCGGGTCAAAAGTTAACTGAATAAGTGGTTCGTAATCCGGGAAGCTTACCTGCAGGTTTTGTTTTACCGCATTGGTGATCGATTCCCCCATCGGGCAAAATTGTGTTGTCAGTGTCATGGTGCAAATGATCTTCATGCCCGGTTCATCAAAGTCTAGCCGGTATACCAATCCCAGGTCCACAATATTCAACCCGATCTCAGGGTCTTCCACCTGTTGCAGGGCAGCCAGTGCAATGGTGCATTTCAATTTATTATTGGTAATTACACTCATAATAAAACCGGTTTATGCATCAGCAATTTAATTACATTCCAGTTATACAGGAATGCGGTTACCAGCAGCAATGCTGCCCCCGTTTGCAACAGCCATGTAAAATTCAGTAAAATTCCGGCACTAAATAATACAAACCCCGAAATATAAGCCACAGCCATCCATTTAAAAATGATATTACTGAACAGCTCTTTTGGATTGGGTGTTTTACCTTTCCCGGCAAGGCGATGATACACTTTATTCCATACGATAAACGGTAAGGTCTTAAAGGTCATTCCCAAAATTATTGCGGTTATCCATCCAAAAAAAATGATGAACCCATAAGCGATCACCAGCCGGGTATTTTCAATACCGGATACGGGCAGTAAGGCAATAATTATCACCAGGAAGGCCATCGGTAAAAACATCATGCCTGCGGAAAGCAACGAAACTTTCATTTGTTCATCTACTTTTTTACGTATGCGTTGCCGGTATGAACGGTAACAGAAAATACCGAATAAAAAAATGGCTGATGCTAAGGCCAGCAATGGTATCAAAAGGAGCAGCCTGCTTTCGGTATACAAAAATATAAAAACGAAAGCCAATAGCCCCCCATTGATCAAACCGTAGATCCACCATAACTTTTTTGGATCATTGTATTTGGAGATCAGGAACATGGGTATCAATCTTGAACCGATCCCGGTTATCAATAATAAGAACCAGCCAACGATGCCGATATGTGCGTGCAATGACAGGTAGGCCAAAGAACTTTGTTGCAGTAAAGGATAGGTAAAGTTGTAAACCAGCAGCAGCCCTACGATGGCTGTTGCCAATAACCATATAGCTGCCGTAAAAACAAAAAAAGCATGCACATTTTCATGTTTGCTTTTAACCATACTCATTGCCAGGTTCACCCCGTAAGCAATGATGGCTGCAATGATCCCTATCCCACCCCATTGTGCAGGACGGCCCATATCAAAAACATAAAACCCATAGGTGAGTAATGGAATACCTGTGGCTGCCAAAACAAATGAAATATATGCCAGCCTGTGGCTGTACAATTTTCCTTCGATCAGTACCGGGATCAATTGATGGCTGGCTCCAAGGATCACCATGGTACCCCAGCCCAATGCCATAGTATGGATGATGGCGAGGTTATGCGGTAAAAAATAATGCCCAGAAATATCCGCAGCAGAAAATAATAAAAGTATACAGGCTGCCAGGAAAGCAAGAGCGGCATAGCCGTAAAATGGCAACACTGCTTTATAGTTGGTAGTTGCGGTTTCCGTATGTCCTGTTGTGGCAAACATATCAGTCTTTATAGATCAGTAAATGCACTTCCCCATCACTGACCTCTTTAATGCGGTAACTGAATTGCATTTCCTCCAGCTCGGGCAATAAGAAAACAGGTATGCGTTTATGATATACATACAATGCCTTATCAACAGGCAAACTGTTCAATGATTCCAGAATCGTATGCATGGGCAAAGGCATTTCCAGTTCCCGTACATCAACCGTTTCAAGTTTACCATTAAAGCGGTTCAGTATTTCATCCCAGCCTGATGAATAATCAGCCACGTTATCTTTAAACAGCATGGGTTTATCTGCCTGCTTATAAAAATAAGTATTTACCAATTCATCGCTGATTACTTCTGCATAGGATTCAAAGCCCTGTTTGCCGAGGAGGAGCATTAAAGGCGTGGGTTCAAAACTATTGATGATCTTAAGTACAGAACCCGTTTCCAATGCTTTCACTTTTTGCAGGATAAAGGACAGCGGGTCTTTACCATTATCAATGACCGGGCGTACATCCAGTTCAGTAATTTTATCAGCCGGTATATTATTCATGAATTCCGGAACCCGCTTATCTTCACCTGCCTTTTCAGTGACAACAGCAGTTGTATCTATGTCAAAACCCAGGGGCTGCAACCTGTTGAAAAAATCATCCACACTGCAACCACCTATCCTGGAAGCCATGGCAATACTTGTTCTGCCGGCGATCACTTTACGTAAAATGGGATTCCGCAATTTTTTGAATTTGGGAGAAATGCTGACAATCGTTTCAAGCGCATCGGGATGCTGCTTTATCAGGCCCGCAATTTTAGTATTGGCGTTTATGGTTATCATTTTTCAAAGTATTGTGGAAACAGGTTGACCTGTTTTTCAATTTCAGTTAAAAGTGTTGCTGCCTCTCCGGTGGCAGTAACTTTTTCAGGTTGTTGGTTTTTTCCATCAGCGGTTCAAGCCATAGGTGCAAAGCATCATGGTCGGCGCCCTGCATTTTACATTCACTCACCATTTTATTCAAACCAGCTTCTAATTGGGCTGCTGTTTGCAAATAGTTGTCCAGGCTTTCTTTCTTTGCACCTGAAACCACTTTTTGCAGCAGGTCCACATTCCCGATCGTTGATAGATCGGCCTTCCATTTGGCGCCGTTGTTTAAAACCAGCCCGGATGCATGATCGTCAGGCGCATGTATTTCTGCAGCAGGTTCTACAGTTGAAGGGCTTTCGGTTTTTGAATTACAGGCCAGCAGTAAACCTGTTGCCAGTAACATGATCTGTATTATTTTCATCTTTTTAAGATTTTTAGTCTGAGAAAATATGACTATTTAAAGAATCAAAATAAATCCTTTAGTTATTTAATTGCTTTTCTATTTCCAGTGCCTTTGGAAACAGGATATTATTTTCCAGGTGAACATGCAGGTGCAGGTCTTCTTCAAATTCTTCCAACATCCGGTACAGCAAACTGTAACTGGCACAGGCATCTCCGGGCAATGCATAATTTTTTGAAAGCTCCCTGATCTCCTCCAGGTTCTTACCCACCAGTTCGTGTTCCATCTCCATCATGTTGATCGGGTTCTGTACCGTTCCAAAATGAGCTGCCTGTAAGGGTTGTGTATTGTCTTTTGCTGCTACCAGCGCCTTAATGTAAGGGAACAATACCTTTTCCTCTTTGATCATGTGTGCACCCAGTTCAGCATTGATCTCAATAACCAATTGATTGATGCGTATTAATTCCGGGTGCCGGTCACCGTGCACGCTCTTTACTTTTTCGGCATACATCAACAGGTCGGGCAGGCTGTTTCGTACATAACTGTGATGGGTATTCACAATATAGTCTGATAAAAAATCAAGGCTCCAGTCGCCATAAGGTACCGGGCGTGCCGATGGCATTTTATCTGCCTGCTGCAGTTCCTGTTCAACTTTTGTAACATCCAGCCCCTTTTCTGTACAGGCTTCTTTCACCGTTTTTTTTCCGCCGCAACAAAAATCCAAACCGTATTTTTTAAATACCTGTGCCTTGCGCAGGTCTTTAGCAGCAATTTGTCCAAGTGTTTCCTCATTTTCTCCCGCGATCTTTTTTGAAATTTTCACGATCCACCATTCGGGTCCCTGCTCAAGGTATTCCCAGGTAAAAATATTTCCCCTTTCCCCGATCAACTGGTAATACAGGGGTTTGGGGTCATGGTCATTGTGTATGGTTAAATGCTCCCCTGCTGCCAGTTCATCAAAACGTACAAAAATGGTGGGGTGTTTTTGACGGGGTTCCAGTAAGGTTACATCCAGGATATTTTCTGCTGTTGTTTGCATAATATTGATTTTTTAAATGGTTTGATAAAGCAAAGATAAAGGAATTCAATCTATAAAAGTATTTAAATACTTTTATAGGACAGAAATATGACAATCCTGTTTTTGAACCCGGGTGCAACAGGAAAGGCAAGCTTTCAAAGCTTGCCTTTCCTGTTTTCAATTTCAAATCCGCTTTCACTGTTTTCAGATGGAGAAACAGTTAAAAAAACTGACCCTCCTTACGGAGAGCCAGCCTTTACTTTTACTGATTGATAAAGGGATATTGAAAATGCAGTAACTCCAGTTCGAAGCCGGCATGGTTTAACTGGTTTATAAAAAGTTTACGGATGGCTGGTGAAATACCCTGCAACTGGCGATAATATAAAATTCCTTCCTGCAGGTTCTTAAAAAATGTAACGTAATATTTTTTCCTTTCGGCCAGCTGATTTGTTTTAAAATCATGTTCCAGTTGTTCTTTCAGGTAATTGATGTATAAATTTAATTCTGTAATGAACATATGCGGCCTGTAAGCATTGGCAAGAATATTTCTCCTGCCGTAAATATGGTCTACCATTGTTTGCAGGGATACCAGTTCCGAAAAATTTACAATATTGGGACCCGGGCAGATATTTACTGCATGCAGTTTTTTAACAAATGGCTGGGCATAATTTATGGAAGCTGCATTGCTGAGTCCTACACATAAACATTCCTTATCCAATACCTCATTCAGTTGCCTGTTGTATTCAGGAACAGCCAGGTGAAGTGATTGCAACTGTGCGATCTTTAACTGCTGGTACTTATGGGATGCTGTACAGATAGGCTCTTTTGTAAATTCGGTATTAAATGCAAGGTGTTTTTCGGTACAGGGACTACCGGGTTTGCCGCTTTCTATCCGGGCCAGCTTTTCTTTATCTGCACTGGTTCCTTTCAGGTAATATAAACGTACTCCAAAAGGTGAGTTTTTGCTCAACAGCACATCATCTTCTTTGGCGGCACAGAGCAGTTTTAAAGTATCTTCATCCACCGTGGTAGCTTCGGGAACCAGTAAAAAAGGTGTTCCCCATCCTGTGCCCGCTACTTTATAATGCTCCCTTAAAAAATCATCTTCAGCATGTGTACCGATACCTCCCTGAACAGTAATATTCAATTCGGGCGGATATACAAATTTCCTGTTGGTCTTTTGCAGCAGCGCTTTATTGTACAGCTCAAATAATGCATCTGTCAATTCCTGCTTTTTGATCTTGAATTCTTCCAGTATGGGCCCAAGCAAATATCCATCAGTGGCAAAAGCATGGCCGCCACAGTTTAAACCCGACTCGATCCTGAACTCACTTACCCAAATGCCTTTTTTGGCGAGGTATTTCCCCTGGATGAAAGCCGACCGGTAATCACTTACTTTAATGACCACTTTTTTTGTAAATCCGCCATCGGCATTCACTTCAAAGCCCGGACAATTCTCCAGGTAATTGTACAGCCGCAAATTGGTTCCGGCAGAAAAGATCACCGACGAATTGGTAAGATCACTTTTTGCATATCCCCGCAATGCAACCACTGCATCTGAACCATCTTCCATTAATTCACCGGCTTTATTAAAATTATTCCGGTCTGTTTTTGTCATGATGTTTACATCAATGCTGCCTGCACGGATCTGTGTACGTAAATATTCTGCCAGTTTAAATTTTTCCATACCCTCACCCATCTTCATCATTTGGCTGAACAATGGTTTCAATTTGCTTTCTTCCGGCAGCATTTCAAAATACTTTACTATCTCTGAGCCCGCTTCAAATGCTAAACTCCTGAGTTTTTCAACCTGCTGCTCAACAATAGTATTTACCAGGTTCAGGTAATCCGTGATCCGCCTCGCCCTGAAATCATCTTCATGAGGGGTAATCGGTTGGTATTCTTTTCCAACAGCCGGGTAATATTGCCTGCGCATCATTTCAATCAGCCTGTTCTCTACAATTGATATGACAGATGTGATACCAAAACGTGCTACTTTAATAGGGCTGTCAACCGTAAATGCCAATCCCATTACCGGGATATGAAAAGTATGTGGTGATGTGTTATTCATAGTATATTAAAACTAAAGTTGACAGGTATGATCCCGTAATTGATGCAATCTATTTTCTGCACTTTTCCTTGATCTCATGAAATATATCATGTGCCCTGGTTATCATTATTTTTAGTTCTGCATCCGATTTATTATTTTTTTTAACGGCAGCATTGATCAGTTTACATTGCTTTACAAGTTGCTTTAAAACGGGTTGTGTTGCAGTACCATTGTACCCTGCAGGCGCATCCGCCTTTTGCCAGGCTTTTGCCCTGCTGAGCAGTTCAGCCGCATTTTTCTTTACCGGTTCCAGGTTATCCTCTTCTGCAGGATGAAAGGTTATACTCATCACGGCATGGAAATTTTCCATTTCGATCCACTTTGCTTCCTGCGCAAAAACCGGTAATGCCAGCCATGTAAGAAGGATCATGATAAACAGCGTTTTTAATTTTTTCATGCGATTTAATTTTTTAATTAAGATTCAGGTTATTGATGATATCATTTACGGTTTGCTTTTCCGCTTCCCGTTCCCATAGCAGCTTTTTTCCAAAGCCCAGTGTGCTGTCAGTCATTTTTACCGAATTGAGCTGCAGTGCCCAAATATCACCGGGAATGGCCAGAGCAAGCGGATGTTTGGCAAGGTAAATGCCCAACGTACGTTTTACCAATGGCTGCCGGGCATCCAATATTGTTCCTTCAAACTGTATGCCCTGTATGGTTATTTTGTTTAGTTTGTCGGGTAATACCGTACCGGCAACAAATGGGTTTTTCTGCAGCAGCCCGGCATGCCGGGATTGCGCAGATGATTTAAAATATAGCATCGCGGTATCACTGTTGAATGCATAGAAACAACTGAAACAATAAGGCTTCCCTGCTTCATCTGCACAGCAGATGCTGGCGCAGGTTTGTTCCTGTAAAAATTGAATGATGGTTTCGTTCATGGTCTGTTACTTTTATACAATGGTTTGTTTAATCAACATGCCGCCCAGGTTACGTATACAGTTCAGTAACTGCTTCGCGGATCCTTTTTAATATTTTATTCGCTTCACCCGGGTCAAAATCTTCATGATCCCTTTTTTTAACGCCCATGGCCGTCAGTTCAAAATGACCGTGGGCATTGATCGAATGATTGCCCAGGCAAGCTCTTGAACAGGCCAGCGGGCATCCATCAATAGTAATAATTTTCCTTCCGGTTAAAGCAATGCTAACCAGTTTCTTTACATTACCACCCACACCTGCAATACATGACATTTCAGCAATGCCGTTCCTGTCGAGTTGCAGGGCAATATAATTTGCCATTTGTGCAGCACTGGAACAGCCTGAACAGGAATACACCAAAGGTTTTTCATATTGCAGCCGGCCCTCATTGGAAAAATATTTATTTCTTCCTTTTTTGCGCAGTACCAGCACATAATACTGCAGTCTCCAAAAAATATTCATCTTCAGGTTAAGTACCTGGTTTTGTATCCTGGTAAATAACACATTATTTCCCGCCATCTGTATACCCTCCTGGTTAAACAATAAAATTTATTGGCAAATATAGGAATTAAAGATAACTTTGTCTTTAATTATTTGTGAATGTTTTTTATGAAAACAGACAGGCATCGTTTTGTGGTAATATCATTATTGCTGACAGCTTTTATTGGATACTCTCTATTTCTGTATGCAGCATTGCCTGTACAGGTTGCTGCAGCAAACAAAGAAGCGGATTCCGGTAAAATGGTTTGGCAACAATATAATTGCAATGCCTGTCACCAGGTTTACGGACTTGGTGGGTACCTGGGCCCCGACCTAACCAATGTATATTCTGTAAGAGGTTCTGCTTATATACAGGCCTTTCTTAAAAACGGGACAACCATAATGCCAAATTTTCAATTAACGGGGCGTGAGATAACCGATCTCACTGCATTCCTGGAATCGATAGATGCATCCGGCAAATCAGACCCAAAAACTTTTACCCTTAATTATGATGGCAGCATTGAACAATAATAAGCCCACAACATCCAGGCTGTTTATGATCGCCGGGCTCGGGTTATTGGCAGCCGGATTATTATTCGGGCTTACCGGCGCATGGCAATACCTGGTACCCGGGTCATTAAAAGAATATCTTTCCTTTGAGCGGATCAGGCCCCTGCATGTTTCATCTGTAGTTTTCTGGATCATTTTTGGAGCAACAGGTGCAGTACTTACCTATTTACAGCAGTATACCGGCAAAAAATTATATTGCCCCCTGCTGGTGAAAATACAGTTAAGCATTTTTGCCGGGTCAGTAATTACCATTTTAATTTCTTATACAGCCGGCATATTTGGCGGCAGGGAATATTGGGAATTTCATCCGGCACTGGCAATTCCCATTGCTGCCGGGTGGATACTGTTCATCATCAATTTCATACGATCCATCAGCAGTTTCAGAAAACAGCCGGTTTATGTATGGATGTGGATCACGGGCCTGTTCTTTTTCCTGTTCACTTTCATTGAATCCTATTTATGGATATTTCCTTACTTCAGGAACAGCGTGGTGAATGATATGACCATTCAATGGAAATCCTATGGGTCGATGGTGGGCGCCTGGAACATGCTGATCTACGGCAGCAGCTTTTTCCTGATGGAAAAGATCAGCGGCAATAATAAATACAGCCATGCTCCCATTGCGTTTATCCTGTACTTTACCGGTTTATTCAACCTGATGTTCAACTGGGGGCACCATATATATACCCTGCCCACCTACCCTTTTATAAAGCACATCAGCTACGCCGTAAGTATGACGGAACTTTTCATAATAGGCAGGATCATCTGGCAATGGAGATCCACGGTAAGCACCGCCCGTAAACATTTTCATCATACCGCATACCGGTTTATCGTGGCTGCCGATATATGGATATTTCTTACACTGGCCCTTGCCATCGCCATGAGCATACCTGCAGTTAATGTATATACGCATGGCACCCATATTACCGTGGCACATACCATGGGGGCCACGATCGGCATCAACAGTTTTTTGCTGCTGGCCATAGCATTCGACATTTTACACGATACCTGTACCCCCCTTTCGGAAAAAAACATAAAATGGCTGAAGCGTGGTTACGCCACCGTTAATATTTCGCTTTTAATTTTCTGGATCAGCCTTATTGCAGCCGGTGTTTTAAAAGCCAGGTGGCAGATGCAGGAGACCCCATTGCCCTTCAGCAGTATGATGCTGATGTTAAAACCTTATTTCATTGTTTTTTTTATTTCGGGATCTGCCATGGCAACCGGTTTCTTTTTAATCCTGTATCCCCTGCTTAAAAACCAGGCGGCCTGTTATTTCAAATACCTTGTCAATAAACCCGGTACAGGACAGGACCGGCTACCCGTACAGCTTATTGTGGAATAAAACGTAAACCCCTAACGCTGTTAATTTGTTATTATGCTTAAACTTACAAAAATATTTCACTTCGAAATGGCACATGCCATACATGGCCATACCGGCAACTGTAAAAATATTCACGGCCATTCCTATGAACTGCACGTTACGGTTTCAACCGGCCTTTTTGAACCCGGTTTCATCCCGGCACCGGGATTTATCATGGATTTTAAAGAAATAAAGAACATGGTGAGGGAAGCCGTCATTGAAAAATTCGATCACAGCCTGCTGCTTTCACGCCATTTCATGGCCGCAAACCCATCGCTCGCATCTTTGCAAAACCTTGTTATATTTGAAGAAGAACCAACAGCCGAAAACCTGTTGCTGTATGTTAAACAGGTACTGCAGCAATTATTGAACGATAAAATAAAACTGGTTCGTTTATTATTATTTGAAACAAAAGATTCCTATGCCGAATGGACAGCAGGCCAATTGTGTGAATCTTAAAACAACCCGATTTAATAACCCGTTCTTATTCTACCATTCATATGTTTTCAAAAGCAACAGAATATGCCCTGCGGGCAACCATTTATTTAGCACAGAAAAGTTCTGAAGCGCACAAACTGGGTATTGAAGAAATAGCAACTGCCATTGATTCTCCCAGGTCCTTTACGGCAAAGATCCTGCAGTCACTTACAAAAGACAACCGGGTGGTGAGTTCGGTACGGGGGCCGCATGGCGGTTTTTACATGTCGGAAAAAGCTAAAAAGTTGCCCGTGCGTTCAATACTGCTCGCCATGGGTGAAGACCAGATACTGGAAAAATGTGTGATGGGACTCAAGTTGTGTTCCGAAATTGAACCATGCCCCATGCATGCCCAATACAAGGTCATTAAAAAACAGCTCATCAATTTATTTACTTCAAAAACCATTCAGCAACTGGCAGCCGAAATACAGGAGGGGGTTGTTTTTATCAAGAATAAATAAAGGCTATTACAAGGGCAGAAAGAAAAACTTTGCGTCTTGCCGCCTTCCCGGCTATGATCCGTTTCTTTGTATTTGAGACAGCCACTGGTTTCGTTTAATTCTCTTCCGGTATCCGTTTTAACGTTTCCAGTAAATAGGGCCAGTATTTCTGTACCGAGCTGATCTGCACTTTTTCATCGGGCGAATGTGCGCCACGGATATTGGGACCAAAGGAGATCATCTGCATATTGGGATAATTTTTCCCGATAATGCCACATTCCAGCCCGGCATGCACTGCATTCACTTTGGCTTTTTCATTATACCGTTCTTCGTAAAGGTCGCTCATCAGTTTAACGATGGGTGCATCCGGTTTTGGCGCCCAACCCGGGTATGAGCCCCCGTATTCCGGTGTGGCGCCTGCCAGCTCAAAATTATAACAGATGGTTTTGGCCAGGTCCATTTTTTCACTGTCGACCGAACCTCTTGTTAAACACAAAATGGTAAAGGCACCGTCTTTTACAAGCACCCGGGCAATATTATTGGAAGTTTGCACCAATCCCGCAATGGCAGGACTCATTCGGTAGATCCCATTGGGACATGCAGCAATTGTTCTTAAGAATTTATATTGAAAGTCTGCATGCAATACTTTACCGGGTGTAACCGTTTTTTCAATACTGATATTCAGATCAGGGTCAGTACTTTGATATTCACTTTTTAAAACCTGCTCCAGTTCTTTTACCAGATCAGTAAAAGCAGTGGCCTTTTCAGCATCAATAACGATATCGGCAAAAGATTCCCTCGGTATGGCATTACGCAAACCGCCGCCATCGATCGTTTGTATCCGAATATTCATTTTTTCTGCTGCATGCAATAACACACGGTTCATTAATTTATTGGCATTGCCCCTGCCTTTATAAATATCCATGCCGGAATGCCCGCCGGTTAAGCCTTTTACGGTGATACGAAATCCTGCAGCGCCGGGTACCGGTTGTTCGGTTTCGTATTTCCCGTTTGCACTTACATCAATACCACCGGCACAGCCAATGGTCAGTTCATCATCATCTTCAGTATCCAGGTTCAGTAAAATACCGGCATGCAGTAATCCGCCTTTTAATCCCAATGCACCGGTCATACCGGTTTCTTCATCAATGGTAAAAAGTGCTTCCAGGGCAGGATGCGGAATGGAATTGGATGACAGTATGGCCATGATAGATGCTACGCCGATCCCGTTATCTGCTCCCAGCGTAGTGCCTTTCGCTTTCACCCAGTCGCCTTCTATGAACATATGTATACCTTCTTTTGCAAAATCAAAATCGGTATCCCCGTTTTTTTGATGCACCATATCCAGGTGGCTCTGCAAACAAACAGTTTGTTTATTTTCCATACCGGGTGTGGCCGGTTTTTTAATGATCACATTGCCCACATCATCCTTCGTAGTTTCCAGGTTTAATTTTTTTCCAAAGTCAATGATAAACTGAATTATCTTTTCTTCTTTTTTTGATGCCCGGGGTATGGCATTGAGGGCTGTAAAATTTTGCCAGACTTCTGTTGGCGATAATGCGCTGATGGTATTGCTCATGAAAATTTATTTTAGATAAGTGAAATGGTTATCAAAATTAACTGAATCCAAGAACTTGATCAACGTTTTATATCCAATGCCTTTATTTCAGCCATGTATTTTGCAGGTAGTATGAACGATTTGATGAAACCGTCCAGTTTTAAAGTGCGGCTGAATGTATAAACCGGGATAAATGGCCGCAGCCATTGTATATTTTTTAAATGCAGCAATTCCTTTACAATGCCCGGTACCACCAGCTTTTGCGATTCCAGCAACAGCAGGTACCTGGAATTTCCCAGGTGTTTTCTGTATTGCCTGTACAGGTCAATGGTATAATCACTTTTTACAAGATCTGCCAGCAATTGTTCCCGGCGTTTAATCGTCCACGCAGCATAATTTTCCGGAAGCTCTTGTAGATGCATCCGTTGCCCCATCCGCAGGAATACATCATATAACTCTTCCTTTTTCAGTTTCATCCAGTTTTCTTTCCAGCAATTCAAAAGCGGCAATGGAATAATAGATGAGCATATATAAAACATCCCGGTAAGCCCAATCCGGAATTTTTGCATTCCGGTTATTTTCAACAGCCGTATGGATGGCTGTTATTTTATCAATGGCAGCATGGGCTGCATGTAACTCTGAAAAAACGATCTGCCGGGCATAACTAACTGTGGAAAATAACCTGCCAAGCGGATCTGCAGGCAGCTTGCCGGTAAAATACAGCCAGTCAACCGCTTTATTTAAAGCAAATTCGGCAGATGCACCGGAAAAGATAAAAAGAATGGTATCAGATTTGCCCCAGATCTCCCTTACCACAGAGCCTTTGTCAACAAAATATTCAACCGGGGATTCCATTATATTTATTTGATTGCAGGCAGGTAAAGTATTTCTGCTTACGCTATAAAGTTATTGAAAATCGGCGCAACGATCAGTGCATTATGCCGGCAATGTTGATCAAAGTTTGCAGGCGGGTTGTTTGTAATTATTCTTCCCGGGATGCAGGTTATAAAATCATCGCAGATAAAGGGTTATCAGGATATTTTCAACAACAGGTCTGAGACAGGAAATAGTACAGTTAAAACACAACCCCGGCCGGGCTGCGAAACAAATACAGCATTTCCTTTGTACCTGGATGCCCGGTCTTTGATATTCTCAATTCCTATTCCTTTTTGCTTTTTCCGGGTATCATATCCAATCCCGTTATCTGATATACGAAGTTTAATGGATCTTTTATTTTGAACAAGGCTTATAATGATCTTTTCTGCTTTGGCATGTTTCAAAATATTATTCAGCTGTTCCTGGATGATCCTGAAAACATTATGTTTAAATTTATCAGTCACACTATCTTCGTTAAAACTTTCAAGTGAACTCGATATCTTCACCAGGTTTACTTCACTCAAATCCCGAACGGTATTTTCAATGGCATCACCAAGGCCAATGTTATTGATGATATCTGTTGTTAACCCTTTTGTTAAGTTCCTGATCTCATCAATCGCATTTAGTGTATATTCAGAAGAACGGCTTAAATATAAGGTGCTGTTCGCACCTCCCCAACTGGCCCTCACAAATACTTTAGCAACAGAGCCATCTTTCCTGCTAACCCTGTATGCATGCTCCCACCCGGTGGCGGTTGATTTTATGCAGTCCTGCAGTTCCTTTACAACCGCTTCCACATCATCCGGGTGAAGATAGTTTACCCAGTCAGTGATCATATCACCTTTATTGTCCTTTATCGTATACCCAAACAATTCTTCAAAGCCATCACCTAAAAACACTTCATTGGTCAATATATTCCAGTCCCATATTACATCAAAAGAAAGTTTGGCCGCCAACAGGAAACGGTCACTGTCATCTTTGTGTACCATAACCTGCTCTTCCAGTTTTTTTTCCAGTTCCAGTAACCTGCTGATATCCTGTATGGCCCCAATGAGGCGTATGGCTTTACCGGCATCATCCCTTACAATACTTGCCCTGCTGGTTGTAGAAACAAAAGCGCCATCGTGGCACTTAAACAAAAAAGCATCATTCCAGTGTTTGCTTTTAGATGCAAGTACTTTGAACAATCTTTTTTCAACTGTATTTTTCTCCTTCAAAAGAAGTTTGCCGGCAAAATCCTTGAAATGTACGGTATTGTTTTTTACTTCATAGCCAAACACTTCTTTAATACTGTCTCCAACATAAATTTTACCGGAAGTTATATCCCAGTCCCACATTACATCGTACGAAGTTTTGGATATAGATTTTATCCATTCGTTATTTGCAGCAAGCCTGTAATCTGATTTTACCTGTGCCAGTACTATATTCTTAGCAACTATTCTTTCCTTATCAGTGTCAATTTTTTTTTGCTTCAGGATATGTTGACTCATATCGGAAATGGTAGTGATCGCTTTTTTTACACCCCGGCCTCCCACAAAAACCGCAGAGGTTATTTCACAGGTAAATACCTTTCCGTTTTTTTTAATGGCAGTTAAGGTTGCTGTTGACTGTCCTTCGGCTGTTCTTTGCTTCAGCATCTTTTTAAAACTGCTTTCATTGATATTAAAAATGGCTGACCTGGTTTTTGTCAGTAATTCCTTTTTGGAATAGCCCAACAGTTTGGAAGCAGCATTATTGGCCATAATTATTCTTCCATTACTTACAATAGTGATAATGTTTGCCTGTGCAGCATTATTAAAGGCAAGCTGACTGAGTTTATCATCTGTTGTTGAAGCAGTAAATAATCCGGTATCAAAAGACTGTTTTAATAATTTCTTTTTAAAACCATTATCCATTCTGATAATTTCACAGCAAGGTATCTAAAAAACCATTATATGTTATTACACAATCAATTTCAATGATTGCATAATTCACACATTTGATGACGCCATATTAAAAATGACAAAAAAAAACGCTCCAATAAATTGAAACGTTTTTTTCCTTTGTTAAATTATAATTCTACATGCTTATTGCTTTGAATCTTCGTTTTCCTTTACTTTGGTACCACCCCTGTTGGTAGCTGCAATGGATGCATACTTGATCTTTAAACCGGCAATTTTTAAATTATCGCTCGATTTAAGGTCTTTTTCTACTGCATTTTTGCGGGTATCCAGTGCTTCATATAAAACATTGATCTCATCCCAGTCTTCCCTTGTATAGCTATTCCTGTTATCAGCAACAACATCAACAAAATTCTGGTAAATGCCCAGTATATTATCACCGGTAACAAATGCAAACTGCATATCATCACCGATCTTTCCTTCTCCAAATAACCTGTCTCTCAATACTTTTCTGAAATTGGGAGAACCCGGAGCCGGGTTTGCAGCTGCCTGTGCATCCTTAATATTTTGCTCGTACCTGGCCTTTAAAGCTTCGTACCTGGCTTTACTGGCATCAGCCCTGGTCTTTGCTTCAGCATCCAGTGCTGCATAATCTTTTTCTGCAAGGGCCAGTCTTTCCTGGTAACCATTGTCTATTACGGTCCAGTATTCTGTTGTATAAACCGGTGTCAGGTTTTCAACTGAATCAACGTAGGTGTTCAATACTTCTACTTCTTTGGATTCTTTTGCAGTACATGCAGAAAAACCGATCGTTACGATCGCTGCTGCGATCATTAAGTGCTTTGTTGTCATTTTAAATATTTTTTTTTCTCAAAGGCAACATCCATGCCATGTAACCCCGGATTTTTTCAGTTGATTGTTTAACGCATGTTGTTTTAAAATTCTCAATGCAAATGTATCGTGCATTTAATGCTCCTGCATTACACAATTCCATACATTAGTTATAATATTCACACATTGGGAATTTATATGTATGGGCACAGGCATTATACGCATATCTTGTGAAAAATATTCAATATGGAAAAACGTATTTTGGGAATTATTTTATCCCTGTTGGGAATTGCCGGCCTGATCTATGCCGGCGTTAGTTTCATGAATGGCGGAGAAGGCACCAGGAATATTAAAACGATCATTTTTACCGGGGTGCTCGGTGGTATTTTCTTTTTTGCAGGCATTGGCCTGATCAGAAATACAAAAGACAAGGCTACTTAAATGATTGGAATATGCCCGTGTTTACTGATCCAATACTGCCGCTGAATCCTTTTAAAAAGTTATGTACCCGGTAAAACTGCTCTAAACGGTACCGGTATCAGGTATTATTTGTAACTTGATATAAGATATTGCAGGCAGCAGCAATTTTTACAGGTTGTTCCGGTACTTACTCCTTCCTGCTTTAAACTTCTTTAACAATAAGGCTGAACATTACTTCCGGCACAGGTGTGAACCTCATACTTTAATAAAATACCGGGTAACAGTAACGGGTACAGGACACAGCATTTTGATTATTGATGTTTAAAAAAAAATATTTGAAATTACATATTAAATACATGGTAAGCGCCCGCTGTAAAATGGTGGTGAAGGAAGAATTGAAGAAACTCGGGCTGCATTTCATTGTTGTTGACCTGGGCGAAGTGGAGATCATGGAAAAGATCACGGCCGAACAGAATGAATTACTGAAAGCGGCATTGCTCAATGCCGGGCTGGAACTGATGGACGACAAACGTTCCGTGCTGATCGAAAGAATAAAAAATGTGATCGTCGAAATGGTTCACCACTCCGACGAGGTCATCAAAGTGAATTTTTCGCATTACCTCAGCGAAAAATTAAACCACGATTATACCTACCTGGCCAATCTCTTCTCCGAAGTGCAGGGTACCACCATTGAACAGTTCATCATTGCCCATAAAATTGAACGGATAAAGGAACTCATCATTTACGGTGAACTCAACATTACCGAAATTGCCTGGAAGATGAACTACAGCAGCGTGGCCCATTTATCCAACCAGTTTAAAAAAATGACCGGGCTCACACCGTCGCATTTTAAAAAAATGAAAGACAAACGGCGAAGCCCGATCGAAGAGATCGGGATCCGGCCCGGCGAACACCCTGAACCGGCTGAAATAAAAGACACCCTGTAAATAAAGCAGTTGCAGAAAAAAAATACTTTCTAATCATTTTTAATGAAAGCAAAAAAAACAAACCCGGCAATAGATAAAACACTTACCAAATCCACAAACCAGTTCCCGGTGGTGGGTATCGGCGCCTCAGCAGGCGGGCTTGATGCATTTAAAAAACTGTTGAAGGCGATTCCTGAAAACTCCGGGATGGCCTATGTACTGGTTCAGCATTTAGACCCCCGGCACGAAAGCATGCTGCCCGAACTGCTGCAAAAGGTTACCAACATTCCGGTGATGGAAATAGCTGATGATGTAAAAGTACAACCCGACCATATTTACATCATTCCCAGTAATAAAATGATGATCGCCAATGATGGCAAACTGGAACTTACTCCCCGCCCGGCAAAAAACAAGAACGAACGTAACCTGCCCATTGACCTTTTTTTTACTTCACTGGCAGAAGTGCATCAATCACATGCCATCGGTGTGGTATTATCGGGCACTGCCACGGATGGTACACTGGGATTAAAAGCCATTAAAGACCATGGCGGCATTACTTTTGCACAGGACGAAGCTTCCGCAGCCTATGAAGGTATGCCCCATAGTGCAGCACAGGCCGGCGTGGTTGATTTTATACTATCTCCCGAAAAAATACCGGAAAAATTGCTTGAAGTAACCCGGATCATTAATGGAAACAGTCATAATGCTGATGAATCTTCCTATGCCCGATGAGGATGTGTTTAAACAGATCCTTTCCTTACTCCGGTTACGCAAGGGAACCGATTTTACCTATTACAAACAAACCACCATCCGCAGAAGGATACTCCGCAGGATGGCCATTAATAAAAGTGAAGAACCGGCAGAATACCTGAAATATTTACGGGAAAATAAAACAGAACAGGATGTATTATACCAGGACCTGTTGATCCCGGTAACCTCCTTTTTCCGCGATCAAAAAAGTTATGATAACTTATGCGGAATCGTTTTCCCCTTCCTGGTAAAGAATAAAGCTGCCGGTGACCCCATACGCATATGGGTGGCCGGTTGCAGCACAGGCGAAGAGGCTTATTCCATTGCCATTTGCCTGAAAGAGTTTTTAGGGGAAAGCATGCGCAACGTGCAGATCTTTTCTACTGACCTGAGCGAACCCGCGATTACCAAAGCCCGGCAGGGTATTTATACCAAAGCCGAATTGAATAACGTATCGGAACAACGCCTGCAGGAATTTTTTACAAAGGTCAATGGCAGTTACCAGGTGAATAAAAACATCAGGGAGATGTGTGTTTTTGCCCAGCACAATTTTTTAAAGGACCCGCCCTTTGGCAAAATGGACCTGATCAGCTGCCGCAATGTGCTGATCTATATGGAACCTTACCTGCAAAAAAAGGCGCTCACCACTTTTCATTATGCACTTAACCCAAAAGGTTTTTTACTGCTTGGTAAATCTGAAACCAGCAGCGGTGTGCCCGACCTGTTTACTTCTGCAGTAAAAAACGATAAACTATTTTCACGCAAAGATGTACCCGGTAAATTCATGCACGTGGCCAGCCAGCGGAGTGAACAAACCTTCAGCCAGACCAATTCCGGCCCAGGCACCGAACACATCCGTACCGATTTTCAAAAAACAGCGGATGACATCATGCTCCGCAAATACACCCCTGCAGGTGTGGTTGTAAATGAGCTGATGGACATTGTTCATTTCAGGGGCAATACGGCAAATTATTTGCAGCAATCGCCGGGCAAGCCAAGCCATAATTTATTAAAAATGGCTAAAGAAGGCCTGGCTTTTGAGTTACGAAACATTTACATAAAGCAAAAAAAACAGGGTAAGCCGGTTATAAAAGACAATATTCCTATTGATGTGAATGGCGCCCTGAGGAATATCAGTATTGAAGCCTTACTGTTACCCGAAACCATTGAGCCGCATTATTTAGTACTGTTTCATGAAAACGTTGGCCGTGAGATAAAAGATATAAGCCTTAAAACAACAAATAAGAAAGGTTCCAAACTCACGACTCGCGACTCACAACTCACGGCCCACCTTGCCCGCATAGAGCAATTGGAAAAAGAACTGGCACAAAGCCGGGAAGATATGCGCAGCATCACCGAAGACCAGGAAGCGTCCAACGAAGAACTGCAAAGTGCCAATGAAGAATTGCTGAGCGGCAGTGAAGAACTGCAAAGCCTGAATGAAGAACTGGAGACCGGTAAAGAAGAACTGCAAAGCACCAATGAAGAACTGACCGTGGTAAACCAGGAAATGATCAGTTTAAATGAACAGGTTACCGCCGCAAGGGATTACGCAGAAGCCATCATCGCCAACATTCATGAACCCCTGCTGGTACTCGATAAAAAACTCCGCATTAAAACTGCAAACAATTCCTTTTATAAAACATTCCGCGTAAATGAAAAAGAAACAGAGGAAGTTTTAATTTATGACCTGGGAAATAAACAATGGGATATCCCTGAACTGCGGACACTGCTTGAAAAGATACTACCTGAAAAGACCATGTTCAAGGATTTTGAGGTAACGCATACTTTTTCACATATTGGTGAGCGGGTAATGCTGCTGAATGCACGCGAGGTGATCAACAAAAACAGTTCGGAGAAACTGATCCTCCTGTCGATAGAAGATATTACCGATAAAGTGAACGCCCGTAAGAAAATTGAAGAAAGTGAACAACGGTACAGCATGATGTTCATGCAATCTCCTTTTGCCTTTGCCGTACTAAAGGGTAAAGACATGGTGATCACCCTTGCCAATGACAGTATCAAAAAATATGGGGTAAAGGAAATAATATTGAAGGCAAACCCCTCATTAAGGTTTTACCCGAGCTTTCCGGCGGTGTGGTACCCGGTTTACTGGATAAAGTATTTACAACGGGCGAACCTTACCATGGTTATGAACTGCTTGTACCGATAAAACGAAATGGCAGGCTGGAAGATGTGTATTTTAATTTTGCTTACCAGCCCTACCTGGAAACAAATGGAGTTATTTCGGGTGTTACCATTATTGCGTATGAGGTAACCACCGAGGTAATACTTCAAAAAAGAATTGAAGAAAGCGAAAAACAATTCAGGCAGGTGGCTGAGTTGATGCCGCAAAAAGTTTGGACCTCTGATGCGGAAGGCAATAAAACCTATTTTAACCAGACCATGCTTGATTATACCGGGAAAACATTCGATGAATTAAAGGGCAAAAACTGGAAAAAGGTGATTCACCCGGATGACTGGAAAAAAAATGAAAAGATTTGGGAAGAATCTGTGCGTACCGGGAAACCATATGAAACTGAGAACAGGTTATTGCGTAAAGACGGTAAGTTTTTATGGCACCTTACCCGGGCCGTTGCCATAAAAGATGATGATGGCAAAATAAAAATGTGGGTAGGTTCAAAAACTGAAATAGAAGAACAGCGCAGGCAAAAAGAAGAACTGGAGAAAGCCGTTGAAAAAAGAACTGCCGAATTACAGGAAGCAAATACTGAATTGAAACAAAAGCACCAGGAATTATTTATTACGCGGGAAAAATTACTGACCGAATATTCCCGCAGCCTCATTGAGGCCAGTTTAGATCCCCTGGTGACCATAAACCCCGAAGGAAAGATCACGGATATGAACCAGGCCACCATTGATTTTACGGGCCTTTCACAGGAAAAACTTACCGGCAGCGACTTCTTCGATTATTTTACCGAACCCCGCAAAGCCCGGGAAGTTTACGAACAGGTATTTAAAGAAGGATATGTGGTAAACTCCCCGCTCGTAATGCGCCATACCAATGGCAAGCTTACGGATGTCTTTTTAAATGGCTCGGTATACAAAGACGGGCATGGCAACATACTGGGTGTGGTATTGGTGGCCAGGGATGTAACCGAACAAAAAAGGATATCCACAGAACTTACAGAAGCCATCGTATTTGCCGAGCTGGCCACATCACTGGCTGAGGAAGAAAAACGTAAAGCAGAAGCCTCAACGCTTATCGCCGAAGATGCCGTAAGGGCCAAACAGCAGTTCCTGAGCAATATGAGCCATGAGATACGTACCCCGATGAATGCCATCATTGGGTTTACCAAAGTGGTATTGAACACAGAATTAAGTCCAAAACAAAGAGAATACCTGACTGCCATAAAACTCAGCGGCGATTCGCTGATCGTACTGATCAACGATATACTCGACCTGGCCAAGGTGGATGCTGGGAAAATGACCTTTGAAGAGATCCCTTTTAAGATGTCATCATCCATATCGGCCATGATGCACCTGTTTGAAACAAAAGTGCAGGAAAAGAATTTAAAACTGGTTAAGGAATATGATAACAGCATCCCGGAAATATTGCTTGGCGACCCGGTGCGCCTGCACCAGATCATTTTAAACCTGGTGAGCAATGCTGTTAAATTTACCACCCATGGCCAGATAACGGTAAGCCTTACCCTGCTTGAATCTGATGAAGAAAAAGTAACGATCAGGTTTACGGTAGCCGATACCGGCATTGGCATTCCTGAAAATATTGCTGAACAGATCTTTGAGAATTTTCACCAGGCATCGTCTGATACCACGAGGCTGTATGGAGGTACCGGGCTGGGACTTGCTATTGTGAAGCAACTGGTGGAATCGCAGGGCGGATCGATCACTGTAAAAAGCAAACCCGGCAAAGGCGCTGTTTTCAGTTTTATTTTAAGTTTCAAAAAAACAACCGGTGATGCAGCCTCTGCCCAGGATATTGAAAGCCAGGGGGCGCTTGAAGGGAATAAGAACATCCATGTATTGGTAGTGGAAGATATTGCACTCAACCAGTTGCTGATGAAAACCCTGCTGGATGATTTTGGCTTTAAAAGGGATATTGCTGCCAATGGTAAATTAGCCATAGAAAAATTAAAGGAAAAAAAATACGATATTGTTTTAATGGACCTGCAGATGCCCGAAATGAATGGATTTGAAGCAACAGAATATATCCGAAACACCCTGCATTCAGATATACCCATCATTGCCCTTACCGCTGATGTGACCACGTTTGACCTGGCAAAATGCAGGGCGGTAGGTATGAACGATTACATTGCAAAACCAGTTGATGAAAGGATATTATTCAGCAAGATCATGGGACTGGTAAAGAACAGGCAGGAAATAAGAAACACACCGGCTGAAACTGCTGAAACCGCTGTTGCTGTAAAATTAAGATGCATCGACCTGGCCTACCTGGTCAGTATCACCAAATGCGACGCCAAGCTCATGATGGAAATGATCGAACTATACCTTGAACAAACACCAGGGCTTGTTGAAACCATTAAAAAAAGCCTGCAGGAAAAAGACTGGGAATCGCTGCATACGGCTGCGCATAAAATGATCCCCTCCTTTTCGATCATGGGTATATCACCTGAGTTTGAGGCCATGACCAAAAAACTCCAGGATTATACCGGTTCCAAAAAACAGTTAACCGAAATGCAGGGCCTAGTTCTGCAGGTTGAAAATATCTGTACACAGGCCTGTACAGAACTGGAAGAAGAATATAAAACACTTAAAAACACCAGGTCCTGAAATAATTCCCGGGCGGGATGCATTTGACCTGGTAAAAAAAATAACAAATGGAAAACGAAAAAAAAATAAAGCTTTTTCTGGTTGATGATGATGCCCTGTATTTAAAAAAACTGGAGATCGAATTCCTGAAACATTCTGATTATGCAACAGTAACATTTGCCACCGGCGAACTGTGTATTGCGCACTTACCCGAAAAACCGGATGTGATCATCCTGGATTATGCATTGAACAGCGTTGATAAAAATGCCATGAACGGAATTGATACGCTCGATAAAATAAAGGCATTCGACCCCGAAATCCCGGTAGTGATACTCTCAGCACAGGATAAAATTGAAATCGCTGTAAGCTGTATGCACCACAAAGCAATTGATTATGTGGTAAAAAGTGAGACCGCTTTTTTACGCCTGCTGAAAATAATCCCTGCTATCTTTCAATATAAACAGACCGAAAAAGAACTGCACTGGTATATGGACCGGATGTGATATACAAGTCAATAAAGAAGTCATTAAGTCATTGAGTCATTATGAACCCAGGTTTTCAGGAACCAATCAATAATTCAATGACCCAATGACTTAATGACTTATTGACCCAATGACTTAATGACCCAATGACTTAATGACCCAATGACTAAAGACCCAGCATAAACTCTATAAGGTCTGCCTCACACAATTCCTCACTTACAGACCATATAGGTTTTTCTACACTGACCCAATGACCCAATGACTTAATGACTTAATGACCCAATGACTAATGACTCCTGACTGGCCCCCTCCGACTCCCGACTCCCTGACTAACGACTCTCCGACTCCTGTCCTGAAACTGATCACGATCAAGAATTGTGTAATTATTTCTCATTTTTTATACAACTGAAAAAAACTTACTGTGGAATAAAATTTGCATACTGTTAATTTATTCATGTAATGTGATGGCCGGGGAAAAGCATACAATTATTCCGCGGCATTTTTAGAAAGTACATATGAAAAATAAATTACAGCAACATCCGATCAATATCCTGCTGGCCGATGACGACCGGGAAGACCGGATCATTTTTGATAAGGCCTTACAGGAAATTCCGATTGCAACAAATCTCAGCATAGTTAAAGACGGTGCAAGGCTCATGCAATTGCTGGATGCAAATACAGGCCCGCTGCCCGATATACTTTTCCTGGACCTGAGTATGCCTTATAAAACCGGTTTTGAATGCCTGGCAGAGATCAAAGAAAATGAAAAACTGAAAGCCCTTCCTGTAGTTATGCTAACGGCATCCTTTACCCGTGGATTAGAACTGGAAAATAACCTGAAGCACACACTCGAAGGAATGGGCGCACAGGATTATATCCGTAAGACCGGCAACTTTGAACAACTAAAACTGGTTTTAGAGCAAACACTGCTCACCGTAATGAAAAAAGCCGGTTAGTCATTGACCCAATGTCTTAATGACTTAGTTAATGACTTAGTGACTTAATGACTTAGTGTCTCAATGACCAATGTCTCAATGACCAATGAATTATGAACTATGAACATTGAACTATAACCAACGCACAGCATCCTAACTAAACGAATTTTCCAACTCCCGACTCCTAACTCCCGACTCCCAACTCGCCCCGCTAACTCCCCTGCCAACAATAACCATTTGCAGATTTATAACAAGTGTGAATTATGCAAATTATTTAAACCTTTATGCCACAATCAAGGCTAAATGGGATTAATCTTTGCATTATATTTATTAAGCTTGGGGAACATATTTAGCAGATGCCAATGAACACCAATCAAGTGCAGGTTCCTCTGAAAATCCTGCTTGCTGACGATGATATGGATGACCGTATTTTTTTTTGATAAGGCCTTACAGGAAATACCTGTAGATACAACCCTCCATACGGTAAACAACGGCGAAGAATTGATGAAATATCTTACGGAAAATGAAGACCGGCTTCCTGATGTGCTTTTCCTGGACCTGAGCATGCCCCGAAAAACCGGGTTTGAATGCCTGGCAGAGATCAAAGAAAATGAAAAGTTAAAAACACTTACCGTTATTATGTTTACCACTTCCTTTACCAGGGGAATAGAATTGGAAGATAACCTGAAAACCACACTCTCCAGGATGGGTGCACAGGAATATATACGCAAGCCCGGTGATTTTGCAGAATACAGGACAGTGATCCAGGATGCACTTACGAGGGTAAAGGAAAAAAGGGTATCCATTAAACCATGATCCGGCTGTTCAATTATATTACAGCAAGTGCAGGGCATAGATCTGGTACCGGCCTGTAAAATAAAAAGCCTGATTTAAATACTTATTATGCATTTAAAACAACTGAATATCCTGTTTGCTGATGACGATATTGACGATTGTCAGTTTTTCAGGGAAGCACTGGAAGCATTGCCCGTATCAACCCGGCTTACAACCGTTAATGACGGGGAACAACTAATGAAGTACCTGGGTGATCATATCTACCAGCTTCCTCATGTACTTTTCCTGGACATCAATATGCCCCGCAAAAACGGCTTCGAATGTCTGGCGGAAATAAAGCAGACCGAAAAACTGAAAGACCTGCCGGTGGTCATGTTCTCTACATCCAATGCACCCGATAAAATAAAAATTCTTTTTAAAACCGGGGCTGATATCTATATCCGCAAACCTTCCAGTTTTTCGCAACTCGTACAGGTCATTCACCATGCACTGCCCCTGGCAGCTGAAAATATATTTTCGAACGGTAAATTAAAATATATTCTAAACGCATGAACATAAAAAAACTCAATATCCTGCTGGCAGATGATGATACAGACGATTGCCTTTTCTTTAAAGAGGCCCTGGAAGCCATGCCGGTGATCACACAGTTCAAGGCAGTGCATGATGGCGAACAGCTGATGCATTTACTCAACCGGGAAACAGAACCCCTTCCGAATGTACTTTTCCTCGATCTCAACATGCCCCGCAAAAATGGATTTGAATGCCTGGCCGAGATCAAGCAAAACGAAAAATTAAAAGCGATGCCCGTGGTCATCTTTTCCACTTCATACGAACAGGAAGTAGTGAACCTGCTGTACAACGGCGGTGCCCAGTATTTTATCAGAAAACCTTCGGAATTTGCCATGTTCAAAAAAATAATCTTTCATGTACTCACATTAATTACACAGGACCTGCTGACCGGGCATGTAAAATATATCATACAGCCGGCCAGGGAAAATTTTGTGCTTACCGTAGAAGATATTCTGACCATTTAAATGCTTTATTAAAAACTGCAGATGAATAAAATAACAGAAGAAGATCCCTTAAGCCTTGCCAACAAAGCACTCTTTTTTCAAAATGAAGAAAAAGAAAAAAGAGCAGCGGAGTTGAGCATTGCCTACAAAGAACTGATCTTCCAGAACGAAGAAAAAGAAAAAAGGGCAGCAGAACTGATCATTGCCAATAAGGAACTGGCCTTCCAGATCGAAGAGAAGGAAAAAAGGGCGGCAGAACTGATCATTGCCAACAAGGAACTGGCATTCCAGAATGAAGAGAAGGAAAAAAGAGCGGCGGAACTGATCATCGCCAATAAGGAACTGGCCTTTCAAAACGAAGAGAAGGAAAAAAGGGCGGCGGAACTGATCATTGCCAACAAGGAACTGGCTTTTCAGAACGAAGAGAAGGAAAAAAGGGCGGCAGAACTGATCATCGCCAACAAGGAATTACTGGCTTTCACTTATATTTCAAGCCACGACCTGCAGGAGCCGCTTCGTAAAATACAAACCTTTGTTACCATTATCCTCCAGAATGAAAATAACAACCTGAGCGGAAAAGGGAAATATAATTTCGAGCGGATGCAGCTGGCAGCTAACAGGATGCAGCAGCTCATCGATGACCTGCTGGCCTTTTCGCGGATCAGCACTACCGATCACAAATTTGAAAAGACCAACCTGGAAATGATCATTGATGAAGTGAAAAGCGAATGAAAGATACGATCATTGAAAAAAGCAACCATTGAAGTAAGCGAGGTCTGCGATGCCAACATCATCCCGTTCCAGTTCCGCCAGCTGCTGTACAACCTTATCAGCAATGCGCTCAAATTTTCCAACCCGGAGGTGAGGCCGCATATCATCATCAGCAGCAGCATTGTAAAAGGAACGGCGCTGAATAATTCCGGGTCGGCCGGACTTACCCTTCCTGGCCTGCCTGAAAAATTTTCTCCACAGAAAAATTACTGCCATATCAGCGTAAAAGACAACGGCATTGGCTTTGAACCGCATTTCAGTGAACGCATATTTGGTGTTTTCCAGAAACTGCACAGCAAAGAAGTGTATAAAGGCACCGGCATCGGGCTTGCCATTGTAAAAAAAATAGTAGAGAATCATAAAGGCGTGATCATGGCTACCGGAGAATTAAACAAGGGCGCTGCCTTTGATATCTACATTCCATCAAATTAAATGGAAATTATCCACGGTACCTGGCCACCGGTATAAACCCGTGTGAATAATGCAACTTATTTCCCAAATTCTGTAATGCCGGGCAGTGAAAGGATATCTATCTTAATAGCCTGATATGCTATCAAAAATCCAAAGAAAATTATAGCAACATGAAATCAATTTTATTGATTGAAGACAATGCTGATATCCTGGCGAACCTGACGGAGTACCTGGAACTGGAAGGTTATCTTATTCTTACAGCCAACAGTGAAAAAAAGGGTATTGAAATGGCCCGTGAATTTATTCCTGACCTCATTATCTGTGATTCGCCAAATCCTTCCAGTAACGGGCACGAGGTACTGAGATTGCTGATCGATACACTGGAGACCACTGATATTCCCATCATTTTCAGCTCCACCATGAGTGAAGCCAATAACCTGCAGGATGCACTGGAACGGGGCGTTGATGATTATATTATTAAACCCTTTGATCTGGAATCTATATTAGTTATGGCAAAAGCCAATATAGCATCCGGCAGCAAAAGGCAAAAATGTTTACAATGACAACATCAACCATTTCCCATAATCACGGTAAAGCATCTGTACCATTGAGCCATTTACATATTCTGCTGGTTGAAGACAATACTTTGAATGCAAAACTGGTATCCGTTTTGTTTGCACAGGAGGGCATTGGATTAACATTGGCCAAAAACGGGCAGGAAGCCATTGAAAAAATAAAAATGGGAACATATGACCTGGTGCTGATGGATATGGAAATGCCCGTGATGAACGGTTACCAGGCAACCAATATCATCAGGCAGGAGTTGCATAATAATATCCCCATCATTGCCATGACCGCCAATCAACAGGCAGGTGAAATGAAAAAATGCCTGCAACTCGGCATGAATGAATACATGGTAAAACCAATTGATGCCGCTGTTCTTTTTGAAACCATGCACAACCTGCTGTACAGGCACCAACCTGTTCCGGCAAAACCTGTTAATGCAAAGCTGCCCGTATACCGGTTAAATACTGAAAAAGTTTGCAATATGGGTTACCTCACCGGCGCTACCAGGGGAAACAAAAAGATGATACACAATATCCTTACCGTATTTTTTAAAGAAACCGGTAAAGAATTAATATATCTGAAAGACGCCATTGCCAATAAAAACTATGCTGTCATCAGCGAAATTTCCCATAAAATAAAATCTGCATTTGCCATCCTCGGCATTTCCGTGCTTGAACCCGTTTTTAAAGAAATGGAATACCTGAGCAACCATACATCCGGTATAGTTAAAATAGCACTTTTAAACCGCAGGGTGAATATTGTTTTCGAAAAGGCAAAATCAGAAATGAAAGCCGCTTATTAAAATTTCAAAAAAATATGCATGAACCAGCTGATAAGCCGGTTCTTTTTTTTAGAACAACCTTGTTTGCATTTGAATACGCCGGTAAAAAATATTCTTTTACCGATAAGGCCATCATGATTTAATAAGAAATGGCTACCGGATTAAATCAACCTTGAAATGGAACCACATAGGCCCAGAATTTTACCTGGTACAGTTTTTCTCTATGTGTTTACCTATGTACCTATGTTCCTATGTGGTTCAAAAAAGCTTGTGGTTGAGTTACCATTGAAGTTTACTGTAATGCGGGCCGGGCCTTTTTAATCTAATCGTTAATTGCTCCTGTTTGTTGCTTTGTAGTCAACTTTTTCAAAACAATTAATAAAAAAGCCCCCGGATAAACCGGGGGCCATTTATTATAAGAAGCTGAACGATTAATAATTCCTCAATGTCATTTCCACTCTCCTGTTCTTGGCTTTACCTGCAGCAGTTTTGTTGTCTGCTACCGGCCTGCTCTCTCCATATCCTGCTGATGAAAGCCTGCTTTCGTCAATACCCTTGCTCACAAAAAATGCCCTTACTGCAGCAGCTCTTTGTTCTGACAAGGTTTGGTTATACTCATCGTTACCTACAAAATCTGTATGACCATCGATCTGTAATTTGAAAGATGGATTATCTTTTAAAATAGATACCACATCATTTAATTTAGGGAAAGATTTGGCCAGTAATGTTGATTTGGCGGTTTCAAAGAAAATATTCTGTGCGGCTATTTTAACACGCTTGATGATCTCTTCGCTGATGATCGGGCAACCAAAGTTTGATGCCGGACCTTTTTCATTGATACACTTATCTTCTTCGTCGTTAACACCATCACCATCAGTATCCGGTATTGGACAACCCTGGTAACGGGCTAAACCCGGAACGGTTGGACACTTATCAGTTTCATCATTAATGCCGTCTTTATCAGTATCCGGTACCGGGCAACCCTGGTAACGTACAACACCTGGTATATCAGGACATTTGTCATCAATATCTGCAATGCCGTCTCCATCCCTGTCCGGGCAGCCACCTAAAGAAGCCAATCCATACACATCAGGGCACCTGTCATTGATATCTAAAACGCCATCCTTATCCCTGTCTGCTGCAACCGGGATCGGTGGTGTAGGCGGTGGAGGTATTGCACGTCCGGATCCAACTTTCAAAGCAAGACCTGCCCTGATCGTTGTCAAATTCCAGGTTTCAATATTACGTGGGTTTTGACCAAAATAAGGATGATAGGAAACAAATGGAGAAATAACAAATTTGGTCCTGCTTGATGAAGAACCCATCATGATATCATATCCCATTCCAACCTGTCCGGAGATCACCGCTTTTTTTATATTACTGAGTTCACCTTCCACATCAGCTTTTGGTGCCTGGTTGGGGAAAGCAGGGTTAATACCCTCTTTGTATGTGAATGACTTTTCTGTATTATAAGCCATACGCGGACCGGCATATATATAAAAACCATTTTTAAATGGTGCCAGCAACAGGCTTGGCTCTAATGTAACATAGCTGAGATTGGTTGACAGGTCGGCGGGGCAGTTACACGCAGTAGTTACCTGCTCGAATTTTCCCCTGCGGCTGTCATATCCACCCTGGATCATAATTCCTAAAACAGAATTGGCCGGACGGTATTGAACAAGTCCTCCGGCATAATAACCAACACCTCTTCCTTTATGAAAGGTTGCAGGTGGTGTAAATTCGGAACTCAGTTGCCTGGTACTTCCGTCAAAGAAGTTAACATTGGCAGCACCTACTGCACCAAAATACCAGGATGGCTTTGCATACTGTGTGGCCTGTGCCTGAACCTCTGTTTGAATTCCTGTTAGTAAAAAAGCGCTCACAATAAGGCCTTTTGCCAGCAGGTTGTAAGTGGACCACGCTTTGCGTGATCCCTTTTAAATTTATTATTAAATTTAATAATTATTTTTTGTTTTAAGGCTTGTTTATAATATTTGTATGTGTCATAACTACTGCACCGTTCCTGGCAAGCATACGGCCAATGGCTGTAGCATGTGAGTTCATGGTGATTGATGTTAAGGCCAGGATGTTTCCCTGGAATGAAGTATAATCTCCAATGACTGCTGATGACCCTGTTTGCCAATAAACGTTTTTAGCCTGGGCACCACCGATAAGAATAACACTGCCCCCTGCACCACCTACTGTGGTAAAGCCGGATGCGATCTGGAATATCCAAAAAGCATTTGGATTGCCTTGTGCGTCAAGGGTAAGATTACCGTTACCTATTGCCAGTGTTGAAGTTGATTTATAAATACCCGGTGCAAGTGTTAAACCACCCAGGTCGCCTGAAACGGTTACCGGTGCCGGAGAAACGGCTGCTTCTGCAGCAAGATATGCATTGGTAAGATCGGTTTTTGCCTGTAGTAACATGGCTGGTGTTCCCGGAGGTGCAATGTCATCAGAAGCATAGATCGCTCCGTTAACAATGATTGCCGGGGGAAACCCGGTTACAGAAGAACGCACACCCGGATAGATACCTACATCCATGTTATTGATAACACTGAAGCCTGCATTGTTGCTTACCCCTACTCCTGCCAGGATCCCGAAACGCGCTGCTGTGTTAAGAACAACCGGGCCGGGGTTTATAGAAGTATTGGTGGTAAAGTTCCAGACATAATTAGTTGCCAAAGGAGTACCGGCAACATTCCTTGCCCCGGTAGTGATCGTGGCGATATAATCAGTGTTTGGTAAAAGATTACCGGTAGGTGTAAACGATGCTGTGTTACCTATGTAACTAACTGTTCCGGCTACGGGTATTGCACCATTATATAAAGTAAACGTTGCAAAATTAATGGTTGCCGGATTCATCGCCATATTGAACGTGGCGGTTACTACTTTGTTAAGCGGAACACTGATGGCATTATCAACCGGGTCGGTTGAAATAACCAGTGGTGCTAAATTGTTTCCGGTAGTGAATGTCCATACATAATTACTTGCCAATGGTGTACCGGCCAGGCTTTTAGCCCCGGTGGTAATGGTGGCCGTATACGGTAAATTAGCGGTAAAAGGAACTGCAGCTGCAAAAGAAGCAGTAGAACCGCTGTATGTAACAACGCCCAAAACCGGGGTTGTTCCCTGCATAATGGTAAATGTTGTGGCATTAATCGTTAACGGATCCATCACCATATTGAATGTTGCCGTAACTATTTTATTAAGTGCTACACCTGTTGCATTGTTTACAGGATCTGTGGAAATGACTATAGGATTAACTGCGTTGCCGGTAGTAAATGTCCATACATAGTTATTGGCCAACCCGGTACCTGCCAGGTTCTGTGCCCCTGTAGTAATGGTAGCTGTATAAACTGTATTTGGTAAAAGATTAACTGTAGGTTTAAAAGAGGCAACTGTGCCGGTATAAGTTACTACACCTGTTACTACCGTTAAGCCCTGCTTTACCGTAAAGGTTGTTGCATTAATGGTTAACGGGTTCATCACTTCACTAAATATTGCAGTGATTGTTTTATTAAGCGCTACCCCGGTGGCATTATTTGCCGGATCGGTTGAAATTACCGTAGGTGCTGCAAGTGAACCGGTCGTAAATGTCCAGGTATAATTGGCAGCCATAGGAGTTCCAATTGTATTTTTTGCACCGGTTGTAATGGTAGCCGTATAAACTGTATTCAGCAGCAGTGGACCTGCCGGAATAAAGTATGCCGTATTACCAACACCGTAAGCAACTGCTCCGGTAACCGGGGTTGTTCCCTGCATTACCTTAAATGTAGTTGTGTTAATGGTTAATGGATCCATGGCCATATTAAAGGTAGCAGACAGGGTCTTATTGATGGGGACACCTGTTTGTGTGTTTGCCGGATCGGTAGCAATTACAACGGGCGATATGGTAGAACCTGTACTGAAGGTCCATACATAATCAGCCTGCAGTGAATTACCGTTTATATCCTTAACAGCAGTTGTAACCCTGCCGGTATAGGTCGTGTTGGCCGTTAATGGGGCTGTTGGTGTAAAATAAGCCGTATTGCCGTTAGACGTAACCGTTCCTGCAATGGTTGACACCCCGTTTAACAGGATGGATGCCTGCGTGATGGTGGCAGGATTCATCTCTTCATTAAAAGTTATGGTGATCACTTTATCCAGTGCTACATTGGTGGCTCCGTCAGCCGGGTCGGTTGTTAACACGAGGGGGCATACCGCGTCAACCTCAACGTAATCATCCTTTTTGCAACCGCCTAAAAACGCGGCGAAAGAGATTGCTGCGAATGCGGTTATCAATATTAATTTTTTGTTTGTTTTCATAGGTTTTGTTTTTAGAATTTTATTTGTCTTGTTAATTATTTCGCAAAGTTCACTTATCGTGTACTGTTATCTGTTATATAAAATCTTCTATTTGTTATGTTATTACCACATGTGATAATATCATATGTTTAATAAAAAAAGTACAGGTGTGAATGATACAACTTTTATAAAGAGTTGTATAACACACAAATGGTAATTACTCGTCACCTTTGCCTGAATCAAATTAAAATCATTCATATGTCATTACTTACTATTTTACTCGTACTGGTTGTTGTAGGTGTTATACTCTGGCTGGTAAATACGTACATTCCCATGGACCGCAAGATCAAAAGCATTCTGAATGTGGTGGTGGTTATCGTACTCATCATCTGGTTGTTGCAGGCTTTCGGGCTGTTAGATTCAATAAAAGGTTTGAAAGTGTAACCGGGAATACCCGAAATGTAAAAATGCCGGTAAGTACCGGAAATGAATCCGTAAGCAACAAATAAAATGAAGCTTTTAAAAAAATTCAGCCTTGTATATTCACTGCAGATCATGGCAGTGATCATGCTCTTTTTCTTCCCGGGCTTTTCAACCCCTCCCGAAAAAGTGGAAACGAATACCGGCAAACCAGGCCCCGGACATAAAAGTTACGGATTCCCGGAAGATCCATTATTCCCGTTACAAAAAACCGGTGACCCGTTTTTTATCCATCAATACCCGGAACCTGCAGTCGGAAAATTTATATTAATAACAGGCACCCGCTGATACATCAGCATCATTATAAATACATGCCGGTGATCAGCATTAAACCCTATTCCAAAAAAAATTCTGGATGAATAACCGGCCTGTAAAAAAAATTTAAAATTTGGTACTCTATCTAAAAAATATTTTTAATGACACCACGCATGTAACATTGTTTACTGCAAGGTTTTTTAAAGAGCTGTTTACCTGGCCGTTTGAATTCAAGGAATTCATCAGGCAGTGCTATGTGATCGGATACAAATCACTGCCACTGGTAGGCATAACCGGTTTTATCATGGGCCTGGTGCTTACATTACAGTCAAGGCCCACCCCTGGCAGAGTTTGGTGCCGAATCCTGGTTGCCCGGGATGGTAGCCTTATCCCTGATCCGTGAAATTGCACCGGTGATCACCGCATTGATATGTGCCGGTAAAATTGCATCGGGAATTGGAGCTGAACTGGGTTCAATGAAAGTGACCGAACAGATCGATGCCATGGAAGTATCGGGGATCAACCCCTATAAATACCTGGTGGTAACGCGTGCAGATAACAGACTTATTTTTCTAATAAAAAATGATAACAGAAGAAATAAATATCGAAAAGGTGCCGGTTGCTGAAAATACAGCACCGGTAATTGATATTAAAGGATTAAAAAAATCTTTTGGTGACCATGATGTATTACAGGGGGTAGACCTGCATGTGAACAAAGGTGAGAACCTGGTTGTGCTGGGCAAATCCGGTTCAGGTAAATCCATATTGATAAAATGCCTGGTCGGATTGGTAAAAGCAGACGCGGGTGATATTAAAGTATTTGAGAAAGACCTGTCCGGTTTGGATAGTAAACAACTGAATGAAGTTAGGATACGAATTGGATTCCTGTTTCAGAATTCAGCATTATATGATTCGATGACGGTAAGGCAGAACCTGGAATTCCCCTTAAAGCGGCATTCAAAAGATCTTCTGGCCAGTGAAGTGAAAAACGCCGTAACAGAGGCCCTGGAAAATGTAGGATTGGAGGAAGCATTGGAAAAAATGCCGTCTGAATTATCCGGTGGTATGCGTAAACGGATCGGGCTGGCACGTACCCTTATTTTAAAACCTGAGATCATCCTGTATGATGAACCTACCACCGGCCTGGATACCATCACTTCCCGGGAGATCAGCGAACTGATCCTGTCCATCCAGAAAAAAAACAAGACCTCTTCCATCATCATTACACATGATATGGCCTGTGCCAAATTAACCGGCGACAGGCTGGTCATTTTAAAAGAAGGAGTCATAGAGGCAGAAGGCACGTATGAGGAGTTGGAAAAAAGTGAAGACGAATGGGTGCGTTCTTTTTTTATTTAATTATTTAAACGTTACAATATGAAAAACGAATCAGGATATACCTGGAAACTGGGCATGTTCATTATCATTGGATTGGCTGTTTTTGCCATTACCATTTTCTTTGTAGGTAAACAGCAAAATTTATTTGGCTCCACTTTTCATTTAAAAACTGTTTTTAAAACGGTAAGCGGGTTACAGGTGGGCAACAATGTCCGTTTCTCAGGTATCAATATCGGTACGGTAGATGACATTGAACTGGTCACTGATTCTTCGGTACGGGTAACCCTGGTGATCAGGGATGAAGTACAGCAGTTCATTAAAACAGATGCAACTGCCAGTATTGGTTCAGACGGCTTAATGGGCGATAAAGTGCTGACCATAACCCCGGGAGCCGGCAGTACAGTAACCGTTACCGAAAATGAAATGATCGAATCTACAAACCCTATAGAAATGGCGGATATCATGAGCAGTTTAAAAGGAAGTGTAGACAATGCCGGTGTCATTACAGCTCAACTTGCCCAGTTCAGTTATAAAATGAACAATGGCAACGGTGTGCTGAATAAATTACTTGATGATGAAGGCTTTTCAAACAGTTTGAAAAGTACTATGACCAACCTGCAAACGAGTACCAATGAATTTGCACAGTTCACTACCAATCTCAATGATGGCGGATTGGGTGCCAAACTTGATACTACCATGTCGAATCTCCAGAGCGGAACAAAAGGATTGAGTGATAACATGGATGCCGTTAAGAACAGTTTTTTATTAAGGGGATACTTTAAGAAACAGAAAAAGGCTGATGTCAAAAAAGCAGCTGATGCAAAAAAAGCAGCTGATGCAAAAAAGAAAGCAGATGCAAAAAAGAAAAAAAATACAGCCCCTGCTGAAAGCATTAAAAATGTAAAAGAAAGTATTATTAAAGACAGCATTAAATAAACGGTTCCAGATACTGGATACTGAATGTGTGAATCATATAAATCTTTCCAAGGGTTCTGTAACAATTAAAATTGAATGAAACTGCATCTTTGTTGAACCAAAGTTTTAAGTAATTAAAAATGTAATGCATGGAGAATTTGGCAGAATTAAAAGATAACTGGGCAGAGATCAAGGAAAAATTAAAACTGAAATTCGGTATGCTTACAGAAAGTGATCTGCTGTTGTCCGAAGGAAAACAGGAAGAATTGCTGAACAGGCTGCAAACAAAATTAGGCAGAACAAAGGCAGAGATCAAAATACTTATATCACAGTTATGATTAATGCGCGGCAGGTACCGGGAGATATATCCTAAATGAAAGTAAGAACCATTTAAACAGGGGTCCGGAAATTATGCCAAATGTAAAAAGCCATATTAATCTGTTTGCGATTCCTGCAAAAAATACCTGGTGGATCATGAAACTGACCGGGGAAAAAGACAGTTTTACTCAACCGGTGAACATAAGAACAAAAACCGGAACAAATAAAGAAACAATATTAAAAATCAAATAGTAAATCAAACAAAATGGGAAACTTATTATACACTATTGCCGTGATCCTTATTATTTTATGGGCCATCGGTTATTTAGGATTTGCAGCCGGGGGCATTATCCATGTACTTTTAGTGATCGCAGTTATTGCTATAGTGATCAGGCTCATCCAGGGACGCAGGATCTGAGCCGGGTTAACAGCACTTCACACAAAAAAAATATTATAAATTTAAAATTAAAACAACATGGGAAACTCAAACAACACAGGAAAAGTAATTGGTGCGATCTTTTTAGGCGCAGCGATCGGCGGGGCACTCGGTATTCTTTTTGCACCTGATAAAGGCAGCGATACCAGGAAGAAGATCAGGGACAAAAGCAATGACCTGACTGATTCCATGAAAGAGAAATTCGGGGAAATGGTTGACAAGTTCAAAAAAGAAACAGACCTGGTAAAAGAAAAGACCAATGAATTTGCCGACAATGGCAAGGCAGCTATTGAAAAGCTTAAAATAAGCTGAACAAACCTGTAGTATATTAACCGGAAATAAAAATTGAAACAGCCGGAGGCATTGCACCCGGCTGTTTTTTTAAATTAAACATAGATGGAAACCAAACAAACATTAATGGAACCGCTTTTGGAAAGCGCAGAAGCTTATGGCAGGACAGGCATGGATGTCATTAAACTGAAAGTGGTGGATAAATCGGCTGCTGTAACTACGTCCATGGTTACCTATTCATTATTTACCATTATTGTTTCGCTCGTTGTGTTCACGCTAAACATTGCCATTGCACTTTGGCTGGGCGAATTGCTGGGCAAAACCTATTATGGTTTCCTCGTGATTGCTGCCTGCTATGCATTAGCCGGGATCATATTACTGCTCATTCATCCATTCATTAAATCCCGTGTAAGCAATGCCGTTATCAGGCAATTGCTTAACGGATATCAATCATGCAAACAATTCAAACATCCGCAGATCTGAAAAGGGCTATACTGGAACTGGAGATCCGCCAGGCCAATGAACTGGTCATGCTGAAAGCAGCAATTAAAAACACAGCAGAAAGTTTAAAACCTTTCAACCTGATCAAAAACTCACTCAAAGACGCCGCCAGGTCACCCGACCTGAAAGTGGATGTATTCAATGCAGCCATCGGGCTTACCACTGGTATATTGGCCAAAAAACTGGTCATAGGGAATACCATTAACCCGATTAAAAAAATACTGGGTATCTTCCTTGAAATGGCAGTTGCCAATAAAGTGATCAAAAATGCCGATGACATAAAATCAACCGGGAATAGCCTTTTACATAAATTATTCAAAAGAAAGGAAGAACCGGTAAACCCATAATGGACAATTCCTATAAAGTACCTTTTTATGCCAAAACGGCGCTGATATTCATCAGCGTTTTTGCTTTTGTATACGTCATGTATATTGGCCGGGATATCATTATCCCCATCGTTTATGCTACCGTTTTCGCCATCCTGCTGAATCCCTTTGTGAATTTTTTGATCAGGAAAAAAATAAGCAAAATAATTGCCATCACCATTGTTGTTTCGATCATGCTCGTTATTTTGCTGATATTGCTGTATATCTTTTATTCCAGGCTAAGCATATTCATTGAATCTTTCCCGCAATTCAAAATTAAACTCGACCAGGCCAGTGACCAGTTTGTGAAGTGGGTATCGCAGGAGTTTAATTACAGCAGGTCAAAAACCAATAAATGGTTCAGTGATACACAAAGCAATGCCATTAGCAGTTATGCCAACAGCGAAACACTGGCACAACTGGGGCAAATAAGCATAACCCTGGTACTCATCCCGGTTTACCTGTTCATGATCCTTTACTACAAATCGCTGCTGCTTGAATTTATAAGGAAGCTTTTCAGGAGTGAACATCATGATGCCGTAGTATCCGTTTTATCGAACTCAAAAAATATTATACAGAGCTACCTCGTTGGACTTGTTTTTGAAATGATGATCATGGCAGTACTCAATGCAACTGCACTGTTACTGCTGGGTATCGATTATGCCATTATTCTCGGTATCCTGGCAGCCGTACTCAATATCATTCCTTATTTAGGCGGTATCATCGGTACGATATTACCCATGATCGTTGCCTTTGTAACAAAGGATTCGATGATCTACGTGGTCATGGTCTTTATCGTAACCATCGTCATCCAGTTCATCGATAACAACTTCATTGTTCCAAAGATCGTTGCATCACGTGTAAAGATAAACGCACTGATCTCTATCATTGGTGTGCTGGTTGGCGGTGCCATCTGGGGCGTTTCCGGTATGTTCCTTTCCATTCCGCTGATCGCCATCCTGAAAGTTATTTTTGATCACATTGAACCCTTAAAGCCCTGGGGATTCCTGTTTGGCAATATTGTACCCACCAGTTCAAAATTTTCCTTTATCAAACGAAAGAAATAAAGTAATGATGTAAGTTTTATACATAAGTGTGTAATGTTACAGCGCATAAAAAAAGTGAACTTTGCAATAAAAAATGAACTTATCCAAACTGCATTCCATCTCAAAAAAAATGCTTCTCGGTTTACTGGCTTTCACGATGTTCGCTACATTATATTCCTGCGCCCGTAAGACAACTTTCTTAACATCACCGGTGGTGCCGGCCGCACGTGGTTCAGTAAAGGTTAAAAAAGACAATAACAATAATTACAATGTTAAAATAAAGATATCCGGCCTTGCCGAAGCCAAAAGACTGGAACCTGCAAAACAGGTATACGTAGTGTGGCTGCAATCTGATGAGAACCTCACCAAAAACCTGGGGCAGATCAACAGCAATTCGGGCATGTTGTCAAAATCACTGAAGGCATCGTTTGAAACAGTAACTGCCTTTAAACCGGTAAAGATCTATATCACAGCAGAAGACGACTCCAATGTTCAATACCCGGGCACACATATTATTTTATCCACTACGGGTTTTTAAAATAATAACCCGGCAACAAATAAATTATTGCTGTCTTTACCTGTTTAAACAGTAATTACCAGGACCCGTAACTGCAAACTGTGAATAATACAACTAATTGTTACAATACTGTAACAGTTCACCGGTGAAACCAATGCACCTTTGTATATGCAGGAATCACCTGCCTATTAAAAAAAATACAAATGACAACAGTTAACATTTCAGCAAAAAAGGTATTTACAGGTATGATGGCCATGATGATGGTTTTTCTCTTTAACGCCTGTGCCAAAAAAACAACAGCAGTAGCCAAAACAGAAACCACCACAGTAACAGAAGCTCCGGCAACAACAGCTGCGTCCCTGACAACGCAGGCCAGGTACAGATCAAAAGAGATATAAACAGCAACTATGTGATCCAGATCAATGTACAAAACCTGAAAGAGATCAGTTCACTTGACCCGAATTCCAAAAATGCTTATATCGTGTGGATGGATGCCGACAACCAGGCTACAAAAAGCCTTGGCCAGATAAACAGCAATACAGGCTGGCTTACCGACAAATCAAAAGCTACATTTGAAGCGGTATCGGCTGTAAAACCAACGAAGATAATGATCACTTCTGAAGATAACGCTGCCGTTAAAACGCCAGGTAAAATGGTTATCTGGACAACAAGCAGGTTTTAAGACATATATTTAACAGGTACAACACAATACAATAAAAAAAAATCAGTCAGTTTGACTGATTTTTTTTGCACCATATTATTCCATGAATATACCTGTTATGGACAGACGTTATAATTTTTTCCCGGCATTGTTTATTTAAATAAAGTACTGAATATGACCAATGCGGCATGTTAACTTCCGGTTTGCGATGGATGGAACATATCCGGCCCGTAACGTGAATAATCACCGTTCATTCATTTTTGCAAAGGTAAGATTGATGCGATTACCGCCACCGATGTGGAGATCAACAATAAGCTGATCCCCATTGGAAGAAGTTATAAGGAGACCGTTCAGGCAATAATTGAAAAGTAAATTGAAAATCAGATATATTTTCGTTTAACCGGTAAGGGTATGTTTTTATATTTTCTAACAATACTTTCCCGGTAATACCGCTCATTCCCACGGTATCCTTGCTCCCGCATTTAAAAATAAAAAATTAAAGTATTTAGATCAATGGGTTTGCCCGGGTTACGGAGTTGGGTTATGGGTTCAGTAACTGCGGGATTATTCTCCATAGCAAAACCGACTATTTATTTTCGTTTGTGCGGTAAAAATAAAAGGCCATACATATATATGTATGGCCTTTCATTTAATGTACCGGTGGAGCTGCAGGGAATCGAACCCTGGTCCAAACATATTCGCCGTAAGCTTTCTACATGTTTATTTATGCATTGATTGTAGGGAAAAGGCAGGGGCATAACAAACCAACCTTATCCTTAGATGAATGATCTTAAGCAACGGTCACATCATTCCGTTGCAGCATCCTGTTTTGTTTTTGAGTCGGCGGAAGAACATGGTAACAGGCCAACCTGTTCAACGGCCCTAATGGGTGCTAATCTGATAGATTAAGCAGCCATGGCATACTGAGTATTGCCATTTAAAATTTTCGTATTTGGATTAAAGTGCTGATTACGCAACGCACTACATGCTTACACTTACAAAGAACTATGCTGTCAAAACCGGTCAGCCCCGGAAAATGACCGGTTTGTTATCATCCCGGCCAGGTACAAAATTACGTAAACTTATCTGCCTGGTCTAAAACGGGTACTTTATATTTAAATACAGGCCGGGATGGCGTTCAGCGCATTTTACAATAAATTATACAATTTTATAATTAGCATTTAGCTTGATTTATTATAAAATGTTGTTAAAAATATATTTGCTTTGTGTTTTTTTTTCAGTATTATTGTATCAAGTTATTTGCCAAAATATACATTTATAACAGGTTTATTAACCTTTTATAATATTGCTGTTAATTGATAATATCCTCTGTTTAAACCTGATCTACCCTTTCGAAACTGTAAAACTATCCTTCTAAGACCAACTCCTGTATTTAGTTAATCATTAAATAATTTTTATGAGAAAAATTATCCCCTTAATCGTTTTGACCGTATTAAGTGCGTTAATTACCAATGCACAAAATGATCTTCCGGTTGATGCCAAATCATCCATGATGATCGTTGATGCCAACAAAAATGCAATTGGTTTTGCACCGGAAGATCTGAGTAATTTTATTGTTTCAAGTACATTTGAAGATAACGTTACTGGTGTCCGTTATGTTTACCTTTTGCAGGCTCACAAAGGTATCCCTGTATTTAACCAGATGACCATCCTTACTTTCAGGAACGGAAAGTTACTGAGCAGGTCCGGGGTATATGATCCCAATTTGGAAAAGCTGGCAGCCGGTAATTCCGGTTCCCCGGCTGTTTCTGCGGAATCAGCTGTACAGTCCGCTTTGTCTGACCGTGGTTTCAGGCCCTCCCAACTGGCCATTGCCATTAACCGTAAAGATGAAGGGCGTTTGGTTGAATTCGGGAATATGGGAGTTTCCCGCGAAAACATCACCGCACAATTAATGTGGGTACCCATTGAGGAAACAAAAACATACGCCCTGGCCTGGCAGGTATATATTATACCAAAAACAACCTCAGATTATTGGCTGGTAAGGGTGAATGCTGTTGATAACAGCATTGTGGGTGTATCAAATTTAACCGACTATGATCATTGGGGTAACCCGGATGAACACTCAACTGTAAAATACCCGGCTTTTTTATTTAACAGCATGCCAACCGGCGAAACACAAAAGAGCCTTGAACAAAATAAGCATTTGTTCGATTTTAAAAATAATAACTCCGTAACTGAAATAGAGAACCCTGATCCATCATTGGTTTCCAATGCAGACTACCGGGTTATACCGATCCCTTTTGAAGCGCCCACTTTTATGCCTGGCGCACAAAGTACCTGGCACGCATTGAGAAGCAACCCATGGGTTAATGCCACAGTTGCCAATGCAACCACATTAAACTGGCATACGGGTTTGGCTGCAACGGATTATAATTATACCAGGGGTAATAATGTTTTCGCATACCAGGACAGGTTAGATGATGATAATGGGATTCCTGCAGATGCTGCAACTTCTACAACTGCCCTACCCAATTTAACTTTTAATTTTACACCTGATTATACCGTTGATCCTACCCAAACAACGCCTGTACCTAATCAGCAATTCAATATCACCAACTTATTTTACTGGAATAACCTGATACATGATATCTTTTATGCCTATGGATTCACAGAAGTGGGCGGTAATTTCCAGGATGATAACTTAGGACGTGGTGGTGTTGGTAATGACCATGTAAATGCTGAGGCACAGGATGGCCAGGGAACAAATAATGCAAATTTTTCAACCCCTGCCGATGGTGGAAGCGGAAGGATGCAGATGTATTTATGGTCTACCGCATCTCCATTTAAAGATGGTGATGTTGATAATGGAATTATCATACATGAATACGGCCATGGCATCAGTAAGCGCATTACCGGTGGTCCGGCAAATACAACCTGCCTGAGCAACCAGGAGCAAGGTGGTGAAGGGATCAGCGATTATTTAGCTTTAATGCTTACGCAGGATTGGTCAACCGCTACAGTGAATACCGGCTTTACTGCTCCAAGAGGTATAGGTACTTATGCATTAAACCAGCCTCCTACCGGCCTCGGTATCAGGCCTGCCAGGTATACTACGGATATGGCTGTTAATAACCACACTTATGCCAGTCTTCCTTCACAGGTTGCCCCACACGGTGTAGGATTTGTATGGTGTACCATGTTATGGGAAATGACCTGGGAGATCATCAACGAGATCGGAACCATCACTCCAAATATATATACCTGGAATGGAGCGGGCGGAAACGTAAGAGCCCTTCGCCTCGTAATGGAAGGTATGAGGACGCAGCCATGCAGCCCCGGATTTGTTGATGCGAGGAATAATATTTTACTGGCCGATACAACATTGTTTGGCGGTATCTATTCCTGTGCCATCTGGCGTGCTTTTGCCAAAAGAGGTTTAGGGTTTAGTGCACAGCAGGGATCTGTAACCAATAAGAATGACGGAACTCCCGCATTCGATCTGCACCCGAACTGTATAACAGCAGGCCCTACAGTCACCATTAACCAGGCTGCTGCCCAACCAGATCCAACCGCTGTTTCTCCAATAAACTTTACTGTAGTATTCAGCGAGCCGGTTGTAGGATTTGCAACAGGTGATGTTACATTAGGCGGCACCGCAGGTGCAACTACCGGAACAGTTACCGGAGGTCCAACAACATTTAACGTTGCTGTTTCTGGCATGACTGCCGGTGGAACAGTAAGTGCCTCTATTGCTGCAGGTGTTTGTACCAATGCAGCATTGGAACCGAACAATGCATCAACCAGTACAGATAATACCGTTACATTTACGATGGCTCCTCCGGGGGTATGTACCACATTTGTTGGTACAGTAGGCCCGGCCAATACACCGGTAGGCTTAAGAGCATTCAGGGATGGTACGCCTTCCACATGTGCTGCCCCGGGAACCTGTACATCATCAAGTTTAACAGGTGCTTTACATTATGTACAACATACCTGGACAAACCCGGTTAATGCTGTTCAGTGTGTTACAGTAATTTATTCCAACCCGGCTACTAACTTCAGCTTTGTAACTGCACACAATGGTTCAGTTGTATTAACCAACTATTGTACCAACTGGCTGGGAGATCCCGGATCCAGTGCTTTAGCTGGCGGATCTATTACCTGGTCATTTAATGCTCCTCCATTGGCGACTATTGTTTTCCATGTAGGAAATGTTACTGCCGGACAAACTGCAAATTATTCACTGGATATAATTGCTCCTATTTGTACACCACCGTCGGTTAGCCCGGCTGTTACCATAAACCAGGCTGCTGCCCAGCCCGATCCTACCTCCACATCACCAATTAACTTTACTGCTGTTTTCGATCAGCCTGTAATTGGTTTTGCAACTGGAGATGTAGTACATTCATCATCAGGGTTAATCCTTCCGGGCAGGTGAACGCAATTCCCAACCAGGTATTATGCCGTGGTGCATCTACAGCACCGGTTAACTTTACAACTACAGTACCCGGTACAGTTTTCAGTTGGGCAAATGATAATACCCTCATCGGCCTGGCTGCCACAGGACAGGGCAATATCCCTTCATTTATTGCTCAGAATCCTACCGGTGTACCACAGGTAGCAACAATAACTGTTACGCCTACTTATGGTTCAGGTGGTATACAGGTAACACAAAACTTCAGTTACACCGGTGCAGTGCAAACATTTGTTGTACCTGCAGGTGTAACTTCTATCAATGTTAAAGCCTGGGGTGCACAGGGTAACCGCAATGCCGGTTCAGTTGCTGGTGGTCTTGGCGGCTATGCCGAAGGAACACTGGCGGTAACCCCGGGACAAACGCTTTATATAAATGCCGGTGGTGGTGGAACTACAACAATTTCCGGTGGATTTAATGGTGGTGGTGCCGGTGGAACCAATGCCGGTTGTGCACAGGCACAAGGCGGTGGTGGCGGTGGTGCTACTGACGTAAGAGTTGGAGCTAATACCCTTGGCGCCCGTGCAATTGTTGCAGGCGGTGGCGGCGGAGCCGGTGGTAACCGTACTGCTGGTTGTGGCCGTGGATCAGGCGGTGGCGGCGGTGCAGGATACTATGGCGGTGGCGGCGGAGCCGGATGGCCTGGTGTTCCTCCGGGAGGTCCAGTTCCAACAGGCGGTACCCAGGCAGCCGGTGGTGCAGGTGGTGTTACCACATGGACCGCAGGTGGCCCAACAAATGGCTTACCCGGTGTTTTAGGTGTTGGCGGAGCAGGTGGTAATGAGGTAGCCAGCGGACAGGGAACTCCAACAGGACCTGGCGAACCAGGTGGTATTGGTGGCGGTTTAACAGGAGGTTCAGGTTTATACAACCCGGCCAATAACTGGAACGGGCAAAGTGGTGCCGGTGGATCTTCCTATATTGGAGGTGTTTCTGCAGGTGTTACCAACGCAGGTGTGAATACCGGCAATGGCCGTGTAGAATTTTCATTTGCCGCAGGTGGTTTAGCCTGTGCAGGTACTCCAAGAACATTTACCATCACAGTTAATCCTAACCAGGACCTGATCATAGTGGCAGACCCGGGTACTACCATTTGTAATGGTGACCCTACCCTGCTTACAGTTTATAATGTAGGTGCATCTTCAGCCCCGGGTAACCTGCACATACAACCAGGACCAGGAACCAATGGTTCGCCTTCACAGGTATTTGAACCTGCCAATGCTGCATTCAGCTCACAGGCTGCTGATGACTTTACAGTACCTGGTGGTGCTACATGGACCGTTACCCGTTTGGATGTAGTGGGTACCAATACAGGTTCAGGTGTTCCAACTTCAGTGAATGTTTTCTTCTATGCCAATTCCGGTTCTAATTTACCGGGAGCAGCAATAGCTTCTTATACAAACCTTGCTTCTTTTGTTCGCACCGGCGGTAACTATGCAGTTACCTTACCCGGCGCCGGTATTAATTTAAGTGCCGGTACCTATTGGGTATCATTCCAGGTGAACATGAGCTTTGCAACCAGTGGCCAGTGGTTCTGGTCTAATTACGGCGCTACAAATATTGGTAACCAATACGCATGGCAGAACCCCGGTGGCGGATTTGCCACACCTTGTACAAACTGGGGCTATGGTGCAACAGGTTGTGCTGTTGGTGGTGGTGTGAACCGCAATAACATCTTTACCATTTTTGGTTCATCTGTTACTCCGGGTACCATTGCTACAGGTACTTTCTTATGGAGCCCTGCAGCAGGTTTAAGTTCTACAACTTCTAACCCGGTTGCGGCTTCTCCAATGAATACAACAACCTATACCGTAGTTCGCACTACAGTACCGGGCGGTTGTGTTGCATCTGCACAGGTTACCGTTACCGTTAACCAGCGTCCTACTGTTACCACGCAACCTGCCAGCAGTACCAATTGTGTTGGCAACACGGTAACCTTTACCGTTGCCGGTACCGGAACAGGACTTGCCTACCAATGGCAGGTTAGCCCTACCGGTTGTGGTGGGCCATGGACCAACCTCACCAATACGGCTCCTTATAGTGGTGTAAATACAGGCACACTAACCGTTACACCGGTAACCCAGTTACTGAATGGTTATGCTTACCGTGCTGTGTTAACCGGTGCCTGTGCCCCGATTGGTACAGCCAATATTTCTAATTGTGTTATACTAACGGTCAACCCCTAACCCGGTTGTTACCATTACCCCTGCCGGCCCTGTATGTGGCGGTGTAGCAGGTATCAATGGTACTTTATTAAGTGCAGCAACAGCAGCACCACCGGTACCAGGACAGGCCAGTGCTAATTCAGGAACGATCAATGTGCCTATTCCTGACGGAACAGGTGTAGCGGCCACGTCAAACCTCACCATTGCAGGTATACCGGCCAATGCTACCATCACAGAGATCAAAGTGAATATGAATATCAACCATACCTGGGTAGGTGATGTGGACGTAAACTTAAGGGCTCCCAATAATGCCATCCTCAACCTGGTTGGCGGACTGGATGGAGGTACCGGTGGTAATTCTACCGATAACTTTACCAATACAGCCTGCAGTTCCATCGGTGGAGCAACCATCAGCGGTGCACCCGCACCACGTACAGGCACATTTGCTGCTGAAGCACGTGCAGGTTATGGCCCTATCGGTTATATACAAACAGTTACTACCTGGGCAGGCCTTACACCTACAGCACCGGATGCCAACGGTCAATGGACACTGGCTATGGGAGACTTTGTGGGAAGTGATGTAGGTGCACTTACAAACTGGTCGATCACCATCGACTACACAACACCGGGAGGTGGCGGCGGACCAACACTTACTTATGTATGGTCTCCACTGGCCGGTTTATATACCAATGCAACAGCAACAACACCATACACCGGAGCCAATACGCCAAATGTGTATGCCGCACCAACTGCACAAACACTTTATACAGTTAGGGCAACAGATGTGGCAACAGGATGTTTCACTGATGCACAGCGTATTGGTGAACTATACTCCACCTGCCCCAACGGTTGTACCGTCATCGGTTACCATGTGTTTGGGTGACCCGGCTGTTAAACTGAAGAGTTCTTCTTCACAGGCATTCAGCTCTACCTTTAATTCAGGTACACTGGCTCTTGCAATACCTGATGGCCCTGCATCATGGCCACAGACCGTATTCCCGGGAGTTGTTACGCCAAACCTGCCTGTTTCAGGAATACCTGCAAATGCTACTATTACAGGTATGAGTGTTAAGTTAAACCTTACGCATACTTATATTGCGGATATGGTGATCGTGCTAAAAGCACCGAATGGACAGGTTTTCAATCTTGATGCCAACATCAACAAGACCGGCGGGCCTGGTGCTAATTTCATTAACACCGTTATCAGTTCTGCCAGTACCACTCCTCTGAGTGCGGGTGCACCACCTTATACCGGTACATTCCGGGCCGATGCTGTAGGTGCTACCTATGTTGCAGTTGGATTTACGTTCCCCGGCGGACCTACTTCACCTGCGGGTTACATACCAACAGTAACCAATTTCAATGGCCTGTATTCAGTACCTAACGGTAACTGGACACTGGGTATGTATGACTGGGGTTTTGGTGACCTGGGAACTTTAACCAATTGGGAATTGAAGATCGATTATATAACAGGCGTTCCGGCTACACCGGCAGTATGGTCTCCTGCAGCAGGTTTATTCTCTGATGCAGCAGCCACTGTTCCTTATGTAGCAGGTACTGCAGTTGATTCTGTGTGGACAATGCCTACACCGGCAGGTGTGTATCCTTACCAGGTAACTGTTCGGAATTTAATTACAACAGCAGCTACCGGCAACTACAACAAGGCTGGTGGTAACGGTAACTATAGGTTGCCTTTAATGTAAGGACAACAATCCATACCCGGTTACATTTGCAAGGCATTTCCGGCAATGCATTTTGGTTCCGGTGCAGTGGTTTCGAGGGTATTCTACAAACCTACCCCGATTGCAGGTGCTCCGGGTGCCATCAGTGCAGCCAATGGATGGACCCAATTTGGTACTGCCAACAATAATGTTGTTGCCAATGCTTTAAATCAACTCTTGACCGGGTTAACGCTTTGATCCCTCGGGTGCCACTTATGGTATTGCCCTTGATCTTACCGGCGCTAATTTCCCGGCTTATACAAATGGTGCAGGTATCGTTACTTATTCTAATAGTGGTTGCGATATCATAACCGGTGGTAATGTGGGATGGGGCGGACCGGCAGCTCCGGGTGTTCCTGTAAATAATCCAAGGAACTTCAATGGACAGGTTGTATTCCTGGGTTCTGGTGCAGGTACCTGTACTTCTCCGGCCAGAACGGTGATCGTAACGGTTCACCAGCCAACAACGGTTACAACACAACCGGCTAACCAAACCATCTGTACTGATAAGGTAGCAACCTTTACAGCAGCCGGTGGCGGAAGCGGTCCGTTCAGTTACCAGTGGCAGGTTAGTACCGCCCCTTGTGGTAATAACCCACCATGCTATACCAATATAACCAATGGTGGTGTGTACAGCGGTGCAACATCTGCAACCCTGACCATTACGCAACCGCCGGTGAGCATGAGTGGCAATTTCTACCGTGTGATCATCACCGGTGCTGCACCATGTGCAGCTGCAACATCAAATGGTGCCCTGTTAACAGTGAATCCATTACCAATAGTAGTGATCAGTGCCAGTCCATATACCAGCTTATTCCCTGGTTTGGTAACCACACTGTCTTCAACAGTTACACCCAATGCTGCCGCCACATATACCTGGCTGCGTAACGGGGTTGCTGTAGCAGGCGCTACCGGCGCCACACTGAATGTGGATATAGATGGATTGGGTGATTACCAGTTAAGGGTTACTGATGTGAATAACTGCACAAACAGTTCAAACATTATAACCATTAAGGATTCTGTCAGTGGTAAATGCTTCATCTATCCAAACCCAACCAGTGGCAAGTTCCAGGTGAGGTACTATAGTGTAGCCAACAACGTGTTGCCGCGTACATTGACCATTTATGATGCCAAGGGCGACAGGGTGTTCACACAGTACTACACTATCGGAAGGCCATACGACAGGATGGATGTGGATATGCGTGCTTACGGTAAAGGCCTGTACTGGGTTGAGATCGGTGACCTGAACGGTAACCGGTTGACCATGTGCAGGGTTGTGATACAGTAAGTTCAGAGCTTTTAATACATTATGTCGCCCAAAAGTGTATTAAAAAAAAAGAAATGTTAAATAAAAAGAAATACCTTAGAGCACAAGTATTTAAACTTGATACCAACACAACCTAAAATACTGTTTATGAAGAAAATTTTTATGTTAATGGTTTTGCAATTGTTTGTCGTTTTTGCTTATACACAAACTATTGCAGTTTCAGAAATTGAACCCAATAACGGTTTTGCCTCAGCAACACCATAACCACAAACCCTGCAAAAATTTCCGGGAATGTTTTCCCAATGCAGATGAGGACTGGTATTCTTTTTCCGCTACTGCCGGTGACAGGGTATATGCCGGGTGTGATCACTTCCTTTTCATCAAGTGGAAGTACCGATTCCCGGCTTTGGTTGTATGGCATCTGACGGAACAACCATTTTGGAATTTGATGATGATGGCGGTAGCTTCGGCTCACTATCATCATCCATTGCAGGTGCAGTTATTCCTTCAACAGGTACTTATTATTTCCGGATCACACATTTCAGTGCTACCAATCAATTAAGGAACTATAGTCTCTATGTACGGGTTCAAACGGGTAGCCCCGTTGCGGAGACTGAAGCAAATGACACTCCCGGAACTGCGAATATAATGCCCGCCAGTGGCTGGGTTAGCGGTACCAGGAATCCGGCACTTGCTACTGAACAGGATTGGTTTTCAGTAACACTGGCAGCCGGTGAGTCTGTTTTTATTTCCATGGACCTGGATCCTGAAAGGGATAATGTACAATACAATGGAAGGCTTGGGTTTGCGCTGTTTGGGGATGCCAATAACCAGATACTGGTTATAGATGATGCTTCTACAGGCTCTGTGGCCAACCCGCTTTCAGAATGTATGGTTTTTACTGCAAAGGATGCAGGAACCTATTATGTTTTTGCTGATGCAGCTTCTGCTGCTACCGGCGGACCAACAGCCACATACCATATTTCATATTCAAAATTTGCACAACACCGGGATATGTAAACTACCCTTCTGCAGATATTCCAAAAACGATCGGGCCGGGCACAGGTTCAGTTACTTCTACACTAAACATTCCCGACAGTAAACTGATCAAAGACATCAGTATACGTTTAAACCTGAACCATGCATTAATGGCTGATATTGATGCCACTTTAACTTCACCAAACGGCAATGTGATCGCATTATTCACAGATATAGGTGCAACTGTAACCGGGGGACAAAATCAAATGGACCTGTTACTGAACGACAATAATGCAATACCACCTTTATATACGGTTTTACGGCCTGTAGGATTTCAACCTGAATTTGCCAACAAGCTAAACCTGTTCAAGGGAATGAATACTGCAGGCACCTGGACACTCACTTTATATGATGACGTGGCCAACGCTTCCGGCGGAACCCTGAATAGCTGGTCAATTGATATCCTGGAAGAAGTGCCGCCAAATATAACCGGTGCTGTTACCATTGCCAATGAGGATTTCGAAACTACGGATGGTGGTTTTACACATTCAGGAGCACAGGATGAATGGGAAAGAGGAACACCGGCATTTGCCCCTATCACAACCGCCAACAGCGGAGTTAACTGCTGGAAGACCGACCTGGATAATACTTACAATGCCAGCAGTAATCAGGTACTCGAATCTCAAACATATAACCTGGCTGCAGTAACTGGTCCTATATACTTAAGCTGGGCCATGAAATACCAGGTAGAAAATACTACTTTCGACCAGTTCAGGGTATATGTAGAAGAAGTTGGCAATCCTGCCAATACCAGGGTATTATTTGAATGGATGGGTGCTTCAAAACCTCAGTCTGTAGGCAACCCGTCAACATCACAACCTGTTTCTGCCGGTTGGGGTACACATTGGGCTGATATAAGCTCTTTTGCCGGCCTCCAGATCAGGTTTAAAGTTAGCCTGGTAACAGATCCCTCTGTTCAACATGTAGGTGTAGCAATTGACGATTTTAAGATGTACAATATTGCGGCTTGCACACCCTCATCAATAACACTGGGTGCAAGCCCGGTTACCTGTATCGGTACTACAACTGCCAATTTACCTTATACTGCTACAACGGGCAGCCCGAATATTTACAGCATAGATTACGATGCGGCGGCAGAGGCTGCCGGTTTTACCGATGTGGTAAACGCAGCATTGCCTGCAAGCCCGATCGTATTAACAGTACCCGGTGCTGCGCCTGTTGCAGTTTACAATGCCGGTATTACTGTACAAAACAGTGTAGGCGGATGTGTTAGTCCGGTTGTGCCATTTACAATAACCGTTATTTCAAGTCCGGCAATGACCCCTGTTGCGAACGATACCGTTTGTAATAATTCATTGGCTGGTCCGTATAACTTTACAAGTGTTCCCCCGGGTGCTACATTTACATGGACCAACAGTAATGTGGCCATCGGACTTGCTGCAGCCGGTGCCGGAAACATCCCTGCATTTAATGCAACCAATGCAACTGCTGCACCGATCAATGCAACCATAACGGTTACGCCTACTGTAGGAACTTGTGTGGGTACTCCAATATCATTCATCATCCGGGTTAATCCTTCCGGGCAGGTGAATCCAATTGCCAACCAGAATTATGCCGTGGTGCATCCACAGCAGCTGTCAACTTTACAACGACTGTTCCCGGTACAGTATGCAGCTGGTCAAATGATAATACCCTCATCGGGCTGGCTGCAACAGGCCAGGGCAATATCCCTTCATTTATTGCACAAAATCCTACCGGTGTTCCACAGGTAGCAACAATAACTGTTACGCCTACTTATGGTTCAGGTGGTATACAGGTAACACAAAACTTCAGTTACACCGGTGCAGTGCAAACATTTGTTGTACCTGCCGGCGTAACTTCTATCAATGTTAAAGCCTGGGGTGCACAGGGTAATTCCAATGCACAATCCACAGCGATCGGTGGTTTAGGCGGCTATGCCGAAGGAACACTGGCGGTAACCCCGGGACAAACGCTTTATATAAATGCCGGTGGTGGTGGAATTACCTCTGTATCCGGTGGATTTAATGGTGGTGGCGCTGCAGGAGCCAATGCCGGTTGTGCACAGGCACGAGGCGGTGGAGGCGGTGGTGCTACTGACGTAAGAGTTGGAGCTAATACCCTTGGAGCCCGTGCAATTGTTGCTGCAGGTGGTGGTGGTGGTGGTGGTAATCGTCTTGCCGGTTGCGGAAGAGGTACCGGAGGCGGCGGTGGTGGCGGATTATGGGGCGGTGGCGGTGGTGCCGGATGGCCGGGTGTACCGGGTTCTCAGGGCCCTGTTCCAACTGGTGGTACCCAGGCAGCCGGTGGTGCAGGTGGTGTTACCACATCAACCGCTGGTGCAACCAATGGATTACCCGGTGTACTAGGAATAGGTGGTGCAGGTGGTATTGAAATAGGCAGTAACCAGGGCGGATCAGCTGTTGCTCAGCCAGGTGGTATTGGTGGCGGTTTAACAGGAGGTTCAGGTTTATACAACCAGGCCAATAACTGGACCGGGCAAAGTGGTGCCGGTGGATCTTCCTATATTGGAGGTGTTTCTGCAGGTGTTACCAACGCAGGTGTGAATACAGGCAATGGCCGTGTAAAATTTTTCATTTGCCGCAGGTGGTTTTAGCCTGTGCAGGTACTCCAAGAACATTTACCATCACAGTTAATCCTAACCAGGACCTGATCATAGTGGCAGACCGGGTACTACCATTTGTAATGGTGACCCTACCCTGCTGACAGTTTATAATGTAGGTGCATCTTCAGCTCCGGGTAACCTGCACATACAACCAGGACCAGGGAACCAATGGTTCGCCTTCACAGGTATTTGAACCTGCCAATGCTGCATTCAGCTCACAGGCTGCTGATGACTTTACAGTACCTGGTGGTGCTACATGGACCGTTACCCGTTTGGATGTAGTGGGTACCAATACAGGTTCAGGTGTTCCAACTTCAGTTAATGTTTTCTTCTATGCCAATTCCGGTTCTAATTTACCGGGAGCAGCAATAGCTTCTTATACAAACCTTGCTTCTTTTGTTCGCACCGGCGGTAACTATGCAGTTACCTTACCCGGCGCCGGTATTAATTTAAGTGCCGGTACCTATTGGGTATCATTCCAGGTGAACATGAGCTTTGCAACCAGTGGCCAGTGGTTCTGGTCTAATTACGGCGCTACAAATATTGGTAACCAATACGCATGGCAGAACCCCGGTGGCGGATTTGCCACTCCTTGTACAAACTGGGGCTATGGTGCAACAGGTTGTGGCGTTGGTGGTGGGGTGAACCGCAATAACATCTTTACCATTTTTGGTTCATCTGTTACTCCGGGTACCATTGCTACAGGTACTTTCTTATGGAGCGCTGCAGCAGGTTTAAGTTCTACAACTCTAACCCGGTTGCGGCTTCTCCAATGAATACAACAACCTATACCGTAGTTCGCACTACAGTACCGGGCGGTTGTGTTGCATCTGCACAGGTTACCGTTACCGTTAACCAGCGTCCTACTGTTACCACGCAACCGCCCCTGCCAGCAGTACCAATTGTGTTGGCAACACGGTAACCTTACCGTTGCCGGTACCGGAACAGGACTTGCCTACCAATGGCAGGTTAGCCCAACCGGTTGTGGTGGACCATGGACCAACCAACCAATACGGCTCCTTATAGCGGCGTAAATACAGGCACACTAACCGTTACACCGGTAACCCAGTTACTGAATGGTTATGCTTACCGTGCTGTGTTAACCGGTGCCTGTGCCCCGATAGGTACAGCTAATATTTCCAATTGTGCGGTATTAACGGTCAACCCTAACCCGGTTGTTAATATTACCCCGCATGCCCTGTATGTGGCGGTGTAGCCGGGATCAATGGTACTTTATTAAGTGCAGGCTACAGCCGCACCACCGGTACCCGGACAGGCCAGTGCCAATTCAGGAACGATCAACGTGCCTATTCCTGACGGAACAGGTGTAGCGGCCACTTCAAACCTCACCATTGCAGGTATACCGGCCAATGCTACCATCACAGAGATCAAAGTGAATATGAATATCAACCATACCTGGGTAGGTGATGTGGATGTAAACTTAAGGGCTCCCAATAATGCCATCCTCAACCTGGTTGGCGGACTGGATAATGGTGCAGGTGGTAATTCTTCCGATAACTTTACCAATACAGCCTTCAGTTCCATCGGTGGAGCAACCATCAGCGGTGCACCCGCACCACGTACAGGCACATTTGCTGCTGAAGCACGTGCAGGTTTTGGCCCTATCGGTTACATACAAACAGTTGCTACCTGGGCAGGCCTTGTGCCACCGGCTACACCAACAGCAGCCAACGGCCAATGGACACTGGCCATGGGAGATTTTGTGGGAACAGATATAGGTGCACTTACAAACTGGTCGATCACCATCGACTACACTACACCGGGAGGTGGCGGTGGACCAACACTTACTTATGTATGGTCGCCTCTGGCCGGTTTATATACCAATGCAACAGCTACAACACTTCCATACACCGGAGGCAATACGCCAAATGTGTATGCTGCACCAACTGCACAAACACTTTATACCGTAAGGGCAACCGATGTGGCAACAGGATGTTTCACTGATGCAACAGCGATCGTAAACTATACGCCGCCTGCTCCAACAGTAGTACCGTCATCGGTTACCATGTGTTTGGGTGACCCGGCTGTTAAACTGAAGAGTTCTTCTTCCCAGGCATTCAGCTCTACCTTTAATTCAGGTACGCTGGCTGTTGCAATACCTGATGGCCCCACATCATGGCCACAGACCGTATTCCCGGGAGTTGTTACGCCAAACCTGCCTGTTTCAGGGATACCTGCAAATGCTACTATTACAGGTATGAGTGTTAAGTTAAACCTACCCATACCTATATCGCTGATATGGTGATCGTGCTAAAAGCACCTAATGGACAGGTTTTCAATCTTGATGCCAACATCAACAAGACCGGCGGGCCTGGTGCTAATTTCATTAACACCGTTATCAGTTCTGCCAGTACCACTCCTCTGAGTGCAGGTGCGCCACCTTATACCGGTACATTCCGGGCCGATGCTGTAGGTGCTACCTATGTTGCAGTTGGATTTACGTTCCCCGGCGGACCTACTTCACCTGCGGGTTACATACCAACAGTAACCAATTTCAATGGCCTTTATTCAGTACCTAACGGTAACTGGACACTGGGTATGTATGATTGGGGTCTGGGTGACCTGGGAACTTTAACCAATTGGGAATTGAAGTTCGATTATATAATTGGCGTTCCGGCTACACCGGCAGTATGGTCGCCTGCAGCAGGTTTATTCTCTGGATGCAGCAGCCGCTTGTTCCGTATGTAGCAGGTACAGCAGTTGATTCTGTGTGGACAAGGCCTACACCGGCAGGTGTGTATCCTTACCAGGTAACTGTTCAGAATTTAATTACAACAGCAGCTACAGTTAATACACCAATGGCTGGCGGTAACGGTAATAACCTGGTTGCCTTTAATGTAAGGAACAACAATCCATACCCGGTTACATTTGCCAGCATTGCCAGCAATACATTTGGTTCCGGTGCAGTTGTTTCGAGGGTATTCTACAAACCTACCCCGATTGCAGGCGCTCCGGGTGCCATCAGTGCAGCCAATGGATGGACACAATTTGGTACTGCCAACAATAATGTTGTTGCCAATACTTTAAATCAACTCATGACCGGGTTAACGCTTTCGATCCCGGCAGGTGCCACTTATGGTATTGCCCTTGATCTTACCGGCGCTACATTCCCGGCTTATACAAATGGTGCAGGTATCGTTACCTATTCCAATAGCGGTTGCGATATCATTACCGGTGGTAATGTGGGATGGGGCGGACCGGCAGCTCCGGGTGTTCCTGTAAATAATCCAAGGAACTTTAATGGACAGGTTGTATTCCTGGGTTCTGGTGCAGGTACCTGTACTTCTCCGGCCAGAACGGTGATCGTAACGGTTCACCAGCCAACAACGGTTACAACACAACCGGCTAACCAAACCATCTGTACTGATAAGGTAGCAACCTTTACAGCAGCCGGTGGCGGAAGCGGTCCGTTCAGTTACCAGTGGCAGGTTAGTACCAACGGCAATAACCCGCCATGGACCAACATAACCAATGGTGGTGTGTACAGCGGTGCAACATCTGCAACCCTGACCATTACGCAACCGCCGGTAGCATGAGTGGTAATTTCTACCGTGTGATCATCACCGGTGCTGCTCCTGTGCAGCTGCAACATCAAATGGAGCCAGGTTAACAGTGAACCCATTACCAACAGTAGTGATCAGTGCCAGTCCTTATACCAGCTTATTCCCTGGTTTGGTAACTACACTGTCTTCAACAGTTACACCCAATGCCGCCGCCACTTATACCTGGCTGCGTAACGGGGTTGCTGTAGCAGGTGCTACCGGCGCTACGCTGAATGTGGATATAGATGGATTGGGTGATTACCAGTTAAGGGTTACTGATGTGAATAACTGTACAAACAGTTCAAACATTATAACCATTAAGGATTCTGTCAGTGGTAAATGCTTTATCTATCCAAACCCAACCAGTGGCAAGTTCCAGGTCAGGTACTATAGTGTAGCCAATAACGTGTTGCCGCGTACATTGACCATTTATGATGCCAAGGGCGACCGCGTGTTCACACAGTACTACACCATCGGAAGGCCTTATGACAGGATGGATGTTGATATGCGTGCTTATGGAAAAGGCCTGTACTGGGTTGAGATCGGTGACCTGAACGGTAACCGGATCACCATGTGCAGGGTTGTGATACAGTAACAAACCAATATTTAATTATAAAGTCCCCCGGTTTATTCCGGGGGACTTTTTTTATAAGCCGGTAATTAAGTATGATTGCTTTGATTATTAATAAAAAATCTATAATTTACAAGGTATTTCTACCAAACAATTGCTTTATTAACATCAAAACAGGTTACAATGAGAAAATACCTACTCCTGCCATTTACCATTTTATTTCTTTTTTCTTTTTTAATTACCAATGCACAGGCAAACAGAGAGACCGGAGACAATCCGTCTGAACGTTATAAATATGCATTTGAAATGGAAAAAGATCCAGCGCTTGGTTATGTCCCCTATCACCGTTTATTGAATGCCATTAATCATACGGTGGCATTAAAAGCAGCACAAAAAAGCAATAATCTAAATAATACCAGTAATGTGCAAAGTACACCGCTTACGTGGATTGAGCGTGGCCCCATTTACGATAGTGTTGGCCCTTCAAATGGCAATACACGTGGCGGCCCTAATACAGCAGGTGGATATACTTCAGGCCGTATCCGGGCATTCTTACTGGATACCCTGAATGATCCTTCCGGCAATACAGCATTTACCGGTGGTGTAGCAGGTGGTATATGGAAATGTACCAACTTTCTTTCTGTAGATAATAACTGGAGCCCGATTGATGACCGCCTGGATAACCTGGCCATTTCATCCATCGCCCAGGATCCAACCAACCCGCAAATAATTTACATTGCAACCGGCGAACCTACTGATAATGCAGACCGCGTAACCGGTTTAGGTGTTTGGAAATCGACCAATGGAGGTACATCATTTACCCATTTACCTTCAACAGCCAATTATTTGCGCGGCTTTAAAATTGGATGTGATGCTGCAGGTAATGTTTATTTGGCCAGCCGTACTACAACAACACCGGTTAACCAACAAAACGGTTTGATCCGTTCTACCAATGGGGGTACAACCTGGACAAATATTACACCCAGTGATTTAAATGCCAATACCGGTAGTTCCTGTACCGATTTTGAATTTACAGCCTCCGGAATTTTAAATGTAACTTTTGGATACAGGGGCCCCGGAAATCGTGTTGAACACAGGTATAGTTCCACACCAAATACTGTTAGCCCGGGAACCTGGCTAACGGGTAACGGATTTAGGACATCAAATGCCCCGGCAATACGTACAGAAATGGCTGCAGTCGGTGAAATTTTATATGCAGTAACTGTTAATCCGGCTTATCATACAGACAGTTGTTATAAATCCATAGATGGCGGAGCAAACTGGACCAAACAGAATACAACCATTATGCCTTCCGGACTTGGGAGTGGCCAGGGCTGGTATAATTTAAGTGTAGCTATAAACCCGCTTAATACCAATGAAGTGATCTCAGGTGGTTTGGATGCATACCGGTCAACAAATGGTGGTGCCAACTGGACCAGGTTCACTTATTGGGTTACAACGGCTCCCTATGTTCATGCTGATCATCATTATGCACAATACTGGATCTCGGGTGGACAAACCAGGATGATCATGGCAACAGATGGAGGTGTCTTTTATTCTGCAGACAACGGAAGTACATTTTCGCATAAAAATAAAAACCTGGGCATTAAGCAGTTTTATTCAGCTGCCATACATCCAGCAGCAGGATCTCCCTATTTGTTGGCAGGGGCACAGGACAATGGAACGCATCAGCTCAGCAATCCCGGGCTCAGTTATTCCATTGAAGTAACCGGCGGGGATGGTATGATCTGCCATATCAATCAATTGAACCCCCAGATCCAATATGGCAGTTATGTTTATAATCAATACAGAAGATCAGTCAACGGAGGTGCCACCTGGCAATCTGTAAATCTCAGCACAACCGGATTATTTGTTAACCCGTTTGATTATGATGATGCACAGAATATCATGTATTGCAGTAACGGGGCAACCGGGGCAATACGCAGGTGGAGTAATGCCAATACAACGAATACCAGCACTGTTATTACTTTAAGCAATCTCGGTGCAACCAATTCTTTAACGTCTGTAAAATATTCACCCCATACGGCTAACAGGGTATTTTTCGGAACAAATGCAGGTACCCTTTACCGTTTAGACAATGCAAATACCGTAACATCACCAACCGGAACGGCCGTTAATATCAGCGGTGGATCATTCCCGGCCGGTACCATCATCTGTGTGAATACAGGTACTGATGACAATAACCTGGTAGCTACCTACTCCAATTACGGGGTTAATAATGTTTGGGTAACAACCAATGGCGGTACTTCATGGTCAGCAGTTGACGGAGACCTACCGGACATGCCTGTACGCTGGGCCATGTTTGAACCCGGAACCAACACAAAATTATTCCTGGCAACCGAAGCAGGTATTTATACAACAACCAATATTAACGGAGCCTCCACGCAATGGCTGCCTGAAACTACATTTCCTACTGTAAGCACCTATATGCTTAAAATGCGTACCAGTGACAGTACCATTGTTGCAGGTACCCATGGCCGTGGTTTATGGACGGCAAAGATTCCTGCATTTACTGCATCGAATCCTACCGTAACCATTAACCAGGCGGCGGCTCAACCGGATCCTACTGCTGTATCTCCCATTAATTTCACTGTGGTGTTTGACCAGCCTGTAATTAACTTTGTTACAGGAGATGTGACACTGTCTGGCACAGCGGGTGCTACTACAGCTACAGTATCCGGGGGGCCCACCACCTATAATGTGGCTGTTTCCGGTATGACAACCTGCGGAACCGTAATCGCAACTATTCCTGCCGGTGTATGTACCAATGCAGCTTTGGAACCTAACCTCGCATCAACCAGTACCGATAATACGGTTACATTTACAATTGGAGTAAGTCCAAATGTTACCATCAACCAGGCAGCAGCACAACCTGATCCTACTTCAGTGTCACCAATAAATTTCACTGTAGTATTTGACCAGGCGGTAACCGGCTTTGTTAACGGTGATGTAACCTTATCGGGAACTGCAGGCGCTACAACCGCCAACGTTAGCGGTAGTGGCACTACGTATAATGTAGCAGTATCCGGTATGACGGCAAGCGGAACCGTGATAGCAACTGTTCCGGCCGGTGGTGCCCAGAATGCCTGTTCACAATCCAACAATGCATCAACAAGTACCGACAATACCGTTACATTTACTTTATGTGTTACAAACCCAATCGTAACAAATAATGCAAATGCAGGAGCCGGCAGTCTTCGGCAGGCTGTTATAGATGCCTGCCCCGGAAGTACCATTACTTTCAATATGGCAAGCGTTACCAGTCCGATCACTTTAACCACCGGTGAGATCAGTATTCTTAAAAATCTAACCATCCAGGGACCGGGTGCCGCCCTGCTGACCATAAATGGCGGCGGAAGCGGGCGCATATTTTATGTTGCCGGTGCAGGTGTAACCGGTAATATCAACAACCTCACCTTAACGGGTGGAACCGGCGCAGGTGCTGTTAACACCGGGCGGGGTGGTGCAGCATATAATAATTTGGCCAATATGAATCTTACCAATATGGTCATTACCGGTAATACAGCTGCAAATGGCGGAGGTATTAATACAGCAGGTGCAGGAAGTATTACAACTATTACCAACAGTACTATTTCCAATAATACTTCTACGAGTTCGGGCGGTGGATTGCAAAATTTCTCAACCAGTACAACGCATGTAATAGGGTCTACCATTTCCGGTAACACGTCTACCGGCTCATTTGGCGGAGCCTTCCAGGCAAATGGTACTACCACGTTTGCAAATTCAACGATAAGTGGCAACTCAGCGTCAACCAGCGGTGCCGGCCTTTATTTTAACGGAACTTCTGCAACCATTATCAATTCAACAATAACCAATAATACAACAGCCGGCCTCGGTGGCGGTATTCAAAAAACCGGGACAAACCCACTAAATATCAGGAACACCATAATTTCCGGCAACACCGGTGGAGCAACTGCACCTGATATTTCGGGTACGGTAGTATCACAGGGTTTTAACCTGGTAGGCAGGGTGGATGGAAGTACCGGCTTTACACAACCAACCGATCTGACCGGAACAATTGCAGCACCGCTAAACCCATTGCTCGGTACATTGGCTAACAATGGCGGAAGAACGCAAACCCATGCATTACTAACCGGAAGTCCGGCGATTGATAAAGGAAGTGCTGCCAATTATCCTGTTTCAACACTGCCGATATTAACAGATCAGCGTGATTCAATTCGTCCGATTGATTTTCCTGCTATTCCAAATGCTGCCGGAGGAAATGGTTCTGATATTGGTGCTTATGAATTAGGAAGTGGCAGTACCTGTATACCACCCACGGTGGACCCTGTACCTAATCAAACACTGTGTGCGGGTGCTTCTACCCTTCCTGTAAACTTTACTGGAACTGCCGGAGCTACTTTCTCGTGGACCAATACCAATACAGCCATAGGACTTGCAGCTTCCGGGTCGGGTAATATTCCTTCTTTTATAGCAACCAACACAACGTTGTTACCTATAACCGGTACCATAACCGTTACTCCACAAATTGGAGGAACCAGTTCACCGGTAACCATTCCTTTACCGAATCAAAACGGAACGTTTACAGGTAATGTAAGAGGATATTGGTTTACAGCACCAACGAATTTTACCATGACGGCGCTTCGTGTACCAACAGATGCTTCTTCCGGTAATCAAAGTATTGCTGTTGTAAGATTTAACCCGGCTACTCCACCACCGGCTTTCCCGGGTACAACCAATGCTTTCACAACTTTATTTTTAAGTCAGAATAATCCGGCTGCTGGTAATATTCCCGTAAATATCCCAATCAATGCAGGTGATGTGATCGGTATTTTGGGCCAGCGGGCAACTGTGAATTCCTATGCTCCCGGCCCTGCGTCAACTACCATTGCAGGCTTCCCGGTAACGTTAACCAGGATGGGTATGCAGTTCCCGCTCACAACCACTGCCCCACAACAATTGTGGCAGGAATCAGCATTCCAGATATCAAGGGTATTCTTTGATTATACAGTTGGCAGCGCAGGCGGTTGCACAGGAACCCCGCGTAGTTTCACCATAACCGTTAGTCCTAACCCGTCAATCGTAATTGTAGCCGATCCGGGCACTACCATTTGCCAGGGAGATCCAACTTTATTGACAGTTGTTACCGGAACTTCTACTCCTGTAAGCACATTGTATACACAAGGAACGGGTACACCTCCAAACGGTTCTCCATCACAGGTATTTGAACCTGCCAATGCAGCATTCAGCTCACAGGGTGCAGATGATTTCACTGTACCTGCCGGTGCAACCTGGACAGTTACACAGGTAACTACCAGTGGAATAAATACTGCCAGTGGTGTTCCAACATCAGTTAATGTTTTCTTCTATGCCAATTCCGGTTCTAATTTACCGGGAGCAGCAATAGCTTCTTATACAAACCTTGCTTCTTTCGTTCGCACCGGTGCAAACTATGTTGTTACCTTACCAGCTCCGCTTAATTTAACCGGTGGTACTTACTGGATGTCGTTCCAGGTAAACATGAGCTTTGCAACCAGCGGACAGTGGTTCTGGGGTAATTTTGGAACTACCAATGTTGGTAATCAATACGCCTGGCAGAACCCCGGTGGCGGATTTGCCACACCTTGTACAAGCTGGGGCTATGGTGCAACAGGTTGTGGTGTTGGTGGTACAAACCGCAATAATTATTTCTCAATCATTGGTACTTCAGTTACAGGCGGAGCACCATTGCCTCCGGGTTATACATTCTTATGGAGCCCTGCAGCAGGTTTAAGTTCTACAACTTCCAACCCGGTTGCGGCTTCTCCAATGACCACCACCAATTATACTGTGGTAGTAAATAACGGAGCAGGTTGTACCAGGCAGGCTTCAATATTAATTACCGTTAACCAGCGTCCTACTGTCACCACGCAACCTGCCAGCAGCACCAATTGTGTTGGCAATACGGTAACCTTTACCGTAGGTGGTACCGGAACAGGACTTGCCTACCAATGGCAGGTTAGCCCAACCGGTTGTGGTGGACCATGGACCAACTTAACCAATGCTGCACCTTATTCAGGTGTAAATACAGCCGTATTAACGGTCAGCCCGGTAACCCAGTTACTGAGTGGTTATGCTTACCGTGCTGTTTTATCGGGTGTTTGTGCCCCGATCGGTACAGCCAATATTTCCAATTGTGCTGTATTAACGGTCAATGCTAACCCGAATGTTTCCATAACCCCGGCAGTTTCCTGTGGTGGTGTAGCAGGTATATCCGGTACCGCATTAACGGTGGGTTCTGCCCCACCACCGGTACCCGGACAGGTAACTGTAAACTCAGGCACCATCAACCTGCCTATTCCTGATAATACAGCGAATGGTGTAAGTAGTGTTATAGCGATGGCTGGTGTTCCGGCCAATGCCACGATCACCAATATATCAGTGGCTTTAAATATGCCGCATACATACCCGCATGATATGGTATTTAACCTGAGGGCGCCTAATGGACAGATATTAAGTTTATATAAACACCATTCCAATACTACAGTGTTCCCACCGGCCTCCATTCCAAATGCCGGATGGTATAATGCAGTAGTTAGCCAGTTCATCCACTACTGCATTCGGTGCTGTTGCCAATCCATTCAGGTATGGAGAAACAGCACCTGCAGGACCTTACAGGGCTGATGCACTTAATGGGGTTACCAGTCCAGGTTATACTATTATGGATCCAGCAGGTTTTGTTTCCAATGCGAATGGCTTTAATGATCTGTATACAACACCTGCTTCAACAACAGGTAACTGGACACTGGCCATGTGTGATGGCGGTCCGGCTGACTTTGGTACCCTGGTTTCCTGGTCGATCACCATCGACTACACAACACCGGGAGGTGGCGGTGGACCAACACTTACTTATGTATGGTCGCCACTGGCCGGTTTATATACCAATGCAACAGCAACAACACCTTACACCGGAGGTAATACACCAATTGTGTATGCGGCACCAACTGCATTAACGGTTTATACCGTTAGGGCAACCGATGTGGCAACAGGCTGTTTCACTGATGCAACGGCGATCGTAAACTATACGCCGCCTGCACCAACAGTTACGCCATCATCGGTTACCATGTGTTTGGGTGACCCGGCTGTTAAACTGAAGAGTTCTTCTTCACAGGCATTCAGCTCTACCTTTAATTCAGGTACGCTGGCTCTTGCAATACCTGATGGCCCTGCATCATGGCCACAGACGGTATTCCCGGGAGTTGTTACACCAAACCTGCCCGTTTCAGGAATACCTGCAAATGCTACTATTACAGGTATGAGTGTTAAGTTAAACCTCACACATACCTATATCGCTGATATGGTGATCGTGCTAAAAGCACCGAATGGACAGGTTTTCAATCTTGATGCCAATATCAACAAGACCGGCGGGGCCGGTGCTAATTTCATTAACACCATTATCAGTTCTGCCAGTACCACTCCACTGAGTGCAGGTGCACCACCATATACCGGTACATTCCGGGCCGATGCTGTAGGTGCTACCTATGTTGCAGTTGGATTTACGGTCCCCGGCGGACCTACTTCACCTGCGGGTTACATACCAACAGTAACCAATTTCAATGGCCTTTATTCAGTACCTAACGGTAACTGGACACTGGGTATGTATGACTGGGGTTTTGGTGACCTGGGAACTTTAACCAATTGGGAATTGAAGATCGATTACGCAGTTGGCGTTCCGGCTACACCGGCAGTATGGTCGCCTGCAGCAGGTTTATTCTCTGATGCAGCAGCCTTAGTTCCTTATGTAGCAGGTACCGCAGTTGATTCTGTTTGGACAAGGCCTACACCGGCAGGTGTGTATACTTACCAGGCAACGGTACAAAGTATGCCGGTAGCTTCTACATTCACCAACCCGGGCAATATTGTGATCAATGCTTCAGGTCCGGCAACACCTTATCCATCTAACATAACTGTTAGCGGATTGCCTGGTTCGGGTGTTTCTGTTCAGTCAGTTATACTTACCGGAATGAGCCATACCTGGGGTGATGATATAGATATCGTGTTACAATCACCAACAGGCCAGAATGTGGTACTGATGAGTGATGTGGGCGGTACCGTTGCTGTTCCAAACGCAACCTATACATTTGTGGACGGTGCTGCAGCCATGAACGCGACAGCAGCCAATCCAACCGGAACCTACCGTCCAACCAACAACGGAGCAGCAGACAACTGGCCTGCACCGGGTCCGGGAGCCATCACACAGGCAGCCCCTGCTTTATCAACGTTTACCGGAAATGTGAACGGAGACTGGAAGCTGTTTGTATTTGATGATGTAGGCGGTGATGCAGGAAGTATCAGCGGCGGATATACGATTAATTTCAATGTATCGATACCACCATGTACTTCACCGGCCAGAACAGTTATTGTAACGGTTCACCAGCCAACAACAGTTACCACACAACCGGTTAACCAAACCATCTGTACTGATAAGGTAGCAACCTTTACAGCAGCCGGTGGCGGAAGCGGTCCGTTCAGTTACCAGTGGCAGGTTAGTACCAACAGCGGTAACCCACCATGGACAAACATTACCAATGGTGGTGTTTACAGCGGTGCAACAACTGCTACTTTAACCATTACGCAACCACCGGTGAGCATGAGCGGTTACCACTACCGTGTGATCATCAACGGTGCTGCTCCATGCAGCTGCAACATCATTCAGTGCCATCTTAACAGTGAATCCATTACCAATAGTAGTGATCAGTGCCAGTCCATATACCAGCTTATTCCCTGGTTTGGTAACTACACTGTCTTCAACAGTTACACCCAATGCCGCCGCCACTTATACCTGGCTGCGTAACGGGGTTGCTGTAGCAGGTGCTACCGGCGCTACGCTGAATGTGGATATAGATGGATTGGGTGATTACCAGTTAAGGGTTACTGATGTGAATAACTGTACAAACAGTTCAAACATTATAACCATTAAGGATTCTGTCAGTGGTAAATGCTTTATCTATCCAAACCCAACCAGTGGCAAGTTCCAGGTCAGGTATTATAGTGTAGCCAATAACGTGTTGCCGCGTACATTGACCATTTATGATGCCAAGGGCGACCGCGTGTTCACACAGTATTACACCATCGGAAGGCCATACGACAGGATGGATGTGGATATGCGTGCTTACGGTAAAGGATTGTACTGGGTTGAGATCGGTGACCTGAACGGTAACCGGATCACCATGTGCAGGGTTGTGATACAGTAACAAACCAATATTTAATTATAAAGTCCCCCGGAATAATCCGGGGGACTTTTTGTGTGTGGAGTATGAAGCCCTTAATATTTAATACCTTCATTCATCAAAATGAGCATATGCCACCCGGAGAATTTTACAAACAAAGAATTGAAGCATTACAAAAAGATCTAAGCCTGTTGCATAAAAAGAAGTCAAACCTTGCCTGGTTGCGCTTTGCATCCATTTCAGGTATAATTGCAGCCTGGTATTTTTTGATCCCTTTTGGTTTATGGTATGTATTGGTTCCCGCATTTTTGTTAATGATATTGTTTACAAGGCTGGTTTTTGCAGATATTAAAAACAAATCAGCCATTGAACACCAAAAAATACTGGTGAGCATAAATGAAGATGAAATAAAAGCACTTAACCATCATTATCATCATTTTGCCGACGGCCGGGAATTTATTCCGAAAGAACATTTTTATGCCAATGACCTGGACATTTTCGGAGATGCTTCACTGTATCAATACATGAACCGAACCGGTTCTGAGATGGGTAGCAATACACTGGCAACATGGCTATCCAATCCGGCAAGCCCGGAAGTCATTTTACAAAGACAGGAAGCTGTAAAAGAGCTGGTATTACAAACTGCCTGGCGGCAACATTTACAGGCATTTGGAGCAGCAGAGAAAATACAAAAAGTAACCCAGGACCGTTTACAGGATTGGTTTACAGAAGATGACAGGTTTATTAATAACCGATCCTGGAAAATAATAAGGTACCTGGTACCGGCTATGATGCTTACGGTAATTGTATTGAATATTACCGATGTGCTGAATAACTATTTCAGGAATTATTGCCTGCTGGCTTCTGCGCTGCTGGCATTTTACATCAGCAAAAAAGTTACACCCCTGCATAACCAGGTTTCGAAAATGACCGGTGAACTGGAAGTACTTTCAGACAGTATCCGGTTAATTGAGCAAACTGAATTCAGATCAGCCTTATTACAGGATCTGCAGCATCAATTTAAAAAACAACAGGGAAAAGCATCAGCGCAATTATACCAACTTAAAAAAATACTGGAACGGCTTGATCTCCGGTTTAATTTTTGTAGTATTTATTCCTCTCAACATTATTCTTCAATGGGACCTGCAGCAGGTAATGGCCCTGGAGAAATGGAAAAGACAGAACCATAAAAATGTAATTGACTGGTTTAACGCATTAGGCGAATTTGAAGCGCTGAACAGCTTATCAACCTTATCTTTTAATCATCCGCACTGGTGTTTTCCAACGCTTAAAGAAACACATTTTTTCATGGAAGGTAAAGACATAGGCCATCCATTAATTCCTGCAGCAATTTGTGTAAACAACCCGGTAAGAATAGATAAAAGCGGCGAGTTGATGCTGGTAACCGGCAGCAATATGGCCGGGAAGAGTACTTATTTGCGGAGCATTGGGATCAATACCGTGTTGGCCATGGCCGGTGCCCCGGTTTGTGCATCCGGTTTTTGCTTATCGCCTGTACAGGTCATCAGCAGTATGCGCATTGCTGATAACCTGGCAGAAAGCACTTCAACTTTTTATGCCGAATTAAAAAAATTAAAAACGATCATTGAAAAAGTCAACAATAAAGAAAAGGTTTTCATTTTACTGGATGAAATTTTAAGAGGCACCAATTCGCTGGACCGTCATACCGGGTCTGCAGCGCTTATTAAACAAATGATCAGGCACGATGCGGTATGTATCATTGCAACCCATGATATAGAACTTGCAAAAATGAAAGATGAATATCCTGCCAATATTTTAAACTATCACTTTGATGTGCAGGTAAGCAACAATGAACTGTATTTTGACTACAGGTTAAAGGAAGGCATTTGTGCCAGTTTAAATGCATCTATATTAATGAAGAAGATCGGGATCGAATTGTAAAGTAATGTTTATTGGTTAAACCGTAAACCCGTTAATTCGTTAATTGGTTAATCCGTTAATTGGTTTAAGGTTGTATAAAACTTATGAACCATTAAATCATTACCAGTTGCACATTGAATATTGAACATTGTTTGTTGAACATTTACCCGTTGCATATTGCCAATTGCTTATTGCCTATTAAAAAATTACCTCCCCTTTCCCCATCCAAACCAATCGTTACCATTTGCATATAACATAAGCGCCATTAAGATCACGAAGCCGAATATCTGTGCATACTCCAGGAATTTTTCACTGGGTTTGCGGCCGGGGATCATTTCACCCAAAGTAAACATGACATGCCCGCCATCCAGTGCAGGTATGGGTAATAAATTCATGAATGCCAGGATCACAGAAAACAGGGCTGTGATCTCCCAAAACCGCTGCCAATCCCATTCGGTTCCTGAAAAAATGGATCCCATGGTCTTAAAACCGCCAACTGCTTTATAAGCACCGGTACTGGGTGAAAGTATAAGTTTAAACTGATCGATATAATCTTTTAATGAAGTTACTGCCAGCTTAAAACCTGCCGGGAAAGCAGCAAAGAATCCATAGTCCTTGTGATCGATCTTCAACACACCCAAACTGTCAAAATGTTTAAAACTCAACATGGTTGGATTCATTTTACCGTCTTCATCAAGCTGAACCGGTAATAAAATTTCTTTTCCCTGTCTTTCTACGGTAAGCATTACCTGCCCATTCTTTTTTGTACCGAAATAAGCAGCTGCCTCATCGAAATATTCTATATTAACGGAATCTACTTTAACTATTTTGTCCCAAAACTGTAACCCGGCTTTTTTTGCATTCGATGTATCATTTTTGTCAAAATCGCCCAGGATGGCCGGTATTCGTGGTAAGAATAGCCTGCCCTTGGATTTCTTTTTTTCGACCAGCTGACCGATCAGGCTCCTGGGTATTTCAATATTGGTATCTTTTGCATTTCGTACAATATTGATCTGTCCGCCCCCGCTGAAAAGAATTTTTTTCGGGATATCTTCAAAATACTGAATGGTATCATTATTTACCGCGATGACTTTATCTCCGTCCCTTAATCCAATTTCATACATCAGTGAATCGGTAACCCATATTCCGTTTTTTACGGATTTATTCGGCATTTTATCTTCGCCCCAGGCCATTAAAATGCCCGCATAAATTATAAATGCCAGTAAAATATTCACGGTTACGCCACCCAGCATGATGATCAACCGCTGCCAGGCCGGTTTGCTCCTGAATTCCCAGGGCTGTGGTGGCAGTTTCAGTTGTTCCTTGTCCATGCTTTCATCAACCATGCCCGATATTTTTACATAACCGCCCAAAGGCAACCAGCCAATGCCATACACCGTATCTCCCACTTTCTTTTTTACAATAGAAAACCAGGGATCAAAGAACAGGTAAAATTTTTCAACCCTGCATTTGAACCATTTGGCGGTAATATAATGTCCGAATTCGTGCAGTATGATCAGTATTGACAGCGACAATAAAAGCTGTGCAACCTTTAATCCAACGCTGGGCCAGTTTATTGCTAATAAGGTAATATCCATTTTGTAAAAAAATTAATTTATGATTGATACCCGTAAAAGAAATGAGAAAGATACATGTACTATTTACAGGTTGATCAATGAAGCGGCAAAATTACGGGCTTCGCCGTCGCTTTCAAAATATTCCTGTAAAGTTGGCTTTTCAATATAAGCTACATTTTCCATGGTCTTTTCCACCATGGCCGTCATATCCAAAAAGCCAATACGGTTACGCAGAAAGGCCCATACTGCTATTTCATTGGCAGCATTTAAGATACAGGGCATATTGCCGGCTTTATTGAGTGCCTCCATGGCAAGTGATAAATTTCTGAAAGTTTTAACATCGGGCTCTTCAAAATTGAGGGCAGGGTATTTGCGGAAATTAAGCCTTGGAAAATCATTTTTGATCCTGCCAGGGAAAGCCAAAGCATATTGAATGGGCAGTTTCATATCCGGCAAACCCATTTGTGCTTTTATACTGCCATCCTGGAACTGAACCATGCTGTGAATAATACTCTGCGGATGTATCACCACTTCTATCTGGTCGGGCCGCAAATTAAAAAGCCACTTGGCTTCGATCATCTCCAGCCCTTTATTCATAAGGGTTGCAGAGTCGATGGATATTTTTGCACCCATGCTCCAGTTGGGATGCTGCAGGGCATGATCTCTTTTTTACATTCACCAGGAAATTGGGTTTCTTTCCCAAAAAAGGGCCACCACTGGCGGTGAGAATAATTTTTTCGATCGGATTCCTGGCTTCACCGACCAGGCATTGAAAAATGGCAGAATGTTCACTGTCGACCGGTATGATCGGTACTCTTTTTCAATGGCCTTCTGCATCACGATATCGCCTGCTACAACCAGTGTTTCTTTATTGGCCAAACCAACCGCTTTGCCTTTTTCTACAGCCTTCAGCGTAGGCTTCAAACCTGCAAAACCTACGATACCGGCCAGCATCATATCGTAGGTATCAAAATCTGCTACTTCTTCCAGTGCTTTTTCGCCGGCAAAAACCTTAATACCGGCAGATGATAATGCATCTTTTAAACCCGCATACTTTGATTCATCCCCAATTACAACTGCATTGGGCCTGAATTCAAGCGCCTGGCTTATCAATAGTGTATCATTGGTTTGTGCTGTTAATATTTCTACTTCAAACAGATCTGTGTTTGCACGGATCACTTCCAGTGCCTGGGTACCAATTGAACCCGTGGAGCCAAATATTGCAATGCGTTTTTTTGATGTCTGATCGGCCATTATGATTACCAGGTTATTCCAACAAATCTAACTTAATAATTGTTGCAACGCAATTTTCGCCTTATTAAAATTGAATTTTTGAATAATATCATTCATCATATCCTGAATTTTTTCATTACATAAATTAGATATAGAGCCCTCATGCGTATGATGCAGCGAGGCAGTATGGGAAAAGTTCCCGGCCTCAATATCTGCACCCACTTTTTTATACGCATCCCGGAAAGGCATCCCGCCGGTGACCAGTTTATTTACTGCTTCCACACTGAATAAATAAGTATACCGGGCATCATTGAGCAGATCCTTTTTAATGATCATATTTTCCAGCATAAGCCCGGTCATCTGCAGGCAATCATTTAAATTTTCAAAAGCGGGGATGATGTGTTCTTTTATTAATTGAAGATCGCGGTGATAACCGGAAGGCAGGTTGGCCGTCATCAGCATGATCTCATTGGGTAATGCCTGGATGCGGTTACAATGAGCACGAACCAGTTCAAATACATCCGGATTTTTTTTGTGTGGCATGATGCTGCTGCCGGTAGTTAATTCATCCGGGAAAGCAATGAACCCAAAATTCTGGTTGAGATACAGGCAGGCATCCATACTGAATTTTGCAAGTGTTGCAGCAATATTGGCCATAGCTGATGCCACGATCTTTTCCGTTTTACCCCTGCCCATTTGCGCATACACCACATTATAGTTCAGATCGTCAAAACCCAATAGTTCAGTTGTCATTTGCCGGTTGATGGGAAAAGAAGAGCCATAGCCCGCTGCAGAACCCAGTGGATTTTTATTGACAACCCGGTATGCTGCTTCCAGCGTTAACAGGTCATCCACCAGGCTTTCGGCATAAGCACCAAACCACAAGCCAAATGATGAAGGCATGGCCAGCTGCAGGTGTGTATATCCCGGTAAAAGATCATCCTTATACCTTTCACTTTGCAATATCAAAAGATCAAATACTGCTTTGGCATTGATCACTGTTTTTTCGATCTCAGCCCTTAAGAATAATTTCAGGTCCACCAGCACCTGGTCGTTCCTGCTCCTGGCACTGTGTATTTTTTTCCCGGTATCGCCCAGTTTTTGTGTCAGCATATATTCAACCTGGGAATGTATATCTTCAATACCATTGTCTAAACTAAAATTACCACTTTCAATTTGGGTATATATTTCCTTTAAAGCTGCCACCAGTAATTCCAATTCGTTCCTGGTCAATAACCCAACCGATTCCAGCATTGTAATATGCGCCAGGGAGCCCAATACATCAAAGGGCGCCAGGTAAATATCCAGGTTCCTGTCGTGACCAACGGTAAATCTTTCTACTTCTGCCAATGCGGCCTTATCTTTTTGCCAGAGTTTCATGCCCCCATCTCCGCTGGTTAGCGGAGAGTCTGCACTTTTTATATCTGCCATTTTATTTTTTATTTGAGGTGAAATTATTTCAAATTATTTGTTCGATTATTTTTATGTATGTATTTATTCCGTCTTCTATTTCCGACAGGTAAATAAATTCATCCGCCGTATGGCTGCGGGCACTGTCACCGGGCCCGCATTTCAGCACAGGTACCGGTATCAATGACGCATCTGATGTTGTAGGAGAACCATATGTTTGTTTGCCCAAATTGATCCCTGCCAACACCAGGGGATGTGCTTTATCAATTTTTGAAGAACGTAAACGCATACTCCTGGGTTTGACTTCAGCGATTACATGCTGTTTGATCTCTTCCAGTATTTCTTCGTGAGTGTAAACATCTGTCACCCTGATATCAACAATAAAATGGCAGGTTACAGGAACTACATTGTGTGCTTTGTTATCAGTATTCACAGATGTAACAGACATTTTTACGGGCCCCAGGGTTTCGGATATTTTTGAGAACCGGTAAGACTTAAACCAACTGATATCCTGCATGGCTTTGTAAATGGCATTCTCTCCTTCTTCCCTGGCGGCATGCCCGGCTTTGCCGGTTGAAATACAATCCAGCACCAGCAAGCCTTTTTCAGCAATAGCGAGGTTGGTCAGTGTTGGCTCACCTACTATAGCAACATCGATCTTTGGCAATAATGACAGGATACTTTCGATCCCGTTCTTTCCACTGATCTCTTCTTCTGCAGTTGCGGCTATGATTAAATTATATTTCAGATCCTGCATTTCATAAAAATAGCAAAAGGCTGTTATCAATGCCACCAGGCATCCACCGGCATCATTACTGCCCAGGCCAAATAATTTTTCATCCTTTTGGATGGGAGAAAAAGGATCTATACTGTATTGCGTGTTGGGCTTTACGGTATCATGATGTGAGTTCAGCAACAAGGTTGGCCTGGCAGCATCAAAATACTTATTCTTGCACCAGATATTATTCAAATGCCTGTTAAACGGGATATCCTTACTTTGAAAAAATGTTTCAATTACTGCAGCCGTATTTTCTTCTGATGTACTGAATGACGGAGTTGCTACCAGTTTTTTCAATAGCTCAATGGCATCATGGTATGGTTTATTTTCTGTCATGGTTTGATCAATGTTCCAATGGTATTTTCAGTTATGTTTTGCAACAGGTCATTGGCATCGCCGATCAATACTTCCTGTACACCTGCATCTATTGCTGCAAATGCGTTGCCGATCTTTGGCAATATGCCATCAGCCAGTTTTTTATCCTGCATCAACTGACGGTATTTTGTTTTATTGATCAGCGGAATGACCGAATCTTCATCATCCATATTTTCCAGGACGCCTTTTTTCTCAAAACAATAGATCAGTCTTACAGCATACTGTTTTGACAATGCAACAGCCAATGCTGAAGCAATGGTATCGGCATTGGTATTTAAAAGTTGCCCATTCCCGTCGTGCGTTAAAGGTGCAATAACAGGTACCAGATTATTATTCAAAAATATTTGCAGGTTATTTACACCAACTGAATCATATTTTATATCGCCGACAAAACCATAATCAATGTCTGCAACCGGCCGTTTTACAGCAGGAATAATATTCGCGTCAGCACCGGTTAATCCAATGGCATTGCAATGATGGGCCTGTAAAGATGCAACCAGTTTTTTATTGACCAGGCCGCCATACACCATCGTTACCAGGTCAATGGTAGATCCATCGGTTATTCTTCTGCCGTTTATATAATCAGGTTCAATACCAAGCTGCCTGCCGAGCGTTGTTGCGATCCTGCCTCCGCCATGAACCAATATTTTCTTTTGTGGAATGGCCGCAAAATTTGTAAGGAATGATTGCAATGCTGGATCATTATCTACTACATTGCCCCCGATCTTGATAACGAATAAGTTTTCCATTACATTGATTTTATGATCTCACTTAATACAGATTGCGCTGCCCAAACCCTGTTACCGGCCTGTTGGGTAACGATACTGTTCGGGCTGTCCAGTACCGCATCACTCAATTCAACATTGCGGCGCACCGGTAAACAATGCATCACTTTAGCATCATTCGTTAATGCCAGTTTATTATTATTTAGCATCCAGCCTGCATCACTGCATAATATTTTTCCATATTCATTGTAGCTGCTCCAGTTTTTCACATACACGTAATCGGCATTATGTAATGCTTCATCCTGGCTGGTAATAATGGTTGCATGTTTAGTGAAGGCACTGTCAAGTTCATAACCTTGGGGATGCGTGATCACAAGATCTGCTTCATCCCCATGTACCCACCCATTGGGCAAAAGAATTAGCCACACATTGCGGCAATGCTTTTACATGCGGAGCCCAGCTTAATACCACTTTTGGTTTACGGGTTCCTTTAAAAGTTTCTTTTATGGTTATTATATCGGCAAGGCTTTGCAGCGGATGTAAGGTTGCACTCTCCAGGCTAACGATGGGAACAGCAGCATATTTTATGAACTGGCTGATCACCGTTTCTGCATAATCTGCTTCCCTGTTTAACAATAAAGGAAATGTACGGATGCATAAAATATCAAAATACTGTCCCAACACCGGTGCTGCATCTTTGATATGTTCAACTGTAGTTCCATTCATAATTGCCCCTTCTTCAAACTCCAATGCCCATCCCTCTTTATCTACATTAAACACAATGGCTTCCATACCCAGGTTGGCAGCAGCTACCTGTGTACTTAACCGGGTGCGTAATGATGGGTTTAAGAACAATAAGCCAATTCTTTTACCTGCTCCCAGTTCTTTACCGGCAAACGGATCAGCTTTATATTTTAATGCCTGTTCAACCAGCGCATTTATATTATCAACATCATTTACTGAAATAAAATTCACCAATTTGTTATTTTTTAATTAATAATTAACGGTCAGACGAGACCCCGAAATAACCGGGGCAGGTTGTCAGACCGGGTTCACGGTCAGATGACACATCAGACCGGGTTCAATTCTGTTTTAATAGCCTGCAAAAAAATATCTGCTTCGGTTTTGGTAATATTCAGCGCCGGCAAAAGCCTGATCACATTGGGTTTTGCTTCGCCAGTAAATATCCGGTGTTTGAACAGGAGATTCTTTTTAACCATATTCAACTGTTCGGGCAACTCGATCCCGATCATCAAACCCCTTCCCCTCACCTCGGTTATATTCGGCAATTTTTTTAATTCAGCCATCAAATAATCACCCATTGTTTTTGCATTATTCACCAGGTCATCTTTCTCAATTACTTCCAGAACAGCCAGCGCTGCTGCGCAGGCCAGGTGATTACCGCCAAAAGTGGTACCCAGCATAAAATGTTTGGGTTGAATTTTTGGAGCAATGGAAATGGCACCAACCGGGAACCCGTTTCCCATGCCCTTCGCCATACTGTATATATCAGCATCTACCCCGGCAAAATCATGTGCATAAAATTTTCCGCTTCTTCCATAACCACATTGCACAGAATCAGCAATGAATACTGCATTGTGATCATCACAAAGCGTTCTTATCTTCTGCAAAAAAGAATTGGATGCCACATTAATTCCTCCAACGCCCTGTATACCTTCAATGATCACTGATGAAATATCATGCTGTTTAAAAGCTGATTCCAATGCGGCCTCATCATTAAAGGGAAGAAAAATAACATTGTCCGTTTCATTGACCGGTGCAATAATATTTGGATTATCGGTTGCAGCCACTGCTAAAGAAGTTCTGCCATGAAATGCTTTTTTAAAAGCAATGATCTTTTTCCTGCCATTGTAAAAAGATGCCAGTTTAAGTGCATTCTCATTGGCTTCGGCGCCTGAGTTACATAAAAAAAGCTGGTAGCCTTCCTTTCCGGATATCCTGCCCAGCTTTTCAGCCAGCTCAACCTGTATTGGAATTTTTACGGAGTTGGAATAGAACCCTACCTTATGCAACTGGTCTTCGATCCGCTTTACATAATGCGGGTGTGTATGGCCAATAGAGATAACCGCATGCCCGCCATACATGTCTAAATATTTTTCGCCTTTATCATCCCACACATAACTACCTGCTGCTTTTTCAATGCAGATGTCGTTGAGTGGATATACATCAAATAATTTCATACCCCTGTCCCCAGTGGCGGAGAACTTAGATTATTAGTGAATAATTAATTTCAAACTGTCGTTAACTTTAACTGCTTCGTAAAGTATCGTTGATACTGAATGTTCCCAAGTCCCCTTTAGGGGATTTAGGGGCCTAAAAATAATTTGCCTTTAATTTCAATCCTGTTGTTTCGTCTAGGCCAAACATCAAATTCATATTCTGAACTGCCTGCCCGCTGGCTCCTTTCAATAAATTATCAATGATGGAATGAATCACCAGTTTATTGCCAATTTTTTCCAATTGGATAAAACATTTATTGGTATTGACCACCTGCTTTAAAAATACGGGTTCCTCACTTAATACGATGAAAGGATGTGCAGCATAATATTTTGTATACAATGCAGTCAGTTCCTTTATTGGTAACCCGCATTTTATTTGAGAGCTTATGAATATGCCCCTTGTAAAATCTCCCCGCCAGGGTATAAAATTGAGATCAACATTACCTGAAGGATCTAATTTTAAAAAAGACTGGCCGATCTCTGCCAGGTGCTGATGAGACAGAGTTTTATACGCCTGTATATTATTGGCCCGCCAGCTGAAATGTGATGTGGCATTGAGCCCCTGCCCTGCCCCTGTTGAGCCGGTTATACCTGTGGTATGAATCTCTTTCAGTAATCCTGCTTTTGCCAATGGCAATAAACCCAATTGAATGGCAGTGGCAAAACAGCCTGGGTTTGCAATGTTTGTTGCTTTTTTTATCAACGCTTTATTTAATTCCGGTAAACCGTATACAAATTTTCTTTTCCCCACGGTGCCGCCCAGCCTGAAATCCTGGCTTAGGTCTATGATCTTTGTTTTAGCATTGAATGTATTTGCTGATAAAAAATTCATTGCTTCGCCATGCCCCGTACATAAAAACAAAACATCTATATCCCGGTTTATTGCTGATGTAAATTTCAACACGGTATCACCCAGCAGGTCCTTGTGGACGGCGTATAAAAAATGATCCGCATTGCTTTTGCTGTGTACAAAAACAATCTCAGCAGCCGGGTGATTCAGTAAGATCCTGATCAGTTCACCGCCGGTGTAACCTGCACCGCCAATGATACCGACCTTTATTTTATTTTTCATTTACCGATTGTTTTACAGCATGATAGATCATGGCCTGGTTACCGAAAATTTTTGAAAATCCCCGCACATCTTCACCGGTCCAGCCATTATTCATTTCCCCGTATTTACCAAATTTGCTGCTCATCAGGTCATAGTCAGATTCAATTCCGGTGATTTGAAAACGATAAGGTACCAGGTCTACAAACACTTTACCGGTAACATTTTCCTGCGACCTTTCGAAGAATGCTTCTATATCCCGCATCACCGGGTCAAGTATCTGTCCTTCATGCATCCAGTTACCATAAAATAAAGCAAGCTGGTCTTTCCAGTTCAGCTGCCATTTGGTTAGTACATGCTTTTCCAGTGCATGGTGTGCTTTTAAGATCACAATAGGAGCAGCAGCTTCAAAACCAACACGCCCTTTGATGCCTATAATGGTATCACCAACATGAATATCCCTGCCAATGCCAAAAGGCCCGGCCATTTGCTGCACTTTCTGTATCGCTTCTACAGGATGGTTAAATACCTCCCCATTAACCTGTATAAGTTCTCCTTTTACAAAACCCAATTCCAAATTCACTGTTCCGGTTGCTGTAACCTGCGTTGGCCAGGCTTCTTCGGGCAGCATGCCTTTGCTGTTCAGTGTTTCTTTACCGCCAACACTGGTGCCCCATAAACCTTTGTTGACCGAGTACATTGATCTTTCAAAATCCATTTCAACACCTTTGCTTTTCAAATAAGTGATCTCATCTTCACGGCTTAATTTGAGGTCTCGTATCGGTGTAACTATCTCAATGCCGGGTATCATGATGTTGAAGATCATATCGAACCGCACCTGGTCGTTACCGGCACCGGTACTGCCATGGGCTACCATATCGGCCTGTAAAAGTTTTACATGTTCGGCAATAAACACGGCCTGTGTTAAGCGTTCGGCGCTTACACTTAGTGGATAGGTATTATTTTTCAACACATTTCCGAAAACCAGGTACCTGATCATTTTATCATAATAACTCCTGACCGCATCAATACTGGTATGTGATCTAACACCCAGCCTGTAAGCATGTGCTTCGATCTTATTTAATTCATCTTCCGTAAACCCGCCGGTATTAACAATGACCGAATGCACTTCGTAACCTTTTTCTTCTGTGAAGTATTTAACACAGTAAGTGGTATCCAATCCGCCGCTAAATCCCAGGACAACTTTCTTACCCATACTGATCTGTTTTAAAAATTAAAAAAATGATGTAACAATGATCTTGAAGGTACTGTACCCTGTTTCTTCTGTAAAAACTGGAGCAGCTTACTTTGCTTGATCCGCATGAACCTTTCGTAGATCCTGGAATGCTTTTTAAACTCCTGTTTTGTTTCTTCCGGTTCAAAGTGATCTTCAGGGTCGAACAGCATGGCCGTACACATACAGTTCTTCCTTTCCTTGCTCATTAAAATATCGTAATTGACACAACTTTTGCAGCCGGCCCAAAACTGTTCATCCGTAGTGAGTTCAGAATAAGTTACCGGTTCATAACCCAGGTCAGAATTGATCTTCATCACCGCCAGCCCTGTGGTTAAACCGAATATTTTTGATGCAGGATATTTTTCCCGGCTGAGTTCAAAGATCCTTTTTTTAATAGCCTTTGCCACGCCGGTCTTGCGGTAAGGAGGAGAAACGATCAGCCCGCTGTTGGCAACAAACTTATTGTGTTCCCAAACTTCTATATAGCAAAAGCCAACCCACTCACCATCCGTTGTAACAGCAATAACTGATTTACCTTCCGTTATTTTTTGCTCAACATATTCAGGCGAACGTTTGGCAATGCCTGTACCCCTTGCTTTTGCCGAGGATGCCATTTCTTCGGTGATGATCGCTGCGTAATGACTATCGGCTGCCGTGGCAACCCTGATAATAATGTTACTGTTATCCAATTTTAAAAATTGAAAAGATGATTAAAGAATGTTACAGAAAATTTTCGGAGATTTTTTCACTGACAGGGGCAGGTTTTAGCTACTCGTCCTATCAGCATCCACGTCGGGATAAGGGTGCATATTCAAACAGGTTCACAAATGCATACCCGTTGCCCCGTGAAGCGAAGTTCGTATGCATGATATGTAATATTGTCCTGTTCATTTTTTGATACTATGCTCTGTTAACGGGCAAAAGTATAATATTTTAAAAACAATGGCCGATATTTTTTTAAAAGGCCCGTAATTTTTGGGTAAATTTTAGTTAATGAACTTTTCGAGTTCCTCTGCGATCTTCCTGTCATTGCTCAGCCGCGGTACTTTATTTTGTCCGCCCAGTTTGCCGATGCTTTTCATATAATCAATGAAACCGTTCTTCTTTACGGGAGATATTTTTAACTGCTGGAGAATATTGCCACCAACCAGGTCATCATAATACACATTTTTTTTACGGAGGTTATCATCCACTTTTTTTGAAAAAGCCTTTATATCGGCCGGTGTATTTTCAAATTCGATAAACCATTCATGATAACTTTTTCCGGCATCGGTTGAAATTTTTGGTGCCACGGTAAATTCAGTAATGGGTACATTCTCTTCAACAGCAGCCTGCAGCAAAGCGGCTTCCACTTCTTCGCTGATCACATGCTCGCCGAAGGCTGAGATAAAATGTTTTGTACGGCCGGTAACCACCAGCCGGTATGGGTTGGTAGAAACAAATTTTACTGTATCGCCGATATTATATCCCCACAAACCCGCATTGCTGTTGATGATCAGGGCATAGTTCTCGCCAGTTTTTACATCCTTTAATGATAACCTGGTGGGATTTTCATTAAAAATTTCGCCGGCAGGAACAAATTCAAAAAATATACCGCTGTTGGTATTCAGCAACAGGCCTTCTGCCTTTTGAGAATCCTGGAAAGCAAAAAAACCTTCACTGGCAGGAAACAGTTCTATACTATCGATTGTACGGCCGATGCTTTCAAAAAGTTTGGCTTTGTAAGGTTCAAAATTTACACCACCCTGTACCATCACATTAAAATTGGGGAACAGTTCTCCTACTTTTTTCCCGCTTTTTTCGGTCAGCCTGTCGAAGTACATCTGCATCCATGGCGGTATGCCGCTGATGAGCGTCATATTCTGGCTGATCGTTTCTTCCACGATCTTATCCAGTTTTTCTTCCCATTCATCAATACAATTGGTGGTAAATGACGGCAACTGGTTCGACCTTAAATATTTTGGGATATGGTGATTTACGATGCCGCTTAACCTGCCGGTGGGAATGCCGCCAACACGTTCCAGTACAGGCGAACCGCTCAGGAATATCATTTTGCCGTCAGAAAACCTGGAGTTACCGGTTTCCCACATATAACATAATAAAGCATTACGGGCAGTGTTGATATGGTTTGGAATAGAATCCTTTGTTATCGGGATATATTTTACACCGCTGGTTGTACCACTGGTTTTGGAAAAATAAATGGGCTGACCTTTCCACAACACATTGTGTGTTCCCTGTTTTATTTTTTCGATATATGGTTTAATGGCTTCATAATCCCTGAGTGGCACATGCTTTTTAAAATCTTCGTAAGTTTTAATGTTGGCAAAATCATGATCTTTTCCAAAAAGGGTTTTCGTACCAACTTTAATAAGATGATTGAAAATAGCCTGCTGGTCTGCTTCAGCGGTTTCCATCCCCTTCCTGATCTGTTTATGTATATAGCCGGCAAAGGGCTTTGCCAATATGGATTTTATCTTCATTACACTTTATTCAATCGTTCAATACAAATTTAAGTTGTTTTTTTGTTGAATAAAAGCAAAGATTTATGAATGGAAAACTATTTACAATCACATGACCATTCTTTACCAAGGTCGATCACGGTTACAACCACCAAACCATCATCCTTTGGAGCAAATACGATCCGTACATATTGTTTATCGCTGGTATACCCTTCTACCGGGTAGGTCATTCCCCGCTTATCTGATTGTATTTTTTTATGGTTGATCTTTCCGTTTTTTAAAATTTCCCTTACTTCCGCTTCATCTATATTCCTGCAATCCATGCGGCATTTGGCATGTTTGCTGAAAATCAGTTTGGCTGTATTACGGTTGAAACCGGGAATTTCTTCCGGTTTTTCATCAGCAGGCAAAACTGCCGGAACAGTTATCCTGTTTTCTGACTGTTCTGTTGCCGGCTTTCCAGGTGTATTTCCCCGTTGATTCTTCTTTATAAAAAACAGCAATAAAGCCGCAGAAACGAGGAAAATATATGGCAGGTATTTTTTAAGCATGTTGCAAGTTACGGTAATACGTTAATCCGTTAATACGTTAATCGGTTAATACGTTAATTGGTTATTCGTTGATCCGTTTAAAACTTTACCATATGGCCTGCCTGCTCTTAGGTAGGTTTCTACACCCAATTTCTGTAATTTTGCGGCAATGAACAAAACAGTAGCATTACATACACTGGGCTGTAAACTTAATTTTTCCGAAACATCTTCCATTGGAAGGTTACTGGAAAATGATGGCTTTGAAAAAAGGAATTTCGACGAAGTGGCGGATGTGTATGTGATCAATACCTGTTCGGTTACTGATAATGCAGATAAGGAATGCAGGATGCTGGTACGCCGTATTCAGCGTAAGGCCCCGGAAGCCCTGGTGGTCATCACCGGTTGTTATGCCCAGTTAAAACCGGCAGAAATTGCTGCGATCCCGGGTGTTGACCTGGTTTTGGGCGCTGCAGAAAAATTCAACATCGCACAGCATTTAAAAGAAATTACCAAAGGCGACAGTACAAAGATCTGCAGTTGTGATATTGAGGATGTACATGAATTTACAGCATCCCATTCCATCAACGACCGCACCCGCATATTTTTAAAAGTGCAGGACGGCTGTGATTATAGTTGCTCTTTCTGTACCATTCCCATGGCCAGGGGAAAAAGCAGGAGTGACAGCATACACAATGTGATCGCCAATGTGGAAGCCATTGCAGCGCAAGGTGCAAAAGAAATTGTATTAACGGGGATCAACCTGGGTGACTTTAGCCCACCCACCCCCCGTGCGCAGCATCCCGGGGAAAGAGGAAATTTAAGGCAAGTCTCCGAAAGTGAAAATTTCTTTTCATTGATCAAAGAGTTAGATCAGGTTGAAGGTATAGAACGTTTCCGCATCTCATCCATCGAACCTAATTTATTAACCAACGATATCATTGAATTTGTGAGCAACAGTAAAAAGTTCATGCCGCATTTTCATATTCCGTTGCAAAGTGGAAGTGATAAGATCCTGGGATTGATGAGACGCCGTTATAAAAGAGAATTGTATACTGAACGCGTTGGGCTTATAAAGACCATGATGCCGCATTGCTGTATTGGCGTGGATGTGATCGTTGGTTTTCCCGGCGAAACGGATGAAGATTTTATGGAAACCTATGATTTCCTGCAACAACTGGATATATCTTACCTGCATGTTTTTACCTATTCAGAAAGAACAGGTACACTGGCAGCAGGCATGAAACCTGTTGTACCCATGAATACCAGGCACAACCGGAATAAAATTTTGCGCAACCTGGGTTATCAAAAAATGCAGCAGTTCACCAACAAACATATCGGCGAAACCAGGAAGGTTTTGTTTGAATCAAAAAACAAGAACAGTATGATGGAAGGTTTTACCGATAATTATATAAAAATAACAGCCCCTTACAACGCAGCATGGGAAAACAATATCGTGGAATGGAAAATATAAATGAAAAGCAACTGAATAAGTACCAGGTCACAGTTCATTTTAATATGGACGATGATTTTATGACCTTTGTACCCCCGCACCGGGTTTATATCAACAGCCTGATCGAAAAGAATATTCTTGATTATTATACCGTAAGCATGGAAAGCCAGAAAAGCTGGATGGTATTCAATGCGGCAAGCAAACCGGAAGTAGAACAATATCTCAGCAAATCGCCCTTATATAAATACTGGACAGTAGAGATTGATGAGATATTTGTATATGACGGGCAGAGTTACCGGTTGCCGGCGGTGCAACTGAACTAATTTCGCAAAAAATTTTGCAGAAAACTTTTAACCCTTATCTTTGCCATCCGAAAATAAAAAGGGAGTTTAGCTCAGTTGGTTTAGAGCATCTGCCTTACAAGCAGAGGGTCGGCGGTTCGACCCCGTCAACTCCCACAAAAGGTTCACTAGCTGTGAACCTTTTTCTGTTTGTGACCTACTTTTTCTTCATTTTCGCAAAAATTCAACCTATTTTTGTAACAACAACATGTCAACTTACTCAAATACCAAATTGCAGGAAGACCTGGATACCCTAACGGTAACAGATTCCTATTGCAGCCTCATCGTCTGGAACGATGATGTAAATACATTTGATTGTGTGATCGAAGCCTTAATGGAGATCTGCGGCCACTCACAACAGCAGGCCGAGCAGTGTGCCATCATTATTGACGCCAAAGGCAAATATGCCGTTAAAGAAGGCAGCTACGAAATTTTAAAACCCCAGTGCGATGCCATTACCGATAGAGGCATAAACGCTACCGTTGAAGTGATCGCCAATTAATTCCCATGTTCATCCTTAGCAACGACCTGTTCTTTCCGCCTCTGGAATCGGCAGATGAAAATGGTTTACTGGCCATTGGTGGTGATCTGAGCACCGAACGTTTACTGCTTGCCTACCACAGCGGCATTTTTCCCTGGTACAGTGAAGATGAACCCATTTGCTGGTGGAGCCCTGATCCCCGGTTCGTGCTGTACCCGGATGAGCTGAAAGTGAGCAGCAGTATGAGAACAGTTTTACAGAATGGTAAATTCCGTTTTACCATTAACCGTGCATTTACAACCGTGATACAAAACTGTAAAACCATTACCCGAAAAGATCAGGACGGAACCTGGATATCGCCTGCCATGCAAAAAGCCTATACCCATTTACACGAAATGGGTTATGCACACAGCGCCGAAACCTGGCTTGATGGCCAGCTGGTTGGCGGGTTGTATGGCATCAGGCTTGGACATATTTTTTTTGGCGAAAGCATGTTTAGCCTGGAACCCAATGCCAGCAAATTTGCCTTTATCAATTATGTAAAGCAGCTTCAAAAGAAAATGTACAACTGGTAGACTGCCAGTTGCACACCAATCACCTGGAAAGCCTGGGTGCCAGGATGATCAGCAGAAAACTTTTTGCAAAGACAATTGCAGACAATACCCGTAAATAAATTCCTTATTTTTGTCTATACTTTAAAAATGAGCTATGCTATTTGAATTTACAGAAGAACAGTTAATGATAAAACAGGCGGCAAAGGATTTTGCGGTTAATGAATGCCTGCCGGGCGTTATTGAACGTGATGAACTGCAGAAATTCCCTAAAGACCAGATCGAAAAACTGGCCGACCTGGGATTTATGGGCATGATGGTAAAACCGGAATATGGCGGCAGCGGGCTGGATACGGTGAGTTATGTGCTGGCCATGGAAGAGATCAGTAAAATAGATGCCAGTGTTAGTGTTTGTGTAAGTGTAAACAACAGCCTGGTTTGTTATGGCCTGCAGGATTATGGCAACGAAGAACAGAAACAGAAATATTTATACCCTTTGGCGCAGGGCAAAAAAGATGGTGAATTATATATTGGCGCCTTTTTACTGAGCGAGCCCGAAGCCGGCACTGATGCCACTTCGCAGCGCACAACTGCAGAAGATAAAGGCGATCATTACCTGCTGAACGGAACCAAAGAACTGGATCACCAATGGCAACAGTGCCAGTGTGTACCTGGTCATTGCACAAACAGATGTCAGCAAGGGAAGCCGTGGCATCAATGCATTCATCGTTGAAAAAAGCTGGGCAGGTGTTGAAGTGGGCGCCAAAGAAAATAAACTCGGCATCCGGGGAAGTGATACACACAGTATTTTATTTACCGACGTGAAAGTGCCCAAAGAAAACAGGATCGGTGCAGATGGGTTTGGTTTTACGTTTGCCATGAAAACGTTGGCTGGCGGACGGATCGGCATTGCCGCACAGGCTTTGGGCATTGCCAGTGGTGCTTATGAACTGGCACTGGCTTACAGCAAACAACGCAAGGCATTTGGTACCGAGATCATGAACCACCAGATCATCCAGTTCAAACTGGCCGATATGGCTACCCGCATAGAAGCGGCCCGCCTCTTATGCCTTAAAGCTGCCTGGGAAAAAGACCAGCATATTGATTATACATTAAGCAGCAGCATGGCCAAAGTTTTTGCCAGTGAAACGGCCATGTGGACCACAACCGAAGCCGTACAGGTGCATGGTGGCTATGGTTTTGTAAAAGAATACCATGTTGAAAGATTGATGAGAGATGCCAAGATCACGCAGATCTATGAAGGTACGAGTGAAGTGCAACGAATCGTGATCAGCAGGTCGATACTAAAATAAGATGAGCATCGATACAGAAAAATACCAGGAAATTTTAAGAGAACTTGCCGGTAAAGCCACATTGGTTGCAGTTTCCAAAACAAAACCTGTTGAAGACATACTTGATCTGTATGCACTGGGGCAACGTGATTTTGGAGAGAATTATGTACAGGAATTAAAAGATAAATATGAATTGTTGCCAAAGGATATCCGCTGGCATTATATCGGCCACCTGCAAAGCAATAAAGTAAAATACATTGCCCCCTTTGTACATTTAATACATGGGGTAGATAGTTTGAGCCTGCTGAAAGAGATCAATAAACAGGGATCAAAGAACAACCGCATCATTGATTGCCTGCTGCAGGTATACATTGCCAAAGAAGAAACCAAGTTTGGACTTGACAGCCATGAACTGGAAACAATCTTAAAAACCGAACTGGCTGAATTCAAAAATATCCGCATCTGCGGCCTGATGGGCATGGCCTCCTTTTCGAACAATATGGACCTGGTTAGCTCTGAATTTAATTATTTGAAAACCCTTTTTGATGAATATGCTGTATCGCCAACTGCCAACTGCCAACTGGAAACCCTCTCCATGGGTATGAGCGCAGATTTTGAATTTGCCATTGCAGCCGGAAGCAATATGATAAGAATTGGCAGTTTAGTTTTGGTAGTAGAAATTTCAATCACTAAAATCAGAACCTGTTTTGTCGTTTTATAATTTTTAGAATTATCTGTTTCCGCACATTTTTTTGGTTTGCCCCTTGCTGAAACCCTTAACTGGTGTAAACAATCGCCCGATGCAATAGTGCATCTTTGAATTTGCTCCCCATTTTCATTATAGCCGGTTCCAGCTCTGCTATCACATAATACTTATAGCACCTGGAGTTTCCGGAACACCCATATTGGGTATCCAATATTGTCACCCCTCATGATACAATTTACATTACCGCTTCTAAGGCCATTTTTTTATTAAAGGTGCTGGGGTTGCCTTCATCACCTTCGCCATGGTGGCAAACATTATTGCCGTATAAGCTCATGTGCAATTACCTGTTGCAGTTTCACATCATAACTCAACCAATTTGCTTTTGGTACTCTATATTTTTAGCATTAACCATTGCCGCAATAGATTCAGTAAATATTTGAACTGCACCCACATAACTTGGAATCGACGGCCCCCGTTGCAATAATATATATTTATCACTCTTTTTTGAGTCAATAAGATACAGTCCACCCTGATCAGCTACATGCGTAGCGCCACTACCATTGAAATTAATATAGATATGGTCATCTTTTACAAAATACTGCCCACCGGTAATCTCACTCACATTCAGCATAGAAACGTCTTTGTACAATTTCAATTTAAGTTTCAGGGGATTACTGTTCATTATTAATATATCCTTTACTTCGTAATTGGTACGTATATGCACAATTTTTTTATCCTTAAAAGATTTAAAACCCCTGTACTCTTCATAATTCGATAAACCATCACCATTAAAACCATCTCCTTTTGGCAATTCATCGTCATCAGCAATCAAATCAACGGGATCTTTCATTATCTTACCATCAGACGATGTCCAGCCATTATCAGCAATACGATTCTCATCAATATCGTAGGAATGGTTACCCTGTTATCTTTATAAACTTCTTTTTTGCCCTTTTGTCGGGATGTTCAACATCTGATGCTTTTGACGGGAATAGAAACATATACAGGCGATTCACCGCTTAAGGATCATCACCCCCATTACTGTAATTGGCAAAATTTCTAAGTAAACCAAAAGCTCCAAAGTCGAGAGAATAAACTTTTATACTGTACAGTTTTTCGGGTTGCTCAGTTCTCGCCTGTAAAAAAATATCTTTACACTTTGTTCCAACTGGTGCATCAAATGCTTCATGCTTTCCTTCCTGTTTAAATTTCAGATCGGGACATTTATCAGCATTCTTGGGTACCGGATAATTCATACACACACCTGTTTCATTTGATACATTCATTAACTGGAAAAA
>JADJBP010000009.1 GCA_016703625.1 Chitinophagaceae bacterium | reverse complement strand
CCGATATAATTTTTCCATTTTTCAATAACGGCCTGCATATCTTCAGGCATTTCGCTTTCAAAATGAACCGGTTTTAAGGTAACCGGGTGAATGAAACCCAGTTCTTTGGCGTGCAGTGCCTGCCGTTTGCACAACCCAAAACAATTATCAACAAACTGTTTGTATTTGGTAAACACGGTTCCTTTCACGATCCGGTCGCCTCCATAAAAATCATCATTAAAAAGCGGGTGGCCGATCAGCTGCATATGAACCCGTATCTGGTGGGTGCGCCCGGTTTCCAGCCTGCATTCTATCAGGGTTACATAATTATACCTTTCCAAAACCTTGTAATGCGTAATGGCATCTTTGCCATGGTCACCGTCGGGGTAAGCCGTAAATAATTTACGGAAACGCTGGTGCCTGCCCACATGTGCAATAACAGTCCCTTCATCTTTTTCCATATCGCCCCAAACCAATGCGATATACCTGCGGTGAACAGTATGGTTAAAGAATTGTTTGGCCAGGTGGCTCATCGCCATTTGTGTTTTGGCCATAACCAGCAGCCCGCTGGTATTTTTATCAATGCGGTGTACAAGTCCAAAACGGGATAATTCATTTTCATCCAGTTGGGGGTTTTGCTGTTTTAAATAATATGCCACACCATTGACCAGGGTGCCATTGGGGTTACCGCTTCCGGGATGCACCACCATGCCCGCCGGTTTATTGATGATGAGAATGGTATCATCTTCATATTGAATATGCAACGGCATATATTCAGGGATGATATCAGAACTTTCGGGTGAACGGCTGTCAAATACAACGATCTTATCATTGGCCTTGACCTTGTAATTACTTTTAACCGGTTTTTCATTCACCAGCACCATTTCATTGTCAATGGCCTGCTGAATTTTATTGCGGGTGGCGCCTTCGATACGGCTCATTAAAAATTTATCAATACGAAGCGGTTCCTGCCCTTTATCAATAACGATCGACAGCTTTTCATACAACTCATCAATTTCGGGCTGCTCATCTTCAATTTCATCAATCTGGTTCTTCATTTATTATTTCTATTTATTTTTAAAACATTCCATTACCAATTTATCCACTGTAGCTTCAGCGAAGGTGGAATGCCAACTGCCAACTGCCTACTAAATGCTAAATACTAAATACTAAATACTGAATACTGAATACTAAATACTGAATACTGAATACTGACTTCTCACAATTCCTAATTCCTTTAATTTATCTTTGCAAATTAAAACATTGCATTGGATAAGCAGAAAGTGATATTTAAAGACCTGGGGATCATTGATTATAAAACTGCCTGGGATTACCAGGAAAACCTGTTGCAGGAGAATGTGCGGATCAAATCGGCCATGCGCAATGCAACGAATCCTGCGGATGGGCAAACATCCATCCTTATAACTGCTAATGATCTCCCAACTCCCGACTCCCGGCTCCCGGCTCCCGACTCCCAACTCCCGGCTCCCGACTCCCAACTCCCGACTCCCAACTCCCAACTCCGGCTCCCAACCCAACTCCTGACTCCCAACTCCCAACTCCCGACTCACGTTTCACCACAACCAACTATTTTCTCATCTGCGAGCATCCGCCTGTATATACTTTGGGCAAAAGCGGCAAAAAAGAACATGTGCTTATGAGCGATGAAGAACTGGCAGCAAACGGGATTGCCTTTTTCAATACCAACAGGGGAGGAGATATTACTTTTCACGGGCTGCAGCAGGTAGTTGGGTATCCTATTCTTGACCTCGAAAAATATTATACGGATATCGGCAAATACTTAAGGAACCTGGAAGAAATGATCATCCTGACCATTGCAGAATATGGAATTAAAGGGGGCAGGAGTAAAGGCGAAACGGGAGTCTGGATCGATGCGGATATTCCCGGAAAAGAAAGAAAGATCTGTGCCATTGGTGTACGTTGCAGCAGGTGGATCACCATGCATGGTTTTGCCATGAATGTAAATACCGACCTTGGATATTTCAATAACATCATTCCATGCGGTATCGAAAACAAGCAGGTAACATCTATAGAAAAGGAACTCGGCCATGCCGTAGATTACAAGCAGTAAAGGCAACCGTTAAAAGAAATTTTGAAAATGTTTTTGATTCGGACTTATTGGGATAACGGGTACCCGGTCACGGTTTTTTTACATCTTTGGGTATAAAGAACTTATTTTCTTCAAAAAGCAATTCATCTTTATAGATCTCGAACTTATACCAGCCGGCATTTTTAAAATTTACTTTTTCAAGGGTACTGAAGTCGTCGGATACATGTTTTAATTCAAATAAAGAACGGTTATCTTCCGTTAAAAATTTTACCCGGTATTTATTGGCCTTTACATCAGGCAGTCTGATCACAATATTATAGGATTTGTCGGTATAGATCCATTTGCTCGGGGCAGGAGGTTTTGCTACAGCAGCATCCGTATCTGTATCAGGAATGTTTTTCTTCCCGGGTTTGCCTGTTTTTTTTTCTTTGCCGGAATTCATTTCTAAACTCTTTTCATACAATGCATTTACTTCTGATATGATACTGCTGTAATCAATGGTTGAATTCAATTCAGGCCTTTTTGATACGGTAAAAATATAAGTACCCGTGTCGAACCCGATAAACAACCGGTAATACATATGCGGGTAGGGGGGATTGTTATCCGTGTACCCGTTGATCATATTTTGCGGATGTAAAACCGAAGCGATACTGCTGAAATTCTTTAAACTGTCGTACGACCGCTGTATGCTGATCCCGTTAACATGCCCGGGGTATTGATTCAGCCAGAGGATATTGATCCTGCCATTTGTATTTTTTAAAGTAAAATCGGGAAGCGTTGCCTGGGCAATCAGCAGGTTAAACGAAAAAAAAACTCCGGGGATCAGTAAAATAAAGGATTTATACATAAGGTTGAATCAAGATCAAAACAATAAAGCATTTAAAGGTAAAGATTTATTTCCCTGTAACCCGCCGGTATGTATACATATAATTTTGCTCCCCTTGTAAATGCATCTTTTTTTATGCGATCCGTAATGCCATATAGCATTTTGGCAGTATATACAAAATCAAGTGGTAACCTGTACCGCAACCAGCATTGATTCATGAATTCAATCAGATCGCCTGATTTTTTTGCATATCCCCCAAAATGATATTCGTTTAATATTTCCAGGTTTTTAAAAGGATGATGTGTATTGGTTATATGTTTGATCCTTGCCGGTATATCAGAAATTCCTTTTAGAACGGAGATACCGGTTACATATTGTTCAGGTTCAGCCCTGGTTAAAATGCCTGCTAAAGTAGTGGCCGTGCCGCATGCCAGGCTGATATGGGTATACTGTTCATCTTTTATAAGATCATAGATCAGGGATGCACCTTTAGCACCTGCCGGGTGGTAGCCGCCTTCAGGGATAATACAGCAATCTCCAAACTCATCATACAGCTTTTGAAGGAACCCGGGCGTTTCTTTTTGCTGGTAATCACTTCTTGAAATAAAATGTAACTGCATACCATCATCCACGCATTGCATCAACGTTGGAGAAAGTTTTCCTGGCCTTTCACCCCTTACAATGCCGATGCATTTTAGATCCAATGTCCTGCAGGCAAAGGCAGTGGCACTCAGGTGGTTACTGTATGCCCCGCCAAAGGTTAACACCGTCCGGTTTTCCGAAACCAGTGCATCTTCCAGGAAATAATGAAGTTTAAATAACTTATTGCCGGAAACCAGCGGGTGAATTTTATCCAAACGCAATACCGATACCGTTACCTGCTTTTGTATGAACAGGTCATCCTGCAGTATGTCAATATTGGCTTTTGATATATCAAAAAGCATTTGGTTTAATTGTAGCGGTTTGTAGTATTTTTGCCCTGCAAAAATCAGCAAATAAAGTTTCATTAAATAATTTAAAAAGGATGCAGCCAACACTATTAATATTAGCCGCAGGAATGGCAAGCCGTTACGGAAGTATGAAACAGACTGAAGGATTTGGCCCCGGCGGCGAAACCATCATGGATTATTCTGTTTATGATGCCATCCGGGCAGGTTTTGAAAAGTGGTCTTCATTATCCGGAAGGATTTTGCGGAAGGATTTAAAGCAATATTTGAACCCAAATTAAAAGGAAAAATAAAAACTGAATATGTGTACCAGGAAATGGATTCTTTTTTGGGATCCATGAAAGCACCGGCAGACCGTACCAAACCCTGGGGAACGGCACATGCAGTGCTTTGTGCAAAAGATGTGGTGAAGGAACCCTTTGCCGTGATCAATGCCGATGATTTTTACGGATTTGATGCATTTGAAAAAGCGGCTGATTTTTTAAATAACCGGTGTAATGAAAAAAACTATGCCCTTATCGGTTACCGGCTTGAAAATACACTGAGTGAACACGGGAGTGTAAGCCGGGGTGTTTGCCAGGTTGATGCCGCTCAAAACCTGGTGGGCATAAAAGAAAGGACAAAGATTTATAAAGAGCATGAAACCATTTTTTATGAAGATGAATCCGGAAAGCATCCATTGCCACCCGCTTCTGGCGTATCTATGAATTTCTGGTGTTTTCACCCGGGGCTGTTTGCTTTCGTTGAAAAAATGTTTTTGGAATTTGTACAGGCCAACAGCGCCAACCCTAAAGCAGGATTTTTTATTCCCATCATTGCAGAAGACTTTATGGAGAACAGGGAGGCCATATCAGCGTAATTCCTACTTCATCACAATGGTTTGGTGTAACCTATAAAGAAGATGCGCCTTTTGTAAAAGCCTGCGTTGAAAAACTGGTTGCAGATGGGGCTTACCCGGCTTCGTTATGGCAATAATATATTAAATAAATAAGGCTGTTCATAGAACAATGAACAGCCTTATAATAGTTTCCAGGGTATTAATCAGTTTCCTACCACCATAAACACAAAATCTTCCATTTTTTTGATCTGCTGTTCCCGGTCTAAACCTTTTAAACCGGAATTGACAGGTAATTTAATGGTTGATGTATCGCCCGCTTTTTTAACGGCTTCCAGTAATTTGTAGATATTCTTTGATTTGGCTGCAAAAACAACACCATCTGCAGTTGAATTCTTTGAAGTGATGATACCAATGATCTCCCCTTTCTTATTCAGAACCGGGCCACCACTGTTTCCCGGGTTTACCGATACCGAAACCTGGTAAGCTGTAGAATCTCCTTCATTACCCGATTTGGCGCTCAGGTAGCCTTCACCATACACAATTTCATTACGTGGGTAACCCAGTGTAAAGATCTGTTCACCTAAATTGGAATTGGTTTTATTGATCGAATACGGCAGGTTATACATGGTTTTATAAGCAGTATCGTTGATCTTTAAGAGGGCAAGATCTGTTTGCGGGTCAGTAAAAACCGCCACGGCACTGAAAAATTCACCTTTGTTGTTTTCAACATAGATCGTTTTCATGCGGTTTACCACGTGGGCATTGGTAACGATATAACCTTTGCCGTCAATTAAAAAACCGGTAGCCCTGAAGCCGGGAACCGGGTTCTTTTTAATAGTATTATTATTGCTGGCCGTTACCGATCCCTGTAACTGGGCAACTTTCTTTTTTGTATCCTTGATCTCACTCACTAGTTCGGTGATACTATTTTTTCCAACCTTATTATTGTAACTAATAATGAGCCCGGTGGTTACCAGGGAAACCAGGCCTGCAATGGAAGCGGCAACTGCAATATTGCGCTTGTATCTTTTCCATAAAAAAACAACTTTGGCTTTGCCCGATAACTGTGCTTTGCTGATGATACCTTCTTCGGTTAATTTATTTTCAACTTCGTATAAGGTATGTTTAAAGGCTTTGATATTTGCCTGCTTTTCCAGTTCGTGGTATAAAAAAGTATGCTCAACCACCATTTGGTCAATAGCCGGGTTGTTTTTACGGATCTCTTCAAAAAAAGTCTTTTCCTTGGGTGTCATTTCACCTTTCAGGTAACGCTCCACTGCTTCTATCAATAATAATTCATCCATGTGCTTGTCCGTTTTTATATTGTGCAAAAAACAACTTCTTCAACCTTACCAGGCATTTATATTTCTGGGTTTTTGCATTATCAGCGTTGGTGTACCCAAAATCCGCTGCTATTTCCTGCATATTCTTTTTTTGTAAATAATAGGCGTCCAGTAAACTTTTACAGGGTTCGCCGATCTTGTTCATGGCATTTTCCATGATGATGAAATTGGCATTGTGTTTATCATGTATCTCCAGGTCCTCATCCACAACCACCGTTTCTTCCACATTTTCAACCAGGTTAACATACCGCTGTAATTGCTGCAGCCTTTTTAACCAAAGCCGCCTGCAAACCGAGTATAAATAGGTTTTTAACAGGCAATTCAACTCAAATGTTCCCGAAACGGCCTTTTCATAGATCACGATCATGGCTTCCTGGAAAATATCCCTCGCTTCGTCACTATTGCCATTATTGTTAAGTATAAAAGCCTGGATCATAGGGTAGTTATCCCGGTAAATGGCCTCAATTACGCTTCCGTCCTTTAAGGCCAAACCCTCCAGTAATTGCTTTTCCTGATCTAAATTACTCACCGCTTAATGTTAATACGTTTAATTATGATTGGTAACCCAAAAAAGCGAAAATAAACTTTTTAAAAACTTGGGTTACCTTTTCTCATTTGTGGTATAAATATCAAATTATAATTTTAAAATTTAAACAAAACACAAAATGAAAAAAGTAATCCTGGCTTTGGCAATCGTATCTGTATCTTTTGCTGCCTGCAACGAAGGAGAAAAAAAGGTTGAAGAAACAACAACTACTGACACTACAACTGTAGTAGCAGCTCCTGATTCAGTTACAGTTATAACTGACAGTACTGTTAAAACAACAGTTACTACAGATACTATTAAGAAGTAATTTGATCCGGTTTAACTGATTGCCTTTGTTTTAACCGGACTTTATAAGAATTTTAAATCGGAAAGCAATCAAATTTACCCCGCTTATTTATAAGTGGGGTATTTTTTTGTGGTAATATGAAACCAGTTCATTACTTTTGATTGACAATGACAAACAAGAGCGTATTTACCTGGTTTTATTTGAGCTATTATTCAAAAAATAGCCGGGGGGCATTGTCATAAACTGAACATAACAGATTAATATAAAGACATCCCCCCGATACTGTATCGGGGGATTTTTAATTTACATGACTATAACCATCATAGGAACCGGGCTTATCGGCTGTTCGCTGGCAAACCGGCTAAAGGAAACCCGGTTTGCCCAAAGAATAATCGGGGTAGATAACAATGCCGCTCACCTGCGCATAGCCCTTGAACTTGGCTGGATCGATGAAGCTTTAACTATGGATGAGGCGATCGGGCAAAGCGAACTGATCGTTATTGCCATACCGGTAGACGCTACCCTGCAGCTTTTACCGGGCATATTGAATAAACTGGATAAACAGGTGCTGATGGATGTTGGTTCAACCAAAGACATCATTTGCAGTTCATTAATTGATCACTATAACCGCGGAAGGTTTGTTGCCACACACCCGATGTGGGGAACAGAAAAAGAAGGGCCCGAAGCAGTTGTAAAAAATGCTTTTACAGGCAGGGTAGCAGTCATTTGCGAAAAAGATAAAACAGATACTGATGCTTTACAAATTGTAGAAGGGCTTTATAAAAAGATCGGTATGAACCTGGTGTATATGGATTCGGAAATGCACGACATTCATGCTGCTTATGTTAGCCATATTTCCCATATTGCTTCTTATGCATTGTCATTAACTGTTTTGGAAAAAGAAAAAGAAGAAGATGCTATTTTTGAACTGGCAAGTGGAGGTTTTGAAAGTACAGTGCGGCTTGCAAAAAGCAATGCAGCCATGTGGGTACCCATTTTTATGCAGAATAAAGAGAATGTGCTGGATGTACTTAACGAGCATATTTCACAATTAAGAAAATTCAAGGCAGCTATTGAAAAGGAGAATACCGGGTACCTGGTTGAACTGATTGATAACGCCAATAAGATCAAAAGGATCTTAAAATAGCATCGGGCCCTAAATCCTCCAGTTGGCGGAGGACTTTGTGAGACTTTAAAAATTGAGCATGATCTACCGGGAAGCAGAAATAAAAGATATACCGCAAATACAGTTTGTGCGGCATGCGGTAAAGGAGAACCGTTTGTCGGACCCGGCATTGGTTACAGACCATGATGTTGCAGAATACATGACCAACAGGGGCAAAGGCTGGGTTTGTGAACAGGAAGGAAAAATTGTTGGCTTTGCAATCATTGACCTGGTTGCGAATAATGTGTGGGCATTTTTTATACTTCCTGCATTTGAAGGAAAGGGCATTGGAAAAAACTGCACTGCATTTTACTGGACTGGTATTTTATTCATACCCGTGAAAAGATCTGGTTAGGCACAGAACCCAACAGCCGGGCAGAAACATTTTACCGGATGCAGGGCTGGACAGAAGTTGGTATTCATGGTAACGGAGAAATAAAATTTGAAATGAATTTTACAGACTGGTCAGGAGCCCCCGTTTAAGTGGCAACTGAAAGTAAAGAATATTAAAACTAATTTTACATGCAAACAGCAGTACTGGATATGAAAACATTAATGCAGGATAAATGGAAAAAGCGGCCGTTAATCATCAGTGGTCCCTGCAGTGCCGAATCTGAAGAACAAATGCTGCAAACAGCAACGGGCCTGGCAAACACGGGTATGGTTGATGTGTTGCGTGCGGGAATCTGGAAACCCCGCACCAAGCCAGGCATGTTTGAAGGAAACGGTATTGTTGCCTTACCCTGGCTGGCAAAAGCAAAAAAAATAACGGGTATACCTGTTACTGTGGAAGTAGCCACTGCAAAACATGTGGAAGATGCCATGCATTTTGATGTAGATATGCTGTGGATCGGTGCCCGTACAACCGTTAATCCTTTCAGCGTTCAGGAAGTTGCTGATGCACTCAGGGGTATTGATATCCCGGTATTGATCAAGAACCCGATAAACCCCGATCTTGAGTTGTGGAGCGGGGCATTGAACGTTTGCAAAAAGGCCGGGATGAATCAGGTAGGCATGATCCATCGCGGATTTTCTTCTTACGGGAATACCGAATACAGGAATGCACCCATGTGGCACCTGCCGATAGAAATGAAACGCCGGTTCCCGGGTATGCCGCTGATCTGCGACCCTTCACATATTTGCGGAAACAGAACTATGCTGCAATCCATTTCACAGAAAAGTATTGACCTTGATTTTGACGGGCTGATGATAGAGAGCCATATTGACCCGGACAATGCCTGGAGCGATGCCAAACAGCAGGTGACCCCTGAAAAACTGCTCGAATTACTGAATGGCCTGGTGTGGCGGCATGAAAGCACAACTGCCCAGGAATTCATAACAGCCTTAACTACGCTGCGTGAACAGATAAACCAGGTTGATGATGAATTGCTGACTTTGCTGGGACAGCGTATGAAACTGTCGGATAAGATCGGCCAGTACAAAAAGACAATGACATCACTATTTTACAAACCAACCGCTGGAACGAAATACTGGAAAGGGCCTTTCAAAAAGGAGAAGCGCTTGGATTGACAAAAGAATTCATTGTTAAATATTTTGATGCGGTGCACCTCGAAAGTATTCATCATCAGAATAAAGTGATGAATTCATAATTAATAAAACGGTCATTACCCCAACACACAATATGCAAACAACTGAATATACATTTTCTCAAAGATCGGTTACCTGTTATTTTGATGCTGACTTCCGGGGACTGGCAGACCTTGTTACGGATGGAAACATGATCATCATCACCGATGAAAATGTTTTTAATGAACATACAGAAAAACTGGCCGGTTCCCGTGTAATAAAATTTGCTGCCGGTGAAACAAATAAGAACCAGGCAACGGTAGATCAGATCATCCGTGAATTAATAAACCTGGGGGCACATAAAAATACTTTTTTAACAGGCCTGGGCGGTGGTGTTGTTACAGATATTACCGGTTACGTGGCAGCCGTATATATGCGGGGTATAAAATTCGGCCTGGTGCCAACTACCATTTTAGCCATGGTGGATGCAGCCATTGGCGGAAAGAACGGCATTGATGTTGGTGTTTACAAGAATATGGTGGGTACCATACGCCAGCCGGAATTTATTTTTTATGATTACAGTTTCCTGGATACACTCCCGGTCAGGGAATGGATCAATGGTTTTGCCGAGATCATAAAACATGCCTGTATAAAAGATGCACTGTTGTTTGCCAAACTGGAAAGATATTCACTGCATGATTACCAGGCAGACCCGACATTGATCGCAGAACTCATTGAAACAAATGTGGAGATCAAAGCACAGGTTGTTACCCGGGATGAATTTGAAAAGGGCGAAAGAAAACTGTTGAATTTTGGACATACCGTTGGTCATGCCATCGAGAATTTACATGGTATACCACATGGGCAGGCGGTAAGTATCGGTATGGTAGCAGCCTGCAACCTGTCGGTACAGTTGAACGGTTTCCATGCAAATGATGCGGCAAAGATCGTTAAGCTGCTTGCAAAATATCACCTGCCGGTAGATATTGAGACCGACCATGCAAAGGTTTTTGAAGTGTTGAGCATGGATAAAAAACGGTATAAAGACGGTATGCAGTTCATCCTTTTAAAAAATATTGGCCATGCCGGGATTCATGTTATACCCCTGGCAGAACTGGAAAAACATTTTAAAGAAATCGTATAGTGACCGCAACCATTCAGCCTTCTGTCATTTCAGGAACTATAACTGCACCTGCATCCAAAAGCAGCATGCAAAGGGCTTGTGCAGCGGCCTTATTAACAAATGGAGAGACCACGATACAGAATCCCGGAAATTCCAATGATGATAAAGCGGCAATAGAGAACTTAACTGCACTGGGAGCTGACGTAGTAGTACGGCAAGAGCAAGTTATTGTTAATAGTTTTGGAGTGTTTCCAAGGAGCAACGAGATCAATTGTGGTGAGTCCGGCCTAGCAGTCAGAATGTTCACTCCAATAATTGCATTATGCGATAAAGAAATAACTATAAACGGTGAAGGGAGTCTGTTGTCAAGGCCAATTGAGTTTTTCGAGGAGGTTTTGCCTCAGTTAGGCGTTAGTATTAAAAGTAATGAAGGCAAATTACCGATCACAATAAAGGGCCCTTTACAGCCAAAAAATATAGAAGTGAACGGATCTCTTAGTTCACAATTCCTGACGGGATTATTAATCGCTTATTCCGCTGCGCCTAACCCCATTCTTACCGAGGCGGATGAGATGATGAACAACAATCTTAGTGAGACAGTGTGTATAAAGGTTCACGATCTGAAGAGTAAACCTTATATCGATCTCACCCTGGATGTGATGAAAAAATTTGGAATGGACCTACACCTTACTAATAAAGATCATGAAACATTTTGTTTTTACAGGAACCTGGTGTGGAAAGGAATAGTGGCGGAATCGTTTACATGGTTGAAGGCGACTGGAGTGGTACCGCTTTCTTACTGGTAGCAGGTGCCAGTTGCGGGCGGGATCACTGTAAAGGGTTAGATGTATTTTCCAACCCAGGCAGATAAAGAAATTTTAAAAGCACTGATGGATTCTGGAGTAAATATCTCGATCGAAGAAAAACAAGTAACGGTCAATGCGCCATTGGGACAAAACGGCAAGGCATTTCACTTTAATGCAACCGATTGCCCGGATCTTTTTCCGCCCCTGGTTGTGCTGGCATCTTATTGCAAGGGCACAACGGTGATAGAAGGTGTAAGCCGGTTGGCCCATAAGGAAAGTAACCTGGGCAAAACTTTACAGGAAGAATTTAGAAAAATGGGTGCAGAGATCGAATTGCAGGATGACCTGATGATGATAAAAGGAGGAGAAAGATTAAAAGGCGCTGTTGTTCAATCACATCACGATCACCGCATTGCCATGGCCTGTGCAGTTGCTGCTTTAGGTGCAGCCGGTGAAATGGTTATTGAAAATGCGGAAGCGGTCAATAAATCTTATCCCGGGTTTTATGATGATTTGAAATTGCTTGGCGCAAATGTATCTTTAGAAGCTATAAAAAGTTAATTGTTATTATCTACATTAAAAGTAATAGCTAATTTTATGCTCAAACCAATTAACGGATTAACGAATTAACGGATTAACCAATTAACCAATAAACCAATAAACCATTGAACTCATTCGGCCGCATATTCAGGGTACACATTTTTGGCGAATCGCACGGCGATTGTGTTGGACTCACCATTGATGGCTGTCCTGCCGGGTTGCCGCTGTCTGTTGATGATTTTACCACAGATATTGAAAGAAGAAAACCCGGTGCCTTAGGAACCACACCGCGTAAAGAAGATGATATACCTCAGATAAAAACAGGATTGTTCAACGGTAAAACTACCGGGGCGCCCATTACCATCCTGTTCGAAAATAACAATACCCGCAGCACTGATTATGAAAAGCAGCGTGCGGTACCCAGGCCGGGGCATGCAGATTTTGTAGCGTCTGTAAAATATGGAGGTTTTGAAGATTACCGCGGCAGCGGGCATTTCAGCGGAAGACTGACTGTTTGCCTGGTTGCTGCCGGGGTTATTGCCAAAAAAATAATGGCCGGGGTAAATATTGTTTCTGCCATACTGGAAATCGGGGGTGAAACAGACCTGGATAAAGGGCTGCAAAAAAGCCATTGATGCAAAAGACAGCATTGGAGGCATTATTGAATGTACGGCAAATGGTTTACCGGCTGGTTTAGGAGAGCCCTTTTTTGATTCCGTTGAATCCATGATCAGCCATGCTGTATTTGCCATACCTGCCGTTAAGGGAATTGAATTTGGAGCCGGATTTGCAGCCGCAAAAATGTTTGGCAGCCGGCACAATGATGCCATTGAAGATAAAACAGGAAAAACATTTACCAACCATGCCGGGGGGTAGTAGGTGGCTTAACCAATAGCAATGAACTGGTGTTTCGGATTGCCGTTAAGCCAACTTCATCCACACCCCTGGAACAGCAGACATTGAACCTGGAGACCGGGTCGGTTGAGAATTTTTCTGTGAAGGGCCGCCACGACCTGTGCATTGCGCTCAGGGTACCGGTTGTCCTGGAAGCGGTCACTGCATTTGTACTGGCCGACCTGCTGCTGCTGGAACAAAAATTTCCCCGTGTAATTACCTATTCAAGAAGCCGCCTGTGATAATTGATCTGGCCAAGGTGATAATTTAAATGGCCATACAGGTGTATCAGCATATGCATCGTACTAACGGTTGTTCCATGTTTTCCAGGGGAAAATCTTTTTCAAGATCAGTATCTGTTAAACCGGAGAAACAATTGTTCAGTATCAGGATACAATTATCAATATTAATGAGCAGGTCCTGCCTTGGAATATGTTTCAAACTGAATTCATCATCCCGGTACCGCACATAACCCGTGTTACACAAAGTTTGTCCAATAAAATGATTGAGGTTACCCAGCAGGTGCAGGCATAAATTACCGGCACTGTTCCCAATCCTTCCTTTTATTACCCACAGGTTATCTTCATCTTTATATAAACTGATCTCTGTTCTGAGTTTTTGAAGGTCTCTTTCAACCAGTTCTGCGATGGTATTTTTTATCATGTTTATATTATTTAACAAATGTTGTTGTTTACAATTGAGAAAGGCAATCCGAACCTGCCGGTCTTAAATAATTCAAAAATCATGCAGTTAATCAGTCACATTTGAAAACGAATTCTTATCTTGTTTAAGCGGTCAGCATCTTTACAGATCTATCCTGGCAAAGATCATCTTCAAGTTACATTTATTAACCCGGTTTATGAAATTTGGCAATACCCTATACCGTAATTATTCAGCTTGTATCTTAATGATGTTGTTATTGGCGTGCAATAATAATAAAGCAAAGGATCCCGGTAAGGTTACGAACCCCGCTGAAATGAACAGCCGGGTAGCCGGGAATATCCATGATGTTTTAAATGCTGACCTGTTTGATGCCGGTAAAATTGATGACAGCACAAAATTGCATTCCCCGGACATCATACAGGCATTTTACAGCCGTTCAGATCACAGGCCGGTATGGAGCAGTATGGAAAAATGGATACCAATGGCAGACACATTATTCCGGTTTATTGCACAGGCCGAACAGGAAGGCCTGTTCCCGGCCGATTATCATTTTACAAGTTTGAAATTTTTAAAAGATACATTGGATGCTGACTCGCTTACCCGCATGCATGCAGCATTGTGGACAAAAGCCGACCTGTTGCTGACCGATGGATTCATGCATATTATCAGGGACCTGAAACAGGGCAGGTTGCAGCCAGACAGCCTGTCTTTAAATAAGGATTCGGTGCTTGTTGATAAATTTTTTATAACAACGCTGAATGAACTGCTGGTGAAAAAAAAATTTAACGCCCTGCTTGCATCACTGCAGCCGGTTCACAAAAATTACTGGGAACTTAAAAAAGGGATCAAACAGTTTGTTGACGGGATGGACAGGCGGGAAACAGTCTATATTCCATTCCCGTTCAAAAGAGGCGATGTAACCGATTCGATCCATTTTATAAAACTGTTGCAACAAAGATTACTGGATAATGCCTGTATCGATCCATTGCCCGGTTTACCTGATTCTGCCCGTTTATACGTTGCTATAAAAAAGTATCAATTAAAAAACGGGCTGCAGGCTGATGGTAAATATGGTAAGAACCTGGTCAATTCTTTGAACAGTACGGATATAGAAAAATTTAAACGGATCGCCATTACACTCGACAGGTACAAACAGCTGCCGGTAAAGATGCCCGAAAAATATATATGGGTAAATGTACCGGGTTATTTGCTGCGGGTAGTTGATGCCGATACCATAGTGTTTGAATCTAAAGTGATCATCGGTAAACCGGAAACCCGTACACCCCAGCTTACTGCAGAAATTTCGGATATGATCACTTATCCAACCTGGACAGTACCAAACAGTATTATCGTAAAACAATACCTGCCCAGGTTAAAAAATAATTCAAATTATATTTCGAAGATCGGCCTGAAATTATATACTAATAAAGGCGAAGAGATCGATCCAAACACGGTTAACTGGAGTAAATATTCAAGGGGCATTCCATATAAAGTGATGCAGGGCAGCGGGGATAATAATTCACTGGGCGTGATCAAGTTTAATTTTAATAATCCGTATGCAGTGTATTTGCATGATACCAACCAGCGTTATCTTTTTAAAAATGCATCCCGTGCTTTAAGCCATGGCTGTGTACGGGTGCAGGAATGGGAAAAACGGGCATTCTTTATTGCCCGTAACGACAGTTTGTTACAGGCCGGGAATGAGACATTGAAATATACGGCAGATTCCATAAAAAGCTGGATCGCCAATAAAGAAATGCGCCGGGTTGATGTTAAAAACCATATCCCGCTTTTTATCCGTTATTTTTCGTGTGAAACAAAAGACGGTATACTGAAATTTTATGATGATATATATGGGGAAGATAAATTGCTGATCGAAAAATATTTTGCCAAAAAGTGAAACATGCAGGGCAGTTATTTTTATTATCTTTAATGATGATCCCGTTTAAAAGATCCATGACTTACCAACCTGGTAACAGCATTTTTTTATGCAGTTATCATGACCGTATTTTTCTCATTCCCACTAACGGGGCCGCACAGGGCCGCACAACCGAAGTTGATAAAAAGCCTAAAAAACCACCCGTGTTTTTTACGGGCAGGCCAGTTTTTATGCCAATAAATTCATAGGCAGAAAAACAGCCAGCGGTGAATTATTTGATCAGAAGAAAATGACCTGCGCCTGTAATGTTTTACCGCTCGGAACCTGGATCAAAGTAACCAATTTAAGGAATGGGCGGTCTGTTGTTGTAAAAGTAAATGACCGGCTCCATCCAAGAATGAAAAGGATCGTTGATCTGTCCGTAACGGCTGCAAAAAAACTCGGATATATTTCAAGCGGATTAACCAGGGTTAAAGTAGAACCTGTTGAAAAAAAACAAATTCCACGCTAAGGTTTTAATGGCCGGCACGGGTTTGAGCAATGCTTAAAACCAACAGTAATAATAGTTGCAATTATGTGGGTAAAATATTTTAAGATATGGAACTAAGCGACTATTTTTGTTGCGATTTAGAAAATTAACACTTATGAAGAAATTATTATTGGTATTTATCGGCTTAGGCCTTATTATAACTTCCTTTGCACAGGGGGAATACAAAAAGCGGCCTTCATTTGGGATTCACTTTGTATTAAATGATTTTAGAACTGCCCAAAACCTCCGCACTTCAGGTTTACCTGGTGTTATTCGTTCTAAAGAATGGCATAAAACGAAGTTTATGACAGCCGGGTTGGCAGTCAGTTACCTGCAGGGATTAAATAACAACCTTGATTTTGTCGCTACTCTTTCAGGCTCCTTCCTGGATTACCCGATTGCCGGAAAGCCACTACGCAATAACCCATCTATGTTGCTGGAAGGTGCTGCAACGCTTAATTTAAAATTGTTATCAGATAAATACTGTTTTACCCCTTTTCTTACGGCTGGTATCGGTGGCTCAAAATATATCGGTTACTACAGCGCATTTATGCCGTTTGGTGTAGGCGCCCAGGTTAGATTGATCGATGAAGTATATTTATTACTGAACTCTCAATACCGGGTTCCCATTACAGAAAATGGTTCCTATCATTTTTACCATAGTGTTGGCTTTGCTGCCAATCTCACCAAAAAGAAAGAACCGGCACCAGTGGTTGTTCCACCGCCCCCTCCCGTTGTTGTAGACCGTGACGGAGATGGCATTCCGGATGCTGATGATAAATGTCCTGATGTTGCCGGTCTTGCTTCTTTACAGGGTTGTCCTGACAGGGATGGAGATGGTATCGCTGATGGTGATGACAAATGTCCTGATGTTCCGGGTCTTGCCCGTTACCAGGGTTGCCCGATCCCGGATACTGATGGTGATGGTATCAATGACGAAGTTGATAAATGCCCAACTGTACCAGGTCTTGCACGTTACCAGGGTTGTCCTATTCCGGATACTGATGGTGATGGCGTAAATGATGAAGAAGATAAGTGTATCAATGAAAAAGGACCAGCTTCCAATTTCGGTTGCCCGTTGATCAGTGAAGAGATCATCAAGCGTGTTAAACTGGCTGCACAGAATATTTTCTTTGAAACTGCTAAATCTAAGTTACTGCCTAAATCATTCCCTAAATTAAATGACGTTGTAACTATTTTGAAAGAATAATCCTTCTTTCAAAGTTCAGATCGACGGACATACAGATTCACAGGGTAAAGATGAATATAATCAAACTTTATCTGAAGAAAGAGCTGCATCTGTAAGAGCTTACCTGGTTAGTAAAGGTATCGACGAAAGCCGTTTATCTTCTGCAGGTTACGGAGAAACAACCCCGGTTGCAGATAATAAGACTGCTGCAGGCCGTGCCAAGAACAGGAGAGTGGAAATGACATTGAGAAACTATTAATAGTTAGTAGAGACATAAAAAGAATCCCCCCGATGATGAATCGGGGGGATTTTTTTATTCAGAAATGTATGGAATTCATGTAACCGGCCATCTAATTGTAAACCAACTGCCATGGCTGAGATAGAAACAAAAAGAGCTACCGTAAAAAAACAACGGTTCAATAAAAAAAGCACCAGGATAGATCTGACACCGATGGTTGACCTCGGTTTTTTATTGATTACTTTCTTTGTGTTCACCACCGCACTGACTACACCCATGGCCATGAATATTGTGGTGCCTTATGATAAAAGACCCGTTAACGATGATGTTTGCGAATCATGTGTACTGACCGTTTTATTGCATAACAACAACCGGATCGTTTATTATGAAGGCGATCTAAAAAATGACCCGCCGGTTAAAGAAACAGGATTTGCTGCAGGCGAAATAAGAAATGTACTCATGCAAAAAGAGTCCTGGTAAAAAGGATCCGGGGAGATGCGCATCAATTTATCCTTATTATAAAACCATCGGCTGCAAGCCATTTTAAAAACTTTGTTGATATCACCGATGAAGTGACCATTTGCCAGGTAAAACGGTATTATATTGATGATTTGAATGAAGCGGATGAAAGAATACTGCTTAAAAAAAAGGATAATCTGCCAGTGACCAGTAGAGCAATTGAGCAAATGAGACCATTTGGTCACTTTTTAGCTTTTCTCTCTGCCATACATGCATACTTTGTTATAGCAAACAGGGAGCCTTATCTTTGCCACATGTCAAATCATATTACGGGTTGGGATGAAACCATCGTTGCACTGGCCACTCCAAATGGTATTGGCGCAATAGGTGTGATCCGTTTAAGCGGCCCGGGGGCAATTGATATCGTAAATGAATTATTTCCATCAAAAGACCTGGGAAAACAGCTTTCACATACCATTCATGTTGGTTATATCCGGGAAGATAATACGGACCTGGATGAAGTAGTTGTTTCCATTTATAAGAACCCAAAAAGTTATACCGGCGAAGACGTGGTGGAGATCGGATGTCATGGCAGCCCCTTTGTTCAGCAACAGGTGATACAGGCATGCATCCGCAAAGGAGCCAGGTTGGCCAAAGCCGGGGAATTTACCCAGCGTGCATTCCTTAACGGTAAACTCGACCTTACCCAGGCCGAAGCCGTGGCAGATATCATTGCATCCAACACGGCCGCATCACAAAAAACTGCCCTGCATAATATGCGTGGCGGGTTCAGTGAAATTTTAAAAAAGCTGCGTGAAGATCTCATACAGTTTTCTGCACTGGTAGAACTGGAACTTGATTTCAGCCAGGAAGATGTGGAGTTTGCTGACCGCAAAAAATTTTATACACTGGTTGAAGAAGCACAATCAGTAACCAATAACCTGCTGCGGTCTTTTCAGCTGGGCAATGTTATCAGGAATGGTGTAAGCGTGGCCATCATCGGCAAGCCCAATGCCGGCAAAAGTACTCTACTCAATACCTTACTGAATGAGAACCGGGCCATCGTAAGTGAAATTGCAGGAACCACCCGGGATACGGTGGAAGAGATCATAAATATTGACGGAATACTTTTCAGGTTAATTGATACAGCCGGCATCAGGAACACAGTACAGATGTGATAGAGTTAATTGGCATTGAAAAGAGCCGGGAAAAAATTGAACAATCTGATGAAGTGATCTATATTTTTGACGTAAATACCGAAACACCCGGTGAAGTGGAAGCAGCCATTGCATTAATAAGAGAGAAAAACAATAATTATTTACTGGTTGGGAATAAAGCAGACCTGTTGGGTGAGGAAACTGTTGCCCAAAAATTTGCCGGTGAAGATGTGCTGTTCATTTCGGCCAAAGAAAAAATGCATATCGGCCTGTTGAAACAAAAACTGGTAGATAAAATAATTAAGGGCCACATCAACACCGAAAATACCATCATCACCAATGCCCGCCATTACGAGGCTTTGCAGCAGGTTGGGGTATCGCTTACTGATATCAGGAACGGGCTCGACAATCATATTCCCGGCGACCTGCTGGCGCTCGACATACGCCGCTGCCTGCACTATATTTCCGAGATCACCGGGGATATCAGTAATGAACAGGTGCTGGATTATATTTTTTCCAAATTCTGTATCGGCAAGTGATTGCTTCATTTGTTTAAACTGGGTGCTACGCCTGCTGCCTTCAGGAATTACCAGTGTACCTTTATGAAAAGGGGAAGAACTAAAAATAATGGTTCACAATAAAACAGCTTAAAAAGTTTCGAGAAGCCAACGCGAAGCCTCCAGACTTAGGGAGCGAGGGGTTCCTTTATTCACAAACAAATCCGCCGTGAACAAACGCACATGGATGCACTGATGCTGCTTAAATGGTTTAACAGACCCGCGGCACAAACGTGGGTATTTAATAATACAACATTGCAGAACCTGTATAACCAATTGGGACACGGGCAATATAAGTGTACTGAGGCTTATAAAGTGGGCAACCATTGAAGACCTTGACATATTTGATCTGCAGAACGCATTGATCAATATTGACAACAGGACATACGATTAGTGTATGATATGCTGACCAAAGGAAGTCGCAACCACCTGCGGGCATTTTATAAAAATATACTTAATGCGGGGGGCACTTACACGCCACAGTTTATAACCCAGGCAGCGTTTGATGCTATTGTTAACAGCGCAATGGAAACAGGCTTTTAAAAATATATAAGATCATCGTGTTATAAAATGGTTATCGATGAATAAGCATTTTTATAAGCAAAGTGGTATGTAAATCCTTTTGGAAATATATTTTGTTTATGAAGCGTTTACACGTGATATTGGCAATACTGCAGGCTATTTGATACCGATCGGCTGACAGCCCCGTTATATCTTTAACTTGTATCTCCTGTATAGGGAAGTAAAAATTAATTACTCCGCAAAAAGAAATCCTTTTTTTTAATCAAACCGTCTTATTAAATAACATATTATTACCATTAATGGTAATACGCTTATTTTGATCTTTTTTTTTTGGAATTAAAATTTAATTTTCGCTGAATTGAAAATATTACTTAATTTCCGTTCATGTCAATTTCCCGCCAGCTAGCTGCCATCATGTTCACCGATATTGTCGGCTATACGGCATTGATGGGTAATAACGAACAAAAGGCATTCGAACTGCTTCGCAAAAACCGGGAAATACAAAAGCCCATCATCGAAGAGTTTGGCGGGCGCTGGATCAAGGAACTGGGGGATGGCGTTATGGCCAGCTTCCCTGCTGTAAGCAATGCCGTATATGCCGCTATTAAAATACAGGAAGCATGCCACCATGATGGCGCTTTTGAATTGCGTATAGGCATTCACCAGGGCGAAGTGGTATTTGAGAATGATGATATCTTCGGCGACCCGGTGAATATCGCATCACGCCTCCAGTCCCTCGCACCCCCGGCAGGTATCTATGTTTCAGAATCTGTTCAGCGCGACCTGCGCAATAAGAATGAGATTCGGTCTGAATTTGTACGGGAAGAAACGCCTTAAAAATGTAAAAGAACCCATCCGGGTGTATAAAATATTTTCAGCAGGAGCCGGATCTGACGGAACAGTGGCTACCAAACTGATCAAATCCTCTATCCTGCCGGATTATGACTGCGATATCCACATCAGTTACCGGTTCAACGATAACGAATATGATGGATGGGTTTCGGAATTCGTGGAAAAACTGAAACAGGAATTAAGCGCAACTTTAAAAGACAGGCTCTCGGTATTTGTTGACAAGAACCCGGAGGACAAACGCGTTTCATCCGGGCAACCGGTTCAATCGCTGATATGCATTCCCGTTATCTCCCAGACCTATTGCGATATAGATTCCCCGGTTTGGAAAAATGAGTTTAGGGTATTCCGTGAGCAGATCGCCCGTGACAGCATCGGCAGCAATATCAAACTCCCGAATGGCAATACGGTTTCGCGGGTGATACCGGTAAAGATCCATGACATAGATACCGGTGATGTAAAACTGCTCGAATCTGAACTTTCAGGAAGCCTTCGGTCAATAGATTTTATCTACCGCGACGATGGGGTGAACCGCCCTTTACGGCCGGTTGATGATGAAAAAAATGCGGGCCCTTTAAAGCCCATGTACCGCAACCAGATCAATAAGCTGGCCAATGCCATCAAGGAGATCGTAGCTGCAATAAAGCTGAAACAAACGGGCCCTGCTCCTGTTGAGGCATCCTCCTTCTTTGCATCAGCCCGGCAGATCGTACCCAATGTGATCTCCACTTCCATATCATCAGCGATCAAAGTTCAGGTGATCGACAGGCTGCGCCCGAATATATACCTGGCCTGGACCTCCGGCGACATGAAAGAACGGCGCGAAGAAATGGCCATCATTCTGCAAAAAGCCGGGTTCAATGTTTTTCCGTCTGTTGACTGTCCGGCCGATGATGAAACCTTTAAGGAAAAAGTTGCAGAAGAGATGCAGAAATGCGTTTGTTCCCTGCATATGCTCAGCGGCGAATTTGGGAGGCGTTTCGAATCCGACGATGAAATTTCATTCCCGCAGTACCAGTTCCTGGAGGCAAAAAAGAATATCGATGCCCCCGGTTCCGACTTTAATGTATTTGTATGGCTTTCTCCCGAAAGCAGTAATTCGGTAAAACCGGCGCAACAGCAATTTATCAGGTATATACGTAACAACATTACCCGCAACATGATGTTCTCCAACAGCCAGGGGCCTATGCAACTGGTTGATGATATGCGGGTGGTTATCATGAAACACGATGCCAAAGTATATGATTCAAGGGATACCGAGATCTATTTTATTTTCAACCAGCAGGATGAACTTGAAGCCAGGCATATCATTGATGAACTTAGTCTTGAGTTCCCTGTGGAGACACTGAATATTCTTCCCGAAGGAGAAGAATCATACCGCGAGATGTCGACCCAGCAGATCCCGAAAAGCAAACTGGCTGTGGTGTATTTTAAATATGCGGCCGACTGGGCATTGCCCTTTATCAAACAGATCTGGAAACAGGTAGGTGGCGCTTCTTCGCCAACACCATTGTTCCTGGTGGGAGAGGACAATCCGCACAGTAACCTGGCACGCAATTTCAAAGCGCCACGTGTAATATCATCTATCGTTCCCAAAGAAACCATTCCAACAGAAGTTAAAAAAGTGTACAGCGGATTAATATAAATAAGTGGATCATGTGCCTGGATAAAAGGCATGGAGTTGAATGCGAATATTTTGTATTATAAAAAACAACAGCAGGCTATTTGCTTAAAAAACCGGCTGAAATAAGCGTATAGAAAACTAACTGGCATAAGCAGCTGACAGTATTGACATGGTTGAATTTTTTGTTCAGTCATTTCAATTGAAGCGTGTGAACAACACAATCAGTCCGTGATCATATTCAGTAATCAATATTTATTACCAACACCGGGTTTCAACCATGTTCGAAACAGAGCAGATTTGTCCTTATACAGGTTTAAGATCCTTTACCGAGGAAGAGTCACTTTATTTTAAGGGGCGGGAGGAAGATATTGACCAGGCCACAGAACAGCTGCAGCGGAATAAATTCCTTATGCTGACCGGGGCATCGGGTGATGGAAAATCTTCTTTGATCTATGCAGGTATCATTCCCAATGCCAGGGCGGGTTTCCTGAAATCCAAATACTCACAGTGGTGTGTAGCTGATTTCAGGCCCGAACGTTCGCCTTTCCAGAATTTATGCAGATCCATCGCCCGGCAGCTGGATATCGCAAGTTCCATACTGTTGAAGCCGAACTCCATCATGGCTTTTCTGCCATCATCGACCTGTACAAAAATTCAAAAAGATATATTGACCCGGCTTCCATGTCATGGCAAATTGCCGATGATGCCGGTAAAGCCGCCCTTAAAAGGGAGGCTGCCAACCTCATCATCCTGATCGACCAGTTTGAGGAATTTTTTACCAATCCCGAAAATTACCACCGGGGTGTACCGTCAGGTGACGCCAACCTGGTACTTAATTTATTGCTTGAAACTGCCAGGATCGCCCTGGATGAAGACCTGCCCGTTTATATTGTATTCACCATGCGGTCTGATTATATAGGGCAATGTGCTTCTTTCCGCGGGTTACCGGAGTATATCGGTTTCTCGCAGTTCTTTGTACCCCGGCTTAACCGTACACAATTACAGCAGGTGATTGAAGAGCCGGCCATCTTAAGCGGCAACCGCATCACACGGCGTTTAACCGAAAGGTTGATACACGACCTTACCGAGGGTGTTGACCAGCTACCTATCCTGCAACACGCACTGAACCAGGTATGGCATGCAGCCGACCGGGGAAATGAAGAAATGGACCTGGTACACTATGCCATGGTTGGTGGCATGCCTGTAGATGAATTACCGGATGAGCAGGTTGCGCGGTTCACAAACTGGTTCGAAGGGCTGAGCCCGGTCATAAAAGCCTGTTACCACGAACCCAACCTGCAGAATGTACTCGATTCACATACCAATAAACTGTATGAGCAGGCTGCCGGCTATTATAAACAGAAAACCGGGAAGGCCATTTCGGATGAAGATGCAAAAGCAGTCATTAAAACAGCTTTTATATGCCTCACCAAAATTGACCAGAGCCGTGCTGTAAGAAACCGGATGACGCTGAAGGAAATTACGAATATCCTTGGCAGGCCCGAGTTTGGAACTGTGGAAGTGGGAGCCGTGTTGGATATTTTCAGGGAACCCGGCAATACTTTTGTACGCCCTTTTATAACTGATGACCCCGAAAGCCGGGTATTGCTTGATGATGATGTGCTGGATATCACCCACGAAAGCCTGATCCGGAACTGGGAATACCTGGGGCAATGGGCAAAAGAGGAATTTGATAATTACACGGTGTCACTCGACTTTGAGCAGCAGTTGAACCGTTGGGTAAAAAGCGGCAACTCGAACGGTTTCCTGTTGTCCATCGGCCCGCTCACTTATTTTGAGAACTGGTTCAACGCGGCGAAACCCAATGCTTACTAGATAGCCCGTTACCTGCCCGAAGATACTGACAAGGATAAAAAACTGGCCAAAGCAAACCAGGTATTGGCCAATGCGCAGGATTTCCTGGCCAGGAGTGCCCGCAAACACGTGGTAACCCGAACGGTTATGCGCTATGGTCCCAGGCGTATCGCTGCAGTACTGGGGCTGATCGCCCTGTTAACGCTGAGTTCTTTTGCCATCCGTAATTATTTCCGGCAGCAGAATAACCAGGTGCTGCAGTCCATTAAAGAACAGGGCATTGAACTGTCCAATATACCAAAGCTAAGCCTGCAGTTCGCGGTTCCGGTAATTACCGAACTGCTCTTCAATGGTAATGTAACCATACCGGAAATGATCAGTGCGGTTAAAGACAGCAACCAGAAAATAAGAACAGCTACCGGCATTGCCACACACCTGGTGATGCAGGGCAGGTATGAACCCCGGCAACAAATCCTCCAAAGTTTAACCATTGCCGATAGTTTACTTGCACAGCTTACCATAACGGGTAATGGTACCGAACTTGCCGAAAAACTGAAACTGGTGCATGACTATTCAGTAACGGCCGCGATAGCGTGCTATTTCAACCCCGGTGATACATTACAGGCACTGGTTACCCGCAATGCAAAGCGTTCTGCAAAATGGGCATTACAGGTATTAACCCAACAACCCGGGGATTTTACCGATATTCAGATGCTGGGTTCAGCACTGGATAACGGGATCAATCATAAAACATTTTCATCCGGAGAGATCAACCGGCTCCTGGAAATACTTTCACCATTTGAAAATAAAACCAGGTCCGCCTGGCTCGAAAATAATTACCAGGTAGACAAAGTGTTGGTACGAGGCGGCAACAATTACGGCCCGAAATATAACGGGCTTTACCAGCAACTGGCCTGTTTATACGCAGCTGCAGGCAAGCCCGCCATGGCGTTGCAGTGTGTGGATACACTGCTTCGCTACCCCGAAACCTTTTACCAGAACGATTATGCCACGCATATCGAAAATGCCGCCAACATAGCTGGGGTGTTTTATACCTGGGGAACTGTTGATTCACTGGATCATTTTGTGAACGGGTATTGCCGGCGGAAAAATATCAGTGCCTCCGGGTTTTACGACCGGCTGGTTACAAGGGCCATGATCGATGTTGGTGTGCGGTTTAATACAAACTTTTATACCGGTGGCCGTGGGCAGACCTATGCCAACACGAATATCAAGTTATCAGATGATCGTATGCTGACTTTTTTCTATTCCAAATTGAAAGATGAGATTTTAAAGATTGGTAATACCGATGAACGTAATTTCAACCTGGCTGTTATGCTTAAAAACCAGGGTTGTTTATCTGCCTATCGCAGCGAGACCAGGGGAATGACAGAAACCGGAACAGCACAGTTTTATAAAGATGCCATCAATTATTACAGGCTGGTACCCGTGGAATATCTTGGCCAGCCTTTGTCTGTCATTGGTACTTCCGGCGCCGACCTGGTCACCATGCCGCGCGGGTACCTTTTTCTGTATCCCGATCTTCGGGTTCCCTTTCATCCCTTTGAACCACGTGCACTGATCAATTTTTACAACACGGGTGATTTTACAAAGTATGTGCTGGATAACGGGTTATTTGATCAACTGTATCAAAATGCAGATCAACTTAAATATTTTGAAACCTGGATGTCCGATTACCAGGTTAATATGACCTCCCCCGATTTTTTTCTGCACGACCCGTTACCATTTGGCCTGTTGGAAAGGCTGGCTGCAAAACTTGGATCAAGGAACGCAAACCAGTGGGCCGACCTGAATATTCTTTACCTGCACCTGGGTGACCAGGCATTTGCACAGAACGAAACTGCTAAAGGTATAGCATACCTGCAAAAGATACAGCCGGAAAAACTGCTCAATGCATTCCAGTTCAAGAATTTTAATGTTGTCAATAACTATTCATTTGAGCTGACGGCGAAAGCCGTTGCGGCATTATCGGTAAACAACCGGTTCGACCTGGCATACCGGCTGATCAATGTTTTTAAAAAAGAAGTGAACCGTTCTTCGTTGTACGGGTATGCCAGCCAGCAGGTATCATTGAACAGGCAATCCCCGGAGATGGCTAAACGCCTGCTGGATTCGGCACAAACGGAAATGACCCGGCTCGATAACCCGGCCGTTTTTCAACCCAACCGCCACCAGGTAGCCATTGCCCTGATGTATATGGATCCTGGAAAAAATGAAGCAGCAGCCTACCGCACCATAAAAAATTCCTTTAATAAGTTTGAAGCCATCGGGCGTTTCAGTGAGGCATACGCGCTGAATGGAAAACTGGATAAAGCACTGCAGCAGGCTCCGCCACTGATCTCATCGGGCGACAGGGCAGTTTTTTTAAGGAGGACAATGCATGGATTTAACAAAGCACAGTCACAAAAATTGGAATGGAAGAAATTCATGGATAATGAACTCATCTTTACCCGGCTATTTCTTCCTTACATAAATGAAAATCAATAGATGACCAACCTGCACAACATATGTCCATATACAGGCCTGCGGTCATTCACCGAGGATGAGAGCCTTTATTTCAAAGGCCGCGACCTGCAGGTTGACCAGATCACTTCATTGCTGGAGCAAAACAAATTCCTCATGGTTACCGGTGCATCGGGTGAAGGAAAATCATCACTCATTTATGCCGGGCTTATTCCCAATGCCCGTGCCGGGTTCTTTAAAGCCAAATATACCAACTGGGTAGTGGCAGATTTCAGGCCGGAACGCAGCCCCGTGCACAATATGGCAAATGCACTGGCACATACTTTCAACAGCAACGCATTTACTATTGAAACAGAACTCCGGCGTGGCTATTCTTCACTCATCGACCTGTATACCAATTCAGATTTTTATATTGATGAGTCATCAGAACAATGGCAACTCCTGGATGAAAGCCAGCAGCAGTCTGGAAAAAGAAAGGCCGCCAACCTGATGATCATTGTTGACCAGTTTGAAGAATTTTTTACCAACCCCGAGAATTTTTATAATGAAGCGCCTTCGCAGGATTCACAGATCGTAGTTAACCTGGTATTGGAAACGGCCCGTATTGCCATCAAAAGAAACATACCGGTGTACCTGGTATGCACCATGCGTTCCGATTATATCGGTCAGTGTTCTGCTTTTCGCGGGCTGCCGGAGTATATCGGCTTTTCCCAGTTCTTTGTACCCAGGCTCAAGCGCAAAGACCTGAAGCAGGTGATCGGGGAACCGGCCATCCTCAGCGGAAACCGCATTTCACAGCGGCTCATCGAAAGGCTGGTTTATGATATTGCCGAAGGGGTTGACCAGTTACCGATCCTGCAGCATGCATTAAACCAGGTTTGGCTGGCTGCTGGTCATGGCAGCCAGGAAATGGACCTGGTACATTATGCCATGGTGGGTGGTATGCCGGCCGAAGACCTGCCCGATGAAGAGCAACTCATATTCAGGAAATGGTTTGATAAACTGCCGGCGAAGCGGCAGAAATATTACCAGGATACGGGACTGAATAAGGTGATAGAAATTCATGCCAGTGTTTTGTATGAAAATGCCTGGGAAAATTATCATGCCAGTAACCCCAACAGTGATATCACACACAAGGATGTTAAACGGATCATTGCGCTTACGTTCAGTTGTCTTACCAAGATCGATAACAGCCGTGCGGTGCGTAACCGCATGTCGCTTGGAGAAATTACAGGTATCATCAATACACCCGGTATTACACCCGCCGTGGTAAGTGAGGTACTCGGTATTTACCGGGAGGAAGGCAATTCTTTCATCAGGCCCTTTAAAACGGATGACCCGGAAACCCATAAGCTTACTGAAGATACGGTATTGGATATAACCCATGAAAGCCTGATACGCAACTGGAACAAACTGAACACCTGGGCCAACCAGGAATTCGAATATTATTCAACTTACCTCGATTTTAAAAAGCAGCTTGATCGCTGGAAGGACAGCGGCAGGAGCAGCGATTTTTTACTCCCGATCGGTCCGCTTACTTATTTTGAGAACTGGTACAGAAACTGCAAACCCAATGTGGGCTGGATAAAACGCTATACAGAGATACCCGATGATCCTGCAAAAGCAACTGCTGATGCAGAAGGCGTGCTGGCAGATATACGGGAATTCATTAAACGCAGTGCCCGCAAGGTGGTGGTTACCCGGGCCTTTATGAAATACGGTCCGCAGCGCATTGCCATACTGCTGGCCATTGTGATCATGTTGGTGCTCAGTGGTTTTTACTGGGTGGATGCCGAACAAAAACAAAACAGCCGGGTGATCGGCCGGGTACGTGCTGAATCATCAAAACTGATGAAAAGTAAAGAAGTAGGGTTTGATGTAACGGACCTGCCGCTGCTGATAGAAGAACGATATGAGCCGGGTTCCATGCTTACCTACCTGAACGGGTTAGACGCTAAAGCAAGATTAAGCCTGGCGCTGGAAACCTATAAGCAGCTGCTGGTATTCGACAAACATGATACCATTAAGATCAAGACCGAATTAATGAACCTGGTACAGGCTACCTTCCGGGAACTGGCAGCCAGGGAAACCGATTACCCATTTTTAATGGCCGAACTGAATAAGTTCACCACGTTACTGGCTTACGACAATTATTATAACCCTGGCGAAAGCACAGGCGGCATGCTGAGGGATTTTTCCGATGAAGGTTACCGGCTGGCTATGATATTTTTTAAAACAACATCCCTGTTCCAGGCATCCATACCTCCCGAATTGAATTACGGTTTACAGCAATGGCTCACCTTTGGCCGGGTTAGCCCCGATAAACTGAATGCGTTGCTTGCCCTGTGCTCGCCATTCGAAGATACCGGCGGGCAGGCTGTTTTTGATGTTTATTATGCTAAAGGAACATACGAGATCAATGGCCGCGTACCCAATGATTATAACGGTGGCCATCATACGCTGGCATCCCTGTATGCGGCACTGGGCAATACAGAAAAACTGCTGCAGTGTTTTGATTCCATCAGGCTATCGGGGCAGAATGATTATTTTACCGGCAGCCTGTTCAATAATTACAACCACATATTGGGTGTTTTGTACCAGTTTGGCCACGGGGATAAGCGTGGCCCTTTGATCACGTGGCTTGGAACCAAATACCCGACCAATGTACCGCTTACCATTTACCGAAATTCGTTTATCCGTTCAGGCCATATCAGTCACCTGTACGGGGTTAATATAGATAAGGACCTGCTGCGTTCCTATAAGGGGTATTTTTTCCCAAACCTCTGTCTTGCCAACCGGGATGTATTCCATGCCATTGCAGATGATTATGAAAAACTGATCGATACGGTAAAGAACATACACAACAGGAATTTCCTGATGGCACAACAGAAGAAAAGAAGGGCCATGTTCATTCACAAATACAATTACGACCGGGGGATCACTTCAGACAAGGCGGAGCTGGACAGCCTCCTGCAACAGGCAGTTGATCATTTCAGGAAAGTGGATAGCGCTTACCTGGAAGAAGCAGTATCCGTTACCACACCTTATTTTGGTGACGGTGTGCGTACACGTACTTACAGCCGCAGGCACCTGTTCATTTATCCCGATTATATGGAAGGCTGGTTCAGCAATACCTACCATTCTGACCTGTTCTTCAATTTCATCGACAGGCACAAACTTTTTGAAGAATTATATAAAACACCGGGGGATATGGGATATATCCATTTATGGATCGCCAAGGCATTCGAGGTTAAACCATTTGTAGATTCGTATACTTTTGATAACAATTACCCGCTGGGCGATGAAACTTTAACCCGGATCATTACCCTGGCAGGAACTCACCCGTCAGGGAAAAACCTGGACCTCAATCTCATTAGCCTGATCCTCGCAAACCGGGCCTTTGAACGCAATGATACCATAACAGGGATGAAATATTATAACCTTTTCAACAGGGATAATTTTGCTGCGTCAAGGGATAAGTATGAGTACCTTGAAAAGACTTTTTTCTCAACCAGCTGAAAGACCTTTGTGTGCACCTGGCTTTGGCGGGTAAACAACCCGAAGCGGCAGAGCTGGCAGAGAAGTTTGAGAATGACAATGAAAAGGCCTTTGCCTATATTTTTATGTCGGAACAGATGTACATGAAAAAAACTGATCCGCTGGCCTTTGTTTACCTTGATTCTGTTTTCAGCAAACTTAAGCAGGTAGATTTTTCACTGTATAATTTCGGCTCCAGCCGGGCACTGGATACCCGGTATAAACTGGTGTTGCTGCTCTCCCGCATCGGCGGAAAAAAACTGAATGCCCTGTCTTCCGGTTTACTGTCGGAGATCGTTGAAACCAATAAATTCGGAGGGGTTCAGTCAAGGGTATATGGTGTTGCAGAAGAAGGGAATTTTTACAGGGCCCTTACTGCCATACCATCCACTCTTACCGAAACAGAAGACCTGGGGGCGCGGTCGATCATTGTATGGCAGGCCTGCCGGAAAAAAGAATCAGAGGCAGGGATTGCACATTGGACTTCCATGGATGAATTCATAACAAGCTTTTTTCAATTATATATTTTATCTGCCCAACTGATGAAAAATATAACGCTTTATATTACCTGCTTTTTATCCTCCTGGTAATGGGAGCCTTTGCTGCCATGGCCCAGAATGGTTATGGCATGACCATTATGGGAGGGGTATCGGTTGTTTTTTGCACTGGTATTTCTTGCCGAATTCATTGCGGTATTGCGCAAAGAAGGTCCTGTACAAGTGTACCGGCTGGCAGAAGCAGCCTGTCTTTTTGTAATTGCCGCCATTTTTGGCCTGCGTGTTTTTTATATCCATTTTCCATACGTGGAATGGCTGTTTGGTATTGCAGCCTTACTGCTTGCGTTGCTGTACCTGCATAAAATGATCAGCCGTTACCGTTATTACAGCGAAAAGAACCGTTCAATGGCATTACTGGTACTGCTGTTTCATTCAAGCATTATCCTGTTCCTGGTTTCCTTGTTCCTGCTACCCTTTGCTGCCAAAACCTCTGAACTTTGTGGCATCGCCGCTTTTGTACTCCTGGTGGTATTTTTATCGGTGGCGCTGTTAAAAAAAGAACTGCCGGTAGAAGGCGAAAACATGTCTGCCTTTGGCATGGTTCGCGGGTTAAAAGATCATTCCGTCATCATAATATCACTGTTTGTTTTGTTCTCTTTCTATGTGGGCCTCAACCGCATCGGCATGCTGCCGGGTATTTATTCAGATGAATTTCCACGTGCCTATTTTGAATTGGTGGATAAAGCCTCATCCGGCAAAGAAAAAAAGCTGGATGGACGCTACCCGTACGAAGACTTCAAGGATAGTTATGACCGCTTCCTGGAGCACCAGCAGCAGCGGGATGCCAAAAAGTAAGCAGAAGCTGAAAGTATAAAAAATAATACATCCCGGGCTATCTGCTCAGCATCTATTCATTATGTAAATGTTACGCCTGCTAAACAAAATATTTTTTGCAAAAAAAAACCAGGCGATCAACCCGGTTTATTGTTGAGTAATTTAAATAATAATTATGCCCTCAGTTCTACCTTAAATGCCAGGCTTAAATAAGAATAATATCTTCCACGCTGATCTTCCGAACTGGCTGTCCATTCCTGCCCGCCAACAAAAGGAACCTGTTTTGTGTTTCCGGCTGCTTCACCTACGCCTACAAGCCCGGTATCACTTTTCAAACGAAAGCCATACGACATGCCTTTTTGCAGGTGTAATCCCTTAAGCGGAAAGGAGATCCATTTCCCGGTATCGCCTTTGGTAAACTCCACAATGGAGGATTTCAATGCAGGACCCCAGGTTTTGTTTTCTGTATCAAAAGCATGTAAGGTCATTTCAACAGGCCCGTTGTTGGTTACATGGGCCGAAAAAACTTCAATACAGTCCAGTTCACCTTCAGTTGGGCAAACAAAGGTCTGGCCACTTAGCTTGCTTTTGGTTTCACCATGACGGTGGCCGATCCAGGAAGTGGCATTATTTGTAACTTGTTGAATAGCAGCGTTTAATTGAGATTTTGAATGATTCGTTTCCATACGGTAATTTTTAATGAATGAATATTTTTGGGTTACGGTTTACAGAAACCTTATAAACAGTAACTATAATTAGTAACGAAATATTGTATGGAAACTGCAGAATTTTCAGAAAACACTGTTAATAAACGCGAAAGCAGAGTTGGTTAAGGGTTAACCTGGCTGGTATCATTAACAGTTTCCTGTTTAAAATTTAAAATAAACAAAAAGCCTTCCGAAATTTTTGGAGTCGTTCTCAATGCGGTGGTATAGCGGTTTAATGTGCGGCAGTTGTAAAAAGCGTTCTACTTTTTTTCTTAGTTGGCCACTGCCTTTGCCGGGAATTATTTCAACTTCCTTTATTTTTTTATCAATGGCATCTTCAAAAGCCTGTAGTAAAGCTTTATCAATGGCTTTACTGTTATTGTAAATATCGTGCAGATCAACTTTTATACGAGCCATAAATAAGTATCAGGAATCAAGTATCAAGTATCAAGTATCAGGAATCAAGTATCAAGTATCAAGTATAAAGAATGAAGTATCCTGTATCACACTTCAATCAACCTGATCCCTTCTTTTTCAAAACTGATCTTTCGCTGTTTATATAAATTCCCGGTGGTCATTTTAAAGGTTTTTTTACTCATTCCAAAAAAAAGGTAAAAATCCTTTATGCTCTTTCAGCAGCCGCATGATTTTCCCGGTCTCATCCTCCACACGGTTGTAGCCTGGTTTACCGGCCGATACATCGATCCTCCAGCGGTTGGTTCCTGTTTTATCTTCAGGATATATTTTTTTAATAAATCCTGTAAACCGGTCACCGGCAGTAATGTTCCTGTAAATCTCATTATGGTGTAAAACGCCTGTATGTTGGTTGTTGATGATACATACATAACCTATATCGGTGCGGCGGTAAACGATCAGATCAACGATATCGAGTTCTTTAACCGTTAGTTCTTCATTACTTAAATAAGGTTCTAACTTTTCAGTGGCTGCCAGCCTGCCCGTTTGTTCGTCCAGGTAAATTTTCACGAGGTACTCACCATTGGGTATCATGTTTAACTGTTGTTTTGATTTTGGAACAAACAGGTCTTTCATCAGCCCATTATCTAAAAAAGCGCCATGTTCTGTTACACTCACACACCTTAGTTTAACAATATCTCCCAAAATACCTTTTGGCTTTTTGAGTGGTGGCGATCAACCGGTCCTCGCCATCATGGTATAAAAATACGGGTACTTCATCTCCAATTTTTGTGTTGGCAGGAACAAAACGTTTGGGAAGTAATATGCCTTCTGCATCATCATCCAGGTAAAGACCAAAATCCACTTCCCGGATCACTTTCAGGTTATTAAATGTGCCAACTTGTATCATGCTTTATTTTATGCTTGCAAAGATAAGCTATTCGAAATGGAACCTGTTTGGCATGAGTATCCCTCAAAGTTTCTTTTGTAAAGAAAGCAGCAAAAAAACCGGAAACTGAATAAACAGGAATGCTGCTTACCAAAACAGGCTGAACAAAGCCGCCAGTATACCGCAAACGATCAATGCACCAACAATAAATGAAGTACTCATTTTAAACATGGTTGTATCAACTTCCAGGGCATTGGGTTTAATGCCTTTCCGGTTGTCAATTTTACTGATGATATACATCCCGGCAATACAAAGCAGGAAAACAAATCCCATCCTGTCCAGGAATGGTATTTCAAATACGCCTTCCGCATTGGCCTTTGAAAAACCGGAAGAAGACAGGAATGAAAGGTCCATCATTACCGGTAAAAATTTAAACAGCAGGGATAACATAAAACCGCCGATGATCGCAAAAAGGGCTGCATTGGAAGTTGTTTTCTTCCAGAAGAAACCGAGAATGAACATGGCAAAAATACCCGGTGATACAAAGCCGGTATACTCCTGTATGTATTGAAAGCCCTGCTTGCCTTCGCCCATCAGTTTTTCGCCAAGCGCCAGGGAAAGTAAAATGGCCAGCATCATGGAAATAACAACGGCAATCTTTCCTACGTTTACCAGTTTTTTCTCATCCGCATTTTTGTTGATGGCTTTTTTATAAACATCCAGCGAAAAAATGGTGGCAATACTGTTAGCCTTACCCGCAAGTGATGCAACAATAGCCGCAGTGAGTGCAGCAAGAGCCAGTCCTTTTAAACCGGTTGGCAACAGGTTTAAAACAGAGGGTATGCTTTGTTAACATCAATGATGCCTTTTGAATCGAGCATTTCGGTTTGAAACATGCCCTGCTGGTGCAATACATAGGCCGCAATCCGGGTAATACCACGATGACCGGCATCAGTAATTTTAAAAATGCGGCAAATAAAAGTCCCTTGCGTGCTGTTGGCAAACTGGCACCCAGCGCCCGTTGTGTAATGTATTGATTGCAGCCCCAGTAATTGAGATTGGCGATCCATAATCCGCCGAGTAAAACCGACAGGCCCGGCAGGTCCATATAATTTTCATTATCTTTTTTAAATATCATGTGAAAATGATCACTGGCCTGCGTTGTCAACAGGCTGAATCCATTGATAATACCTGACTGTCCCGACTTTTCTGCCACCAGGTTCAGGGCAATGTATGTGGCAACCAATCCGCCCAGTATCAAAAAGAAAACCTGTATCACATCTGTATACCCGATCACTTTCATACCTCCCAGTGTGATGAAGATGGCAAACACAGCCAGTAAGCCAATACACAAATGGATCTCCAGTCCCGATATTCCATGAATGGCCAGTGCGCCCAGGTACAGGATCGACATCAGGTTTACAACTACATACAGCATCAGCCAGAAAATAGCCATGATCATGGCCACCGTACCATTGTATCGCTGGTTTAAGAACTGCGGCATGGTATAGATCTTATTTTTTAAATACACCGGTATAAAAAATATGGCCACAATGATGAGCGTGGCTGCAGCCATCCATTCGTATGCCGAAATGGCCAGCCCCATTTTAAAACCACTGCCGCTCATGCCGATGAATTGCTCGGCCGATATGTTGAAGCGATCAGTGATGCACCAATGGCCCACCAGGTAAAGTGAACCTTCTGCCAGGAAAAATCATGGGAGCTTGAAACCGTTTTTTGTTTCTTTTTATAGTAAACCCAGAAACCATAACCGGCAACTACAATAAAATAAAGACCAAAAATGAGGTAATCATTGGTGTGTAAACTGTTCATAAGCTATGTAAAATTTAGCAGTGGATGAATATGATATATACAGGTATACTGTTTTGATATTTAATTAAACCATAGCGGCTGTTCCGTTTTCTACGCTTACATAATAGGTTGATAATGGAATGTTCATTGTTTTACCATAAGCCTCACTGATTTCGCTTAACCAATTTTTCAATGGCTTCTTCTTTAACCAGGTTGATGGTGCAGCCCCCAAAACCACCCCCGACCATGCGGGCACCGGCTACTTCCGGAAATTTTTTTACAAAGTCAACCAAAAAATCAAGTTCGGGGCAGCTCACTTCATAATCATATTGCAGTCCATGATGTGTCTGGTACATTTTTTCACCGAGCGCTTTTATGTTTCCCTGTTTTAAATGGTCACAGGCTGCATGTAATCTTTCATTTTCCCGGATCACATATTTGCATCGTTTAAAGATCAATGGATCAACGGGTGCAACATGATCTGTAAGCATGTTCATGTTAACATCCCTTAAACTTTTTACTGTTGGATTGTTTTGTGCTATGATGGCAACCCCTTCTTCGCATTGTTTTCTACGGGTATTGTATTCAGATGAGGCCAGGTTGTGTTTTACATTTGAATTAAATAAAACGATCCGGTAGCCATCCAGTTTAAGAGGTACATATTCGTAGTGCAGCGACCGGCAATCCAGTTTGATGGCATGGTCTTTTTTCCCGAACATGCTGGCAAACTGGTCCATGATTCCACAGTTGACTCCTGCAAAAACATGCTCAGCCTTTTGTGCCAGCGGAACCATTTGCATCCGGCTCAATCCCAGGTTGAAAATTTCATTCAATGCAAAGATCACAGCACATTCAACCGCAGCAGAAGAGGAGAGGCCTGCACCAATAGGGATGTCGCCATCAATAACCAAATTGAAACCCCGTTTATAGGTAGCCCCTGTTTTGCAACTGGTCAACCACGCCCAGTATATAATTGGGCCATTGAAGCAACCGGTTTAATATTCCCAATTCCGGTTTTAAAGCTTTCATTAAAATCAACCGCAAATAAATGTATTTCATCATCGGTTCTTTTGCTGATGGCTACATAAATATTTTTATCAATGGCAGCAGGCAGCACAAATCCTTCATTGTAATCTGTATGTTCACCCAACAGGTTGATCCTGCCCGGTGAACGGAAGACCAGTGGTTGCACTCCAAATCTTTCGGTAAAATCAGTTGTTATTTTTTTTATCATCATGTTGTTTGGTTCAAGTATTCAGTATTTAGTATTCAGTATCAAGTATCAAGTATCCAGCATCCAGCATCCAGGTCCATCCAGTATCTCTTTTTATCTAAGATATTTCTTACTCATCTCATCATAGATCAGCAACAGTTCATTGGCCTTGCCGTCTTTATCAAAAAACTTTTCCCAGGTACTCAGTGGTTCCCAGATACAACTTCCTTTACCGCGGCCATTGGCAACAGTAAATGATAATTCATTCACTTCTTTTTTCACCTGGGAATATTCAACCACAATTACATCTTTATTATACCTGCGTGAAAGATCATCCAGGTTATATTCCAGGTCGGACAGTGTATTGTGCCATTTGGGATAATAAGATAAACCGATCACATCAAATGGAACGCCACGGTTGATCATATTATCAATGAAGAATTTGCTTTCATCATTTTGCCGCCCAATGCCACATGCAGCATGATGCTGGTTGCAGGTGAAACAGCTTTTACTCCCTGCACACCTGCAAAAATAACTGGGCCAGGTTATCAAAATGACTAACACTACCGGCGGCCATATCATCCCGTGATTGATCTCATTGCCAACCTGTACCATATCCGGTGAGGTACCCTGTTCTTTCAGGGCCAGCATCACCATTTTTGTATAATCATATACTGCCTGTTTTAATGCAGGGAAAGATTTATTGCGCCATGCCCTGGGCATGTATTGCTGCTGGGGGTCGGCCCAGTAATCGCTGTAATGAAAATCCAGTAAAATTTTCATACCAGCTGCTTTAATTCTTTTTGCCATTTGCAGGGTATGCTGCAGATCGCAAAATCCTGTATTGGGGAATAACCGCTGTCTCTTGCAGGGTCATTGAAAATACGAAGGCGTATATAATTCAATCCATGATCTTTTAAAATTTTGATGGCATCTTTTTCCTTTCCATCGGTATCATAAAATTTCATTCCCTTGTTTCCAGTTCGGGTAAAAAGAAATATCAGCACCTAACATTTTATCTACAGGTGTTTTTATAAATGGTATTACCGGAAGGTATTGTTTGATGCTTTCATCTGTCACCGGCGACGGATGTATCGTCATGATATCTGTTGCACCCGTCCATAAACTGTCGGCGGTTGCCTCAAAATGTATCATGGATGCTGTAAAACCCGATTGTAATATCACCTGACATTTGCCATTGAACAGGTGACGCTGTGCAAGGGTATCATTATATTTATCGGGCTCATGGCTGCTGGGGTCGCCATTGCCAACGCCGATTATTTTGCCATCTCCTTTAACTGAAAAACGAATTAAAAAATTGGCATCCGGCACTTCACGCCCTTCCCTGTCAAGCACACTGATATTGATCACCGTGGCATCTTTCCCATCTGCCAGCATGGTGGTTTTATAAGGGCTGATCACAACTTCAACGGGTTTACCGGTTGTTTCAATTTTAGCCTGGAGTTTTCTGCCTTTTTTAAAAGCAATAGCTTCCAGTGTTCCGGGGGCATAATTTACCTCCCAGTTTAGATGGCCATTGCGTGGCATATCTTTTTTACCCAGACTTTTTCCATTCAAAAACAATTCCACATCATCCGCATTGCTGTTCACCCATACATCAACCGGTTGTCCTTCTTTTCCGGTTTGATTCCAGTGTGGCGAAATATGGAGTACATCTTTGTCGGTCCACCAGGACTGATAATAGTAATAAATATTTTTAGGGAACCCGCACATATCCATAATGCCAAAATGCGAATTGATATTAGGCCAGGTAAACGGCGTTGGTTCGCCACGGTAATCGAGGCCGGTCCATACAAACCCGCCCAACCAAAAATCATTTGGTGCGGCCAGTTTCCACCAGGTTTCTGCGGTACTTGCCCACCAGGGTGCCGTAATATCCTGGTCGGGTACATATCCTTTAATAGAATCTTTATCATATTGGCCCCTTGTTGTAACGGTACTGCCCATTTCTGTGCCGATGATGGGCTGGCCCGGATGGTCCCTGTGATAATCTGCAACAGCAAACTGCCGGTAATTGAAACTGCGTACAGGAATTACCTCATTGATACCAATGAACTGGTTGCCCAGGTCTGCAGCGTATGTGCTTAGCCGTGTTGGGTCAAGTTCCCTTTGTTTGGCAAGCAGGGACTGTGCGATCAGTTTACCGGTACTGTTTCCCTGCACCCAGCCTTCTTCATTGCCGATACACCACATGAATACGGAGGCCCTGCTCCGGTCACGTTTGATCAGCCATTCAAGGTCCTGCATGTACTGGGGACTGCTGTTAAGCAGCCTGTTCTCATCCATCACCAGCATACCCAGGCTGTCGCAGGCATCCAGCAATTCTTTTGTTGGCGGGTTGTGGCTGCTCCGGTAGGCATTGGATCCCATTTGTTTTAATAAAAATATCCGGTAGTATTGAAGATAATCCGGTAGGCACTTCCAACACCGGCATGATCCTGGTGGTTGTTGGTGCCTTTGATTTTGATATATTTTCCATTAGGAAATACACCATTTGTTTTTATATCAATGGTACGGATACCGAAACGCTGTTTATCACTGTCAATTATTTTACCATTTGCCTTTTACAACAGGGATCACCCGGTAGAGATAGGGATCTTCCAGTGACCAGAGCCTCGGATCATTCACTGTTAATTTTTGTTTGACCGTTCTCTTTTCATTAACGGCAAGGGATACGGGCTGTTCAGTTGTTTGCCCGATCTTTTTGCCGTCCCGGTCGGTGATGATGGCATATAGTGTAATGTTTGAAATATTCAGTGATTCATTGATCACGGTTGATTCAATATGTACTGTTGCCATTTTGTTTTGAACCTGTGTATACACAAAAACCGGGTTTTCATCAGGTGAACTGTGTTTGTATTGATTCAGCCACACATGGCGGTAAATACCGGCACCTTCATAGAACCAGCCTTCATATTGTGTTGCATCTACTCGTACAATGGTATTTTCTTTTCCATAGTTAAGGTAATCGCTGATATCATACGATGCCCCAGTTAACCGCTTTTATGGTTACCCAGGTAAAAACCATTTACCCAGAAACCGGCATCACGGAATACCCCGTCAAACTGAATTTGGAAAAGCTGGCCTGAATCTTTTTGGTCAACGGTAAATTTTTTCCTGTACCAGCCAATGCTTGTTTCGGGATATGCACCACCAACAGGTTTATAGCCATGCGACTGTACATCAAAATTTGGCGAATTTGCAAAGGGTAATTCAACAGCCCAGTCATGCAGCGAAAGTTTGCGCCAGTTACTGTCATTGAATTTGGGGTCGATGGCTGTTTTTTGTGCAGCACCTGTTTTAGAAAAAATAGTGGCAATGCTGTAATTAAAATCTTTAGCCGGATCATTGGCATTGCCGAAAGCAAATTTCCAGTCATCATCAAAATTTATTTTTTTCTTTGCTGGGCTCTGCGCAACAACCATGAAAATGCAGTGTAAATAAAACGGTATATTGTTTTTTAATAGTTCATCATGTTGATTTTAATTATCTGCTTAAAATCATTTAAAAGCATTTAATGCAATCGTTGGCTTGCCGGAATTATCGAATGCGCCCAAGGTATATCCCTGCCAGTTATTGTATGCCTGCGGTTCCCAGTAAATAACGCCCAGCCCTTTGCTGTTGCCCAGTGATTTACTTTTGCTGAGCAGGTCTGTAATAAATGCATTGCAGGCTGCAGGCTGGTCCCAACTCATGCCTGCTTCACAAACCATAATTTCTGAACCATATCTTGCTACCATATCATTCATGTTGGCCAGGCATTGGCTGTTAAGTGTACTCCAGTTTGCAGTTGTTGGATATAAAGACATTCCTATCACATCCCATACAGCGCCATTGGCCTTTAAGCCGTCTAAATTCCACCTGAATAAAGCATTGTCATACCCGTTGGAAATGTGAACCATTACTTTTGTAGCCGGGTTTGCTGCTTTTACAGCATTATATCCTGCAATAAAAATTTTGCATAATTGGCCATATTTACAGAGGCTTTTCCTTCGGGCCAAAGCATACCATCATTGGTTTCATTGCCAACCTGCACCCAATCCGGGGTAATGCCGTTTGATTTTAAGGTATTCATCACTGTTGGGGTATGGTTGTAAAGCAGCTGATTGCAGTTGGCTACATCCAGTGCGGCCCATGCAGCAGGTTTTGTTTGTTGCCCGGGGTCGGCCCAACTGTCGCTGTAATGAAGATCAATTAATATTTTCATCCCCAGGTTTTTTGCTCGGGTGGCTTTGACAATAACATCCGCAGTATTACACCAGCCATTCGCAGGGTTTACCCATACCCTCAGCCGGATCGTATTAACCCCGGTATTTTTCAGCAACTGCATACATTCCTGTTCGGTACCACTGCTGTTATAAAATTTAATGCCTGTATTTTCCATTTGTGTAAGCCAGCTTACATCAGCTCCTTTTAAAAAAGGATGTTGGGGAGGGATGGGAACAGGTATGGGATCAGCGTTGGCACCGTTTTTATTACAGTTCAGCCCGGTTAAAAACAGTAAACTCAAAAACGAAAAGATTAAAAATTTCAGGTTCGGCCTCTTTGCTGTAACCATAATATCTCTCATTTATACTGTTATCAATTACCCGTTCCTTAAGGAAGAATCCCTGAATATGGGAATGGGCTCTAAAATTTTTTTAACCACCGGCTTTTTTATATTCCCTTTTTCTTCCATCAGTTTTATCATCAGTTTAAAAGCCTCTTTTCCCATATTTACGGTTTGCTGGTCAATGGTAGAAAGGGAAGGGCTGATGTGTTCTCCGAAACTTTCATTGGCAAAACCAATTACGCAAAAGCACCGGGTATGGAAATATTATTTTGTTTTAATTCTTTAATGGCACCCAATGCAGTAAAATCTTCCACGGCAAAAACGGCATCCGGGGGATTGGGTATTTTTAAAAAATGCTGAATGGCTTTTCTCCCGGCTTCAATGGAAACATCTCCATGATAAACCAGCTGCGGGTTGTATTTTATCCCAAATTTTTTTAAAGCAGATCTATAACCTTCCAGCCTGTCTTTAAATATTTTTAAATGTTGCGGCCCGGATATATGCGCAATACTTGTATATCCCTGTTCTATTAAATGCGTTGTAGCCATGAAACCTCCCTTATGGTCATCTATGAAAACCGAATCAATTTCAAGTTCATCACTGACCCTGTCAAAAAACACGATTGGCATTTGAGCCTTCATTTGCATTTAAAAAATGCCTGTGATCATTGCTTCCTTTGCCATGGAAACCAGTATCCCATCAACCCGGGCATTTAGAAAGTTTCAATACCCTTTTGTTCATGTTCCCACGACTCGTTGGATTGATAGATCAGCACATTGTACCGTTTTGGTTGGCCATGGCTTCAATTCCGTGCACAACGGATCCAAAAAATTGATCTCGGCACTGGGTATGATAACCCCGATGATGCCTGTTTGTCCCGACCGCAGTGAGGGAAGCCGCCGTATTTCTCCGGTAATGCATTTTTCTGCCGCCAGCAAAACCCTTTTTTTGTTTTTATACTGATGGCCGGATGATCGTTCAATGCACGAAACCGTTGCAGATGTGGTGTTCAGCTTTTTGGCAATATCAGCAATGGTGACGTTGAGACTCAATTTTATGCAATCGTTTACATAAACTTATACATTTATTTCAAGTGGCCAAAAATTGTCCTTCCGTGCATTTTTTTAGAAGTATGCTAATCGGCTTACTGGGTTTGTTTTGGCCACGGATCAAAACTTAAACAAACCATACCGGAGTAAATTCAGCAACAATGGGCTTATAATCAGTATCTTCGCGGTATCTTAAAAATTATTATACTTTGAAGTTTACAGATTTTGGGTTTGACGAGCGGTTGATGGAAGGAATTGACGCATCCGGTTATGAAAACGCTACTCCCGTACAGGAACAGGTGATCCCAATGATCATGGCCGGCAAAGATGTGATCGCATCTGCACAGACAGGCACCGGCAAAACGGCAGCTTTTTTATTGCCGTTGATCAATAAGATCATTACCACCCCGCATGAAGATCATACCAACAATGCATTGATCATAGTGCCAACCCGTGAACTGGCCGTGCAGATAGCACAGCATATGGAAGGACTTTCTTATTTTACTTCTGTAAGTTCAATTGCTGTATACGGCGGCGGCGATGGGAATGCTTTGTTCAGGAAAAAAAGGCATTAAGCCACGGAGCCGATGTGGTGGTATGTACCCCGGGAAAAATGATGAGCCATATTAAAATGGGTTATGTAAAACTGGCGGGACTTAAATACCTGGTACTTGATGAAGCCGACCGTATGCTCGACATGGGTTTTTACGACGACATCATGTTCATCATTGATAACCTGCCCAAAAAACGGCAGAACCTCCTGTTCTCGGCAACTATGCCGCATAAGATCCGGGAACTGGCAAGGAAAATTCTCCACCAGCCTGAAGAAGTAAATATCTCTATAAGTAAGCCACCGGAAAAGATCATCCAGGAAGCTTTTATCGTTTATGATACCCAGAAAATTCCATTGGTAAAGCACCTGTTAAGCAAAAAGGATTTTAAATCGGTTCTGATCTTCTGCAGCAGTAAAATAAGTGTTAAGCAATTAACGCGTGACCTCAAACGGGCTAAATTTTTAGCTGATGAAATTCACAGTGATCTTGACCAGGATAAAAGAGAAGACGTTTTAATTCAATTCAAAAGCAGGAGGCTGCCCATTCTCGTGGCTACCGATATCTTGAGCCGTGGTATTGATATTGATAATATCGACCTGGTTATCAATTACGATGTGCCGCACGACGGGGAAGATTATGTTCACCGCATTGGCCGTACAGCCCGTGCAGCAGCCGAAGGCACGGCATACACTTTTGTAACGGTAAAAGAACAACGCAAATTTATGGCCATTGAAAAACTGTTGGGTAAAACAGTTACCAAGGCAATTGTACCGGAAGAACTGGGAGAAACACCGGTTATAATACAGCATCAGCTCTGGCTCATTCCGGCAATAAAAATTCAGTAAACCCAGGCGCTTTCAGAATAACTCGAAGCGATAACCTCATTTACATTCATTTTGTCTCCACTTAAAACTTCTGTTTTTCCCCTCCCCTTTGGAGAGGATAGGAGGGGCTTGCATTGTATATTTGTAAAAACAACTCCCATCAGTCCGCAATCTACCATACTGAGCAGCCCCTATTGAATATTTGCATGGCGTAACCACCTTTAAGGGCGACCTGTTAAAAAAGGAACTGGAGATCTTCACTTTCCGCGACCTGCTGGAACTTTATCCTTTCAGGCATGTTGATAAAACAAAACTGGATACCATTGCCGGCCTGTCACCCATAAACGAATATGCACAGGTTGCCGGTAAATTAACACATCTTGAATTGGTTGGTGAGGGAAAGGAAAAAGGCTTACCGCAAAACTGCAGGACGATACCGGCGAAATGGAATTGGTTTGGTTCCGTGGAATAAGCTGGATACAAAAAGCACTGTTGGTTGGGCAACAATACCTGGTTTTTGGACGCCTGGGTTTCTTTCTTGGCAAACCACAGATCGCTCATCCTGAAATTGAAAATTTTACTGCACAAAAACGGATGGTGGTAAAATTACCTTGAACCTGTTTATCCTTCTACCGAAAATTAAAGACAAAGGGCCTTAACGGAAGAGCCATTGGCAAACTAACTTATGCTTTGCTGCAGTTGCTGTCCGAAAAAGACCTGCCCGAGAATTTACCGGAATCCATCATCAAAAAATATAAATTCATCAGCCATTTTAATGCCTGTGGCCAAATTCATTTTCCGGCAACGGATAAACATTACAACCATGCCGTACGCAGGTTAAAGTTTGAAGAGCTGTTCTATGCTCAACTGCGGCTGGGCCTCATCAAATCGGCCAGGCACAGGCATAGTAAGGGATTAATATTTGATAAAGTAGGAGAGCTGTTCAACTCATTTTACAAACAATATTTGCCTTTTGATTTAACAAATGCACAGAAAAAAGTGTTAAGGGAGATACGTACAGATGCAGGCAGCGGCAGGCAAATGAACCGCCTCTTACAGGGAGATGTGGGCAGCGGTAAGACCATTGTAGCTTTAATGATGATGCTGATCGCAGCGGATAACGGTTTTCAGAGTGTGATCATGGCGCCAACCGAGATCCTGGCACAGCAGCATTTCAACAGTATTTCGGCTCTTTTAAAAGAAATGCCGGTTTGTGTAAAATTGCTTACCGGCTCATCTAAAAAGGAAACAGCGGAAAGAGATTTTAAAACTTTGTGAAGATGGATCGTTGCACATTCTGATAGGGACCCATGCCGTGATTGAGGACAAGGTGGTTTAAGAACCCTGGGTTTTGCAGTGATTGATGAACAGCACAAATTTGGTGTGGCACAGCGGGCGCAGCTGTGGAAAAAAAATATTATTCCGCCGCATATCCTGGTCATGACGGCAACACCCATTCCGCGTACACTGGCGCTTACTGCTTATGGTGACCTGGATTACAGTGTGATAGATGAATTGCCACCCGGCAGGCAACCCATCAATACACTGCACCGTTCTGAAATGGCCAGGCCGCAGGTGATGGATTTTGTTAAGGAAGAAATTGCAAAAGGAAGGCAGGCATACATCGTGTACCCGTTGATAGAAGAAAGCAGTAAAGTGGATTATGAAAACCTGATGAAGGGATATGAAGAAGTGAAATCATTTTTCCCGAACCCAAATACTGGATAAGTATGGTACACGGAAAACAGGCGGCTGAACAGAAAGAAACCAATATGCAGCGTTTTGTAAAGCAGATACACAGATCATGGTAAGTACAACCGTTATTGAAGTAGGGGTAAATGTGCCTAATGCTAGTGTAATGGTTATTGAAAGTGCCGAAAAATTCGGTTTATCACAATTACATCAGCTGCGTGGAAGAGTGGGAAGGGGAGCTGAAAAAAGTTTTTGCATATTATTAACAGGCTACAAAATATCAAATGATGCACGTGAACGATTAAAGATAATGGTGGCTACCAATGATGGTTTTAAGATAGCAGAAAAGACCTGGAAATACGTGGTCCGGGGGATATAGAAGGCACTAAACAAAGCGGTTTGTTAAACTTAAACTGGCAAACATAGTGCAGGATAAGGATCATGCTGGAAGCAGCCCGAAGTGCTGCTGAACATATTCTGGAATCTGACCCGGATTTAAATACTGATGAAAATTTACCGGTTAAAAATTATCTGCAGCAGCAAAAGGAAAACAGCATGAGTAAAATCTCGTAACTGAATTATGACAGATTCGTGATTATACAAATCGATATTTTTAACCTTTATTTCTGTAAATTGTAAAAAGAAGGACTTGAAGATTTCACTTAAAATACTGCGCAGTTTAATTTTGTGTTCTCATTTGTATTGGTTGTAAACACCGTGCATGCACAGATGGAATTTATACAAAACAAAGGCCAGTGGGACAACAGGGTAGAATACAGGGGCGATTTTCTACGGGTTCATTTTTTGGAAAACCGGGTTTTACGGTTGTGCTGCACCAGGTTGCCGACCTGAAATTTGTCCGAACAGGTTACACGGGCACAATCCAACAAGCAACCCGGTCAACCCATCATTTTAATTCACACGCATATAAAGTTAAATTTTTAGGAGGCAATTCATTTTCACAAAATGTGCCTGATAAAATTCAGCCTTATCATAACAATTATTTTTAGGAAAGGACCAGTCAAATGGGCATCCGAATGTAAAATTGCCCAGGCGGTCACTTATCAAAATATTTATCCGAATGTAGATGTCAGGTATTACAGTGATGCCGGTAAAATGAAATATGATTTCATTGTGCATCCCGGTGGCGATATTGATCAAATTGCCATGCAATATACCGGGGTTGATAAACTGAGTTCAAAATAAAGAACTGATGATCACTACATCGGTTGGCGCATGTTAAAGAATTGTATCCGTACAGTTACCAGGTAAGGGACGGAAACGAAAAACGGTAAATTGTAAGTATGTTGTAAAAATAAACTGTGCGGTTTAAAGTAACCGGTTACGATCCCGGTCAACCCATGGTAATTGATCCTACTTTGATATTTTCAACCTTTACCGGCAGTACTGCCGATAACTGGGGATTTACGGCCACACCGGGCCCGACGGCAGTTTTTATGCCGGGGGAATTGCATTTGGAGGCGGTTTCCCGGTTCGCCAGGGCTTATCAAACCGTTTTTGGCGGTGGTATCAATGAAGATCAATTCACCGGGTTATGATATTTCCATCATAAAATTTTCGGCCAATGGCAGCAACCGGCTGTATGCTACATACCTCGGGGGTAGCGGTAACGAACAACCGCACAGTATGATCTGCGATGCACAGGGCAATTTAATCATTGCCGGAAGGTCTAATTCAAAGAATTATCCCGGGCACGCTTGGCAATGGCTATCAGTTACGATTATGATATTGTAATTACAAAACTAAATGCAGCCGGAACCGCCTTTTGGGTCGCAGGGATCGGCGGAACGGTCAAGATGGTGTTAACATCCGGGGTAAATACATTGCACCCGAGGGGCAGATGCAACCGCAGGAATTATGGCGATGATGCACGGAGTGAAATGATCTTAGATGCGGCGGGAAATGTTTTCCTGGCTTCCTGTACGCAATCAGGCCGATTTTCCGGTTACGCCCGGTACATTCAGGATTCAGGCAGCTTTTGGGCGGAAGACAGGATGGTGTTATTGCTAAATTTACCTCAAATCTTTCCTCAGTTTTATTCAGCACTTTTTTGGGCGCGGGCGATGATGCCTGTTTTGTTTTGTCACAAAGCCCCGCTACAGTGATATTTATATAGCCGGAGCTACTAACCGGTCCAAATATACCTGAATTAAATCAGGTTATGCAAGGCGCATACCAGGGGGTGAAGTAGATGGTTTTATTACCCAGATCAAAAATGATGGTTCGGCTATTGTAAGAACAACATTCCAGGGTACAGGGGTAACGATATGGTTTATGGTATCCAGTTTGATAAAAACGGTTTCCCTTATATCATGGGTACAACTACTGGCAACTGGCCGGTATTTGCACCTGCCCGCATTTTAGTAATTCAAGCAGTAAACAGTTTATCGGTAAACTGCAGCCGAACCTGTTTGATTATGTATATTCAACCGTTTTGGAACCAATCCTGCGCGGTACCCAATCTTTCACCGGTTGCGTTTTTGGTTGACCGTTGTGAGAATGTATATGTCTCGGGTTGGGGCGGTGGATTAAATAACCTGAAATTATTTCCTTCAGCAGGAACTGCAGGTATGGCTTCTGTGAATCCCATTCCGGGGATCCCGGCACCTGATGGGGAAGATTTTTACTTTTTTGTACTGGAAAAAAATGCCCTCAGCCAGCTGTTCGGTTCGCATTTTGGACAAAACGGAAGCATCGGTGACCATGTGGATGGCGGCACCAGCCGCTTTGATGACAACGGGGTAATTTACCAGGCCATTTGCGGCTGTGGAGACGGAGGAGCCCTTTTTCCAACTACACCGGGTTCCTGGTCACGTACAAATAATTCGATCAATTGTAACCAGGCTGCTGTAAAAATTGAAATGAATTTTGCGGGTGTGGGTGCCAGTGTGAAAGCAACAATAAATGGTATTGTGGATACAGTTGGCTGTGTACCCCTTGATATCCGTTTTACCGATACTTTGGCAAGGGGTAAAATTTATATCTGGAACTTTGGGGATGGAAGTCCTCCAGTAACTACTTACACCCAACAATACAGTTCTGCATACATATAACAGTGTTGGTCAATACCAACTGATGCTGATAGCCATTGATTCTGCTACCTGTAATATTGCCGATACGGCTTATACAACCGTAAAAGTGGGTAACAATATCGTAAATGCCGATTTCTCATTTTTTAAATTAGATTCCTGCAACAGTTTACGGTACCAGTTCACCAATCTTACAACTGCCGTACTGCCCAATTTTACCAACCAGAGTTTTCTTTGGGATTTTGGCGATGGTTCACCAAAAGTAAGATCAGGTTTTGCACCGGTCAACCATACCTATCCATCCACGGGAACGTATATTGTAACGCTGATCATCGATGATACCACGTTTTGCAATGCGCCGGATACAGCCATTAAAACACTGCGTATAAGCCCCAACGTGAAAGCGATATTTACCACACCGGACCGTGGCTGTGTACCTTACACTGCTTCATTTACCAATATTTCACAGGGCGGTACAGACTGGGTATGGGATTTTGGCGACGGTACTTTTTCAACCGATTTTGAACCAACACATACCTATACGGCTACCGGTACCTATAATGTACGCCTGGTTGCCATAGATACCAGTACCTGTAATAAACGGGATAAGTCGGCATACTTTGCCATTTCTGTTTTCACGATACCAACTGCCAATTTCACCTGGACACCCAACCCGCCTGTTGAAAATACCATTACCCGGTTCATCAACCAGTCAATCGGGGCCAACCGGTATGTTTGGGATTTTGGCGACGGATCGGGATCCACTGAAGTAAATCCTTCACACCTCTACAATGCAACCGGCGTATACCGGGCAACCTTATACGCTTTAATGTGGCTGATTGTGTTGACAGTATTACACTGGATGTACCCATCATCATTTTGCCGCTGCTGGATGTGCCCAATGCCTTTACCCCGGGCAGGTTTGGACAGAATGCGGTGATAAAAGTTGCAGGTTTCGGTATCGGCAGTTTAAGCTGGAAGATCTTCAACCGCTGGGGACAGGTGGTTTTTTCAACTGCCGATAAGGACCAGGGCTGGGATGGAACCTTTAAGGGAGCATTACAGCCGATGGATGTATATACCTATGTGCTGGATGTAGAATTTACGGATGGGAAAAAACTCAGGAAGACCGGGGATATCAGTTTGCTGAGGTAGAAATTGGTTGAAAAGATTGTGTTTTGTTTAATAATTTATGGATAAGATGGAAAGATTTTTGATGCAAACCCGGGATCCACATTAAAAAGAGAACGATGATTAAAAAGATAAAAATATTATTTCTTGTTTCGGGTACATTGTTACTTAACGTTTCACTGTATGCGCAGGATCTGCATTTTTCACAATTCTTCAATTCGCCACTGACCACCAACCCGGCCAATACCGGTTTTATTCCTGATGCCGATTACCGGATCGGTGCCCATTACCGGAACCAGTGGAGTACGGTGATGAGTGTGCCTTATAAAACGATCAGTGTATTTGGAGATGCGCAGGTATTCCGGGACAGGCTTGAGAACGGATGGCTTGGATTGGGAGCTGTTTTATTAAGCGACCAGGCAGGCGCCGGAAGTTTAACCAGTACCAAGATCTATGGTTCCATAGCCTATCATCAAATGCTGGGTTTAAGCAGTTTGCTTTCGGCTGGTTTTAATATCGGCTGGGCCAATAAAAGCATCAACCAATCCAAATTGAAATTTCCCGATCAGTTCGATGGTAAATTCTTTGACAACAGTTTACCAACCTCAGTTGTGCTGAACAGGAATAATGTAAGTTACCTCGACATACATGCCGGCATCAACTATGCGTATTTCCCGGATGAAAATGTGTACATCAATGCCGGTTATTCTATCCAGCACGCAAACAGGCCCAAGGGAAACATTCTTTAGCGATAATTCAGTGGAGAGCCGCATATCCATGCGTCATACCGGTTTTGTGAATGCAATTTTAAAAGTGAACGACCGGGTGATCATAAACCCCAATGCTTATTTTTCTACACAGGCAAGATCATCTGAACTGGTTGTTGGTATCAATGCCAATTATAACCTGAGTGAGTTTGGCGAAAAACAATTGCTTGCCGGAGTTTATTACCGCCTCGGCGATGCCATTGTACCCATGGTTGGGTTCGAAATAAATAAACTGCAGTTTGCTTTCAGTTATGATGTTACGGTATCCGGGCTCAGCAAATACAACGGCTACCGCGGTGCCAGTGAATTCAGTATCATTAAAAAAGGATTTTATCCCGAAAATGTTGACAGGCAATCCATCTGTCCTACATTCTGACAAAAAAATAACCCGGTATACTGGGTTATTTTTTTGTTGAGCTTTTTTCTTACTCCTTTTCTATGGTTATTTTATAAGGATCTTCTTTAAAATACTTCCTGTATTTATCCGTTACTTTTTCCGGTTGTTTTTTACCGTCAATATACAGGTCTTTATTTTTATACCCGATGCTGAAACCTTTCTTTGTATTGATCAGCCCGTCTTTTTCCATTTCCGTAAACATTTCTTTTGTCAGTTTAAGCTCTGCTTTTGCTTTATCAATTCCTGTACGGGCTTCATCCATGATTTTTTCAAGATCAATTTTATTGATTTCGATCCGGGCTTTTTCAATTTCTTTTTCAGCATTTACCAGTTCCTTTTTTATGGCTTCTTTGTCAATTTCCTTTATCCCGAGTTTTGCCTTTTCTATTTCCTTTTTTGCTTCGGCAAGGGTTTTCTCAATTTCTGCAGATGTATGCTTCATATCAATATCCTTCAGTGAAGAACTTATACCTGCCATCATTTTATCCAGGTCGATGTTTTGTAAGGAAAGTTCAACGTCCTTCATGATCTTTTCCATATCTGCTGATCTTAAAGAAGATTCAATTTCCTTTTGAATGCCGGAAAAATCAATTTTCCTGATTTCAGCATCCACCTGCTTTAAGGACTTGTCAAGTTCGGCCTGCAGTTTGTCAAAATCCTTCATTTTCATGCTTTCCATAAACTCCTTATCCGGTATGGTATCAGCACATCCTGCAGAGATCTTAACAGCGTCCTTTTCAAGAAATTTGCTGTACCCAAAAGGAGAATCCTGGAAAGACATGGTCATGGCGCCAATTAATAAAAAGGCGATCGTGCCCGTGAGGGCTTCTTTGTTTTTTAAAATGAAATGTTTCATGGCTATACTTTATGTTGGTTAAAAATAAATACGAACTATTTCGTAACAAATGTAACGGGCTATTTTCTTTTTTGCAAAAGGTTAATAAAATTTAACAATTTTACAGGATTATTAAAAAACGGCACTGATTTTATAAGCTCACTATTTTATACGATTTTTACACAAATAATGTTACATGCCAACTGTAAACCGGGGAAAGGACCGTGCACTGGAATTTATTGAATTGTTCAAAAAGATTGCAGGGGATGACATTGTACTGGCTGATGAAGAAAGCCTTCATCATTATGCCCATGACGAAACGGAGAACCTTCATTTTTTGCCCGGCATCGTTATTAAACCACGAACAGCCGTGGAGATCAGTAAGATCATGGTCATTTGCAATCAGCATAAGATACCGGTTACGCCGCGTGGTGCCGGCACCGGGTTGAGTGGCGGAGCATTGCCACATTTAGGTGGTGTTTTGCTTTCGATGGAACGCATGAACAGCATACTTGAAATTGATGAACGCAACGGGCAGGTGATCACAGAACCCGGTGTGATCACGGAAGTTTTGCAGGATGCAGTTAAAGAAAAGGGATTGTTTTACCCACCTGACCCAAGCAGCAGGGGCAGTTGTTTCATCGGTGGAAATATTGCAGAGAACAGCGGCGGACCCAAAGCGGTCAAATACGGTGTAGTAAAGGATTATGTGTTGAACCTCGAGATCGTTTTACCAACCGGAGAAATTATGTGGACAGGTGCCAATGTGTTAAAAAATGCTACCGGTTATAATTTAACACAATTAATTGTGGGCAGTGAAGGAACTTTGGCCATTGTTACAAAGATCGTTTTAAAGCTGCTCCCTTTTCCCAAACATGACCTGCTGATGCTGGTGCCTTTTAATTCACTGGAAAAAGCAGGGGAGGCAGTAAGCGCTATCTTCAGGGCCGGTTTTACACCCAGTGCACTGGAACTCGTGGAGATCAATGCCCTGAAAATCGTAAGCAGGTTTGTCGACAGTACCGTAGTGCCCGTAACCGATGAGATGGAAGCACATTTGATCATTGAAGTGGATGGCAACCACCAGGAAACACTGATGAGTGAGATGGAAGCGATCGCAGAGCTGCTTCTGCAATATGATTGCGGAGATGCATTTTTTGCAGATGATGCGCAACAAAAAGCTGAGTTGTGGAAGCTGCGCCGCCGGGTTGCTGAAGCGGTAAAAATAGATGGCTACAGCATTGAAGAAGATACGGTTGTACCCAGGGCACAACTGCCTGCCTTGATCCGTGGCGTAAAAGCATTGGGTAAGGAATTTGATTTTGAAGTGGTTTGTTACGGGCATGCCGGTGACGGCAACCTGCACATACGCATCAAAAAACCGGGCAGTATGTACAGCCTCGATAACCCGGATGTGATACCGGCTTTAAGCGCATTGTTTGTATTGGTAAAATCACTGGGCGGTACCATCAGCGGCGAACATGGTATCGGGTTGGTTCAGAAAGCGTATATGCCCATTGTATTTGATGAAGCAGGATTGCAATTGATGCGGGGTATCAAAAAGGTTTTTGATCCCAATCATATTTTAAACAGCGGGAAAATATTTGATCATTGATCAAATAAGGAAGGAATTGATATTTGAAAGGATTTTTAACCAGGTAAAATAATAATGTACATATGAAAAAAGTTTTTTTCTTTCGGTATTGGTAAGCAGTTTTTTTTATTTCGAAGGCGCAGGATGAAGAAAGAGCAGCCCCTGATGATGAAAAGAAAGGCGGATTTAAAAAAGAGAACCTTTTTGTTGGCGGTGATGTAACACTGGGCTTTGGCAGCGGGTTTACTGCTTTGGGTGCCAGTCCGTATTTTGGGTACAGTATCAATAAATACCTCGATGTTGCAGCATCTTTCAATTTTATCTATAATTCACAGCGTGATGTGGTGGTATATGGCGATAAGGCAAGGCAAACACAATACGGCCCCGGGGTTTTTGTGCGGGTATACCCGTTAAAATTTTTATTTGCCCAGGTGCACTATGAACATAATTTTATCAGGGCAAAATATTTACCGGCAAATAATTCAGGCTACCTGCCTTCAACCGACAGGTATGGTGCCAACAGTTTGCTGGTAGGGGCCGGTTATGCCGGTGGCCGGGACCAATACAATAAAAGCTTCTACTTTTTTTCCATTGCATGGGATGTACTCCGTAACCCTGAATCACCTTATGTTGACGGGCTGGGAAGAGGCGTACCCATCATCAGGGCCGGTTATAATATTGCCCTGTTCCAGGGAACGAGGTACAGGAATTAAACGGCTTACAGGTAATTTAAAATGTCTGTTGCCTCTGTAAGGATAACCAGTTTATCTTCCACTTTATCATACAAAAAATCTTCGTCCTCCATGATCTGGGCAAAAGCAAATAAATGGCTGTAAAACCCGGCTGTATTCAGTATGAAAATTTTTTTATCGTGAATGCTTAACTGGTTCCAGGTCAGCATTTCAAAAAATTCATCCATGGTGCCATATCCACCCGGCAATATGATGGCGGCATCACATTTTTCGTACAGCATTTTTTTCCGGGTATGCATATTGTCTACGATGATCAGTTCAGTAAGCCCATCATGATGATGCTCCCGGTCTTTCAGGATCCCGGGAATGATGCCGACCACCCTGCCTCCTTTTTCCAATACTGCATTTGAAACAGCACCCATGATACCTTTGTTGCCGCCGCCATAGATCAGTGTAATATTTTTTTCTGCGAGTATATGTCCCAATGCTTTTGCTTCTGCTGCATACAATGGATTATTTCCGCTCCTGGAACCACAAAAGACTGCCAATGATGTTATTGCCATAAATTTATTAACTTGAATTTTATTGCAATCTAAATTATTAAGTATTAATAAATCATTATAAATTATTTTATGTCTCCAATAGTCTTGTTCTCATTTGTTATCGGGTATTTTATTCTGTTGCTCACGGTTGCCTATTTCACATCAAAAGGAAGCAATAACGAATCCTTTTTTATAGGGAACCGCAACAGCAACTGGATGCTGGTTGCATTTGGTATGATCGGTACAAGCCTTAGCGGCGTTACGTTCGTAAGTGTACCGGGCAGCGTGGGAAGCAGTAATTTTTATTACTACCAGATCGTTTTGGGATATCTCCTCGGCTACATGGTCATTGCCTTTGTGCTGATACCTTTGTATTACCGGATGAACCTTACGTCCATCTACACCTACCTGGAAAAACGGTTTGGCATCAATGCACATAAGGCCGGTGCTTTCTTTTTTATCCTTTCACGTGTTGTGGGCGCTACGGCCCGGCTATACCTGGTGATCAGTATCCTGCAGATCTTCATCTTTGATAAATTACATATCCCTTTCGTGGTAACTACGCTTGTCATTCTCATCCTGATATTACTGTATACATTTGAAGGAGGTGTAAAAACGATCATCTACACAGATACCCTGCAAACAACAGGAATGTTACTGGGCCTTGTTGTTTGTATCATTGTTATCGTAAAAGCCATGGGTATGGATTTTAGCAGTACTTTATCACTAATGAATGAAAAAGGATATACAAAGGTCTTCAACATGGATGTGAAAGCGGGGTCTTACTTTTTAAAACATATCATCGGCGGTATGTTCATTGCCATTGCCATGACCGGCCTCGACCAGGAAATGATGCAGAAGAACATCAGCGTAAAAAATATAAAAGATTCACAGAAGAATATGATGACATTTACGGCCGTATTAATGGTTGTTAATTTTTTATTCCTGTTCCTGGGTGGTATTCTGTACTTATATGCCGGTACAAATAATATAACTGTTGCGCCCGATGACCTTTTCCCAACTATTGCACTCAGCGATGCCTTCAGCGGAACGATCGGTATCATTTTTATCATTGCATTGATATCTGCATTATTCCCCAGCGTTGACGGTGCCATTACATCACTTACTTCCTGTTTTTGTATCGACATACTTGGAATGAATAAAAAAGAAGGGACAGAAAAAGAAAAAAAACGTACCAGGCTCAAAGTCCATTTCACTTTTGCAGTGGTGTTCTTTTTAATGGTACTCCTGTTCAAAGCCATCAACGATAAACTGATCATTGATTTTATTTTAAAATTTGCCGGCATTACATATGGCCCGCTATTGGGTCTATTCTCTTTTGGTATTTTAACCAAAAGACACCTGAACGAAAAACTGATATGGGCCGTTTGTATCATTGCACCGGCTATGGCTTTGGGGCTGGATATGCTCAGCAGCCCGGAATGGTATGAAAAGAAACTGCATCTTACCCTTGGGTTAAGGTCATTATCAGAAAGTATTTTTCATGGTTATAAGATCGGTAACGAATTGATCCTGATTAACGGGTTATTCACGTTTGCAGGATTATTGTTAATTTCTAAAAAAGAGTATAACAAAGCGAATATTTCCCTGTAACTTTACAGGGTTAGTAAGTGCCATTTTACACCCGCCAGCCAGGTGCAGAATGGCATTCTGTTTTCTGTATTGAATTGAAATTAAATTGCGATTTTACCGTTAACAATATGGAACTGGTTAACCCAAAGGCTGAACAATATGCGAAGTGCTATACATCTGCACCGGATGATGTATTGAATGAGATCGAGTCAGATACTGTAACCAACCATCCGCATGCACAAATGCTCAGCGGTCATGTACAGGGAAAAGTACTGGAAATGATCAGCAGGATGATCAGGCCCGAAAAAATATTAGAGATCGGAACCTTTACCGGGTTCAGTGCCTTATGCCTGGCAAAAGGTTTGCAACCGGGAGGTAAATTACATACCATCGAATTAAGGGAAACTGATGCCCAAACAGCCAATGGGTATTTTATGAAAGCGGGTATGGAAAAGAAAATTGAATTACATGTTGGTGATGCACTGGAAATAATACCAACGCTTAACCAGGTATGGGACCTTGTTTTTATTGATGCCGATAAAGTGAACTATATTAACTATTACGAATTAACTTTGGCATCAGTTAAAAGGGGTGGCTGGCTGTTGGCAGATAATGTGCTTTTTCATGGTGAAGTGCTGGATGAAGTGGTTAAAGGCAAAAATGCGAAAGCCATACAGGCATTTAATGATCATATAAAAAATGATGACCGTGTACAGCAGGTCATGTTAACCATAAGAGACGGGCTCTTATTAATTCAAAAAAAATAGCGTATGTACAAGCTGGTAATAACGTTTTTAATATCTGTCATCTCAATAACTGCATCTGCACAGCGGGTTTCGGTAGAGGAGTATATTGAGCAGTTTAAGGATATTGCCATCAGCGAAATGAAACGCTCGGGAGTTCCGGCTTCCATTACACTGGCACAGGGTATTTTGGAATCGGAGAACGGTAACAGTGAACTGGTAAAGAGATCAAACAATCATTTTGGCATAAAATGCAAAAGTACCTGGAACGGTGAATCCGTTACCCATGATGATGATGCCACCGGCGAATGTTTCAGGGCATATACCAATGCGGATGAAAGTTACAGGGACCACAGTGATTTTTTAAAGTTCAGCAAGCGGTATGGTTCTTTGTTCAACCTGGATCCCACGGATTATGCCGGCTGGGCAAAAGGGCTGAAAAAAGCGGGTTATGCAACCAATCCAAGGTATCCTGATCTGCTGATCAAATATATTGAACAATACAACCTGCAACAATACAGCCTGGCAGCATTGAATGCATTACCCGGTAATGACCTGGCAAGACCGGCAGTTGACGGTAATACAAACCAGCCTTTGGTTATTACGGGTGAAAAAACCGGTGGCCCTCAAATAGATCAGGAAATAAAAGGGGATCCGGATAAGCTCAGCAGCATTAATAATACCAAATGTGTTTTTGTGAAAAAGGTACTTCCCTGCTGGCAGTTGCCAATGCAAACAATATCAGTTTACAAAAACTGATGCAGTTTAATGATTTTACGGAGGAGGGTTTGCTGGCTGCCGATCAGTATATCTACCTGCAAAAAAAGCCACGAACCGGCGAAAAGGAATTTTATTTTGCACAACCGGGTGAAACGGTTCATGAAGTTGCGCAACATGCAGGTATACAGCTTTCCTTTCTTTTAGCGTATAATCATTTAAGTGCCGGTACTACATTTAATTCCTCCACAAGGTTATTGTTACAACCGGTTGCATATACAGCAACTCCAGGCAATAAAAACAGCAAAGTACACCTGGTTGCACCAAAAGAAGGTTTGTACAGCATTGCCAAAACCTATAAAGTTTCCGTGCAGCAGTTAAAGGAATGGAATAAACTTGATTCTGATCAATTAAAGATCGGTCAGCAGATCATTGTTTCAAAATAGCAACTTTTTTACCTAGATTAAAAAAACTGAACACGCATGGTTATACAGGTACTGGATAAAAAATTCAAGCCATATATTAAAGCGGAGCCGATAAAGGAACAGATCGCCATACTGGCAAAGCAGATCAATGCGGATTATACCGGTAAAAAGCCACTGTTCATTGCCATTTTAAATGGATCATTTATGTTTGCTTCCGACCTTTTTAAGGAACTTTCTATTGATGCAGAGATCTGTTTTATAAAACTGGCTTCCTATAAAGGAACAAAGTCTACGGGTAATGTGATCACATCCATTGGACTGGATGAACCATTACAGAACAGGCATGTTGTTATCATTGAAGACATCGTGGATACCGGTAAAACCCTGCATGAATTTTTACCGCAGTTAATAAACCAGCAACCTGCCAGTTTAAAGATCGCAGCCTTACTGCACAAGCCGGATGCGTTGGTGTACCCGCTGAAGATAGATTACCTGGGATTCAGTGTTCCAAACAAATTTCTGCTTGGTTATGGACTTGATTATGACGGTCTTGGCAGGAATTTAAAGGAAATTTACCAGTTGGTTGAGGATTAACAGGCAGCAGCAGACAATAAAAGGATATCTTAGATACGGGTATTATACTTTTTTGTTACAATCAGCTTGCAAGTGAAAAAAATCTTTTTCTATATTTTATTGGTATTATTGACTGTAACTGTCAACGCCCAGTATTACCTGCGGGGCGAAATAAAGGATGAGAAAAACCAGCCATTGCAAAATGCCAAAATTCACCTGCACTCCAATAACCATATTTATTATTCCGGTGCCTATGGCGGATTTGGTATAACTACCAATATCCTGCATGATTCAGTGACAATAAGCCTGGATGGATATGAATCCAAAACAACAAAAGTAAACAGTGAGCAATGGCAGTATATCGTTTTAAAGATAATGGCTTCCAATGTCAGCAGCAACCGGCCCAAACTGATCTCTGTTACAAAAAACCTGGAGCAAACATCCAGGGTACGATGGTATGTAAACAGTGAAACCTATTTTCAACTGGTAGAGAATGAATATGTAAAAGCTTACAAATACCCAAATACCGGGTTTGCTTTAAATGTCAATAAAGCCTCATACAGCAATGTGCGGCGTTTTATCAATATGCAAAGTGCGGTACCTCCTGATGCGGTACGTACGGAAGAGATGGTTAACTATTTCAACCTGCATTACCGGGAGCCCGGTAAGGATGAACTTTTCCGCTTTGAATCCCAGCTTACTTCCTGCCCGTGGGATATGGAAAAACAACTGCTTTTTTTAAACATCAATGCCAGGAAATTAGACCTGGACATGGTGCCTCCGGGTAATTTTGTTTTTTTGATCGATGTGTCCGGGAGTATGGATATGTCCAACCGTTTGCCGTTACTGAAAGCCGCTTTCCAGATGTTTGTGAAAAACCTGCGTGCAATCGATACGGTTTCGATAGTCACTTATGGTGGTAATGTGGGAATCTGGCTGCAACCGACCGGGGGTCCGAAAAGGATAAAATTATTAAATCAATTGAAGAACTGACTGCCAGTGGCGATACGCCCGGCGAAGCGGCAATTATGACCGCTTATTCACTTGCCCGGAATACGTTTAATGAAAACGGCAGCAACAGGGTTATACTGGCAACTGATGGTGATTTTAATGTTGGGCTTACTTCTGAAAAAGCACTGGAAGACCTGATCACCAGGGAGCGGCAGAGCGGTATCTATCTTACCTGTCTTGGAGTTGGCATGGGTAATTTAAAGGATTCAAAACTGGCAACCCTGGCAAAGAAGGGAAATGGGAATTATGCTTACCTGGATGATTTGCAGGAAGCAGAGAAAGTGCTGGTAAAGGAACTTACCCAAACCTTTTATGCTGTGGCAGATGATGTGTTCATGAACCTGAAATTTAATCCAGACCTGGTAAAGGACTACAGGTTGATAGGGTTTGATAACAGGAGGGATGCGGTAGCAGACAGCAGTATTGACCTGGAAGGAGGGGAGATCGGGAGCGGCAACTCCGTGATGGCCATTTTTGAGATCATTCCTGCCAGCGACAAACTTTTTAAAGTGGATGTTTTTCCGGAGAACCTGCTTGCTGAAATAGAATTGCGTTACAGTCTTTGTGATGATACGGCACACTTACAGTTAAAGAAATCCTGCCTCGCAAACTTTACAGAATTTAAAAATATAGATAAGGAACTGCAGTTTGCCGCTGCCGTTGCCATGTATGGTCTTAAATTAAAACAGTCGCAATATATCAAATCTGTTGAGTGGGAGGATATACAAAGGATCGCATCAGAATCCTATAACCCGGCAAGTTTTCTTCAAACTGAGTTTATACAGATGATCGGGAAGGCACAGGAAATTTATGCATCTAAAAAACGAAAGAAAAACAAAAGCGACTAAGAAAACATTTCCCGTACCTTATCAAAGAATGATTTATCATTTTTATCCGGCTTGGGCTGAAAATTTTCTGAATGCTGTAATTTTTCAAGCATGTCTTTTTCGGCAGAAGATACATGCTGGGGCGTCCATACATTTACCTGTATCAGCTGGTCGCCTTTTTCATAACTGTTCACATTGGGGAAACCCTTTCCTTTGAGCCTGAAGATTTTTCCACTCTGTGTTCCGGGAGGTATTTTGATCTTTGCCCTGCCATCTATAGTAGGCACTTCAATCTGTGTTCCGAATACGGCATCCGGTATGGAGATGTGCAGGTCAAAGGCCACATTCAATCCATCCCGGTGTAACTGGGGATGCGATTCTTCTTCTATCAGTACGATCAGGTCACCTGCCGATCCCCCCCGTTCACCGGCATTGCCTTTTCCGCTGAGGCTTAGCTGCATGCCTTCCTGCACGCCTGCCGGGATGTCAATGGTCACCGTTTCTTCGCCATAAACCCTTCCATCGCCTTTGCAGGCTGTGCATTTATGCGTTACCGTGCTGCCTTCGCCATTGCAGGTGGGGCAGGTGGTAACGGTTTGCATCTGTCCCAAAAAAGTATTTTGAACACGCCGTACCTGCCCGCTGCCCCCGCAGGTACCGCAGTTCTGCACACTGTTCTTATCTTTTGCCCCGCTTCCGGTACAGGTAGTGCAGAGCACATATTTTTTTACCTTGATGGTCTTTTGTGCTCCTTTCGCTATCTCTTCAAAATTCAGTTTTATTTTTACCCGCAGGTTGCTGCCCCTGGTTCCGCGGCTTCTGCCCCCCGAACTGCGCCTGCCGCTCCCCCGCAAAAAAACTTCCAAAGGGGCTGTCGTCGCCAAAAATATCTCCAAACTGGCTGAAGATATCATCCATATTCATACCACCCCCGCCGCTATAACCTCCACCACCTCTGCCCGGGCTGAATGCCTGGTGTCCAAACCTGTCGTATTGGGCACGCTTGTCTGCATCACTTAATATCTCGTAAGCTTCAGCAGCTTCTTTAAATTTCTCTTCGGCTGATTTATCTCCCGGGTTCCTGTCGGGATGATGTTGCATGGCAACCTTGCGGTATGCTTTTTTTATTTCATCCTGCGAGGAAGATTTGGATACTCCCAGTATTTCGTAAAAATCTTTTTTCGACATTTTTTAGCGCTTGCTGTTTTTAAAAACTGCTTTGAAATTAATACTCCGGTTCGCCGCCGGATGGCGGATCAGGGGGTTTTCTTTACTTACCCACTACTACTTTAGCAAACCGGATTAATTTATTATTGAGGTAGTAACCTTTTTCAATTTCATCGATCACTTTACCTTTCATTTTAGCAGGAACTTCAATTTCCGTGATGGCTTCATGTTTTTCAACATCAAAAACAGTGTTGATGCTTTCCATTGCTTTTAAACCTCGGGCCTGTAAAGTGGTTCTTAATTTATTGAACACCAGCTGAACACCTTCTTTCTGGGCTGCGATGTCCTCAGATCCGGTTAATTGCTTTTCGGCCCGGTCGCAATCGTCCATCACTTCCAGCATGGAAATGATCACATCTTTACCGGCGGTCTGGATGAGTTCCAGTTTTTCTTTAGCATTGCGGCGTTTAAAATTATCAAACTCGGCAAACAGGCGCAGGTATTTATCCTTTTGTTCATCTACTTCGGCCTGTAATTTTTGAATAATATCTTCTGCACCCGGGTTGCTTAAATGGGTATTACCCGGTATATCAGCATCTGCATTGATATTCATTTCACTGTTTTCAGGTTCAATTATTTCTTTGTCTTCCATGATCTGGTTTTAAAAATTGGTTGCGAAGGTACAACAGTCAAACATTTTGCCAAGGACTCATTTGCCGTCAAAATGACAATTATTTGCGAATAAACGGACTATAACAGCACTAAGTATGACATGGATGCTACCTTTGCGCCATGAAATAACCAATCACAGCTAAATTTTAGCCATTGATGATAATGCCAGCCGAAGTTGAGTTGTAACTGATACCGGGTTATTCCTTCACCGTTCCATTCAGGCGGATTGTGGTCAAAATCAATAATAAAACACATGAAAAGCATTTTTTTAAACAAAAAGATAAGCAGGCGGGTGGAAACGGGGCATCCCTGGATATTCGGGAATGAAGTAAATACAGGAAAGGCATTGGATGCTGCTGCTAAACCCGGTGAAATAGTGAATGTTTATACCCACGACAAAAAATTCATCGGGAGGGGCTATATCAACCCACAATCGCAGATCATGGTGCGGTTGCTCACCCGGGATAAAGATGAGATGATCGATGACCGGTTTTTTTTAAACCGTATTCAACAGGCCTGGGAATACCGGAAAAAAATTGGTTATACCGAAAACTGTCGGCTCATTTTTGGCGAAGCAGATGATATTCCGCAGCTGATCATAGATAAGTTCAATGATTATTTTGTGGTGCAAACACTGGCATTGGGTATTGATGTATGGAAACCCGCCATTGTAAAGGCACTGGAACAGGTTTTCAGCCCTAAAGGCATTTATGAACGGAATGATGTACCTGTGCGGGAACTGGAAGGTATGGTACAGCAAAAGGGTTTTTTATCTGCTGCATTTGATACCAATATCATCATTAAAGAAAATGATGTTTTGTTTCATGTGGATATTGCCAACGGACAAAAAACAGGGTTCTTCCTGGATCAGCAGGATAACCGCAGGGCCATTCAGCATATTGTAAAAGGCGCCGATGTACTGGGTGCATTTTGTTATACCGGTTCATTCGAGATCTGTGCTGCACATTATGGTGCCCGGTCTGTACTGGGATTGGATATTTCTCAAAATGCCATTGACATGTGCAATAAAAATGCTGCTTTGAACGGGCTTGAAAACGTTTGCAGCTTTGTATGTGACAATGCTTTTGATGTTTTGAAAGAATGGACCAAAGAAGGAAAACAGTGGGATGTGGTTATGCTGGACCCACCTTCATTTTCCAAGAGCAGGGCCACCATTGATAAAGCTGTTGCCGGTTATAAAGAGATCAACTTAAGGGGTATGAAATTAGTGAAGCCAGGTGGTTTCCTCGTTACGTCAAGCTGTACTAACCTGGTGCAACCCGGCTTGTTCCTCGATATCATTCAAATGGCCGCAGCGGATGCCAAACGGAAAATACGCCAGGTTGTTTTTAATGCCCAATCAGCAGATCACCCGATCATTTACGGACATGAAAATACCCACTATCTTAAATTTTTGATCGTGCAAGTGTTGTAAAGAAAAAAGATGGATTATTTAACAACCTGGAATTTACCGGATTCGATGATCTTACCTTCTTTATCCCGGAGCTGGTATACATAAATTCCACGGTAGAATTCTTCGAGAGACATGCTGATGCGGGGAAGCATTTGAGTAATATCTATGATCTTTTTTCCCATGAAATTGTAGATCTGCAGGGAAAAAGTTTTATTGTAACCATACTGAAAATCAAAATTGATTACCGTTGTGGCAGGTATTGGATAAGGCTTTATCAGTTTTGCTATAGGTTCTCCCTGTGCAGGATTTGTATTTTGAGCAAAAGATGTAAAAGTTATTCCAATCAATAAAATTAATATGTACAATATTTTTTCAACCGGGTAAAAATATACAAAATGTTTTAATTAAACAATACTTTGTAAACGCTTTACTTATATAAATTTAGATCAAAAAAATGTAATAAAATCATTTATTATTTGAACGGTGACTGTTAAATATCTGTCAAATGGCCATTCAATATATCTAATTTTTCATTGATAACTTCAAAATCGGGCATTTCCCCTGCATTTTCAAGCACTTCGGCATATTGAACCTTGCCTGATCTATCAATGATAAAGGCCGCCCTTTTGCTTACACCCTTCATGTCCAGTATCCAGTTTTCATATAGCGTTCCGTATAAAGCCGATACTTCCCTGTTAAAATCGCTTAACAGCGGGAAATTATAATGCTGGTCTTCCTGGTAACGCTTTAAAGTAAAGACAGAATCAACGGAAATTCCGATTACCGCTGCCTGTACATTACTGTAACGGCTAATATCATCTCTTATTGCACATAATTCTTTGGTACAAACACCTGTAAAAGCCTGGGGAAAAAATAAAAGCAATACATTTTTACCGCGGAGATCCGACAGGCTTAGTTTGTTTTTATCAGTGTTGTACAGGGTAAAATCAGGAGCCATTTGGCCAGGGGTAAGGTTCATAATAAATAATATTTACATCTTTAAAAAGGGGTGAAAAGACATTAACAACAATTCATACTTACTTGTTCAAAAAAAACCCTCTTGAAAGAGGGGCTTTGTTGTTATCCAAACAATCCATAAAAACAAAATATGTAGGTTGCCTGTTATGGCAAATAAAAACAGGTTTACAAATGGTCAAGATCAGGTATAGGCTGATTTTGCAATAAGGTTTCTGATTAATTAAGATCCGGTAAGTATTGTATGAATTGGACTTCCGGGCGCTGGAATCAGCTGGTACAAGAACGTTTGATCAATACCAGTTATTACGGGCAAGCTTGAACAGGTCATAGGATAGCATTTTGGGTTAGTAGGATTTCAATACGATTATAGATATAAACGGTAACTTTTCAATATTATTATTGATAACCAGTAAGTTTAACCGAATATATGCAGATTGGCTGGTCAGTTTACGGCAAAAAAGAAGCCCATGCAGTAATGCATGGGCCTTATTATAAAAATTAAAATGTATTAATTTTTTAAGGCTGTTTTTGATTTGGTGCTGTTTACTGATTTGGATGGAGTATCGGATTTCTTTTTAGCATCATTGGTTGCTGCCCATTTATCATAATCTTCAGCGCTTAAAACATCCCCGGTTATGGAAATGCTTTTCAGTTCATCAACACCTGCAAATTTTACGGAAATATGTTTATCAAAATGGCCCACAGTAGCTGCATTGAATTTTGCAGAGATGAAACCGGTTGAACCCGGTGCGATCGGCGCTTTTGTATAATCTCCCAGTGTGCATCCACATCCGGGTTTTGCTTCTTCAATAAGCAGTGGTTCCTTGCTTATATTGGTAACAATAAACCGAACTTCTTTTGCCTCATTCAATTTAAGGTTTCCCTGGTTTATCGTTTCTGTATCGAACTTAGCGATATCAGCAACTGTTTTTTGGGCAAACAGCAAAGCCGAAAAAGCAATGGCCGTTACAGACAATAATAATTTTTTCATGGTTGTATATATTTATGTTTAGTTTTTTAGATCATTAAGCCCTTTGTTCTCCGGGGCTGAGCTGCCGGGGGTTTTCCATACCTCACCTTTGATGGTTATCTGCTTGGTTTGGGCATCATTATAATTAACGGTAATGAATTTTGTAAATGGTCCTTCAGCAGCGGCATTATAGCCAACTTTGATGGTCGTTTTTTCACCGGGGGCAACCGACTTATCTTTTTCCCACTCAGGTGTTGTGCAGCCGCAGCTTGCCGTTACATTGGTAATGGTTAACGGCACTTTACTTTTATTATACACTTCAAAAACATGGGTTACCGGTTTGCCCTGGGGGATCTTACCAAAATCAAATTCGGTTTCCTTTAAGGTTAACAGTTCATCAGCCTGTGCAATGGTGGATACCTGTGTAGTTACTTCAGCAGGTTTTGCAGCAGATGTTATCTGCTGGGCATTCACTGCAGCTATGCTGCAAATTCCTAAAAACAGTGTAATTATTTGTTTCATAATTATAAGATTTAAAATTTAACTGACCAAAGATAACAAAACGGTTTTATCTGATACAAATTGTTAATCCGTTAGGAGTTTTTTAACAAAGCTCCCCTTTAATTTATATTTTTGTCTTACATTAATGCAGATATGGAAACAAACAACAGCAATGATGCAGCCATGCAGGAAAAACTGAGTTTCGAAAATTTCAGGAACGAAGTGCTTAAGGATTACCGGTTCGCCTGCGAAAGCAGGGAAACCAGCCTGTTGGGGCGTAAGGAAGTTTTAACCGGTAAGGCCAAATTCGGCATTTTTGGCGACGGGAAAGAAGTAGCACAGGTTGCTGCAGCCAAATTTTTTAAACCGGGCGATTTCAGGTCGGGTTATTACCGCGACCAGACATTTATGTTTGCCAACGGGCTGGCAACTATCGAACAGTTTTTTGCCCAGTTATATGCAGATCCTGATATAGCCAATGATCCTTTCAGCGCAGGCAGGCAGATGAATGCCCATTTTGCAACAAAAATGGTTGATGAGAACGGTGACTGGCTGAACCTGGCCGGCATCAAAAACAGCAGCAGCGATATAGCACCAACAGGCGGACAAATGCCCCGGGCTTTGGGACTTGCATTTGCTTCCAAAGCTTTCCGTAAAATAAAAGCTACCCATCACTTAACAAACCTGAGCAATAACGGGAACGAAGTTTGCTTCTGCACCATCGGCGATGCTTCAACCAGTGAAGGCCATTTTTGGGAAACCATCAATGCGGCAGGAGTATTACAGGTACCATTAGCCGTTTTTGTTTGGGATGACGGCTATGGCATTTCTGTTCCTAAAAAATACCAAACCACCAAAGCATCCATTTCTGATGCCTTAAAAGGATTTCAGAAAAAAGAAGGTACCAATGGAATTGATATTTATAAATTAAAGGGATGGGATTATGCCGGCATGTGCGAAATTCTGGAACCGGCCATTCAAAAAATAAGGGATACCCATACGCCCGCCATTTTTCATGTGGAGGAAATTACGCAGCCACAGGGGCATTCCACTTCGGGCAGCCATGAACGGTATAAAAATACAGAACGGCTGGAATGGGAAAAGGAATGGGATTGCCTTAAACAAATGAAAGAATGGATCATTGCCAATGCACTTGCCGAGGAAGAAGAGTTAAAACAAATTGAAGATGATGCTGTGCAACAGGCCAAAGAAGGCAAGCAAAAAGCATGGGCAAAATATATTGAACCCATCAGGGAACTGGTTGCTGCAACAGTGGATATTTTAAAACCACTTGAAACGCTGGATCCTGCAGTGAAGAAATTTTCAGATGAATTGACCGCACTGAGAGAGCCGGCGCGGAGAGATGTGATGAAGACCCTGGCAACCGTTCTGGATATGGCCGCAAATGAACCGGCTGCTGTGCCTGTGCAAAATATTATGCGAAGCTAAAGGTTGATTATGCAGGCCTTTACAACAGCTATTTATACAATGATGGCCCGAGGTCGGCATTAAAAGTACCTGTGATCGATCCTTATTATGCTGATGATGCAGCTACTGTTAATGGTTATGAAGTATTGAATAAATATTTTGATGAATTATTTTCAACCAACCTAAAAGTGGTTGCTTTTGGCGAAGACCTGGGGCATATTGGTGATGTGAACCAGGGTTTCAGCGGCCTGCAGGAAAAACACGGTAAAGACCGCATTTTTGATACGGGTATCCGGGAACTGACCATTATGGGCCAAGGCATTGGTTTATCCTTAAGGGGTTTGCGGCCCATTGCCGAAATTCAATACCTCGATTATTTATTGTACGGACTGCAACCGTTGAGTGATGATGTTTGCACCACGCATTTCCGCACAGCCGGGCAGCAAAGCTGCCCGCTGATCGTTCGAACCAGGGGTCACCGGCTCGAAGGCATATGGCACAGCGGATCGCCCATGGGTATGATCATCAATGCACTGCGGGGTATGTATGTATGTGTGCCCCGTAACATGGTACAGGCAGCCGGTATGTACAATACCCTGTTGCAGGGCAATGACCCGGGGCTGGTGATTGAATGCCTGAACGGTTACCGCCTTAAAGAAAAATTGCCATCCAACTTAATGGTCTATACGGTGCCGTTAGGTGTTCCGGAAATAATACAGGAAGGAACCGATGTAACCATTGTTACTTATGGTTCTACCATACGCATAGTGCTGGAGGCAGCGGCATCACTGGATAAACTGGGCATCAGTTGCGAAGTAGTGGATGTACAGACCCTATTGCCTTTTGATCTCCAACATAAAATCGTGGTGTCACTTAAAAAAACAAACCGCATAGTTTTTGTTGATGAGGATGTTCCGGGCGGTGCAGCAGCCTATATGTTCAATAAGGTAATGGAAGAACAGGGCGGGTATAAATTCCTGGATGTATCTCCCCGGACCATCACGGGCAAGGCCCACCGGCCTTCGTATGGCAGTGATGGGGATTATTTCAGTAAACCCAATGCGGAAGATATTATGTTAAAATGATGCAGTTATTAAAGACATGATGCTTGAATAAAATTTCAGTCTGATCATTTTCAGCCAGTATGAACGATTTTGGTTTTATAAACGTAATAGATATCCTTTGTACTTTTTCCTTTGCAGTTTCGGGTGCTTTTTTTGCCATGGAAAAAAAGCTGGATCCGTTTGGTATTCTCATCCTTGCTTTTGTTACAGCCATTGGCGGCGGCACACTGCGTGATGTGATGATCGGTAACCTGCCGGTTGGCTGGTTGCGGGATGAAACAGCAACAGTTGTGATATTCTGTGCTGCCATCGGAACCATATTGTTTGATAAATGGCTTAAAAAATTCAATACCACATTATTTTTATTTGATGCCCTGGGACTTGGATTATTTACGATAATCGGAATTGAAAAGGGAATGGAATTAAATTTCAGTGTTGGTGTTTGTATTGCACTGGGTACCATCACGGCAAGTTTTGGCGGCGTGATCAGGGATGTGTTGTTAAATAATGTGCCGCTTATCTTCCATAAAGAAATTTATGCTCTCGCAAGTATTACCGGCGGGCTTGTTTATTATTTATTAAAGCATAGTGCCCTCAATGACGATGCAGCAAAGATCATTTGTATCGGGCTGATCTTAATGATCCGTTTACTGGCGGTGCGGTATAAACTTTCACTTCCGCTGATTTATTCAAAAACCAAAAAGAATGAAACTGACGATCTACCAGGTTGATGCTTTTGCCGATAAGATGTTTAAGGGTAATCCTGCTGCTGTTATTCCTTTGGATACATGGCTTGATACCGACCTGATGCAGAAAATAGCCATGGAAAATAATCTGAGCGAAACGGTCTTTATTGTACCATCGGTGAGATCCCAGGCTGATTATGAGATCAGGTGGTTCACTCCAGAAGTGGAGATCAATTTATGCGGCCATGCAACACTGGCTTCAGCCTATGTGTTATTCTACCAACTGCATTTTGATAAGCCTGAAATACGTTTCAGTTCATTAAGCGGCATATTGAAAGTTACCCGGGAAAATGACCTGGTCTGTATGGATTTTCCTTCCTGGAAGCCGGAAAGGCTGGATATTTACCCGGATGAACTTTCGGCCATTTTAGACCATGCAGAAATTGTAGGTGTATATAAAAACCGGGATATACTGGTTGAACTGATGGATGAAGCGGCGGTTCAAAAATGCGAGCCCGATTTTTCACTGATGAAAAAGCATATTGATAAAATGATCATCACGGCCCCGGGTAAGGCCAGGTGTGTCCAGACCGTGTTGATTTTGTTTCCCGTTTTTTTGCACCCGGCGCAGGTATTGATGAAGACCCGGTAACCGGTTCGGCACATTCACAGTTAATTCCTTTCTGGGCCGAAAAATTAAACAAAACCAAACTTCATGCTTTGCAATTATCCAAACGGGGAGGAGAACTTTGGTGTGAGCAAAAGGAGAAAGGGTGATCATGAAAGGGAAGGCGGTTTTCTATATGAAAGGCGAAATTAATTTATAAAAAAAAGGGTTTTTAATACGGAACTTTCTTTATTTAAGGTTATGAAACACTTTCTGTACATCATCATCCTGCTCCAAATGATCAACCAGTTTTAATACATCATTGCTTTGTTCTTCATTTAATTCCATGGTATTTGCCGGTATCCAGGTAAGTTCGGCACTGATCACTTCAATTTTCTTTTCTTCGAGGGCCTTGCTCATGTTGCCATATTCATTAAATGCTGTGCGGATAATGATATTGCCTTCTGCATTTTCACCTATTTCTTCCAAACCAAAATCGATCAGTTCAAATTCAAGATCATCCACATTTACGCCTTCGCCTTTAATTTTAAATTCGGCCATATGGGTAAAACCAAAAGCCACACTTCCGGTTGTGCCCAAAGAGCCCTGGCCTTTTGTAAAATGCATTCTTACGTTTGCAACGGTGCGGGTAGGGTTATCAGTTGCCGTCTCTACCAACACAGCCACACCGTGCGGGGCATAGCCTTCGTACATGATCTCCTCATAATTACTGGTATCTTTTCCCATGGCCCTCTTAATGGCAGCTTCCACCCGGTCTTTGGGCATGCCGCAGGCCCTGGCATTGAGGTAGCACCTTCTTAAAGCCGGATTGTTATCGGGGTCGGGGCCGCTGGCTTTTACGGCAATGGCGATCTCTTTGCCAATACGGGTAAAGTTCTTTGCCATTTTATCCCAGCGGGCAAACATGCTGCTTTTTCTGACTTCAAATATTCTTCCCATTTTATGATTGTTAATCTGTTAATTCGTTAATCCGTTAATTTGTTAATTTGTTAATCCATTGCCGGGCTGCAAATTTAAGGAAAATCATTTCTTAAACTGATTTTGAAATAGTATAATGTTTTAAAGTAATTATTTCTGTTTCCCTAAGGCTTAGGGGCAAAAAGAAAGCAGTACCCGTTACCGGATACCGCCTCTTTCATGTTCACAGGGATCAAAAAGTATAGCCCACCGGAAATTTTTACAACCCGGTTGAAGGCTTCATAATTATCATTTTTGTCGAGTTTGCTTAAGCCGTGATCATAACCGGCCTGCACATTTAATCCATTGTCAAATTCGTAGCCAATACCACCGGTTAATCCCAGGTCAACTTTATTAAACCGTTCGGTTATACCAAAACCCTTGTTGAAGATGGAGATACCCAATATGCCGAGTTTGGCATTTAATGAACTCCGCGCCAGGAACGAAACCTGCGGGCCTGCATATACCTGTAATCCTTTCACCACATTGGCCTTTATCACCAATGGAATATCTATATAATGCTGCTGTACCTGTGCACCTATATTGATTCCGAAATACTTTAAGACCGGGATCTGGAAATCGCCTTTGATGCTGTATCCTTTTTTTGAATACTGAAGCCCGGGTTCAAAAGAAAATACTTCGCCCATGGGTATACGCACATAGCCGCCGATATGCAGGCCTTTTTTGCCTTTGGTTACCACGTACCCATCGGTTTTATCGAGGAGGTCTTCGATCAACTCCAGGTCATCGCCTTCCCATTTTGAAAAGTTGATGCCGGACCTGATACCGTAACTAACCTGTGCATACATCATTTGCATCATCATCACAGAAAAGATGATGGTAAAGAAAATTTTTTTGATCATAGCGGGAGCAGGGTTTTAGGGCTGCATGGGTTAATTGCTTTAGAAAATGATGCCACGGTTTTTTTCTTTGCACAAGTAATTGTTAAAGCCATTGCTGTTTGCAAGCAGTTAACAAAACAAAGGCAAGATACCGGATACTGATGCTGGATAAACCCGCGTTTGTAGCTTTTGAATTTTACTGCTTCCTCCAGTATCCAGTATCCAGTATCCAGTATCCAGAATCTGGTATCCATTATCATTCTGAATGTGTAAGTTTGCTGCACAAAAATTTGCTATATGGATAAAGCCGTTTACTATGCCGATTACCTGCAACTGGATAAGATCACCGGTGCACAGGAGCCGGAAAGTTTTAAGGAAGGCAGGGAGCCTGCACATGATGAAATGCTCTTCATCATCATTCACCAGGCTTATGAACTCTGGTTCAAGCAGGTTTTATTTGAAGTGAATTCGGTGATAGCCATCATGAACAAGCCGGTGGTTAATGATAACTCTCCCGAAATGCAAACCGTGGTTCACCGTTTAAAAAGGGTGGTTACTATTTTAAAAGTGCTGGTACAGCAGGTTGATATCATTGAAACCATGACGCCGATGGACTTTCTCGACTTCAGGGATATGCTGCGGCCGGCATCCGGTTTCCAGAGCTACCAGTTTAAAGTGCTGGAAGCCAAACTGGGTTTAAAATTTGAACACCGGCACGGGCAGCATTACTATACTTCTCAATTGAAAGAAAAAGACATTGCCATCATTAAAGATGCAGAAAGTGGCAAGTCGGTCATTGAACTGATCAATGCCTGGCTTGAACGTATGCCCTTTATTACAGAAGCGTTCTGGAATAATTACCGGCAGGTTTATGTGAACAGCCTGGCCGAGGCCGAAAAGATTAATGCCACCGCATTTGAACATGTTTTTGATCATGCTGCGGATGCAGAAAGAAATTTTTCTCCCAAAGCATGCCGTTCTGCATTGTTCATCATGATGTACCACGGTTATCCCATGCTGGAATTACCCTTCCAGTTACTGGATACCCTTTTGGAAATTGATAACCAGCTTGGCGCCTGGCGTTACCGCCACATCAACATGGTGCAGCGCATGATCGGCAGCCGTATCGGTACCGGCGGAAGTACCGGTGCCGGATATTTAAAAGCAGCCATGGATAAACATTATATTTTTAAGGAGCTGGCGCAATTGAATAGTTTTTTGGTTGACAGGAAGAAATTGCCGGTGTTGGATAAGGGAGGTGCGGGAAAATTGGGGTATTTTTAAAACACGTCTTGGGGCGTGTTCTGAATTGGTTATTTATTTGCCGCGGAAATAAATAACTCAAATAAAAAATAGTTATATCGAAAAGGCGCTTATGCAGCTTAATCAATAGAATTAATGAGGCTGGTACAAAAATTGCTTCGTAGTATGAGATGCTTCGTTCCTCAGCATGACAACCAATCCGGCACCTCGTATCCAGAATCCAGTATCCTGTATCGGTTTTCGTCACACCAACTCCTTCAATTTCTCCACCACCGCATCAACCTCTGCTTTGGTATTGTGTTTACTGAAACTGAAACGCACGGTTACCTGGTTGGGGTTGTTGTTGATGGCACGGATCACATGACTGCCCTGGTCGGCGCCGCTGGTACAGGCACTTCCGCCGCTGGCACAGATATTATTGATGTCGAGATTGAAAAGGATCATCTCTGACTTTTCTGTTTTGGGAAAACTGACACTGAGCACGGTATATAAACATCTTCCCAATGCATCGCCATTGAAACTGACACCCTTAATATTTTTTTTCAATGCATCCATCATGTAATATTTCAGCGTACCGATATATGCACTGTCTTCTTCGTAATTGGCCGTTGCCATTTCAAGGGCTTTTGCAAAACCTACAATGCCGTAAAGATTTTCGGTGCCGGCACGCATGTTGCGTTCCTGGGCGCCACCATGTACAAAGGGTTTTATTTTTACATTTTCGTTGATGTATAAAATGCCCACGCCTTTGGGCCCGTGAAATTTATGTGCAGCGCCGGTTATAAAATGAACCGGTGTATTGCGCAGGTCAAACGGGAAGTGCCCAACCGTTTGAACCGTATCACTGTGAAAGATGGCATTGTATAATTTGCAGAGATTGCCAACCGCATGCATGTCGAGGATATTCCCGATCTCGTTATTGGCGTGCATTAAAGTAACCAGTGTTTTTTCTTCGCCGGCTGCCAGTAATTTTTCAAGGTCTTCAATATCCACATGCCCGTTGGGCAATAATTTTACAAAACTCACTTTGGCAACATCCAGGTTATCGATATGCTGAACAGAATGCGAAACCGCATGGTGCTCGATGGGTGAAGTGATGATATGCCTGCAACCCAGGTCACGCACAGAAGATGAAATGGCCGTATTACTGCTTTCTGTACCGCCGCTGGTAAAAAATATTTCGGCCGGGTGTGCGTTTAAGATCCTGGCAACGGACTTACGCGCCGTTTCAATGGCCATGCGGCTCTCCCGTCCATAAGAATAAATGGAAGAAGGGTTACCAAATTTCTCAGTTAAGAATGGCATCATGGCTTCCAGCACCTGTGGATCAAGTGCTGTAGTGGCGGCGTTGTCGAAATATATTCTATTCATTTTAGTTTGTGGTTTATGGTTTGTTGTTTGTGGTTGGGTGTTTGATAGTTGAAATGCTGTTTAAATCATTTAGCTCTTTTAACCACAAACTACAAACCACAAACATTTAACCTTCTTACATCATCTTCCCGATATCCTGCATCAAACGTTTTGCAATATTATCTGCTGTTGTTTCAAAATTACTTTCAGCATAAATGCGGATAATGGGCTCGGTATTGCTGGTGCGCAAATGAACCCAGTCATTATCAAATTCGATCTTCAGCCCGTCTTCGTCATTTACAGGCTGATTTCTATATTGATCTTTGATCTTTTCAAAAATAGTTTGCACATCTGTTCCGTTGGTCAGTTCAATTTTATTTTTGCTGATAAAATAATCAGGATAGGTATTGCGTAAATGCCGGATGCTTTTTTTGCTTTTTGCAAGGTGCGTTAAAAACAGCGCAATGCCGATCAGGGCATCGCGGCCATAATGAAGGTCAGGAACTATAATACCGCCATTGCCTTCACCGCCGATGACCGCCTGTACTGATTTCATTTTATTGACCACATTCACTTCACCAACCATGCTGGGAAAATATTCGCCGCCATGCCTGATGGTTATATCCTTTAAAGCTTTGGTTGATGACATGTTGGAAACCGTATTCCCTTTTCGCCTGCTCAGTACGTAATCGGCAACAGCAACCAGCGTGTATTCTTCGCCAAACATACTCCCATCTTCGCAAACAAAACAAAGCCGGTCCACATCGGGGTCAACTGCAATGCCCAGGTCGGCCTTGTGTTTTACTACTGCCTGGCTCAGGTCCTTTAAATGTTCCGGCAATGGTTCGGGATTATGGGCAAAATGGCCGTTTACCGTTTCATTCAAAACCACAATATCTGTAACGCCCAGCTGCTTTAATAATGCCGGCACAGCAATAGCGCCTGTACTGTTAATGGCATCAATAACAATTTTAAAATTTTTCTTTTTACAGCCGTTGCCTCTACCAGTTCATAACCGATAACAGCGTCAATGTGTTTTTGTAATAAACTTTCATCCCTGGTATACGAACCCAGTTTATCAACAGGTGCAAATTTGAAATCTTCTTTTTCGGCTGCAGTTAAAATAAGTTTGCCTTCATCAGCACTTATAAATTCGCCTTTGCAATTCAGCAGTTTTAATGCATTCCATTCTTTCGGGTTATGACTTGCTGTAAGAATGATGCCCCCGGCTGCTTCTTCAAATGTAACAGCCATTTCAACGGTTGGTGTGGTACTCAGGCCCAGGTCAATAACATCAAGCCCAAGTGACATTAAAGTATGTACAACCAGGTTACTTACAATTTCACCGCTTATCCTGCCATCGCGGCCTATAACAATTTTTCTGTTGCTGCCCTGTTGCAATATCCAGCTACCGTAGGCTGCTGCAAATTTCACAATATCAACAGGGGTAAGGTTTTCATTGGTTTTTCCGCCAATAGTGCCACGTATCCCGGAAATGCTCTTAATAAGTGCCATGCTGCTTCAATTTAGGGAGTGCAAATATAAGAAAAGTCGGGTAGTTGATAGTTAATGGCTAATTGTTTATCGTCTTCTTTATTTATAGGTTCCTCCATTAACTATGAACCATTAACTATTAACTTTGCCGCTATGCAAATGACCTGGTTCAAAGATTGGTTTAACTCCCCATATTATCATCAGTTGTATTTTAACAGGGACGATAAAGAAGCAGAAGCCTTTATTGATAAGCTGATCAATTACTTAAAACCTTTACCGGGCAGTAAAATGCTGGATGTGGCCTGTGGCAAAGGAAGGCATTCCATTCATTTAGCAGGTAAAGCGGGTTTTGATGTAACGGGCATAGACCTGAGTGATGACAGTATCCGGGAAGCCCTGCAATTTGAAACCAATACCCTGCATTTTTACAAACACGATATGCGCCTGCCTTTCTGGATAAATTATTTTGATTATGCCTTTAATTTTTTTACCAGTTTTGGTTATTTTAATACCCAGCGAGAGCATGATAATGCCATTAGAACGATCGCACAATCTTTAAAAAGCAATGGAATAATTGTATTGGATTTCCTGAATGTGCATTATGCCGAAGACCACCTGGTGCACCAGTCTGAGAAAGTAATTGACGGCATTACTTTTATCATCACCAAATGGTATGATGAAACCCATTTTTATAAAAAAATAATGATTGAAGACGAAGCCTTGCAGGAACCCCTCGTTTATACCGAAAAAGTGGCCAAGTTCTCTTTGGGTGATTTTACCGAAATGTTTGCCTACCAGGGTTTACAGATGCAGGAAGTGTTTGGCGATTATGATTTTGGTAATTATGATGTAAAAAAATCGCCTAGGATGCTGATGATCGCTAAAAAGATAAATACATGATTTAGGCCACCTGAAGCGTCCCGGCTCAGCACTATTTATTTTTATTATTGATCAGCATCCACCTAGCTGTTTCGTACATGGCTGATGTAAGTTGTGATAAATGTTTTTTTACGGAATCCTGCTGCTGAACGGAAAGGGCCGGCAGGTTGTTCCGAACAGGTACCAACTCTTCTTTTTTAAAACGGATATTCTTCCTGAAAAAATAATCGTCATTTACCACCCCGATCCAGCCCGGGGCATGATAAATGATAAAGGCTGCATTTTCTTTTTTGGATTTGTCCAGCAGGTCCCTTCCGAGTGTTGAATTTAAATAAGGTTGCTGCATCATACCGGCAATGGTTGGTAAAATATCTATTTGCGAAACAGCCTCTGTTCTTTTTTGAGCAGCGAGCAGAGCCGGCGCATAAAAAAGCAAAGGGACATGTTCCTCGCTCAGGCGCTGATCATTCCATGCATTTGGATACATGGCCGTAGCATTACCTTCAACACCATGGTCGCCGGTAAAAACAAAGATGGTATTTTCAAACCAGGGTTTCTTCCGGGCTGCCTCCATGAATTTTTGAATGCAGTAATCCGTATAAGCAAACGCATGGTATTCCTTCAGTGTTTCGAAACCATAATTTTGTAAGCTGTCTTCCGGTACAGTACGGCGTACAAAATCACTGTCTTCAACCGGGATGTTAAAGGGGCGGTGATTGTCGGCGGTTTGTATGATGGCAAAAAAAGGTTTCTGTTCTTTTGCCAGGATATCATTTGCTTCGAGGAATAAATTTTTGTCACTGATGCCCCATACATTTATACTGGGGGCCTTATACTTTCCTTCTTCAAACAAATGCACATTTTTGATATTGGAGATCAATCCTTTGAAATTATTGAACTGGCTGCGGCCACCGATAAAATAATATTTTTCATAGCCGTCAAAATCATTGATGATGGTTCGCTGGTTTACCGATTCTTCGTTGCGGGTACTGAATTTTGAAAGCTGTACATCCGGTATCCCGGTTATGGTTGCAAAAACACCACGGGCAGTTCCAAAACTTGGCGTAAAGCACCTTTCAAAAAAAATGCCTTCATTACACATCCGGTTAAAATAGGGGGTACTGTTCAGCGGGTTGCCGCTCATACTGCTTTTATACACGCTGAAACTTTCGCAGATCACCAGTACAACATTGGGTTCACTTTCAAATGCTTTACTCCCCGGATGTACGAGGCGGCTATATCCTTTTTAAAGGGATATCCTTATCCAATTGTAAAAACCGCCGCATGTCGCCAAAATATGCATCGGCCCGGCTGTTATGATCGGGGCTGCGGAAACGGAGTGTAGTAAAAAAATTCTGGAGGGGATTTAATGCCAGGTTGCTTTTAAACTCATCATTCAGATCAAAGGCCCTGAAAAAATCAAGGGGTTTGGTCATAAAAAAACCATACACAAACCATCCCAGTAACAGGAGGGCAGCAACGTGCCACCTGCGCCGGTAAGTGAACTTATGGATGTTCAGGTTTTTTTCGGTAACATCAACATGTGTTCTCCGGAACATCCAGTTCATCATCATCACGGCACCCGCCAGTCCAACCAATATCCAAATAACCGGGTAACTCTGCCAAACCATCTGCAAACTTTCCCTCGGATCTTCTGCAAAGATCAGAGCATCGGCATTCAGCCTGGCATTTACATAGGCAAACTGTCCAAAATCGGCACCATAAAAAAACAGTACCAGTAAAGTGATCAGTCCCAGGTATGCTGTCCATCTTTTTTTACTCCTGTTGCTGTAAAAAGGCGACAGCCGGGGATTCAGGGAAAAAACGGCTATGGGCAATAAAATAATGGCTATCCAGCGCAGGTCATATTTTAAGCCAAGCCAGAACGAAGAAAACAGGTCCAATAAACCAATTGACTGCGGTATAAAAAAGATCACTGTTGCTATCCGGAAGGCGGTAAATATGCACAGGTATATAATGAATAGTTTCACTATCCACTGTATGGTTTTTGGAACACGCCAGCTGATCAGCATAGTAAATTATTTCCTTGAGCCTGAACAAAGAAAGCGAAAATACAAAAACCGCGGATCAAAAAACAGGTAACACCGGTTTATGCGGGTATTTAATCAGCTGGCTGCTTTTTATTTTTCAATAATAAATATTTAGCCGTTTCGTAATAGGCATCTGTAAAACGCTGCAGGTGATTTTTAATACTGTCTGTTGCAGCATTTACAGGAACAGGTTCATTCCCTGTCATCGAAACAAGCTCTTCTTTACCGGTCTTATAATTTTTAAGGTAATAATACCGGCTGCTGACCATGCCAATGGTTTTTACATCATGATCAATGACAAAAGCATATTTTTCTTTACCATTGGTAATAGTTGAAACTGTGTCAAACAGGTTCCTGCCCAGTGAATTATTGGCATAGGGTATTTTAGCAAGCGATGCAATGGTTGGTAAAATATCCACCTGCGAACAGATATCCGGTATTCGTTGCGGCTTTAACAGGGCCGGGGCATAAAATAATAACGGCACATGCTCACAGGTAAGGCCCTGTTCGGTCCAGGCTTTAGGAAAATGATCCAGGGTACCGTTATACCGGATGCCATGATCACCTACAAAGACAAAAATGGTATTTTTAAAATAGGCTTCCTTTTTTGCAGCTTCCATAAATTTCTGAAAGCCAAAATCGGTATAGCGAAATGCATTCATTTCTTCATTGTTTTCAAATCCGAACCGCTTCAAAGAATCGGCCGAAAAGGAAACTCTTTTAAATTCATCCATGTCTTCTGCAGGTATCGTATATGGCCGGTGGTTATCGGCAGTTTGAATGATGGCAAAGAATGGTTTTACCTGCTGCTTTAAAACCTGGTTGGCTTCCAGCATTAAATTCTTGTCGCTGATGCCCCAAACATCAATTTTCTTTGCCTTGTAATCTTCCTGTTCATACAGTTTAAGGTTGTTGATGTTATTGGTTAATAACCCGCGTATATTGGCCCAGGTGGCGCTGCCGCCCAAAAAATAAAAATTATTGTAACCTGTAAAACTGTTGATGATGGTCCTTTGATCAACAGCATTGGGGTTCCGGCTGGCTGTTTTGGGGCTTGCTACATCCGGTATGCCGGTTATGGTGGCCCATACCCCGCGTGCTGTACCATAAGCAGGTGTAAAACATCGGTCGAAAAAAATACCGTTCTCACACAAATCATTAAAATAGGGCGTGGTGTTCAACGGGTTATTGTACATGCTGCTTTTATACGCACTGAAACTTTCGCAAAGAACCAGTACGATATTGGGCCTGTTGCCGGAAGTATCGCCTGTTGCATAGATCCTTTCGTAATTTAAAACCGAACTGTCGGGCCTGGTTACGCCCAAATAGCCAGCCATCACCGGGTAACCTGCCCTTACTTTTTTGAGATCGTATGATGTGCTCCTGAAATTTAACGTACTTACAAAACTCTGAAAAGGGTTTAAGGCCAGGTTTGCTTTAAAATCATCACTTAAGGTGTAGGCATCGCTCCAGCGCAGCGGGAACTGGCCGATCCTTCCAAAGATAAATATGCCAAAGACCAGGAAGGCAAACACATACATCAATCCGCCTTTGCGTTTATAATAACTGTATTGCTGGCGGTAACGGGCAAGTAATTTTCCAAAGCCCAACCTTGCCAGTACCAGCAGCAGGATGAGGCCCAGGCTGATCTTCATCAGCGGGTATGATTGCCACATCATATTAAATGATATACCTGCATCTTCCAGGTAATTCAGAACAGTTGCATTGAGCCGCTGGTGCAGGTAATCAAAATGATAAAAATCAATGGCCAGTACCAATACCAATACCATGAAAACGACCGGCAATAAAATATTCCAGAAAGTGGCTGCTTTATTGGTTTTAAACGGATCCAGGAAGGAGAAAGCACAGAGCAGCATCATCGCCAGTCCGGTGATGCATGCGATACGGGCATCGTACCTCAGTCCCAGGATAAATGCCGAGCCGGAGAATGCTTTACCGGGCGGGTTGAATTGCCAGTAAATGATCAGCCTCGAAATGGTCATTACGGCTAGTAAAATGAAGACCACAGAAAATATCCAGCGCAACAGTTTGGGGATCCGGTGAACAAAAAGCATGAACAATTATTTAATAAGTAAACAAATTTAGTTTAATTATTTTTGGAAGATGCCGGTATAACCCACATATTGCATATCATGGACGAACTGCTGTCATACGACCAATCTTTGTTTAGAGTGATCAACCACGGGTGGAGCAATTCATTTTTCGACTGGTTGATGCCCTGGCTGCGCAATTCAAATTTGTGGTACCCGTTGTATTTATTACTGTTGTTGCTGGTAACCATTAATTTTAAAAAGACCGGCTGGTGGTGGGTTTTATTTGCAGCTGGTACTGTGATCTTAACTGATTTTGTAAGCAGTGCCATTGTCAAACCAAATATTTTCCGTTTGCGACCCTGCCATGAACCCGATTTTGCCTCCTGGATAAACGTGTTGGTAGGATATCGTCCGCAAAGTTCCAGTTTTACTTCTTCACATGCCGCCAATCACTTCGGTATGGCCATGTTTTTATATTTCACCCTTAGAACCCGCTTTAAAAAATGGCCTGCTTTGTTCTTTTTATGGGCATTCAGCATTTCCTTTGCACAGGTTTATGTAGGGGTGCATTATCCAATAGATATTATATGTGGAGGACTTATTGGAATACTTATCGGATATTTGTCGGGAAAATCGTTTAATAAAAACTACGGTTTAGTTTAATCATACATGACGGAAATACTGATAATACTTGGCCTTATACTCATCAACGGAATTTTTTTCCATGGCCGAAATTGCACTGGTTTCTGCCCGCAAATCGAGGCTGGAAGGGCAGGCCAGCAAAGGAGACGAAAAGGCGAAAGCTGCTTTAAAACTGGCCAATCACCCCGATGTTTTTCTATCTACCGTTCAGGTAGGGATAACCCTGATCGGCATTTTAACGGGTATCTTTTCCGGTGAAAATTTAAAGGCACCCATTGCCGAATATTTCAGCCGTTTTGACTGGTCAAGGGAATACAGCAATGGAATAGCAACTACAGTTATTGTAGTTATACTTACCTATTTTTCACTGGTGCTTGGTGAGTTGGTCCCTAAAAGGATCGGGCTGGCCAAACCGGAATCTATTGCCAAGCAAATGGCCAAACCAATGAGCTGGCTGAGCAGGATCACCTTTCCGTTCATTTGGTTATTAACGTCTTCAACAAATGTTATTGTAAAACTTTTTAAGCTTAAGGTTAGTGATAACCAGGTAACAGAAGAGGAGATAAAAGCTATGATTTCCGAAGGCAGTGAGCATGGCGCCATTGAAGAAGAAGAAAAGGAGATCATTGAACGTTTGTTTCACCTGGGCGACCGGAACATTACTTCGCTGATGACGCACCGTACAGATATAATATGGTTTGATGAACAGGAAACCGTGCAGAATTTTAAAGACAGGTTTGAAGTGCTTACTTATTCCACATACCCTGTTTGTAATAAAGTGGTGGATGATATTACCGGTGTTGTTTTTGTAAAGGATATTGTAAAAGCATCGGCGTCCACCATCCTGAAAGACCTTGCCAAACCAGCCATGTTTGTGCCAGAAAATAACAGCGCATACCAGTTGCTCGAAAAATTCAAATCTTCCAAAATTCACAGTTGTTTTATTGTAAATGAATATGGCACACTGGAAGGAATGATCACACTGAATGATGTGCTGGAAGCCATTGTTGGCGATGTGCCGCAAAGCGGCCAGGAAGAATATGGTATCCTGGAACGCAGCGACGGATCTTTCCTGGTAGATGCCCAGATTCCGTTCTATGATTTTTTAAGTCATTTTGAAAAAACCGAATGGATGAATGAAGGCGAACAGGATTTTGATACACTGGCCGGGTTTGTTTTACACGAACTTGAACACATACCTGCAACAGGGGAAACGTTTGACTGGAATGGTTTTGATTTTGAGATCATTGATATGGATGGCCAGCGGATCGATAAACTGATCGTAAAGATCTCGGAAGAGATCAAAGAAGAAATGGCAGAGTAAATTTAAAATTCAAAGAGGGCTTTGGCATCAGGGTTTAACAATTTGGTGCTTTTTTGCTTCCCGTCAACTGATACATGTATAATATTGATCTGCTCTTTTTTATATTCAAACAGGATATTGTCTGTGACCTCTAATTTTTTTACAGTTTCAACAGGGTTGGCCTGGTAATAACTGGTGATGCCTTCTTCATCCTGTTCATAACCTAAAAAATGCAAAGGAACCCGTTTGCCGTCGGCCATGATCAGTAAATGTTTCTGTACATAATCACTTACCAGTTTATTCATCGCTGCTTTGTCTTTGGGCTGCAACAGGTCTACCTGCGTTTTATAGGTTTGCCGCAGAACCGTTTCAAAGTCATCGGTAAATATCTTGCAGCTGATCTCCAGGTTTTTCTCCCGGGCATTGTGCTCAATTTCAGTAACACTTACATAAATGGGATGATGCCCCGTTTCAGGCTGATTAAGTAAAAATCCGCCAATCATTAACCACTTAAATAAAAAATGTACCATTTAGCAAAGGGATTGGTAATTAACCGTTTCTTTAAAGATATTTGTAGCAGCAAAATTAGTACAATCAATTAAGGATAAACCAATTCATGAATAATTTGGGTTTTTATTTTGATTTGGGTTGGCATCATATTATAGCCTGGGGTGCATTTGATCATTTGTTGTTTGTACTGGCATTAAGCGCCATTTACCTGATTGGCAACTGGAAACAGGTGTTGATACTGGTAACGGCCTTTACCATCGGGCATTCTGTTACGCTGGCATTAAGCGTATATGACCTGGTCCGTGCCAATGATAACTGGGTTGAGTTCTTAATTCCATGTACCATTGCCGTTACAGCCATTTTTAACCTGATGCAAAAGGATTTTAATCCCAGGTCATTGCGGCTGAATTATATCCTGGCTTTATTTTTTGGATTGATACATGGTTTGGGGTTTGCCAATGCCATTCGTTTTATGATGGCAAAGGATCAATCCATTGGCTGGAGCTTATTTGGATTTAATATCGGGCTTGAGGCCGGGCAAATTGTTGTGGTTTTGTTGATCCTGCTGGTCAGCTATGGGGTGGTAAATAAAGCAGGCCTCAACAGGAAATGGTGGGTTTGGGGCTTATCCATATTTGCTTTGATCATGTCGTTAAAAATGATTTGGGAACGTTTTCCGTCTTTATAATATAAATTACACATTCAATAATAAACAATGAAAAAACTATCAGCAATTCTTCTTGTTCTTTTAGCCGGCCTCGCTGCCGGTGCACAGGATATTAAAAACAATCCCGGCAGTAATCATGGTAACCGTTTTGAGCAGTTGGGTACCATTTTACCAACTCCCAATGAATACCGTACAGCGAGTGGGGCTCCAGGTACAAAATACTGGCAGCAACGCTGCGATTATGATATTGTTTGTGAACTGGATGAACCCAACCGCCGTTTGACCGGTAAGGAAACACTTACTTATTATAACAACTCGCCCGATGTTTTAACCTATTTATGGCTTCAGCTGGATGAGAACCAGCACAGCAACAGCAATAATTCGGGTTATCAATCCAGTAATTTTATGCCGCGTAATATTACCGAAGCTGATATAGTGCGTTTTGGTGGTAAACTGGATAAGGACCGTGAGTATGGTGTAAACATCACCAGGATCGCAGATGTTTCCGGTAAACCGCTCACCTATACCATCAACAAAACCATGATGCGTGTTGAATTGCCGCAACCGCTTAAGCCAGGCCAGAAATATATTTTTAAGATAGACTGGAATTACAATATCATTGAAAGGACCAAATATGGCGGCCGTGGCGGGTATGAACATTTTGAAGAAGATGGCAATGACCTGTACACCATGGCACAGTGGTTTCCCCGTCTTTGTGTGTACAGCGATTACCAGGGCTGGCAAAACCACCAGTTTACCGGCACCGGCGAATTTGCACTGGTATTTGGCAATTATAAAGTTGCCATGACGGTGCCCGCAGACCATGTGGTTTTGTCGACCGGTGAGGGGCAAAACTTTCAGCAGGTATTATCACCAACAGAATTTGCACGCTGGCAAAAGGCACAAACTGCAACCGATGTTATAGAAATTGTTACCCTTGCCGAAGCCATCGCAAAAGAAAAACAAAAATCAAAGGCAAAGAAAACCTGGATATTCAAGGCCGATATGGTGCGTGATTTTGCCTGGGGCTCATCACGTAAATTTATCTGGGATGCCATGCCGGCCATGGTGGAAGGAAAGAAAGTGATGTGTATGAGCGGTTACGGAAAAGAAGCCTATAGCCTTTACCGTAAGTTCAGTACCAAAGTAGTGGCACATACCATAAAAAGCTATTCAAAATTCACCATACCCTATCCATACCCGGTTGCCCAGAGCCTGGAAGCAGCCAACGGAATGGAATACCCGATGATCTGTTTCAACTTTGGCCGTACTGAAAAGGACAACGCAGGTAATTACAGCGCAAACAGTACATACAGCGAAGGGACCAAGAACGGCATGATCGGCGTGGTGATACATGAAGTAGGGCATAACTTTTTCCCGATGATCATCAACAGTGATGAAAGACAATGGACCTGGATGGATGAAGGGCTGAATTCTTTCGTGGAGTATTTAACGGAAGAACTGTGGGATAATAAATTCCCGGTTGGCAAAGGCCCTGCGTACAAGATCGTGGATTACATGAAACTGCCGAAAGACCAGCTGGAACCCATCATGACCAACAGTGAGAACATTATCCAGTTTGGACCCAATGCATACAGTAAACCTGCCACGGGATTGAATATCCTGCGTGAAACCATCATGGGCAGGGAAATTTTGATTATGCATTTCGTGAATATGCCAGGCGTTGGGCTTTTAAACATCCCACACCTGCCGACCTGTTCCGCACCATGGAAGATGCCAGTGCCGACGACCTGGATTGGTTCTGGAGAGGATGGTTTTATGGAATAGAGCCCTGTGATATATCACTGGATACGGTAAAATGGGCGGTGTTAAATACAGAAGTTCACGGCTCCGTCAACAGCCGGTGCCACTACCCGTAAATTCCCGGTAGCAAAACCGATCCTCAATAATTTTGATGATATTTCAAAGATCAGGAACCGCGATGACCGTAAGATCATATTTGCCACGGATGAGGATAAATCATTAAGGGATTTTTACTGGAACTATGCCCGCGGACTGGCAAAAGTAGATTCTACCCTTTTGAGATCACCATTCCTGCAGCAACAGCGGCTGATCAATATACCGAAGCTGAACGCTTTTACCTGGCCGGCGATAAAAATATTTATGAACTAACGTTCAGCAATAAAGGCGGTTTGGTAATGCCCATCATCATTGAGTGGACCTTCAAAGACGGCACCAAAGAGACCGACAGGATCCCGGTACAGGTCTGGCGCAAGAACGAAAACAAAGTGGTTAAAACATTTATGAAGAGTAAGGAAGTGGTTTCTATCCAGCTTGATCCGATGCGTGAAACGGCCGATATCAATACAGGTAACAACAAGTGGCCTGCGGTTTCATCACCCAGCAAATTCCAGTTGTTTAAGAGTGGTGCAGGCCGGCCGAGGGGTGCAGGCGGCGCCGGTAACCCGATGCAAAAAGAGATCAAATAAAAATAACAATTTAATGGTTTAAAAAAAGCTGTTCTGCCTTTACGGCAGAACAGCTTTTTTATTACCTTTTTTTAACTAAATTACAGTGTATGAAATATGTATTGTTCTTAATTTTTGTTTGCTGCTTTTCAGAAAATGTAACTGCCGGCAAGGCAGATACGGTATCTATTTTCAGCAACAGTATGAATAAGTACATAAAGGCTGTTGTAATAAAACCGGATAGTTATAAACGAAAAAAAAGCAGTTTCCCGGTAGTGTATTTGCTGCACGGTTATGATGGCTGGTACAGCAACTGGATAATACGCGTACCGGAATTGATCAATTATGCAGATCATTATCAAACTATTATAGTTTGTCCGGATGGGGCAAAAAACAGCTGGTATTTCGACAGCCCGATGGATACTGCATACAGGTATGAAACACATATTGTTGAAGAAGTGGTTCATTATATTGATAAGAACTACAAAACCATTGCCGATAAAAACAAGCGGGCCATTACCGGGTTAAGCATGGGCGGTCATGGTGCCTTATTCCTGGCTTTGCGGCACCCGGATGTTTTTGGCGCCGCAGGCAGCATCAGCGGTGGCGTTGATCTGAAAGAAAGTAAAAACCGTTTTGAGATATCAAGGAGAATTGGCGATACTTTGTTGCAGGCCGGTAACTGGCAAAAATTCTCAGTGATCAACATCATTGAAAATCATACCAACAGCGGGTTAAAAATATGGATAGATTGTGGCGACAGGGATATTTTTATAGATGGAAACCGCAGGCTGCATAAAAAAATGCAGGATTTAAAAATACCGCATACTTATATTGAAAGGCCCGGAATACATAACTGGGATTACTGGACTAATGCAATTCCTTTCCAGTTATTATTCTTTCAGCAGTTTTTTCAATTACGGGGAAACAAATGATGCCAGGCAAAAATTGCGGGTATAAAACCGGGAAGGCTTCAAGGTAAGAAATCAGGATATCATTTAAACGGGTAACAGGCTATCCACCCGAATAAGTTCTGCCATCCCTCAATACTTTTTTCTTCCCTTTATTCTTCTTTTCCCAATCCAGCATTTCAGGTGTTTTTTCAATTTCCTTCTTTTTTTCAGCAGGAGCAGCAACCGTTTTGGGAGCACCGGGCGTTTGTAAATGGCCACGCTCATAGGTCTCTACTTTTACCAACCGGCCGGTACCGGCATCAAAGTATTTCCAGTCGCCATGGCGAACACTGTATTGTTCAGCTTTTTCAATTTTATAATCAATGATCTCATTATTGCCTTCGCCGTAAACGGCAATGGTATCATACGGCGCATCGGGATTATAACCACGCCAGGATTCTTCCCGGATAAGATCTCCGAGGTAGGTATAATATTGTTGTATACCGTCTTTGCCGCCCATTTTATAAAATTCAACCGCAATGATATCACCGGCAAGGCTATACTGCCGCCAGATGCCTTCTTTTTTATCATTTTTAAAAATGCCTTATTCTTCATAACCCGGTTCTCCCCTTAAGGGTTCTACATGGATCACACATTTACCCTGTTTCATGTTATTATGGTCAATGGCATTAATGGTATCGCGTTCGGCATTTATTTGCCACGTTTTATATTGTGCACTTCCATTAATCAAAAACAAAAACGGGATGATGGTTAATAGGAACAATTGCCGTATTTTTAAAACCTGCATAACGATTGATTTATTGATTGTTACTGATCAAACCAAAACTTCTGATGATGAAAATTATTCTCAAATTTACGGCAATACTGCCTTTTTGTTCTGTTAATTCTTTACATGCACAAATTACGCCAAGTAAAGCTGCCGAAAGGTTAAACGGTTTACAAAAAAGAAAATTGCTTGAAAAGATACTGTTTTAAACAGCATCAAATTCCGTAATGTGGGCCCGAGTATCATGAGCGGCAGGGTGGTGGATGTAGATGTAAACCCGGCTGATCCAACAGAATTTTATGTAGCTTATGCATCCGGTGGTTTGTGGTACACAAAAAATAACGGGCAAAGCCTGGTACCGGTATTCGACAGGGAAAATGCATTCAGTATTGGTGATATAGCCGTAAACTGGAAAAACGGAATGGTATGGGTTGGAACCGGTGAAGTTAACAGCAGCCGTTCATCCTATTCCGGGCTGGGTGTTTATAAAAGTAAGGATCATGGTAAAACCTGGGAATACCTGGGCCTGCCGGAGAGCCACCATATCGGGAAGATAAACCTGCATCCCGTCAATAATGATATTGCATGGGTGGCCGTACTGGGACACCTGTATTCTCCAAATAAGGAAAGGGGTATTTACAAAACTTCTGATGGCGGTAAAACCTGGAAACAATCTTTATATGTAGATGAAAATACCGGGGCTGTAGACATGGAAATCAATCCAAAAAATCCTGATGAATTATATGCAGCCATGTGGTACCGCACCCGCAGGGCATGGAATTTGGAAGAAGGCGGAAAAACTTCCGGTATTTATAAAAGTACCGATGGTGGCAACAGCTGGAAGCTGGTAACGGTTTCGGGTAGTGGTTTTCCTGCAGGCGATGGCCTGGGCCGGATCGGGGTGGCCGTTTTTGCAGCCAAACCCAATATCATTTATGCAAGCCTGGATAACCAGGACCGCAGACCCGATACGGCTGCAAAAAAAACAGATACCAATTATGTGTTAAAAAATTTTAAGGACCTCAGCACAGCCGGTTTTGCAGCGCTTGATAATAAAAAATTAGACAGTTTCCTGGTTAAAAATAATTTCAAAGAAAAATATACTGCCGCATCTGTAAAAGAACTGGTAAGATCAGGCAGGATCAAACCAACTGAGATCTATGATTATTTATTTGATGCCAATACGGCACTGTTTGAAACCCCCATCATTGGATGTGAAATTTACCGCAGCGATGATGCCGGCCTAACCTGGAAAAAAGTGAATACAAAAGCGCTGAATTTGTACAATACCTATGGCTATTACTTTGGAAAAATATCGGTAAGCAATACCAACGAAAATAAAGTGGTACTCAGTGGTGTTAGTTTAATGTTAAGTACCGATGGCGGTAAGACATTTAAAGACACAGATAATGAAGCCACCCATGCCGACTGGCACGGCTGCTGGATGAACCCGGGTAATGACAGTCACTGGGTAGCAGCCAATGATGGCGGCTGCAATGTTAGCTATGATAATGGTGAACATTGGTTCAAGGCCAATACCCCGTCAGTAGGACAGTTTTATAAAATTGCAGTTGATGATGCAAAACCCTATAACATTTACGGCGGGTTGCAGGATAACGGTACCTGGTACGGCCCTTCCAATACCAGGTATAAAGACCAGTGGGATTATGAAGGGGTATATCCCTGGAAGCGTTTAGGCGGCGGCGATGGTATGCAGGTACAGGTGGATACCCGGGATAACAAAACCGTTTATTCCGGATCGCAGTTTGGTTTTTACGGAAGAAGAAGTACCGATGGGGGAAGAAGATTATTTATTTACCCGCGTCCCGACCTGGGCGAGGCAAAATACCGTTTTAACTGGCAAACACCCATCTGGCTCAGCAAACACAACCAGGATATTTTTTATTACGGTACCAACCGGTTTCACCGCAGCATGCAAAAAGGCGAAAACCTGGAAGCGCTGAGTACCGACCTGACCAATGGCGGCAGGGAAGGAGATGTACCCTTTGGTACCGCTACCACGCTGGTTGAATCGCCCATGAAATTTGGATTGATATACGTCGGTACCGATGACGGAAACATACATGTGAGTAAAGATGCAGGTTATACCTGGACAAAGATCAGCAGCAATTTACCAAAGACTTTACAGGAGTATTATGTCAGCCGGGTAACGCCTTCAGCTTTTAAAGAAGGAAGGGTATATGCATCTTTAAACGGTTACCGGAATGACAATTTCGGGAGCTACTTATTTGTAAGTGAGAATTATGGAGCCACCTGGGTGCAGCTGGGCAATGACCTGCCCATGGAACCCATAAACGTGGTAACAGAGGATCACAAAAAGGAGAACATCATTTATGTGGGCACCGATAACGGCCTGTATGCTTCGTTTGATATTGGAAAATCGTTTATGGTATTAGATCATCATTTACCGCGTGTACCCGTACATGATATAGTTATTCAGCAGCGGGAAAATGAACTGGTTATCGGTACACACGGCCGCAGTATCTATATCAGCAAACTGGATGTATTGCATAAGGTTTATGAAAAACTGAAGGAAAGTAAAAACAGGTAATGATCAGAGCAGGGTTTCTGTTGCTCCATGAATAAGAAAGGCTTCATGATCGTTTAATGCGATCACTTTAAAGCCTGCATGCTGTAATGCTTCGCAGGTTGCTGCGGCTCCTGCGGCAAAATCAGGGTTGTTTATATGCGGCACGATCACTTTATTGGTCAGGTTTAATCCTGCATCAATCAGTTCAACAGCAGCAGCCGGGTCATCTCCCATCAGCTCAAAATATTTTGTGGTGGGACCGGCCATGATGGCACCGGCGCTCCAGCCTGCATAAACCTTTCCTGCTGCAACCAGTTCTTTTATGATCGTATCAGCACCGCTTTCTTTTAATATCCAGCGCAGGTAATAAGTATGTCCTCCGCAAACCCAGATCACATCTTTGCTTTGCAGTTTTTTATACAGGCCTTCCGGTTTTTGAAACCAGTTTCTCAGGTCAATGGTTTCTACCCGGTAACCCCTGTCAACCAGCGATTGCCTGATGCCCGGCACCCATTGTTCCGATCCTTCAATAACATCAGCAGCATTTTCAATGCAGGCAAAATAAATGTCATTTGCTTTTTTGCCCGTTAGTTTTTCCAGCGCGGCATAATGTTTTTCGGTAAGCGACATGGAATAGAGCAATAGTTTTGGAATATTGTTCATTGCCTTTTTTAAACAGGAAAGTAAATAAAAATCCCGGCCTAAAAAATCCGGGATCATGATCTGATTTTTTTTATTCCTTAACTCACTTCCGCCATATCGGGGATCTCAACTGCTTTATACGCACCGGCATCCAGTTTCTTTTTGGTTGCTTCAAAGGCGGTAAGGGTTTCGTCAATATCGGCATCACTGTGTGCAGCAGTGGGTATCAGCCGGTAAATGATATCGCCTTTTGGTATAACGGGGTACACCACAATGCTGCAAAAAATATGGTAGTTCTCACGCAGGTCCATCACCATTTGTGTGGCTTCGGGCACATCGCCTTTCATGTAAATGGGTGTAACCGGGCTGTTGGTATGCCCAATATCAAACCCCCTTTCCTTTAACCCGCTTTGCAGGCGGTTTACATTGTGCCATAATTTTTCACGCAGTTCTGGCATGGCTTTTACCATTTCCATGCGCTTGAGCATGCCTTCCACGATCATCAATGGTAAACTCTTGGCAAAGATCTGCGAACGTACATTGTAGCGTAAATATTTCAATACATTTTTTGGCCCGCTGATAAAAGCGCCAATGCTGCCCATACTTTTCACAAATGTGCTGAAGTAGAGGTCAATATCCTGCTGGCAGCCCTGGGCTTCATCGGCACCGGCGCCGGTAGGGCCCATATAACCAAAGCCATGTGCATCATCAATTAAAATGCGGAACTCATATTTCTTTTTTAAAGCACATATCTCCTTTAAAATACCCTGCTCTCCATCCATGCCAAAAACACCTTCTGTTATCAATAAAATACCGCCGCCGTTCTTTGCCGCCAATTCGGTTGCCCGCTGCAATTGTTTTTCGCAGTCTTCAATATCATTGTGTTTAAAGGCATAACGGTTACCCATATGCAGCCTTACACCATCTACTCTGCAGGCATGCGCTTCGGCATCATATACGATCGCATCACGGCGGTTCACCAGTGCATCAATACAACTCATGATACCCTGGTAGCCAAAGTTCAGGAGCATGGTATCTTCACGGCTTACAAATTCGCTGATCACTTTTCCAGTTCTTCATGCATGGCTGTATTGCCACTCATCATCCGGGCACCCATGGGGTTGCCCATGCCGTATTTTGCAGCCGCATCAGTATCTGCTTTTCTTACATCGGGATGGTTAACCAGTCCCAGGTAATTGTTCAGGCTCCAAACGATCATGTCTTTTCCACGGAACTGCATCCTTGGCCCCAGTTCTCCTTCCAGTTTTGGAAAAGTAAAATAACCATGCGCCCTGTCCATATGCTGGCCAATTGGCCCGCCATCTTTAACTAATTTTTCAAAAACATCCATATTGATTGTAGATTTTAGATTTGATTCACCTGTCGGTAAAATATGCTTTATTTTACTGATGGGTGAGGCCGCAAAATTAATACTTTGACAGCAAAACAGGTAATATTGGCTTAACATACATTTCCGTTACTTAATAATTACCTTTGAAAAAACAGTTTGTATGCAGCGTAAATTATTTCTTTCCCTTGGTTTTTTGTCAGTTATTTCATTTGCTGTAACAGCACAAAACCAGCCGGCCGGCCGGGATCGCCAAAAACCAAAACTGGTTGTGGGCCTGGTTGTTGACCAGATGCGGTGGGACTATTTATACCGCTATGCAGCTCTGTACGGGGCCAATGGATTTAAACGCCTGCTTAGCCAGGGTTTTAGCAATGAGAATACATTTATTCCGTATGTACCAACCTATACAGCTGTTGGGCATACCTGTGTTTATACGGGCAGTGTACCGGCTATTACCGGGATTGTAGGTAATAACTGGTTTGATAAAAACTCCGGCAGGGTTGTTTATTGTACCGATGATTCTACTGTTAAAACAGTAGGCAGTACCTCCGGTGCTGGAATGATGAGCCCGGCAAATATGTGGACCACAACCATTACCGATGAATTAAAACTCAGCAATAATTTTAAAAGCAAGGTGATCGGTATTGCTTTAAAAGACAGGGGTGCCATCCTGCCCGCAGGACATACTGCCAACGCCGCTTACTGGTACGATGATAAACCAGGTAAATGGATCACCAGCTCTTTTTATATGAATCAATTACCAAAATGGGTTGAGGATTTTAATGCAAAGGACCTGCCCTCGGTTTATATGCGTAACGACTGGAACCCTTTGCTGCCCGCAAGTAAATATGTTTTAAGTACTGCGGATGAAAAACCTTATGTAAATACCATTAAAGGATTAAAGAGCCTGGTGTTGCCTCACCGGCTTTCAGCCATTGGAGCAGCGGATAAATATGCATCGTTCAAAACAACACCCTACGCAAACACTTACACGTTTGATTTTGCCAAAGCAGCCATCGACAATGAGGCTATGGGTATGGGCACGGTAACCGATTTTTTAGCCATGAGTATTTCTTCAACCGATTATATCGGGCATTCGTTCGGACCAAATTCAATGGAAGTGGAAGATACTTATCTACGGCTCGACAGGGATATTGCTGATTTTTTATCATACCTCGATAAAAAACTGGGCGTTGGCAATTATCTTTTTTTCCTGTCATCCGATCATGGTGTGGCACATATACCCGCCTTTATGCAGGAACGTAAAATACCTGCAGGTACTTTTGATGATAATGCCATAGCCAAAAACATGAATGCAGCCATTGACTCTGTCTTTGGCATAAAAAAAGCAGTACAATCAGTCATGAATTACCAGGTTTACCTGAATACAACTTTAATAGAATCTGCCGGCAAAGAGGTAGAGGCAGTTAAAAAACTCGCCATAAAAATGTTGAAACAGGAGCCCTATATCATTGCTGCTTTTGCCACGGAAGATATTGCCGGAACCAATTTATCGCAGCCTCAAAAAGAGATGATGATACACGGGTATAATCCAAAACGCAGCGGCGATATACAGTTCACCCTTAAACCGGGGTATTTTGATGGCGGCAAAAAGGGAACTACGCACGGATTATGGAATCCTTATGATGCCCATATTCCCCTGGTTTGGTTTGGCTGGAAAGTAAAGCCCGGCAAAAGTTACCGCGAAGTGTATATGACCGATATAGCACCAACCCTTGCTGCCATGCTGCAGATACAGATGCCAAACGGGAGTGTGGGTAAGGTGATCGCAGAACTGATAAAGTAAATCATTATATAAACGAAAAAAGAACTGAGTGATCAGTTCTTTTTTGTTGGGTTACTAGGATTCGAACCTAGACAAACAGAATCAAAATCTGTTGTGCTACCTTTACACCATAACCCAGTTTGATACCCTCAATTTTTAATCGGGAGTGCAAATTTAGGATAACAGGTCATATTTCCCAAAAAGCATTTATACAGGCTATAAATTATTCTAGGTCCTCTTTTTCCTTTAATCCTTTGATCAGGTCCAGTGCTTCTGCTACCACATCACACATGATCGTGATTAAGGATCCTGGTTTTGCTGTGTTGTAAGCATGCATGATGGCTTCCTTTTCATTTAAAATAATAGTAACCGGGATATCCTTTGTTTTTGTTTCATTGATACCTTCCACCAGCAGGTTTACGATCTCTTCGGCCGTTCTGCCCCTTAAATTTTTATCCTGTCGGATGATGATCTCATCAAATGATCTTCCCGAGATCTTTCCCAGTTCTTTGATGTCTTCATCTCTCCGGTCGCCGGTACCGCTGATGATCCCTACTTTGGGCTCACCTTCCAGTTTGCTTACAAAATCGCAAAGCAGTTCAAGCCCGGCAGGGTTATGGGCAAAATCAACCAAAAACTGGAATTGTTTGAATTGAAACAGGTTCAACCTTCCCGGTGTTTGTGTTGAAGAAGGAATAAAAGTCTGCAGGGCCAGCCTGATATCTTCAATTTCGATATTGCGCCAGAAATAAGTACTCAAAACGGCAGGAAGGCAGTTCATGATATTGTGTAAGGCTTTGCCACCATAGGTAACCGGTACATCTGTTACTTTTATCACCCGTATCTTCCAGGTGCCTTTCATGATGGTGATGTAACCGTTCTCAAAAAACGGCTGCATAACCGCCATCCCTGCAATGTTTTACTATCCTTGGATTATATTCATCCATACTGAAAAAGGCAATATTGCAACTGAGCCCATCACGCATGGCATATACCAGGTCATCGTCTGCATTTAAAATGGCATAACCATGTTTAAAAACGGTTTCGGGTACCACGGCCTTTACTTTGGCCATCTGTTCCATGGAGTCAATACCGCCCAGCCCGATATGATCAGCGCTGATATTGGTAACAACAGCCACATCGCAGTTTTGAAATGCAAGCCCGCTTTTTAAAATGCCGCCCCTGGCACATTCCAATACAGCAAAATCAACCGTCGGGTCCTTTAAAACAAAGGTGGAAGAAACCGGGCCGGTACAATCACCCTTCATCATCAGTTGATTTTGTATGTACACCCCATCGCTGGTGGTATATCCCACTTTATAACCGGCCGTTTTTGCAATATGTGCCGTTAACCGGGTTGTGGTTGTTTTACCATTGGTGCCGGTAATGGCAATAATGGGTATGGTACCTGCACTTCCTTTGGGGAAAAGCATATCCACTACAGGCTCAGCCACATTGCGCGGCAAACCTATGGATGGATCAATGTGCATGCGAAAACCCGGTGCTGCATTCACTTCCAGGATGGCGCCACCGTTTTCCTTAACCGGTGACCTCAGGTCATTTACCATGATATCAATACCGCAAATATCCAGGCCTATTATACGGGCGATCCGCTCACACATCATGATATTGGCAGGATGTACTTCATCTGTAACATCGGTACTGGTACCGCCTGTAGAAAGATTTGCGGTTGGCTTCAGTAATACCAGTTCACCTTTTGCCGGGATGGTATCCAGCGTATAACCCAGGTCATCCAGCATTTTTTGGGTAAACTGGTCAACCGTGATCTGGGTCAATACTTTTTCGTGCCCGTAACCGCGGCGGGGATCTTTATTCACTTCATCCATTAAATATTGAATGGTATGCTGTCCATCACCTGTAACAGCAGCGGGTGTACGCAAAGCGGCACAGATAAATTTATAATTGATGACAAGGATACGGAAGTCAAAGCCGGTGATATATTTTTCAACGATCACACTGCGGCCATATTCTTTGGCAGCGGCAAATGCCTTTAATGCCTGGTCCCAGTTGATGATATTGGTTGTATTTCCTTTTCCGTGGTTGCCGTCAATGGGTTTGATAACGATGGGATAACCGATCTTTTCGATCTCTGTTTTTAATCCTTCTTCGGTTCTTACCACATCGCCTTTGGGTACGGGGATCTCGGCTGCATCCAACAGGTTTTTGGTTTCTTCCTTATCGCAGGCAATGTCAACCGCAATATTCCCCGTGGTACTGGCAATGGTTGCCCTGATCCTTTTCTGGTGTACACCATATCCCAGTTGTACCAGCGAATGTTTGTTTAAACGGATAAAGGGTATGCCTCTTTTGGCAGCTTCATCCACAATGCAGGCTGTACTGGGCCCCAGCCTCGTATCTTCCCTGATCTCCCGCATGCGCATGATATCCTCTGCCATGTCATATTCTTTTCCATCGGCCAGCGCTTCTGCCACACGTACGGCAGCCTTTGCAGCATATACACCGGCATCTTCTTCCATATAACTGATGCAGACATAATATTCACCTTCGTTACCGGTGCCCCGGGTACGGCCAAAACCGGTATCCATACCGGCCAGGGTTTGCATTTCAAGGGCAATATGTTCTATCACATGTCCCATCCAGGTACCTTCATCCACCCGCTCAAAAAAACCTCCGCGGGTACCCACACTGCAGCGGTGTTCTATCATGGTCGGGAACATCGCTTCCAGCCTATGCCTGAATCCTTCGATCTGGTTGGTAGGGCGTTGCTCCATTTCTTCCAGGTCAAGTTTCATCTGGATCAGTTTGGTGCGGCGTACGCTCCAGTAGTTTGGTCCCCTCAGTACTTTAATTTCAACAATCTTCATAAATTGAGCTGTTTTGTGTTTTGATAAGGCAAAAGTGAAAAGTCAAAAGTCAAAATTCAAAAGTAAAATCTTTATAGGATCAACAGTTTTGAAATTTTACTTTTTACTTTCGATTTTCCCATAAAATGGAAATTACCAAAATCATCTTGCTTTGCAAAAAACAAAATATGTAAATTGTAAAACAAAATTCTTCATCATGAGCAATCGACGTTCTTTTCTGCATAAAATGGGATTATTGTCTGCATCGGCCATTACCGCCGGACTGCTGCAACCTGCCTGGAGCCGTGATCTGCAGGCGGCTTTAAAAAATGCTGAATCTGTTTCACCTGCCGACCTTGCACTTGATGAGGATTTCTGGCGGTATGTACAGCAATCCTATACCATTGCCCCCAATTTTATAAACCTGAATAACGGCGGTGTTTCCCCGGCACCAAAACCGGTAGCAGATGCCATGAAGCTGAATTACGACATCAGTAACCAGGCCCCCAGTTATTTTATGTGGCGCATTATTGATGCCGGGCGTGAACCCCTGCGTAAGAACCTGGCGCAACTGGCCGGTTGTGATGCGGAAGAGATCGCCCTGCACCGCAATGCATCCGAAGCCCTGGAAACCGCCATTTTTGGAATTGAATTAAAACCGGGTGATGAAATTGTACTTGCCAAACAGGATTACCCCAATATGATCGGTGCCTGGAAACAACGTGAAAAAAGAGAAGGTATAAAACTGGTCTGGATCGACCTGGAACTGCCCAGTGAAGATGAAAATTACCTGGTTAAAAAATACACCGATGCGTTTACATCCAGGACCAGGGGTTGTACAGGTAACACATATGATCAACTGGATCGGGCAAAAAATGCCCGTTCGCAAAATTGCAGATGCTGCCAAAAAAAGGGATATAGTTGTATTGGTTGACGGGGCACATACTTTTGCCCATTTTGAATTTCTGATACCTGACCTGAACTGCGATTATTTTGGAACCAGTTTGCATAAATGGCTGGGCGCCCCGATCGGTACCGGGTTCCTGTATGTACGAAAAGAAAAAATTAAAACCACCTGGCCTTTATTTGGCGCCGGAGACAATAATGAGGATAATATCCGCAAGTTTGAACATTTGGGCACCCGCCCGTTCTATATTGAAGAAGCCATCGATAAAGCCATTGATTTTCATGATATGATCGGCAGTAAAAGAAAAGAGGAACGTTTGCTGTTCCTGAAAAATTACTGGATGAATAAAGTAAAGGATATCCCCAAAGTGAAACTGCATACTTCCTTTAAAAAAGAATTTGGCTGTGCCATTGGCCTGGTGAGTGTTGATGGAAAAGAACCGGGCGCATTGGACAGTTATTTATGGCAACATTACAAGATACATACGGTAGGTATTGTATGGGAGAATATCCGGGGTGTTCGGGTAACCCCCAACGTATATACCAGTACGAAAAATTTAGACCGGCTGGCAGAAGGCATTGAAGCATTTGCAAAAAGCTGATTTTTACCTGTTATTAACAACCGTTAATAACCAAAAATGGCAATGCATACACGATTTCCCCTATTTTTGCGTTAATCATAAAAATGATTTAATGCAATTTGCCAAAGGAAAACTAATTGCGATTGGTGGGGCAGAAGATAAAGGCACAGACCTGGAGACCGGAAAGATCCAACGCAATAACCTCAATTTTTTTGAGCTGGGAATATTATCCCGCATCGTTGAAGAAGCCGGCGGCCCCCTGAGCCGTATTGAAGTGATCACCACAGCGAGCATGATCCCCCACGAAGTTGGCGACAATTACCTGAATGCTTTTGGCAAGATCGGATGCACCAATATAGGTATCATACATATCCGCAACCGGGCAGATACGGCAGATGCAGATCACATAAAGCGTATCAGTGCATGCCAGGTGGTGATGTTCAGCGGTGGTAACCAATTACGCCTGAGCAGTACATTTGAGGTACTGATCTTTTCCAGGTAATTTTAGACAGGTACAAGGCTGAGAAGGATTTTATCATTGCCGGAACCTCGGCCGGAGCCATGGCCATGAGCAACACCATGATCTATGAAGGAAATGCCACCAGGGCACATTTGAAAGGCGAAGTAAAGATCACCACCGGCCTCGGTTTCATGCAGGATGTGATCTTTGATTCTCATTTTGAAAAAGGGGCAGGTTTGGCAGGCTGGCACAGGCTGTAGCAACAAACCCTTCCTGTATTGGCATTGGCCTTGGTGAAGACACAGCCATGCTGATAACCGACAGCAATAAGATGGAAGCCATCGGGAGCGGGCTGGTAATGATCATCGACGGGCACGATATCAGGCATTCCAATATTGCCGATATTCCTTATGGCAATCCCATCAGCATCGAAAATTTAAAAGAGCATTTTTGCGAACACGGAAACGGTTACCTTCTAAAAGAAAGAAAATTTTTGATGGAAACTGCCAATGGTTCAGTGATAAAGAAACAGGTGGATGTAGAATAATTGTGCCGGGCATTATTTATGATGATGCATCCCCATTCAGCGGATGCATTTTCTTTTTATCTTAACAGTATGAACAGAAAAAAATTCATACAGCAATCGGCTCTTGCAACTGCAGGTATTTTAATGAGTACAAATTCATTTGCTGAATGGCAAAGCGACTTCCCCGTAGTCAGGATACCGGAACAACAGCGGAAATTTAAAAGCCCGGCGGTAGAGAAGCTGATCGCTGAAATTAAAAAGAATATTGGCAATAAAGAAATTGCCTGGTTGTTTGAGAACTGTTTCCCCAATACATTGGATACCACGGTAGATTTTGAGATCATCAATGGCAAGCCCGATACTTTTGTCATAACCGGCGATATTGATGCCATGTGGCTAAGGGATTCATCTGCCCAGGTATGGCCTTACCTGCCATTGATGAAGGAGGATAAAAATTTGCAGGAACTGATCAAAAGGTGTTATCAACCGCCAGGTAAAATGTATTTTAAAAGACCCTTATGCCAATGCTTTTTATAAAGATGAAACAAAAGTGAGTGAATGGAAAGATGACAAGACAGAAATGAAGCCGGGCATACATGAGCGCAAATGGGAGATAGACAGTTTGTGTTATCCCATACGATTGTCTTACGGCTATTGGAAAGAAACAGGAGACATTTCTGTTTTTGATAAAGACTGGCAGGAAGCAATGAAATTAATTGCAAAGACTTTTAAAGAACAGCAACGCTTAGAAAATAATGGCCCTTATAAATTTGAAAGAACAACCAGTTGGGCAACAGATGGGGTGCCATTGGGTGGTTATGGATATCCAACAAAAAAAATAGGATTGATACATGCTATGTTCAGGCCGAGTGATGATGCAACAGTTTATCCTTTTAATATACCGGGTAATTATTTTGCATTGCAATCTTTAATTCAACTTGATGAAATGAGTTCCGGTAAAGCTCTATTTATAAATGGGCTGAGTCATGATTGCGAAGTTATTTGGAAACGTTTACGGGATGTTGTAAAAGAAAATGCATTTATAGATTATCCACCAGCGGGAAGAATAATGACATACGAGATCAATGGATTTGGAAGTTATAATTTAATGGATGATGCAAATATTCCTTCACTTCTTTCTTTACCTTACCTGGGTTTAGTAAAAAGCAAGGATCCAATATATCAAAATACACGAAAGATGATGCTGTCAGAAAACAACCCCTTCTACTTCAAAGGCAAAGCCGCAGAGGGTATCGGGGGGCCTCATGTGGGTATGGACTATATCTGGCCCATGAGTATTATTATGCGGGGACTTACCAGTACCGATGATAAAGAAATAAAAACCTGTTTACACATGTTGCAGAAAACCCATGCCGGGACAGGTTTTATGCATGAGTCCTTTCATAAGGACGACGCCGCTAAATTCACCCGCAAATGGTTTGCCTGGGCAAATACGCTGTTTGGTGAATTTGTCTGGAAGGTTTATCAGGAACGCCTACATTTATTAAAATAAAATTCAGGAACATGAAAATTTCATTGATTGCATTGCTTTTTTGTGCATTAGCTGCATGTATTCCGGCAAATAAAAAGAAACGGGTTATTTTTTTGGTGACTCCATTACTGAAGCTGCAGTAACACCCGGAGGGTATATTGTTCAACTCGATTCCCTGATCGCTTTGCAGGGCAAGGCCGGACAATACGAATTGATTGGGGCAGGCGTAAGCAGCAATAAAGTATATGATCTGTATTTACGGATGGAAGAAGATGTACTAAGCAAAGATCCTGATATTGTTGTTATTTATATCGGCGTAAATGATGTTTGGCACAAACGTATTGCGGGCACCGGTACCGATGCAGATAAATTTCAAAAATTTTACCAGGCCATCATCAATAAACTGAAAGCTAAAAATATCAATGTCATTGTATGCACGCCTGCAACGATCGGCGAAAAAACAGACTTCAGTAACCCGCTTGATGGCGAATTAAATGAGTACAGTAAAATGATCAGGGATATTGCACAGAAAAATAACCTGTATCTTGTTGACCTGAGAAAAGCTTTCCTGGATCATGATCTTAAAAATAATCCCGGCAATAAGACCAGCGGCATTCTTACTTCTGATGGGGTTCATTTAAATGCAAGGGGTAATCAATTTGTCGCAGAAGAAATGTGGAAAGTGTTACAGGCATATTAACGTTGAGTGTATAAGGTATTTACCGTTTAACAAATAATTATACATCCCTTTAACCGGGGATTTTTGATTTGAAAGAAAAGATATTATCTTGATGCTGCGTTCCCTCTGACTGCCACAATATTTTACATCCAAACCTTTATTTATTACTTTTTAATTTTTTAAAATAATTAATTATGATTAAATTATTTCAGAAACCCGTTATTGCTTTGCTGGTTTTGGCACCGGTCATTTTTACAGCCTGTAAAAACAAAACCAAATCCGAAGAACCTGCACCAAAAATAGCCGTGGAGGATTTCTTTAAAAATCCCGAAAAATTCAGCTGGCGTATTTCACCGGATGGGGAATACATTTCTTACCTGAGCCCGCACAACGGGCATACCAATGTGTTTGTACAGAAAATTTCAGACAGTGTGGCCTTGCCCGTTACCAATGATACGGTGCGTAATATTTACCGTTATCAATGGAAAGGCAACCGCATTATTTACCTGCAGGATGTGGGCGGGGATGAAAATTTTCAATTGTTTTCTGTTGCCATGGATGGCAAAGACCTGAAGGCCTTGACACCATTCCCCAAAGTGAGGACCGAAATACTCGATGGCTGGCGAGATATTGCCGGTAAAGAAAAAGAAGTGATGGTGGGCATAAACAAAAGGGATGCACGCTTTTTGATCCCTACAGCATTAATATTGAAACCGGGGAACTGAAGGTTTTATATGAGAATAATAATAATTACGAAAGCTGGTTTACCGATCATGCCGGGATCATCCGGATGGCCACAAAAACAGATGGCGTAAATACAACTTATTTTCACCGGGCAACTGAAGCGGCTCCTTTCGATTCAATTCTTACTACATCTTACAAAGACCAGTTCTCGATCCAGTTCTTTACTTTCGACAATAAGAATATTTATGTGTCGAGCAATATCGGCAGGGATAAAACAGCGATCGTTGAGTATGACCTGGCTGCACGAAAGGAAATTAAAGAAATTTACAGCAACCCGGATTATGATGTGAATGGGTTAAGTTTTTCTGCAAAACGGAAAGTATTAACCCTGGCATCTTATACATCCTGGAAGGGAGAACAGCATTTTTTAGATAAAGAAACTGAATCGGAGTATAAAAAAATGCAGGATAAATTCAAAGGATACGAAATTGGCATTTATGGTAATAATATTGCAGAAGATAAGTTTGTAGTTTGGACAGGCAATGATAAAGTTGCCGCAAGGTATCATTTCTATGATAAGAAAACAGGTGAAACCAAGTTCCTGGCAGATGCCTTTCCCTGGTTAAAAGAAGAGGAAATGGCAACCATGAAACCCGTCAAATACACATCGAGGGATGGGCTTACCATACATGGTTACCTTACCTTGCCAAAAGGCATGGAAGCCAGGAACCCGCCGGTGGTTATCAACCCGCATGGTGGCCCATGGGCAAGGGATGAATGGGGTTTTAACAATGAGGCCCAGTTATTTGCCAACAGGGGTTATGCTGTTTTGCAAATGAATTTCAGGGGTTCTACCGGTTATGGAAAAGAGTTTTGGCTGAAGAGCCAGAAACAGTGGGGCAAAACCATGCAGGATGATATTACCGATGGGGTGCAGTGGCTGATCAAAGAAGGTATTGCTGATCCCAAACGGGTAGCCATTTACGGAGGAAGCTATGGCGGCTATGCAACACTGGCAGGCGTGGCATTTACGCCCGACTTGTATGCATGTGCTGTTGATTATGTAGGCGTATCAAATATGTTCACTTTTATGAAAACCATTCCGCCATACTGGGAACCCTACAAAGCCATGTTTTATGAAATGGTTGGCGACCCGGTAAAAGACAGCGCTTTACTGGCCGAAGTGTCACAAGCCCTGCATGCCGGTAAAATAAAAACACCCTTATTTGTTGCACAGGGAGCCAATGACCCAAGGGTTAATAAGGACGAAAGCGACCAGATGGTAGAGGCATTGCGGAAAAGGGGAGTACTGGTTGATTACATGGTTAAAAATGATGAGGGCCATGGTTTTGCCAATGAAGGCAACCGGCTTGAATTTTATAAAGAGATGGACAAATTCTTTGATAAATATCTTTCGGGTAAACCTGTTGAGCCTAAAAAGCAATAGGTAATACTGTTAAAAAAATCAACCGCCAGCTGGCGGTTGATTTTTTATTCGGTTGATAATTTACAAGATCTGAACAAGGAAATAATTTTTCTTTCCTTTTTGTACAAGAATGTATTTACCATGCAATAAAAAACTTTTGTCAATAGCCAGTTGTATATCGTCAATTTTATTACGGTTGATACTTACTCCGCCACCCTGAACCATTTTCCTGGCTTCACCCTTACTTGGAAAAATATTTGTATCGGCTAAAAAGGAAACCACATCAATACCGGCCCCCATTTTTTCTTCCGGGAAATTGATCTTTACCACACCCTCCATTTCTTCAAGGTCAGATTCGCTCAGGCTTTCGGCAGACGCAGTTTGACCGGTAAATAATTTTTCTGTTGTTTCAACGGCTTTGTGGTACTCCGCTTCTCCATGTACAAAAACAGTTACTTCCCGGGCCAGAATTTTTTGTAAAACCCTTTTTGATGCATCTTTTTTATGTTCAGCGATCAATTCATTGATCGTGGGTTCGTGTAAAAAAGTAAAGATCCTGATCCAGGTTTCCGCATCACAGTCATTGGCATTCAACCAAAACTGGTAAAACCGGTAAGGCGATGTTTTACCGGCATCCAGCCAGATATTTCCCTGCTCGGTTTTCCCAAACTTACCGCCATCGGCTTTTTTGATCAGCGGGCAGGTAAAGGCAAATGCCTCGCCGCCACTTTTTCTCCTGATCAATTCAGTACCTGTTACAATATTTCCCCACTGGTCACTGCCGCCCATCTGCAGTTTGCAGTTTTTATGCGTGTGCAGCCAGTAAAAATCATAACCCTGTACCAACTGGTAGGTGAATTCGGTAAAACTCATGCCGGTTCCGCCTTCCAGCCTTTTCTTCACACTGTCTTTGGACATCATGTAATTTACGGTGATGTGTTTACCGGTATCCCTGATAAAATCCAAAAAACTGATCTCTTTAAACCAGTCATAATTATTGACCATTTCAGCAGCATTGGATTTGCTTTGATCAAAGTCTAAGAATTTTTCAAGCTGCGCCTTTACACCTGCAACATTCAGGTTCAATACCTCCTCACTCAACAGATTCCTTTCTTCGCTTTTGCCACTGGGGTCACCAACCATGCCGGTTGCACCGCCTACCAGGGCAATGGGTTTATGCCCGGCTTTTTGTAAATGAACCAGTAAAATTATGGGTACCAGGCTTCCAATATGCAGGCTGTCGGCTGTGGGGTCAAAGCCAATATAAGCGGTTGTCATTTCTTTCTCCAGTTGTTCTTTTGTTCCGGGCATGATGTCCTGGATCATTCCTCTCCATTGTAATTCGGTTAATAATGGCTGCATATGCTGATTAAAAATTAAAGTAAAATATTATAAACTGATACTCATTTTGGCAAAAATGCTTATAAATATTGATAAAAGCGCCAGTTTATCATCTTAAAAAGTACAAGTTGCTGATAAAAAAGTGATTGTAGTGAAAAAATCCGGTTTATCGTTCTTTGCGTACATGTGCAGGCATCCTTTTGGTGAAAATAAGTGTCTTTTACCAGTGATACTTTTTGTTTAAAAACCAGGTTAAAATAAACACAGGAAGCAACCCGCGAATTGTAATATTAAGCTTAATTTTATACTGTTATATAAACACAATTTACCAAGTATAATTACGTTTATGTAGCAGCTACCTATTAAATTCAATAACTAACCAGATGTTATTATGAGATTTTACACTAAGATATCCTTACTATTACTATTGATCATACCGGTTTTTGGCTTCTCTCAATTCAGGAAATATTCAAATGAATTTTTAAATATAGGTGCGGGTGCCAGGGGTTTGGCTATGGGAGGTGCACAGGTTGCTTCTGCAAAGGACGCAACTGCCGGTTATTGGAACCCTGCGGGATTAACAGGTATTAAAGAATATACCAATGTGGGCATTATGCATGCCGAATATTTTGGAGGCATTGCCAAATACGATTATTTATCTGCTGCAATGCCACTACAGGATAACAAAAGGGCGCTTGGTTTTTCGCTGTTCCGGTTTGCCATTGATGATATTCCCAATACACTTTTCCTGGTGGAACCCGACGGCAGTTTCAATTATGACAGGATCCAGACCTTCTCTTCGGCAGACTATGCATTCCTGCTTTCTTTTGCACAAAAGATAAAGGAAACAGAGAGGCAGCAGATCAGTTTTGGTATAAATGCAAAAGTAATTTACCGTAAGGTTGGCAAATTTGCTTCTGCCTGGGGTTTTGGACTGGATGCAGGTTTACAGATGCACGGCGAAAAATGGCATGCCGGTATAGTGGCACGTGATGTAACCACCACTTTTAATGCCTGGTCATTTAAATTCACTGAAAAGGAAAAAGAAGTTTTGTACCTGACCAATAATAAAATTCCGGTAAAGTCAACCGAACTTACAGCACCCCGCATCATCATTGGCGGTGGATATGATTTTAAGCTGGGTAAAAAAGTTAGCCTGATGGCTGAGGCCAATGTGGATGTGACCTTTGACGGAAAAAGGAATACTGTTTTTAGCGGTAACACGATCAGTATTGACCCGCATATAGGTTTGGAAGCAACCATCAGCGACGTATTTTTTGTAAGGGCCGGCATTACCAATTTTCAAAGGGCATTAAAAGACAGTGATACGCTTAATCAAAAAAAGGTGTGGATCTACCAGCCAAGTGCGGGTGCAGGGTTTAAAATAAAGAATATCATGATCGATTATGCATTTACAAACCTTGCCAACCAGTCGAATCCGTTATATACCCATATCTTTTCATTGCGGTTCAATATCGTGGGAAAGAAAGAAACAGAATAAATAATAATTTAACACCGGTATGAAAAAATTCTAATAATAACTGTTATCAGTTTACTTGCCAGCACTGGCTATGCACAGTTGAATAACAGTTGGATCGATTACAGCAAAACCTACTTTAAATTCAAGCTGGGAAAAGATACTTTGACCCGTATCTACCAGCCGGTTTTGGCTTCTGCCGGTTTGGGATCGGTGCCAGCCGAAAACTTCCAGCTTTGGCGCAACGGTAAAGAAGTGCGTTTGTTCACATCCGTGGCTACCGGTGTTTTTGGTGCAACTGATTTTATTGAATTCTGGGGCGAAATGAATGATGGTAAGCCTGATAAAAAACTGTACCGCAACCCCGATTACCAGCTATGTGATAAATTCAGCCTGGATACGGATACGGCTTCTTATTTCCTGACGGTTAACCCGGCAGGGGGCAATCTCAGGTACCTTACTGCTGATAATAATACTGCCAGTAATACACTGCCGGCCGATCCTTATTTTATGCGCCGTATAGAAACACATTTCCGCAACCAGGTAAACAGGGGATATGCTGCTGTGATCGGGGAATATGTTTATTCATCATCCTATGATATTGGGGAGGGCTGGACCAGTGATAATGCTGCTCCATGCTGTGCTGTATCAAAAGACCTGAGTGGTATGAACAGGTATGCCGCAGGTCCGCCAAACAGTGTAATATTTACGGTAGCTGCCGCAGGTAATGCATTGTACCCAAGAGAACTGTGGGCAAGGTTTTACAATACCCAGATCATGTTAAAACCAATGCCTTATTTCAATTACCTGAAAGACACCATCAGGAACCTGCCATTATCACTTTTGGCAAGTGCTACCAATTTGCCCGTGAGTGTAAACGGTAACTCATCTACTGCAGTTGACCGTGTTGTGGTCAGTTGTTTTTCTGTCACTTACCCGGCAACTTTTAATTTTAATAATGAAAAGAATTTTTATTTTGAACTCAAGGAAAATGCACTGGGTAATTACCTCGTGATCACAAATTTCAATACAAATGGTGTTGCACCTGTTTTGTACGATTATAATAATGCAAAAAGGATCATCGGTGATATAAGTACTGCCGGGCAGGTAAAATTTGCACTGGTACCTTCTGCAGATACGTTGCGTAAATTCAGGCTGATGAGCAGCGATGTATCCAACGTAAACCGGGTTACAGCACTGGCATCCAAAAATTTCATTAATTATGCCATTACTGCCAACCAGGCAAATTATATCATTATCAGCAACCCTATTTTATATAACAACGGTTCGGGGGTAAATAATGTGGAGTTATACCGCCAGTACCGCAGTACTGCAGCAGGTGGTAGTTTCAATGCCAAAATTTATAATATTGATGAGTTAAATGATCAGTTTGGATTTGGAATTAAAAAGCATCCATCTGCGATCAACGATTTTATTCAATATGCAAACCAGCAATTTACGGCCACACCCCAATATGTATTTATTATTGGAAGGGATTAAGTTATATTGATTATATGGTGAACCAGGCGAGCCCGCTTGCCGAACAGCTTGACCTCGTTCAATCATATGGATGGCCTGCATCTGATATATTGTTGTCGGCCCCGGCCGGCACCGTAATACCTTCTATTCCCATAGGCAGGCTGGGCGCCATAAACGGAACGGAAGTGGGCATTTACCTTGAAAAAATGATGCAGTATGAACAGGCACAGCAGTCGCCCAGCCAAACCATTGCTGATAAAGGCTGGATGAAGAATATGTTACATACCATTGGCGGATCAGACAGTATTGAAAATGCACAGTTTGGCGTGTATATGAACGGGTATAAGAATATCATACAGGATACTTTGTACGGTGCCCATGTGGAAACCTTTTCGAAGACCTCCGTAGCTACCATTGAACAGCAGCAGAGCCTGCGTATAAGCCAGTTGTTCCAGGAAGGGCTCAGCTACGTTAAATATTTCGGCCATTCTTCTGCCAATGAGCTCGCCATGAATTTAAAATATCCCGAAAATTATCAAAATGCGGGTAAATACCCTTTTATGCATGTGAGCGGTTGTACCGTAGGTAATTTCTTTACATTTAACCCCAACCGTGTTAATGGGTTTTCCGGTATGTCCCTGTCCGAAAAGTATGTATTGATCAATCAAAAGGGTTCAATTGGATTCCTCGGCAGTACACATTTCGGTATAGCTCCTTTCCTGAATTTTTACAATACCCGGCATTATCAGAACATAGGTTATAACCTGTATGGAAATTCTATTGGGAACCAGATGAAAGCAACATTACAGAATTTGGGATCCAATCCCGGCAGCCTGGACTTTTATACAAGAATGCACCTGGAAGAAATTAACCTGCACGGAGACCCTGCTTTAAAAATAAATTACTTTCAGAAACCTGACTATGTGATAGAAGACCAGCTGGTGAAGTTTACCCCGAGCATCATCACCGTTGCCGATCAAAACTTTAAAGTGGATGTGAAGATGATGAATATCGGCAGGGCCATCAGGATTCCATCAGGGTAACCATAAAACAAAAACTACCCAATGATTCCATCAGGGTATTGTACAACCAGTTGATCCCATCTATTTTATATATGGATTCCATAAGCCTTTTTGTACCCATTAACCCCACTACTGATAAAGGACTCAATAAATTACTGGTTTCACTGGATGTGGATAACCGGGTTAATGAATTGTCTGAAACGAATAATGACCTGACAAAGGATTTCTACATTTTTGAAGATGAATTACGTCCTGTTTCACCCTATAACTATTCCATCATCAACCAGCAGAACATTTCATATTATGCCAGCACAGCCAATCCTTTAAGCACCATGCGGCAATATGTTATGGAAATTGATACCACTGAATTATACAATTCGCCATTTAAAAAACATATAATGTTTCTGATATAGGGGGGTGTTATTGAATTCAAACCAACAAACCTCAGTTTTACCGACAGCACCGTTTATTACTGGAGAACATCTACTGTTCCGCCGGCCGGCAGTAATTATATCTGGAACAGTTATTCATTTATTTATTTGCCAAACAGTACTGCAGGTTTTAACCAGTCACATTCATACCAGCATTTAAGGTCTGCGGTTACGGATATGCACTATACAGCCAGCAATAAATGGAATTTCAATGCTTCCAATAAAGCAGTAAAGATCAAGAACGGTGTATTTCCTACTGCGGCAAGTGTAGCACAGGATTTTACGGTAGAAATTGACGGGTTAAATTCTATCCAGAGTGTTTGCGGAATTTCAGCCATTATCTTCAATGTGTTCAGCCCGTTTGATATGGTTCCCTGGGCCAATACTTACCCGGGTACCGGCTTGTACGGAAGTGATAATGTTTGCGGAATAAATCGCAGGTGGAATTTTCAATACAATATTTTATCACAGGCTAAGCGCATAGCCGCTGTTAACTTCCTGGACCAGATACCGGCCGGATATTATGTAACAGCAAGGATGACATCCGGCGTGTTACCGGCATCAAATACTTATGCCAATACCTGGATGGGAGATACCCTTGTTATGGGAAGCGGCAATTCGCTTTACCACAGGTTGAAGAATGCCGGGTTCATTGATATAGATTCCTTTAACAGGCCAAGGGCATTTAATTTCATTTATAAAAAACAGGATGCATCTTTTACACCTTCCTTTTTATTTTCAGAAGGTATCTATGATAAAATTGTTTTGAATACCATTGCACCTACCGTGAAAAGCTCGGGCACGGTCACCTCACCGCGTTTAGGTCCGGCCAGCAGCTGGAGCCAGTTTCACTGGAGGGTTCTAGGGAAGAAGTTTCAGCCGGGGATTCTGTATCGTTCAACATCATTGGGGTTTCACCAACCGGTGTGGAAACACCTTTATTTACTGTCGATTCTTCTACAAAGGATTTTGACATATCTTCTGTCAATGCGGCTCAATACCCATACCTTAAACTTAAAATGTTTACCAGGGATACTATCCAGGGAACACCTTACCAGTTAAGGTACTGGAGATTGAATGGTTCTTTTGTTCCGGAAGGCGCACTTGCACCAAATATTCTTTTTGTAATGAAGGATACTGCAGACCAGGGCGAACTGGTTGATTTTAAACTGGCATTTAAAAATATAAGCCAGACAGCATTTGCCGACAGCATGAAGATCAATTTTACCATTACCGACAGGAATAATGTACCGCACCTGGTAACATTGCCAAAAGGTAAGGTATTGGTAAGCGGCGATACATTGATAGTGAGTTATACCATTGATACCAGGGATTACCCGGGTAATAATACGGTTTTTGTTGAAGTGAATCCCAACTTCGATCAACCCGAACAATATCATTTTAATAATATATTGTTTAAGGACCTGTTTGTAAAAGCAGATAATTTTAATCCGCTGCTGGATGTAACATTTGATGGTGTGCACATTCTGAACAAGGATATTGTTTCTGCCAAACCGCATATCCTGATCAATTTAAAGGACGAGAACCGTTACCTTGCATTAAGTGAATTCGTTGCGTTTTACGCCGGCAAATCTTTCAACCGGGAATAATACAGCTACGATCGATTTCCTGCCTTATTTCCCCGAAGAAGGCGATTATGAACTGATCGTTTCCGGAAGAGATGTGATCGGTAATACGGCGGGTGCCATTGAGTATCATATTTCCTTTAAAGTGATCACCAAGGCAATGATCTCCAATTTACTCAATTACCCGAATCCGTTTACCACTTCTACCGCATTTGTATTTACTATAACCGGCAGCGAAGTGCCGCAGAATATGCGGATACAGATTCTGACCATTACCGGTAAAGTGGTTAGGGAGATCACGAAAGATGAATTGGGGCCATTACATGTTGGCAGAAATATGACTGAGTTTAAATGGGATGGTACCGATGCCTATGGCGCAAAACTGGCCAACGGTGTTTACCTGTACAGGGTACTCACGAATTTAAATGGCAGGTCGCTCGAAAAATATAAACCGGAAAACGATAGTAAAACCGATAAATTCTTTACAAAAGGTTACGGCAAAATGGTAATCCTCCGGTAATTGAAAATACTGATTGAAAGGAAAGGCTGCCTGCAACGGGCAGCTTTTTTTTATTACATACCTTTGCGAAAAAAAAATACATGGCTAAAATAGCTATCAATATAGCCACCGGCAGTTTACAGAAGGATGAGATCATTGTGGGCATTGACCTGGGTACAACCAACAGTCTTATCGCTATCATTCATCCCGAAAGTAAAAAGCCGGTTGCTTTAAAAGAACACAACAGCCACTCCCTGGTGCCTTCTGTTATACATTTTGGCGAAAATGAAAATATCACAGTAGGGGACGAAGCAAAACAATACCTGGTGAGTGACCCGGCCAATACCATTTTTTCTGCCAAACGGTTAATGGGAAAAACCTATAACGATGTTAAACACAATGCCACATCATTTGCCTATAAGATCATTGATGACTCACAGCGTTCTGCTAATGAGAGCAGGCTGGTAAAAGTGCAGGTGGGCTCAAAATTCTATTCACCCATCGACCTTTCATCGATGATCCTGTCTGCTTTAAAAAAACAGGCCGAACATATTTTAAAAACTCCGGTGAGTAAAGCAGTGATTACCGTGCCTGCCTATTTTAATGATGCACAGCGCCAGGCAACAAGGGATGCCGGCAAACTGGCCGGGCTGGATGTGCTCCGGATCATCAATGAACCCACAGCTGCCAGCCTTGCTTATGGTTTTGGCTTGCCCTCCATTGCTCTTAACCCCCCAAAGGGAGGAAAAAACGATCGCGGTTTACGACCTTGGTGGCGGAACATTTGATATTTCCATTCTGCATATCAGTGGAGGTATTTTTGAAGTATTGGCAACCAATGGCGATACCTATTTAGGGGGCGATGATTTTGATGCTGCGCTTGTTGATTATTGGATCAATGAAAATGGATTTGATGCCCGCGAATCAAAATACCGCCAGGTACTGCGGCTGAAAGCAGAGGAGGCCAAAATACAATTATCAGCAAACGAATCCTATGCAACAGTTTATGAAGGAAAAGATCTTACTATAAACCGGGATACATTTGAAGAGATCATTAAACCCATTGTTGACAAAACAATCGTTTGTTGTAACAATGCATTAAAAGATGCAGGCATTAAAAAGGAGAATATTGATGAAATAGTACTGGTTGGCGGCAGTACCAGGGTTCCGCTGGTAAAGCAGATGTTGCGTGATTTTTTGGTAAAGAATTAAATGATTCGGTCGACCCGGATGAGGTAGTGGCTTTGGGTGCAGCCATACAGGCCGATATATTAGCCGGCAATACAACAGACCTGCTGCTGCTGGATGTTACGCCATTATCACTTGGACTGGAAACCATGGGTGGTTTAATGGATGTATTACTGCCCAGGAATTCAAAAATTCCAACAAAGGTATCCAGGCAGTATACCACTTATAAAGACGGGCAAAGCGGCATGAAGATCGCCGTTTACCAGGGCGAGCGGGATATGGTGAAGGATAACCGCCGCCTGGCCGAATTTAATTTAACGGGCATCCCGGGTATGCCGGCCGGTATGCCAAAAGTGGAAGTAAGTTTTTTAATAAATGCCGATGGTATACTGGTAGTACATGCCAGGGAATTGAGGAGTGGCATAGAACAATCCATTGAAGTGAAACCCCAATATGGATTGAAGGATGAAGATGTTGAAAAAATGCTGCTCGATTCAATGACACATGCTAAGGAGGATATGGACATTCGTGCATTGACCGAAGCTAAAACCGAAGCTGAGCAATTGCTCACAACCACTGAAAAATTTATTCAAAAGAATTTCGGCCAGTTAACGCCGCAGGAGATCAATGAAACGTCATTGGCCATACAGGCATTACAGTTAGCGCTCGACATGAATGATAAAAACCTGGTTCAGGCCAAAACAGAAGAACTCAACGATATCTCCCGTCCCTATGCCGAAAGGATCATGGATACCGCGGTAAGCAAAGCCATGGCAGGGAAAAAAATATAAACACTGCTTTTAACCAAAATACTGCTATGGTAAACAGTAAATGTTTGTTGATAAAAAAATAATTGCAGCGGCTGTTGTCTATTTTTTGATCAGTTATTTTTGCTGTTTACATTTGGTATCCGTACAGACGGTGAAGCAGAAAAGATCATTGAAAATGCAAACCGGTTGATCAATGGCCGGGAATTTTTCAACGGCATTTTCGGCTATTTTTATTTTGCCTACACGTTTTTGGTTGCCTTATGTATTAAGCTTTCGGTTAACCTGGTCTTTGTTGCCACTCTGCAAATTGCTTTTTCTTTTTTGGCTGCTGTTTGCCTCTATAAATTGTTACTTGATATATTACACAACAACCGGATCGCTTTTCTTTTTTTTATTGCTTACCTGCTTTGTTATCCCGTTCAGAAATGGAATTTCTTTTTATACACGGAAAGTATGCACACCAGTTTTTTGGTGATCGGCATTTATTTGTTTAATAAATGGCTGAATGATAAAAAAGTTATCAGGCTGGCTGCATTGGGATTTGTATTGCTGCTTATTTTGTTTTCAAGGCCGGTGGGGGTCATTTTTTTATTGTCGCTTTTTATAGTACTGTTATTTTGGCTTTATCAAAACAACAGGAAAATACATTTTTATGTATTGACCGGCATCAGCCTTGCTTCTGTTATTGTGATACTCAATTCGCCGTTGACTGCTTATGTGAATCCCGATTCCATCAGGAGGATGGAGATCATCTGCCAGGTGCCCGAAACGAACGAACCCATGGTTTACCGGGAATATAACAGGCAGGGTTTGAATGAAGCGTTCAGGGTTATAAAAGAAGAGGTTGGCCTGGGTAATTTTTTCAGGAATGGCTTTAAAAAACTGGGATATTTTTTTTGGGATGTACCGGAACTTTTACAGCTGGCAGCACAACCTGTTGCTGATCTGCTTTACTGTTTTTTATCCTTTTGCATTGATCGGTTTTTTTTCAAAGCAAACAAGTCTTATTATTATGTTAGGTTATTTGCTTTATTCTATTTATCGTTTACATCTGTTGGAATATTTTTTACCTGCGATGAATGGAGTAACCGGTTTATTGGTCCGGCATTTCCGTTTATAATGATTTTGGCAGCCGGTGGGCTAATGCATGTTCAGAAAAGGTTTTCGTAAAAAGGGCATTAGCCCGTTTTTATATTCATGATCCTTGCCACATATTTCCCGATCATATCCCATTCAATATTTACGGTATCTCCTTTCTGTAAGCTGTTCATATTGGTATGTTCAAATGTATAAGGTATGATGGCAACCGTAAACTGATCTTTTGCAACGTTAAAACAGGTAAGGCTTATGCCATTTACAGTTACGGATCCTTTTTCAATGATATTTGAAGCAAATACAGCAGGGAATGCAAAGCTAAATTCCCAACTTCCTGCTTTTTCCGATACTGCCATACAGGTTGCTGTACAATCAACATGGCCCTGTACCATATGCCCGTCCAGCCGGCCATTCAGCTGCATGCTGCGTTCGAGGTTTAAAAGGGTACCTGCTTTCCAGTTACCCGCATTGGTCTTTAAAATTGTTTCTTCGATCGCTGTAACCCGGTGCATTCCATTTGCAATTTCTTCAACGGTAAGGCAAATGCCATTGTGGCTTAGGCTTTGATCAACCTTAAGTTCACCTGCCAGCGGCGATTGTACCCAAAAACTGCTGTTGGTACCATTGGTTATCACCTCTTTAACGGTGCCCGTTTTTTCAATAATTCCTGTAAACATTTTGTAAATTTCGGATTTTGTTGCAAAGAATTCCATTATTTAAATATTTCTGCTATCTTTGCGCACTTAAAATCACCTAAAGGAGGTATATATTATATGTTAATTATTGATTCAAAAGATTGCGAAAACATCGACAAAGCGCTTAAAAAGTACAAAAAGAAGTTTGAGAAAAGCAAAATTCTTTTACAACTTAGGGAAAGACAGGCCTTTATAAAGCCATCTATCCGCCGCCGTAAAGAGGTGTTGAAAGCAGTATACAAAGAACAGGTTACTGCAGGCAAGTTCGACTAAGATTATTTGAACCAGCAATATTTTAAACTGATACCCGGTTGTCATAACTTTGGGTATCAGTTTTTTTATGCAGCAACCTGTAGCAAAAACCATACAGCATTTTCTCGATTACCTGAAATTTCAGAAAAGGTATTCACAGCATACCATCATTTCCTATAAGAACGACCTGGATGCTTTCTTTGTTTTTTTACAATACCAGTTCGGCGAAACCCCGCTGGAGGATATAAAGACCGCTTTTATCAGGTCCTGGCTGGCCGACCTGAAGCAGCAGGGCATGGAATCGAAAAGTATTAACCGGAAAATATCTGCCCTAAAACATTCTTTAAATACCAGTTAAAGCAGCAAATCATCCCGGTTAGCCCAATGACTTCAATCATTTCACCCAGGGTAAACAAAAGGTTGCCCCAGTTTGTGGATAGTAAAGATATCAACACCTTGTTTGCACATGTAGAATTCCCGGATACCTGGGATGGCAAAACACAGCGGCTTATTCTCCAGCTTTTTTATAATACCGGCATCCGGCAGGCAGAACTGGTTGGGCTGAAGGAAAAAGATATTTCCAAAAGCAACAGCAGTATTAAAGTATTGGGGAAAGGCAATAAGGAACGTATCATCCCGGTAGGGGATCCGTTGATGAACCAGGTACAGGATTATATCACTGATAAAAATAATTTGCCTGATGGTCATGACCGGGTATTCCTGCTGGTAACAGTATCCGGTAAAAAATTATATCCCCGGTATGTGTACAATGCTGTAAATAAATACCTGGGGATGGTTACCACCATTGATAAAAAGAGCCCGCATGTATTGCGGCATACTTTTGCCACCCATTTAATGAACGGTGGTGCCGATCTGAATGCTGTTAAAGAACTGCTTGGCCACAGCAGCCTTGCAGCTACGCAGGTATATACACATAATACTATTGAGAAACTAAAGGATATACATAAAAAGGCACATCCCAAGGCCTGATAACTGCGCATACCAGTGTATTCCCGCAACAATACAGCAACCGGGCAGTTTTAAAATTTACCGGAATTTTGCAACTTATTTTTTTGAAAGATGTGTTTATTATTGTAACTTCAATTTGCAGTTATATCCCGAAATAAACCTCCTGGAATTGCCTATGACATATTAATCTACCCGAGCTTTTTCATTTTTTTCACCCCCGATAATTATCGGAATAAAACCAGATGTTATGAACGTAAACATTCAGACAGTTCACTTTGATGCAGACACAAAATTAGTATCCTACATTGAAAAGAAAGTTTCCAAATTAACACAGTACCACGACCGGATAACTAAAGTAGATGTGTATTTAAAACTGGATAATGTGGTACACAACATAAAAGATAAGGTAGCAGAGATCAAGGTCCTTATCCCGCGCCATGAATTTTTTGTAAAGCAGTCAACCAAATCTTTTGAAGAAAGTTTTGATACCGCTTTGGAATCAATAATTACACAAATAAAAAGACGGAAAGAGAAAAAAGCAGCATAAGCAAAACGCCAATAAAATCGGGCCTCCCTGCAAACGGGGAGGCTTTTTTATTCCGTTATTCACATTTTATCGGATCCGTTTAAAAAAAAATCATTTCAAAGTTTTGGTATTAAGCATTTTCACTTACCTTTGCCTTCCCAAAAAAAAGGGGTGCTTTTGTGTAGCCCATATTTTTTGAAATCAGTTCTTTAAGGATAGGCCGAAATAGCTCAGTTGGTAGAGCAACTGATTTGTAATCAGTAGGTCGCTGGTTCGACTCCAGTTTTCGGCTCAGTGGTAGGTTAATTCGTTAATCTGTTAATTCGTTGTATAGTTTTTTAAGTACGTGCTAACCAATTAACTAATTAACCAATGAACAAAAATGGGCAGATGGCCGAGTGGTTAAAGGCGACAGACTGTAAATCTGTTCACGTAAGTGTACGTAGGTTCGAACCCTACTCTGCCCACTTTATCCACCGAAGTTTTAACAAAGGTGGAAGTTCTTTGAACATTGAATATTGAACATTGATTATTGAATATCCAATAATCAGCCTTTCAATACTCAATAATCAATTTAACAAGCGGAAGTAGCTCATTTGGTAGAGCGATAGCCTTCCAAGCTATAGGTGGCCAGTTCGAGCCTGGTCTTCCGCTCAATTTCAGTTTGCAGCCTGCAGTTTGCAGTCTGCAGCGTTTGCTTAATTGCGGACTGCCGACTGCCAGCTGATTACTGCCAACTGAGTCGCCGTGGTAGCTCAGGGGTAGAGCACTTCCTTGGTAGGGAAGGGGTCGTGAGTTCGATTCTCACCTATGGCTCCTAAAAATTATTATTCAAGTCAATGGTTTACAGACTTTAAACGACAACCATTTTTTCAAAACAATTATTAAAAATTAAACAATGGCAAAAGAATCATTCAAAAGGGATAAACCCCATTTAAACGTTGGAACAATCGGTCACGTAGATCATGGTAAAACAACTCTTACAGCCGCTATAACCTATGTTTTGAATAAAAGAGGTTTGGCGGATATAAAGAATTACGATGATATTGATGGTGCTCCTGAAGAAAAAGAAAGGGGTATCACCATTAATACGGCTCACGTTGAGTATGCAACAAATACACGTCACTATGCACACGTTGATTGTCCGGGTCACGCCGATTATGTGAAAAACATGATCACCGGTGCTGCCCAGATGGACGGTGCTATACTTGTAGTTGCTGCAACTGACGGCCCGATGCCTCAAACCAAAGAACACATTCTGTTGGCACGCCAGGTAGGTGTACCTCAAATTGTAGTTTTCATGAACAAAGTAGACCTGGTTGATGATCCGGAATTGCTGGAGCTGGTTGAAATGGAGATCCGCGAATTATTAACTTCTTATGGCTTTGATGGCGATAATACACCAATCATCCAGGGTTCTGCAACCGGCGCTTTGGCCGGTGACGAAAAATGGGTTGCCAAGGTGAACGAATTGATGGATGCTGTTGACAGCTATATTCCTTTACCTCCAAGGTTGGTTGATCTTCCGTTCCTGATGAGTGTTGAGGATGTATTCTCTATCACTGGTCGTGGTACTGTTGCTACCGGTCGTATCGAAAGAGGCCGCATCAAAGTTGGTGAGCCAATCGAGATCGTTGGATTGATGGAAAAACCATTATCTTCTGTTTGTACCGGTGTTGAGATGTTCAAAAAATTACTCGACGAAGGTGAGGCCGGAGATAACGCAGGTCTTTTATTACGCGGTATTGAGAAAACCCAGATCCGTCGTGGTATGGTGCTTTGCAAGCCGGGTTCTATTACCCCGCACACCGAATTTAAAGGTGAAGTGTACGTTTTAAGCAAAGAAGAAGGTGGCCGTCATACCCCATTCTTCAATAAATACCGTCCACAGTTCTATTTCCGTACTACAGACGTAACCGGTGAGGTTACCCTGAATCCAGGAACAGAAATGGTGATGCCGGGTGATAATACTTCATTAAATGTGGTATTGATCCAGCCGATCGCTATGGAAAAAGGTTTAAAATTTGCGATTCGTGAAGGTGGCCGTACAGTTGGTGCCGGCCAGGTAACTGAAATTGTAAAATAAGAGAATTTTGTATTCTCTCTAAATAACAGGGAGTTTATAAAAGCTTTTTAATATCTTTGCAGAGTACTTAGGCCAAAAGCTTAGGTACTTTGCTTTTTTTAAGAGTCTGTGTTTTCCAATTAACCGGTGAATACAGAAGAGTTCTTTAAATATAATACTTTAAAAGTTCTCCTTTAGGAGGAGTTTTTTACGGGCATGGTCCCCCTTTGGCGGGGTCGGGCTTAAAAGCTGGTCCCGCCATGGGGGATAGGGTCCAAAAAGGCGCCCGCCGCGGGATACGGGTCTAAAATATACGGGCATGGTGCAACGGTAGCATACGGGTCTCCAAAACCTTTGATCTGGGTTCGAATCCTAGTGCCCGTGCTAAATACAAGGTTAGTCCGTTTAAACGTTAATCCGTTTGAACGTCTTAGCCAAATAACGGATTAACCAATTAACGGATTAACGGATTAACTAATAAACGGATTAACTAATAAAACATGAATAAATTTACCGCATATCTCAGGGATTCTTATAAAGAATTGGTGTATAAGGTTACCTGGCCAAATTGGGATCAATTACAACAATCAACCATGATCGTACTTGGGGCGACCCTTATGATCACTGCTGTGGTTTGGATCATGGATTTTGTAGCCAATAACGCAATGAAATTCATTTATTCGTTATTCAATTAATAATTATGGAAGGAACAGAACCGATAGTAGAAAAAATTGAGAAAGCCGAAAAGGAATCCAAATGGTATGTGCTCCGTGTAGTTAGCGGTAAAGAACGGAAAATTAAAGAATACCTGGATAAGGATATCGTACGTAATGGCTGGACCAATATTGTAAAACAGGTTTTTTTACCGGTTGAAAAAGTGTACAAGGTTTTAAACGGAAAAAAAGTAATGCGTGAGCGCAACTTTTATCCCGGCTATATCATGATCGAAGTGGCCGACGGCAAACTGAATGATGACATGATCCAGTCAATGAGCAACATCAGCAACGTAATGCATTTTTTAACGGATGGAAAAGGTTCAAAAGGAAATATCATTTCGCTGCGCAAGGCGGAAGTAAATAAAATGCTGGGTAAGGTTGATGAGATGAGCGATGCCGGCGGTATGACCATGAGTGAACCATTCATTATTGGTGAGACCATTAAGATCATTGACGGACCGTTCAACGACTTTAACGGCGTAATTGAAGAGGTGAAACGATGAAAAGAAAAAACTGAAAGTGCAGGTTAAAATATTTGGTCGTGCAACACCGGTTGAACTCAGCTATATGCAGGTTGAAAAAATTGTTTAAAGGGCAAAGCCGCGTGAGCGGCTTTTTTTTAATTATAAATTTTTAATGATGAAAAAAATATTGACATTGATCCCGGCATTATTATTCAGTTTGATAATATTGGCCCAGCCGCCCAAAGGCGATGCCAATACAGGCATGACCTTTGGTGAAAAAATTTCCGCAGATAATGCGATTCCTGCCAATGACCTGGTAACTAAATTGCAGGGTACAAAAGCTGTTGATGTAAAAATAACCGGTAAAGTTGTAGAGGTATGTAAATCTGAAGGATGCTGGTTACGTATGGAAACCGCCAATGGCCCCATGCTGATCAAAATGAAGGACCATGCATTTTTGGTTCCTTTATCCATGAACGGGAAAACCATCGTGGCCGAAGGAACTGCTACACTTAAGGAGACTTCTGTTGAAATGCTGAAACATTATGCCGAAGATGGTGGTAAAAGCAAAGAAGAGGTTGATGCCATCAAAGAACCAAAAAAAGAAATTACCATGCAGGCAAAAGGCATATTGGTAATGTAATACTGAAAAATATGTAAAATAGCCATCCTGTTTCAGGATGGCTATTTTTTTAACTGAACTTTTAGTTGGTAACCCTTGTCCACTCCTGTACCAGGGCTGCATCAGTAACAGTTTTAGTATTGATCCTGATCTGGCTGTTTGTTAAAACCGTGATCTCCCCGGATTTGTAAACCATACTTCCATTACAGGCACTGGCCAGGTGGTTGATGGTAAATCCACCACCGCTTTTAGACGATAGGGATTTCCAGGCTTCATCAGTAGCCCGGTAACAATAACTGTTGTTTGCCACCGACTTTACAAAACCGCTGGCAATGGCAGGGCTAACCGTAACAATGGTTCCCGTTTGGGCATTGTTATCTGTTGTGGAAACCAGTTTCCAGTTCCCCGTTAAGGAAAAATACCTCCCGAGGTATTGGTTGGCAGGTTTTTTAATGGTATCGCAGGAACTGAAAATGGCCAGGCAGGCTGCAAAAAGGCTTAAAAGGGTAATTTTTTTCATTGTTTGAAGTTTTAATAACTATGAACATTAACTATGCCAACAAAAAAAGCCGGCCAAATGCAATTATTTTTAATTATTTACCTACCTTTGCCGCCCCAAATAGTTCTTTAGTAGATATTATTGAATTGGGAGTGGCGCCATTTTAGCGCCACGCTATCACCAAAAAAAGTAAAAAAAATGGCAAAAGAGATCACCGGCTATGTCAAACTCCAGTGTAAAGGAGGACAAGCCAATCCGGCACCGCCAATAGGACCTGCATTAGGTTCTAAAGGTATCAACATCATGGAATTCTGTAAACAATTCAATGGCAGAACCCAGGATAAACAAGGAAAAGTGCTTCCTGTTTTAATAACCGTTTATGCTGATAAGTCGTTCGACTTTATCATTAAAACCCCACCTGCAGCCGTTCAGTTGCTGGATGCTGCCAAGCTCACCAGCGGCAGTAAAGAACCCAATCGTGTAAAAGTTGGAAAAGTTACCTGGGACCAGGTAGAAGAGATCGCCAAAGATAAAATGGCCGATCTGAATGCTTTTACCATTCACAGCGCCATGAAAATGATTGCCGGTACTGCACGCAGCATGGGTTTAACCGTTGACGGTACAGCCCCCTGGGAAAATTAATTATCAACCTGTCCCGTTAAAACCGGGATCTAAAATTTGTAAAAAATGATCACGAAAAAAAGAAAAGTAGCAAATACTAAGGTTGATATTAATAAAGCTTATTCCTTAAAGGAGGCTTCAACTTTGGTTAAAGAAGTAAACACAACAAAATTCGACAGTTCTGTTGACCTGCATATCAAACTGGGTGTAGATCCCAAAAAAGCAGACCAGGCCATTCGTGGTACCGTATCGCTTCCTCACGGAACCGGTAAAACGAAACGTGTTTTGGTTTTGTGTACACCCGATAAGGTAGCAGAAGCAACTGCAGCAGGTGCTGATTTTGCCGGGCTGGATGAATATATTACCAAGATCGAAGGTGGCTGGACAGATATTGATGTTATTGTTGCCACCCCATCTGTAATGCCTAAGATCGGTAAACTGGGTAAAGTGCTAGGCCCTCGTAACCTGATGCCGAATCCCAAGACAGGTACGGTAACCAATGATGTTGCCGGCGCTATCAATGATCTGAAAGGCGGTAAAATTGCTTTTAAAGTAGATAAAGTTGGCATCATCCACGCATCTATCGGCAGGGTAAGTTTTGCACCGGAAAAGATCGCAGAAAACAGCCAGGAACTGATCAATGCCATCCTGAAATTAAAGCCATCTTCATCTAAGGGAACTTATTTGAGAGGCGTTAGTATGGCCAGCACCATGAGCCCGGGCATTTCCATTGATACAAAATCTGTTCACAACTAATCCTTCGACTTCGCTCAGGATAATAAAAAATAATTGATATGACAAAACAGGAAAAAAATGAAGTGATTGAACTGCTGAAAGGTAAGTTTGAGCAATACAATAACTTCTACATAACCGATACAGAAAGCTTAACCGTAGCACAGGTTGGCAAACTGCGCAACCATTGCTTTGATAAGCAGGTGGAAATGAAAGTGGCCAAGAATACGCTTATTAAAAAAGCACTGGAAAGCCTGGATGCTGAAAAATACAGCGGCGTTTTTGATTCACTGCACCAGGTAACAGCCCTGATGTTCAGCGAAAATCCAAAAGTGCCTGCCATGATCATCAGCAGTTTCCGCAAAGAGACCAACAATGAAAGGCCCTTGCTGAAAGCAGCTTTCATCAATGGAGATGTATTTGTTGGTAACGATCAGCTGAAAGCATTGACCCAGATCAAGACCAAAAATGAACTGATCGGTGAAGTGATCGGATTACTGCAATCACCCATTCAGCGTGTATTGGGCGCTTTGCAAAACAAGGATGCAGAAAAAGCAGTTGCTGAAGAAGCAGCAGCACCGGTTGCAGAAGTTGCAGCAGCAGCAGCACCGGTTGCAGAAGCTCCGTCAACAGAAACCCCTGCAGCAGAAGCAGCACCGGAAGCTCCGGCCACTGAAGAAGCAAAAGGCGAAGACGAAGCACCACAGGCTTAGTAAAAAAACTAAACTGTAACAATTTGAAATCAGCACATTAGCATATCAGCTAATTAGCTCATTAAATAAAAACGAACAATTTTTTTAAAAACCATCCGACGGATCCGCTAAAGGGTATGAAGCCGGAAAAAAAACAAACATTATGGCAGACGTAAAAGCATTAGCTGAAAACTTAGTAGGCTTAACAGTAAAAGAAGTACAGGAACTGGCAGAATTCTTAAAATCAGAGTATGGTATTGAACCGGCTGCAGCTGCAGTTGTAGTAAGTGCAGGTGGTGGCGACGGTGCTGCTGCTGTTGAAGAGAAAACATCTTTTGATGTTATCCTGAAAGCTGCTGGTGCCAACAAATTAGCGATCGTTAAGATCGTTAAAGAATTAACAGGATTAGGACTGAAAGAAGCTAAGGACTTAGTTGACGGCGCTCCAAAACCGGTTAAAGAAGGTGTAGATAAAGCCACTGCAGAAGAAATTAAAACAAAATTAACGGAAGCCGGTGCTGACGTTGAGGTTGCTTAATTAGTTCCTCTTTGTACTACATAGCTTACCATTATTGAATGTTGACATTCAAAAAATACAGCGGGTAGTAAAAAATAGCTTTAAAGGCCGGTCCGCATCATGTGGATCGGCCTTTTTTCGAATGGTAACCCGTTTTAACTCCGGCTTATTATTTTATGAATTATCATTAAACCTGGTTTTTTAATAATGCACGCTGCCAAAAGTCTGTTGCCCGCTCCTGAAAAAATACCTGTTACATACGTAACAACTGCTGATGAATTAACCAGTTGCATATTCGAGCTTTCAAAAGCAAAGGCAATAGCATTCGACCTGGAATTCGACCGGGACCATTATTCATACGGTTTCAACCTGTGCTTAATGCAAATGGCCAGTGCAAAACACTGTTACCTGGTGGACCCCAAAGCAAACCTGGATATTTCATTCATTTTTCCGCTTTTGGAAAATGCAGCAATCCTCAAAGTAGCACATTGCCCCGGAGAAGATCTGCGGTTGCTGCACGCCTTGAAATGCTATCCGGCAAACCTGGCCGATACAGAACTTTATGCCAGGCTTTTGAATTACGAACGAACATCGCTTGGCGCTATGATACAGCAGCTGTTTGGCATTGAACTCGATAAAAAAATGCAGAAAGTAAACTGGGAACAAAGGCCACTCGGGGCAGACCAACTCAATTATGCTGCAAACGATGTACTGTACCTGTTGCCCATGAAGGAAGAACTGGAAAAACAGGCTGCCATGAAAAACTTACTTCCTTTTTTGGAGGATGAAAACAACCTGCTGTCCACCACGATACACAACATGGAGCCAAAAGATAATTTTCTTAAAAAAAAGGATCTGCTTTATTTAAGCCCATACCGGCAATATGTACTGAATGGCCTGTTTTTGTACAGGGATCAAATTGCCAAACAGCAAAACAAGCCTGCACATTACATCATGAATGAAGAAACAACAAGAACCCTGGCAGTTAACGGTATCACTCAAACCGAATGGCCAAATATTAAAGGTATACACCCCGTTCTTAAAAGCAGTGAAGGCCAAAATGAACTGTTTGATCACATTGAAAAACTTAATACCGAAGCAAGCAGCAAAAATCTGTCTTACAAAAAAAGCAGCATTGATCATACAAATGAGCATTTTCAAACTGAAAAAGACAGGCGGGATCTGCTGAAAGCAACCATTTTTACCCCCATTCAAAATGAAATTGCCTCAAACTTTGGTGAACATGCTATGCGTTTTATTTTTAGCTCTGCAACTGTAGATGACATTTTACAGGGCCGCTTAAAAATAGAAGAAATAAGATCCAGGTTTAGAAAAATGCTTATAAAAAATACGGCTCAAAAGCTGGGGATCGATCTATCGGGATTTGGTTAGTAAAAGCCGGGACCGGATCAGGTTAAAATTCATATGATTCGGAAGCTTTACAGCAATTATTAATTCCCCCTGTCAGAACCTGGAAAACATATGGGGTTGAAGCCGGATGATTAAGATTTGGGTAAACATGATGGTTTTATTTTGAGATCATCTATTTTTCAATCCTGGGTGGAACCTCAAAAATGATTGATTTTCAACAGGAAACCCAATTTTTACCTTAAAAAACCCACTTATCCACAAAAACCTTTCCAATTCACCAAAAAATCGTATATCGTAATCAGGAAATAGGAAAATAATCCCTACCTTTGCCGTCCTTTAATTTAGGGTTAGTGGCACATGTTGTGGCCTGCCCCCATAATCTGAAGGATCTTCTGCACACTAAAACGTTTTAATTACAATATGTCTGCAACAAAAACAAACCCTGCTAAACGTTTCAATTTCGGTAAAGTTGAATTTTTAGCGGAAACACCCGATTTGCTGGGAATCCAGATCCAATCATTCAAAGATTTTTTTCAGTTACAAACCACTCCCGACAAACGTAATGTGGAGGGATTGTTCCGCGTATTCAAGGAAAATTTTCCGATCACGGATACCCGCAACATTTTTGTACTGGAATTTTTGGACTATTTCGTAGATCCTCCACGCTACACCATTGAAGAGTGTATCGAAAGAGGGTTAACTTATGCTGTTCCCTTAAAGGCAAAACTGCGCCTGAGTTGTAATGACGAGGAGCACGTTGACTTCCAGACCATTGTCCAGGATGTGTTTTTAGGAAACATCCCTTACATGACACCACGTGGTACATTTGTTATCAATGGTGCCGAAAGGGTAGTGGTTAGCCAGCTGCACCGTTCACCCGGTGTATTCTTCGGCCAGTCGGTTCACCCCAACGGTACCAAGATCTACTCAGCCAGGGTAATTCCTTTCAAGGGTGCCTGGATGGAGTTTGCAACAGATATCAACAACGTGATGTTTGCTTATATCGACCGTAAGAAAAAATTCCCGGTTACCACTTTATTGCGTTCAATAGGTTTTGAAACCGATAAAGACATCCTGGAATTATTCGGTATGGCTGATGAGGTGAAAGCGGATAAGAAGAGCCTGGAGAAATGCATTGGCAAGCGTTTAGCTGCACGTGTATTGCGTACCTGGGTTGAAGATTTTGTGGATGAAGATACCGGTGAGGTTGTTTCAATCGAAAGGAACGAGATCATCCTCGAAAGGGACAGCGTACTGGACGAATCCAATATTGCCATGATCCTGGAAATGGATGTGAAGAGCGTATTCATTCAGAAAGAAGAAGTGAGTGGCGACTATGCCATTATCTACAATACTTTAAATAAAGATACTTCAAACAGTGAACTGGAAGCGGTTCAGCATATCTACAAGCAATTGCGTGGTGCTGATGCCCCTGATGATGAAACTGCACGTGGTATCATTGATAAATTATTCTTCAGTGATAAGCGTTACGATCTTGGTGAAGTAGGCCGTTATAAAATTAACCGCCGCCTGGGATTGAATTTCCCCATCACTAAAAAAGTTTTGACCAAAGACGATATCATTGCCATCATTAAAACACTGGTTTTACTGACCAATGGCAAGAGCGAGGTTGATGATATCGATCACCTGAGCAACCGTCGTGTACGTACCGTAGGCGAACAGTTGTATGCCCAGTTTGGTGTTGGCCTGGCCCGTATGGCCCGTACCATCCGTGAAAGGATGAATGTACGCGACAACGAGGTATTTACTCCCGTTGACCTGATCAACGCGAGGACATTATCTTCAGTTATCAACTCATTTTTTGGTACATCACAGCTTTCGCAGTTCCTGGATCAGACGAATCCTTTAAGTGAGATCACGCATAAACGCCGTATCTCCGCACTGGGCCCGGAGGTTTAAGCAGGGAGCGTGCAGGCTTTGAGGTACGTGACGTTCACTACTCTCATTACGGCCGTTTGTGTACTATTGAAACACCGGAAGGACCAAACATTGGTTTGATATCCACACTTTGTGTGCATGCCAAGATCAATGACATGGGCTTTATTGAAACCCCGTACCATAAAGTAACTGATGGCAGGGCCGATATGAAGAAGATCACTTTCCTGAGTGCCGAAGAAGAAGATACTGCAAAGATCGCCCAGGCAAATATTGAAATGGATGCCAAAGGAAATTTTGTTGATGACATGATCAAGAGCCGCCAGACCGGTGACTTCCCGATCCTGGATAAAACAGAAGTGGAATACATGGATGTGGCACCAAACCAGATCGTTGGTTTGAGCGCTTCGCTGATCCCGTTCCTGGAGCATGATGATGCCAACCGTGCCCTGATGGGATCGAACATGCAACGCCAGGCTGTGCCATTGATCAAACCTGAAGTGCCGATCGTAGGTACCGGTTTGGAAGGCAAAGCAGCACGTGATGCTAGGATCCAGATCCATGCAGATGGTGATGGTGTGGTTGAGTATGTTGATGCCAATGAAATTCATGTCCGTTATAAAAGAAATGAAACCCAGCAACTGGTAAGTTTTGATGAGGACCTGATCGTTTATAAATTAACCAAGTTCGTTCGTACCAACCAGGAAACATGTATCAACCTGCGCCCGGCTGTTACCAAAGGACAAAAGGTTACCGAAGGTGATTTCCTGACCGAAGGGTATGCAACCAAGGGAGGTGAGATCGCCCTGGGAAGAAATATGAAAGTGGCATTCATGCCATGGAAAGGATACAACTTTGAGGATGCGATCGTGATCAGTGAAAAAGTGGTTAAAGAAGACCTGTTTACCTCACTGCACATTTCAGAATATGAGATTGAAGTACGTGATACCAAACTGGGTGAAGAAGAATTAACACCGGATATTCCGAACGTTAGTGAGGAAGCCACCAAGGACCTCGACCAGAATGGTATCATCCGTATTGGCGCCCATGTAAAAGAAGGCGATATCATTATTGGTAAAATAACACCTAAAGGTGAGAGCGACCCTACACCGGAAGAAAAGTTATTGCGTGCCATCTTTGGTGATAAAGCCGGTGATGCCAAAGATGCTTCTTTAAAAGCAGCAAGCGGTACCGAAGGCGTGATCATTGATAAGAAATTATTCCAGCGTGCCAAGAAAGATAAGAATGCCAAAGTGCGTGAGAAGGCACAGATGGATAAGATAGAGAAAACGCATGAGAAGAATGAGGCCGACCTGATGGAATTACTGATCAGCAAGCTGCAGACCTTATTGAAAGATAAGAGCAGTGCAGGTGTCAGTAATAATTTTGGTGAGGTATTGATCGGCAAAGGTGCAAAATTCAATGCAAAGAATTTAGCCAACATCGATTATCAAAACGTAAACCCGCTTGGATGGAGTGGCGATGAAAAAGTGGATGAGCTGATCAATGTATTGCTCCACAACTACAATATCAAATTCAATGAAGAGTTGGGAAGATACAAGCGTGAGAAATTCAACATCTCAATCGGTGATGAATTACCGGCCGGCGTATTAAAACTTGCAAAAGTGTATATGGCTGTTAAGCGTAAGTTGAAAGTGGGAGATAAGATGGCGGGCCGTCACGGTAACAAAGGTATTGTTGCCAAGATCGTTCGCCAGGAAGATATGCCTTTCCTGGAAGATGGAACCCCGGTAGACATCGTGCTGAACCCGTTGGGTGTACCAAGCCGTATGAACCTGGGACAGATCTATGAAACAGTACTTGGCTGGGCCGGCGAAAAACTGGGTGTTCGTTTTGCAACTCCCATCTTTGATGGTGCAAGCGTAGCAGAAATTGATGAAGAGATCACCAAGGCAGGCTTACCTAAATTCGGCCATACTTATTTATATGATGGTGAAACCGGCGACCGCTTCGATCAGAAGGCAACCGTTGGTATCATTTACATCATTAAGCTACACCACATGGTTGATGATAAAATGCATGCACGTTCAATCGGGCCATACAGTTTAATTACCCAGCAACCGTTGGGTGGTAAGGCACAGTTTGGTGGACAGCGTTTTGGTGAGATGGAGGTTTGGGCACTGGAAGCTTATGGTGCATCTAACATTTTGCAGGAGCTGTTAACCCTTAAATCTGATGATATCATCGGAAGGGCTAAAACATACGAAGCCATTGTAAAAGGTGATAACATTCCAAGAGCCGGTATTCCTGAATCATTCAATGTATTGGTTCATGAGTTAAGGGGATTGGGACTGGATCTGAAGTTTGACTAACCTCACCCCAACCCCTCTCCAAAGGAGAGGGAACTGGAAGAAGTTGAATAAAGCTGAGAAAGTACAAGTGAGTGACACAACGATGTTGATCTTTGTACAACAGCTGGTAACAAAAAACAACAAACTACAAACTAGAAATTTTAATATGGCATTCAAAAAAGAAAACCGCCCAAGGCCAACATTTTCACAGATCACAATTGGTTTGGCTTCCCCAGACAGCATTTTGGAAAAAAGCTATGGTGAAGTTTTAAAGCCGGAAACCATTAACTACCGTACTTACAAACCTGAAAGGGATGGTTTGTTTTGCGAAAGGATATTTGGGCCGGTAAAGGATTACGAATGTGCCTGCGGTAAATACAAGCGTATACGTTATAAGGGTATTGTGTGCGACCGTTGTGGTGTTGAGGTAACAGAGAAGAAAGTTCGCCGGGAAAGAATGGGACACATCAAACTGGTGGTGCCTGTTGTTCATATCTGGTATTTTAAATCTTTGCCAAATAAAATTGGTTACCTGTTGGGCATGAGCTCTAAGAAATTAGAGAGCATTGTTTATTACGAGCGTTATGTGGTTATACAACCCGGTATCCGCACGGATAAAGGCCAGAACTATGCTGACCTGTTAACAGAAGAAGAATACCTGGATATTTTAGATACGCTGCCAAAAGACAACCAGCACCTGCCCGATGAGGATCCGAACAAATTCATTGCCAAGATGGGTGCGGAAGCGGTGCATGATATGTTACAGCGTATTGACCTGGACCAGTTAAGCTTTGACCTGCGTAATGCTGCAGCCAACGAAACTTCACAACAGCGTAAAGCTGATGCTTTAAAGCGTTTAAGCGTAGTGGAAAGTTTCCGCGATGCCAATACCAGGATCAACAACCGTCCCGAGTGGATGGTGATGCAGTATATTCCTGTTATTCCGCCTGAATTGCGCCCGTTGGTTCCATTGGATGGCGGCCGTTTTGCATCTTCAGATCTGAATGACCTGTACCGCCGTGTTATTATCCGCAATAACCGTTTGAAAAGATTATTGGAAATTAAAGCGCCTGAAGTGATCCTGCGTAATGAAAAAAGGATGCTGCAGGAAGCGATAGATTCATTGTTTGACAACAGCCGTAAATCTAATGCTGTAAAAGCAGAAGGTGGACGTGCATTGAAATCACTGAGTGATGTACTGAAAGGAAAGCAGGGACGTTTCCGTCAGAACTTATTGGGTAAACGTGTGGATTATTCGGGCCGTTCTGTAATTGTAGTAGGACCCGAATTGAAAATGCATGAGTGCGGTTTACCAAAAGATATGGCGGCAGAATTATTCAAGCCGTTTATTATCCGTAAACTGATTGAAAGAGGTATCGTAAAAACAGTAAAGAGTGCCCGTAAGCTGGTGGATAAAAAAGAAGCCATCATCTGGGATATTCTTGAAAATATTTTAAAGGGCCACCCGGTTATGTTGAACAGGGCCCCAACGCTTCACCGTTTGTCGATCCAGGCTTTCCAGCCGAAACTGATCGAAGGTAAAGCGATACAATTACACCCGTTGGTAACTACGGCCTTCAACGCCGATTTTGATGGTGACCAGATGGCAGTTCACGTGCCGTTGAGCAATGCTGCTGTTTTGGAAGCCCAGTTACTGATGCTTTCTTCGCACAACATCCTTAACCCGCAAAACGGTACGCCGATCACCCTTCCTTCACAGGACAGGGTATTGGGATTGTATTATATCACCAAGGGTAAAAAATCAACACCTGAGGAAATTGTAAAAGGTGAAGGAAAATCTTTTTATTCGGCGGAAGAAGTGATCATTGCTTATAATGAAAAAGTGATCGACCTGCATGCCAACATCAAGGTAAAAGCTGATTTCCGTAACCCGGACGGCACATTGACCAATAAATTAATTGAGACTACAGTTGGCCGTGTGATCTTTAACCAGCACGTTCCTAAAACTGTAGGTTTTATAAATGCTTTATTAACCAAGAAAGCATTGCGTGAAATTATCGGTGATATTATCAAATGGACCAGTGTTCCCATTACCGCTAAATTCCTGGATGATATTAAAACACTGGGATACCGCATGGCATTCCGTGGTGGATTATCGTTCAACATCAATGACCTGATCATCCCGGAAATCAAAGCTTTGCTGGTTGAGAATGCACAGACAGAGGTTGATGAGGTTTGGGATAACTACAATATGGGACTGATCACCAACAATGAGCGTTATAACCAGATCATTGATATCTGGAGCCGTGTGGATACCAAGGTTACAGAAACATTGATACATGAACTGGCAACCAATAAGCAGGGATTCAACTCTGTGTTCATGATGCTGGATAGCGGCGCCCGGGGCAGCAAGCAGCAGATCAAGCAGCTTGCCGGTTTGAGGGGATTGATGGCCAAACCGCGTAAATCCGGTTCATCAGGAAGCGAGATCATCGAGAACCCGATCCTTGCCAACTTTAAAGACGGGTTAAGTGTATTGGAATACTTTATCTCTACCCACGGTGCCCGTAAGGGTTTGGCCGATACGGCACTTAAAACAGCCGATGCGGGTTACTTAACGCGCAGGTTGGTTGACGTTAGCCAGGATGTGGTGATCAATGAAGAGGATTGCGGCACCTTACGCGGTATTGCAACTTCAGCATTAAAGGATAATGAAGATATTATTGAGCAGCTGAGCGACAGGATCGAAGGCCGTATGTCATTGCATGATGTTTTTCATCCGTTAACGGATGAATTGATGATCCATGCCGGTGAAGAGATCAGTGCAGAAATGGCAAAGAAGATAGAAGAAAGCGGTATTGAAAATGTGGAGATACGTTCGGTATTGACCTGCGAAAGCAAGCGTGGCGTTTGTGTAAAATGTTATGGTAAGAACCTGGCATCGGGTATGCTGGCACAGCGTGGTGATGCAGTGGGTATCATTGCTGCACAGTCCATTGGTGAGCCGGGAACCCAGTTAACGTTACGTACCTTCCACGTGGGTGGTGTTGCCGGATCTGCATCTGTAGAATCTACATTGCCTGCCAAGTTTGACGGTACCATACAGTTTGATGGTTTGCGTACGGTACATACTGAAGACAATAACGGTAAAAAGATCAACGTGGTTATCGGCCGTACCGGTGAGATCAGGAATATTGATGTAAAATCGAGCGTTTATTGAACACCGTTCATATACCATACGGAGCAGTATTAAATGTAAAAGACGGTCAAAAGGTTACCAAGGGTGATATTATCTGCACCTGGGATCCGTTCAACAATGTAATTGTTGCTGAAGTGAACGGTAAAGTTAATTTTGAAAGTTTGATAGAAGGTGTTACCTACCGGGATGAGGCGGATGAACAAACCGGTCACCGCGAAAAAGTGGTTATCGAGACAAAAGATAAGACCAAGCTGCCTTCGATCATTATAGAAGGTAAGGAGAAAAAGACATATAACCTGCCGGTTGGTTCGCATATCGTGATCGAGGAAGGAGATGAGGTGAGAAGCGGACAGGTGTTGGTTAAAATTCCAAGGGTATTGAGCAAACTGAAGGATATTACGGGTGGTTTACCAAGGGTTACCGAATTGTTTGAAGCACGTAACCCGAGTAACCCTGCAGTGGTTTGTGAAATTGACGGTGTGGTTGCTTTTGGTGCCATCAAGCGTGGTAACCGCGAGATCATTGTGGAAGCAAAAGACGGTGTGGTAAAAAAATACCTGGTTCCGTTGAGCCGCCAGATTCTTGTTCAGGATGGTGACTTTGTTAAGGCAGGAGCTGCATTAAGCGACGGTCAGACAGCACCGATCGATATCCTGGCCATCAAAGGTCCGTTTGCTGTACAGGAATACGTTGTGAATGAGATACAGGAGGTTTACCGCCTGCAGGGTGTGAAGATCAATGACAAGCACGTGGAAGTGATCGTTCGCCAGATGATGAGAAAGATCCGTATTGAAGATGCCGGCGATACCAAATTCCTGGAAGGCGATACAGAAGACCGCCTGGACTTTAACACGGAGAACGATTTTATCTATGATAAGAAGGTTGTTACCGAAGCCGGTGACAGTACCAAATTAAAATCAGGGCAGATCGTTACCTTACGGGAAGTACGTGAAGAGAATTCTGTTTTGAGAAGGGCCGACAAAAAGCTGGTTGAGTTCCGGGATGCATCACCTGCAACTTCTTCACCGTTGTTGCTGGGTATTACCAAAGCATCGCTGGGTACACACAGCTGGATATCTGCGGCATCGTTCCAGGAAACAACCAAGGTATTGAGTTCTGCTGCCATACAGGGTAAAACAGATGAAATGCTTGGATTGAAGGAGAACGTGATCACCGGGCATCATATTCCGGCAGGTACAGGTTTACGTGAGTTTGAGAACATGATCGTAGGCAGCAAGGAAGAATATGAACTGCTGATGACGACCAAGGAAGCGATGAGCTTTGATGAAGAAGAGTAAGACAATTGGCAATTTGCAATAACCAGATAAGCTGAAGATAGTTAAGGAGTAAGATTGAGTTCTTGCTCCTTTTTATTTGCGGAAAAGTCAAATGTAAAAAGTCAAAAGTAAAAAGGGATACAACCTGCGCTGCAACTTTTTGACTTTTGAATTTTAAATTTATAACCTGTCAGGCGCTTATCTTCAGTATTTTCTGTAACCTGGTCCTTGACCGGTAGAACTGCGATTTGCAGTTACCTTCGCTGCAGCCCAGTATTTCGGCAATTTCCCGGTGATTATAGCCTTCTATTGCATACAGTGTAAAAATTTTCCGGTAACCCGGGGGAAGTTTTGTGATGAGGCAGGCGATGTCTTTTTCTGCCAGTTTATCCAGGATGCTGAAACTACTGTCTTCTACAGAATGGTCCAGGCTTTTTTGGAAAGCAAATTTCCTGTTTTTGGTGATATGCGTAATTGCTGTACGGGTTATTATTTTCCGGATCCAGCCTTCAAATGAACCGTCGCCCCGGAATTTATTAAGGTTACTGAAAATTTTTATAAATCCCTGTTGTAAAATGTCTTCAGCATCGGGTGCATTTTTGGCATATCGGTAACAAACGATGTACATTTTTTCTGCAAACAGTTCGTATAATATTTTTTGTGAACGCTGGTTCCCGTTTCCGGATTCAGCTATTAAATGCACAAGTGGATATGTTGAATGGTTGGGGTCTGGCTTCATGATCATTGTTGTTAATTGACTTCCGTTTTATATAATTCTTTTTTATTGTTGCCCGGCCAATGAAAACAGTCTTTAACGATGGTTGTAACAGGGTAAAAACCAGCCGGGTAATTCAATGTTCCTGTTATTAAAAAATAAAATGTTTACGCTATATGGCAGTTACAGCATTCCAGGAAATTGCCGGCAATGCCTTTGTTAAAACATGTTTCAGCAGTAAAATTATCTGCATTGATTGTATAAAACTGATTTCCGGGGGTTTATTTCACAGAATGTGTGAATGATGTAATCTCCTATAATAATTGTATAATTATGGGGTATGCATGGCCTGTATTTTTTCATGACTTTTTGATTTCATTATCTGTCACAGGGCTTGCAAACACCGATCCGATACTTTGTATTAAACTGGATACAGGGCCTTCCATTTTATTTGTAGTATCATCCAGTGTATCATCACCGAGTAGTTTTCCCAAATGTAATGAAGCCGGTAAATACAACAGGATATCCGTAGCCTGGTCACTGAAAAAGAGTTTAACATCTTTAAGATCCGGGTGTTCCGGTAAATTTTTCTTTACTATGCCAACGGCTGCTTTGGCAATTTCATTCATCTCCTGGTCTTTATCAGTATTGGGTTGCAGCGTATATGATGAAATTGCCTGCATCACTTCTTTTTTATTTTTATTAAAAATTTCGGTCAACCATTTGGTATGTATTTCATGCTTTAAAAAAGATGCTGCCCCTTCATCTGTGCGCACATAATTATGCAGCGCAGTGAGTACTGCAGGTATGGCTGCCTGGCTGAATTTATTTTCCAGTGGTATACTATTAATTGCAGAACCCTGTTGAGTTGCAACTGTTTCCTGTGTATTGGGGTCTATCTTTTGCAATGGAGGATAGCCAAGGTTTTGCTGTACTGTTTCTAAAAGATTAATTGACATGCTAAAGAATTTTTGTTTCTAATAAATAACTGTGATTTAATAACATGCAAAATCATGCCAACAATAATCATTGTTATGTGCTGTTATAGTTGAAAAGGTTTTGGCATGGATTTGGAACAACCTTGTATATATGTTTTTTTACTTTTAAAATGAATAACATGATGACTACATTAAGCGGCGTACTTGAAAAACTGCGTTTAAAAAAACAAGACAATGAATTTCAGATCGCAGAGGATCAATTTCTTGCACCTTCCGGGAAATTGTATAATGCAGAAGAACTTTCGATCATAAAAACCTATCGTTTCGAGGGAGACTCTGATCCGGGTGACAGTTCTATTTTATATTTGATCGAAGCAAATGATGGCTTGATCGGGTATAGCATAGATGCTTACGGTGTTTACAGTAACCATGAAGGAAATGCGTATGATGAATTCATCAGGAAAATAACTGTAAATGAAAGAGACGAACAGGAAATATTCATATAAAATAAAAGGCCGGTTTCTTTAATTGTTAAAACGGAGGGTATTTAATAACCTGATCTTCATAAATGCACACTGTGTGGCCAATAACTGGTAGGTAATGATGTCTTTAAATTTTTTATGGGGCAGGGGTTCATTCAAAACATCATTATAAAATTCGGCAAAATAGATCTCACAATTATTACAAAGTGCTGCAATTTCGCTGCCCTTTTCCGGGCTGGCCTGTTCATATATATTTGTTTCGATCTTTTCCCATAGCTGGTCTGTAAATACATGCGGGATTTGCAGGTTTATTGCCAGTAACCGGTCGCTGATCTCATTTGCATATTGCCTGCTTTCTACTGCCAATGCGATCAGTGCAGTTTTCAGGTTAGTACAATCCACATCTTCAGCTATTTCATGAAATCCCCTGTTAGCCTGGGTTAGGAAGGATACCAGATTTTGCAATTTATTGAACAACGTATAATTAATGGTATCCATTTTATCAGGCATGGTTTGAATTGTATTAGGAGATTCAATGATAGGTTTTACCCGTATATTCCCGGATGGTGTTTAAAACAGATTTTATACCATTTACCTGTTGTTGTAAAATGGCTCTTACTTCTTCATTTTCGGGTATCTGTTCAATGGCCAGCGTATAATTTCTCAGTGCTGTTTCTTCTGCTTTTATACAACCCTGTATAATGGTATCTTTTTGCCCGAATTTAAATGTTGTCTTCATGTCCATCCAGGTACGGTGTAATAAACTTAATGTTAACTGGTCGATGGGCGAGCTGGTGCCCAGGCGGTTAACCAGTTGCCTGAGCTCATTGCTGTATCTTCCGCGCTGGTAGCCAAACCGTTCAAGTAACAAAGACAACACTTCATCCTTGATCTTTTCAGATGCATTTAAATAACCCTTTTTCGCATCTTCCAGGATGGCAATGAGTTGATAGATGGGCAGACTGTTTTGTTTGGTTACCTGGTTCATAATTAAAGTTTTTAGTACATTCCGTAAAACAGGGAAATGTCAATTCCTGGTTAAGAATTATAATGACAATTCCTGTAAAAATCCTGTTAACCCCTTTCAGTTCTCCCGGCGAAAATGCGTTGCTATTTGACTGTTAAGCGGAAAACCTATGGTAAATTATTGGAGTTTTTGGTAATAAAATATTTGCAGGAATATATTTTCAGTAAAGTGGGAATGTTGCAAAAGTTTACAAAAATCATGTAAAAAAAAGGCGTGAAAAAGCAGGAGGGGATAGTGATCAGGACTTTTTCGGAAACCCGTGAACTTGACCCGGATAAGTCAATTACACTTGTATTTAAATGATAATTTTGAAAGTTGTATTTTAAAAATCCGGGACTTTTTTTCTCCTTCATTCAGCTGCAAAACACTCCAGCCATAAATAAAGATCCTCAGAAAATCCTTTGTAAAAACTTTTGTCACTTTCACTTTGTATGATATAAACATAAAAGGGCATAAAATGAAAAGAGGCTGCCTTTTAATGGGACAACCTCTTTTGCGGACCGGACGGGACTCGAACCCGCGACCTCCGCCGTGACAGGGCGGCATTCTAACCAACTGAACTACCGATCCAATGAACAACACTTTAAAAACCGGCCAAATAACTGCTTTTTAAAGGACGGCAAAGATAGGTTTCTTAACTTTCCGCTCCAAAACTTTTATAAAAAAATTGTAACCCCTAATTTTACAAACTATCTTTCCGTTTTAAAGGGTTCAAATATCATTTAATTGTTAATTTAAATTGTACACAAATACATGATCGAGTTAAAAAAACGCCAGTTTCTCGACTTTGAAAAACCCATCAAAGAACTATACGACCAGATAGAACAGTTAAAAATTACATCTGAAAAGTCGAAAACAAACATGAGCGGCGCCATTGCCATGCTGGAAGAAAGGATCGTAGAAACAAAAAAGCACCTTACTGCCAATATTACCCCCTGGCAAAAAGTACAGCTAAGCCGCCACCCCGACAGGCCTTATACATTGAAATACATAGCAAATATGTGTACCAACTTTATTGAACTGCACGGCGACAGGAACGTGAAAGACGATAAAGCCATGGTTGGCGGGTTTGCCCAGTTGGGCGGCGAAACCGTTATGATACTTGGCCAGCAAAAGGCTCCAATACCAAAACCCGGCAATTACGCAATTTTGGTATGGCCAACCCGGAAGGTTACCGTAAGGCTTTAAGGCTGATGAAACTTGCTGAAAAATTCAATAAACCGGTAATTACATTAATAGATACACCGGGGGCATACCCGGGCCTGGAAGCTGAAGAAAGAGGGCAGGGTGAAGCCATTGCCCGGAATATTTATGAAATGATCAGGCTGAAAGTGCCTGTAATTTGTGTCATCATTGGTGAAGGTGCAAGCGGTGGTGCACTGGGTATAGGAGTAGGAGATAAGGTATTTATGATGGAGAACACATGGTATACAGTGATATCACCGGAAAGCTGCAGCAGTATTTTATGGCGCAGCTGGGATAAAAAAGAAACTGCAGCCGAACAACTCAGGTTAACGGCAGAAGATATGCTGGGTTTTGGACTGGTAGATGGGGTAATTCCCGAGCCATTGGGTGGTACCCACTGGGATTACCAGGGAGCAGCCGATATCTTAAAGGATTACCTGTTGCCTGTGATCAAATCACTGAAAGCAATGGATGCAGATACAAGAATTGAACAGCGGATCGAAAAATTCGGGAAAATGGGATTTTGGGAAGAGGTCCCCAACACCTGATATGAAAACAAAACAGATTATTAACCAGTCCGGGTTCTCCGCAAAAGCGGAATAGGGACAAAAAAACAGGTATGCTTAAAGTAGGAGTAATTGGTGCAGGTCATTTGGGCAAGTTTCATTTAAATAACTGGGCAACTATTGAAGGGGTTGAATTGATCGGCTTCAATGATGCAGATGATGCCAATGCTTTACTGGTTGCCCAAAAATATAATATTCCCCGTTTTGATGATGTTGACAAATTAATTGATGCATGCGATGCATTGGATATTGTGGCTCCCACCAGCTTTCATTTTGAACTCTGTGAACTGGCCATCAAAAAAGGCAAACATGTTTTTGTGGAAAAGCCACTGGCCAATACCATGGAAGAAGCAAAAACACTGGTGAAACTTGCCAAAGAAGCCAATATAAAATTCCAGGTAGGACATGTGGAAAGGTTCAACCCTGCATTCCTGGCATTAAAAGACCAGGTATTGCAGCCCATGTTCATTGAAGTACACAGGCTGGCACAGTTTAATCCCCGCGGTACCGATGTAAGTGTGATACTGGACCTGATGATACATGATATTGATATCATTTTAAGCCTGGTAAAAAGCAATGTGAATAATATCAGCGCCAATGGCGTAGCAGTAATGAGCGATACGCCTGATATTGCCAACGTGCGCATTGAGTTCGACAATGGCTGTGTGGCCAACCTTACCAGCAGCCGCATATCGATGAAGAAGATGCGTAAGATGCGGCTGTTCCAGAAAGATGCCTATATTGGTATTGACTTTTTAGAAAAGAAAACAGAGATCATCCGGTTAAATACGCCCGGCGACAGCAATGTTTTCACTTTTGATATTGAAACCAACCACGGTAAAAAAACCATTGCCATTGCCAACCCGCCGGTGATGGAAGTGAATGCCATTAAAATGGAACTGGAAGAATTCAGGAATGCCATTGTAAACAATACCGAAACACCGGTCAGCGTGGTTGATGGTTTCCGTGCCATGGAAGTGGCTCACCTGATCCTGGATAAGATCAGCCATTCAACACATCAGTAACTATTTTTTTAACCCAAACATTTCATTTTTGAAGCAACCCAGAATACATATCCGCTGGTATGCGTTTGGCGATTGCCTGGCTGCACTGCTATCCTGGGTGTTATTTTATTTTGTAAGAAAACAGATCATTGGCGGAGCTTTTATGGTAGGCCCGAAATTCTATGCCGGCCTTATTTTATTTCCCCTCATTTGGGTGATCGTGTATTACCTGGTGGGCAGTTACAAAGTATTGTATCACAAATCACGGCTGATCGAATTTTTAAACACCGGCATCTATACTTTTTTTGCCAGCATCATCATTCTCTTTTTATTTTTATTGTATGATGCAACCGGGGATTATAATATTTATTACAAAGAATTTATCTCGCTTTGGGGAATACAGACACTGGTCACTTTCCTGTTCAGGCTGATATTCTTGAACCTGGCAAAAAAGCAGTTGAACAAGGGCACTGTTTTTTTTAATACACTCATCATCGGTACCAGTAACAATGCGGCCAACCTGTATCATTCCATTACCAATAATAAATACAAAAACGGCTACCACATTGCAGGATTTGTAAATACCAATGGTGCTGCCGGGAATGCATTGCCGGCCGGGATGATCAACCTGGGTACTGCCGATCATGCTGATACCATCATCCGGGAACATCATATTGAAGAAGTGATCATTGCAGTGGAGAAAAAAGAAAGGGGGCAACTGGAGAAAATTTTACAACAGTTGAGTAATACCGAAGTAAATATCAAACTCACTGCTGATACGGTTGATATCATCAGCGGCTCGGTTAAAACAAACAATGTCCTCGGCATACCGCTGATTGAACTGCAACCGGGTTTATTGCCGCAATGGCAACAGCATTTAAAACGGTTGATCGATATTACGGCCGGAATATTAAGTATCATTTTACTTTCTCCTTTATTTATTTACACAGCCATCCGGGTAAAATTATCATCCCGGGGGCCACTGTTTTATATACAGGAAAGGATCGGGTATAAAGGGCGCCCTTTTACCATGTTCAAGTTCAGGAGCATGATACCGGATGCAGAAAAGAACGGGCCGGAACTGAGCAGCGACCATGACCCCCGTATTACCGGCTGGGGTAAAGTGATGCGTAAATGGCGGCTTGACGAATTGCCGCAATTGTGGAATATCATTAAAGGCGAAATGAGCCTGGTGGGGCCAAGGCCCGAAAGAAAATTCTATATCGACCAGATCGTAAAAGATCATCCTGAATATAATTTCCTGTTCAAAGTAAAACCTGGTCTCAGCAGCTGGGGAATGGTAAAGTTCGGCTATGCCGAAACGGTGGAAGAAATGACAGAACGGTTACCCTACGACCTGATGTATATTGAAAATGTTTCCCTGGCACTTGATTTTAAGATCATGCTCCACACCATCCGCATCATCCTTTCCGGGAAAGGCAAATAGTATCAATTGTTTAGAATGGCCTGTTTTGTTTATTTTTGATAAAACAACCCGACTTGAAAAAGTACTTCCTGGTATTCATATTGTTTTGCTGCCAACTGCCAACTGCCATCTGCCAATCCACAGGATCCGGTGGATTGCCTTCCTACTGGCAGCAGCGGGTCAATTTTAAAATCGATGTTACACTCAATGATAAAGATCATACACTGGATGGTTTTGTGAAGATGGATTATTTTAACAACTCCCCGGATACCTTGTATTACATCTGGATACATTGCTGGCCCAATGCTTATAAAAATGATAAGACTGCTTTTACCGACCAGACCCTGGAAAACGGGAGCACCCAATTTTATTTCAGCAACGCGGATAAACGCGGGTATATGAACCGCCTCGATTTTAAAGTAAACGGCAATGTGGCTAAAACAGAATACCCCGCGCAGCACCAGGAAATCATAAAACTCATCCTGACACAACCCATTGCTCCAAATACAAGCGCCAAAATTGAAACACCTTTTCATGTAAAACTGCCTTATAATTTTTCGCGGGGCGGGCATGTTGACCAGGCTTACCAGGTAACACAATGGTTTCCCAAACCGGCAGTGTACGACCGCAAGGGCTGGCACCCCATGCCATACCTTGACCAGGGCGAATTTTATGCAGAGTATGGTAATTATGAAGTACAGATCACCTTACCCGAAAATTATGTGGTGGCAGCTACGGGCAATCTACAAAATGAATCGGAAATGCAGTGGTTAAAAAATAAAAAACCATTTACCAGGGAACCGAAGCCCCGAAAAAAAGCGATGCCTAAAAATGCTGTTGAAGAAAATGAAATTCCTTCTTCCGTAAAAACAAAAACCATTCAGTATACACAAAACAACGTTCCTGATTTTGCCTGGTTTGCCGATAAAACGTTTACCGTAAAAACCGACACATTGCAATTACCATCCGGAAAGATCATTACTGCAAATGCTTTTTATTATTCAGAGAACAGTGAGTTCTGGAGTAACAGTATCGCCATGATCAAAAGGGCTATACTCACCAAAAGCCAATGGCTTGGCGAATATCCTTACCCCGTAGTAAGCGTTGTTGATGGTGGCAATGGCGGGGGCATGGAATATCCAACCATCACCCTGCTGGATGCAGGCGGTTCGGAAAAAGCGCTCGACTTTGTAATTAACCATGAAGTGGGGCACAACTGGTTCCAGGCCATTTTAGGAAGTAATGAACGACAACATCCCTGGATGGATGAAGGGATGAACACGCATTACGACAACCGTTATTTGATGCAGCAATTCGGCAATACCAACATCGATATCATACAAAGCAGATCAGCTTTTATCAATAACCGGATGCCCGGCGATATACAACATACCATATTGCAAACAATAACCGGTATTAAAAAAGACCAGCCGGTTGAAACGGCTTCTGAAAAATTTAATATCCTTAACTATAACATGATCGCCTATACCAAGGCCGGCGACTGGATGCAATTGCTGGAAAATGAAATGGGAAAAAATGTATTCGACAGTGGCATGCAGGCCTATTACCGGCAATGGCAGTTTAAACATCCATATCCCGAAGATTTTAAAAAAGTGATGGAAGACATAAGTGGCCGCAACCTGGATGCAACATTTGCTTTGCTGCATAAAAAAGGAGACCTGCAAAAACCGAACGTTAAAAAAGATATCCGCTTTACTTCTTTTTTCAGCCTTAAAGAAACCGGCAAACACCATTACATTTTTGCAGCACCCGCAGTGGGTTATAATTTTTACGACAAACTGATGCTGGGTGTTTTACTGCATAATTATACATTGCCGCTGAATAAATTCCAGTTCATTGTTGCACCCATGTATGCCACCGGGAGCAAACAGTTTAACGGGCTGGGCAGGATTAGTTACAGCTTCTACCCGGGCAACAACGGGCAAAAATTTGAACTGGCACTTGCAGGGGCAACTTTCTCAGGTGATAACTTTACCGATTCAACAGGGGCAACCAATGCACAACGGTTTTCTAAAATAGTTCCTTCATTAAAATTTGTTTTTGCCAACAGGAATCCCAGGAGCAACATTACCAGGTTCATACAATGGAAAACATTTTTGATCAGTGAACAGCAGTTGATGTTCAGCCGCGATACGGTAAACCAGGTTGATGTGATCAGTTATCCGTATGAATCGAGGTATATTAACCAGTTGCAGTTTGTAATTGAAAACAACCGGGTGTTGTATCCATACAAAGGGGCGCTTCAGCTGGAGCAGGGTGAAGGTTTTGCCAGGCTTGCCTTTACCGGTAATTATTATTTTAATTATGCCAAAAACGGCGGCATGAATGTACGGGTTTTTGCAGGAAAGTTTTTTACCTGGGCGATAGAACATTTGTAAAGCAGTTTGAAACCGACCGGTATCATTTAAATATGAGTGGGCCCAAGGGTTACGAAGATTATACGTACAGCAATTATTTTGTTGGCCGCAATGAGTTTGAAGGATTTTCGAACCAGCAGATCATGATGCGTGATGGCGGTTTTAAAGTACGTACCGACCTGTTGAGTGATAAAGTGGGAAAAACGGATGACTGGCTGGCAGCCGTAAATTTTACGACCAGCATTCCCAATGCCATCAACCCTTTGGCAGTACTGCCTTTCAAACTGCCCATCAGGGCATTTGTAGATATTGGTACTTACTCCGGCGCCTGGAAAAAAAATGCGGCCACCGGCAGGTTTATTTATGATGCAGGGCTGCAATTGTCGTTATTCAATAATATAGTGAATATTTATGTACCTCTTTTTTACAGTAAGGTGTACAGGGATTATTTTAAATCAACCATACCTGAAAAAAGATTTTTAAAAAACATTGCATTCAGTATTGACCTGCAACATATCAGCCTGAAAAAAATTATACCGCAAAGCCCTTTTTGATTTGGAAATTCATTATCTCACATACCAGCTGATCGATAAAACGAAATGGGATGCCTGCATTGACAGTGCGCCCAACGGCCTGGTCTACGCCTACTCGTACTATTTAGACAGCATGGCAAAGAACTGGGATGCGCTGGTATTGTCTGCAGGCCCTGCCACGTCAGCTGGTTACGAAACAGTGATGCCGCTCACCTGGAATAAAAAATACGGGATCCATTACCTGTACCAGCCTGCATTTACCGCCTGCCTGGGTATATTTGGCAGAAATATTAGTGTCGAAACGGTCAACCGTTTTTTATTGGCAATTCCGCCCCGGTTTAAATATTGGGATATTTATTTTAACCCGGCCAACCTGTTCAAACCTTTGGATTTTGAACTGTATGAACGGATGAATTATGTGTTAAACCTCAACAGTGCTTATGATGATATTTACCGGGCATTCCGGAATAATATCAAACGTAACATAAAGAAAAGTGAAAAGCTGCACCATGTTATCAATAAAAATATAGCCCTGGCAGAAGTGATCCTGCTGGTAAGGGAGCAGGCCAGGCATTTTGCAGCCATGGCTGCCGGTGATTTTGATCATTTTAAAAAACTGTACCAGCTGCTTTATAAAAAAGAAAAGGCCACAACCTATGGTGTGTATACTGAAGCAGGACAGTTAATTGCTGCAGCGGTCTTTTTATTTTCGCACAGCCGGGCGTATTATATCATGGCGGCTAACCACCCGGATGGTAAAACACTCGGGGCATCCCATGCACTCATCAATGCATTCATAAAAGATCATGCCGGGCAAAACCTGTTGCTGGATTTTGAGGGATCGGATATCAGCAGCCTGGCTTTTTTCTACAGCGGCTTTGGCGCAACGGAAGAAAAATATTCAGCCATTCATTTAAATAAACTGCCTGCCCCTTTAAAATGGCTGAAGAAATGATCAGTGTGCTGAAAGTAACTGTTCCGCAACGGCCAGGTCAACAGGCCTGGTGATCTTAAAATTATTTTCTTCACCGGTTACCAACTGTACTTTTAATCCAAAAGCTTCCACAACCGTTGCTTCATCGGTGAACTTATCCTTATAATCGATCTGGTAAGCGGGGAGGAGTATCTTGCTGTGAAAGGTTTGTGGTGTTTGTACCAGTTTTACAGCATTTCTTTCCAGGGCTTCATTGCCATCAGGTGTGAGTAAACGCAAACTGTCTTTGCTGTCGATGACCGGGATCGCCGATCCATTTTCAATAGCAGCATTATAGCAACGGTGTATGAGGGCAACACCAACGAGGCAACGCACGGCATCATGTACAAACACAATACCTTCTTCCCGTATACATTGCAGCCCGTTTTGAACCGAGTGAAACCGGGTTCTGCCGCCAATGGTGATCTCGATACGGTCATAATCAAAAAATGCATCAATGATCTCCTGGCCGGCAGCCACATGTTCTTCGGGTAAAACCAGGATGATATGCATATCATCATACGCCTTTAAAAAACTGTTGATGGTATAATATAAAACAGGTTTCCCCTGTAATAATAAAAATTGTTTGGGAAGGATATTATTCATCCGGCTCCCTGTTCCCCCGGCAACTATAACGGCAAATTTTTTCATGGTTGTGTTTACTTGTCAGGCCACTAATCAGTCTACTGCAAAAAAATAGTTTGTACAGGTGGCCAGACAAATTTAAGGTGTCTGGCCACTTGACAGACACTAACTTAAATAAAAAGGCATCAGTAGTGGCCTGACACTTATTTAATCTTTATAAATTCCAATAATTTTTTCACCGCTGCTGTTCATCATGCCACGGTACATACCGGCGCTGTTAAAGATCATGGCTGCATTCCCGGCAGCATCAACACCGATCATACCGCCCTCTCCATCCATCTTTACCAGCTTCACATTCACCACTTCGTGCATGGCCTGTTGTAAACTCATGCCTTTGTATTCCATTAAGCAGCTTACATCGTGAGCCGCAACGGCACAAATAAACGGCTCACCGTGACCGGTACAACTGATCGCACAGGTTTTGTTATTGGCATAAGTGCCTGCACCAATGACCGGGCTGTCGCCGATACGGCCATATTTTTTATTGGTCATGCCGCCTGTGCTGGTAGCACCTGCAATATTCCCGTTTGCATCGCAGGCAACTGCGCCTACGGTTCCAAATTTTTTATCCTTCATCAACTCTTCAACACCTTTGTGCGTATGATCCAGCGAATAATTATCACTGTCCCTTATTTCCTTCCACTGGTCGTACCGGAACTGCGAGAAAAAATATTCATCGGGTTCCAGTTTTATGCCCTGTTTGATGGCAAAATCGTTGGCACCTTTACCGCTTAAAAAAACATGGTTGCTGTGCAGCATCACTTCGGCAGCCAGGGTTATGGGGTTGCGCACATTGCGGATACCCGCTACAGCACCAGCCGAAAGGTCACTGCCATCCATGATGGCCGCATCCATTTCCTGTAAACCTTTTTTGGTAAATACCGATCCTCGGCCGGCATTGAACAAGAGGTTATCTTCCAGAACAACGATCGAGGCCTTTACGGCATTTACTGCCGAACCACCCGCCGTGAGCACGGCATAGCCCGCTGCCAGTGCATCTTCCAGTCCGTTTAAATAAGCCTGTTCCAGTTCAGCGGTCATATCTTCCTTTAAAATAGTGCCTGCGCCGCCATGAATGGCCATTGAAAATTGTTGCATACGTGTTAGTGGGTATTTAATATTGCCCAAAAATATCTATTTTACCGTTATAAAGGGTACACAATTTTAACCATGAAATTAAGAAAGCTTACAGCCAGTGATTACTTTTTGATCATCGTAAACCTCGTACCTGTTTATGCGGTATGGTTCGAAGGCTGGAATGCAGCACAGGTATTTATCGTGTATTGCCTCGAAACCGTGATCATCGGCATTTTCAATGTAATTAAAATGGCCTGTGTGACCATTTTTATAAAACCTGCTGACACCTGGCAGAACTACACGGGAAGCAGTACAGTAAGCGGTATGTTTTTTATTGTCTTTTTTATATTTCATTATGGATTTTTTGTTTTTGTACAAACACAGATATTCTTTGGCATCAGCGGTATCATACATGATGATTCGGTTTTTGGGGTGTACAGGCAGATACCGAAAGCACTCGGCCGCGACGGCCGGTTATTGTTGCTCATCTTTATCGTGTATTATACTTTGGAAACACTCTATGATTTCTTTTTGTCGGGGCAGTATAAGACCATAACCATGGCCAGGCTTATGTTTCAGCCTTATGGCAGGATATTTATTCAGCAGTTTGTTGTGATCGCGGGCAGTATGTTCCTGCTGTTTGGGGGCGGTAATGTTTTTATCCTCATTCTGGCAGCTGTAAAAATTGCTTTTGAATTGTTTGTTAATATGAACCAACTCCTGGATAAGTCGATCGCGGAAGCAGCCAGGAAAAAAGAATTGCAGGATAACACCTGATCAGGACAGCAGTTGCCTGCATTCGGCGAGCAATTTGGTTTTATCGATCGCCACTGTGCCCACTTCTTCACAAACAAGGCCGCCGGCAATATTGGCCATTTCGGCCATCAGCTTTGCATCACCGGTTGCGGCAAAAACCAGCGTAGCGGTTGCGATCACGGTATCACCGGCACCACTCACGTCTGCTACATTGCGGATATGCGTTGGTATAAGGCCCGCATCATTTTCATTTTGATAAAAAACGCCTTTCTCCGATAACGTGATCAATGATACCCGGTGTTTGAGTTTATCCTGTAACAGCAGGTGCATGTCTTTAAGAACAGGCAGGTTTACAGCATCATTTAAAATATGCAGCCCGTCTTTTACTTCTTTAAAATTGGGTTTAAAAATATCAACGCCCGTATACGCAAAGAAATTTTTTCTTTTTGGATCCACGGCCGTGAGGATATGGTGTTTTGTACATAAAACAATGATCCGTTCGATCACCCTGGGGGTAAGCACACCTTTGTTATAATCTTCCAGTATCACCGCACCGGGGTTTTCGGCGGCAATATAATTTTCTACGGCATACAGCAACCTGTCTTCATCTTCCGTGTTCAGGTCATCCGCTATTTCTGCATCCAGCCGCATCATATGCTGGTTGCGGCTGATGATGCGGATCTTGTTGGTGGTAACGCGGTGCTCACTGTGCACCAGGTATTTGGTATTGATATTGTTTTTTTCGAGTAACCCCGTTAGTTGCCTGCCTTCATCATCTTTCCCCAGCACACTGATCATGCTCACGGCTGCGCCAAGCGAACAAACATTCAGTGCTACATTGCCGGCACCGCCTATACGTTGTTCTTTGCTGCTTACGGCAACAACAGGCACAGGGGCTTCCGGAGAAATGCGATCCACGTTTCCCCACCAGTAGGTATCCAGCATCACATCGCCGATCACGCCAACTTTTAACTGCGAAAACCGGTGAAATAAATTGTCGAAATCAGTAACTGTCATAATTGATCATTCTTTTTTTTGCCCGCCTATACTCAGGTAGTAAACCGGGATTCCCAACAGCACAATTCCCAACCCGATCCCGCATACAGCGTTTAATAATGATCAGGAAGATACAAAATACAAGCGCCATCAGGATATAAATAGCCGGCAATACCGGGTAACCAAATGCTTTATATGGCCTTTCCACATCGGGTCTTGTTTTCCGCAATTTAAAAATGCCGATGATGGTGATGGCATAAAACAACACCACCACAAAAGAGATCATATCCAGCAGGTCGCCGTATTTACCACTCAGGCAAAGTACAGAAGCCATTACAAACTGTGCCCACAATGCATATTCAGGAACAGCATACCTGTTAAGTGTGGCCGCTTTTTTAAAGAACAGTTTATCAATGGCCATGGCATTATAAACCCTTGCTCCTGCAAGGATCAATCCGTTGTTGCAGCCAAAAGTGGATATCATGATCATGATGGCAATAACATAGGTACCGGCATTGCCAAAAAACTGGGATGCAGTTCGGCACCCGGTCATTTTCAGCAAAAGCAATTTCGTTCATCGGTAAAACCGATACATACATTAAATTGGTTGCTACATAGATCAATGTAACGATCCCTGTTCCAAAAAACAGGGCCAGCCCTATATTCCGTTTCGGATTTTTTACTTCACCTGCAATAAAAGTTATATTGTTCCAGGCATCACTGCTGAAAATAGAACCCACCATGGCTGCAGCAATGGCGCCATAATGGCAGTGCCTGTTACACCTGTCCAGGATGATGTACCTGCATTCCATGCTTTCATGGAAAAAGCATCGGCCCAGTTGGCATTCCAGATATCTGAACTGGCGGCTAAAATAAAACCAAAAATGATCAGCCCGAATAAACTGAGTAATTTGGTTGTTGTAAAAACAGTTTGAATGATGGTGCCGTTCTTAATTCCTTTCGAATTGATAAATGTCAGCAGGGCGATCAATAGAATGGCCACACGTGCCGCCGAGATCTGTAAAAAACCCAGGTCGAATAAAATATTTTTTTCACTGAGGGCAGGAAAGATATAAGCGGAAAACTTACTGAAGGCCACGCCTACTGCGGCAATGGTAGCGGTCTGGATAACCGTAAAAAAACTCCAGCCGTATAAAAACCCGGCGAGGGGATTGAAAGCTTCTTTCAGGTAAACATACTGTCCGCCTGCCTTTGGAAACATGGCACTCAATTCGGCATAACTTAATGCAGCCGTTAAAGTCATAAACCCGGTAATTACCCACACCGCGATCAGCCAGCCGGCACTGCCAACATTGCGGGCAATATCTGCACTTACAATAAATATTCCTGAACCGATCATAGATCCTGCAACGATCATCGTGGAATCCAGCAGTCCGAGTGTTGGTTTAAAGGTAGTAGCTTGTTCTGGCATAGTCGATCCTGTTTAGTGAGAACAAGATATATAAAATGTGCGAATTTATTTTTTTGATTCAGCTTTCATTTTTTCATTCATGCCCCTGATCACATCCCTGGTAATATTTAAGGTTGAATCTTTAAACACCATGTAATCCAGCCCGCTGCCGGTAGTAAAAATGTACATGTATTTTTTATCCTTATTATACTCTGTTAAGAATTCTTTCAGCTTTTTCTGGATCCCTTCCATGATGTTGAAACTTTTTTCATTCAGCCGCTGGCTTTGTTCCTGTTTTCGGGAATCGATCTTTTGCTGCTGGTCAATCAGCTTTCCCTGGAAGTTCTGCGCTTCCTCTTCAGTGATGGCAGCGCCTTTTTTCAGAAAATTATCCTTTTGTGACTGCAGGCTGCGGTAACCGTTTTCCTGTTCCTGTTCGATGGCTTTCATCTCTGCTTCCAGTTCCAGGCGCCTTTCTTTTATAAATGTGATATTCTCGTTAAGTGAATCCAGTTCTACATAGGCCAATGGGGCCTGTAACCGCCGCTGTCAGATATGCCGCTGCCACTGTTCAGTTTTTCTGCTATTGCAGCAGTCTTTTTTCCCGAAAAATTATAATAATACAGGTAACCCACTGCCAAAAGCAATATAATATTCAATACCAGGGATAAATTTTTCATCATTTACTTTATTTGCCGGCAATATACTCACAAACTCCTACAGCACAATGGGTTTCAGATTTTTTTAGGAAAGGGTTAACGCTAGTATGGGTCAATACATACAGTGTCCAAAAAAAGAAGGCATGCTTTCGAAGCCTGCCTTCCCCGGTATCGTGAATTATTGTATTTGGTCATGCCGGTATTTATGCACAATGCAACTGATATGTTTTCTGCTTTAATTTAATTCCGCTTCTTCTTAATACCTTCACACAAATTTTGTTTTATGAGTTTACGTACACAATTGCAGGGTACCGGTGTGGCCATAGTAACGCCTTTCAGATCAACCATGGAAGTGGATTTTGATGCCCTGGGCAAACTGATCGATTTTATCATTAAGAACGGTATTGAATATATTGTGAGCCTGGGTACAACCGGTGAAACACCAACACTGGATACCGAAGAAAAATACGATATCCTTCATTATACTTTTGAAAAGGTTAATGGCAGGGTACCCGTAGTGGTTGGTGTTGGCGGCAATAATACCAAAGCCGTTATGGAGCATTTGCAAAGTTACCCGCTTGAAAAAGCCGTTGCCGTATTGAGTGCGAGCCCTTATTATAATAAACCATCGCAGGAAGGCATTTTTCAGCACTATAAGAACCTGGCATCTGCAAGCCCACAGCCGGTCATTTTATACAATGTACCGGGGCGTACCGGTAGCAACATCACTGCAGAAACCACTTTACGGCTGGCCAAAGAAGTGGAAAACATTGCCGGTATCAAAGAAGCCAGCGGCAATATGGTGCAGTGCATGCATATACTGCGCGACAGGCCCGATGACTTTTTGGTGGTTAGCGGTGATGACCATCTTACCATGCCGCTGATCGCCTGTGGTATGGATGGCGTGATCAGTGTGGCTGCCAATTGTTTTCCAAAGGATTTTTCAAATATGGTGCGGTTCAGTTTACAGGGCGATTTTAAACAGGCCCGGCCATTGCATTATAAATGCCTGGAAGGAAATGACCTCCTGTTTGCAGAAAATAACCCGGCCGGGGTAAAAGCATTTTTATTTGAAATGGGATTGATCGAAAATGTGCTCAGGCTGCCGCTTGTTCCGCTGAGCAGCGCTGTTCATCAAAAAGTAAAAAACCATTGCAGCAAATGAAATATTTCGGGTGCCTCATTTTTATAAGTTTTACCTCGTTTTATGGATTGGCACAGCACCGTGTGGTTATTCAACTGGAAAATTACCCGCTGCAACATGGTAAAGACAGTATTTTCATTTCGGGCAGTTTTAACGAATGGAAACCCGGCGACACAGCCTATAAATTTGTAAGCAATCCTGAAAATGTTTCTTTCTTAACGCTCGACCTGCCTGCAGGGTATCATGAATTTAAATGCACAAGAGGTAATTGGAAAAAAGGGGAATGCCTCATGAATGGAAATGATGCCGGCAACCGCAGGATAGATATTACCGGTGATACCAGTTTCATGATCAGTATTGAAGCATGGAAAGATGATTTTCCGGAGTTCGTAAAAAAGCACACTGCTACCGGCCAGGTTCATATGGCAGATACGGCTTTTTTTATGCCCCAACTTAACAGGTACAGGCGCATCAGGATCTATTTGCCGGAAGGATATGCCAAAAGCAAAAAAAAATACCCGGTGATGTACATGCACGACGGGCAAAACCTTTTTGATGACAGTACTGCGGCATTCGGCGAATGGGGAGTAGATGAGTGCCTGGACAGTTTGATCAAAAAAAAATAAGCCTGCCTGTATCGTTGTAGGCATTGATAACGGCCCGCAACGGTTTAATGAATATAACCCGTACGAATTTCAGCAATATGGAAAAGGGGAGGGCGACCGGTATCTTGAATTCCTGGTGATGAACCTGAAACCCTTTATTGATAAGCAATACAGGACTATCCCTTCGAAAGAAAATACCATTATTGCGGGCAGTTCCATGGGTGGATTGATATCGTATTATGCCATGTTGCAGTACCCGGGTGTTTTTGGAAAAGCGGGAGTTTTTTCACCTGCCTTCTGGACGGCCCCGCAAATTAAAGAGGTAACCGGGGCATTGGCCAATAAAATAAACGGGAAATTCTTTTTTTATATGGGTGGGCTGGAAGGGGAGGTGAATATCAATGAAATGCAGGAGGTACAGGAGATCCTTGGCGAAAGGTCACAATCCATGATCTATTCCGTGATAGACCCCGAAAGCAGCCACAATGAACAGGCCTGGCGAAAATGGTTCACTGAATTTTATACCTGGATCATGGCGGATGGATACAATACCATTATAAAGGTTAAAGACTGACCGCACACCTTCATCAGATGATATAACAACAGCCCTGTATGGCCAGTTCTGTTTGTTTAAAAACTTCAGTGGTTTCCTGTAAAAACTCATCCAGTTCTTCATATTTGGAAGAAAAATGCCCGATCAGTAATTTTTTTACTTCCGCTTTTTCCGCGATTTCTGCTGCCTGTACCGTGGTGCTGTGAAAACGGGCAGCAGCCCGTTCATGCAGGTCCTTCAGGTAGGTTGTTTCGTGGTAGAGCAGGTCAACACCGGTTACTTTTTCTGCAATGCTTTCATCATAAATGGTATCGGCACAGTATGCATAACTCTTAGGCCTGGGCGCTTCTGTTGTTACTTCCTCATTGGGTACGATGGTACCTTTTTTGGTCACATAATCTTCGCCCTGCTGCAGCCTTTCATAAAAAGCCGCAGGGATCTCATAAATTTTTGCCCGCTCCGGATTCAGTTTGCGCGGATTTTTTTTCTCCCTGAATATAAATCCCCAACAGGGTATCCGGTGCTTTACGGCAAAACATTCCACGGTCATTTTATTGCCATCTGCGATCATGCCTGCTTTGGTGATGGGGTGAAAATGCAGCGGGTACGACAGGTGGGTAGATGCATAATTCAATTGTAAACTGATGAGTTGTTCCAGTTCGGGCGGTGCATGCAGGTGCAGGTCCTGTGTACGGTTGAGCAGGCTCATACTGGTGAGTAAACCGATCAGCCCAAAATAATGGTCGCCGTGCAAGTGGGAAATGAAAATATGATTTATTTTGCTGCGCTTTATTTTGTATTTGAAAACTGCATTTGGGTCCCTTCGCCGCAGTCAATTAAAAAACTTTCTTCCATGGTTTGCAATACCTGGGCCGTTGGATTCTGTCAAAAGCGGGTATGGCAGAATTGTTCCTAAAATGGTTAATGCGAGCAAATTGAATGTTTTATATTTTGAGTGTGTTTATCTGGTTTGAATGATTAAAGTTCTGCAAGGTTGGTTCTTTGCAATAGCGTGATGTTTACACGAAAACCTCAAACTTCCAACTTCCAACCTCTCAATCATCTCCCAGCAACTCCCTTTCGATCTCTTCCATCTGTACAATATCCCATGCTTCACTTTCGGATGGCGTTATATTCATCCCATCAAAAAATCTTTCCGGTCAAATATCTTTCCACTCCCTGAAGGTTGCAGGAACTATTACAAAAGAACAGTTCTTTTCATAAAATTGCTGTTGAATGCCGGCAATGTTTTCGGCCATGGCTTCATCAACAGATTGCACGGCATCCATTTTTAAAACTACATGCGGTATGTCTTTTTGCAGGTATCCAAGCAACAATTGGTTCAAAACAGTTTTTTACTTTTGAACATATTAACATTTCGGCATTACTGCAAACTATATCTTTGAAATAATCGTTATCATTGTACAAGCTAAATTCAATATAAAATGGATAATAATTTTTCAGCCCAGGTAAAAGAAATAATCTCATACAGCCGGGAAGAAGCGCTCAGGTTGGGGAACGATTTTATTGGAACAGAACACCTGGTTTTGGGTTTGATCAGTGACGGAGAAAATACAGCAGTTAAAATCTTGAAATCACTCAACATCGACCTTTTGAACTGCGCAAGGAGATTGAGATAGCCGTAAAGGACAAGACCGGGAAGAACATTGCAAACATCAACTCGCTTCCCCTTACCAAGCAGGCCGAAAAAGTAATACGCATTACTGTGCTGGAAGCCAAGGCACAAAAAAGTGCGCTGGTGGAGAGTGAACACCTGATGCTTTCCATCCTCAAGAACAAAGAAAATATTGCCACACAGATATTGAACCAGTTTGATGTGGATTACGATGTGTTCAAGAACGAACTCGGTTTTGTTACCAGTAATCCGCCGGCAGCCGAATTCAGTGATGAAGGCGATGATGATTTTGATGAAGAAAGAAAACAATACGGTGCACAAAAACCGCAGCGTCCCGGTGCGGCCAATCAACCCAAAACAAAAACACCCGTACTGGATAATTTTGGCAGGGATATTACCCGGCTTGCAGAGAACGGTTCCCTGGATCCGATCGTGGGAAGGGAAGTGGAGATAGAAAGGGTATCACAGATATTATCGCGCCGTAAAAAGAATAATCCAATTCTCATAGGTGAACCCGGCGTGGGTAAAACCGCTATCGTAGAGGGTTTGGCATTGCGGATTGTACAGCGCAAGGTATCCCGTGTTTTATTTGATAAGCGAGTTGTAAGCCTTGACCTGGCAGCCCTGGTTGCCGGTACCAAATACCGGGGCCAGTTTGAAGAAAGGATGAAAGCCATCATGAATGAACTGGAAAAGAACAATTTATTGATGAGATACATACTATTGTAGGTGCAGGCGGTGCCAGCGGATCGCTGGATGCTTCCAATATCTTTAAACCGGCACTGGCCAGGGGCGAACTGCAATGTATAGGTGCTTCTACTTTGGATGAATACCGCATGCATATTGAAAAGGACGGAGCACTCGACCGCCGTTTTCAGAAAGTAATTGTTGAGCAGCCTTCGGTTGATGAGACCATTGAAATACTCAACAATATTAAAAGCAAATACGAAGATTACCACAATGTAACCTACAGCAGGGAAGCCATTGAGGCCTGTGTTAAACTCAGCGACCGGTATATGACCGACCGCCTGTTGCCCGACAAGGCCATTGACGTGCTGGATGAAGTAGGTGCAAGAAAGCACATCAAGAATATCAATGTGCCGGAAGAGATCATTGACCTGGAGAAAAAGATCGAAGACATAAAACTGGAAAAGAATAAAGTGGTGAAGAGCCAGCGTTTTGAGGAAGCTGCCTCGCTGCGGGATACAGAAAAGCGTTTGCAGGAAGAACTGGAAGCTGCCAAAAATGTTTGGGAAGAAGAAAGCAAACACAAACGGTTTCCCATAGAAGAAGAAGATATTGCCGAAGTGGTTTGTATGATGACGGGTATCCCGGTTAAACGGATGGTACAGGCCGAAACAGATAAACTGCGCCGCATGGCCACCGACCTGCAGGGAGCAGTGGTAGGGCAGGATGAAGCCATTTCAAAAGTGGTGAAAGCCATACAGCGTAACCGGGTAGGATTGAAGGATCCTAAAAAACCGATCGGTACATTCATTTTCCTTGGCCCCACCGGCGTAGGTAAAACCGAACTGGCACGGGCGCTTGCCCGGCATATGTTCGACAGTGATGATGCATTGATCCGGATAGATATGAGTGAATACATGGAGAAATTCACCGTAAGCCGTTTGATCGGTGCACCTCCGGGCATGTGGGTTATGAAGAAGGCGGCCAGCTGACCGAAAAAGTACGCCGCAAACCCTATTGTGTTATCCTGCTGGATGAAATAGAAAAAGCACACCCGGATATCTACAATATTTTATTGCAGGTGCTGGATGACGGGCTGCTGACTGATGGCATGGGCCGCAAAATTGATTTTAAAAATACACTGATCATCATGACCTCCAATATCGGCGCCCGCCAGTTAAAGGATTTTGGCGATGGTGTGGGATTTGCCACTGCCAACCGGATGGAAAATGCAGATGAGAATAATAAGGCGGTGATCGAAAAAGCGCTGAAACGTACATTCAGTCCCGAGTTTTTAAACAGGATCGATGATGTGGTGGTATTTAACTCGCTCACCCGGGAAAATATTTTTGAGATCATTGATATTGTAATGCAGGGTGTAAAGAAAAGGCTCACCAACCTCGGTTTATCCATGGAATTAACCGAAAAGGCCAAGGAATTTTATTGCAGATAAAGGGTATGATTCCCAGTTTGGCGCAAGGCCTTTGCACCGGGCCATTCAAAAATACCTGGAAGATCCTTTGGCAGAAGAGATCTTGAACATGAATATCAAGAACGGCGATGTAATGGTTGCAGAGCTGGATGAAACGGCCGAGAAAGGTCAAATTCACCTTTAAAGAGGAAGAGAAGAAAAAGGAGAAAAAGTCCGAGGTATAAAAATTCCAAGTAACAAAGTTTAATTGATGCCATCCCGCCTATGCCGGGATGGCATTTTATTATATATTGATTTAGAAATGGGTTTTTTAATTCGTTGAAAATGTATAATTAACTTATAGAATTGTTTTACGGTTTCTGAAAAAATTTGGTCATTTGTTTGGAAATCTAAAATAAGTTTTAGATATATTTGTGTCCCCTAACAGAATAGTAATTTTACTGTCTTTCACGTGTTTCTTCCCTTATTTGACAGGGATGATTTTACCAAGTAGTATGATCATCTGACCTGTCACCAATCACAACATTTAAATTGTTACAAAGGATTCGTTTAAAGTAACATAACAGAATTTTAAATAAATCGTTTTTATCCTTCTTAAGCCCCCCATATTCTTTTTGAAAAGCCAGAAACTTAAAAATCTGGAAATCATGAAAAGAATTGTACCCCTTTTGATCACTATTTTACTGTTAAATGTTCAGTAACCAATGCACAGATACTGCGTGCATTTACACCGAGATACTATAATCCTTCCGTGAAAGGAAATATTGTTTATGTTTCCAACAGTATCATTTCCACGTCTGGTGTTGGTGCCGGAATCCCGGAACCGGCGAACTGCCTCCAACCGGTTCCAAGGATGGATGACGATGGAAAGGGATTAATATTGATGTTGATAATCCCTTACCTCCAAAATGGCCCTTTGGAACTGTATGGAATTATCATGCAACAGGATGCAACTCCGGCAAATGATGCCCGGTTGGTAATGACTGGAAACAATCCGGCTTACTGTAAATGCCTCAACCTGGAATACAGGTGCGGTGCCGGTTAACGGGGCCGGTAAATATGGCTATAGTTCAGGGCAGGCAACCTGTTTCAGGTGAAGGAAGTGGAGATGAAAGTACATCCTGGATCACCGGCGAAACCTCCGTTAAATTAAAGTTACCCGGGGCAGCTTCTTATATCAACATTACTTCAACTCAAACTGATTACTATAACTCATCAAACCCAACGGGTTTTATGTATACCGGCTTTCAGTGTTTTGCTGATATTACAGCATTGGTGAATGCCACAAATCCCAATGGTACTTATACTGTTGCCAACGTGGTGCCACCATTAAACAAAGACAATGCTTATGGAGGCTGGACGCTTGTTATAGCATATGCCAATCCTTCTTTGCCATCGCGTAACCTCACCGTGTTTGATGGATGTGCCGTGGTGGAATCAGGTAATGCCCCGGTAGACGTAAGCATCAGTGGTTTCTTAACACCGCCCACGGGCCCGGTCAGTTGTGAACTGGGAGCGGTTGCTTATGACGGAGACCGCATGTGGAACAGTGCTATTTCCTATAAAGGGTGCCGTGGTAACCACCCGGAATCCTGGCATTTAATAATACGCTGGGGTATGATGCCAGTATCCTTGATATGCCTAATGCCGGCAACGCGCAGTTAGGTAACAGTAAAACCTCGGCCACTGTTAGGTTTGCTTCCCCGCAGGAGATGGTCATCGCACATATTTTAACCACATCCATATCACAGTATAACCCAACCTTTGCATTTGATAAAACAGCAACAGATATTAATGGAGGGGCGTTTTTGCCCGGCGACAGTTTGCTGTACCAGATCAATTTTACAAACTCAGGTAACGACTCAAGTACCAATACGGTCATCACCGATAATCTGCCGGCAGGAACAACATATATGCCCGGCAGTATCAGGATCGGCGGAGTAGCTAAAACAGATGCTTTGGGCGATGATGAAGCCGATTATGATGTTACCAATAACCGGATATTATTCCGTTTAGGGGTTGGTGCAAATTCGGCTGCAGGTGGTAAAATAGGCCCGGGCGTAGGAAGTAATGTGGAATTTAAAGTGGTATCAGCTTCTGCCTGTAAGATTGTTAGTTGCGTAGGATCATTAAGGAACAGTGCAACAATAAATTATTCGGGTAGATTATCCGGTAGCCCGCTTTTTGATTCAAGTGGTGTGATCAATTCCGGTTGTATCATCAAAGGGCCGGTTATTCTTCCCTTATCCGGTACGTGTTTTACGCCTAAAGATACATTGCTGGTAAATAAATGTGCTACTGTAAATATTACACTGCCCTGGTGGAAATATGCTGGCTATACTTTTTATTCGGCAAAGCCTTTTATACCGGCAAACATTTTTAACCCTTATGCACCGGTAACTGCATCAGGTATCTACTGGGCATATTATACCAATGGCGAGGGATGTTCCGACACTGCAAGAATAGCAGTCATCATAACCATTTGTATAGATATTGATGATGATAATGACGGCATACCGGATTATGTGGAATTTAATAATCCCCTTGCCCTGCAGGATCATAATACAAATGGAATTCCTAACTGGAAGGATCCGCTTTACCCGGGTTATGCAGATACCAACCTGGATGGGGTAAACGATAATTTTGATTATGGTGCTGATTCTGATAATGACGGTATCCCCAATTTTTATGATACGGATTTTCCCGGTTTTGTGGATACCAACGGCGATGGAGTGAATGATAATGCGGATAAAGATAATGACGGTATTCCCAATCAATATGACCTGGACAGTGATAATGATGGTATACCCGATGTGGCGGAATCATATGGTGTGGATACCAATGGCGACGGTATCATTGATAACTATGTGGATACCGACAATGACGGTTTATCTCAGAATGTAGATGCCAATAATACAGGTGTGCAGGGTTCGGGTAATGGTTTGGGTAATCTGGATCTTGATGGGGATGGTATTCCAAATTATTTGGATACGGATAGTGATAATGACGGCATCCCCGATCTGGTGGAAGCATTGGGAACGGATGCTAATAATGATGGCAGGATCGATGGATTTGCCGATGCAAACAGCGACGGTATAGCTGACAGTTATATTTTGGCATCAGCTTTATTATTGACCGGTCTTGATATTAACCCCTGTTGATGGAAGGGCGGATAACTGGCCCAATAAAAATAAAGACAGGGACCTCAGGCCCAATGCCTACGACCTGGATAGTGATGGTGACGGAATTGCAGATGTGATAGAAGCAGGTTTGCCCGATGCAAATTATAATGGTTTGGCAGATGGAGCTTTGGCTACCAACGGATGGTCAGTAAATGTTTCCGGTTTCGCTTCTTTAAACCTCCCGAATTCGGATGGAGTTGGTAATCCCGATTACCTGGATATAGATGCTGATGATGACGGGATACCTGATAATATAGAAGGACAATCTACTGCCGGTTATTTATTGCCTACTTTGGTTGATACCGACGGCGACGGATTGATGAACCCATACGATAATCTACCCGCAGCATTCAGTGGCTCAGGCATATTTGTGTACGACCATGATGCAGATGCTACACCGGATTACAGGGATAACGGATACCGATGGCGACGGGCTGATGACAGGGTAGAAGGAAATGATTTTAACCTGGACGGAGAACAGAATGATGATGTAACCTTAACCGGGCTGGATACAGATGGGGATGGCCTTGATAACCGTTTTGATTCATTGACCTCGGTAACCAATATCAAAGGAACTTCATACCGGATGGGTAATGGAGGCAACTTTACCGGTGATGCTGCCCCTGGCTCAAGAACTACTGTTCAAAAAACAAACAGTTATCAATCCGACAGGGACTGGCGTTCTGTTGGGTTTGTACTCCCGGTAGAGTTTTTAAGCTTTACAGGTGTGCTGCAAAAGAACCAGGTGCCGCTAAGCTGGACAATCATAGCCGCAAAAGAAATTGATCGTTTTGAAGTTGAACGGAGTGTAAACAATATCAATTATTCTAAAGTTGGTAATGTACAGGGACCGGTAAACTTACACGCAGAACAAAGCTTTGGATTTACTGATGATATAAGCGGTATCAGTAACGAAATTATTTATTACAGGCTTAAGGTGATCGGTAAAGCAGGAGAAATAAAATACAGTAACCTGGTGATCATTAAAAATACACAAACCAGGATACAGCTATCCATTTCACCTAATCCTGCCACCAGTAATATCCAGGTAAGATTTAACAGTGAAACAGAAACAACTGCCGACCTGAGAATGCTGGATAATACAGGAAAGATTGTATTTGTTCAGAAACAAAAGGCATCAAAAGGAAATAATGTGATCAGCCTGTCAAACCTTTCAAGGTTCAGCAATGGATCTTACTTTATACAGGTTCAGATCAACAACAACCTGCACACTCAAAAGATCGTATTATTCAACTAAGATACGCTTACCCCAGGCTATGAGCCTCCCTGACTACGCAATAATGCCTTTCAATCATTGAAAGGCATTTTTTAATTTCATTTTGAATTCGCATTTTTTTGAACCATTTTTGCGGGAACATGAAAGGAAAAATTATTGTGACAATTGATGGCTGGTCCTCCTGCGGAAAAAGTACCCTGGCAAAGCAACTCGCCAAAGCACTTGGCTATGCCTATATCGACAGTGGTGCCATGTACCGTGCCATCACTTTGTATTTTTTGCGCAACCAGGTAAACTGGAATGATACCGGTGAAGTAACCGAAGCGCCGAACGAAATTACCATTGCTTTTAAGTTCAATGATACATCCCGGCAATCAGAGATCTACCTGAATGAAGAGAATGTGGAATATTTGATCAGGGACCTGGTGATCGCCGAAAAAGTAAGTGAAGTGGCGGCCATTAAGGAAGTGCGCACATTTGCCGTGGCCCAGCAGCAAAAAATGGGTGAGCAAAAGGGGATCGTGATGGACGGAAGGGATATCGGTACCACGGTTTTTCCCGATGCAGAACTTAAGATATTTATGACAGCCGATGCCGCCGTAAGGGTAGAGCGCCGTTTTAAAGAACTTATCTTAAAAACCCGAACATCACCATCGAAGAAGTAAAGAATAATCTTGAAATGCGTGATTATATTGATTCCAACCGGGAGATCAGCCCTTTGCGGAAAGCCAAAGATGCCATAGAGATTGATAACAGCAATTTAAGTATGGAGGAACAATTTAAAAAAGCATTGGATTTTGCCCAACATGCAATTAAAAACAAAGCCTAAACAGCTGATATCCTGTGCTGTTACCCTGGCATTAAAATCAATACTTGGATTATTTAAAATTTTTTATAAATTTGTACTGCTTACCCCTTAATAAACACCGGTTCAGTATCCCTCAAAAAACATCTACACTTCCATATTCAGTTCAGGCAGGAACATGAAAAGCATGTTTTAAAATATCACTGCAACTCCAATTCCTTCGATTTACAATACACATAACCGCTTAACAGCGCTATCCAATCCTTTTTAAAGTCAGGGCTTTTTGTTATGCCGGGCAGGTTGTAGTTTTTAAAAGCCTGTTTTATGTAAACAATAAAGAAAGATCCACTGTATAAAACAATCAAATCATTAAAATAATCCGATAACCAAGCACAAACAAAAGATGTCCCCCTGTAAAACGGGGGCTCTTTTTGAAAAATGCTATAAAATTTTGAAGGAAAATGAAACACCCCTGTTCATTAATGGCTGAATTCATGTACCAGCGCATCCGTATTTTTTCCTGAACTAAAAAAGGAACTGATCTTTTCTATCACGCCTTCCACCAGGGCATCGGGACAACTGGCGCCGCTGGTCATTAAAATTTTAACCGGATCTTTTTGCGGCAGGAAATGGCCTGTGATCATCTCCATCTTATTATGAAGATCAAAATGCCGGATCTGTGATCCCGAAATTATTTTTTCTGCATCATTGATAAAATAGGTGGCCAGCCTGGCCTCACACAATTCCACCAGGTGAGAAGTGTTGCTGCTGTTGTAGCCGCCAACAACAATGGCCAGGTCGGCTTCTGTTTCCAGCAAACCGTACACGGCTGATTGGTTATCATGGGTGGCATAACAAAGCGTATCCCTGGTATCGGCAAACCGTTCGCTGATCCTGTTCTCATCCAGGTTGTACCTGGTAAGCATTACCTGTTTTAAAAAATCAGCGATCTCCTGCGTATCGCCCGCCAGCATGGTGGTTTGATTAACAACACCGATCCTTTCCAGGTCTTTGGAAACATCAAACCCTTCAGAAAATTTACCGGCAAATTCAGCAGCAAACCGGTCGCTGTTCTTTTCACCGGTCATGTATCTGGCCAGGGCAACGGCATCTGCCATATCATTAACAATAATGGTTGCTGTATGTACCGATGCATGCGAAAATGTTGCCCTCGTTTCTTCATGGGTTGGTTTACCATGTACCACTACCGTGTAGTTGTTCTTTGCGATCTGTTCGCTGCGGTTCCATACTTTTTCCACGAACGGGCAGGTGGTATTGTATTGCTCGGTTTTGATACCGGTATCCTTCAGTTTTTTTTCAATGTCCAGCGTGGTTCCAAATGCCGGAATGATCACAATATCATCTTTGGTCAATGATTCAAAAGGGATCACCTGTTTGCCGTTGGTATCCTGTAAAAACCGCACGCCTTTTTCCAGCAGGTCGGCATTTACCTGCGGGTTATGGATCATTTCACTCAACAGGAATATGCGCTTTCCGGGGTTTTGTTCAATGGTACGGAATGCGATCTCAATGGCATTTTCAACGCCATAACAAAAACCAAAATGGCGGGCCAGGTAAATCTGCAGCGGGCCAAAATCAAGCAGGGTAGGATTGAAATCTTTTTTCATCTTATCCTGCAGCCTGCGTTTGTTCTTGATAGCCGCTATTAAAGGGCTTCGGTAAATGATCGGAACATCAAATTGTTTCATGGTAAAGTATAACAGCTGCAAAGGTACAGGGTTGCTGTGTAAAATGATGGCCGGCAGCCTGTTTAAAAAACAGCTTCAGTTTAAATACAGGCATATGCATCAATTAAAAAGCAGGGTGTACATTTGATCTTAATTACTGAACTTAATCCGATACGGGTATGCATACCATTTATAAAAGGGCAGGCTGGGTGGCAAACACCAATATTTATGAAGTAAATATCCGGCAATACAGTCCTGAAGGAACTTTTAATGCCTTTGCCGGATCATTGTCCAGGTTACAGGATATGGGCGTAGAGGTACTCTGGTTCATGCCCGTTCATCCCATTGGAAAAATTAACCGGAAAGGCAGCCTGGGCAGTTATTATTCCATCATGGACCATAAGGGCATTAATCCCGAATTTGGTACTGCAGCAGATTTTAAAAACCTGGTCAGCCAGGCACATGCATTGGGTATGAAAGTGATCATGGACTGGGTTGCCAATCATGCATCCTGGGATCATGTATGGACCAAAGACCATCCTGCTTATTTTGAAAGGGATGAGCAGGGGAATTTTAAGTCGCCATACGACTGGACGGATGTGATACAGATCGATCACCACAATGCCGCCCAGCAGGATGCCATGATCGATGCCATGCAATACTGGGTCACCGGTTTTGATATTGATGGTTTCCGGGCCGACCTGGCACATTTAACACCGCTGCATTTCTGGAAAAAAGCAAGAACCGCCATTGAGCCATTAAAGCCCGGGCTGTTCTGGCTGGCCGAATCGGAAGAGGTCAGTTACCATGAGGTTTTTGATGCCAGTTTTACCTGGGAATGGATGCACATCACCGAAAATTTTTACAAGGGCCAGGTAAACCTCAACGGTTTATACGATGTGCTTGCAAAATACGATACCGATTTTCCGGGTACGGCTTATCGTATGTATTTTACATCCAACCATGATGAAAATACCTGGAACGGAACCGAATATGAAAAGTATGGCGAAATGGCAAAAGCCCTCGCTGTATTCAGTTGTACCTGGAACGGGATACCGATGATCTACAGCGGCCAGGAAATGCCCAACTTAAAACGACTGAAGTTCTTTGATAAGGACCCGGTAGCGTGGACCGGCGAATTCGGTTTGCATGATTTTTATAAAACACTGCTGGCTTTGCATAAACAAAACCCGGCACTGCGTGCTGCAGATGCCGCAGTAAGCACCTTTCACATACTTACAGAAGGCGGCAAGAACAGTATGGCTTATTTGCGTAAGTATGAACAGGATGAAGTGCTGGTGTTTTTGAATGTAAGCAATGAAAGAACCGGGCTGGTCATTAAAGACCGGCTTGTGGATGGAACGTATTTGAATGTTTTTGATAAAACAACCGCTTACCTGTCGCCCGGCGGGTTTATAAAAATGCAACCCTGGGAATATTTGGTACTGGTTAAAATAAAGGAATAAAAAACTGGTCATTCACTTTTAAAATGATAAAACCGTCTTTCATCCTGGTCTGGTCATTTAAAGCGCCCTCGTTTATTTTCTTAACAATTACACCGCCTGCAATGCCGTAATCCCTGGCCTTTTTCGGATCAAGGGTAACCAGGTCGGCGCCCAGTGCTTCTATCACGGCATCTGCTTTTACGATTTCGTAATTACCGGCCTTGTTTTTCAGGGTAACCGTTACCGTATTCTCTTTACCGTTCCTGCGGTATGTAACCGGTATTTTATCACCCGGTTTCTGCATGCTGATCATTCCCTGCATTTCGGCGCCGTTGGTGATCGTGTTGCCGTTAATTCTTGTAAGGATATCTCCTTTACGGATACCGGCTGCATAAGCGCCGCCTTCTGTTGGTACTTCAGATACATAAATACCTTCTGTACCCGACGGAATACCCTGTCTCTTTTTATCATCATCGGTCAGGTCACTGGCATTTACAAAACTTACGCCCAGGAATCCTCTCTGAACAGTTCCGAATTTGATCAGGTCGTCAACTACCTTTTGTACAATGTTAACCGGTATGGCATACGAGTAACCCGAGTAGTAACCGGTTGGTGAAGCAATGGCAGAATTGATACCGATCAGTTTGCCATTGGTATTGATGAGGGCGCCACCGCTGTTGCCCATGTTTACAGCTGCATCGGTTTGTATAAATGATTCCACACCGGCCCTGGCATCGCCGCTTTTATCCCTGTTCAATCCCAGTGTTCTTGCCTTGGCACTTACAATACCTGCCGTTACGGTGGTCTCCAGGTTTAAAGGATAACCGATGGCCAATACCCATTGCCCGATCTTTATATCATCCGAATTTCCGTATAATAAAAAGGGCAGACCTGCTGCTTCCACTTTGATCACAGCCAGGTCATACGAAGGGTCGGTGCCGATCACTTTTGCCTTGTATGTTTTTTTGTTGCTGAGTGTAATGGTAATTTCGTCTGCATTATCCACCACGTGGTTATTGGTTACAATGTAACCGTCTTCGCTGATGATAACGCCCGAACCGCTGGCCCTTTGTTCAGGTATGACGTTGCGGCCGCGGCCGCCGAATAACTGGTTGAACATGTCATCATCTAAAAAATCACTGAACGGGTTATTGGGCACCTTTTTTGGCAAACTGTTGTTTACCTGTTTGGCATTTGTTTTTGTTTTGATGTGCACAACGGCCGGTGTTGCGGCTTCTGCAGGTGCTGTAAAATCAATGTTACTGCCTGTTGGGGTATCACCATCCGTTAAACCTGCATATTTATAATTTGCAGGAACCATCCCCGGCTGCTGGCCGGCATAGCTATTGTTTTTTGTAATAAAAGTTCCGGTTCCCCAGATCACGGCAAGGGTAGTTACTGCACTAATGGCAACGGTTGCAAAGATCTGTTTCCATTTCATTTTTCGTAGGTTTTATGTAGTTCAACAATTTTTGAAAAGTATTTGTTTAAAAGGGTTCCTCTTCATTTATCAAGTCCTGTGCCTGTTTGTACAAAATAACGAATCAATGACAAAATGTTATTTACCAACTGCCATCTTTAACAATTAATTAGGAAGAGTTTCGTAGATCATTTGCTCAATAAAAATTTAACTTTTTTAACCTTCGCTATGATCTCCGCTTCACCCTCTCCTTTTGGAGTCCTGATAGCTATCGGGAGGGGTGAGGTCATAAAGTTAACAAAAATTGCATGGTATCAACACCGTCGGCATAGTCCATAAGGGACGGCCTTTGCGCCTGTCCAAATGCAATGCCCCCGCTGCCGCAGATACACTGTACGGCTTCATTATCTTTTAAACGGGCGGTCACCTGTTTTGCATCATCTAAAACTGGTAATGAAGCTGGCTGATGGCTGAAAAATGGCATCATTTTCCATCAATAAAGTACTGCCATTGGTCATATAGTAAATATTGTTCAACAAAGCAATGGATAGCTGGTAATCGTAATTGTTCTTGTATTTGTGATGATCTGCAAAATATTTGTATTTATCAAAAGTTCCCAGCAGGGGAATAAAATCATATCCTGCCGGCACAAATATTTGTGTGATATTGCGGCAGCCCAATCCAAAATACTGGTGTATATCATCCGCCAGCATGTTTAATTCATCCATTGTTTCATGGCCGGTTAAAAGGGCCACAGATGTGCGGTTGCGCCGGATGATGTTCGGGTATTTTGAGAAATACAGGTCAAAATACCGGGCCGAATTATTACTGCCGGTAGCAATATAGGCATCACATCCCTTCAGCAGGTCTGCAAAACGGATATCATTTTTTAATTCCGGTTCCCAGGCAGTCATGATATCCACAAGGTGTTTTAACAGGATATCATCTTTCGAGGATAATTTAATGGTTTGCTTATGCCCGCTGATGAACACGCATAAAAAATCATGAAACCCAACCAGCGGTATGTTCCCGGCCATTACAATGCCGGTATTTTTGCCGCCCACATTATCATCCAGGTGGTAATGCGCCGCCCAGCTTTCAAGTTTTTCGGGTTGTAAAAATGCTGAACAGATATTGGATACCGCCAGGTCAATGAATTCAATCGTAAACCATCCGTTATGAAAGATGATTTTAATTTGATTTGCTGCCATTCTTGATCATTGGTTATTAAATAATCCCGTAAACGCAGTAAAATTTCAATTCGTTTTTGTAAATTCATGTTGTTATTATTAAATTGCACCTGGCTTCCATAAGGAGGTTTTACAAATCAAAATTACGATAGATGGCTATAAAGATCACAGAAGAATGTATAAACTGCGGTGCATGCGAACCGGAGTGTCCCAATAACGCTATTTACGAAGGTGGTGTTGAATGGGCTGCATCAGATGGAACAACAGTAAAAGGCATGTTTACCCTGATGGACGGAACACAGATCGACGCTGATCAGCGCAATACGCCTGTTAGTATGGATATTTATTATATCACACCTAATAAGTGTACGGAGTGCCAGGGTTTTCATGAAGAACCACAATGTGCTGCCGTTTGCCCGGTAGATTGTTGCGTGCCTGATGAAATGTATGTTGAAACAGTGGATGAACTGATGGCGAAAAAAGACAGGATGCATATTTGAGTCGGGAGTCGGGAGTCGGGAGTCAGGAGTTGAGATAAGGCTTCACAATTCTCATGCACCTTCACCATTAACCATTCACCATTCACGAACGCTTTATAATCCGCTTCATTGCGGGTATTACAGGCAGGTGATATTTCCTGCTTCAGGGCGAGGGTATTGTTATAATACTTTCGCCTTTTTTAATTGGCCTTATTTTATTAATTTGTTGTATGAATAAAAATATATTTTTTATAATTCCGTTGTTGATCATTGGTTCCTGCAGGTTATCAACCGAACAGGAAACAAAAACCGGTGCCATTGCTAAAATGGAGATGCTGAAGGCCGACAGGGATTTTTCGAGGCTGTGCGAAGAGAAAGGGATGAAGACGGCTTTTATAGAATACATCGACAGTAACGGCGTATTGCTTCGGCCCAACCGGCTGCCGATAGCCGGTGCCGATGCCATTGATTTTTTGATTCAGCAAAATGATACCGATTATACCATGACCTGGGAACCCAGGAACGGCGCCATTGCAAGATCAGGAGAACTGGGATATACCTACGGTGTGTATGCCATCAGGCCAACAAACAAGGACACCGTTATTTACGGCACCTATGTAAGCATCTGGAAAAAAGAAAAGGACGGCACCTGGAAATATGTGCTCGACAGCGGGAATGAAGGAATCGGTGACAGTAAAGAAGATGAATAATGAATGTTTTACGGGTGTTTCCTGAAATCCTCAACAGTTTGTTATAATTAATAATCCATTGCCTTTATTTCGTTTCTTTGTAAAACAACCTGCGTTAACCAAATGAAGAAAAAAATTGCATTGATCACCGGTGGCTATTCCGGGGAGGCTGTGATCTCCTATAAAAGCGCCGATGCCATTCAAAAAAACCTGGATACCGCTAAATGGGAATGTTTTAAAATTGATATCAACCCGGCAGGCTGGTATTACCTGGCAGCAGGCGGCGAAAAGATCCCGGTTGATAAAAATGATTTCAGCATAACCATTAACGGAACTAAAATAAATTTTGATGCAGTGCTGGTAGGCCTTCACGGTACCCCCGGCGAAGACGGCAAACTGCAGGGCTATTTTGATATCCTGGGTATTCCCTACACCACCTGCGATACCGCCACCTCTGCTTTAACATTCAATAAAAGATATACGGTTGCCGTAGCCTCATTTGCCGGTATGCACGTGGCCAGATCGGTACACCTGTTTAAACATATCCCGGTTTCGCCCGGCACTGTTCTGCAGGATTTAAAATTACCGGTGTTTGTAAAACCAAACAACGGCGGCAGCAGTATCGGCATGAGTAAGGTTAAAACAGCCGGTGAACTGCCCGCAGCCATTGATAAAGCCTTTAAAGAAGATGACCAGGTACTGGTGGAAGAATTTATAGAAGGACGCGAACTGACCATCGGTGTTTTTAAATCCAAAGGTGAAGTGATCGCTTTACCCATCACCGAGATCATTTCTAAAAATGAGTTCTTTGATTTTGAAGCCAAGTATGAAGGAGCCAGTGATGAAATTACACCGGCACAGGTACCGGATGATATTGCAGAAAAGATCAGGGCCGAAGCCCGTAAAGCCTATGCCATTTTCAACTGTAACGGGCTGGTAAGGATCGATTTTATTTACGATGCATCATCGGGCAATCCCGTTCTGCTTGAAATAAATACAGTACCCGGGCAAAGTGAGGCCAGCATTGTGCCGCAGCAGGTAAGGGCCATGGGCTGGACCCTGCAACAGTTTTATACCGAATTGCTGGAATCCTGTTTACATAACCGTTAATGAAAATCAATCATCATTTTAATTTAACAGCGTGTTTAAATTCATAACAAATAAACCTTTTTGGGTAAACCTGCTGGCAGCTATCGTCCTGGTGGTGCTGATCATATTCCTGTTCCTGAAAATGCTGGGCTGGTTAACCAAACACGGGGCCTATTTAAAAGTGCCTGCTGTTACCGGCATGAAAACAGATGCTGCCATAAACCTGCTCGAAAAGCAGGGCTTTGAAGTATATATCCAGGATTCAGTGTTTACCGATACAGCCGCCAGGGGCATTGTGTTAAAACAGTTGCCCGATCCCAATGCACTGGTAAAGATCAACCGCACCGTTTTTATAACCGTAAACCGTACAGTGCCACCCATGGTGGATATGCCCAAACTGGAAGGGCAGAACCTTGCCTTTGCCATCAAAATGCTGGAACGGAACCACCTGGAGCTGGGCGATACCACCTACCGTACCGATTTTATGCTGGGGTCTGTACTGGAACAACAGTATAACGGTATACGCATAGCCGAAAAAACAAAGATACAGTGGGGCAGCCGCATCGACCTGGTGATCGGCGGCGGCCTCGACCAAAAAGAGATACCGGTTCCGTCACTGATCGGCATGACCTACGCCGAAGCAAAAGATTACCTCGAAGAAAGCGGGATAGGCCTGGGTGCAACCATTGGAGATGGTATTATAACGGATACGGCTATTGCCTATGTGATACAGCAAAGGCCCGACAGGTTTGATGTTGAAAAAAGGCTGACCTATATTCAACAGGGGCAACTGATGGATGTATGGATATCGCAGGTTATGAAAAATGCCATAGACACTTTACCCACCCGTAAAAATGAACTGCCATGATAACGATCACTGCCGAAGAATTAAAAACCCGCATGGATGCAGGCGAAACCATTCATTTACTGGATGTGCGTGAACCGGGCGAACATGCCGAATTCAATATTGGCGGCACATTGCTTCCCCTGGGCAAGATACAGATGATGCTCGTGGATGATATTGACGATCTGAAAAATGAGGAACTGGTTTGCTACTGCCGCAGCGGTAACAGGAGTATGCAGGCCTGCATGATGCTGGAAACCTTTGGCTTTACCAATGTAAAGAACCTCACCGGCGGAATGATGGTATGGCAGGAGAAGTTTGGGGGATGAGGTCGAGTCCTGATTCGTGAAGGTACGGAGGATAAATCGGGAGTCCACTTCGCAGATATCGGGGATAAAATTGAGTTGACGAAGTTTCCAGAATCCAGTATCCAGAATCCAGTATCAAGTATCAAGTATCAAGTATCCAGCATCCAGCATCAAAACCTCAAATTCACCCCCCACCATAAAATTAAACCCTGCCATGGGGAAGTAGAAATTTTCGGTAGCCGTTTCTCCGCCATAGATATAACTGAAACTGTAACCATTGGGTTCGTATTTTTTATTGAATACATTATTCAGTTGCAAAACCAGGCTGGCCGACTTGCTTATTTTATTTTCAAGGGTATAACTCAAACGGATATCCTGGGTATAATATGGATCTAAACTTCTTGAGCGTTGTGCCGTGTTGTCAAGGTATTGCCGGCCCACATATTTACTGATCAAACTGATCTCCCCGTTTGTAACAGGAGTAAAATGAATGCTTCCGCCGGCGGTCACCGGGGGAGAAAAAGAAATATCTGTTTTTCTATAAAAATTAACCTGCTGCCCGCCATTGTCATAATCATCCAGGTATTCTGTAAAACCCTTTATTTTATTTTCGCTGAAGCTGATGTTGGCGGCAGCGCTCATCCATGTTGTGATCTTCATGCTGCCCTGCAGTTCTATGCCTGCCCGGTAACTGTTGGCCATATTGGTACGCGTATATGCGCCTACGTCATTGATCTTGCCGGTTAATACCAGCTGGTTTTTGTAATGCATGTAATATAAGTTGGCCCCAAAAGCATACCAGGCTCCTTTTTTTTCAACTCCCATTTCTATATCGTGCAGGCGTTCGGGTTTGGGTAGCTGTGTATTGCCCGCTTCAAAATCATCGCGGTTGGGTTCCTTACCTGCAAGCGCATACGAAATATAGGCCTGCCATTTCTGATGCGTGTACGTGATGCCGAATTTCGGGTTCATAAAGGTATACTGCTCTTTGATGGCCAGGGAAGGATTGTACCTGAAACCATGGATACGGTAATCAATATGCCGTACCTGCACATCTGCAAAGCTTTGCCAGTGGCTGCCCCATTGCTGTATCCATTTGGCATACAGCGAACCGTCTTTTTTGTGTGCATCCGTGTTGTACCAGCGGTACCCGGCGGGTATGGCTGCCGGTATGCCGGTCCATTTTATGGTGCCGTAGTGTTTACCGTCGTATGCATTATAACTACCGCCAATGATCAGCTGTGTTTTATGTTTACGGTATTGCAGCGAAAAAATGGTTCCGTAAAAATGATTGTTCAGCCAGAGCCTTCTCACCAGGTCGGTTTCGGTGATCACCGTTGTGCCGTTTATCTGGTTGGGGAGGCCATAATCAGAAAAGCTTTCCCCTGCTTTGTATTGTTCGTAATATCCTTTGCCGCGGGTTAAAAAAACGGCCAGGTTCCCTTTCCAGTAAGGGTTGAACTTCCGGTTATAAAAAAGCTGGTAATGGGTTTGCGTGTAATTATCGGTCTCATTATCATAGGGCAGTCCGGGCCTTTCGGTACCGCTGGGGTTGTGGGTACGGTGGGTTGCCAGTAAATTTTCTGCCACGCCGTTCCATGCCTGGTAGGTTTTTTCCTTACCCGAAAACACATTCAGCCGCAGCGCGTTTTTTTCGTTTACATAAGCCGTGCTGATATAAAATGATTGCAGGTTTGCATTGGCCCGGTCAATATAACCATCGCTGCTGATGCGGCTCAGCCGGCCATCAACCGTAACATGTTTACCCAGTAAACCGCTGCCAAACTGTATGTTGTTCTTAAAAGTTTTGAACGAACCAAAACTGTTGTTGGATGCAGCATAAAATTCTTTATTCAGATCATTGGTTGCAATATTGATGGTGCCTCCAAATGCGCCGGCGCCATTGGATGAAGTACCCACGCCACGCTGTATTTGTATACTGTTTGCCGAAGATGCAAAATCGGGCAGGTCAACAAAAAAAGTTCCCTGGCTTTCCGCATCATTATATGGGATACCGTTGAGGGTAACATTGATCCTGGCTGCATCGGTACCCCTTATGCGGATGCCGGTATAACCAATGCCATTGCCTGCATCGCTGCTCACCACCACCGATGGCGTCTGGTTCAGTAAAAAAGGAAGGTCCTGCCCCAGGTTATTTTTTTCAATGTCTTTTTTGCCCAGGTCAGTTTTGGCAAAGGGCGCTTTTTCACCGGCCCTGATGGCCAGCACTTCAACAGGCTGCAGGTAAGCCGTATCATTGAATTTCTTTTCGGTTTGTGCAAATGCGGCTGCATATCCGGCGCATAGCAGGGTACATATCATTAACTTCTTCATCATTAAAAATTGAGCTGAACATCCGGGGGAGTGCATACCGTTACAAAACCGGGCCTTGTATGGCCGGGTGGCGACTTTTCTCCCTTCGCAGGCATTATCCTGTGCAGGTTATCGGGTATTATCTCAGCTTTTGCCTGTCTGGCAGCAGCACCCCGGAAATTCAAACGGTTAAAAGAACTTTTGCAATGCAAAGGTAGGGGAGTTACCGGTTATTTTTTCAAATGCTGTAACAAAAAAGCATCCCGGATCGTATCAGGTAATAAGTATAGCCATGAAACTTATTTACCGGGCAATCTGCATGATTGCGCTGCCCGGTAAGTTTCATCTTTTAAAAACAAACATAACAGTAAGATGAAAAAATTATTATTATCCCTGGCCGGTTTTTTCGCGCTGGCCGTTTTTGCACAGGACAACCAGGTCAACGATCCCAATGCAACTCCCCGTGCAGTAACTGCAGGTTTTAATGCCATTCAAGTTTCAAGCGGCATTGACCTTTATATCAGCCCGGGCAATACCGAATCGATGGCAGTGAGTGCAAACGATCCAATATACCTCGACCGTTTAAAAACCGAAGTGGAGAACGGCACATTAAAGATCTATTTCGACAAAACTGGATTGACCGGTAAAACCGGGTTCAAAAATCTAAAGGCATACGTTTCATTTAAGACCCTGGAAAAATTAGTTGCATCAGCCGGCTCAGAAGTACACGTGATCGGAACCATTGAAACAGCAAACCTGAACCTGCAGGTAAGCAGCGGTGCCGATTTCAAAGGTACCGTGCATGCCAAAACGCTGCTGGCTTCTGTAAGCAGTGGTGCAGTCATCAGCATCTCCGGCAAGGCTGATCAATTAACCGTGGATGTGAGCAGTGGCGCCGAATTCAACGGGTTCGGTTTTGCTGCAGATCTTTGCGATGCCAAAGCAAGCACCGGTGCATCGGTGCAGGTAACCATCAATAAAAAGTTAAATGCCCATGCAGTCAGCGGTGCTGATATCCGCTACAAAGGCGCTGCACTTATCGGGAATAAAAAAGTAAGGGGTGGCGGTTCTGTTAAAAAATCTAAAATAACTGTTTAAAATAAAGATCATGAAAAAGATAATTGTATGCCTGCTGTTATTAAGTTCAGCATTTACTTTGATTGCACAGTCCGAGATCGTGGTTGACCCCAATGCCACAGCCAGGGCCCTGCCCGGTAATTTCAATGCCATAAAGGTCTCGGGTGGCATCGACCTGTTTCTTTCACAATCTGCCGAAGCAGCCATTGCCGTAAGCGCATCGGAAGAGCGCTTTAAGGAAGGCTTAAAGACCGTTGTTGAGAACAACATGCTGCACATTTATTACGAGGGCGAAAAAAAATGGAACGCGCAAAAAAAGAAACTGCGTGTGTATGTTTCTTTCAAAGACCTGGAAAGCCTCCATGCTTCGGGTGCATGCGATGTGTTGGTATCCGGCAGCATCGCGGTGCCGTCATTGGTACTGCAGTTATCGGGCGCCTGCGATTTTAAAGGAAAACTGGCGGTTGATAAATTATCACTGAACCTCAGCGGCGCATCTGATGTGATCGTTTCCGGTACGGCCAATACCGTAAAAATAGAAAGCAGCGGCGCCAGTGATGTAAAGGGTTACGAACTGGTATCTGAATATTGTACAGCACAGGCATCGGGTGCATCCGATATCAACATCACGGTAAACCGCGAGCTGAATGCAAGTGCCAGCGGCGCCAGCAATATCCATTTTAAAGGAACCGGGCTGATAAAAGATATACAGAACAGCGGGTCGAGTAAGGTTGCGAGGAAGGGGAGGTGAATGAATAAACGTTAATCCGTATAAGCGTTAATTGGTTAATCCTATAAGGTTAATTAGTTTAAACGTTAATTGGTTAATCCGTAAAAGGTTAATTAGTTTAAACGTTGTAAGATTTTTGTTTTGTTATTTGTTTTTGGGTTTTTCGTGTTGGGGAATTAGTTTAAACGTTAATTGGTTAATCCGTGTAAAGGTTAATTAGTTTAAACGTTAATTGGTTAATCCGTATAAAGGTTAATTAGTTTAAACGTTGATTGGTTAATTCGTATAAAGGTTAATCCGGTTAAACGTTAATTGGTTAATCCGTATAAACGTTAATTTGTATATCCGTTTATTCGTGTATATACGTTTATCATAGCATAAATCAATTGAGTAATCCGTAAATTTCAAATTGGTCACGTACTAAATTTGATTTTTATGGATTATACATTGGAAAAACTGGAGGTTTATCAATTATCTGATTCTTTTTCTGACAGGATCTGGGATATAGTGATGGATTGGAATAATTTCCTCAAAGAAACGATTGGTAAACAGGTTGTAAGATCAGCTGATTCCATATCAGCAAATATTGCAGAAGGGTATGGTAGATATTATTACAAAGAGAGTAAACAGTTTTACTTTTACTCAAGAGGCTCTCTCAGGAAACCAAATCCTGGCTGGCAAAATGTAAAAGAAGAAGAATAATTGAAAAAATAAGGCAGAAGAATTGTTAATGGAAGCCGAAAAGATACTGGCTAAACTTAATGGCTATATAAAATTCATTGCGGCTTCGCCCAAACACAATAAAAAAAACTGAAAATAATTACACCGACATATTAAGCAGTTAAGAATCAAGTATCAAGTATCAAGAATCAAGAATCAAGAATAAAGAATAAAACCATTCAACCAATTAACGTATTAACGAATTAACCAATTAACGGATTAACGTATTAACGTTTAAACCCCCACACCAAAAAATCCGCAAACTGTTTACGCCAGGCCTCATGATCATGTTTGCCGTTTGGGTCTTCTATATAGCTGATATCACCGGGCATTGCAATATTTTTGTTTTTGAGCAGGGCCACCAGGTCTTTGGTATCATCCACCACATCAATGATGCCGTCTTTATCGCGGTCGCCGTCTTCTTCTTTGCCACCGGCATAAAACCAGTATTTCAATGCCGGCCTTTTTCGGGATGCTTTTAATTTATTCATCATTACCCGGTTCTTATCATCCGAATAATCAGCCGCTTTATCATCTTTATCCCGCCACCAGAATGAGCCGGAAAAAACACCCACTTTATCGATCTTGTCTGCCCGGTTCCAGGCAATATCAAAAGCCGATAATCCGCCCAGCGAACAACCGGCAATGGCTACGGTCTTAAATTTGCGCACCGTTGCATTTTTTTTGGCAAAGGGATACAGTTCATTGTTGATAAAAGCATCATAAAAGCCGGCTTTGCTACCCCGTTTTAAAAAATCAGGATAACCGGCAACGCCATATTCCTGCTCCCGGTCGCCGGCATGAACACCCACGATAAGCAGGGGCTGATCAGCCCTTTTTATATAGACTGTCCAGCGTCTCTTTTACCCCCAGTTTTTCCATGTCCTGCCCATCGTTCAGAATCAGTAAATTCAGTTCTGTTTTATCATCGGGCATGGGTGTGTTGATGATGGTGAGTTTAACCTGCCTTTGCAGGTGGCGACTGTATATTTCATCGCTTTGCTGATTTATTTTGTGTCTACTGCGGCAGGCTGTAAACACCAACAGCAGCAGCACTGCGGGGAACGCATATTTTTTAATCATGGCCAAATCTACAAATCAAAGTTTAATATTTGGCAGGGGAGCGGTAAAACCTTAGTTTTGCACCGCGAAGTAGAGCAGCGGTAGCTCGTCGGGCTCATAACCCGAAGGTCACTGGTTCGATCCCAGTCTTCGCAACTAAAAGATCAAAAGGCTCAGCTGAGCCTTTTCTGATTTAAAACAAATTTTTATTCCCGGTTAACAAAAACCGGTGAATTTGATTATCTCCTCCATCTCTTCAGCATGTTTGTGATAATCAATTTATATAAAATGATCACAACGCATGAAATCAGGTTTTGTAAACATATTCGGTAAACCCAATGCGGGTAAAAGCACTTTGCTCAATGCGCTCATGGGCGAAAAGATGGCCATTGTATCACACAAAGTGCAGACCACCCGGCACCGCATCAAAGCCATCCTCACCGAAAAGGATTACCAGATCATTTTTTCAGATACACCGGGCATCATCGAACCCAAATACAAACTGCACGAAAAAATGATGCAGGCCGTAAAGGGCAGCCTCGAAGATGCGGATGTGGCTTTGCTCATCACCGATGTGCGTGAAAATACCGATGAAAGCCATGCCATCTTTTCGGCATTGAAGCTGAAAGCGCCGGCCATTGTAATTTTAAACAAGGCCGATACGGTGAATGACGAACAGCTGAAAACCACCACTAAATTCTCTGAGCAGCAGCCTTACTGTAAAGAAGTGGTTTCCCTGTCGGCTTTAAAGAACCAGGGTGTTGATAAACTGCTGCAGCGCATTTTACAATACCTGCCCGAAGGCGAACCCTTTTATGAAGGCGATGACCTGAGCGATATGCCAACCAAATTTTTGTGGGCGAGATGATCCGGGAGAAGATATTCTTATTATACGGTGAAGAGATCCCATACCATGCAACCGTATTGGTACAGGAGTTTAAAGAAAAAGCATCGCTCACCAAGATCAGCGCCGAGATCATTGTGCAGCGCGAAACACAAAAGGGCATCATCCTCGGCGGCGGCGGCAGCATGATCAAAAAACTGGGTACCGATGCCCGTAAGGATATTGAAGCATTCCTGGGAAGAAAAGTGTTTTTGGAACTCTTTGTAAAAGTAAGGCCCAAATGGAGGGATAATGAGTTTCAGTTGAAGGAGTATGGATATTGATGCCCCTCCGCCCTAAAGGGGGAACCGGGAGTAAGAGAATTAAGAAAGAATTACATGTTCATTCAGTTCAAATTTTTGGGCGGATGGATACAATTATAAACTATAAAATTAAGTTCCCCTTTAGGGACAGGGGTATGAGTTTCACAGTAGCAATAACAGGCCGCCCCAACGTGGGCAAAAGCACATTCTTTAACCGTTTGCTGGAGCAGCGCAAGGCCATCGTTGATGACATCAGCGGCGTTACCCGCGACCGTCAGTATGGCGTGGCGGAGTGGGCAGGCAAATCATTTAACGTAATTGATACCGGCGGTTTTGTGGCCGGCAGCAACGACGTGTTTGAAAAAGAGATCCGCAAACAGGTGGTGATCGCCATTGAAGAAGCCAATGCCATCATTTTTATGGTGGATGCCGCCACGGGCATTACCGAGCTCGACAACAGCATGGTTGACCTGCTCCGCCGCAGCACCAAGCCCGTTTTTTTGGTGGTGAACAAAGTAGATAACCACGAACGCCTGATGGAAGCCAGCGAATTTTATGCACTCGGTTTCGACAATATATTCTTCGTATCCTCCATCAGCGGCAGCGGCACCGGCGAAATTTTAGACGCCATCACCGCGGGCATCAGCGAAAAGGATTCGGATGAAGCCGCTTTGGAAACCGACCTGCCCAAGATCGCCATCATTGGCCAGCCCAACGTGGGCAAATCATCGCTGCTGAATGCGCTGGTAGGACAGGAGCGTACCATCGTAAGCGATATTGCCGGTACCACCCGCGATACCATTCACACCCATTACAATTTATACAACAAGGGATTTATGCTTATCGATACGGCAGGCATACGCCGTAAATCCAAGGTACACGAAGACCTGGAATTTTATTCGGTGATCCGTGCCATCAAGGCCGTGGATGAAGCCGATGTTTGTATGCTGATGCTGGATGCCGGCAAGGGCATTACCGCGCAGGACCTCAGCATTTTTGCACTCGCCGAAAAAAAGGGCAAGGGCATTGTGGTGCTGGTAAACAAGTGGGACCTGGTGGATGACAAAAAGACCAACAGCACCAAGGATTATGAAAAGGAACTGAAGAAAAAGTTTGCCCCTTTCAGTGATGTGCCCATTATCTTTATATCGGTAACCGAAAAGCAGCGCATCTTTAAAAGCATTGAAGCGGCGCTGGAAGTATATGATAACCGCAAACGCAAGATCGCCACATCGCAGTTGAATGAGATCATGCAGAAAGCCATTGAAGCCTACCGGCCGCCAGTGGTGCGGGGCAACCAGATCAAGATCAAATACATTACCCAATTGCCAACCTTTACACCCAGTTTTGCCTTTTTCTGCAATTACCCCGATGATGTAAAAAACGCCCTACAAAAATTACCTCGAAAACCAGCTGCGCGAAAAATTCAATTTCAGCGGGGTGCCGTTGAGGTTGTTTTTCAGGAAGAAGTGAGCCAAAAGCTATACAGGTTTGCAGAAACCTATAAGGTTTGCCGCCATGGTGAAGTGTGTTGGCAAACCTTATAGTGTTTGATTTTCATAGGTTTTGCAGAAAGGTCCAACCAACAAACACTATAAGGTTTTGCTAAGCTGCAAAGCCCGGCTGCAAACCTTATAGGTTTTGCCCTGCCACAAACCTTATACGCAGCATCCTTCGGACAGGTTTTTATATTTCCACAACCATTGCATTTTTCAGGTAAACAGGCTGGGTATGAAATTCAATAAATTTTTCACAGCCGCCAAACCAGTTCAAAACCTTTTGGCGTTGTAATGTAGTGGGTGTATTTGTAAGAAAAGCATTATAAGATGACCAGTACCAATCCTGGATCGCTTTACAATAACCATGATGTACGGCATTTTTATGAATATAAAATACGGTGGAGCTGTATTGTGCATCAGTCGTCACTTCTACCCGGCGCAGGTAATCCATAAACAAAGCGCCTTTTCGTTTATTTCTTTTGTTAAATGATTTTGTATAGCTGTTAAGTAAATTTGAGAACTGCTGCATTACAAATTCCTGCTGCCAGCCATCTTCAGCTTTACCATGAGGTTTGTTGATCTTATATTGGCCTGTTAATGCATCATTTGGTTTTACCTGTATTAAAAAATGAAAATGATTCGGTAAAAGTGAATAGGCAAAAGTATCTGCAACAGGTGTAATGTATTTGTTGAAGCGCTTCAAAAAGAACCGGTAGTTATCCTCATTCAAAAACAATTTTTCGGCGCCAATGGCATGGCTCATGATATGATATATATTATCCGGCAAAAGCGGTGCATAATAATCCATGGGGTACGTTTTAATGTATAAACTTAAAAAATAATTTTTTGAAATGCAATAGCGGCAAGACCTATCCGCAGGATGCTGTGCATAAGGGTTTGCCGCCCGGGTGCTGCTGAAACCTATAAGGGTTTGCCGCCTGGGTTTTGTGTGTTGGTAAACCTTATAGTGTTTTAATTTGTATAAAGGCCCAACCCCAAACGCTATAAGGTTTTGCTGAAACCTATAAGGTTTGCCGCCATGGTTTGTGATTTGGCCAACCTTATAGTGTTTGATATCCATGTTTGATATTCAGAAAGGCCCTAAACCAAACGCTATAAGGTTTTGCTATGCCACAAGGCCCGGCTGCAAACCTTATAGGTTTTGCCGGTATCCCCGTTCTCAACAATATGTTAATAAATAAATATAACTTATAATTAAAAGCTGTATTTTATCTCATAGCTTTACGGGTGTTCATAAACCAGGGTTGTTATAGCCATTTTTTCTGTAAGCAACCCTTTCTTACCTCTCCTGCCTCCTTGCTGATCCTTTACTTTACCGAAAACAGGGTGCTCCCGTTTTAAAACCGGTTATTCAGCTTATTTGATCTTTTTGTAAATGCAATGCTGTGAAAAACCAATTTTTTAAATGTATTGGTATACCCTGCAGGGGATCACCGGTTAACTGCTTTTTTTATGTAAATGTCCCGGCCAAAAGCCGGGTTTTTGCATTGTGTAAAAGAATATTATAAAATTAACCTGCACGGCTGCAACGTTTTTTAATAATGAAGTATCTTGCATGTATTACCGGCCCTTTGGCCGTTCCAATATCCCCAAAAACCAACAGGTTACCCCCTTTTAAACCCCTGGCAAAACAGGCCCCGGCCTGCAGGTATTTTTATTTTATAAACGGATCTTAACAAAAAAACTATGAAGAAATTTTACTTTTTATTGGGGATGATTTTATGGGGTGCAGGGTTATGGGCCCAGGTTAGTTTAACCAATGGTACACCTACTGCTTTAATTGATTTCAGTAACACTACACCTACAGGGGTTGGTTCAATCCATCTACTGCATATGCTGGTGCCGGTTTTGCATGAATACGATTGTAGCAGGAAGATTAAATTCCAATGCATGGGCTGTAACGGGCTGGAGTAATGGTGCTTTTGGCATTTGGAGGAACACAAGTTACTGCGGGAACTGATTATACCAGGGGTGCAATAGCTGCAGCTGTTACAACAGGCGGATTTTACGCTTATACCGGAGCACCGGGTACAGTAGCTAATCCTACTTTTATGATTCAGCCGGGTAGTACTGATTGGGCTTCTGGCACTTTAACGCTTCGTATTCAAAATAACGGTGCCACAAATATTACCCAACTGGCTGTTGACTATAATATTTTTATAAGAAAACGATCAGGCTAGAAGCAATTCTTTTAATTTTTCTTATTCTTCAGATGACCTAATACATACCCCTGTTGGAGCTTTGGATTATGCATCTCCTGCTGCTTTAGATGCATTGGGTTGGGTGATAGTTGGTTCAGCTCCTTCAAGAAGTACACTCATTACCGGTCTTGCAATTACTCCTGGCAGTTATGTTTATATCCGATGGTCTGGTGGTGATAATGGAGGAAGCGGCAGTAGAGATGAATTTGGATTGGATGATATCAACATGACGGCTACTTATTCGGCAGGAGGTACGCCTGATATTGTATTAAATTCAGGAAATCCAGCAGTGCCTGTTGGCAATATTACACAGGGCAGTACCAATAATGTTATTTACAATTTCGACCTTCTGTTACTACAGCCGATGCTGTTTTAAACGGAGTTACCATCAATACTTTAGGTACTTATACGGCAGCAGATATTACCAATTTTAAATGCTGGTATTCAACAGATGCGGTCTTCAGTGCAGGTACCGATGTAGTTTTATCAACACTGGCGCCGGTTGCTGTTGCAGGGCCACAGGTATTCCCTGCTTTTGTAAACCAGTTAATTGCTACCGGGGCAACGGGTTATTTTTTTCATAACCGCCGATCTTCCCTGTGCTGCAACTTTGGCCAATGATATTTCTGTAGATGCCATTACCACAGCTGATATTAGTTTTGTGAGTGGCAATAAATCGGGTACTGCATTTGCAGGCGGTTTGCAAACCATAATTGCTGCAATACCTGTTGATGTAACAGTACCTGCAGCTTCGCCCGGTAATACCGTTTCATATTT
>JADJBP010000008.1 GCA_016703625.1 Chitinophagaceae bacterium | reverse complement strand
CTCATAACAATACTTCATCAGCATCTCCCGGTCATCGGGGGATGGGCGATATCGATGAGCAATTTTGCCCGTTGCCTTAAATTCTTCCCAAACAAAAAAGCCACGCCGTATTCGGTAACCACAAAATGAACATGCCCCCGGGTGGTAACCACGCCGGCGCTTTCGCGTAAATGCGGAACGATCCTGGGAATTCCCTTGGAGGTACGGCTGTTCAGTGCAATGATGGGCTTTCCGCCGGCACTCAAAGCGGCGCCACGCATAAAATCCAGTTGTCCGCCAATACCGCTGTACTGTAAAGGCCTGTATACTGGTCGGCACAAACCTGGCCCGTGAGGTCCACTTCAATGGCGCTGTTGATGGCTATCACTTTGGGGTTCTGGCGTATGATATGCGGGTTGTTCACATAAGCAATATCGAGGAAATTGAATGAAGAATTGTCATTCATGTAATCATATATAATTTTTGCGCCGATGGCAAGTGAAGTGACTGATTTATTCGGGTGCCTGCTTTTTTATTTTTATTGTTGATCACATCTTTTCCACCAGGTCGATGATGCCATCACTCAGCATTTCCGGTATGTACGCCCAGGTTTTTATGGTCCTTTAAAAAACTCCAGCACGGCATCCGGAATAGTACCAATGCCCATTTGAAGGGTACTGCCGTCATCGATCATTTCGGCAATATGTTTACCGATCAGCAGTTCTGTTCGCCCACTTTGCTGCTGTAACTTTCTTCGGGCAGGGGCGAGTCATGAAAGACCATTTTGGTGAACCTGTCGGTATGTATCATGCCATCGCCATGGGTGCGGGGCATGGAGGGTTCACCAGGCGATCGTCTGCCGGGCAGTATCAACCGCAGCACGGGCAATATCCACCGATACACCCAGTGAGCAGTAACCATGCCGGTCGGGTGGTGAAACCTGCACGATAGCGGTATTCTAGGTCCAAGCGTTTTGCTGGTGAACATATAAGAATATCACTCAGGAAAAACGGTATAAAATCGGCCCGGCCATCAGCCACGGCTTCCCCGTATGGGTGCCGATACAAATAATGAATTGATGTGAAAGCTATCCTGGTATTGGGGTTTAATGATCTCCAGTTCGCCTTTAAGGTGATGGAGACCAGTTCCACATTTTTTAACCTGTCGCTTTCCTTTTGCCAGTTCGTTCATCAGGTAAGTGGGGGTACACACGCTGCCATGTATAAAAACCCGGGTATTGCTTTCAATAATAGATAAAGCCTCTTTGGCTGTTACGTAATTGTAGGGATGAATCATTGTTTCTTAATTAATTACTGCAAAAATCGGGGATATTAAAATAATTGCAGCATATATTCATCATGCCGGTACATGATTTTTGTCTGAACGGGAAGTCTCCCGGGAAGAACAGCCGGAAAGTATTTCTTCGACGGGAACCTGCCTGCCGGTAGGTAGGGCGGGAAGACGTTTAACTTCGTTTTTATTTGCCCTTCTTTCATAAAAATCCTGCATTTCCACACATAAGACCTGGTGAGAGTCACGAATGGAAAAGAAAGTTGATTAACAATTTTTTACAAAAATTGAGTGTAGCCACAAAGGCTCAAAGGCCCGTCCGAATGGCTCGGCCGGGCGGGCACGAAGAAAAATGCTTCGCATTTTTCCTTAGTGTCTTGGAGCCTTTGTGGCTAAACATTTTTCGCAGCGAAGCTGAGAAGAGAGTTTTTGTTTCTGCAATTCTCTGGTTAACTTCGTGACTATTAAGCCGGAAAGACTTTTTTTGCCGGGAAGTCGAAAAGCCGCTAAGCCAGCGTTCAACGAAGTTGAACGACTTTCCGTCTTACCTGCAAAAATAAATTGCCCTGCCCTTCAGGGCAGGGATAAAGTGAAACTTTATAAAAGGGCTTTAGCCCAAAAACAAAAAACAATGGCCCAACAACTCATCGAATGCGTCCCCAATTTTTCCGAAGGCAACGACCTCAACCTCATCAAACAGATCACCGATGAAATTGAAAAGGTTGAAGGCGTTCGCCTGCTCAATGTTGACCCCGGCAAAGCCACCAATCGCACCGTAGTAACCATGGTAGGTGAGCCAGGCCCGGTAATAGAAGCTGCATTCAATGCCATTAAAAAAGCCGGAGAGCTGATCGACATGAGCAAACACAAAGGCGAACATCCCCGCATGGGCGCTACGGATGTTTGTCCGCTGATACCCATTGCCAATATCAGCATGGAAGAAACGGCGAAGTATGCACAGCAACTCGCCAAAAGGGTAGGAGAAGAACTGAACATACCTGTTTATTTATACGAAGCCGCACAGCCGGATACCAGCCGCAATAATTTATCGGTGATACGTGCCGGAGAATACGAAGGCTTTTTTAAAAAAATTAAAGAGCCGCAGTGGAAACCCGATTTTGGCCCGGTAGAGTTTGATCCCGCCAGAGGCGGGACTGTGATAGGTGCAAGGGGCTTTTTGGTGGCCTATAATATCAACCTCAATACCACCAGCACCCGCCGTGCCAATGCCATTGCCTTTGATGTACGGGAGGCAGGAAGAAATATAGAAGTGGACGGAAAGAAAGTAAACCAGCCCGGCACATTAAAAGCTGTAAAAGCCATTGGCTGGTATATTGAGGAATATGGCGTGGCGCAGATCTCCATGAACCTTACCAATATCAACATCACGCCCGTGCATGTGGCATTTGATGAAGTGTGTACGAAGGCAACAGCAAGGGGTATACGTGTTACGGGCAGTGAACTGGTAGGATTGATCCCATTAAAAGCCATGACCGATGCCGGCAAATATTTTTTGCAGAAGCAGCAACGCAGCACCGGTGTAAGTGAAAAAGAGTTGATAAAAATTGCCATTAAATCCATGGGATTGGACGAACTTACTCCTTTTAAACCCGAAGAACGCATCATTGAATATATGCTCAACAATACAACCAACAGCCGCCTAATAAACATGAAGCTCAACGACTTTGCCGACCTCACGGCCAGTGAAAGTGTTGCGCCCGGTGGCGGCTCCATTTCCGCTTATGTAGGTGCATTGGGTATCAGCCTGGGTTGCATGGTTGCCAATTTAAGCAGCCATAAAAGGCTGGGATGATCGCTGGCAGGAGTTCAGCAATTGGGCCGAAAAAGGGGAGCAGTACAAGAACGAACTGCTGAAACTCGTAGATGCCGATACTGCCGCCTTCAATAAAATTATGCGGGCATTTGTTTGCCTTACCAAAAGCCAGTGCCGAAGAAAAAGCCATCCGCACTCAGGCCATACAGGAAGCCACTAGGTATGCCATTGAAATTCCTTTTAAAGTAATGGAAATGCTTATGCCAGTATGGAAGTTATTAAAGCAATGGTTGTTGAGGGCAACCCCAACTCTGTTACCGATGCCGTGTTGGCGCCCTCTGTGCCCGTTCCGCAGTGATCGGCGCTTTTATGAATGTGCGGATAAATGCAACGGGGTATAATGATAAGACTTATACTGCTGATATTATTGCAAGAGGGGCGGATATAGAAAGCAAAACGATGGCGCTGGAGGCGGAGATTTTGGGGTTGGTGAATGAGAAGATTGGGGTGTAGAATACAAACGTCATTGCGAGGCCTTTTTGCCGCAGGCATAAAAGGCCGAAGCAATCTCCCAACTACGGAGCGATTAAATAGAACACGGATAACACGGATTAATACTGATGAACACGGATTTCTGTCATGCTGAGGAACGAAGCATCTCTCAACCCTTACGAAGGCCGAAGTCATTTCTCTCCCGATAGTTATCGGGAGAGAAATCTGTTAAAATTAAATTAAATGCCGGATACGTCCGGTAGATTTATAAGACACAAGTGGTCCCTTAATCATTAGTTAAGCTGATGAAAATCATCTACGGGAACACTTGCGCCAGTAGTAGGACAGTTACTACTTAATTCTCAACATTTATATTTCCTCAACCGGCACAAGTGTCCCCTGGGCTTGCCTTTTATGATGCCATAGCTGCTACGCAGAGGCGGGCCGAAGGCGGGTTAACATAGAATAATACCGGCTACGGAAAGCTCCTTGTAAGCCTGGCAACTTTCTGACTGAGTGACTACCAACTGGCGCAACCGCATACGCCTGCCTCGGTCAGGTGATGCCTTTTCATTCACGTGTTGTAACAATCCTTTTATCTGCAGTATTAATTATCATAAACCTTCCTTTACGATTGCCTGTTATTGTAGTTGAATCTATCACATCGCCGTAATTTACATTGAAAGATTTTAATGTATAAAGGGTGGGGTTGGATGCAGCTAAACTATTTATAGCATATATCTTGCTGCCGGCAACTACCGGGCCATCATAATATACACCAACGTCTTTTCTCCATTTTTCAGCACCTGTTTCTGCATTATAAGAAGCGATGAAATAAGTAGAAGTTGGGTTTGCAGGAGTAGCACTTGATACATACAAAGTAGTACCGTCTACAAAAGGAGTGGTCCCTACTCCCAGGTTAGGGTTAAACTGCGTAATAACATTTCCTGTTGCAGGATCTAATGAATAAATTTTGTAATCATAGTTGTAAGAATAAACTTTATTATTTGCGCAAATGGGCGCAAGATAAGCCGGCTTAGTCCAATTAACTGTTCCGGTCATTTTATTAATTGCAGAAAGATAGCCGTTTGGTCCTCTTACAAAAAGCTGGTTGCCGTCAAGTGCCATATCTGAGTATGCGATGGAAGTAGTTATACCAATATTTCTTTGCCATTTTACAGTTCGGGTAGTAAAGATCAAAAGCCATTCACAATAATGTCCCTGTTTGTTTGTATACTCAGGTAGTAAAGCATGGTTCCTTCTGCTATAAGGCGGTCTGCACCCCATTTTTTCAGTAATAGATTTTTTCCAGAATTCGGTTCCGTTAACCGGGTTGTATGCTGCTACATAATTAATGCCATTACTCAGGTAATTACAATAAATCGTATCATTTTTCACGATGGGATTTTTCAATTTTATCCGTAGTACCTCTTCTTTTCCACAACTGTGTACCGCTGCTGATATCAAAAGCAAAGAAAAGGTTATAAGTGAAATAATTGGTTCCGATATTAAAAACTGAATCGGCAACAAAGTAAACTACATTATTGCCATAAGCAGCATCAGGCATAATACTGATAAGCTGCCCAAGCCTGCTGCAATTGTACCTAGCCGGTTTTTTTTCCATCTTAAGTCAGGTCCGAATTAAAACATCTAAGATTCATCATTTCTTTACCATCTACCGGGTTGTCTTCTCTTCCTGATAATAAAACATATTTAGCAGGATCAGAAAGAGTTGTGCCCGATCCACCAGAACCACCAGAACCACCGGAGCCACCGGAGCCACCTGAACCAGTTGGGCTGGGAGAGTCATTCTTAGAACATGATATCAGGAACATGATTAGCAGAATTACTGGAACTAATTTTTTCAACATAATACTTTTTTAAAAGTTAGTATGGTTGCCCAATACGGGATAAACAAATATACATATAAAACGGCATTTAAATGCCCCAACTGGCGAAGACAGGTCACTGGCGCAGAAATCCAGAGCAGGAAAAGAGCGTTCCGCCGCTGTGGGTGTTCCCATCCATCCGCAAGCCAACTGGCGCACCAGCACTCGCCGCCGTGTGCGAAGTCTCGACCATTTCGGGAGACTCCGGCCAACGGCAATAAGCGGCACAGAATGTTTCAATAAACCATAGCGGCTACTGTTATCATCACCGGCGATAAGCCATAAAAGAGCAAATAGCTTAATCAAATAAATAATACCCTTTTTGACACGGTAAAAGCCAAATAAAAGTATCTTTAGTCTACTCAAATTACCTGAAAAATGAAAAAATCAGTTGCTCTTATTTTCTTATTACTTGTATTTAACTTTTTCTCGTTTTCACAGTTCAAGATCATTGCCGAGTCTCCGGAGTTCCCCCGTCCAATGTGGACTTCACAATTTCTCCAGTTGCATAATGGAAACACCGCTATAATAAGTCTAAAAAAGGCTGATATAGAAATTGTGCTTTATGGCAAGGAGCATAAGGTATTTGCTTCTGTTACATACACACCAACAGGTTCACTGAAATCGTATGGGGTGAACAGAATTTATGAAATAAAGGGCGACATCGTTTTTTATCAGTGGTTATGAGGGCAACGCTGCTTTGCTTCACGTCATTATTTTTGATGGCAATACCGGAAAAGTTAAAGATGAAAGAACGATTGCCAGAACAGCTCCGGGGAAGGGGATGCTGAATACTGCCATGCTCGACCCTTTTGAAGTAAAAAAAGATCCCCGGTCAGACAATTATGCTGTTGGTGTATTTAATTTATTTGGGGAGGATAAAGCAAAGCAATAGAAATAATTCAGTTTGATGGAAATCATGCTGTAATTAACAGCACTTACCTGGATGCGGGCAACGAGGAGGCTTTTCCTTTTTTTATTTGTATGGACATGGTAGTTATCGGGGCGGAAACTGTACATGTTTTTTTAATAACGGCAAGCAGAAATACCGTTCAATGCGAAAAAAGGAAGAATTGTTATGGCATCTGTCAACAGTAAACAACCTGGTGCTAAAATTGTTTCGCTGGGATTGCCTGAAAACAATGATTACGAAGCATGTTACGCAGGTTATGTTAGTTCAGCTATTAAGATTTACCTGGTAGTAGAAGAAACAAGGAGTAAGGAGAAACCGGTGCAAGCAATATTTTTAAAGATTGATCCTGCTACCAGTAAGTTTGAATGAAACCATTTTTCAATATTTCGGACGAACTGAATAAAAAATATAAAGACAATTACTCAACTAAGATAAGATATAAAGGTACTATACAGTTATTTAATATTAATGATGATGAAACCTTTACACTGGTATATGAAGAGTGGTTTGGGCCAGGGATGCATATGATGATACTTACGAGTATTCAGGAAATGTACTGGTGACAAAGTATACTTCAGAAGGCGACGTTGCATCTGCTTCTTTTGTCCCGAAAATGTATAAGAATGAAGTACTGAGTTTTAAGTTAAGAAATGAAAAACCAGTAAAGCCCTACAAATCTTTTTTTTATGTGAACGGCATTACTAAACCCTACCTGCTCATCAACGACACTGAACGCAATAATGATGTAAAAGATATAAGAACATTGTAAAGTTGAAGGATTAAAGCAAGTGATGCATTTTATTATGTTACGGGAAAGGATGTTTTTCCGGAAGAGATTATGTTTTCGGCAAACAGTCAAAAGGTCACCTCCTTGCCAGTTTTGGAACATCAAACTGCAATAGGGAAACTAATACCTTGGTTACATTTAAACTATCACCTGATGATGATAATGTGAGGGTTATCTGGTTGAAACCTGAATAGAAACTTCGCCCGACTGGCCCATCATCATTTCGATATATAACAGGCATTAGATACGTGAACACTTGCGCCAGTTAGCAACAAGTGTTCCTTTCCATAATACACCTTCGCAACCTGCCCTAATAACGTAATCCCCCCATGTATAAATACTCTTGTGGAAAATGATCATAAAAATAAACCGCTACACACATAAGAAACCATGCTGATTTTCTGTTTAAGGCATAGTATTTGCAAACTTTTGATGCATATCCAATTATATACAAACTATGAAGAAGCCAAATGCAATGCCGATGATATATGTACTGCTGCCGTTGATTTTTTATCAGCTCGGTCAACTGCAATGATACCAGTAAAGGCCAATACAATAAAAACAGCAACGCCTGCAGATCAACCCGATACAATAAAAGCGGCAATTGCAGGGAAGGTTCTGCAACCCGATCCCAAACAGCTTCTGTTCCATTGGATACAGCAGGTTACAATAAAAAATGCTGGAACTGAGCAATCATGATTCTACCGGAAATGGCCGGTTAAGACCGTGTATCCTTTACCCGGGGCGCTCTTTCCGGATCACAGGATCATCGCATTTTATGGCAACCTGTATTCAACGCGGATGGGCATTTTAGGAGAGTTGCCCAAAGATTCCATGTTTAAAAAATTACAGGAGGAGGTAGCTGCCTGGCAAATGGCCGACCCGTCGGTTAAGACAATACCGGCTTTACATTATATTGCCACTACCGCACAGGCCGCACCCGGCAAGGGAGGAAAACACCGCCTGCGCATGCCCTTTCACCAGATCGATACCATTATGGATTGGGCCGGGCAGATCAATGCCCTGGTCTTTGTAGATATCCAGGTAGGGCACAGTACTGTAAAAGAAGAAGTGGCCGCACTTGAAAAATATTTGCAACTGCCCAATGTACACCTGGGTATTGATCCTGAATTTTCCATGAAGAACGGGGAACGGCCGGGTTCTAAAATTGGTACGTTCACATCAGATGATATCAATGATGCCATTGATCTCCTGGCTGCCTCGGTCCGTAAAAATAACCTTCCTCCCAAAGTATTGGTGGTGCACCGTTTTACGCAGGGCATGGTAACGGGTTACGATAAAATAAAAATGGTTCCTGAAGTACAGGTAGTGATGGATATGGATGGTTTCGGCGAAAAGATATTGAAAACAGCTACCTACCAACGGTATATTTATAAGGAACCGGTGCAGTTTACGGGCTTTAAACTGTTTTATAAGAACGATGGTAAAACGGCATCCGGCATGTTCACCCCTGCTGAATTATTGAAATTAACACCAAAGCCGATCTATATTCAATATCAGTAACAGGGCGTCAGCCAGGTTCCAACCTGTGCACATACACATGCTAACGGCTCAGCCAATGTTGCTGTTTTTTATCACGGCTGGGTTTTCACAACGTACTTATTAACTTGTAATGTCTTTTATGTGAAACCCCGATGAATAATGATCTGAAACTGTTACACTGTCATTTTAATTTTAAGAATTACGTGAATTACGATCCCGCCATCATTTCGTTAAATGAATCGCAGGACAAGGGTAACACTTGTGCAGGATGAGGGCAGGATCCTGTGGAAAACAGTTCAATTCAAAAAAACCAATTCGCCTGCAGGCAGTAGCCTTTTCCATATATTTGTTACATTATATTAAATTCTAAAACTAAATAAATGAGAGTATTATTCATTCTCCTCGTTACCTGTTTAGTATCCCATATTTTGCAGGCACAATCATTTGCTGTCAATAGCACAGGCGATGCTGCTCACAGCAGTTCGATACTGGATGTGAGCAGTACAACAAAAGGAATGCTTATTCCAAGAGTTGGCCTTATTGCAAAAAATGATCCCACCCCGTTAAGTGCACCGGCAACTTCTTTAATTGTGTATAATACTGTCAATTCAGGAACGGGAGTTAATACCGTATTACCCGGCTATTACTACTGGGACGGAGTACAGTGGATAAGAATGGTTACAGACAACAATGAAGCATGGAGCCTGAACGGCAATACCGGAACCAATCCTCTGAACCATTATATTGGTACTACCGATCTTACTGATTTCAGAATTCAGACCAGTGGTTTCCCGGCCATGTACTTTAATGCCAGTTCCAACTTTGTTGGTTTGGGGGATGAAAATCCCGAGAAAATCTTGTTATAAAGCTAAATACAAGAGCTATATTACCTGTGCCTGGTAATTGCAGTGCTAATAATTACGGGTTTCATATCGGATTGGATAATGCCACTCAAACTACTGCCCGTATTACGAACTATGAATCAGGAGATCTATGGTTTGGATTGAGTAATAATGATATACTGCATTTAAAAAATAACAGCTTGTTTGTAGGTATTAATGAAGATAGTCCTGCAGATAATTTAACGATAAGACTTAACCCGGCAGCAGTCGTTTCCGGACCCGATAACTATTCCGGTATCCTGTTGCACGCCCCCACACAGGCTGGCCTGGGTAATGACAATGGGTTACACATCGGCCTGGATAATTCTTTAATGACAACAGCCCGTATAATGAACAGTGAAAACGGCGATCTCTTTTTAGGTACCAATAAGATCAATATGATTCACCTGAAAGCAAGCAACCGTTATGTAGGCGTTAATACCGACAATCCCTTTCATTCATTGAGTTTACTGATAGCCACAAATGCTGTTTTTACATTGCCCTATGACGGGTTGAGTGTGATGACACCAAACAACCCGGCCAATGCTGCTTCAGGGCTTGTAGTGGGCAGCGACCCTTCGGATTATGTTAATAAAGGGGTATGGAACTTTGATGACGGCAAGATCGCTTTTGGCACCAATAACCTGGAAAGGGTAACCATCACCAACACAGGAGATGTAGGTATTGGCACCGCTGCCCTATAGAAAAATTACATGTGATTGGCAATGTATTGGCATCAAGTTTTATCATGCCATCTGATCTGCGGTATAAGAAGAATATCCAGGAGATCAATTCCCCTTTATCAAAATTAAAACAGGTAAGAGGTGTAACCTATCAATACAAAAGGGATGAATTTCCTACAATGGGTTTTACCGATGCCGTTCAAATTGGATTCATTGCACAGGAAAGGAAAAAGTATTTCCGGAATTGGTAGTAACCGGCAAGGATGGATATAAGGCCGTTGACTATTCTAAAATAACCCCGTGCTGCTGGAAGCCATCAAAGACCAGCAGAAACAGATCGATGAACTGAACAGGAAACTTGAAAAATTGATACCTGTAAATAAAAACTGAACGAAAAGTGGCTTCTTCGAATTGTGCCACTCAAACCATATGTAGGTTCCGCCAATGTTGGCGTAATTTTCACAACGGGTGAATACTTAAATAAAATTTTGCCGGCGAAAACCCTGCTGATTCACCAACAATAAAAAAAACATCAGCATAATTTATAAACAAAATTGCCTGCAGGAACTTACAGGATGCCGGATTCAACCTTACCGGGCACTTCGCCCAGGTCTTCTTTTTTATCCTGTACAATAGCAGGAATTTCTGCAGTAAATATCAGGCCGTTGGAAGCGGCGTGTTCAGCAGCTTTTACGGTATGTTCGGTAAGTATCATTTCTACTCCTGCTGTCTTTAATTCAAGAACTACCTGTTGTGCTGTTTCCTGTTTTATTCCTGCTACATCCCGGTATAAAAATGCAAATGATACGCCCCGGAAAAATGTTTCACCACTTCTTGGTAAATGAGGGGGTCCTGTTCACCACTGTCGCCAACCAGTACAAAATTCAGCTGTGGGTAGGTATCCAGTATCTGTTTTATGGCAGTAAACTTGTGGCTCAAATAATCACCACTCATAAAAGATTCACTTTGTAATCCAAAATCCCTCAACAGCAAAGGCCCCTGCGGAATATCGTGGTGATCCATATAATCTACCAGCAGGTCGTACAGGTTCCATGGGCTGCTGCTTACATAAAAAAGGGGGTTATTGCGTTTGCCGTTGCGGCCCAGTTGCAGCGACTGGTAAAATGCAGTGACACCTGCAAAAGGCAGTCGTGTAACGGCATTGCTGAAAAGTACTGTTTTGCCCATAGCTAACAGGTTGGTTGCACCGGTGCGTATGATGGTATCATCAATATCGCTGATGATACCATATTCTGCATCAGCAGGCGGAATCATCATTTCGGCCTGACAAGAGCAGCAGTAAAGGGGCGGGTGCATCAACAAGTTGCAGCGGGATGCTAAAGTAAAGTTCTTCAGATAACAGGGGAGTGGCAGGTTTGAAGTTAAAAACAAAATAACCCTCTTTATCTGTGATGGCCTGCTGTGGACCGCCGGGTAAATGTAACTGCAGGGTAGCGCCGGGCACTTCATCCGTTTCAAACCGCTTATACATATTCAGCAGGTTGGTAAATACACGCTCGCCCCTTTCCGGCCCGAAGTAATTTTTTATCTTCCAGCACCCGTTCCTCTCACATATACATGATGCGGGGTACCATAAGTTCTGAACGGGAACACGTGTATTGAATCCATGGTGCCCAGCCGCCGGCGTAAACGGTAAACCTGCTTATCAAAATATCATCCAGTTGTATGGCAGTATTCAGCAGTTTCTTTTTCCAGTTTTGCATAAGCTGTAACTTACAAATTTTTAACCAACCGGTATCTGTTTTGCTTCATGAACCGAAATTACCAGGTTATCGTTAAAAACAATTACCCATTCCGGCTAAACTGTTCCCTGCCCAAATGATTAAATTATAAACGTACTGAGTAATAATATCACTATATAAAAGGGCCGGTTTTTTCATCCCGCATATAATTTTTATCACTTTAATTCGTTTGAATAAGTGGTTTTCTCAATTGGGTACCAACCGTTGAGTAAGTTTTTAAAAATCTTTTCTATGAAAAATTATTTACTCTGGCAATAGCTGCCTTTTTTTGTAAACAGTTCCTGCCGCCGCAACCATGTGCCATCCATAGCAGAAGAAAAAACTGCCGGTCATAAAATTATTGCAGTACTGCCTGTAGAGATGATCTTTACAGGTACCAGGCCAAAAAATGTAACCGAAGAAGATATTATAAAGATCGAAGAAACAGAGAGTAAGACCTTCCAGCAGTTCCTGCACGATAATATCCTGCGAAATGGCAATACCGACCGGTACATGCTGATGGTAAGTGTACAAAATTATATTAACACCATTGCTATGCTCAGCGAACATAAAATTTCCATCCGTGACTCCTGGTATAAGACCGATGAAGAACTTGCCAGCCTATTGAACGTAGATGCTGTTGTTAGGATGAAAGTGCAGAAAAAAAGATACATGAGCGATGCCGCTTCCATGGGTATTGACTATGGCCGCCAGGTGATAGGAGTGGTGCTGAATAAAAATGTGTATGTACCAAATAAAACGAACGATATCCTGGCATCATGTAGTATCATCAGCAAAGGTGAAACGCTTTGGAATGATAATTACAGAAGCGCTTCCGACTGGGATACACAACCTGAAAACGTGATCAATAATATTACCAGGAATTTTGCCTCTCATATTCCTTACCGTAAAAGACGTTGATGTACTCCCGCTTTTCCTGCCGCTTTCAAATTACTACTGCGGAATAAGACCTTTAAGGTCGGGTACTCGCTTACGCATCGCCCTAATGCAAAGACCCGCCTTGGTACCAGCCAGAAGTAGGGGCTGTTTACATTATCTAACAAACATTATTCGCAGGTGATCCTTCAGCTTAGCTGGGAACACCGGTTTTAGTGGGTTTCATTAACGGCTCATACCCGGATCCAACCAACGGTTAAATTATAATGGTAAGGCTTAATATTGTCTTAATAATTACATCACATACCGGTAAACCATGAATTCTAATTTTCAGGTTTAAAAAATTAAAACATGAAAATGAATACCAAAACACTTGGACTGGCTGTAGCAGAAGGTTTGTCCTTTGACTCATGCACAAAAAGTATTGAACCGCTTGAAAAAATCCCGGGAAGGGGAAATACCGAACAGAAAGCATGAACCGGGAAAACCCGGGCAGTTTTGCACTGTTAAGTTCCATTGATCTGGGCAATACCGGTGCTGCAGAAATTTCGGCTTACGATGAAAAAACAAAAAAACTGTTTGTGGTTAACAACTCCGACGGAAGTAGCCGGATCGATGTATTGGATTTTTCCATTCCTTCCAGTCCTGTACTCTTAACTAGTATCAGTGTAACAACTTATGGGGGTTTTGTAAACAGTGTTGCAGCGCGTGACGGATTGTGGCAGCAGCTATTGAAGCCATCACAAAAACGATGCCGGTAAAGTGGTTGTTTTAAAGCAACAGATTATACACCAGTAAAAGTTATTGGGGTTGGCGCCCTGCCGGATGATATAAAATACAGCCCGGATGGAAAATTTATCGTTACCGCCAATGAAGGAGAACCCAACAGCAATTATACCATTGACCCGATGGGTACCATTTCCATCATATCGGTAAAAGAAAATTACCAGGTTACTACCCTTGATTTTGCTGCATTTGCATCCATGGAAGCCGGTTTAAAGAACCGTGGCTTCCGGATCTTCGGGCCGGGCGCTTCATTTGCCCGGGATATAGAGCCTGAGTTTATTGCCATCTCTTCTGATTCAAAAACAGCCTGGGTAACGCTGCAGGAAAATAATGGTATTGCAAAAGTAAACCTGGTTCATAAAGTGATCACTGATATTTTTCCGCTGGGTTTTAAAAACTATAACATGGCGGGCAATGCAATTGATCCAACCGACAGGCCATTGGGTACAATTACTTTTAATCAATGGCCGGTTTATGGTGTGTATATGCCGGATGGGATCGCTGTTTTGGATAAAGTAAAAGATGACGATGATGATGATGACGAAGATGAAGATATTGTATTGAATAAAGGGAAAATACCATACCTGTTTACTGCCAATGAAGGTGATGCCAGGGAATATACAGGTTTTGCAGAGGAAGCCAGGGTTAGCAGTTTAAACCTTAATCCTGCTATATTTCCAAACGCTGCATTTTTAAAATTAAATGAAAATATGGGTCGTTTAAATATTACAAAAACACTTGGGGATACCGGTAATGATAATATTTTTGATGCCCTTTATTCTTTTGGTGCAAGATCTTTCAGTGTATGGAATGGAAACTCCGGGCAACTTTTGTTTGATACAAAAAATGAACTGGAGCAAAGAGTGGTAAATGCCGGATATTATGATGATGACAGGAGCGACAGTAAAGGAGTAGAACCTGAAGGAATAACCGTTGGAACTGTTGGAAAGAGCAACCTTGTTTTTGTTGGCCTGGAAAGATCTGATGCGGTAGCTATTTATGATGTGACCAACCCGGTGGCTCCCCGGTTTTTGCAGATCCTGGCAACAGGAGATGCACCTGAAGGTGTATTATTTATCCCTGCAAAAAAGAGCCCGAACAAACGCAGCCTTTTGGTTGTAAGCTCAGAAAATGACGGACAGGTAAAAGTGTATATGCCTGAACGTGATTAGTAGATTTTCCATTTCTGTTTTCTCAGGCGGGTCTCTGCAATGGCTTACGGTACAGCATGCAGGACCCGCCTGTAGAATACAATGTATAAAAGTACTGATGATGCGAACATCCTCCGCCCTGGTTCGTGTTTCAACGATCCAAAAACAGATCCAATAAAGCAGTACTATTTATTTGTCATTTAACCCAACACCCAGTCCAAACATACCTGCAACAAGCGCAAGGTTAATAAACAACACAGCCTTTTGCCAGGCCGGCCTGTCGTTCCATTTTTGTTCGGGGTTGAACGGATCAAATGCCAGGCCTATGCCCAGGGAGGCTGCAGCCTGCATATAATCCCTTGAAAACAGCGCCTGGTAAGCGCCCAGTAAAAGAAAACCGATGTACAGGTACCTGTTGAATGGAGATTTCATTTGCTTATGATTTTTAAGCAAAATTCCTGCAACCTTAATTGCCAGAATTGTATTTCCAGGACAGGCTATAACAAAAATTACCTCAAAAAAAGCGCGGGGGCAAAAAAAAAAACCCGGCCCCGAAAAAAGGGCCAAAAAAAAAAAAAAAAAAAAAAAAAAAAAAAAAAAAAAAAAAAATTACGGGTTTTCTTTAATTTCCCAAACAATCTTTTCATCATCCAGCAGGGAGATCTGCCTGAAGAATTTTTTGGGATTTAAATGAGTAAGCCTTTTAAACTCTTTGATAAAATAAGACTGGTCAAAATAATTGCTGTCGTAAGAAATACGGGTTAGCGATTTAATGTCCCTGTTTTTGATCCCTGTTTGCATTGCCCTGCGGAAACGGGCTATACGCCTGTACAGGGTTGGAGAACAGGCCATCTGCCTGGTAAAATGCCTTTGAAAAGTTTTCAGGTTCATGCCAATCCTGCCGGCAATGTCGGCTATGCTAAGATCGGTATCAGTATCTTCCAGTAAGATCAATGACTGCTCAATGGCTGTAATGTCTTCCTTTTCTGTAAGCCTGTTCAGTAAAAAGGATTCTAATGATTCAATTTTATTGTCGGCTTCAAAAAGTATTTTACAGAATTGGTTCCAGTCCTTATCCGGGAATGATTGTGAATAACCCGGGGCATGTTGCAGCAGGGTACCATTTAAAAAACGGTTAACCCCCAACGGTTTAAAAATAACAGCTACTTCTTCAAAAACACCATTGATATCAACCACTACAGGCCGGGCATATTTTCCTAAAATTTCAACACAAAATTGGTCAGCCTTTTGATCTTCATTGATGCTGATGTGAAAATCATTCCTGTTAATGGAGACCCCTTTAAAGAAAGATATGGCTGTATTGATATGTGGAAATGCCAGGTAAGTTAGATTTACCGGTTTACCTGTTTTAAAATATAGAAAACATCTACATACCGCTGCAGTACTGTTGATCCCGGGAAAACGTCGTTAACACTTTTTTTTATGCAAAATAGTTAAAAGAATCAGCCGGAATAAACTCCCTGTACCCGGCACCGTTTATAAGGACTTAAACAAAACAAATGCTTAAAAGTTCATTGTCTGTCCCGGCTTGTGTTACACGAAGCGAATTACCGGGTATAAATCAGATCAACAAAACGAATACTTTTGTACTATGAAACGGGGGGGGGGGGGGGGGGGGGGGGGCCCCCGCGAATGAAAATTTGCTTGTGAAAACCCTGATGAGACAGGAAAGTTCCGCCCGGAGAATATCCTGGTTATTTTGGCTGTTGAATTTTATTAATTATTTTGCCTGGTAAAATCATTCTTTATGAGAAATATATTTCTACTGCTGCTTCTTTCAGCTTCAACGTATTTTTCAAACGGACAGGAGCGTCCCAAAATAGGTTCAGAAAAGGGGGTTAAAGAAAAATTATGGAAAATAAAAAAATCGCTGCCTGATTTTAAGAAAAACCTGGTTGTTAAGGACCGGCTTTATACAGAAGAAGACAAATATGATGTGAAAATGGAGATGGGGGATGGTATCATCCTGTTTGAAGAGGATGAGGATAAACAACAAACACTTATTATTCGTTTTTCCGGCCCCTATTTTTTTTCCGGATCAATAGCAGATTTTAAACAGTACTACGTGCAACTTGGTGAAATGCTGAAAGAGATCTTTAAAAATACGCTAACAGCTGATGAAGTTAAAACTGAAAAGAAATGGGAAATGACTTTTTGGGAAATTGGTAAAAAAAGTTACGAATCACCCGTTACTATAAAACTTAAAACGGATTGGTTTATGAATAAACCTGAAATTCAACTGGTATTCTTCACGCATCCTTCGGGAAAGGTCCCAAAGCTATAAAGGATAATTTTATGCCTGTAGCCCCGGTTTGTGGCCAGTGAACGAAAAATGCGGGTACATGACAAATAAAATAATAAGTGATCCTTCATTTTTTAACCGGCACTGCTTCATATTGGCCCAGGTATTGTACACCTTCTTTGCCGGGATTATACGTTGTATTGAATGGCCGTTTCATGATGGTGGCGCCTGGTAAAATGGCAACCGACCTGTCGAAATAATAACCCCCTTCGTATGAAATGGCTTTTACGAAAACGGTATTCAGGCAGTTGTTCCTTAAGCCGGGATATTCTACACGTTGTGTTTCGGTCTTATAATTAGTACCCTTGTTATTTTTGAATTCATCGATCACATCATATGGTTGTTGGTATTCTGCTTCCACGATATGGGTAGCCCGGCTAAGGCAGTTACAGGGAATAAAATTTTCAAAACTATTTGCCTGGTGCTTTTGTACAACAGCCAGATCAAAACCAAATTCGGCCCTGACTTTTTTAACAACCTTGCCATTGGCATTATGAAGTACCATCAACCCGTTATTTTCCAGGAGATAGGCACCGGTTTCCTTTCCATGATCAAAATTACAAACCCTGGCAGCTGTATTTACAGATTTCACGATGCCGGCACCATGATGTTTTGTATTTAAAAACCAGCCTTCATATTGGTATATGCCGGCGGAAACACGATCATTGAAAATTGAAATTCCATAACCATTGGTACAATCCCCCGAAATACAGGTTTCTTTGATCTGATTTTTACCCGCCGATTCCCAAACGGGCGAATTGTATTGTATGGGCTGAGACCTCTTTAATAAACTCCAGAGCGTATCAATGTTTGATTGTGTGTAAGCCATTTTTGAAAGAAGCATGGCAGCAACATAGAAAATCAGCAGGTATAAAAATGATCTCTGTTTCATGTTGCAGGTTTACCGGGGACTGTCACCGGTAATATATTGTAGAGTAAAAACCGGTATGTAAAGCTGCTTATAAAAATCACAATTTACAAATAAATAAAACACCTGTAAATGCATGCAAAGGCAGTCCCGGCAAATAAACAAAAAGTTAGGCAGAGAATTCCTGTGCATTCATATAAGAGTATATTTTTTTTTTTGATGATCCTGCATATCATGTAAAAAAAAGCCTGCACTTTTTCTGAGCAGAAAAAGTGCAGGCTTTTAATTTGGTTGTATGCTTTATAAAAAGATTTGCTGTTTATTTCTTATACCCGCCCATCATATTGCTGAATACCAGCCCAACATTAAAACGGCTCAGCCTGTCTTCTGGTGCATTGGCCAGTTCCTGCCTTTCGCTGCTTTTCCAGGCCTGGCTGCTGAAACTGCCGGTATAACTGGCCTGTATGCCAATGGTACCATTGCATTTTGCCGGTTTAACACTGAATCCACCACCCAGGTTATAGGTTGCAAATGCATTGGTGAACTTAACTGAACTGATCGCATTTTGTGTGTTGGTATTATTCAGTACATCATTAAAATTCACAGCCGAACGATCCCTGTAAAATTTAGCCTGGAAACCTTCAATACCAATACCAACCATCGGGTACAGCATGAATTTTTCTGATGGTATAAGATCATAACCCAGGCTTATACCCGCAGCCAGTGAACGCAGGGTGCTGCTTTTTTTACTGCGGTTGCCACTCATGCTGTTTGCACCGGTGATGGTAAGATCAGAAATAAAATTTTTGTTTACCATACGTGAACCCAGGCTGATGGTTCCCATGTAATCTCGCAATGTTTTGAATTGCGGGTTTCCGGCAACACGGCTGTTTAAACCGCTGAACTGCTGAAAACTTACGCCAATACCGTGTATGGAAGTCATGTTACCTGCCTGCCATTTCATTTTTTTGTCGTTTTGGGCGTTAATGCTCAAAGTAAGCATTGTTAAAAATGCCAATAATGTAATTTTCATATTTTGTTGTTTTATGTATGATAAGAACATACAGGTACATAAAAGGTTCGCGGCAGGATCTGATTTAATTGTTTAAACATTGAATTAACAGTTCATTTACAATTGGTAATGGAATTGTAATAGGGCTGAGGTTCACAAATGACCGTATTCATCCCCAAAAATGATGACTGTCATTATAAGTTGATCATATTAATGCCATCTTTGTAAAAACAAAGATCATGTCAAATACATTTAAGGAAACATTTTTCGGTCAAGGGTGAACAGATCCTGCAAAAAATCAAGGAGTTGATCGAAGAAGGGAATGTGAGAAAGATCAGCATTCATGATAAAACAGGGAAAGAGATCATGTCTTTTCCGCTTACGATCGGCGTGGTGGGTGTTGTACTGGCCCCGGTACTTGCAGCAATCGGAGCCATGGCTGCATTAATTGGCGAATGTGATATTTCAGTGGAAAGGGAAGGATAAGTAACGGGTGCAAATGATTAAACGTTTACACCCGTTTGTAAACTCTTTAATCATAACGCAGGTTTAATACGGGTTAAACCGCTTTTGATTAAATATGTGTACTTTTGCAGCAGCATATTCATATGCTTGCAATAAGAAATGCATTTATGCAAATCAATAAGATCCTGTTTTCGCTCTTTTCCATCGTTTTACTGTTTGTTTCCTGTGATAAACAGGACATTGATTTTGTCAATAACACCATCATCCTGTCTCCAACAGAAGTTGGCCCTTTATCCGCCAATAAATTCCCCGAAAGGTTTGATGCAGGCACCAAAATTGATTTTACTGCTGAGGATATCAGCCTGCCAACCGGGATGTGGCGTCTCGAAGACGCTTTGCTGGGAAGTACAGCCGCTGATGTGAAATTCGGCAGCAAATCTGTAAGAATACAAAACAACGGTACCCTTACCATGAATTTTGATATTCCGAATGGCGCTACTTCAGTGTCACTATATTATGCAAAATATGGCGCAGAGGCCAACAGCAGTTTCCAGCTTTGGTCATCGGTTAATGCAGGATCAACCTGGCAACAGGTGGGTGGCGATATAACCGCTTCAACTTCTACTTTAACCAAAGCAACTTTTATCACTCCATTTCCCGGACTTGTTCGTTTCCAGGTACGCAAGATCAGCGGGGGCATATTGAATATTGATTTTATGGATATCCAGGAAAATCCACCCGCAGCTATTGATAATAATATGGCTTTGGGAAACCCCAGTGCAGCCATTGCCAACATATCTTACCCCGATAATTATTTAATGGTAAAACACCAGTTCGTGCTTTCTTACAACAGTTCAAAAGGTACGGCCAACTGGGTTAGCTGGAACGTGAGCCCTGAGTGGAACGGCACTGCATCCCGTTGTGACTGCTTTGAACCTGATAATAAATTACCGGCCGGGTTTTTTATGGCATATACCACTGATTATTCCAATACCGGTTTCGACCGCGGACATCAATGCCCGTCGGCAGACCGTGACAAGACCAATGCTGACAATGCTGCTACTTTTTTAATGACGAATATCATACCACAGGCGCCTAATTTAAACCAGGTCACCTGGGCAAATATTGAAAATTACTGCCGCACCCTCATCAACAACGGGAATGAACTGTATGTGATTTCAGGTGGTTCCGGGGCAGGTGGAACCGGCAGCCTGGGCGGCGTTACCAATAATATTTCACTCGGACGGATAACAGTACCATCGCATTGCTGGAAAGTGATCGTGATATTGCCGCTTGGCACCAATGATGCAACAAGGGTAACCACATCCACGCGTGTGATCACTGTTTATATGCCCAATACCCAAACGGTAAGCAGCCAGCCATGGGGTAACTACCGGTTATCTGTAGATGCACTGGAAAGTATATTGGGTTATAATTTCCTTTCGAATGTACCTGTATCCATCCAGAATGTTATTGAAACAAATGTGGATAACGGACCAACCCAGTAAATCCAAATAACTGAAAATATAAAACCCGTTCGGCAATAGCCGCACGGGTTTTTTTATGCGAAGTTTACAATGTCAGGTTTCTATTGCTGTTGTTTTTAATGCCAGTACATGCCCGTTTACGGTTGTCATTACAATATATATATCGATCCGGGTGGTCCCGCACCGCCAGACCAACAGGGAGGAACTGTTGGTTACCAGGAATTCCTGCAGGGCTTTATACCTTGCTGCATCGGCAGCCAAAACCGCATCGCTGCTCCGTTCCAGTCTTTTAATATAGCGGTCAAAGAATTCATTTGCCGGCAATGAAACAGCTTTTCCGTTTTTACAGGCTTGTGCTATTTTTTTTTGAATGGCAGCCGGTTCCATTTGCCCCCAGTCTGACAGCAGCAGCGGAAAATCAGACTCACTGCTGTATTGTAGTCCCCGGGTCAGATCGGTCAATGACCGTTTAATACTTTTGATATCCATACTTCTTTATTTACCCTATAAAATTAGTAACTTCGAATGTAGTATTCACCAATTAATATAACCGCTCATGTCAAAACAATGGAACCGCCGCGATGCCATCAGGGCATTGGGTTTATCAATGGCATCAGCCGCCATCCCTTTTTCGGCCATGGCTGTTGATGAAAATGAACATCCTATTTTATTGCCCGATAAAAAACTGCGATTAGATAAACCGGTTACCGCCATTACCTGCGGGGCTGGTTCGCGGGGCAATGTATATGGTAATTTTGCGGTGAAAGACCCCGAACAACTGGATATTATTGGTGTAGCAGAACCCATCGCGGTACGCAACGAACGATATACCCAAAAACACAATATAAAAACAGAAAACCGTTTTATAACCTGGGAAGATGTTTTTAAAAGGCCAAAATTTGCCGATGCCATCATCATCACCACACCCGATAACCTTCACTATGGCCCATGCATGAAGGCACTGGAAATGGGTTATGATGTGTTGCTGGAAAAACCGATATCTCCCAGTGAAAAAGAATGCCGGGAGATCCTGGCCCTCTCCAAAAAAACAGGAAGGATCGTGGCCGTGTGCCATGTTTTGCGGTATGCACCTTATTTTGTGAAGCTGAAAGAGATCATTCAAAGCGGGGTACTGGGCGAAGTGGTGAGCATTCAGCATTTTGAACCGGTAGAACACGTACATATGAGCCATTCATATGTCAGGGGCAATTGGCATAACAGTAAAGCAACCACGCCGATCATCCTGGCAAAATCCTGTCACGACCTGGACATTCTCAGGTGGATGGTAAATAAACCCTGCACCCATATACAGGCATTCGGCAGCCTGCAGTGGTTCACACAAAAAAATGCACCACCCGGGAGTACAGCCCGTTGTACCGATGGCTGCAGCGTTGAACAAAACTGCCCTTACTCTGCACTGAATATTTATTACCGCAAACGCCAATTCAATTATGTGTTTGACCTGCCGGAAGCGAAAGAAGAACAGGCGGCCTATGTACTGGAGCAATTAAAAACCACCAATTACGGACGCTGTGTGTACCGTATGGATAACGACCAGCCTGATCACTATACCGCAAATATTTTATTTGAAGGCGGGCTTTCGGCTGCCTTTTCCATGGAAGCATTTACTTCTTACTCGGGAAGAAGAACCAGGGTGATGGGAAGCCTGGGGGATATCGTGGGAGATATGACCTCGTTTACCATGACGGATTTTTTAACCGGTAAAAAAACAGCCTGGAAACAGGAATCAGACGGGCACGGCGGCGGTGACTGGCGGCTGGTTTCCGATTGGATCAATGCGGTTTCGCAACAGAACCCGGCATTGTTGACCTCCACGATCGATGCCTCCATTGAAAGCCATGTAATGGGTTTTATGGCAGAATCGAGCAGGAAAAAGAAGAAGGTTATGGAAGTTAAATTGTAATGGGCAGATCGGTGCAACGCAGGTAAAACAAATTTACAACCCTGTTATGCCATATGCATTTTGTTTACCAGTTTTTTAACAAATCTACCTGGCCGGTACTGTGGCAACTGTAAAAAACCGCAATGGGTAATTGGGCACCATAAATTCTGGTAAAGTTTTTGTTATATCCGGGTAAATGGCTTCCATGAAAACTATATTCTTTCCGGTTACTGTAATTTTCCTCGCTGTATTTCTTTTCAGTTGCAGTAAAAAAACGCAACCCACAGCATCAACTGCAGCTACCGCACCTGCAGAAACCAGGGCTGCAGTAAAACGCCCGTTAATTACAACTGTTCCCAAAGTGATCAGCGTAAATGATAAAGCCGCAAAACGGAGTTTGGATGGCAGGTATTATTACGATCTGAACGGGCACCGGTACTGGCGCAACAACCGGGACGGCAAATATTATCTCTTCCACAAATCCATGTTTGACAATGTTGATTTTAAAAGCCCCGGTAATTGAATCCAATGGGTGAGGAGTATGGTGCAGGGAACGCTATTACTGAATTGTTTGCAGCTGTCACTTAAAACACCATAAGTTTCACATCACACAAATTACGGGTTGCATTACATACCATGTTTAAATCACCCGGATTAACAGCTATCACCAACCCCTTGCCTGGCATACCTTTAGTAATGTAATACAACCAGTCATCGGTATTTAAACACACCGGTCTTTACAGATCACTTACATTAATATAAATTTTATATAAAACTCCAGGGATATGGACAAACTACCAGTTGAACGCCGCCGTTTTATTAAAAGCACTGCTTTTGGTTTGTTCGGCATCACCGGTTTTGGATTTGCGTCTGCAAAAAATATATATGATCAAAACAATTTATAACAGCAACGGGGAGCCGCTGTTTTACCGGTACCCGGCAGTGGAAGATAAAATGGTAAGCGAAATAGTTGGGGCTTCTCACAGGGATCTGAACAAAGTAAAGGAATTGGTAAGCCGGCGTCCCGAACTGGCCAGTATGGGCTGGGACTGGGGTTTTGGTGATTTTGAAACGGCATTGGGTGCAGCTTCGCATACTGGCCGCCGTGATATTGCAGAACTGCTGATGAGCCATGGGGCAAGGCCGGATATTTTTACCTTTGCCATGATGGGCATGCTGAAAAGCTTGCAGGAGATCATTGAAACCATTCCGGGTATCCAGGGCCATACAGGCCCGCATGGGATTACTTTACTGGCACATGCCAGGAACAGGCTGACGGATAAAATGATAACTTCAACCGACAGTGCCAATGTACAAAAGGTGATCAGTTACCTGGAGGGTTTGGGCAATGCTGATGTAAAAAATAAAAGCCTGTTGATAACCGAAGAAGAAAAACAAAAATATATTGGTGAATACCGTTTTGGAGATGGGGCAGGAGAATTATTTGTGGTGGATCTTACGGCTTCAACGAAAAATTTAAAACTGGGACGTAAAGGATCATTTGGAAGTTTTTTACATAAAACAGGTGAGCATACTTTCTCGCCATCGGGAGCTCCTTCGGTAAAGATCATTTTTACAATACAAGATGCAAGAGCAGTTTCACTCACCATTCATGAACCTGAACTTTTGGTGACTGCAGTGCGTATTTAAAAAAGTTACAGTTTTTGATCGTTTAAAACTTTTTTTCGGGTATGAAGCTTTTGTATTTACCGGCAATCTTCTTTACCATTACTCCATCGATCATCACACCGCAAACTTTGCTGAGGTATTCAAACGGGTCGCCGTTAAACAATACCAGGTCTGCATCTTTACCTTTTTCAATACTGCCCACTTTGTCTGCAATGCCCAATAAGCGTGCAGGATTTAAGGTGATGGCTTTTAAAGCATCGTCAAAACCCAGACCAAATACCATGGCCTGGGCTGCTTCAAATAACAGGATCCTGGTCTTTGGTACATAGCCTTCGTAACCTGTTTCTATACTCACCGTGATCCCTGCTTTTGTGAGCAGTGAAGCGCTTTCCATGTTCATATTCACCATATCGCCGCTATTGCGTGCCATGGTTGCATGCAGGATGATCTCTGCATTGGCATTTTTAATTTCCGGTATCAGCCGGTAAGCTTCTGCAGCGCCGTTGAGTACCAGTTTTAATTTAAATTCTTTGGCAAGGCGTATGGCACTCATGATATCCACGCTGCTGTTTGCCGTGATCAGTGCTTTGATCTCTCCGTTCAGTAATTTTACAAGCGCATCCAGTTTAAGGTCTGCCGCAGGCCTTTACTGCTGTCTTTATCGGATTGCTTTTTCAGGTATGCCTGTGCTTTCAGCAATTCGGTCCTGATCATAGCAATTTGTTTTGCCTTTGTGCCCGGCGAAGTAAAGTTGCCGGAGACAGAGGGGCCGATGGTCATGGCCAGCATGCTGAGCGGTTTTATGGTTACCGTTTCCACCGTTCCGGCCTTGGTTTTGGCGATCATGGTCTGGCCACTAACGAGTGCGCCTACACCGTGTCCGGTGTGTATGGTGGTAACCCCGTAATCCCTGATCACTTTTACCAGTGTTTCTTCCGGGTTATAGGCATCAATGGCCCGGAGGTCGGGTTGTATAGGGCCTGATTTTTCAAGCTGGTCCTGGTCTGTGGGGATATTCAATGCCCCGGATATACCCACCAGTGACCGGGCATCCACGAAGCCGGGAGTAAGTACTTTTGTTTCGTAAATTGTATAACCGGCGGGAATGCTGAGGTTGGTTCCTATATTTTCAATCTTACCGTTCTTTACCAGCACCACGCCATTGCGTATAGGGCTTCCCGATACAGTGTATATCATTTCTGCCTTAATGGCTGTTTGCGCTTTTATTCCCTGTGTTGCAGGAAGCAGCAAAAAAAGGATGCAAATTTTTTTCATTGAGATCGTTTTATGTAACCAGTAACATTGTTCATTTCATTTCCGGGTAACCGTTTTTATTGTTCCTCATCCCCATGATGATGAAACTCGCCCCTGATAGGAGAATACACATCATATCCACCGGTGAGGAATGCTTTATCGGCGGGGCGTTGTATGTCCCATCTTTTGATCCCTTCCACCCAGGTTTGTTCCACGCGGGTGTAAACACTGAACGGATCTCCGCTGAGGATGATAAAATCGGCATCCTTGCCCTTATCAAGGGATCCCACGCGGCTGCCCAGGTCCAGCATTTTGGCCCCGGCCAGGGTAAGTCCTTCCATGGCTTTTTGGGGGCTCATGCCCGCCCGTACCATCAATGCGGCAGAACGTAAAAAGAATCTTGAGTCAGTGATCCCGTCATCGGTATGAAAACCAACTGCAGCGCCGGCTTTTTCCAGTTCGGCACCGGTTGTCAGCGAAAGGCCCATGGCTTCCATTTTTCCGCCGGGTGCGTCTATGGTTATGATGGAGGAGGCAAGTCCTGCTGCAGCAATTTCTTTGGCCACTTTCCAGCCTTCCGATACATGGTGCAAAACCGGTTTAAAACCAAATTCCTGGCCAAGCCTGATGGCGGTAAGCACATCATTGGCTTTATGCGTATGAAAATGAACCACACGCTTTCCCGTTAGTACTTCCACCAGGCTTTCCATGCGGAGGTCGCGTTCGGGCATTTTTGCGGTGTCTGTTCCGGCTTTATCTATTTTCTTTTTGTATTCCTGTGCTTTTACAAACAATTCCCTCACCATGGCGGCACTTTTTGCCCGGGTTCCGGAAAGGCGCCGGGTGTACTCCGCATGGGATTGGTACCGTTGGCCATCTTTAACCCGCCATACAAGCCTTTTCATTGGTTATCAAAATATCTTCGATCACCCTGCCTTCCCGCATTTTTACATAAATCGTTTGCCCGCTCATGAGGTGGCCGCTGCCCGGCATCACATTGATGGTGGTAATGCCGCCTGCCAGCGCTTTTTTAAAACCATCACTGGTAGGATTCACGGCATCCATGGCCCTGGCATCGGGGTTTAATGCTGCTGAAGCATCTCCTCCCTGCGGGCCACCCAGGTGGGAGTGGCTGTCCACCAAACCGGGCATGATCACTTTGCCGGTAACATCAATGATCGCAGCTCCGGCAGGTATTTTACTGCCGGAAACGCCTACACTCAATATTTTCCCGTTTTGTACCACCAGTACACCGGATGGTACCGGGGGACCCGAAACCGGGTAGATAAGTGCACCGGTAAAAGCTACCGGTTTATCCTGTGCGGCGGCAAACCCGGCACAAAACAGGCTGCAGGCTAACAGATATGGTTTGATCATAATCACATTTTTTAAATGGAAGTCTAAAATACAGTATGTACTTCAAATAATAAAAGTATTCTTAATAGCTGCGAAACAATTCTGCTGATTTTTTTTCAGTCACCGGTTTTTTGTTTACCTGGAAATGCCCGGCAACCTTTGGCAGGTTGCACAACATGCAACTGTTAACGGTATTAAAAAATACATTGTTTTTATAATTGATCATTGTCATTCATTTCACTGCCTGCAGTCATTTGATTCAATTTCAATTCGTCGTAATCTTACAGTATAAATGATACCCTGATTTTTCTTTTAGAAAACTGTACATATCATACGATCCAACCCGCTGAAAAGCTTATCTCTAATTCCGATACCCGGTGAACAGCCCCTTTTGACAAACTGAATTTTACACCTCTAAAACTTATGTTATGAAAAAGTTATTACTTTTTTTAACGCTGTTTATAACCACGGGTATTTATAACCAGTCCGTTGCCCAATGTACCATTTCTGACCTGAAGGTAAACCTGAAACAGGTCAATACCACAACCTGTGAGATTGTCTTTGATCTTTCCTGGACACAGGATGTAAACACGGGTAATAAATTTGCTTACCTGCATATGTGGAACCAATCCGGTTATCATACCCCTGCCGAAAACTGGCCAGGTATGTATGCCGGTAACCAGGATTACCCGGTTGCGGCTGACCTGGTGAATGCATTGGCCACTATTGTGATCGAAAAACGGTTCAGCTCTTCCTGAGATCGGATTGGTATATAATCCCGACCCATCTTATATCTTACCGCAGTTAACAGGCTTATCCGTTACAAAAGTACACCTGACCAGTGCCATTGAAAGAATGACCGTTCAGAATGTCAGGTTGATACTGCCATCCTGCTCCGGTGTACAAACGATCAAATTTGATGCATGGGCAAGCCAGGCAGCGCATGGAGATATCGTACACTGCGCAACCCAGGGGGCAAACCTGGTCATCAATGAAGTGAAACCAATCGGATTAATAAACTGTGTTGTTCCCCGGAAGTTCCAGGTGATCATCCAAAACAGCGGGCCCGCCATTGATAACGTATATTATGATGTGCATATCGATTATCCACCCATTGGTATTTTGAACCCAACCGATACGGTAGTTTTTGAAGGTGGACCGATAACCCCTTCCTGCCAATGCTTACTACATCGGCCCGATTACCGGTTACCTGCCGTATAGTGAAAGGGATCCTACAACAGGCCTGCCGCTGATCATTGAAGTTTACCCTTCCTGCAAGACCCAATACCACAACAGCATTGATTGAAAACGGCTGTGGAACCCTGCCGGTTATCTTCAGTTCATTTATTGTAAAACAGCAGCAGAATTTTATACTGGTGAACTGGCAAACCGCCACTGAACAGAACAACAGGGGTTTTGAAGTGCAGCGGAAATTGCCCGGAGCAGAATTTATAACCATCGCTTTTGTTCCTTCAAAGGCGCCAGATGGCAATAGTAATGTGCTTTTGAATTACAGTTATGCCGACCAGGACCTTATCATTTCTGACCAGGTATTTTACCGGATCAAACAAATAAACCTGGATGGAATAAGCATTTACAGTGAAGTGAGATTTGTAAGGAACAATACCGGGAATTTTGACCTGATGCTTTATCCAAACCCCGGCAAAGGGATGACCAACCTGGTTTTACCTGCCGGTACGGGGTCTGCAAATATCCTGCTCTATGATATGAGTGGCCGGGAGATCAAAAGATGGGCTGTTGTTGCGGATCAGCAAATTCAGCTCAATAATTTAAATCCTGGAAATTACGTGGTCCGTGTTTTTATTAAGGACAATGGTATTGTATTGACCAGGAAACTGGTGATCTATTGATCCCGGTATATTATTAAACTGATGCGGTAGATCAGGAAACAGGTGGGCAAGAATTTAATATTCTTTTGCCTGCCTGTTTTTTTATGGAACTTACCCATGCAGTAACACGATTGCAAAAGCGTCGCTGTTTAAATTATTTATAATTTTATTTCTGTATATTGTTTTTCATTGTTAATGATTAAATACAAAAACATAAAAACGGCATACATGCAAACTTTACAAAAACTGGCGATATCATGTATTATTACCTGTTGCTGCACTTTTTCAGCAGCAGCACAAACGCTGGAAACCAGGCTGGACAAGATGCTGTCTGACCAATACAAGGCCGATGGTCCCGGTGCCGCAGCTTTGATCGCCAAAAACGGGAAGGTTATCTACCGGAAAGCAATTGGCAAAGCCAACCTGGAACTGGATGTGAACATGAAACCCGAAAATGTTTTTGAACTGGGTTCCATTACCAAACAATTTACAGCAGTTGCTATCCTGATGCTTATGGAACAGGGTAAACTGGCACTGGATGATGACATAACCAAATACATACCCGGTTATCCCACGAAAGCAAAGGCGATCAATATTCATCACCTGTTGAACCATACTTCGGGCATTAAAAGTTATACCGATATGGAAAGTTTCATGAAGCATGCACGTACCGACATGACCCCTGCAGAACTGATCGATGTTTTTAAAAATGAACCGATGGATTTTGATCCGGGAACAGACTGGCACTATAACAATTCCGGGTATATCTTATTGGGATATATCATAGAAAAAGTATCCGGTAAAACCTATGCCGAATTCATTGATCAGCATATTTTCAAAAAGCTGGGTATGAGACATTCCTTTTACGGAAGTAAAAAGGCTTTAATACCTCTCAGGGCATCCGGTTACCAGCCGGCAGAAAAAGGATATAACAATGCCGATTACCTGAGCATGTCGCTTCCGTATGCTGCCGGTTCTTTAATGTCAACGGTAGATGATATGCTGCTTTGGAATGAAGCTATACATAACAATACGCTGATCAGTAAAGAAAGCAGGCAGAAGGCATTTACCAATCATCCGCTCAGCAATGGAAAACTTTCCTATTACGGTTATGGCTGGCAGCCCAACGAGATCAATGGTACTCCATGCATTGAACATGGCGGCGGTATTTTTGGCTATACCACCATGGGCATTTATATACCCGGTGAAAATGTGTATGTGATCGTGTTGACCAACCAGACCGGCATTTCACCAGACGGACTGGCAGTTAAAATGGCAGCGCTTGCTATCGGTAAGCCTTACGCGGAAAAGGCAACTGTAGCATTACCGGAAGCGGCATTGAAAAAATGGACAGGCACTTATGAATTTGAACAGGGCGTGCTGCGTTTTGTAACCTTTGAAAACGGGAGCCTGTACAGCCAGCGGGAGGGGAGTACCAAGCTTAAACTTTTGCCAACCGGGCCAGCATCATTTAATTTTGAAGGTGTAACCACGCAATATGAATTTTCGGAGGAGAACGGTAAAAAAACAGTGCTGATGAAAATGCGTATACAGCATTCCAAAGGTGTGGAAACGGATAAGAAACCGGCCCCTGAAAAAAAACCGGTTGAGGTAGATGCCGCAACTTTACAGCAATACGTGGGCAGCTATGAACTGCAACCCGGTTTTATAATAGAAGTAACAACTGCCGGCAACCAGATCTTTGCGCAGGCTACCGGGCAGCCTAAATTTGAAATTTTTGCCGAAAAACCCGGCACGTTCTTTTTAAAAGTGGTAAAAGCGAGTATCGATTTTAATAAAGACGCCGGTGGTAAAGTGATCAGTCTTACGCTGCACCAGGGCGGGCAGGACCTGGAAGGAAAAAAAATAAAATAACTTCCATGTAAAGTCTCACAGGTAAATCCTGTTTTTAGGGAAGGCAAGCTTTAAAAGCTTGCTTTCCTTTGCAGGTATAGGTATTACCTGTTATTGTTTTGAAAAAAACAATTTGTAAATTCGGATAATTTCAACCTGTTTTACATGAATCCCCGGTCAAAATTGATCGCCATTAAGATCATCCATACGCTGGTATGGTTATTTTTTAATGTGGTGATCTTTTACATGCTGTATGCCGTGCTTGTTAATAAAATTGACAAATGGCTTTGGATCGGTTATGGCTTATTTGTACTGGAGGGGCTTACCTTACTCGTTTTTAAATTCTTTTGCCCGTTAACGGTGATCGCCCGCAAATACTCCAATTCAAACAAAGCAAATTTTGATATTTACCTGCCACACTGGCTGGCTAAATACAATAAACCGGTCTATACAACTATCCTGGTCATCATTATCATTATTCATATTTACCAGGTGTTAAAGTAAACCCGATCTGTTATTGGCACAGGCAATCAACCCTAAATAAAATGGTTCATGCCTGCATGAACCATTTGAAAAGATTGTATCGTTATGTTGAAATTATTTTAAACTGTCCGGGGAGTAGTTCGAATTCGGGTCTGCCAGTTTTTTATCCAGCATTTTGGTGCTGTCAGCGATCTCCAGCGCCCTTTTTTGTGCTTCAGTTGCGTCATTGATCTCGGTTGCTGTAGTGTCGGTTGGAGTGGTTGTTGTTTCTGTAGTTTTGGTTTCGTTACAGGCAGCCATAAATACTGTTGCAATTATAGCGGCAGTTAATAATTTTTCATTGAATGTTGTTTTAAATGTAAAAAAGCAAAATTACACATTTTGAAATACATACCACCGGTCATTTCAGGTTTACCACCATTCATCCGCCTTAATCCTCAATTCCCTACAATCCGCTTGTTTATTTTAGTTAAGCACAGCAATTTTGGCATATGAAAAAACGACCTGCATTAAAACGGCTATCCCTTTCAGCCATTTTGTTCCGGCTGATACCGGCCATACTGTCCCTGGTATTAATGATGCCGGTACAGGCACAAAAAAATATTTTATATTATAAAGATGCACCGGCTGCATTTGCAGGTTCAAAGATCTCGAGGCAACAGCTTGCATCCGATATGCAATTCTGGCAAACCGTGATGGAAGAAAGCCATGTAAATCCCTATCATGCCATCAGCCGGGGCGATATGCTGAAATTGCAGCAGGACCTTGTGAATTCATTGCCCGACAGTGTTACGCATTTCCAGGCAAGCTTTGCGTTGAGCACACTGATCGGGGCACTTAATGAAGGCCACCTGGGATTTGCCAGCGACCGCACCAGTGACAGTTTATTTGCCAATGATTGTATCCGGTTCCCGTACCTGCTTTTTGATATTGAAGATGGCGGTTTAACCGTACAACGCGACCTCAGCAGCATAAACAAACTGCCGGCCTTCAGCCGCATTATTGAAGTAAATGGTCACCCCGTTCAGCAACTCTATACAAAGTATGCAGCTTTTTACGGGGGACTGGAGCCCTGGAAAAAACTGATGGTAAAAAATGGTTTCCGCAAATTGCTGTACATGGATGGTATCACCAGCCCTTTTAATATAAAAGCCGTTGTTAAAACCGATACGATACAGTTTACTGCAGAAGGCTATTCCAGAAAGCAGGCCGACAGCATTACCCGGGTGATCGTTGCCGAAATGCCGGTGTTTAAACCATTCTCTTTGCGTTTCCTGGATAATAACATCGCTTATATTGAATTCAATACCATGAATGGTTCATTGAGGGATTCCTTTTCCCTTTTCCTTCGGAATGCTTTTACCGAAATACAAAACCGAAATGCAGCAGGCCTGGTCATTGATATTCGCCGTAATGGCGGCGGCGACAGCGGCCTGGGCGATTCCCTGATCAGTTATATTTCGTAAGCCTTACCGGAATGTGAGTGGTATGAAAATGCGTATCAGCAAACATTCAAAAGCTTATGCCGAACTGGCGGGAGCAGATGATCCTTTTAAAAACATGGAAGAACGGCAGTTTGTATGAATACGAAGTGAAAAAATTAACGAAGCCGGCAAACAATAAGCTGCGCTACAACGGGAAGGTTGCCGTGCTCATTGGAAACGCCACTTTCAGCAGCGCCAATATGCTTACCAATGCCATCAGGGACTACCAGCTTGCTACGCTGATCGGAGAGTCAACGGCAGAGCCGGGCAATGATTTTGGTGAGATATTTTCATTTATGCTGCCCGAAACCCATATCGTAGCCACTACAGCCATTAAAATGTTCATGCGGGCCAATGGCGATATTAATGATTTTACGGGCATCAGCCCGGATATACCGGTAAAAAATACCCTGGAGGATATCCAGCTTAAAAAGGACAGGGTCATTGAAAAAGCGGTCCAGTGGATCGTTCAGTAAGTTGTAATGGTTGAGTTTTTTATATGAACGGAAAACAGGTACACTGATTTCAGATTACATTTATGATGTATTTTATATGTGTACATCAATTCCTTTTTATGAAAAAGAATAAAGCCATCAAAACAACGATCCCTGTTTTACTATTGTTATCCATTTTTATGCAGGGCACACTGCAGGCACAAATGCTGCGTTTGCCCGAAAGCCAGGTAAATTACAAATGTCAAACTGCCCGGAAACTGGGCGCCACGGATATTGCCGTTACCTGGAATGCTCCCGGTGTAAAGGGCCGTGAAGGAAAGATCTGGGGTACTGATATTGCGCCTTACGGTTTTACGGTGCTGGGTTTTGGTTCCTCATTACCATCACCCTGGCGGGCAGGTGCAGATGAAAGTACCACGATCTCTTTTTCAACGGATGTAACCATCAACGGAAAGCCGCTGCCGGCGGGGAAGTATGGTTTTTTTATTGCAGTCTACCCCGATTCCTGCACCCTCATCTTCAATAAAAATCATGCAGGCTGGGGAAGTTATTTTTATAAAAGTGATATGGATGTGTTGCGCGTGACCGCCTACCAGCAGAAAAATGCGGCAGCGCTTAAAGAGCGGCTGGAATATACCTTTTCAAATCAAACTGAACGATCGGTGGACCTGGCCCTGGAGTGGGAGAAATGGCGCATACCCTTTACCGTTGGAGTAGACCTGGTGAATACCACGCTTGCCTATATCCGTACACAAATGAGTGGCGCAGCCGGGTTCGACCCGCCAAGCCTTGAATCGGCTGCAGCCTGGTGCCTGCGTAACCAGGTGAATACCGAAGAAGCCCTGGCCTGGATCAACTCGGCCGTAGACCCCAATCTGGGAGGGGTAAAAACCTTCAGTGTACTTTCTGTAAAAGCCGGGTTACTTAACAAACTGGACAGGAAAGCGGAAGCAGCAGCGATCATGAAAGCTGCCATGGAAAATGCATCCGTTAATGAATTGCATAATTATGGCCGGAGGCTGTTAACCGAAAATAAGGTCAATGAGGCCATGGAGGTTTTTGAATTGAATCATAAAAGATCCAATGGTGCCTGGCCAACAAATGCAGGCCTGATGCGGGGTTACTCAGCAAAGGGAGACCTGAAAAAAGCGCTGGAATATGCCAATAAAGCGGTGGAACAGGCACCAAGCCCGGAACTGAAAAAAATATTGCAACAGGCTGCTGAAACCCTGTCGAAAGGAAAAGCACTGTAAGATGTGCCGATGCCGGTTTTTGAGATAGTATCCATGTTATTTTTTAAGATGGTCATATCCCTGTAGTGGGCAGCATTATCCTTTTTACTTCAACCGCAGCGCCATACTGTGATAATATGCCGGTTCGGCCGGGGCAATGGTAACGGGCCCATCAACATACCGGTTATAAAAACAAAACCCGGTTGCTATCATTACGGTATCGTTCAGTTCCAGGTTTTAACCTCATTTCCTGAATAACCCCAACGGGGTGATATGATTAATGTAGAAATCTTACAGGGGGCTTAAACCCCGAAGGGGTGACATATTTAATTGCCTTATGAATCATAAATTATTTCACCCCTTCGGGGTTTTGCGAACACAAATTATAACTGAACTAGAATGATTACACCCCTTCAGGGTTTTGTGAACAGAAATTAAGAATCTATAAGAATTACACCACTTCAGGGTTGAGCACTGCACCTGTGTTGGTATACTAATTGGTTGTAAGACCTGTTTACAGAATTTATGATCAGCTATTCCATTACCAGTTTTTTAAAATAAAAAACATCGGGGTCAACCTGTAATGCTGTTTTACTCGTTACCGTTATTCCTTTTTTATCAACAACCAGGCGCTGCATACCGGCATCGGTTACTATGTTTACCGGCAATGGCATATCCAGGTTGAGTATCCTGACTAGGTATTTATCCTCATCTGTTTGCCTGATATGTATTTCCAGTTTTTCTGTTGTGTATAAAAAGAGATGAAACAATGGTTGCAGGCTTTTTCCATAAGCGCCGCTGAAAAGCTGTTCCACATCTGCGGTTACAACGGTGTTGTCGTACGTGTATTTAGGATCGGTGGCTAATTTTTTTAAAGCAGGAAAGAAAACGGCATCACCCATCACATACCGTAATGTATGCATGAAAAAAGCGCCTTTGCCGTAAATGTCGCCATAATAAGCGCTGTCCGAATCCACTTCCTCGCCCCGTACAACCGGCAGTTTGTTTTGAATGTTCCTGGCCGTTTGCTGCATTCTTTTTAGGTAAGCTGCTTCCCCGGCCAGTTCACGGGTTGCCATGGCATCTCCGAAAACACAGATGCCTTCCTGTATCCACATATGCGCCCAGTCGCGGTTGGTCACTTTATTGGCCCACCACTCATGCCCGTATTCGTGGTGCAGCAGCCAGTCAAAATCCTTTCCTGCCAGCTGCTGGAATTTATATTTATTGCCATAGGCAATATTGGTCTGGTGTTCCATACCCAGGTGTGGTGTTTCGGAAGCGGCTATACGCTCTTTTACCCAGGGGTATTCCCCAAAATATTTCTCCAGTATGCGGCTCGACTGTTCAAACAGGTCGAGTATCTTTTCACCCATGGCCAGGTTCTCTTCCAGCACATAATATTCCATGGGCACTTTATTGCCGTCAATGGTGGTGTACATGCGCTTTACCACTTTGTAATTGCCCACATTAAAAAGTATGCAATAGTTGCTGATGGTGTAATTGGTTTTCCAGTGCCAGGTTGATTTGTTTTTTTTGGTGCTCGTTTTTTGCAGCAGTCCCGGCCCGGCCACCACCAAACCTTTGGGAACGGTAATGATCATGTCGGCGCCTTCGTTGGGTTCATCACTGGGGTGGTCCTTACAGGGAAAATAAATCTTAGCGCCTTCGCCCTGGCAGGTGATGGCGATCCAGGGATTGCCCTTGGCATCTTTCTCCCATTGAAAACCGCCGACCCAGGGTGCACGTTCTGCAATGCCGGGTTTTCCGCCGTATGCTATCTTCACTTTCACTTTACCTGCCGGTAACTGCTGTGGCATGCCGATCTTTACCAGGTCATCACCGGAATGTACAAACGGATTTTTTTTACCGTTTACCCATACCTGTTTGATGGTCATGCCATGCCAGAGATCAAATAATAAACTGCCGGTAGGCTGCAACAGGTTAAGGTCAATTTCGGTGTAACCATTGATCGTTTTTTGATCGGGGTCAACATCCAGTGCAATGGTATAGTGCCGGATGTCCATGATGGCTTGTTCGGGTTTAAGCTTTCCGCCTGATCTTAAGTTTTGAGACTGAGCAGCAAATGCAGTGATCGTAAGGATCAGCAATAATAAATGGCGCATGAAAATTAGTTTTAGTGAAGATAAATTATTTTTTGAAAGATGATAAATGCAGTTTTTTGCTGCAGCGGGTACCTGGTTACAAATAAATCTGTACATTGAACCGGAATCTATTACTATAAACAAGGCATCATAAACTATGTTAAAACGTATCCTGTTTCTTTTCAGCTTTTGCATGTTAACTGCTGTCGCCGTTAAAAGCCAGTCTTATAAATTTATTTATTACCTGGATACAGACCTGAATACCGTTTCAAAAAAGAAGGCGTCTATCATAGGAAAAGGGTTTAAAGAAAACAACCTCTTTAAATTGGATTGTTTTTCGGCATTTAACAATGCCTTGTTAATGACCATTCATTTTGCAGATTCATCACTGGCCGTATTGCAGGGCAGTTTCCGAAGCTATCATGTAAACGGTAAAATTGAAAAAGAAGGGAATCACGTTTCGGGCTTTGAAGAGGGAACCTGGCAATCATGGGATACCCTTGGCAGGAAAGTGGATTCTGTTATTTATAAAAACGGGCTTCCTTATGTTCATGCAACATTTGATCATCACAAAAACGGATCGCTGCGTTACTACACAATAGAAGACAGCCTGCAGCAAACCTATCAAACCGTTACTTATGATGAAAATGCCGGACACAGAGTGGGGAGGGGGGTTTTTAAAACCTATACAGAAAGGGTGTTCCGATTCCTTATTTACAAGAGAGAGCCCGCGGAGCGGGCGGACCCGACGCGTAAAGTTGTACCGCAGGGGTTTCCCCCTTTGGATTTCCATCGCTAAAGAACTACCTTGCCGGGTTCAAACATCCCTGTGCATAAACAATTTGACCTGCTCATCAACAGTTTCCTTTCTGACAAAGTTGGTATTGCGCCGCATTTTTTAACGCCTGCATTATCCGCCGGTTTGCAGCAGCATGTATTGCAGCTGCAACAGGATGACATGATGACGGCAGCAGGTATTGGCAATGATGAAATAAAGGACGGGACCCAAAAAATGCGTACGGATAAAATTTACTGGCTCGACAAAAGCCACGGCAATACATTTGAAAAACAGTTCCTGCAACAGGCCGAAGATTTTATTGAGCACCTTAACATGGCCTGTTACGCCGGTATCAATGATTATGAGTTTCACTATGCCGTATATGAAGAAGGCAGTTTTTACAAACGGCATAAGGACCAGTTTAAAACCGACAGCAACCGCAAATATTCGCTTATCACTTATTTAAATGATAACTGGCTGCAAACGGATGGCGGGCAACTGGATGTGTACCGGGAAGAAACCGTACAGCATATCTTACCCCATGCACAAACAGCTGTATTTTTCAGGAGCGATGAAACCGAACATGAAGTTACTCCGGCTAACCGCAGCCGTATGAGTATTTCGGGTTGGTTAAAGCGGGTTTAATAAAAAACAAAAGCCCGGGTATTCCAAAAACTTTACTGCCGGTGATACGGGTTTAAATATTTTGTTATTACCATCACTATTAGTAATTTAATGTTTTATTAAAAAAATGAAACAGCTTTATGAAGACCAAAAACCTGTTGACTGCCCTTTTTATTTTTTTAAGCAATGCTGTTTATGCTCAATCCTTCTATGAAATGGTATTTCATTTTGGCGGCACAAAGCCCAGTGAGATATCTTATATAAAAGCCTTTTACCTGTTAAATGATGATGGAACCGGGGACATGCGGATCAGTTATACAGGGGCAACACCAGACGAAAGTTTTATTATTGAATGCGGTTTAAAACAGGGATTTGGCCTGGACAAGGAAAAGAATTACGATTATTCAAAAATGTACTACACCGGGAAAGATTTTATTTACGTGGACAGGGAGAATAAGCCTGCTGAATTTCCTCCCATTACATTCTGGTTTAAATATAATGAAGAATATGACCAATACGATCCCTGGGCAGTGATGTCCAAAGACCTAAAAGGAAATACATTGCAGGGTGTAATAGATGAACTCAAACTTCTGGAAGACAAGGATTTTACAAAAGAATTTGTATTGACTTATTTTACCAAAGACGATGAGATTTATAAGAATCTTTTTGCAACCAATATACGTGCGCTTACCCCGGAAGAAAAAAATCGAAAATGTATTTCCTGGTGGTTGCAGATACCGATGATGAGCAGATAGGCCCCGATTGCCTGAAGGACAAAGAGAAGCAGCTGGCCTATTTTAAAAAGATAGCCGATAAACTGGAAATTGGTTTTATCCCTTCGGAACTTTCCGGTAAAGAATTGAACAGGAATAATCTGCTTCAAAGAATTGATGCAATAACCCCCACCAAAAATGATATCGTCATCTTTCATTATTCCGGGCACGGTTACAGTAAGAATGATAACCGCCAGTTTCCCTACCTGGACCTCCGGTATGATAAGGATATCCCGGTAAGGGAAGGGGATGAAATAAATATGGAAGATGTATATGAGCTTATAAAAAATAAACCTGGCCGGCTTAACCTGGTTATCAGTGATTGCTGTAACTGGCATCTCAGCATGTCGAATATGCAAAGTGCCAATATCGCCAATCCACGGCCGTCACCGGTGGGTTTAAGCCTCGAAAATATGAAGGCACTTTTTATGGATCCCAACAGGACCTCCTTACTCATCACGGCTGCACAAAAAGGGGAGGTATCGGCAGGCAATGCTGTGAGTGGGGGTATTTTCAGCGGACAGTTCAGGGATGCCCTTCAAAAATACATGGGCATCAATTACCAAAATATTACCTGGGAACAGATCACCCAAAATGTAAGAACGCAAACGGTTACGGTAGCGGGTTATTCCAATTGCCCGCGCCCCGAGAATCCACAGGTTATCGGGGCCTGTAAACAAACACCTGTTTATAAGTTGAATTGACCGCTTACAGCCTGCTGAGCGTATAGCCGGATCACATGAATGATAATTCTGCAATAATATCGTAAGATTTCTACACCAGATTTACTGAATACGTTACAAATCGCCGTTTAAAAAGGGTGCATCTTTGTGTTGTTAAGAAAATCCAAATATCCTATTACAAAAACTAACCAATCCTGTGAAAGCGGATGTCCCCAAAGGAACATCATGAATGCTACTAAAAACCTATGAAAAACCTTCAGCAATGAGGGTTTTTTGTTATGTGTAACTTGTAACTGCATTCAGTTACAGCTATTTTCTGAACATTATACAGTAAGGATTACAATAACATAAACGGTATTCCCGTTTTAGTAAACCACGCAACGCATCTTTAACAAAATGCAAACATATCAAATGCGACCTTTGCGGCTGAATGACTATTTAATAAAATCTAAATCCGGGCAACATGAAAAGATCAACCCTGGAACAAGTATCCATATTCTTCACAGTACTTTTTCTTTTTACACTTTATTTACCCCTGGTTTCTGCCAATAACGGGTACTTTTCAAAGTTAAAGCCTGAACCTGTAAATTATGCGGCGCAATTGCAGCATGGTTCAACAGGGGAGCGTGACGATGAAAATTTACGGGAAAGGACAGAAGCCCTTTATGAAACCATGCATCTTGAGCAGATGGGATTATCAAAATCCACATTTGAATATGCCATGAAGGGTTTTGATCACCTGCTGCAAAACGGGAAGTTCAAAAATGAATCGATCATATCGATCGCTGACCTCAGTTTGCCTTCCACCGAAAAAAGATTATTTGTGATTGACCTCAGCCAGGCAAAGGTGCTTTTCAATACCTATGTAGCGCATGGGGTAAATTCGGGTACGGTGATGGCCAGGGAGTTCTCAAACCAGCCCTCAAGCTATAAGAGCAGTCTTGGTTTTTATGAAACCCTCAGCACCTATATGGGCGGACATGGTTATTCCTTAAAACTGGAAGGATTGGAAAAAGGCATCAATGATAATGCAAACCGCCGGGCTATTGTAATGCATGCAGCGGCTTATGTAAATGAAGCCCTGATAAAATCACAGGGTTTTATCGGCCGAAGCTGGGGATGCCCGGCCTTACCCGAAAAATTGTATAAGCCGATCATCAATACCATTAAAGGCGGCACCTGCCTCTTTATTTACGGCGAGGATAAATCTTACCTGAGCCAGTCGAAGCTGATCAATACTTAAAATTAAATACAGTACAAAGTATTATAAACCCCCTGCAAAGGGGGTTATTTTTTTGTGCCCGGTTTCAGCAGGTCTTGTTGGGATTCTCAAAATTATCGGCCTGGTCTTCATGGGTTTCATCCAGGCAAACAAAATCCTTTTCGAGCAACAGGTATAAGTTTTCTGTTTCGGATACACGCATATTGGCATGGCAGCCAATTACGTCATTTACCGGCCAGTGCTGTACAAAAGAGCGGGGCACAAACATGGTAATTGTATTGGCATCCAGTGACGCCGATAATTCAGTTGCATCTTCGGCCACCTGCAGGGCATATATAAATTTGTTGCCGACAAACGCGGTTTGTTCTTCCAGGTAACCGGAAGATGACAGTTTGCTTACATCGGTTTTGGTAAGCCTCATTCTCAATGAATTTCCTTTGATGCGTAGTTTCATGTTGTACCTGTTTTAGCCGGTAACCTGCCTGCGGTAGGCAGGGTCGGTAAGACGGAAAGAGGGAAGGTAATACAAAAAACGCCTTTCCGCCTTCCCGGCAATAAATAAAACGGCTATACGGTAACCCTGTGTTTACCCGAATACATATTAAACCGGTCGTTCCGTAAAAAGCCGATCAATGTGATGCCGGTCTCTTTGGCCATCTCAACCGCCAGGCTTGATGGTGCGCCAACGGCTACGATCAGCTTAATGCCGGCCATAGCTGCTTTTTGTACCAGTTCAAAACTGGCGCGGCCGCTCAACAATAAAATGCAGTTGTTCAGGGGCAATTCATTTTTAAGCAATGCCGCACCGATGAGTTTATCCAGTGCATTGTGCCTGCCAACATCTTCACGCAGCATCAAAAACTTACCTTCTCTATTAAATAAGGCTGCTGCATGAATGCCACCGGTATCTTCAAAAACCTTTTGCTGTTTTTTAAGGCCGTCCTGTAAATGATAAAGAACAGAAGCGTTAATAAGGAGATGATCATGCTCCATTCCATATTGCGAAACGCTTCTGATGGCATCAATACTTGCCTTGCCGCAAACCCCGCAACTGGAAGTACTGTAAAAATTCCTGGCGATATTGGAAAGTACGGGCTGAACATTTTCCTGCAGTTCAACCAACACGCGGTTTTCGTCTGCCCCCGGCTGTTTTGTTTCCCTGATGTCTGCAGCATTTTGTATAATGCCTTCGGTAAATAAAAAACCGGCAGCCAGTTCTTCATCGTTGCCCGGTGTACGCATGGTGACCGCAATATTTTTGATCATTCTCCCGGATGAAGTACTGTAAGCCAGTTGAATTTCGAGCGGTTCTTCCACGGCGACCTTGTCGGCAGTTTCATTGATCGTACCGGAGTTTACCTTATGTATTTTTATATGTTCAACCCGCTTGTCTTTCATACTTTAAAATTAGGGAAACTATCCAGCAATTATCTCTTTAATGGTTTGGTTAAATGCCTCAATTGTATCGACGCTTTTTATGCAGTTTGTATCTGTTGGAAAGTATTTTGTTGCATCGGTTTTTCTCAGCAAATGCTGTAATGAAAACTGTTTTTCATCAAACATACGTTTCAACTCAGCAAAGCAGGTAAATGGATACCATGCCAACATGGATTCATAAATAATGCCTTCAAGGTTATAGAATGAAGCAGGAATATTTACACAAAGCTTTGAAAATATTTCCAATTCAGCTGCCTGTTAAAAAAGGATAATCACAGCCGGTCAGCAGCATATTTTTTGCGGGATATTTTGCAAATGCTGTCAGTAAAGCCCCCATAGGGCCAATGTTGCTGAATAGTATATCATCCTGTATAAAATGATACCCGGGTTCAATCGTGTTTGCCTGTGCTTCATTGCAGGAAATAAATACCTTTTCGCAAAATGGCTGCAGCATATCATACACATGGTAACGCTGCGGCTTATCATAATACTGCAGCATGCTTTTATCGGTGCCCATGCGGCTGCTGTTGCCGCCGCATACAACCAGTCCGTATGTATTGGGAAGGATATTATTTTTATTAGTCACAGCCATCTTCAAAAGTAATTTTTCTTTCTTTGCTTTTTTTGTCTTAAAAAAGTAACAAAAAGATCAGGTTATAAAATCCTTTGACTCCACTCTGAATTGCCCCACTCTGAATTGCTCCGCGCTGAATTGCCCTGCACTTGAATTGCCCCGCACTGAATTGCGCACTTCACAGTGCGGAAAATACCATGGTAAAACTAAAAACAGGGCTTTAGCCTAAAACATTGTTTGGCTAAAGCCAATTAAAACAAAGCGAACAAGTAGTACCAGCCGGACCCGAAGACGGGCTGTCATCAATTTGGAGCGTGAATTGATTACCATTCAACATTTAGCCAACTTTAAATCCCCAACTTTTCCTACATTTATCCCATTGACCCCGGTAATGTAAACAACATTTGAATCAAAGCATTATTATGAAAAAAAATTGCATCGCCCTGGCACTCATCGCCATGGTATTCACAGCCACCGCACAGGAAAAAAAGGTATATACCGCCGCCGATTATGATAAAGCCACAAAAGCGCTTGGTTTTAATGCCGGTAAACTGGTGTTCCGCTACAACGTAAATCCAACCTGGCTGCCCGATGGCAGGTTCTGGTACTCGGTAGCAGTGGAAGGCGGCAGGGAATTCGTTTTGATAAACCCCGCCGACGGCAGCCGCAAAACAGGCGCCGATAAAAAAGCGATCTTACCCGATGATAAACCGGCCCCACGCAGGGGTGGACCATTGAAAGCGTTTCTCCCGATGGGAAAAAGCAGCATTCATCAAAGACTGGAACCTGTGGGTAAAGGACCTGGATACCAAAAAAAGAAACCCAGCTCACCTTTGATGGGATAAAAGATTATGGTTATGCCACCGACAATGCCGGCTGGACCCATAGCGACCGGCCCATCATGCTCTGGAGCCCCGATTCAAAAAAGATCGCAACCTTTCGGCAGGATCAGCGTCATGTAAGTGATATGTATCTCGTTAAAACAAAAGTAGGCGCACCGGAACTGGAGCAATGGAAATACCCGCTGCCCGAAGATAAAAAAGTGATACAGATAGAACGTGTGATCATAGATGTAGACAATGCAAAGATCATCCGCTTAAAAGTTCCTGCCGACGACAGGAGGGGATCCCTCAGTGATGATATTTCATCGGGCGGTCCTTATGATGATAATGAGTGGAATGCCGATGCCAGCAAACTGATGTATGTATCCACCAGCCGTGATCATAAAATTGAAAAAGTACGCATTGCTGATGCCGCAACCGGCGATGTAAGAGAAGTCTTTGAAGAAAAAGTTGCTACGCAATATGAAAGCGGGCAGGGTACCATCAACAACCGTTTCCTGGATAAGAGCAACGAGATCATCTGGTACAGCGAACGCGATGACTGGGGACATTTGTACCTCTACGATGCAAAGACCGGCAAACTTAAAAATCAAATTACCAAAGGTGCATTTGTAGTAACCCAATTATTAAGAATTGATGAAGCAAACCGTGTATTGTATTTTAATGCCAATGGCCGCGAGCCCGGCCGGATCCATATTACAGCCATTTTTACAGCATTGGCATTGATGGAAAGAACCTAAAACTGCTTACTCCCGAAGATGGCAATCACAATATTTCGTTCTCGCCCGATGGGAAATATTTTATAGATAATTATTCGCAGCCGCATGTGCCGCCGGTTTCTGTGTTGAGGGATATGAATGGCAAATTAATTACCACGCTGGAGAAAACGGATATCAGCAAATTACTGGCAACGGGCTGGAGGCCCCCGGAGCCCATCAAGGTAAGGTCGGCCGATGATAAATGGGACCTGTACGGGCTGATGTTTAAACCCAAAGACATGGATCCTTCTAAAAAATACCCCATCGTCAATTATGTGTATCCCGGTCCGCAAAGTGGAGGAGTAGGCACCCGTAATTTTGGGCCCGCACGCGGCGATCACCAGGCACTTGCCGATCTTGGTTTTATTGTTGTGGTCATTGATGGGGCCTGTAACCCCGACCGTTCCAAATCCTTTCATGATGCCTGTTATGGCAATATGGGCGACAATACGCTGCCCGACCAGGTGGCAGGCATCAAGCAACTGGCGGCGGCCCGGCCATATATGGATGTGAATAAAGTTGGCATCTGGGGCCATTCGGGTGGCGGGTTTGCCACTGCCGATGCCATGTTCAGCTTCCCTGAATTTTATAAAGTGGGTATCTCCGAATCGGGCAACCACGATAACCGCAACTATGAAGATGACTGGGGCGAAAGGTATATCGGGCTTGAAACGAAGGGCCCCAGTGGAAAAACCAATTACGAAGAGCAGGCCAACCAGATCAATGCCGGCAACCTGAAAGGCAAACTCCTGCTGGCACATGGTGGTATGGACGATAATGTACCCCCCTACAATACCTACCTGGTGGTCGATGCATTGCAAAAGCCAATAAGGATTTCGACCTGGTGGTGTTCCCCAATGCCCAAACGCATACCGGTAACAGTATCAAACATCACCCTGAATATTTTTGATAACGGTACGATCGACGGTGACTCCATCAGCGTGTATTACAACAATAAATTGCTGGTAGCAAACCGCGGCCTTACCGAAAAAGCCATCACGGTAAACCTGATGCTGGATGAAAAAAGCGGCCCAGCACGAAATTGTACTCTTTGCACATAACCTGGGCAGCATACCTCCCAATACGGCACTGATTGTGGTAAATGCCGGCGACCAGCGTTTTGAATTGTACAGCAGCGCCAGTTTAACGGAGAATGCGGTGTTGGTATTTGAGTATAAGGGGAAATAAGATAGAACACGGATGACACGGATTTGACTGATGAAAACGGATTCTGCCCCAACTGGCGCAAGTGTTCCCGTCTCCAATTCTTAATTTTTACAACGTAATGCTTATGGGATCACCCTTGATGCCGTTTTAGTTCTACCGATTCCCCGCTGATAGCGGGGCAAGTAGTAACCGGGCCTGCCTGCCGGTAGGCAGGGTTAAAAAACGAAATAGTTTTTAATTCCCTATTGCAGCAGTTTTATAATTAAAAAGCTCTGCTGCACACTTGCAAACACAAAGTAAACTTATAATAAAAGCACTGCTGTAATTACCGAAAGAAGTATTTTTTTCCAAATAGATACTGCCGAATGCACCTAATACAACAGCAAAATGAATTACTAATTGCCTGCTGTCGAATAGTGCAGCGTATCTATCGGGACTGGCTGTAAAAAAAGTGCCATTTCTGAAAAAATAAAATACCAGGTAGTAGGTCTGGCTAAAAATGCTGATGAGTAAACTCAAATTAAAAAATCTGTTTTGAAAAAAAAGGGTGGTTAATACGGTGCTTTTATCTGTATTGTTATTGGCAACAAAACCAATAAACGTAATAATAAATATGGAATAAAATAAAAAAATTCCAATCCGTATCAGTAAATATTTTATGGCTTTACTGATATGATACATGTGTGGCGAACCTGTGTTTAATGTTGCCTGTTGTTGATTTTGGCTAAATACAATGCGTATGCTGTTAAAAAATGCAATTATTAATGTTTCAACCCAAAAAAACCAAAAGGCTTCAAAGGGTTGCCAGTTAAAAAAAACTACACCAAAAATGGGAACCAGGTTAAATGCTACAATAAAGAAAATGACAACAGGCTTGTTCATGCTGTAAAATAAGGGGAAAAACTATCATTATCTCCGCCGGTGTTGGTGTAACGTAATACCCCCGCCAACTGGCGCAAGTGTTTGGGCACAACAAGCCCCCTCTTTGGCGCAAGTGTTCCCGTCTCTAATCCCTCATCTGGCGCCAGTGAATGGCACAATTCAAATCGCCGTTGGTCGGAGACCAGGCGGCGGCGGTTCAAAATACCTTACAGTGGGTATGGGTACTTTTAAAATAAAAGGTTCTATTTATACAAAATTTATAAATGAAGAAAACAGTGCGATCAGTACTGCTGTTAATGGTCTTGTTTCCGGCAGCTGTATTTTGTCAGGGTACCGTAAAAGTAAGGGTGTACAACAATGGAAATACGAGTGTAAAGATCAATGATTCAAAAGATACTTTAACCAGGGCCGAGACGCAGGCCTGGCTGGAAAACAGTGGCCTGGCCTTTAGTGAAAACGGCGAAGAACTTTATTTCCGTCATTCAACAGATCATTACTACCAGGTTTGGAATGTTGGCAGCAAACAAAAAACTGCCGAAATACCGTTTAGCGAGGCTGGCAATACGCCCAAAGGACGAACTGTTATTGCTTCTTTCCCCAACATTACTTATGCAAAAGACGATCACATTAATCAGCGGATCTGGCTTTCGGAAGATTTGCGGTGAGTTTTGATAAAAAGATAACTTAACGCTCTATAAACAAAATATAGCTGAAAAACCTTTTAACCTGTACATGCGGTGGCATGTTGATTTCTATAATTTTATAGACTATGATAAATTCAGAAAAAAGGTAGACCTGTCAAACATCAAATACCAATTCTATTTTCATAAACAATCAAATAAACTCTTTATTGCTGTTGCAGCCGACCAGGTAACTAAAGACAAATCTAATTTTCCTTATTGCGGGGTTTATTATTTTGATTTGAATACGAACACAGTAACATCACTTTCAGAAAATATGAAATGCCAGTGTGTTAGCGGCAATTCTTATAAATACCGGTGGTATTTTTCGGGCAATTACCTGTTTAATTATTTTGTAAAACATCCCGATATGGTATTCAGGCAATTCGATCTAAATACCGTTTCGCCCAAAGATCTGTTGTACAGCATGATAACGCCTGCCCAGGTCTTTTCGGATAAAAACCCCAATGGCTGGGATGTTCAGCATATTGGTACCGACCAGGCAGGCAATGCTTACCTGGCCAACCCGTTAAATAATCATATCCTGGTCAATAAATTCGACATGGCCGATAAATCAAAAGTGGAAGCAGCAGCCACTATCCTGCATTCGGCAAACAGGAAAAATTATGTACATCCTGCCAATGATGATGATATATGGAATGTGATGGCCATATCGCCATCGGGAAAACAATTTGCCTATATAAATCTTTACCACCGCAGCGACGTGGGCAATTATGCCTCCATTATGTTGTATAATATGGATGAAAAGGACCGGGTGTATACCCTCAACGATCAAACAAAATATGAACCCTACATTACTAAAAACTACATTACAAACCAGGAAAGTGAAGACCTTGCGCTTAGCTGGAAAAACCAGGGAGAGACTGATAAGAACAAAAGGAAGGCACTGTACCAAACTAAAATAGATTCACTAAAAACAAAAATTACCGAAGTGAAAAACGCTTTAACAGCTATCTATCAACGTGACCTGGACCTGGCAAAGCAGGGAAAATATGGTGAGCTGTTAACCGGAAAGAAATGGGTTGGTTATAAAACCTACCTGTCAACCATTACTTATGCCGGTACTGATGGCGGGCCTTCCAGGACCATTACTGCAGAATTTGGCATACAGGAAGAAATGGTATTTACTTTTACAGGCCAAAACCTGCAGTTAAAAACAGAAGAAACGCTGAAACTGCCAAGGGTAAAACAAATGATTACGGGGAATTGGTGCTGAAAGACAAAGACATGTCGGATAATTCATACGGCATGAATGGATATGGGCCTGTGCGGTATGTAATTTCAAAATGCGAAACCCAGGTAACCGCATTAAAGAAGCCGGAATTTACCCTGGGTAGTACGCCCTATATTGCCTGTTACGATGGTACTAAAGGCGAGGAGGCAGTTAAGGACAGCAGGCATTATAAAAAATTTACCGATGAGTTCATGTTTTTTTTGTGGCGTTGTACATTTAATATTTACAGCAACTCAAACGATAAAAAAATCACCATACTTGCCACCGGGAAAAATGGTGTAACCATTGGGTTTGATTATGAACTGACTCCTTTACAAAGGGAACTGGACGATAAACTGAATGATTTACAAAAACAGGTGAACGACCTGGAAAATTATATTCAAACAGGAAAATGATGAAAAATGGAATGAGGGTTTTCCTCCCAACTGGCACAAGTGTACCAGTCTCCAATTCCAAATTTTTACAACGTGAATGTTATTGGATCACTTCCCGATATAAATCGGGACAGGTGATGCCGTTATAGTCCTGCCTATCGGCAGGCAGGTCTACCGGTTCCCCGCCGATTGGGGCAGGTATTAACCCGATTTTAAAAGCGTAATATTTGTTATATTTATGTACAAATGATCAGAACCCAAAATGTCATCCAAATACAAAGCCGGTGAGGATATTATTCCTCATTTCATAACCTTTCTGCAGTTGTCTGGTATTTCTGGTACAGTTTTGTTGTAAATTTTTAAAACAAATATTATGAAAAATAAATCAGCAAAAGAAGACGTAAAAACAGACCTTAAACATGACAGCATGGAATATGCAGCTACCACTGATGGCGATGACGTGCTGGATACGGATGATGCTGCTTACGAAGAAGAGGGTATCAATGCCGAGGAACTGGATGCCATAACTGATGATGCTGACAATGAAGCAGCAGCATTAAATGCCATTGAAACAGACCTGAAGGCCGATCCGGATATCATGCCTGAAGAGGATTGGACTGAGGATCTGCCTGACCAGGATACAGAAGAAGCCGATGCGGATGATGATCATCACCGTAAATAATAAAAAATTTACCATCCGCACCTGTAAATTTATCTAAGTCCTGGCTGGCTTAAGGACACTTGCCGGAAAAGGGTAGGTGTGTTCACAGAAGTTATTGAAGCAAGATCAACCCGTCACGGCAAAGACGGTGACGGGTTGGATCCTTGTGAAGCCCTGTATTATTTGTGTTAGTGGCAAATTCAGTTTTATCACTGGTACTCAAAAACCTGTTGTGTGGTACCATCATTACTGGTAAGCACATAACCGTTTGCATCATAGGTATACGTTGTGTTGATCGTTTGATCCATTGCAGTACCGGGAAAATCAATAACTACTTTTACTATTTCATGACTGGCGGCAAACAGGGCCGAAAAACCAGCCTGGTCAAGTACCCAATTGGTTACTTTGGGGTACATGGGTTTTTTATTTCCGTAAAATATATCCGCAGTATAAACGAATGCGCCTTCGCTGGCTGCCCTGGTAAACCGGCCGTTAGTATATGTGAGATTAAAATTTATCTCACCGGCTCCCTGCATGGTAAGCTTAATTTTGCTGACCTGGTTATTGGTAACGGTGTAGGCAAGTTGATCGTCTTCAATCAATGTGCCCGGTAATCCACCGGAGATATCCCAGCTTTTAAAGGTAGCGCTCACGGGAATATTATTCTGGTAGCTGTAAGTGTATATATTTTTAAAATCAATTTCTTTTCTTCAATACCGGTAAGGTTGCCGTTTGCATCGTAGGAAAACAAAACGTATTCGCTGTTATCGGCAGTTTTGTAGGATACCAGTTTGCCGGCCGTATTATAATTCAGGTTAAAAACAGTTACGGCGCCGGCTTCTGTTTTTGTTATCTTTTTAAGTTCTTTTTCGGTGCCGGGGTTATTGCCACCGGGTGCCGGATCGTCTTTTTTGCAGGAGGCTAATGAAAAAATGGCAAATATTGCCGATGCAATTAATAATTTCTGTTTCATAATATTTTTTTTATTGTTTTAAAATGAAATGCAATGATACATGGCGCCGGCCGGCTGTTTGGGGTATGCGGTAATGAAATGGGGATTTGAATGGATGAATTGATCAACAAACCGGTGCAGGTGTTTGTGTCGTTTTTTGTCCCAGCGGGGTTTTCACAATGAACATTTAAATTTGAAAGGACTCTTCCGTGAAACCCCGATGAAAAAGACCCTTACATCAAAGTGATCAGGAAAGCACCTGCAAACACCGGGGTTTTGCATAAATGGTAATTTTAAAAATAAAATTCGGTTGCGAATACCCCGCTGAGACACCGAAAACCCCGCTGAGACAGCAATTTTGTATATTTAATTTTTCAGCGAACATTTGATTTATCTGGCTGTTTAACATTACAGTTAGCTAAAAAAACGAAAAAATGATCCGGTTTATATTCTTATTCCTTGCTTTATGTTCCTTTAAGAGCTCCTTTGCCCAAAATTCGGGAAGCATTACGGGTTTTGTGATTGACAGGGCATCACAACAACCCCTTGATGGAGCATCCATTAAACTGGATGGTTCGGCAAAGGCAACTGTAGCAGATAGTTTGGGCAAATTCAGGATCACCGGCATACCTGTAGGCAGCTACAACCTGGAGGTAAGTAAAGTGGGTTATAAAACATTTACCCTCTATAATATTGTAGTTACCAGTGGAAATGAAAATAGTTATACTGTTGAAATGGATCAGCAGGTTACCTCCTTAACAGCGGTAGAAGTAAAAGCAAACAAAAGAACGGTAAGGGCAGCTACTTTAGAAACTCCCCTGAGTGTACAACGCTTAACCAGCGAAGAGATCAAAAGCAATCCCGGCGGCAATTTTGATATCAGCAAAGTAATACAAACCCTGCCGGGGGTAGGTGGTGGCCAGCAGGGCGGCAGTTTCCGAAACGATATTATTATCAGGGGCGGTGCCCCCAATGAAAATGTGTTTTACCTGGATGGGATCGAAGTGCCGGTGATCAACCACTTTCAAACACAGGGCAGCAGCGGCGGACCGCAGGGAATTTTAAACGTAAGTTTTATAGAAGATGTAAAGCTGAGCTCTTCGGCTTTTGATGCCCGTTATGATAATGCATTGAGTTCTGTATTTCAGTTCAGGCAAAAAAACGGTAATCCCAATCGTTTCCAGGGAAATTTCAGGCTGAGTGCAACGGATGCAGCTTTAACGCTGGAAGGCCCTTTGTCGAAAAATAAAAAAAACCACTTTCCTGGCATCGGCCAGGCGTTCTTACCTGCAGTTGCTTTTCAAAGCAATTGATTTGCCTATACGCCCCAACTACTGGGACTTTCAGACAAAGATCACCCACCAGGTCAATAATAAAACAACACTTACCATACTGGGTATAGGTGCTATTGATGAATTCCGGTTTGAAGCACCCAAAGATGCCAGCCCGGAAAAACTGTATACCATCAACTCCAATGTTTTGGTAAATCAATGGAACTATACCATCGGTGTTTCGTTAAAAGAAACATTCCTAATGGTTACTGGAACCTGGCTTTAAGCCGCAATTATTTTAACAACGATATTGAAAAGTACGAGGACAATCAAAATCCTACGGCTGCCAATAAATCGCTGGATATTGTAAGTGCCGAGACAGAAACCAAACTGCGTTTTGATGTAAATAAAAACCTGGTTGGCTGGAAGATCGCTTACGGCGCTTCCGCTCAACTGGCAGGTTATACCAACACTACCTTCAATGTTGTACGTAAAGAGATACGTGATGCCGGTGGTAACATAGTACAACCGGCCGTAATTGCAAATTTCAACAGCCCGCTGAATAATTTTTTAAACTGGGTGCATTTATACAGGCAGGCAAACGTTTTGCATCAAACCGACTGGCTATCAGCGCCGGTATACGTACCGATATGAATACATTTACCAACACCGGTATGAATGGTTTACAAACCCTGTCGCCACGCATTTCTTTCAGCTATGTACTGGCAGATAAATGGACCTGGAATTCATCGGCAGGCATTTACTATAAAATACCCCATATACCATTCTTGGGATTTGCCGGTAATAACAATGAATTGGTAAATAAAAATGCCAGGTACCAGCGCAGCAATCACTACACTACCGGATTTGAATATTTACCCAATGATGGATTACGTTTTACGGTTGAAGGGTTTTATAAGCAATACAGCCATGTGCCGGTTTCAGTCCGTAATGGCATTTCACTGGCAAACCTGGGTACTGATTTTACCCTGCTTGGCAACGAAGCGGTTACCAGCAACGGAAAAGGCAAGGCTTACGGCGTTGAATTTTTTGCACAAAAAAAGCTCACTAAGAATTTCTTTGGCATCCTGTCCTACACTTTTTACAGGAGCCTGTATTCAGGCAGCAACGGAAAATATATTGCCAGCAGTTGGGATAACCGGCATTTGCTGAGTATAACCTGGGGTTATAAATTTCCCCGCAACTGGGAGCTTGGTTTAAAATTCCGTTACCAGGGTGGGGCGCCTTATACACCGTTTGATGAAACACAATCCAGGCTGAATTATCTGTCGCAGGGTGTTGGTACTTTAAACTATACACAACTGAACAGCAACCGCCTTACCGGGTTCAACAGCAGCGATGTGCGAATAGATAAAAAATGGAACTTCCGGAAAATAAGCATTGACCTGTTTTTAGATGTTACCAACTGGTATGTAGCAAAAAATCCTGCCATACCGGAATATACTTTCAAAAGAAATGCAGCCAATACCGCTTTTGAAACAACAGATGGTTTACCGGTCAAAGCAGATGGAAGTAATGCCATACCAACCAGGGTAAAAAATGATGACCCTTTCGTAACCCCCACTTTAGGAGTTATTGTAGAGTTTTAAAAGTTGAGGATCCTGCAAGGAATATTTTTTATTCCGGTGTGGTTTTTACAACGAACATTTCAAAAGTATACACAAGTGAAACCCCCGATGAATAATATTCTTACACCCGGAAATCTGCCACACTATAAATTTAAATTTGGATTGGGTTATTTATTTGTAAGTGCCTGCACACATCGGGGTTTCGCTTTAAAGATATTTTAAAATATAAAATATACGTTTGCGAAAACCCCGCTGAGACAGAGAGACACAGTGAACTGAAGCAACAACAAAAATGTTTTTGAATACACGAAGGGACCGGATATTGTACCTCTTCATTCTATAACCTGCAGCAATACTACTTTACCATCCATGGTAGCAGCTATCATGTTCTTCTTATCAGGCACATTCACGGTATTTACCATCGAGTTATCAATTTTATGCACCCAGGCGATCTTTTTTGTACTTTATCAACAGCATATACAACCCCGTTGCGTGTGCCGAAAAAGATATTGCCATCCTGCTCCGTTAACATGGATGGGGCATGTTCATAGCCATATCCTGTATGCAGTTTCCATGCAGCTTTTTGAAGTTCCCTTCCGGTAGCAAATGCCACCAGCGTATCATTCATGGTTTTGCCGTAAACAAATTTTCCATCCCCGGAAATACCTATTGATTCACGAACGGCCGATTCTTTGGTTCGCCAAAGGGTTTGCCCGGTAACGGCATCAATGGCGCTTAAATAACGGTCGGGAGCAACTATATAGATCACATCATCTTTTATTACAGGTATGCATGCAGCCGGAGAATAATTTCTTACAGTTGATCCATTGCTCCATTTCCAGTTCAGTTTACCGGTATGTTTATTCAATGAATATAAATACGTGTCCCAGGCTCCAAAAATGATATCATCTTTATTGATCACCGGGGTACTTACAACCGGCCCGTTGAGCCCGTTAAAACTCCATACTTCTTTACCGGTATGCATGTCAATGGCTCGAAAATGATGATCGCTTCCACCGATATACACCGTATTATTTTCAATCACCGGGCAACCCAATACTGCCGCCCCGGTCTTTAGTTTCCAAAGCTCTTTGCCTTTTTTATCCAGGCAATATACATAGCCATCTGTGCTGCCGAAAACTATTTTATTTTTTGTGGCGGCCGGTGATGAATAAATGGAACCCCTTGTTTTAATTGTCCATTTTTGTTTGCCGGTTTTTAAAGACAAAGCAGTTACCGTTCCCTGTTGGTTTCCAAAAACTACGAGGCCATTGCTGATCACGGGTGTTGATATAACATTTGCGGCTGAACTGAAACGCCACTTCTCTTTTACCCGTGGGTATAGTATATTGATACTATAATCGGGCCTTGCGAATTTTTTGCCCAGGTCATAGTACTGCCGTTCAACCTTTACTGCAGCCCAAGTTCTTCATCTCACCCGACACCGGTTTTCTTTCAGTAAATACAATGGAGTCTGCACGCACATCCACTATATTATATCCCCCTTCCCTTTGTTTGGCCCGCAGGTTCGATCTTCCCATAATACCCGGAATGTCTTCAAAATTCAACAGCTTATTTGCATGCCCGTGCCCGCAAAGGAACAGGATGGTATTTCGTGTTTTAAACATATCCGTCACTTCATACCAGTTATCCATCTGGTTATCCATGGGGTAGTGGTTTAAAAAGATCACCGGCATGTTTACATCGGTGCTGTCGAGTATATTTTTCATCCAGGTCATGGCGTCACGCGGAATATGCCCATCGCTCATTCTTACATAAGGCCCCGATGAACAGCCGATAAAGCGTACACCCAGGTGATCAAAAACAAACCTGTCGTTCCCGAAAGTTGAAATAAAACCCATCCCCCCGGTCTCACTCCATCCTACATCATGATTGCCGGGTATGATATAATATTTTACCCGTAAGGAATCCAATAGTTTTTTTGCAAGGGGCAGTTCTTCGTTGGTACCCAGTTCGGTAATATCACCGGTTATCACTACAAAATCAATATCATTCCTGTTGTTGATATCATGTACTGTTCTCCTCAGGTCTTCTTCAGCTTTTCCATCGGGCGAGCCAATATGTGTATCGGAAAGAAATGCAAAACGGAAAGTTGTTTTCTGTGCAAAAACTGCAACAGAAAAAATAAGTAACCATACAATGAGCAGGGTCTTTTTCATAAAAGCAAGTTAGGCATTTACAGCTTTTATCCGCTAACTCATTATCTTTATCTTTCCGCGGATTTTGTTTTTTAAAGGAAATGAATACGCCCAACCGGCACAAATGATAGGCCTAAGAGGCCGGGAAACGCAATCCATGCTGTAAATTTTACCTGGTTCTTTTGATAATCCGCATAAATATTTATAATTTACTGCAGGTTTTGATATACAGGTAAACAATAAATAATAAAACCGGAAATGCCATGCAGGAAAATTTTATGCCGGATGAAAATATATGCCGCCAGGTATTGTCGTTAAAACCTGCACCGGGTGCTGTTGAGCAGGAACTGCTGAAGATGGGTATTACGCCAGGGCATATAGCCGGTTACCAGGAAGCCATTAAACGGATACGGAATGAAAAGCGGCGCTCAACCGGCTTTGTATGCATGGCTGCAGGTGCATTCATGGGTTTTTTAAGCTGTGTACTCACCATTACCCATGCACTGCCCCATATGTTCGATTTTATTTTTTACGGGCTCACCACAATTGCAGTTTGCATTGTAGTGCTGGGGCTGTATTATGTTTTTGAATAAGGGCATACACCGTTTTAAACTGCTTTTTCACGAACTCATAAAAATCAGGTTTCTTTATGCCATCGTAAATACCAGCTAACCCGGCTGCACAGCAGCATCATCATTGTGAATAGCAATTTTTATATACCAAAAGACATGTCTGTTAAGAATGTGATACATGCTATCTGGCAGGTGGATCATTTTACCCCTTTTGGCAAAGAATACATCATACCCAAGGGCATTATTGAGATCATTTTTAATTTCAGCGACAGCTCTGTCATCCTTAACAAGGCAGACAGCAGTGAATACCATTTACCCCATTGTTTTATCAATGGTTTCAACAGGGCACCTTTAGAGTTGCAACTGCCAAGGCAACTGGTGTTCTTTGGTGTGCAGTTTCAGCCCCTGGCTGTAAAGAAAATATTTGGTTGCCCGGCATCTGAATTTGCTGATATCACCGTTGACCTTGCACTGATCGACCCGGCTTTCATGTCCCTTTGGCATCAATTGGCAGGGCAGGGTGATTTCAATAAACGGGTCACTGTTTTCAAGGCCTGGCTAAAGCAGCATTTTATGGACATGCACCCCCAGGAACAATTGATCAATAATTTCCTCTATGCAAGCAATCAACACGACCTGTCGGTAAATGAGCTTGCCGGTTCATTGTGTTATTCGCCCCGGCATTTATCAAGAAAACTTTTTGAGGCTACCGGCATGAATACAGAGGAATTGCTGCTGTATAAAAAATACCTGCACGCCGTACACCTGATCCATCATACCGACCTTCCGCTTACCGCAGTTGCCTACCAAAGCCAGTTCGCTGACCAATCACATTTCATTAAAAGTTTTAAGGCTTATACTAAAATGACCCCCGGAGCATACAAGCGGAATAAAAGTATTGTAAAGGGCCACCTTTATAAAGATGTCCGTTAAATACAATTTGGCCTGCCTGCCTGTCCCCATCTTTGCCATCAAAAAAAAAGTCATGAAAACAATTCTTTTATTTACAACCATTACCATTACAGCAGGACTGATTTTGGTAAACATCTACACTTCATTGGTTGACGCCACTTCATGGGGAAGCAATATCCCCAATTCCATTGCAGCAGCCAGGGAGTATTTTAAAACAGTGAACCCCGGGTATTTTTTCAGGATATTTTCTCCTGTGAACCAGCTGTTGGGGCTGATCGTGCTGATCATTTTCTGGAAATCAGCTCCGGCTACGAGGCTGTATTTTGGGTTGGCTTTGGTCATGTACCTTGCAGCAGAAGCCATGACCTTTGGGTATTTCTACCCGAGGAATGACATTATGTTTAAAACAGCACAGCTTACAGATGTTGAGCTGCTGAAGAAAACCTGGTCTGAATTGAATACCATGAATTGGGTACGCACCTTATTGCTCCTGATTGGGCTGTTCTTATCTTTCCTGTCATTGCATAAAATTTATTCGGCCCGTTAAAGAGGTTCCAGTTTAACTGCCAGGAATTTTTAGCCCCGCAGTTTAGCCGCAATATTCGTGGTTGAACTGTGGGGTTTTTTAATGCTGATCAATAAAAACTTTTGAACATGTTAATGTTTTCTTTTGCGCTGTCGTTTGATCTTTGACCAACGGCCTCCTGACTGGTGTAATTAACGGGTTCTTATAAATAACTAATGTCCAACAGCTGCCAAGTTTTGTTCGTATTATTTCATACATTACCCATTTATTGGATTGATTATTGCAACCCTTTGTTATGCGACTTACAATGCTCATTATATGGCTGATTACTTTAACATCCTGTAACAATAAAAGATCCGTGGAGCCCGGAACAGAAATGTTGCAGCTTAAAAATGAGGTTACTAATGATACAATTGTAAAACCTCCGGTTGCAGCTTCCACATTTCCCGCGGGTTCACAACATATCAATACCGGATCAACCACCCCCGAAGAATTACTGGCCTTTGCACAGTCACTTATTGGTACAGCTTACAGTTATGCTTCTGTTGATCCTGCTGTTGGGTTTGACTGCTCAGGATTTCTTACTTATGTATTTAACCATTTTCAAATTGCTGTTCCCCGTTCCTCCATTGATTACAGCAATGTTGAAAGGAAGATAGATCTTGCAGATGCAAAACCCGGCGACCTTGTTCTTTTTACCGGGACAGACAGTACTAACCGGCTCGCGGGCCATATCGGCATCATTACTTCAAATGAAAAAGGGAAGTGCTATTTTATTCATTCCACATCCGGAAAAGCAAAAGGGGTTACCATCTCAGAACTGGGTACATATTATGTCTTCCGTTTTATAAAGGTCATCAGGATCTTTCCACAGAATGATCTGTAGATCTTTTTCGCCGGTAAAGTACAGCATTCAATTAACCACCTTGATATATCCATAACCTTCCTTTTGCCTGGTCACCAGTTCATATAATGCATCAGGTACTGTTTGTACATCGCTGATCAACTGGCTTTTTTCTATTTTGTGAAATTTCATGGCCTGCTCGCAAACGGCAAATACTACCTGTTTGCTGACGGCCAGTTTTTTTACATCTTCAGCTACTGTAGATCTGTTTTGTACCACCATATCCAATGCCTTTCCGTAAAGACGATCTCAATTTTGGCATCCGGGTAGGTCTTCATAATACTTTTTGACCAGCGGATCACCCGTTGGTGAGTGGCTGTGTCACTGGTAGTGATATCAAATACAACATGATAGGGGGCCGGCTGGGCAAAAAGCTGTCCTGTAGCGGACAGCAGCAGCATGGCAAGAAGGCATAAAGGTTTCATATCTTATTATTTTGTTTAAAAATTACACATTCTTTTTTAATAAAATAATTTGTATTCCAGCATTTATTTTTCTACCTTATCCTGTTTTTCAACAAAATTATTCATTCTATAAATGTTATTTTATGAACAGGAACGATCTAAACGAACCTACCAACCGCCGGGGTTTTTTAGGTTCACTGGCAACCGGTGCAGCAGTAGTTGGTATCTCTGCAATTGCACCTACACTGAATGCTTTCGGCAATGAGCAGCCTGCTCCATTTACAACAAATGATGACCCGGAAGAAATGTTTAAAAAAATTACCGGCAAACACCGGATCGTGTTTGATTCGCCGCATCCCAATGAGATATTTCCCTTTGCATGGCCAAGGGTGTTTTTACTCACCAATGAAGCAACCGGCACCAAAGATGCAGATTGCAGTGTGGTAGTGGTTTTACGCCATTCTTCCATTGGCTATGCTTTGGAAGACAGGCTTTGGGAAAAATATAAACTGGGCGAATTGTTAAATGCAAATGACCCTGAAACTAAAAAGCCCGCCACCCGTAATCCATTCTGGAAGCCAAGGCAGGGCGCATTTGTATTACCTGCCGTGGGCGAATTACTGATCGGCATAAACCAATTGCAGGAAAACGGTGTGATGTTTTGCGTATGCCAGGCAGCCATCGGTGTTAACAGTGCGGTTGCAGCGCAAAAGATGAAACTGGATGCTGCTGAAGTAAAAAAAGATTTTATGAGTGGCCTGCTTCCGGGAATACAACTGGTACCTTCAGGTGTATGGGCCCTGGGCCGGGCACAGGAAAAAGGATGTGGATATATTTTTGCAGGTTAGGCAAAAAAAAAATCAGCCATTTCTGTCCCAGCGGGGTTTTCACAACGGACATATCAATTTAGCAAGAAACATCCGTGAAACCCCGCTGGGATAACCTGTAATTATCAATCAGGGAACAAGGTTTTATCTATATTCGGAATGATCCGTAATGCATTTTTGTAGTAGATCTTTTTTAAAATATTATCCGGTAATCCCATTCCATACATGGCCCAAAAAGCATGATACTTTTTGTGGTAGGGAAAATATTCATCTTCTGTTTCCAGCACACGGAAATAAGTTGCATATTCAGAAGGTACCCAGCTGTCTTTGCCAAATAAGATCCTGTCCTGGTATTTGGTAAAAAACCATTTGGCCATACGTGGCTGCCTGCCCAGTTCTGCGATCACTGCCCCGAATTCTACAACTACATTCGGCATCTCGTCGAGCAACTGTGAAAGTTTTCCGAGCTCATTGGGATACCATCCAAAATGTGCGGCAATAAATGTGGTACGCGGGTGTTTTTTAAAAAGGCGGTGTTGCTCGGCTATGAGCGTATCCCAGGGTGCAGGATCGGTATCTGTTTTTTTGCGGCGGGGGTGTGTGGCCAGTTCCAGCCATCTTTCATTGTTCTCATCCATCGGCGACCAGAAAGGTTTGGGGTCGGCTGTATGAATGAGCACCGGTATTTTTAATTCACCGGCTTTTTTCCATACCGGGTCAAGCCGGGCATCATCAACGGTCACTCTTTTTCCATCAATATCAACAACCGAAAAACCGAGGCTCTTGTAGATCTTTAAACCGCTGGCGCCATTTTTTACATCTTCAGCCAGTTGATTGGCGGCCTGCTCACCCCAACCTGCCGAACCTACTGTTTTAAGATCGAGGTTGGCAAATACTATAAAACGTTTGGGGAAGTTTTGTTTGATATTGGCAACAGAGCGCTTTATTTTATCGCCGCTTTCGCCACTCAGGTTCACCATTACTTTCATGTTGAGGGCATCCATTTCTGTGACCAGTTTACCCAGGTCCATATCCGGCATACCAAACTGGTGGTTATGTACATCAATAAAAGGGAATTTTGCTTTAGCCGGTTTATGCTCCGGTACTACCAGCGTGGAAGGCGGGTTGTATTTTTCAAAATCCATTTTGGGACTGGTTTGTGCAATTGCATTCAACGAAACCAGTGTAAAAAGAAGCGGTAAATATTTTTTCATGCTGTTATTATTTTCAGGCACAAGTTAATGGAAAACATGTCCCGTTATTTACCGGCTATACAATTCTGGAAACATACCTGCATGTTTGTAATTCATGCACCTGGGCAGGGGAGCCGGGATTTGTAAATTATAATTTTGTAATTTCATTTCGTTTTATCATTTAAAACGGGGTAGGCATGGTATCCATCGTAAAAGCGGGCGAAAAAGATGCGGCATTGCTTTCCGGAATTGCCAAAACAACTTTTTTAGAATCACATGGCCATAGTGCCAAACCGGAAGATGTAAATAACTATGTGCAGGAAAAATATAATGAAGTTGTTTTAAAACAGGAATTACTTGATCCGGAAAATATTTTTCATATCATTTATCACAACAATATCCCGGCAGGGTATTCCAAGATCATTTTCAATTTACCGTATGCAGGCAGCCCGTTGGTTCATATTACAAAACTGGAAAGGATCTACCTGTTAAAAAATATCATGACCTGAAACTGGGGCTCAAACTTTTCAATTTAATGTTGAACTTTCAAAACAAAATGACCAGGCGGGAATATGGTTATATGTTTGGATAGAAAATGAAAGGGCTATACGTTTTATAAAAAAGCAGGGTTTATCATTGCGGGCAGCTATGATTTTAAAATTTCAACAACACATTCAAATCCCAACCACCTGATGTTACTGAGGTTTTAATCTATAAGGTTTGGTGCGGGAGCCTGTAGCTATGCAAACCTTATCGTGTTTAGAATTATATTTAATTATATAAATGCAGGGTGCCAACCAGTTACTGCATTTATTTTTCCCCTTCTTTTACTTTCCTTATATACTCTTCATGCTCTTTCAAATGCTCTTCGGGCGGTACTTTTACAGAAAGAGGTCCGTTGCCGATGATCAAAAAATAAACGAGCAGCAATAAAACAATAATGGAAAGGAACAGTTCGGAATAGGGGCTGAAAGCATCGCGGGTTGCTCCGATGTTCACAAAGATGATCGCACCGATCAGTATGGGGATCTGAATGACGCAGGCTGCACGGGTAAACATGCCAATGGTTAAAAAGAACCCGCCAATGATATGTGCAAATGTGATGTAATGGCCAATCAGGATGATCATGAATTCACTGAAAGGTGATGTGTTTTTCATCAGGCTGATGAGGTCACTGGTGTTTCGGAGATAATCCACTCCATTGTAGCAAAGAAACACGCCCAGTACGATACGTATAATATCCAGCCATTTGGGATGATGCCTGTCTCCCCAATATTCAAATTTTTCGATGAGGTTCATAACAAAACATTTAAGCGTAAGTAAAAAGAACTTGTATAAATATAACTCAATTAAAGCTGAATTGCAAGTGCTATTTAAGTTGTATGTAAGAAAATGAATATAAAATGCAGCTAATTATTCCTGCAGACTGTCTGATTATATTGAGGTGATCTTTAAGACCTGTTAATTATTCACTAATAACAACCCTTAAAACATGAAACACATCATAAAACTATTTATGCTGCTGAGCATTATTGCTGTTACAAACTCCTGTAAAAAAATGATTTTATCCCGGTTGCAAAAATGTATATATAGCGGGTACTGTATCCAACAGAACCGTTGCTGTGGCCACCTATTGGAAAAACGGGTGGCAACACATCTGACAGATGGTACAAAGGAGCGATTGCATATGCCATTGCTGTAAACGGCAATGATGTATATGTTGAGGAATTGAACAAGACGCCCCAAGTGGTAACGCAATAATAAAATACTGGAAGAATGGAATTCCCACAACGCTTTCTATGGGCCTGCTGGCCGAGTTTGGATCAATGACAGTGGTTGGTAACGATGTATATGTATGTGGCAATGAAATTGATAACACGAAACATGTTGCTAAATATTGGAAGAATGGAGTTGAAACTAAGTTAACCGATGGAACAAACCATGCTAATGCTTATGCAATAGCAGTGTCCGGTAATGATGTTTATGTAGTAGGTTCAGACGGGGTAAGTGGAGCAAGACTCTGCAAAAATGGAACAGCTATTAATTTGACTGGTTTGCGTGGCCCCTATTCAATTGCTGTTGCAGGAAACGATGTTTACGTGGGATGCAATCAATTGATCGGAACAACGGAAGTTGCTGTGTATTGGAAAAACGGCCAGGTAGTACCACTTTCAGATGGAACCAGAGATGCCCGTCTCAGGTCAATAGTTGTTGACAATAATGGCGTAGTACATGCTACGGGTCATGAAAGTGACCCTGTAAGTGTCCCTGTGCCTAAATATGCTGTAGGTAAATACTGGAACAGCAAGGGAGCTTCTGTAAATCTTTCTAATGCTACCGATTGGAATTGGGTTAACCCTTATGCCATTGCTGTTTATGGAAATGATGTTTTTCATTGCAGGGTACGAAGTGGATGGAATTAACGGTTATAATTATATAATTACCAAGTTCTGGAAAAATGGAGTAGAAACTGATATTGGCAATAAAACATCAGGAGTTGTATCTACTGGCAGGGGAATCTTTGTAACGCAATAGCCTTATAGTTTTCAGGATTATTTAAGAGATGATACGCACTTCAGAACCATCCAGGTTTTCCGGTATCAATGCCATTTTTGACCGGTAACCTTTGCCGATCATACCCAGTTTATCATCCATCCCCATTACCTGTGCTGGGTAGAGGCTGCACATGCGCAGGGCTTCGCCGGTTTCTATACCAACATGGTTTACCAGGTTTTGCAGTGCCTTATACATGGTTAATGCTGACCCACTCAGGATATTGTCGGCTGCAAATTTATCTCCTTCGGGTTGATGCTGATAATAACCTTCGGTGGTTGTGGTAACTGCATCGGTAATAGCAAAAGCCTTTGCTGCATAATTTTCTTTGCGATCCTTACAGCTGGATAATCAACATGGTAACCATCTGCAATAATACTTGCTTTTATCTGCTGGTGATCAAATGTAGCGCCTACCAGGCCCGGGCTGCGGTGTTGCAAAGGGCTCATGGCGTGTATAAATGCGTTACGGCACTAATGCCGTTATCGAAACTGTGTATGGCTTCTTCATAAGTTGCATTGCTGTGGCCTGTAAATATTTTAATGCCGGATGAATGGATGAGATCAATAACTTCTTTACTGCAAACCTCGGGAGCAAGCGTGATGATCTTTAAAACATCTTTTCCATAATGAATGAATGATTCCACTTCTTTTAAAGAAGGGCTTTTTATCAGCGATGATATATGAGCACCTCTCTTCGATCTGTTGATCCACGGGCCTTCTGCATGTAACCCTAGAATACCTTCGCCGCCCTGTTGCCAGTACAACCTGATGGCATCAATACATTGAAAAAATACTTCTGGCTGGTTGGTAGCAACAGTTGGCATACAAAAAGCAGCACCACCGCCGCTGCTGTATTTGTTTAATAATTGTAAGGAATCTGTATCCGGGTAAATGGCAAATAATTTTTCATAAGCACCATATATCTGCAGGTCTATAAAAGCCGGAGCCAGTATGCTATTGTCAAAATATGCAGCCTCCATAAGCGGATCTAATGCAGTAACAGGTACCACATCTTTTATAATGCCATCTTCAACAATAGCTGCATGTTCCTGCAGCCACTGCTCACCGGTAAAAATAAGTTTAGCTATATATGCTTTTGCTGCTGTCATAAATCTTGGTACAGCAAAAATAACAAATCAGTTATGCTTATTTGATTTTTAAAAAATACCACCCTGTATCTGAGTAATATCTCTTCCGGCTTCTATATTAAAACCGAAAGTAGGGGTTACAAAATATGAAGCACCCACAAACGCACCAAATACAGGTACCACTTCATTTTTCACGGATGGTTCCGTTCCTGTTGTACGAAAACTGGTTGAAACCCGCACCGGCAGAAAGCCCGGCATAGGTATCCAGCCCCTTTACTTTCCAGCCGTGGTGCCACGCCGAACGGCCGGCTACTATAAATGTGCGGGCACGGTAATCATCAAAGGTTGACCGGCCGCCATTGGAAAAAGTGCCGCCAACCTGGCCGCCCAATGATATAACACCAGGGCCTGCCTGCCACAAACCGGCTTCAATAACGGCTTTTGTACCGAAGGCCGAATTGTAATAATTGTTGTTGTACTCATTTCCAGTGCCAACACCGGCACTGAAGGTTACCGTTCCTTTTTCAAAAGGATCTGTTGGAACATTGTTTGATTGTGCGGTTGCGATGGCTGACAATCCAATGCCCAGGCCCAGTAAAATTGCGGAGATGCTGTTATGTTTTTTCATACCGAAGCATTTTACAAATTCTGTACCAATTGAACCTTTCACTAAAAAATCTGCTGTTAATTTCAGTTAAAAATATTTTTTTCTGTGGTACCGTGATATAGCCTGTTCATGCACATTTTTATGAAAAACCGGCTTTTTTACGGCATATGAATTATTTGTTTAACTTCCATCCATGAAACATTTTAAGTTTTATACAAAGAAGATATTTTATCCCTAACCCGTGTGCGCCGTTTTGAGACCAAAATGGGCGAACGGCTGCAATTTTAAAGCCGGAAACAGAATGGCCGGAAGTGATACAGCATGCTACAGCAAAATTTGTTTTATTGGGCATACCCGAAGACTTTGGGGTAAAAGGCAATTACGGTATTGGCGGTACCGAAACGGCCTGGCTCTCTTTCTGGTTCTTTTTGAACATACAAAGCAATGATTTTTTAACGGGTGAAAATACATTGCTGCTTGGCCATTTTGATTTTGGGGATGTAAAATTTTTAATTGAGAACAATGCCTATAATGCCGAAGAAAAGATCAATGCATACCGACATGCCCTTAAAATTGTTGATGAGGAAGTGGAAGACCTGCTTAAAGTGATCGCATCTGCCAAAAAAATACCCATCATCATCGGCGGGGCATAATAATGCTTACCCCATCATTAAAGGTGTAGCCAAGGGTTTGCACAAGGCCGAACTCGTGCCGTTATCACAGATCAACTGTATCAACCTGGATGCGCATGCCGATTAAAGTGTTGCCGAAGGCAGGCACAGCGGTAACGGTTTCCGGTATGCGGAAGAAGACGGCTACCTGGGCAAATACTGCATGGTAGGCCTGCACGAAAACTATGTTTCGCAAAATGTGCTGATGGATATACACAACAATCCCTTTATCGATTACATCAGTTTTGAAGAGATATTTATACACGACCGCAAGAATTTCATACAGGCTGTTGCCCATGCAACGGGTTTTACCGAAGACAGTTATACCGGGATCGAGATTGACCTAGATTGTGTTGAACATATTTTGAGCAGTGCCACCACGCCCAGCGGCATTACCCCGTTACTGGCTCGAAAGTATGTGACATTTGCAGCACAGGATTCCAAACCTGCTTACCTGCATATTTGCGAGGGCGCCACGCAACTGGCCGATGGAAGAAAAAATGAAACAACCGGTAAACTGATCAGTTACCTGGTGAGTGATTTTATTAAAGCATTAACGCTGGATTAATTAAACTGTTCGGCCAGCTCTTTTTCTGTAGCAATACCATCTTTGCGCCAAACCTGTTTGCCATCCTTAAAAATGATGAACACGGGCAGTGCGGTTACTTTATACGCTTTTAAAATATCCTGGTCGCGGCCGCCATCCACATTAATAAAAGTGAATTTTCCTTTGTTGTTCTCCAATAAGCTTTTGATAACCGGTTCCATCTGTTTGCAGGGCGGACACCAGCTTGCACCAAAATCAACCAATACGGTTTTTGAACCGCTGATGGTGGCATTCAATTCTTCAAGCGCCATTTGTTTTTCAGTACTGCTGCCTTCCAGTGGCTTACCGGCGGCACGCCAGGCATTGGTTCCACCTTTTAACTCGTACACTTCACGGTATCCCATTTTACGCATTTTTTCCGCTGCCGCAGCACTGCGCCCCCCGGCCAGGCAATACACATAAACAGGTCTGTTCTTCTCGATATAGGACAGCCGGCGTTCAAATTCCTTTTTATCATTCCAATCGGCCTGTAAAGCATTTTTTATATGTCCCGTAAAAAACTCACCGGGTGTACGCACATCCAGTACCTGGATATTTTCTCTGGTATTGATCTCCTTTTCAAACTCACCTGCATCCAGGCCTGTTTTGGTTTGTGCAGTACAGGAATATATCACAACCGAAAATAACAGGGTAGTGAGGAGGTTATTCAATGATCTCATGTGTTTTTTTGTGCAATTTACTTGATTAATTCTTTTAAGTCTTTTTCCGGTACAAGTAACAGGTTCACTTTTGGTAAACGTTTGGTTAATGCACGCCAGTTGGGATCCTGTTTATAGATCTTTTGAAGCAGCATGGAAGCTTCAGCAATTCTTTTGTTATTGGCCAGTGTAATGGCTGTCCAGTATTGCATTTCCAGGTTCCCGGGAACATTTTCATAGCAGCACCATACGCTTCCATGGCCCCTTTCATGTCATTTTTTTCAGTAGCCAGGTCTCCTTTATCCATTAATTCATACGCCCTGTATAATTTCAACAGCCGTTGCAGTTCATCCAGCGGGGCTTTGTGATCATCCACCCGCAGGTCTATCAACCGTTCATTCCAGGGCTGGCCCTTGCTTTTGCGGCCACCACGAGTATGGCAGCAGATTGTTTTCCACGGATATCGCCACCGGCCGACTGGGCTGCCTGCAAAGCCAGCAACACCCTTTCTGCCAAAGGCTTTCCTGCACTGCCTTCAAATGCGATGGCCATGGCTGCATTCACCTTATCGCCCAGCATCATATTGCTTTGTACCGAATAATTTTTACCAACAATATGACCGGCAAAATCAATACAGTTTTTACCCGTGTATGCCTGCACGTTGCCATTGGCATCGATCATGGCCACCTGCCTTACCTCCCGGCCATCATCCGCAGCCAGTAAGGCATTCAGTGCTTCCGGCGCGGTCTTTCCTGCTTTCATCAGGTCAAGGCCTTTTATACCATAACTTTTGTTTACAAATGACTGCGTGGCAACCACACCAACCCCTGCCTCGCCCCAGCTAACGGCAGTGCCTACGCTAAACCAATGGCTTTGAACACCCACGGCCATTTCACCGGTTGCGGCATCCCTGGCTACAATGGAAAATGTGTGCGCAAGGCCCGACTCTTTATTGAAAAACTGTGCACGGGAATTATTAATGGCAAAGCATGCAAGGCAGCAAATGAGTACCGGTTTCATGGTTTTAAAATTTATATTAAATCTACAAAGAAAAAGCCATCCTGCACGGGGCAGGATGGCTTTACCATCAAACGGTATATTTTTAAGCTTCCGGAGAAAGGTATTGTGCATAGGCAAATCCTTCTTCGCCGTCTGCTGTACGTATCTTCCACCAGCTGTCATCTGTTTTTTCAAGCAGTGTAACAATTTCAAGATGTGCAGCCTTGCCAACAATTTCACCTTCCGTGCTTGGTGTACTCCTGATGTTGAGGTTGGAGGTTTCAGTAGTTACCTTTAACCGTGCACCAATATCAGCCTTGATTTCGATGTTCATCATCAGGTCGCCGCTTGCCATGTTGGGGTCAATTTTATTATACATTGCCCATAGTGCATCGTAATCAGCAGTACTATTTGCAGTGCCGCTGACATGCAGCACACCGTTTTGTTCTGCAGTAGAGAAGTTGGCTACACCCATGTTTGCGGCAGCCTGTAATAATTCCGCATATTTATCCTGTAATGCCATGTTGTTTATTTTTTAAAATGAAAAATTATTTTTTATCTGTTAACCCGGTTACATCCGAAAGTACTTTTGCCGCAGCCAATAACTGCATAATGGTCATCCGTTGTGTTTTGGTTACTTCACCGCTGAGTACTGCCTTATCGCCCACAAACTCAACTTTTACACCAGGCATATCTTTTAGTCCGTCTTTTACTTTTTGTTGTGTGGCTTCATCCAAAACGGTTGTTAAGGATACCGGTGGCGGTGGTGGTGGTGCAGCAATGGTACAGTTATTCACTACAGATTTTACACCTTTTACACCTGCTGCGATCGTTTCACAGCCTGTTTTGCAGGCATCATCTTTACATTCCCCGCCAATCGTTACAACACCATCTTTTACATCAACGGTTGTACCGGTCATGGATGGGTCGGCAGATAAAGCTTTTTCCACGGCAGCTTTAATATCTGCATCTTTTGGTTTACAGCTTACAAAAAGCAGTGTGGCTGAAACTACAACAGCCATTAATAATTTTGTCATTTTCATGATATTTAATTTTTGATTTAATAAGAGCAAGTTAAGATAAAACAATTTACAGCACTTTAAATTAATGATATTTTTAAACGCATTCATTTTTGTGCATATGCCTTTGTAAAATGATCCATAAACAATCAAAGGCAACCCAGGCGTCCTCCATCAACGGGTAAATTGATACCATTTATATAAGCCGCTGCAGGGGAGCATAAAAATGCCACGGCAGCTCCAAATTCACCGGGTTCCCCGATGCGGCCGGCGGGTATTTCCGCAACCAGTTGTTCCAGCACTGCTGTTTCTGAAATATTAGCGGCCTTTGCTTTGGAAGCTATTACATAATCGGCCCTTACTGTTTTGGTAAAACCCGGTAACACATTATTTACCGTGATGCCAAAGGGCCCCAGTTCGGTTGCCAGTGTTTTTGCCCAGTTGGCAACAGCGGCCCGTATGGTATTGCTGACACCAAGCCCGGCAATGGGGTTTTTAACAGAGGTAGAAATGATATTAATGATCCTGCCAAAACCGGCAGCTTTCATTCCGGGTACAACGGCCTGCACCAGGTGGTGATTATTGATGAGGTGATTGTTAAATGCAGACAGGAATTCTTCGGTTTTTGCAGTTAATGCAGCGCCGCCGGGAGGCCCGCCGGTATTGTTCACCAAAATATGCACAGTATTATTCTTTATAAAATTTTCAATGGCGGACTTTACTGCAGCTGTATCCGAAAAATCAGCCACCAGGTATTGATGCTGCTGTCCTTTTGCCTGGTCGAGCGTGCGTACTGCCTCCTTTAATTTTTCTTCATTGCGTGCCATTAACACTACATTACAACCCAGCAAGGCAAGTTCAGCAGCAGATGCATAACCAAGCCCCTGGGTACTTCCGCAAACCAGGGCGGTTCTTTTTGTAAGGTCAAGATTCATGTAAATGATTTGTATAAAGCTACTGTAAAATTTTTTGCTGCACCTAAATGTTTCAGTGCCGGGCCACAGTTATAACCCTGCAAAATTAAAAGGAAATGATGGTAAAATTTCTAATTATTTTAAAACCATCGTCGTAGTCATAACCATTATTCTTCCGGGGGCATTTGATCAAGGATGATCTTTTTCTTCATCATATCTTTTATGATCAATTCACCATTTTCATGCGCCAGCCTTTCGGTAGATGCCGGGTCAAATGAATTTGTACGCACTATGTAAACAGGTTTTTCCTTGACCAGTTCAAATAAAACAGCCTCCCAGTAAAAATTGGTTGTACTGATATAATAACCCGGTGTGAGCACTTTATCAAAAATATCGGTATGGTACCTGTCTAAATTCCCGCTGCTGTTCTCCGGCTGGTTAAAAACCCCGCCGGGATAATATTTTTCTTCTTTTCTTTTTCAGCAACACCATGGTAATGACCGCATCAACGCCTGTTTGTTTAAATTCTGACAGGATCTCTCCGGCGGTAAGTTTTTTATAGGCTTTTTCCTTATATACTTCCAGTGATGAAACGGCATGGTACCCTTTGCTTACGAGGTCATTTACCAGGTGAACTTCAACCTGTTTCCTCATCAAACTGTCTTTTTCGGGCATCATACCCCATACCATTATATTGTGGTAGGGTTTGGTTTTGGCATCATCAGCTTTCCATGACGAAGCGATCTTTGTTGAACTGCAGGTAATGATCAGCGCCAGTAATATAAATGCTCCCAGGAACTTTATTGCTCGCATAACGGTATTTTTTATAAAACTACTGCCTTTTAATATTTTCTTATATGATATTCCGCAGTGTAAAACCTAATTTAAGTCATATTAAAACTATAATACCTTTTACTCTTTTTGTTACTCACATTTATTGAAATATTGTGGATAATTCGCCCAATACAAAAATCGGTTCATTCAGTTATATTCGCAGCCAAAACTGTTAATCCGTTAATCCGTTAATCCGGTAATCCGTTAATTCGTATTAACCAATTAACCAATTAACGGATTAACGTATTAACTACAATAATGGCAGCAATAGAAAATTCGGATTATAATGAGGAATCCATCCGCAGCCTCGACTGGAAAGAGCATATCCGGCTTCGTCCCGGTATGTATATCGGTAAACTGGGTGATGGCAGCAGCCCAGATGACGGGATCTATGTGTTGATGAAAGAAGTGATCGACAACTGTATTGATGAACATACTATGGGTTATGGAAAACACGTGGATGTTCATATCAAAGACAAAACCATAACTATCCGTGATTATGGCCGCGGTATTCCGCTGGGTAAAGTTGTAGATGTGGTGAGTAAAATAAATACCGGCGCCAAATACGACAGCAAGGCCTTTCAAAAAAGTGTGGGATTGAACGGTGTAGGTTCAAAAGCGGTGAATGCCCTGAGTAATTATTTTAAAGTGACCGCATTCCGCGACGGAAAAGAAAAAACGGCGGAGTTTGAAAGAGGTGTTTTACAACAGGAACATAAAGAAACAAAGACCACCGAAGAGAACGGTACCCTGGTAAGTTTTGTGCCGGATGATAAGATCTTCAAGAACTTTCATTTTGTACAGGAATACCTCGATAACCAGTTCTGGAATTACTGCTACCTGAATGCAGGCCTGGTAATGAACCTGAATGGCAAACGTTATGTAAGTAAGAACGGATTACTTGACCTGCTGCAACGCAAAACCAATGAAGACGAGATCCGGTATCCCATCATTCATTTAAAAGGCGAGGATATTGAAATTGCACTCACCCATGAAAATGATTATGGTGAGGAATATTACAGTTTTGTGAACGGGCAGTTTACCACGCAGGGCGGCACACACCTGGCTGCCTTCCGCGAGGCATTGATAAAAACGATCCGTGATTTCTATAAAAAAGATTATGACGCAGCCGATATTCGCGGAAGTGTTTGCGCAGCCTTAAGTGTACGGGTGCAGGAACCTGTTTTTGAAAGCCAGACAAAAACAAAACTGGGATCTCAAACGGTGTATGAAGGCGGGCCCAGTATGCGTAATTTTATCGGCGATTTTCTGGGAAAAGAACTGAACAATTTCCTGCATAAAAATCCCGAGACCGCCGAAGCGCTTAAAAAACGCATTGAACAGAACGAACGCGAACGCAAAGACATGGCGGGCATTAAAAAGCTTGCCAACGAAAGGGCCAAAAAAGCAAACCTGCATAATAAAAAACTGCGTGACTGTAAGTTTCATTACAATGATGAGGCTTCGGGTAAAGACAAGGATAAGATCGCAGAAAACAGAAGGAGAGTACCATTTTTATAACAGAAGGAGACAGTGCCAGCGGCAGTATTACCAAAGCCAGGAATGTGGAAACACAGGCTGTATTCAGTTTACGGGGAAAGCCATTGAATTGTTTTGGCCTTACCAAAAAAGTGGTTTACGAAAATGAAGAGTTCAATTTGCTGCAGCATGCCTTGAACATTGAAGAAGGGTATGAAGGTTTGCGATACAACAATATTGTGTTTGCAACCGATGCTGATGTGGATGGCATGCATATCCGTTTATTGCTGATGACTTTCTTCCTGCAGTTCTTTCCCGACCTGGTGAAGAACGGCCATGTGTTCATCCTGGAAACGCCTTTATTCAGGGTACGCAATAAACAGGAAACCATTTACTGTTATAATGAGACTGAAAAACAGGAGGCCACCAAAAAGCTGGGCAACAAACCCGAGACAACAAGGTTTAAGGGTTTGGGAGAGATCAGTCCCGATGAGTTTGCCCGTTTTATCAGCGAAGACATGAAACTGCAGCCGGTGATGCTTTTACCTGAAACACATATCCAGCAGTTGCTGGAATATTACATGGGTAAGAACACACCCAGCCGCCAGGATTTTATTATTGAAAACCTGAAATATGAAATGGACCTGGTTGAAGAAAAAATATAAAAATTAAAAGTCAGATTAAATCATGCCTGAACTGGAACTACATAGGCACATAGTGCACATTAGGAAGAAACACATAGAATGCTATCCATACAAATGCGGGATAAGTAGTGAAAATCTATGTTTCTATGTTCATATGTGGTTCAAAAAAATGCATCCCGATTTATCCTGATGGTCAATATTAAAAATTTAATTATAAAAATGATTCATATAGTTTTCCAGGAAGCAGATATAGCAGCGTTGGCAAAAAGTTTTGAGCTGGACGAAACATTGAGGGCCGATATCATACAGATCAAAGATGATTATGCTGTTGGACCATTGACAGGTATATATACTGCCGAAGGCATGGAAGCCCGTAAACAATGGTGGCGTGAAGTACTGGCCGGCGGCGATTATGATGGGGATGCTGATTCGGGTAAGGTAGATGATCACAAAACAGTTGCTGAACTTAAAGAAAGGCTTGACAATGACGCTGAAGAATATACCTGGATATGGGCCGCCCAAAATAAACACGATGTAAGCGGCTATTACTGGCTGATGAGCCAGTTGAAGGATTACCCCGGGCGTATCCATATTTTGTACCTGAACAACCTCCCTTTTTTAAATGAAAAAGGAAATTTATTTTACCCCGAAAATTTATTTGAGATACCTGCCAAAGAATTTGTGAAAGCAAAAAAACTGGCCCGTGAAATAACGCCTTCTGAATTTGAAGTGGATCCCGATGAATGGACAAAACTGTGCAGTGAAAACAAAGGCATCCGGATACTGGAAGGCGGAAAAAACTGGTGCAGGAGGATTATGATCATTATGATGCGGTGCTGAAGAACCTGGTTACTGCCGATTGGCAGAAGGCTTCAAAGGTCATTCATACCCATTTAACCAAGGCCAAACATACTACCGGTGATGCTTATTTACTGTGGAGATTGAAATTGATGATTGCGCAGGAACAGTTTGATGTACAGGGTACGGTTGGGAAGATGAAAGAGTGAACAAAACCCCCCCCCGCAAGAGACAAACCAAAATTTGAGGAAGTAATTGCCTTAATTGATCATTGATGAAAAATATTATCAAACTCGAAGAAATGGGAATGCTTGCATTGAGCATTTTGCATTGGATCATTTGCAGGTGGCATGGTGGTATTACCTTCTGTTGTTCTTGGGCCCGGATATCAGTATGCTGGGTTATTTGCTGGGGAACAAATCCGGCGCAGCCTGTTATAATATTTTTCATCATAAGGGTATTGCAGTGGCTTTGTTTGCCGTTGGATTTATTTACAATGAATGGGAACTGCAGGTTACAGGGATCATATTATTCGGCCATGCATCCATGGACAGGATATTTGGTTATGGATTAAAAACCGATGCAGGTTTTAAGTTTACACACCTGGGTGTGATCGGAAAAAATAATGATTGAAAATCTGCAACAATAAATGGCGAAGAGTAAAAAAGCAAAAGAAGATTACGAACACACCGACCTCGGCATAGGCGGCCAGTACAAGACCTGGTTCCTCGATTATGCCAGTTATGTGATACTGGAAAGGGCCGTGCCTGCCATAGAAGATGGCTTAAAGCCTGTACAGCGGCGGATCCTGCATGCCATGAAGGAAATGGATGACGGCCGGTTCAATAAAGTGGCCAACATCATCGGGCAAAGTATGCAGTACCACCCGCATGGCGATGCATCCATTGGTGATGCATTGGTGAATATGGGACAAAAGGACCTGCTGGTGGAAACACAGGGAAACTGGGGTGATGTTCGTACCGGGGATGAAGCAGCGGCAGCCAGGTATATTGAAGCAAGGTTGAGCAAATTTGCACTGGAAGTTGCATTCAATGCCAAAACAACGGATTGGGCTTTGAGTTACGACGGGCGTAAAATGAACCCGTAACCCTGCCCATGAAATTCCCTTTACTGCTGGCACAGGGGCAGAAGGAATCGCTGTTGGACTGGCAACCAAGATCCTTCCCCACAATTTTTGTGAACTGATTGATGCATCCATCAAATATTTACGCGGTAAGAAATTTGAGATATTGCCTGATTTTCAAACCGGCGGTACCATGGACCCCTCCGGTTATAATGATGGTGTTCGCGGGGGAAAAATAAGGGTGAGGGCCATCATCGAAGAACTGGATAAAAAAACACTGGTGATCCGAAGTGTTCCGTATGGTGTAACCACTACGCAGTTGATGGAAAGCATTGTAAAGGCCAATGACCAGGGTAAGATAAAAGTAAAAAAAGTAAATGACCATACGGCTGCCGAGGTTGAGATCATCATTGAACTGGCGCCCGGTATTTCACCCGATATCACCATTGATGCCCTGTATGCCTTTACCGATTGCGAGGTGAGTATTTCGCCCAATGCCTGTGTGATCGTTCAGAACAAACCCCGGTTCTTAAAAGTAAGTGAACTGTTAAAGACCGCCACCTACAACACCAAAGACCTGTTAAAAAAAGAGCTGGAAATAAAACTGGCCGAGCTGCACGAAAAATGGCATTATACTTCGCTGGAGAAAATATTCTTTGAAGAAAAGATCTATAAGGAACTGGAGAAGAAACATGAAACATGGGATAAGGTGCTGGAAGCCATTGACAAAGCATTTACCCCTTTTAAGAAAGTTCTGAAAAGGGAAATTACCCGCGAAGATATCATCAAACTCACTGAAAAGCCTGTACGCCGTATCTATAAACTGGATATTGATGAACTGAATGACCAGATCAAAGGCCTGGAAAACGATATCAAACAGGTAAAGCACGACCTGGCCAACCTCACCGATTTTGCGGTAGCCTATTATGAGAACCTGTTGAAGAAATTCGGGAAGGGCAGGGAGCGTAAAACAGCGATCCGGCAGTTTGATGTGATCGAAGCCAAATCGGTGGCCATAGCAAACATCAAACTATATGCAAATTTTGCCGACGGGTTTATCGGTACCGGGTTAAAGAAGGATGAACTGGTTGCAGAAGTATCCGACCTGGATGATATCATTGCCTTTACAAAAGGCGGTATCATGAAAGTGGTAAAGGTTTCTGATAAAGTGTTTATTGGCAAGGATATCCTGCATGTGGCCGTTTTTATGAAGAATGACGAAAGAACCACGTACAATATGATTTACGCCGATGGTAAAACGGGTATCAGTTACGCCAAACGTTTTAACGTAACCGGTATAACCAGGGACAAAGAGTATGACCTTACCAAAGGTTCTGAAAAAAGCAAGGTTCATTATTTTACTTCCAATGCCAATGGCGAGGCAGAGGTTGTTAAAATTTTATTAAGTCCCAATTGCAGTGCAAGAATTAAAGAATTTGATTTTTATTTTGAAGAGCAGGACATCAAGGGCCGGGGAAGTATCGGCAACCAGGTTACCAAATACCCAATAAAATCTGTAAAGTTCAAAGAAGCCGGAAACTCAACACTGGATGCAAAAAAACTCTGGTTCGATAATAAATTCGGCAGGCTCAATAGCGATGAGAAGGGGGAGTACCTTGGTAAATTTGAAGCAGAAGACAGGTTGTTGGTTATTTACAGCGATGGCAACTATGAAATAACTGACCAGGAACTGACCCAGCGTTTTGAAACCGACAAGGTATTGCTGATCGAAAAATTTGATCCTGAAAAAATAATAACAGCCGTATATTTTGATAAAGAGAAGCTGCAATACAGTGTGAAGCGTTTTAAAATTGAAACCTCAACACTGCATAATAAATTTTTATTTATTAAAGAAGGTGAAGGGAATTACCTGGAAGCCGTAACCACTGATGAAGAACCCATACTGGCCATGCAAAGCGGCAGGGGGGCACAGGTGCGCAAGGCAAAAATTAAAATTGTAAAAGTTGTGGATGTAATGGGCTGGAAGGCCTTGGGCAACAAACTGGCCGACTTTAATAAATCGATCGAAATGCAGTGGGAGCCTAAGGTATTGAACAACCTGCAGCCTGAATTGTTTGAATGATCATAAACTTAAAAATCATTTGTATGCGTTATTTTTTCTGGTTGATCCTGGTTTTCGTTTCGGGCAGTGTGCTGGCATCCGACAGCCTCAATTTTACAAGTAAAGAGGTCATTTACGGACGTAAAGATGGAATGGCACTCACCATGACCGTGCTTACACCAAAGGATAAACCCAATGGAAAAGCCATTATCAGCGTACTCAGCGGCAACTGGATATCTTCCGAAAGGATGAGAAGCAGGTTTCCCGAATGGTCAAAAGTGTATGTAGAGCATGGTTATACGGTGTTTGGTGTGATGGTGGGATGCCAGCCACGGTATACGATACCCGAAGAGATCGTTGACCTGAAAAGAGCTGTACGGTTTGTGCGGTACCATGCAGGCGATTATGGAATTGATGCAGGCAGGATCGGTATCACCGGTTCTTCATCGGGCGGACATTTATCGCTGATGATCGCTACTGCTGATGATGTCACTGACCCCAAATCTTCCGACCCGGTAGATAAGGTATCCGCCAGGGTACAGGCTGCAGCCGTGTTTTTTCCGCCTACCGATTTTATAAATTACGGTGGCCCCAACACATCCGGTAAAATAAACCAGGCCGGGCTGGTAATGACACGGGTGGCATCTGCATTTGATTTTAAAGTCTGGAATGATACCACCGGCACTTTTGTTTCTATTACCGATACTGAAAAAAGACTGGCCATTGCCAGGGAGATCTCACCGGTAAATTCAGTCAGTGCTGATGACCCGCCTGTTTTGATCATTCATGGCAACCGGGATGTGCTGGTTCCCATGCAGCAATCCGAATCCATGATCGCCCGGCTGAAAGAAGTAAAAGTAACCTGTGAACTCATTATCAAGGATGGTGCCGGCCATGGCTGGAGAAATGTGGAAGAAGAGGAAAAGCGTTTTATAGCCTGGTTTGATAAATATTTAAAATGATCCACGGTTCTGCTGCTGCATTTATTCTTACATTCGCTGTTCACAAATAATAACCGGGGCAGCATATGATCATACTGGAACATTTTGGCAAAAACGATTTTCAGCAATTGATCAGCTGGATCGACACCGAAGAACTGCTCACAAATTGGTCCGGATCATTATTTTCATTTCCCCTCACCACCAGCAGTATGGAATGGTATATCAGGGATACCAATATTCCTTTTGAATCGGATGCGTTTGTGTATAAAGCGATCGAAGGGGATACCGGGAAAGTGGTTGGCCATATTTCGCTGGGTGGACTAAGCTGGAAGAACCGCTCTGCCAGGATCACCAGGGTATTGATCAACCCCGCAGATCATCAGAAAGGATATTGCCAGCAGGTAACCCGGGCTGTATTAAAGATCGGGTTTGAAGAACTTGGCCTGCACCGTATTGGTTTGGGTGTTTATGAAAACAATAAAGCAGCATTGAATTGCTATCTCAAATGCGGGTTTAATATCGAAGGCGTTTCCCGTGATATACTCTGGTACAACAATGAGTTTTTGAGCATGGTGGAAATGGCCATTCTGGAACAGGAGTGGAGAGCCATGAATCTTCAGCAAACATAAGGAATGATTGCTTTTCTCGAGGCAGGATAATCAGCAAATTTATTTTTATACCAGCGGTGATGGGCCAGGGCCCTCGGCACCAGGTTGGCCAAGGTCCAGGTAAAGAAAGCCAGTGCAGGCATATTCCAGCTAAGCAGGGCAAAGCCTGCCCATTCGATCATCTCACCCAGCAAATTCGGGCAACTGATATAGCGGAATAACCAGCCCACCGGAATGGTATAACCGGTTTCACCCGGCTTACGCAGCCCGATCAAAATGGCATCTGCTTTCCAGTTGATCCAAAGCCCGCAAACAAACAGGATGATGCCGCTTATAAATCTCCAGTCTGTAAGCCAGCTCATTTCATAGTTTGCAAAATGCATAAAATAGTATCCGAGTAAACCTGTATTAACGAGATTGAAGAAAATGCCGGACAGCATGATGATCAGCGGCATTTTTTTCCGCGTGTATGTAACCGGAAGGGAAAAACAAAACTGCGGTTTATATAATGAAAGCAAAACAAACCCATCATGATAAAAAGCAACGGGTTTTGTCGCGGAAAACAGCGGATCAAAAAATAAAGCATTACGGCAAGTGCCGGAAACTCCATCCCGAACCAGCCCAACCGGTTATCAACCTGCGGGCCCCAGCCTGCAACAGTATGCCGGCCATAAGGGGCATTTACTTTCAGCAGGAAAAAGAATATTATAACGGCCAGGCATAACCATGCATAAAAAATTGCCTGGTATGTTGAATAAGTTATCAGCATATTTTCAGAACATGCAGGTAGATCCTTTGTTCAAAAAAATACAGCAGTAGAACTGCTGTAAAATATACATTTGAATACCGTTTATGCCTTCCTGTAATTATTGATCAATATCCCCTGCGGTTACCCCCACTGTTAAAACCACCCCTGTTTTGTCCGCCCGGCCTGAAACCGCCGCCGCCGGAAGGCCCGGGTTTTTCCTCAGCTTCCTTTACCACCAATGGCTTTTTACCGAGAGAGATATCCTTCAGGTTTTCAATGGCATCCCTGCCTTCTTCAGCGTTTTGCATTTCCACAAAACCAAAGCCCTTGCTTTTACCGGTATCCCTGTCCATGGCTACCCTGGCAGTGACGACTGTTCCAAATTTTCAAATATTTCCATTAATTCGGCATCATCCAAATCATAAGGTAACCCGGCAACAAAAGTTTCATATAAGGTAATTTTGTACCGAAAATACTAAACTTATTCTGGTATTTGCATTTGTTTAACGTCTTTTCTCTATTTATTTACTTATTAATGGGAAATATGTATTTTTTGAAACATTTGCTGCATTACACATCAGGGCAAAACATCCCGGGCATACCAAATTTTACATTTAGGCTTTATGTAATACCAATAATTTAGCCTGTTTTGGTTTTGCATCATAATTTTTTTGGTCTTATTTTTAATCTATGATTATAATAAGATTTGGGTTCCTTTTTTTTATATTTTCCCTCGCAGTTCTTTCTCTTACTGCTCAAAGCTTTGGTGGTAACCCGGCTCCTGCATCTGTTACATGGAAACAAATAAATACCGACAGGGTCAGGGTAATTTTCCCGGAAGGATTAGACAGCCAGGCAAACAGGATCGCCAACGTAACGAAATTACTGGGAGAAATAACGGCTAAGACAATTGGTGGCAGGCAGGATAAATGGAATATCATTTTACAAAATCAAACTACCATACCCAATGCATATGTACGGCTTGCGCCGGTGATGAGTGAATTTTATATGACACCCGGTCAGAATAGTTTCTCAAATGGCAGTTTACGCTGGGATGATAACCTGGCCATACATGAGAACAGGCATATGCAGCAGTTCAGCAATTTTAATAAAGGGTTTACCAAAGTATTTTCTTTTTTCCTGGGGCAGGAGGGGCAACTGCTTGCCAATGGCATTACCGTGCCTGATTATTTTTTGAAGGTGATGCAGTGTGGCAGGAATCACTGGTTAGTTTACATGGGCGTGGCAGTTTGCCTTCCTTTTATAATGCTTATAAATCTATCTGGCTGGCTGGAAAAAAATATTCCTGGATGAAACTGCGGAATGGGTCTTACCGGGATTTTATACCGGATCATTATGCATTGGGGTATAAACTGACGGCTTATGGTTATGAAAAATACGGAGAAGATTTTTGGAATAAAGTTACTCATGATGCCGTACGTTTCCGGGGAGTTTTTTATCCCTTTAACCGGGCCGTTGAAAGATATTCAGGAAGATCATACAGGCAGTTCAGGGAAGATGCAATGCAATATTATAAAGAAAGATGTTTGCCAGACAGCATAACGGCAGAGACCCGCCATGTATCTTACGAAAGCGCAAAAAATAATGTTATTGACTACCAGGTACCTTATTCTTTAGGGATGACAGTATTTTGCTTACAAAAAGATCTTATAATAAAATACATGGTTTTTATATTCTTTTCCGGGGGCAAAGAAACAAAACTGCGGGTAAGAGATATTGTAATTGATGATAACTATTCCTATAAAAATGGTAAAATCGTTTATGCTGCATATGCCTCTGATCCCAGGTGGGCTACAAACAGGGATTACAGCGTAATAAAAATCCTTGATATTTATACAGGCAAACAAAAACAAATTACACACAGGTCAAAATATTTTTCGCCTGAGATCAATGATGCCGGAACCGAAATACTTACTGTACAGGTAAATATTGACGGTACCAATAATCTTTGCAGGCTTGATGCCACAACCGGTGAACTGTTATATACGATCCCTAATACCGGAAGATTATTTTTCACCCAAACCAGGTATATCAATTCAAATGCAGCTGTTTCTGCTGCCAGGAATAAAGATGGAAATATGGCATTGGTAAAAGTTGATCTCACCAGTGGAGTTATAGAAAACCTGACCCCATTCTCTTTTAATGTTATCGGGTATCCCTTTGTAAAAGGCGATACTGTTTATTTTAATGCTTCACATGAAATGGCGGATAAGATATTTGCGGTAACCCTTACCGGTAAAAAAATATACCGGGTTACAAATAATATCAATGGCGTTTATTATCCGGCCGTAAATGGGAAAAACGAATTGTTGTTTTCAGCATTTTCGGCAGGCGGGTATCGTTTGGCTAAACTGGACTTACATACTGTGGACTGGAAAGAATTTCCGGCGGTTATTTTTATAAACGGGAACAATAAATTTTTTACAGATTCAATGATAAAAATGACAGGTGCCGGGATCTTAAATACCCTCAACGACAGCAATTTTGACCAATATCCCATCGGGAATATCAAGAACCAGGTCACTAAATACCGCAAATCATTCCGCCTGTTTAATTTTCACAGCTGGAGGCCGGTTGTTGAAGATCCTGAATTCGGTTATTCAATTTTCAGCAATAATGTACTCAATAGTTTCAGCAATACTATAAAATACACTTTTAACCGTTCCGATAAAAGCCATACAGTTGGATTCGGGAGCGCTTTTGCAGGCTGGTTCCCGGTTTTAAGCCTGGGTGCTGAAGGGAGTTTTAACCGGACGGTTGATACGGCTTTTGGAAAAACGGTACATTTTAACGCAGCCACCATCAATACCGGGTTTTCAATACCGCTGCGTTTTGTTGGCGGCAGAACCAGCCGGTATTTACAGTTTGGTGCCGGTTATAACCTGGAGCAATATTATTATACAGGCGTTGGTAAAAATGTTTTCAGCAACAAGGCTATCAAATATATGAATGCTTTCCTGGGTTTCAGCAATGTAAGCCAGCAGGCCAGGCAACACATCAACCCGCGGTGGGCACAATCGGTAACGCTCAATTACCGGGATGCATTTAATTTTAATAACAGTTATAAATTTGTTGCCCATGCATCTTTTTACTTCCCCGGGATATTGCCCAACCACAGCCTGGTATTTAATACGGCTTTTCAAAAACGTGATACCCTGCCGGATCTGTTCAGCAAGGTCTTTTCCTATTCAAGGGGATACGAGGCATTAAGCACCCGCCAAATGTATAAATGGGGGGTGAATTATCATTTCCCGGTTGTTTACCCCGATTGGGGATTTGCCAACCTGCTTTTTTTTCAACGCATACGGGCAAACGCATTTTATGATCATACGGTTGCCAGGGCCAGGGTCAACAGCCTGCTAACGGATATTAAGAGCCGCAGCACAGGTGCTGAGGTCTATTTTGATACCAAATGGTGGAATGCATTCCCGGTCAGCTTTGGGGTACGGTTTTCTCATTTGCTGAATACGGACCTTTTGAACCCGCTTGTAAAAAACAGGTGGGAGATCCTGCTCCCCATTTCCCTGATTCCGGATTAAATGGGGTAAACCTGCTACTCAACTGCGTGATACTTTATTATCATGCAACTTATTGTGAATGTTACATTAGCGTTTTAAACTCTATGTGGAAAATACGGTAAATAATGGTATAAATACTTGTTTGTTTCAATTATTCCCTATATTTGAAAACTGAAACCCAACATTACGTACTTACCGAAACTAATTGATTATGCCTGATTTTGATCTACCTGAAGCCAAACTTGCCGGCGAAAAACATGTAGAACTGTGGTTGACCGAAAATGGTTACACAAACATAGTAAAAGAAGAACTCCGTTTAAATGAAATGATGCTGTTGGCAAAGGGGAATATTGAACATATCTTGGTACGTGTAATCACCTGCATACATCCCAACAGGCCCTATAAACTCAGTGAATTTGAAGCCGATGTTGTGACCAGGCGGGCAGTAAAACTGCAGGTAACAGCCTATGCTGCCTACGTGGTGATCGATACAAACAATGATCTTTTTGAAGATATTAGATGGGATCGTTTATAATAAACAACATTTACCATTTTTGAGATCTGCATCCGGCAAAAAATAAATTGATTAACTTTCCCCTTCCATCAATTATATGATCACCTGCAAAGCTGCAGGTAAAATAATGTTGTTCTCAAAATACCATACAATGAAGCACCTGCTTTCCATAATCATAAACGTTTTCCTTTTATTGGCTTTTACGGTTTCCTGTACTCAAAAGCACCGTTCAAAATCAACCGGTGATATGGTAACAGAAACTGCACAAACGGCGGGTATCACGGTAAGCATCACGTACAGCCAGCCAACCGTTAACGGAAGGATCCTTGGCGAAAGCCTGGAACCGCTGCAGGGGAGATCTGGCATATCGGTACCGAAAAAGCGGCTGTTTTTGAAGTAGACAGGGATGTTTTAATAGAAGGAAAAAGGGTACCCAAAGGAAAATATTCACTGTTTACCATACTGAACAACAAATTATGGGTTTTGATATTTAACAAAACCTGGAACCAAACGGGTACAACTGCCTATAACATGGAAGATGATGTGCTGCGGGTAGGGATCAAAGGATTAAAAAACACGCCCTTTACCGAAAAGCTGTATTTTAAAATAAATACCGACGGCATGGTCTCTTTATTCTGGGCCGACAGGGTGGTGAATTTTTACGTACAACCGGTCCCGTAATTATTTGTAAGCATTGTGATCGATGTTTTTACCCATCGTTCCCCTGAACCTTTTCCAGAAAGACTCACGTGACTTTAACGGTATAAAATTACTGTTATATGCTTTTTGATAATCGATCACCGGGTCGGTCATGAACGGTTGTATCGATCTCAGGGTATCAAATACGATCGGTATGATGCCAACCTCCTTATTTACCTTAACCCTGGCAAATCTTCTTAACTGTTTTGCCTGGAACGGGTCGGTACCCAGCGCAATGCGTGAAAAACCAAGCTTTTTTGCTTTATGATACACATAATATAAGTTCTCTGTGCTGTGCTCTGCTTTGGTTTCTGTAAAAACATTTTCCCGGGGAATACCGATGGCGATGGCATACATGGCCATGATCTCCCCTTCGTAATAGGGGCTGTAAACAGAAGAACCGGAATACATGATGTTTTTGGCGATGCCTTTGTCATACAGGTATTTCGACCAGTACACCCTGGCTTTCATGGTACTGTCCCAGCCCGCTTCGGTAAAAGGCACCCCGGGCACAGCGATCATATCATAACTTTCTTTTTTGGCTTTATCCAGGTAGCGTTCGGTTGTTCTTGCACTGAAAGAACAGGCATTCATTACCAGTAAACAACAGGCAGCGCTTACTGCCATTAACGGGAAATTGTACTTATTTTTCATCTGTTATAAGTGTGTGTTTGTACATTAACAGAACCCGGCAAAAATTGTTCATTCTGTAAAACACCCGCCAGAACGGTTACAGCCTGGTTATTTTCAATATCTCAATTTTTTCATCAAACCTGTCGCCATGACTGTTTTTTGCCTGTATCTTCCGTACGATATCCATTCCTTTAAAAACAGTACCAAAGGCTGAAAAGCCCTGTCCATCTTCGGTTCCGCGCCTTCCAAAATCAAGTGTGCTTTGATCGCCGATGCAGATGAAAAATTCAGTATTGGCACTGCCCGGTGTTGTCCTTGCCAATGATATGGTACCCGATTGGTGCGTTAAACCAGACTGTTTGGTGGTTTCGTGTTCAATACCGGCCAGGGTCATTTTTTTTTCAGGATTGGTTTGCCACATACCCCCCTGGATGATGCCTGTATTATTTGGGTTTGGAAATTCATCTGTTTTCAATACCCGGTAAAAAGAAGTTTTGGTATAAAAGCCCGAATCAATGTATGACAAAAATGCGGCGGTTGTTTTTGGAGCCTGGCCGGGGAAAAGCTCAACTTCAATATCACCCAGTTGCGTATGTATAACAATATGCGGATTTTTATATTCAGCCTGGTTGCACGACAAAAAAAGGGCCGCGGCACACAATATTTTATACATGGTTGTTTTTTAACTTACTGTAAAAATAACCAATTCACATACTTTAACAGAATCAACCCCCTGTAATTTTTGTTTGTTTCTTTTGTACCGTATCTTTATGACCAAATAAACGAAAGATGGTCCACATGAAAAAGATCGTATTTATACTGGCTGCGGCTTTCTTTTTTATACCCGCCTTTGGTCAGAACATTTCAAAAATTACCATCACCGGCAGCGGGCAGGTAGATGTTTTTGCATTTGGCCTGGATGAAAATGTGCAGGTTTATGTTACCCGTGATGGCCGTATCAGCAAATGGGGTTTTGACCGGTTTATCGGGTTCATGGAAAATTACAATAACGAACTTGAACCATACGTGGGAAGGGTGGAATACTATACACAAAATGATGATGAAGCCATTCGTGGTAAAGTAAAGTATATCGGCAGAACCTTACTCACTTATTATGCATCCTACGAAAATGAGTCATTAAAAGGTAAGCTGAAAGCCATTGGCAGCATTGCTTTTGAATATTACCTGTCATTTGATGACGCGGCTTTCAGCGGCAATATCAAGTCCCTTGGCCGGCAAGCCGTAACCTGGTATCCTTCCTTTGAGAATCCAGACATTCGTGGAAAATTGCAGCGTGTTGGCCCAACGGTACTTACCTATTATGGTTCTTTTGAAGACAAAGCATTTCGGGGTAAGATCAAAAGTATTGACCGCTTTAACATAACCTATTATTCTTCATTTGAGCAATTCAGTGGCAGCATGAAAACCGGTTTGCAGATCATGAACGCCAACGGGATAAAATATTATGTACGGAATTTTTAAGCTTTCTTACCGTTTCCATTTTTCCTTACATTTTTTCAGCATTTTTCCGGTACCCGGTTAAGCAACTCAACAGCCAAAAAAAGTTCCTGCATTTCGTATTTTACAGATATATTGAAATGATCACCGCCTGAAGGGTTATAGAGCGGTTGTATAGTATAAAGCCTATGGCTGCTGTCATAAAATATCCACAAATATCCAAAAAACATATTCCGGCAACATAAATTGTTTCATTCCGTTCCATTGCTTATTATTGGCAAACGGGTTTTAACCGTTAAATGACAGACCTGTTTTTTGCATGATCAAATTTTAATAATTCATTAAACCGGTAAACCGGAGAAAATCATGAACGACTTTGTATTACCGGATTTTTTTGAAATAACCCCTGACCTGGTTTGTATTGCCGGGAAGGACGGTTTTTTAAAAAAAGCGAACCCGGCCGTGGTAAACAGGCTGGGATATTCAGAAGCTGAACTTTACAGCAGGCCATTAACTGCATTTATGCATCCCGGTGATGTAGAAATTACAATGATGAACAGGGCTAAATTGTTAAACGGGGAAGTCCTTCATAATTTTTGTAACCGGTATATCAGCAAATCAGGTGACATTGTTTGGCTGGAATGGACCTCGGTTTATATAACCGGCAAGGAAATTGTTTTTGCCATTGCAAAAGACATCACCGGCAGGAAAAAAACCGAAATGGAAGTGCTGGACCAGTATAAAAAGTATAAAGGACTGGCTACTCATTTTAAAACAAGTATTGAAAACGACCGGAAATATTTTGCCTATGAACTGCATGAAGAACTGGCCCAGCTGGTATCGGTGATCAATATGGATGTTGGCTGGTTAAATTTATATGTTCCCGGTTTACCGGATAAAGTGAAGGAACGTATAGAACATGCGTCCACCGTATCCAGGTTGCTGATCAAAACCATTCAAAGGCTGGCTTTTTCCATCAGTCCGCAAATGCTCCATGACCTGGGGCTGAACGTTACGATGGAATGGTTATGTAACGAGTTCTCGATCCTTCACAACATTTCCTGTACCTATGAAAGTAACTGTGACGAAAGTGAAATGACAAAGGAAATGCAGATAGATTTTTTCAGGATATGCCAGGAATCACTTTCTGATATCCTGAACCATGAGGAGGCCGGTAATATTGCCATCAGTATTACGGATACCGGTGAACAGGTAGCCTTGTTGATACAGGACAGCGGGAACGGGTTTATTACCAGCCTGGAAAAACAAAAGAACGGGTTCAACAGTATTTATGAAAGGGCAAAATCCATCAATGGCAGGGTTTCGCTGCAGCATAATTCGGGAGGAGGGGCAGTTATTTCTATTATTGTTGAAAAAAAATATAATGGGGCATTGCCATTGCCATGATCCGGCAGCCTTACTGTATTACAACCTGGTCGGGCCTTTCAATAATGATCTCCGGCTTTTCCTTATACAGGATGATCCGCCCGGTGATACAAATATATTTACCATGCAGGTCTTCCACTTTCCCGGTAAATAAATTTCTTACATTTTCCCAGATCACCACGGTAAGGGGCTGGTTGGGATACCTGGCCCCGATATTCAGGAAAGTGGGTTTATTCCGTGAATTTTCAAAATAACGCATGTCTTTAACGATACCGCATACGGTTACACTGTCGCCAATATGTTGGCTTACCTCATCCAGTTTAATGGTTGCCTGGGCATACAGGATGCCCGAAATGAACAGCGTGAAAATGGTACAGCAAAGCGGCTTCATAGTCATTTGATTTAGGTATAAAACTACAATTTTTACAACGGTTGAACTTAATTAGTTGCCTTGGCATCATTTACCGGACAGTATTGATCATAACCGGTTAATCCTGCTCCTGCTTATTTTATATTTTTTAAGAAGTTCCACCAATGCGTAAATAACCAAACCCACGCCCAGTGCAATGGCAATATCCCGCAGTTCCTGCAGTTTTGAAGCGGTCAACAGCCATACAGTGATCAAAACTCCTGCAATGGCAAAATAATTTCCAAAAGGGATCTTAAAAAAAACGGTCTGCCCGGCATTTTTTTTGCGCAATATCACCAGGGAATACAAACGATCCCGTATGTCATTACCCGGGTGATGGCGCTGATGGTTGCGGCATAAATAAACGTATTGCTGACAGAAATGAGGATGGTTACCGCTGCAAAAGCACCAGCGACCAGGTTGGTGTTTTATACCCCGGATGAATATACGAGAATACCTGCGGGAACTGTTTTCTTCGCTGAATGCAAATGGAAGTCTTGAACCAACCATCATGATGGAATTTAGGGTACCTGTTACCGATAGCAGTGCGCCTGTGGCAATGATCATGGCACCGGTCTTGCCCATGAACAGGCCTGCTGCTTCAGCCAGCGGTTTGTCTGACGATGCCAGTGACGGCAATGTGCCGATGCTGACGACCAGGATCAGTATATAGATCAGTGCAATGAAAAGGGTGGCAAGCAATAAGGCAAACGGAAGGCTTTTGGCCGGGTTCTTTACCTCACCGGTGTTCACCAGTACCGATTCAAAACCGCCAAATGCAAAGATCAGCAACAGAACCGTTGATGAGAATGAGGCGAAACCGGGTGTTTGTTTTATTTCAAAATTCGCAGGTTCAATATAAAAGATCCCGACCATGATGAATAGCAAAAGTGTCAGCACTTTGGCTATCGTAAAAAAATTACTGACCCTGGTTGAATTTTTTACACCGATATGATTTATCCAGGCAAGAAAGCTGCTGATGCATAAAATGCTGATGATACGGGACGATGGTAATGTAAACCAATCCGAAAAAACGGAAAGATAGGTTACCAGTAAATTAACCAGGGCGGCATAGGTAATGAAACGGGTAAGCAACAATAACCAGCCGGCTAAAAAGGCAGGCAGTTTACCAAAAGCTGCCAGGGCGTATACATAAGGCCCGCCCGTTTTAACAAACCTGCTGCTTACTTCAGCAAAACACATAACGATCACGAATACCGCACAGGCACAAATCACCAAAGCAGCAATGCTGGATACGCCTATCTCTTTAAAAATTTTTGAGGGCAGCCCGAAAATACCGGCACCAATAACGCCATTGATAAAAAGGAGTACCATCTCCCACCTGCTGATACTTCGGTTTAGCATTTGGAAAAGATAGTAAAAATTGCAGTAATAAATGGGAAAGCAAAAAATTAAACTGCCTGGTGTAAAAACCAGGATTCTAACCATTTTTCAGCTATTATTTTATTTTAAAACACAGGAGATTTAATTGGTAAATCTTTAATAATCCAGGCATCCTGTAAACGCTTTTTGACAGCATCCAGGGCTGTTTTATTGTTTAGTTCCCGGTAACATGTAGCCAACCCAGTAAGTGACCAGCCATTATTGGGATTTATAAAAAGATCATTGTTAAAAACAGAAATGGCCTCTGTGTAATTACCAGCTTTTATAAAAGCATGACCCAGGTACTGGCGTGATGGTAGAAGCCAGTCACGGGGTTCTGTATAAATGAGTTTGTCTTCAGCCTCAACTGCCAGCCTGAAATGGGCAATTGCATCTTTATAATTTTTTTGACTACAGGCAATAGTGCCTTCTAAAATAAGCCTGGCTACCGTTGCCGGGTCGTAAGTATTATTGAAAGGAGCCAATGCAATTTTTAAAGATGGTTCTTCCATTTTCCGTTTCATCGCTTCCAGTTCTTTTTCAGCCAGGGTAACCTGGTTGGTTCCGGCATAAGCCATTCCCCTGGCAAAATGCTGAATAACCGGTGTATAGGTTAATGAATCAGATATCTTTTCATTGAGAATGGCTGCCCATTTTCCAAAACGTACCTGCGTAAATAACGGAGACTGGTGAACATATTGCACGTAATTACCAAGGGCGCCGGGCAGCGAAAGATAAGATCCCGGTATTTTTTGCTGCACATCCAGCGAAGCATCCATAGCAATTTTATAATTACCCGCCATTTGGGCACAGTTCAGTTTCATATGTACATTGTGCAGGTCATAGAGTAAACTGTTTTCTTCCACTGCCGGAAAACGCTCCAGGTATTTGCCATATCCTTTTAATGCATTGTCGTTTACAGTAATGCCTTTGTTGTAAAATCCGGTTCGTATATAAATATGCGATGGCATGTGCGTAAGGTGCGATACATCGGGCATGGCAGTTGATAGAAATGTGGCGCTTTTTAATGCCTGTTCAGGTTTTGCCGAAGCTTCAACCGCATGTATGAAATAATGGTGTGCGCCCGGTTGTTTGGGATTTAACTGCAGGATGCGTTTTAAAACAGATACGATTTCAGGTGTCCAGGCTTTGGGTGTAAAATCATGGTTATACAGATCCCAGGGATGCAGCAGCATTAATGCATCGGCATATAAAACACTTACATTTTCATCGTTTTTAAATTTACTGTAAACCCGGGCCATGGCATCACGGTACAATATATTCAATTTATTTTGGTCGGCAGTACTGTCATCAACATACCGTACCATCATGGCTTCAATCAGTGCCTGTTCAACCGGCGTTGCCGTTGCTTTTAAAGCATTTGCCTTAGCCGCAGACGGAAAGGCATCTGAAGGAAGCACGTATTCAAAGTCGTTGATATTTGGGCCAAATGCCAGCGCTTTTCCCCACCAGGCCATAGCACAGTTTGGATCAAAAAGGGTGGCTTTATCAAACGATGCCCTTGCTTCAATAATATGAAATGCATAGTACATATTGATACCCTGGTTGAAATAAACCTGGGCGCTGTCAGATGTAGTGGTTATCTTCCAGCCATAATTACCCCACCCCGTTAACAGTGGCATATCATCACCTGGCGAAGGAATATATAACGGAGAACAGCGGAGGGCAAATTTTTCTTTTCGGCAATAATGCGGGCAGTAGTTTTTGAATGCGTTGATTGTACAACAGCACGAAATGCTACTGACGTTAACCAGGCTGCTACCGTGATCAAGGCTAGATAAATGAATTTCATACAAAAGTCATTTTATATCAATAAAGGTGTTGGTAAATATAAAAAGTTGTCCTGTTAAATGCAACAACTATTTATCCGAGGGATAGGTGGCTGAAATTTTTTGTAATTTAACTGACCTGGGAGGTAAAAATAATTTTTTACAAAGCTGTAAAAATGATTGACAACCGGGTAAAACTATTAATAAGGATTCATGCCTGCGTCTTCATCATTTGACGTACATTGATCGGTAACCATTTCACCTTCAATACTGATTTTACCGGTGCTGGTAAAGTTTACAGTATCCTGTAATAACATATAGGTTTCCTGTTCATTATTATTCCGGTTTCCGGAATAATCTATATCATATGAATGTAAATAATTGTGATGTAGCATGACCCGTTGGATTTTTTAAAAAAAAGTATTTACTGCCCGGAACAAACAGCCGGAATATCAATAAACGGCTGATATAAAGATGAGATTAAAATGACATATTAAATTACACAATTGTTATATAGATTTATAATATTCACATTTGTGCAATATGCCATTTTTCATCAACCGGGATAAAACATCACATGGGATTACTTAACCCAGGTATGCATTATCATTGAGGTTATTTGTGATTGCTCAAACGGCCGAAAATGGTATCCAGTGCAGATCTCATTTTTTCCACAGCCCCTTCAACTGCTGTTTCATAGCTACTACCTTCGGCTGATACTGCGACCGGCGAACGGTGTTCGATTCGTGCCTCCAAAAGGCATTTTTTATCATTTTGGCCAAATTTGCCGCCATTGTCATCACTCAGGTGAACTTCCAGCCTGGTTATATTATCGCTGAACCTGTTCATTTTTTTTTCCAGGAGGGCAGTAAGTTTGGAATTGAATTCTTCGTGAACGGTTAAGTTCTTATCCGTATTAAATTGAATGGTCATAATTTATTTTTTGCGAATTTCGTTTTAAATTCCGGGGTAACCAAAATAATCAGGCTGCAATTCTTTTTTTCAACATTTTATAATGTAGCCACATTTTGCAGTAAACAAAACTGCAGGATACTGATTAATACTGAAGATCATTTTCATTGTATGTAAAAAGGTTATTTCCGATTAATCTTAGTTGTTCGGTTTAAAATTGAGATTTTAAGCATGGTAAAGTATTACAGGATTACATAAAAGAATTACATCTTTCACATATTTGGTACAATATCATCACCGGGAGTGGCCGGGAGGAAGGTAGCAGGAAGAATTTATATTATATTTATAACAGCATATATTAAATCACTCAATGAAAAAATGGTTCATCCTGTTTTATTTTTCTGTTTGTATTCATCAGGCAAATGCCCGGATTATTGACCAGGATAAATTTAATGCCGATATTACTGTCACTAAATCCTACACAAACCTGGATAATCTTATTACATCAACTGACAGCGCCCGTGTTTCGCCCTATGCATTGATTGCAGGAGGCAGCAGGGGAATAGGTTATGCTATTGCAGAAGCAATGGCCAAACGCGGATACAATTTGATTTTGATAGCCAGGGGCATGAAAGGACTGGAAGAAGCAAAAGCCAGGCTGGAAAAAGCTTACCCGGTTCATGTTGATGTACTTTCTTACGATCTGAGTAAAGAAGAATCGGCTACTGCCATTGCTGCCTGGTGCAATGAAAGAAATATTCAATTAAAAATGCTTTGCAATGTAGCAGGACTTGGTGGTGATGATGATTATTTATCACTGCCGCTCGACAGTCTCCGGTACATGGTAAGGTTAAATATAGAGAGTGCCATGGCGCTCAGCCTCACCTTATTGCCATTGCTGGAAAAAAATGCGCCGGCTTATATTTTAAACGTGGCCAGTATGGCAGGCTTTGCACCCATCCCTTCAAAAATATGTATGCTGCTACAAAAGCGGCCGTTGTTTCTTTCAGTTATTCACTGCGTTACCAGTTAAGGGAAAAAAATATCAGCGTAAGCTGCCTGGCGCCCGGGCCTGTTTATACAAAAGCTTCTATTGAAAAAACAACGAAGGAAAGCCTTGGCTGGCTTGGGGATGCCATGGCTGTTAAACCTGCAAGGGTGGGAGAGATCGCCGTGCGAAAGACATTACAGGGAAGGCCACTGATCGTACCCGGAACCATTGCAAAGATCCTTTCGGGAGTTTTGAGAATTCTTCCCCAAAGATTTGTAACCTGGGTTTATGGCAAGTCGGGCGACAGGGCTGAGCGTAAAAAAGCAAAATGACGTTTGTGCCCGTTGATAATACGCGTACAATGGTTGCAGTTATACTTTAAATTTCCTCAACCGGTAAGCATTCATGGCAGTTATGCCTAATTTTTTGATCAGCCTGTAATTTACCAGCACGCCAACCGGAGCGCCGATCACCGGGATCAACTGTGCCATTTTGGCCAGGTCAATATAGTCACGGTATTCCTGTTGAAAATTACGCCAGTCAAATTGATTAATGTCTTCGGGCAGACTTTTACGTTTTTCTTCCCAACCGGTCATCTTTAAATAAATATGTTTTCGGTGTACATCGCTGCTGAATGCCAGTTCAAAAATGTGAAGCAGGTAAACCCTTTCTTTATAATCATTCACATCAAACCCGTACATGGATGCAATATCAAACAGTAATTTTATTTTAAGGCCGATCAATATCGGGAAATCGGCCAGTCCCAGCAGGATGCCGCCGGCGCCGGTTATGCCGCCTTCCACTGCTGCTGTTTTCCGGTACCATTCAATTTTTTGCTGAACTGCTTCCTCGCGTTCCTGCAGGCTGTTTGCAACCAGGGGTTCTGCAGTGGTATATTTTGCACCCAGTAAAACCCCCTTTATCATTTGTTTAATGGTTACCGTAATGGCATTGTGTACTTTTTCCGGGATCCAGGTATTTATTTTTGTCTGGATCTTTTTTGAAAGATTATTCAGCAACCCGGGCTTTCGCATCATTTCTTTCTGCCAGGCTGTAAGTTCCCTGTAAACCACCCGCTCGTATGCATTCAACATAAAATATCTTTGTACAAAGGTACAGCGGGGTGCGGACCAAAAATTTTAAATTAAAAGAGCAGGTTTATAATCCTGCTCCTTTATACACACACATGGCTTTACTTTAATCTATGACTTTACCCCGGCTCCTTGTTTTTCATGATGGGTTTTTTATTTTTTTGTTTTTGCCAAAGGATAATTTTCTACATGCAAACTCAGTATGATGTTCCTGGTTGCACGAAGCATTCCATCTTTCATACCGGTTTTCATAACACCGCTTCCACCTGCCGGCCTGGCTCTTGTTCTTTCTTTCTCGGGAAGTAAGGGATCATCATCAAACACAAAATCATCGATCCAGTATTCCGTTTTGCCCGGCTCTTTAATTACCGTGTGGATATGTTTGGGATTGCTGCTATTTGGATAAGATGCTGGCACAAGTGTATAGATCCGGTATTGCCCCAAAGCATTGGTCTTTATCCAGCCGCGTATATAACCATGTTGCCTGTCGAGCCCTTTTTCATTTCCTTTTTTAGGATAAACACCTTTTTGATCGGTATGGTACACATACATAATTACGCCGGCTGCCGGGGTTTTTCCATCTGGTTTAAAAATGGTGCCGTTGATCTCAATTTTTTGTCCGGGTTCATTAAAGCCGGGCAGGGTATCTGTTTCATTCAGCTTATCAAAAAGGATGGGGCATTCATATACAGCCTCACATCCTTCGCAACGGCCACCTGCTATTTGTGCACCGGGTTCACGTTCATTTTGCAGCTGTGCTGTATTTTGCGAACAGGCTGTAAAAGTGGTGAAGCCCAGTAACAGCTGAATAATGATGGATGCTTTCATGTGTTTGATCTTTACGGTACAAATCTTAATTATTAAAACAACCTGTAAAAATCATTTACACCAAACGTTTCGGTGGCTTGACGAAACGAAAAGCTGCAGTTCGTCCCGAAAATCCTGCAAATGGGGTAATCCCGCATTGCGAAATGGAATTTGTACTTTTATTTTGAATTATGCACAACGCCCCCTTTTTAATTAAATATAAACTGCATCACCTGTTTTTCTGGATGATGTTGTTTGGACTTTGGTATTTTCTCCGTTATGAAGATTATTCAACCGAAGCAAAAGCATTTACAGTAACCTTTATCAAAGTAGCCGACCTGGCCATCATGGTGTACCTGACCAATTACCTGCTGATACCCCAACTGCTTTATAAAAAGCGTTACCTGCTGTTTGGAATATGTTTTATCGCCATGGTATTTATCAGCAGTATCATTAAGATGAACATCCTGGGCCATGTGTTAAATGCCCCGCAGTTAATGGAATTAACCGGCAATGTAAAAGCTAGGATCTATGACAATGTGATCCCGCATTTTTTCCTGGTGATCTCCGGGGCCGCCTTTAAATTAATGATCGATCATACCCGCATGCAGCAGCACCTGGTTGAAATGGCCAGGGAAAAAGCAGAAGCCGAACTGAATTTCCTGAAATCACAGATCAACCCGCACTTTCTCTTTAATTCGCTCAACTCGGTTTATTTTCTAATTGAAAAAAATAACGTGGAGGCAAGGGATGCACTTCATAAATTCTCCGGTATGTTACGGTACCAGTTATACGAAATGAACGGCGACAGGATACCGGTTGAGAAAGAGTTCCATTACCTGCAGGATTATGTGGATATGCAGAAAATCCGCCGGGATGAAAATTACCAGGTTGAGTTTAACTGTTCACCGGATGTAAAAGGATTTGAGATTGAACCACTCCTGCTGGTGCCCTTTGTTGAGAATGCCTTTAAGCATATTTCACATCAAAAGGAGCAGGCTAATTTCATCAAAATGCAATGCAACCTGGAAAATGGGGCATTTCATTTTGCCATCACAAATTCAAAAGAGCCCATAGGCAAAGCCGCCGAAAAGCATGCAGGCATCGGCCTGAACAATGTAAAACGGAGGCTTGAATTATTGTACCCTGAAAAACATGAGTTGAAAATTACCAACGGAATGGATACTTTTAAGGTAGACCTGGTAATCAAAATATAATGCCGCACAACATGACCATAAACTGTTTGATCATTGATGATGAGCCTTTGTCGAGGAAAGGGCTTAAAGAATATATTGCCGAAATCGAATTTTTAAACCTGCTTGGCGAATTTGATAACCCGCTTGCTACCACCGGCATACTGGGCAGCGGGGAAGTGCATTTGCTTTTTCTCGACATTGAAATGCCGAAGATCACTGGTATTGATTTTTTCAGATCGCTTACAGACCCGCCTGCAGTGATCTTTACAACCGCGTATCCGCAATATGCTTTGGACGGATTTGATGTGAATGCACTCGATTACCTGGTAAAGCCCGTTTCCTTTGACCGTTTTTTAAAAGCGGCGCTGAAAGCAAAAGATTTTTTTGAAGTACGGCAAAATAACCCGGTAGAAGCAGTGCCTGTTTCTGCAACTGATTACTTTTTTTATTAAGACCGATAGCCAGCTGGTGAAACTTTTTTTGATGATATTTTATTTGTGGAAGCCCTGCAGAATTATGTAACCATTCATACGGCCACAAAAAAATACATCAGCTATCTTACTTTTAAGTCGGTGGAAGATTATTTACCTGCCGGCCAATTCCTGAAAGTGCATAAATCATTTATCATTGCTGCTGCAAAAGTGGACAGTATTGATGGCAATGAGATCCGGATAGGCACCCATCGTATTCCCATCAGCCGCAGTTTAAAGGATGATGTTACTGATAAACTGGTAAAAGGGAAGTTCCTGAAAAGATAATGGATGCCTTACCGATTGCTGCGTTGTTTTGTGCGCCTGGGTGTTTCAGCCGGCTTTTTTATCTTTTTTAACAGTGTCGGCATTACCTTCCAGTGGCCATCCATCTTTTGGCCCGGCATTTTCAGGCGGTCATTGGCCCGCCCGGCTTTAACAGTATCAGCAGCCTGTTTTTTTATTTGCTGTGCATTCACTGCAGTTGCCAGGAATATTCCAAAAGATAAAAGTAAGAATTGCTTTATCATCGAAGTTAATTTGATATTAAAAGTACCTGTTTTCCTGTATACTTTATATGTGCGGTCAGCCTGCATACGCTTTAATGGCCGCTGCCAATTGCTGTACATCCCCGGCAGTATTATAAACCGATGGGGTTACCCTAACGCAACCCTGGTTTCCCAATGTGCGGCTAACGGTAAGTATCTGATGTTGCCTGAATAAATGATCAGCTACATCAGCCGACGTTTTATTCCTGATCCGGAAAGAAGCAATGGCGCAGGATAAATGGCCAGCTCCGGGTGTAACCATTTCCACAGCCGGGTGATCCTTTACGGCATTTACCCAGGTGGTTTTCAGGTACTGCAGCCTTGCTGAGATCCTTTCTATGCCCAGCATCCGGTGAAAGGCAAGGCTGTCGGGTATCGTCATAATTACGGCAAATGGGGTAGTGCCAAAATGAGCCAGTTTGTTAATGCGGTCATCCGCTGCCGTTACATCACCGAATAATGGCTGCATTTCCTGTATCCTTTCTTTTTTAATATACAATACCCCGGCACCAACCGGGTTGCCCATCCATTTGTGGAGGTTGAGGCCAACAAGATCTGATCCCAGTTGCGGCAGGCTGAATTTTACATGCCCCAGTGCGTGGGCAGAATCAGTAATGGTATCAATACCTTTTGCCCTGGCCATGGCAGCAATTTTTGCAACGGGAATTATTAACCCGTTAATATTGTAAACATGCGTTAAAAGGATAACCCTGGTTTTTTCGGTGACCTGTTTTTTATACATGTCCACAATTTCATCATCCCCGGCAGGGAGCAAAGGCATATCAAATGTATTCACTTTCAGTTGCCCCCTTTTTTCCAGCATCCTGAAGGTTTCAGTCATACTGAAATAATCAAGCTGGTTCAGTAATACTTCATCACCCGGTTTAAATGGATAACCCTGTATGGCAATATTCAAAGCCTCTGTGGCATTGCGGGTGATGATGATCTCTTCATCAGCAACTTCCAGGAAACCCGCCAGTTCTTTTTTAACAGCAGCGGCTAAACCGGGATATTCCTTCCGGGCAAACCTGGCGGCCTCCTTATTGGCTTTCTCCATATTTTTTTGAAATGCCTGCAATACCGGCCTGGGTTGAATACCGTAATAACCATTTTCCAGGTTGATATAATCCGGGGAAACATCGTAGTATTTTTGGCAATGCGCTTCCAGAATTTTTCATCATCGGGGCACCTTCGCCCGAAAAATCTTTAATATCAACAGGCTGGCCGGTATGATCTGCAGCCAATGCCATTCCCGGCAAACCGGCTGCCATGAATCCGCAGCCTAACTGCTTAAGGAAATTTTTCCTGTCCTGCTTCATATAAAACAGCTGTTTTAATTTTTTAAATAAAGCCTCGCGGTTTCCAGTTCTGTTCTTTCCGAACCGGGTGAACCGGCACTGTTTAAAAGCTGCCGGTAAAAAAATTTTGCTTTTTCCGGTTGCCCGCTTGCTGCAGCGGATACTGCTGCTCCATTCAAACCATTGAACCGGTTAGGATGTTTTTTCAGGTCCAGTTCATATGCTTCCAAAGCATTGGCCGGTTTGTTCATTTGCAGAAACATATCTCCAAGTAATTCTCTTGCAGGGATCACTTCCCCGGGTGTAACGGGATGTTTTTCTGTTTTATCTTCCATATCTGCTGCAATTTGCATTAACTGCAGCGCTTCATCTTTTTTCCCTTCCATTAATTTTATCCATGCTTCTGAAGCTTTGATCTGAATGAGTACCTGGTTTGCTTTATAGGAATCTTTTTGTTCCGTTAATTTGGTATGGATATCGTTCAATGCCTTTAATTCCATATTCGCTGCAGCCAGATCATCCAGGTGAACAGCGCCCAGCAACCGGGTAAAATGGACAATGGCTTTTTCCCATGGAAAATTGTCAAGGAGAAAATTATCCTTTTGAATGGTGAGGCCTGCAGCCTCTTTCCAAAGTTTATTCTCGAGCAGGTAACGTGCAGGAATGGATGCATATGCATAGGCGACCTTAAAATTAAACGGGGAAATGGCCTTCATGGATCTTAAATAATCCCATTGTTTTTTTGCCAGCCCGTTCTCGCCTTTTTGAAGGTATGCATACACCAGGTAGTCGAGCCCGTGAATTTCTTCATCCCAATGGCCTTTCATACCTGCTGCTTCGGCATAACATTGTGCAGAAGCAACAGAGGCCAGGTTTGAATTAATGCTTTCATTCCAAAGTCCCAGCCTTGTAAAAATGTGTGATGGCATATGCAGGGCATGCGCCGATGAAGGAGCCACGGAAGCATATTGTTTGGCAGCCGGTAACGCAAGTTCAGCCAGTTCCGGAGAATCGAACGTATGAATGATATAATGTACGATCCCCGGGTGATTGGGTTCAGCCCGGTAAAGGGCATTCAATATGGCACCGGCCTTTTTTTGCTTTGTAAAAGTCTTGTCTGCAGGATCTGCTGCAGCTGTCAGTGCCAGGGCATAAAAAATGGCAGCCTCTTTTTCAGCAGGGTATGTGGTATACAATTCTTCCATGGCTTTCTCAAACCGGAGGCAACGGTTACGGTGAGGTGTTTTATCCCGGTCTTTGTAGAAAGCTGCCACCGCGTTGATATAAGCCTCTTCTCTTTTAGATTTCCCGGTAATTGATGCGGCAATATCCAGGGCGGCTGCTCCTTTTTTCAGTTCAGCTGCTGAGGGTGGTGACCAAAGCGGGTGAAAATTACTCATGGCTACTCCCCAGTAAGCCATGGCAAATCCAGGTTGTGCATCAATGATCCTCGCAAAAACCTTTTCAGCTTCATCATATTCAAATGAGTGCAACAGCTTTACGGCAAGATTAAAATCATTTTTTACCTTTTCACCTCCGGGGAATTCAAAATCAACTGAACCCAGCTCCAAGCCGGGAGGGCCGCAGGAAATGACAGCACCCCTTTTAAGATTTATTGCATTTATCGCTTCAGCCGTTGGGATCCTGGTTTTACTTTTGCACGACCCGAATATGCCTAAACAGGTAATGGTAAAAAGCAGGACAGGGGCGTGTGTTAACTTTTTTATATCCGGTAATTTTAATAAGCGTGTATATGGCTTTTAGAAAGTGTATCCTGGTGAAATCATGTATTTGCCGGTTCCCGGGTTACTGAAAACAGCGCTGTGTTATGCAGCATAAAAAAAACCTGTTATAAAAGTAATGAATAGTTGCCTAATAATACCTGCCAGTATATTTACGTGGATTTGCTTAAAGATAACAGCAGCAATGCAGATTAAGGGTGGTTCAGGATCTTATGACAGGATCAGCCGATAACTTTTGGGCAGGTGTTTTGTGGAAAACAGTTCTTGTTTTTTTATTTAAAATAACTGAAGTCCGTAATAACCAACCAGGGTAAAAACGATACAACGGGTAAGTACGCCAATGCAGCACCAGGTGACCAGTTTTTTGATATTGGCATTTAAACCAACACCCACTGCAATACTTATGGGGGCTCCCACTGAAACGGTTCCCAAAAAACCCAGGCCAATGATGCCGAATTTATTCCAGAGCCGGGTTACCATGGGGTGTTTTTTTGGGTGCAATTTCACGGTGGGTTTCTTTTTTTTGGAATGGCGATCTTATCGCCTAAAAAGCGGCAACAAATACACCGATCAAACCGCCTGTAATGCTTGCAAAGAAAATATTCCATGGCGAAAGGCCGAATGCAAAACCGGCCGGGATGGCTGCATATATTTCGAAAGTTGCCAAACCGGCTACTGTAAGTAATTTTAAAAACATAAGTTGATCGTATTCACTGTTTTAGAGGTTGCCGCGAAATTAGCGGATTACCCGTTCCATATTTTATTTTTTCTGTTAATTCTTTAACTGGCCACATTTTTGGGGCTATCTCCACCATAAAGATCATTTTTAGCAGGGTATTTGATGTATACCTGAAAAATCCTCATTTCCATTCATCTTAAATTAAAACCAATGAAAAACTTTTTATTATTAATGATCTGTAGTATTACCGGTATTTCTGCTATTGCCCAATTAAAAGCAACTGCTGTTTGTCCGCCTTTTACCGTGGATATTATGGCCGGTACGGTAAATGACCTGTTTGCCAAATCGGCCATTGGCGAAATACAGGAAAGGCTGCCCTGTTTCAGTGAAACGGTTGAAAAAGACATGGATTCAAAATGTGCCGGTGTATTTTATAAGGACAGGGATATTTCATTTTATACCGACAGGAGGTATATCGAGATCGGGGAAAAATTCAAAGGTAAATTATCACCTGCCCTGATGGGAGTAAGCCGCAACAGCCTTTTTAATTTATTGGGACATCCTAAATTAAAAGATACGGGCTGGGATGCTTACCAGATGGGATATGGTACACTCATTTTATATTATAATAAGGCAGGTAAAATAAATAAGATACAGATCAGCAGTAAAACCACTGATTCCATAAAGCTTTGTGAATAAAACTTCTGATATCGAATTAAAATTAAATCTCAGTTTCACTAAGAACAAATATTGTTGCAGGTAACAGCAGGATCTTACCCTTTTCTTTTTGGTTTGGGTGGTAAGGGTGGTGGAGGCGGCAAAGGCGGTAGCTTGATCGTGATCGTTTTCGGTGGCGGGGGAGGTGGCACCGGCACGTACTGAATAGGGCGCACTTTTTATTTAGGTCTTCAATACTCTGTTCCTTTTGTTTTTTATCCGTACATGATATGGCTGCCAGTAAAACTGCCAGGGATAGAAAGCCGGTCATCTTTTTCATATGAGCATATTTATTTTATTCAGTTGCCTGTATATTAAAACAAGCAACAGTAATGATGGAAGTGTGTCCAATTTCCATGCCTTGTTTATCTTAGTGGGAATCCAGGCCAGAAAACAAAAGGATTATATAAATCCTGAAAATAATTATGGTATTTTTATTTGTCATACCATTTATTGCAGGTACTGAATTTAAAGCTTTATGAAAAATGATGAAAGGCAAATGCCTGGTTTCGAATTGTAGTATTTTCATGTTTCACCATAAAGCTTTTGTCATGAAAAAAATATTTTTTGCAGGTGCCGTTGTTTTTTTACTTTGTTTATTAATAAATACAGCCAATGCCCAGTCAGATAAAAATACTGTCCGGGAGATTGAAACAGTACTTAACTATTACCTCGATGGCGGCACAAACGGCGACAGTTTGATGTTCAGCAAAGCCTTTTTGCCGGAGGGGTTAATGCTTTTTATGCGGAACGACAGCCTGCAGGTAATCTCCCTGAAAGATTTTATGGCCAGGGCCCGTAACAACGGGCAAAAAACAAACCGTTCCACAAAAATTGAAAGTATTGAAGTGTTTGGCGATGCGGCTATGGCTAAACTTACGATTGATTTTCCCACGGCAAGGCTGCACGATATCATGTCGTTGTTGAAAACAAAGGATGGCTGGAAGATAGCCGGGAAGATCTTTTCGAGGGAAGTTATAACCGCAGCAAAATAAATTTAGATAACTGTAGTTTTACCGGTGTTTTCCATTTTGCGAAGTATATTTGATCATAATTTTTCGCCGCAAAATTTGCAAAATTTTGCATTTGAATCATGGCCTTCCTGCCACAACTGGTACAGGCATGCTGCTGTTGTTCTTTTTCCGCATGGTAAGCGCCATTTCAGTTGTAATGATACCGGTAGGTACCGCAATGATGGCATAGCCCATCAGCATAATGATACTGGCAACAAATTTCCCCAGGGAAGTAACCGGTGAAATATCACCATAACCAACAGTGGTGATGGTTACAATGGCCCAGTAAATACTGTCGGGTATACTGTTGAAACCATTTTTGCCGCCCTCAACCAGGTACATCACCGAGCCCATGATCACAACCAGAGTAAGTACGATCAGCATGAATATGCTGATCTTGCGCAGGCTTCCTTTTATAGCAACGCCCAGGAACTGCATCTCCGACAGGAAATGTGTTAATTTAAAAATGCGGAAGATCCGTAACAGCCGCAATGCCCTTAAAACCATCAATGACTGGCTGCCTGCAAAAAAGAGGCTTAAATATCCCGGGATGATGGCCAGCAGGTCGATCAATCCTAAAAAACTGAAAACATAACGCCAGGGTTTTTTAATACATACAAGACGAAGAATATATTCGATGCTGAATATGATGGTAAAACCCCACTCCAGTTTCAGGAATAAAATGCCATAGGCCTCATGCCATACCTTGCTGCTGTCGAGCATGACAACAACGATGCTGGAAATAATCAGGAAAAGCAGGCCGATGTCGAATATCTTGCCGGCCGGGGTTGCAGATTCATAAATGATCTCGTGCAGCCGCATTCGCCAGGATGCCGGTTTTACTGGTTCCATAACCCTTTTTTTTTATACACTGATAAAGATAAGAATAAATAATGCCGGTTGTTTTATTAGTTGACAGGCTGTTTTTTCCTGTTTTTTATTTCTTCCCATTTCATGGTGAAATGCCAGCCCGATGACCTGTTTAAAAAGTATGATCTCGATAAAATTCAGTTGCCCCCCGGCTTCAGTATCTCTGTTTTTGCAGAAGTACCCAATGCACGCAGTATGTGCTGGGGACAAAAAGGAACATTGTTTGTTGGCAACCGTTCAAAGGATAAAGTATATGCGGTTACTGATGCCGGTAAAAATGGGATAGCTGATACCGTTTATGTGATCGACAAAGGCCTGAACATGCCCAATGGCGTGGCATTCCGTAAAGGAAGTTTATATGTAGCAGAAGTGAACCGTATACTCCGGTATGATGATATTGAGAACCGGCTTGGTAACCCGCCCAAACCCGTAGTTGTGAATGATCGATTGCCAGCCGACAAACACCATGGTTGGAAATTCATTGCTTTTGGGCCGGATGATAAATTATATGTACCGGTAGGGGCGCCCTGTAATATCTGTGAAAAGGAAAATAAGATCTATGCATCCATTGCCCGCATGAACCCCGATGGCAGCGGGCTGGAAGTATATGCTTCCGGTATACGCAATACCGTGGGATTTGCCTGGCACCCGCAGACAAAAGAATTGTGGTTTACCGAAAATGGCCGTGATATGATGGGCGATGATATGCCTGCCGATGAGTTGAACCATGCTCCCGAAATGGGTATGCATTTCGGTTATCCTTACTGTCACCAGGGCGATACACCCGATCCTGAATTCGGCGCAAACAGGAACTGTTCCGAATTTACAGCCCCGGCCCAAAAACTGATGCCGCATACTGCTGCATTGGGTATGCGCTTTTATACCGGTAATATGTTTTTACCGGATTATAAAACCAGGTTTTCATTGCTGAACACGGAAGCTGGAACCGCAGTGAAAAAAGCGGTTACCGGGTAATGTTAGTGCGCCTCGAAAAAAATAAAGCAGTGCAATACATACCCTTTGCCACAGGCTGGTTAAGCAATAACGGTAAAGTAAGCGGCCGGCCGGTTGATATTGAGATAGCTGCCGATGGTGCCATGCTGGTGAGTGATGATCAGAGAGGGCGATATACAGGATCGTGTTTAATAAATAAGCCTTTTCATTACCGGTGACCGCGCCTTCACGAACCTGTTTTGATCATATGGGTTCGTGAAGACACTTAACGGTCATGCATCGGGGTTATGTTGCATCATTAATTACAGGGATGCAATTAATTCATTGGCCATTTTAATATAGTCCTCATTTTTATCTTTTGCTGCCAGGTCTTTGCAGGTTGTAGCTGCGGCCCTGCTGGCAGCCTTATCGCCCAGTTTTTGATGAATGCGTGCTTTCAACAGGAACATCCAGTATGCTTCTTTATTGGTTTCAACAGCTTTGTTTACCCATACCAGTGCCTGGTTCAGGTCTTTGCCGTTATCATAATAATAAGAGGCGGCATTATAATAAGGTTTGTTATCCTTATTCATGATATTGTCTATCTGCTTCATCACTTTGGCATCGGTTCCGGCAGTTATTGGAAAGCTTATATAGCTGTTCTCCCACATCATTTCCACATTGCAGCTGCTGGTTGTAATATTGGCAAAATTGATGGTAAAGTTTTCAACAGTAAAGGGTGTAGTAACCACATCGGATTGTACACGCACCACATCATTTTCGGGTTTATAGGCCGCTGGAGAGCTTACATTTACATCTTTAGAGATAATGACCGTCCATTTGCCGGCATCTGGGATGGTTAATAAACCGTATTTGCCCGCTTTAACTGCTAATCCGCCAATGGTTACTTCTTCGCTGAAAGTAATGGTGGTTGCTGCATTGGCGCCGGTACGCCATACTTTGCCAAAGGGCACCAGGTCGCCCATGATCTTACGGCCTTTTTTTGCCGGGCGGCTATAACTTAATTCAATGGAACCCAGCGCAAAATTTTGCTTTATCGTTTGCAAAGGCGATGGCTGCGGCGTAGTTAAGGTTTGTGCGTTTGCCAGTGATAATATCAACAAGGCGTTTACAATGCATACTATTTTTTTCATAATGTAATTTTTTGGTCAAATATAAGTAATAAGTAAATGGGAAGTTGGCCAGCAGCAGCTGATTTTAAAGGCTTAAATAGAATATCCTGCTTACCTTTTTTTTCTGTGTTTAAACCAAAAGAGCAAATTCATAGCAAAGCTAAACAGAAACAGGATGAGGGTGGCACGTTCCACCAATTGCTGGTCAAAATTTTTGCCGGTTAGTTTCAGCAACAGGAAATGGATATAGGAATTGGACCTGTCCTGGTAGCCCAATGCTTCCCGTACCTGCCAATGCCATTCGGTACAGGCACAATAACCCCAGCCATACCAAATACCCAAAACAAACCACGAAAAAACGGTAAGCAACAGGGTTGCCAGGTGAAGCTTTCTTGTTTTTGCAAAGGCCCAGCCAACACAATTAAATAAAGTAAATGCGGTATGAAAAACAAAGAAGAAGATATTAAGGAATGGATACCACATGCTGCCTGATGGTTGAGTGGCAAAGGTAAACGGGAAAAATAAAATATAAAAAATGAGGCTGAAAGCCTCATTTTACGAATGTTCTTGTTCTAACTGACGCGGATCTTTCGATCCCGGTATAAAATAGTTTACAATGTGAATTTTGCAGCAATTGCCAAACGCATCACTTCCAATTCCTTCAGGCGCTGTTCTTTCCTGTTTATTTGTAAAGTAAGTTTGGTTATTATACTCTCCTGGTTACTTAAATTATTACTTGCCGATCTTGAATCTTTAGCTTCACGGTACGCTTTCCTGGCTTTTCTTTTTGCTTTTCTCGCATCACCAACATCACCATTTGTAACTTTGTACGCCTGGTCAACACTTTTGTTTGCTGCATTATCTGCATCTGTTCCTGCTTCAATTGCTTTTGATTTATACCCAGGTAAATTATTTTGAGCAATAGCGAGTTTAGCATTAAGTTCCGCAATGTCATTGGTTACTTTTACATACTCCCTGTTCAGCCGTGCTGTATCTTCAACTGTCTTGTATTTTTGGGAATAAGCTCCTAAGCCGGTTAACATCATGATCAGGAATAACAGGCAGATCGTTTTTTTTCATAGTTTTTATTTATATGTGGTCTTCACGGAATACCAATATTGGCAGGTTTCGTAAGACGCCGGCAAAATTGCACTGTATTGAATGGTTATTGTTACAAAAATTCTAAAATATCTTACATAATTCACAGGTTAAAAACTATTATACCATGTAGCGGAAATGGGGGACTGGAAGAACTGCATGCCTGCGCAGCTCAATATTGTATTTTAATTTTACTGGTGTTAGAAACTCCTGATATAATTAACCACAGCCCATTTTTCTTCCACGTCAGCTATCTTCTTTTCCTCTTTGGGCCTATCCTTACGACCGATTATTGTTTTGTAAAAAACTTCACCTATTGATTGTGCCTTAAATGCGGCACTTGAAAAAGACCTCATCTCCGTATCCAGTGAAGATGCTTTTGGCCCCTGTCCATCACCTTTAGTGCCATGACATGACTTGCAATGCGTTCCATAAACTGTTTTTCCAAAGGGCAAGGCTTGACTGGTCGGCTGCATAAGGGCTTTTCATGGATCTGTAATTTGCCGGAACCGGCCAGTCATTTTGAACGGGTGTTGGCGTATTAACTATAACCGGTTTTGGTACTTCTACCGTTACTGGTTTAACAGGAGGTGCCGGTTTTACAGGCTCTGTGATAACAACAGGGGTCGGAACTGTTGTGGTGGTAGTTGTAGTTGTGGTGGTAACAGGAGCTGCTTTTGGGTCACTGTTCGGTGTCTTTACAGTAGTTGTTTTAGTTATTGTTACCGGATCTTTTATTTTAATGTCGTTATTGTTAACCTGATTTGTGGTGGCTGTATGTTCAATAGCAGGTAAGCTGTCAATAGCCGGATCCTGGATCACCACTTCAGTTGATGATGTATCAATCAAATCAACAGTGGTTCTTGCTGCCGACTGTTCACCACAGCTTAACAGCACAATACCAGTGATAAAAAAATGGCCGGTAAAAAAACAGGAAATTTAATTGTAAACGCTTTCATAAAATATTGGTTTAATTATTTGATTGTTTTAAGAAAGCAGCTAAAAACAAATTTTTTGGCGGAACCTTATCCTAAAACATTTCAAAGTTAATTTGCATAAAGCTGCAAATATTACATCGGTCTTTAAATAGGTTTTATAATTCACACATTAAGTAAAATAAAACAGCTTCCCCGGTCTTTCCGGGGAAGCTGTTTTATCTCAAAATCATAAAACTAAAAGTTAACGCCGCAATGGTTGCAATTACAACACCAACTTAGCACTACCGAAAGATATCAGGATGGTCGTCGGTTCGATTCCAATAGTTGGTGCTGGTTTTAATTTATTCTTTCAGCCAGTCCTGCAATATGGCCTTTTGCAGTTTGCCCGGGTCATTTATTGGTTTGATGGTAAATGACTTTTCGAACCTGGCAGACAAAGTGATCTCTTTTTCTTCCTGCTTCCCATTATGCAAAACCAGTAGTTTTATTTTATAACCGGGCATTCGGGCTGCGGCCATTTCATCAAATTGTTTCTTTGTGGCTTTTGTACCTGCGGCCAAAAGTATTTTATCCTGCATGCGTATGCCCGCATGCCAGGCGGGTGAATTCCAGTCAACAGCAGTTACAGATAGGGTATCATCCCGGTAACGGGTTGAAATGCCCAGCCAGCCCCCGGGCAGTGCTGCAGGTAATGTATCAATAGCCAACCCGGCATAGGCAAAATATTTGGGATAATCGGGCGTTTGAACGGTGTAGATATAGTTGAAAAATTCATCGAGCGGGATACCGGCAATTTTTTCACAGGCTGCCCGCAGTTCTGCTTCGCTGAAACCTCTTTTTCTTTTTTTGTAAAAATCAACATAGAGCAAACGCATCAGGTCATCGAGTGATCTTTTATTTCCGGTAGCATGCCTGATCGTAAGGTCAAGCAATAAACCCATAACCGGCCCTTTATCGTAAACCGAAATGGTTTTATTCACTTCATCGCCGGTACGGCCAAAAGGGCCATCGGACCATGTTTCGTAACTGGCCTCAGCTACGGATTGATACAACCGGCCCGGTTTGTTCTCATAGGCTTTTATATTGCCACGGATGGCATTCAGCAGGTCTGTTGATGTGATCAGCCCCTTTCTTAACAGCACCAGGTATTCATAATACACGGATAATCCTTCTGATACCCAAAGCATTTTTGTGCGGTTGCCATTATCATAATCAAACGGACCCAGTTCTGCAGGCCTTACCCTTTTGACATTGTAATGATGAAAATATTCATGCGCCAGGAAAAGCAGCAACCGTTTTCTGCCTTCGGGTGTACTTAACTGTGAGCCGTCGAAACTGATGGTGGTTGAATTGAAGTGCTCAAGTCCCCCGCGTCCCGGGCCAATGGCAATAAATGTATAATGCGGGTAAGGGATATCCCCAAAAATATCAGTGCCTGCTTCCACAATTTTTTGAAGGTCATTCATCAGTTCAGCCCGGTTAAATGCTCCCATTTTATAGCCGGTAAAGTAATGGGGAATGCCCCGTACAGTAAATGAAGGCAAGGTCTCCAGGTTGCCGGTCAGCAGGGGACTGTCGTATAAAATATCAAAATCAGCAGCATGATAGGTAAATTTTTTTCCGGCAACCGGTTCCAGCCCGGTTGCAATACTGGCCCAGTTCTTATAAGGCTCAATGGTAACAGTTACCGGATGGTTTATCATGCCGGCAACATATAAAAAAACGCCTGCGGGTACAATATACCCGTGAGTTGAATCCAGGAAAGGTTGTGCCACAAACGCGGTTGTTGCCTTCACGTCATAACTTACGGTAATGGTTGTGGTATTTTTGGTTTGTAACTGCCAGCTGTTTGCATTGGGCCTGGTCCAGGCAATTGTTTTTCCATTGCCATCCGTTGCATTAAAATTACTCACCTGTTTGACATAATGAAGCAGTTGGTAATACCCTGGTGTCCAGGCCGGCATTTTTAGTTCCAGCATATCCGCTTTGAAACGGGTGTAAGTAAAGACCACCTGGTATATTTGACTGGCAGGTTGGGGCATGGCTACCCTGTATGCCATGCTGCTTTTTGATTGTTGCGCAAAGGCAGATGGCCCGGAAGTAAACAGTACAAACGCATATAAAATTTTCACAGGTAAAAAGCGCAATGCCTGTTTTTTAAGCAAGAGGTATGTCATTAAGAGCTGTTTTGAGCGGCAAAAGAGACCTGCCTGCCGCATGTTCAGGAACTAATTTACTTTTTTATTTGCTTTATAAAAGTAAAAAAATATTAAACACGCCGGTTTGGAATAAACGGATCATTTAAGCTAACAGGAGGATAAATATTTTTCAATATACACTCAGCATTTTGCTTCTGTTCGGTACCTTAACCTGAAGACCAGTTTTCCATCATCCAGTTCCAGGTAATTTTCAGCAGCATGCCAGGTGATCGTATACTTCCCGGTAAGCCTGTCGGCCCCGTCATGTACTGTGATTAGCTGGTTCCCATCAATGGTGTAAGTTCCCATCTGGCCAATGGAATTACTGAGTGCATGCAGCTCCCACCGGCCATTTTTGCAGAACAGGTATTCCGGAAATGTATGCATATATTTTGGTGTTGTACCTTTCTCATAAATGCAAAGCAGGCTCCAGCTTGTACCTTATTTTTGGCAATGCCCCGTTTTGTGTCTCCATTTTTTCTTTATTTACATTTTCCACGCGGCATCATCCGGTTTTGCATTTTCTCCTGCAAATCGGATATTTTCTTCTTCCACCCAGGTATCCTGGCTGTCATCATCATTTGCATGGCGAACTTTTATAGGAACCGTTCTTAACTTCCAGCACTTCTGAAGGATACCAGGTTCCACCGGCTAGCACTTCAACCTGGTCGCCCACTTCGTATTCCGCTTCTGCATCTCCACAGGCAGCAAATAAAAACAACAGGGCAATAAATACGGGAACACGGATCGCGTTTATGAGTGTTTGCATTTTATCTTATTTTTTATGACTGCGTGATGGTATTGTAAAGTAGGCTTTAAATACTTATTAAAAGGATATATTATCCTGCAGCATGGTGATTTGAAGTATTCTATAACGGTTAATCTTCCCTTTATTTTGCGAACAAAAAAATCCCGGCTACCTGCGGCAACCGGGACTATTTTAAATTTGTCAACCTATTTTAGGACTATTCAATACGGTGTGCCTGACTCATAAACCCATCCGCATATTTATCATATGCCTGGTAAATCCACATTTTTCATAGGCTTTAATAGCTGATTCATTTTGGTGGTACACATCCAGCCGCAGTTCAGTAATATGTTGTGATGCTGACCATGCTGACAATGCATCGATCACCATTTTATTTATTCCTTTTCCACGATGCTGTGGCACCACGTACATGAACCCGAGGTAAGCATGTTGCATCCGGAGATATGGTTTTGCATCTTCTATACGTGCATAGCCGCAACCGATCAATTCATCATCCAGTTCTGCAACAACAAGTTCAACTTCGGGTGCTGTTATCATTTTTTCAATATCATAATAATGTGTAGCGGTGGTTCTTAAGGTTGGATCAAAGGGCCGCTCAGTATTGATCACTCCCTGCTCGAAAACAAGCAGGCTGTCTACATCTTTCATTTCGGCTTTTCTTATGATGATCTGTCCCATTTATTTATTTAAATATGAAGGCGTAATTGGCTGTTCTTTTCCTGCTTCATTCCGGGTAAAACTCATGATGAACCAGCGGCTTTTTTCTTTGATCAGTTCTGCACTGTTGATCCCACGCTTATGTGTGGGCGGGGTAGTGCCGGTAGTAAATTCATTTGTTGTAAATACTTGCAAAACATTACCAAACTGGTTTACAATGCGGCCAGGTTCTTTTTCATGGAATATATTCTGCAAAAAGAAAGACCCGTTGTTTTGTATATATTTTGCAGGAGAAAATCCCGGCAAAGGTGATGGATCATTTTTTACAAATAGGCTATCGATCAGTTTTTTGATCAAAATGGTCATCTATTTTCCCGGTTATATTATGGTATACCGAACTGATGAAAATAGTTTGTGTTGCGCTGAAAACTGAAAAGATCAAAAAGCCAACCACGACAGCCAGGGCAATGCCAATAAAAATATTCACATAGCTGGCAATTAAAAAGATGGGCACCATTGCCAGTAAGAAGACCAATGTTTGGATCAGGCCAAGGCTAAAAGTAGCGGCAAGGCTTTCACCCCATTTTTCTTTCATAAGCTGTGTAGATCTTTTAAAAGCCGCAACAGGCCCAAGGTTTTCATAGGCAATAACCGGCACTACAAAAAAAGTGGTGATACCCCCAAACGATGCCAACGAGGCCTGTTATGATTTTGCCCAGCCAGCCCGAATTCTCCTGTATGATCTTTAAAATGGTACCCACGGTGGCAGCAAATAATGCCCATGACAGGATAACCCCGATGCGGCTTGCACTGAATTTTAATCCGATGCTTACACTTACTTCCTCTCCGTTGAAGTACAGTTTGCTGCAATGGATAAGGGCCATATTAAAGAACACCACCACAAAGTAATTGACAAAATAGAAAAGGAACATAATGGCATAATTCACTACGTCATTATCAGTATTTATATAATCCACATCCCAGCCGGCTACAGCAAAGATGCCCAAAATAAAAATTCCCATCATCAGCAGCAGTGAAATACCTGAAAGGATGGGGAAAATGATGAGTTGCCTGTTTTTTTTAAGGATGGCGAAACTGTTCATAGTGATCCTCCACCCCGGTGCTTAAACGGTCAAAAAGTTCATAAGTTGGTTTGAGTTATTTGGTAAACTAAAACAAAGAATGACCCTGATAATTATGATTTTTTATTTTGAGGCGCCTGGTTCGGATCTAGTAATTATCATTAAAGAACCAGTTATTGGTTTCACCGATTAACAGCCCCATATAAAGCCTGTAAGGTACAACTATTTATGCAAGGGTCGCTTTTGTAAACTGAAGATAGTATTTAAACCCCTTTTGTGCCTCAGGGCAGGCTGCACAATGACACTATGAAAAGCTAAAGCTGGTATTAAAGTTTTGGTCTGAAAATTCCCTGGACTTGCTCGAAATCCCATGATTCACACTTCGACACTTTGACTACCCTCAGCGCAAGCTGTTCTTTATGCTCAAAATAAACTACTTTTGCCCCCTTAAAAAGAGCGTGAACGTACATGAAGAACATCAGAAATTTTTGCATCATTGCACATATCGACCACGGTAAAAGTACCCTTGCCGACCGTTTGCTGGAATTTACCCATACCATTGGTGAACGTGATATGCAGGCACAGGTGTTGGATGATATGGACCTGGAAAGGGAAAAAGGGATCACCATTAAGAGCCATGCCATACAGATAAATTATACTTGAAAGGCACCGAATATGTGCTGAACCTGATTGATACCCGGCCAGTGTGGACTTCAGTTATGAAGTGAGCCGTGCCTTTGCCGCTTGCGAAGGCGCCTTGCTTTTAGTGGATGCCAGCCAGGGCATTGAGCACAGACAATCAGCAACTTATACCTTGCAATTGAAAATAACCTTGAGATAATTCCGGTGATCAATAAGATAGATATGGATGGCGCTATGATACCGGAAGTGACTGACCAGATCGTGGAATTGATCGGTTGTAAACCCGAAGATATCCTGCTGGCCAGCGGTAAAAGCGGTATCGGTATTGAAGAGATATTAACAGCAATTATTGACCGGATCCCGGCTCCAAAGGTGACCCCAATGCACCATTGCAGGCCTTGATCTTCGACAGCGTGTCAACAGTTTTCGGGGCATCATTGTGTATTACCGGGTGTTCAATGGTACACTTAAAAGAACGACAAGATCAAGTTCAGCAATACCGGCCTGGAATACGGAGCCGATGAAGTAGGTATCTTAAAATTTGGAATGAGTCCCGCCCCGAAGTGGCCGCAGGGGATGTGGGCTATATCATTACCGGCATTAAGAATGCCAAAGAAGTGAAAGTGGGTGATACCATCACCAACACGTTAATGGTTCAACTGAAGCCATTCAGGGTTTTGAAGATGTGAAACCCATGGTATTTGCGGGTATTTATCCGGTTGAGACCGATGCTTTTGAAGAACTGCGCGACTGCATGGATAAACTGCAGCTGAATGATGCTTCCCTTACGTTTGAACTGGAAACTTCGCAGGCACTGGGCTTTGGCTTCCGCTGCGGATTTTTGGGCATGCTGCACATGGAGATCATCCAGGAACGCCTGGAAAGGGAATATAACCAGACAGTGATCACCACCGTACCCAACGTAAGTTTTATTGCCACAACAGTGAGGAAAGAAGTGATCAAGATCAATAACCCTACCGAAATGCCAGATCCTACCCGGATCGATCATATTGATGAACCGTTCATCAAAGCACAGATCATTACTAAACCTGAATACATTGGTAATATCATGACATTGTGTATCACCAAACGTGGTATCCTTACACACCAGCATTATTTAACACCCACCCGTGTGGAACTGAGTTTTGAAATGCCGCTCACCGAGATCGTTTTGACTTTTACGATAAACTGAAAAGTATGACAAGGGTTATGCATCCTTTGATTATCATCCCATAGAATACCGCCCCAGTGATATTGTAAAAATGGATATCTTACTCAATGGCGAAAAAGTGGATGCCCTGAGTGCATTGATACACCGGGGAAGGGCACACGAGTTTGGCCGCAAGCTTTGCGAAAAACTAAAAGAACTGTTGCCCAAACAGCAGTTCCAGATAGCCATACAGGCTGCCATCGGCGCAAAAGTGGTTGCCCGTGAAAATATCTCGGCCATGCGCAAGGATGTAACCGCCAAATGTTATGGTGGTGATATCAGCCGTAAGCGGAAATTACTGGAGAAGCAGAAGGAAGGTAAGAAGCGGATGAAGCAGATCGGTAATGTGGAAGTGCCGCAGGAAGCGTTCCTTGCAGTTCTTAAGCTTAATGATTAATAAAAAAATAATGAACAAGGAACAAGGAATGTAGAATTTCGAAGTTTCAATTCCGGTCAACATTCGGTATTGATTGTTCGATATTCATTATCCATGTTCGATTTTCTTAAATTTATACTTAAAACAACCCCATGAGCAATTTTTCTTTAGATGCCGATATCAACATAGAAGTAAAAGCCGGCTTTATCCGTAAGGGAAGCGATGCACCGCTGACCGGCAGTGATTATGAATTCAGGCTGTACGAAAAAGACCTGATGGAAGATGATTACCTGGGCAAAAGTGCACTGGATGAGAACAGGGGTAGCCCATGTATCTTTTAAAAGCGGCGCATTCAGGGATTTTTTAAATCCTGAATCAAATCCAGACCTGTATTTTGCTTTATACAAAGGCGAAGCGCTTATTTATCAAAGCGAGGTCATGCGTGATCTTGCCCTGGAAGACCTTGAAAAATTTAAAATGGGTGAGGGGGAAATAATTGACCTGGGTACTTTTTTGGTGGCGGTTTGATTTCAACCGTACTGTCGGTCTGAGCTTGTCGAAGACGGCATTATTCAATTGGGATTTGCTTTATTTCAACCCGCCTTCGACAAGCTCAGGCTTACAATCTGTGGTTTGAAAGTGTATTCCGATAGTTATCGGGACAGGTTGACAATTATTTGATTTTTCGGCTACTCATTACCTTTACCCTTAGGCTTTACCGGGTCAGCGCCTTTCAGTTTATTTTCATCAAGATTTCCGGATGGGTCTCTTATCGGGTTGGGAACGGGTGCCTGTCCATCGGGCGTAACCACGTTAAATACTTTTTCTACGTGCACCCATTTCCCGTTCTTCCAGGTAAATCCTTCATAATCACCATCACCTACCAGGGTCCATTTCTTATGCGGTTCTTTCGATTCTGAAATGAGGTGCTCCATGATGATCATGTCGAGGTCGGTATCATAATTTAACCTGGGACCGGCCTCTTTTTTATATTCCATGATATAGCGGCTCTGGGAAGTTTTAAAAACCGAATCTTCTTCGTAACTGAAATAACGGCCGCCAAAAACCGGCTCATCATTTGCAAAATGGAGTACTTCAATGATCTTCCGGCTGCTGCGGATATTGTTCTCGTCAAAACCCAGCAGGGTGTAATAATTTTTATTACCGCTTTTCTTTTGGATCAGTTTATAATATATGGCGCCTATCCAGCCTAAATGATTGCCGATGGTGTCTGCTACATTGCCCGTAACATCCGACTTATCAATGAGGGGGTATAATTTTAAAGACCCGTCCCAGGTTTTCATCTGTATGGCACCGTGCTGGCGGATGACGTTCTCGTTAATGACCATCTGCCAGGTAAAAATGCGGAAAACACTGTCGGGGGCGTATAGCACAGAAATGGTCTGGAAAGATTCGAAAGGGTAGTGGAATGAATGCCTTGTCTTTAATGCACGTACCAGCATACGGGTGAAACTGCTGTCTGCCGAGAACCGGTCATCCGCATTTCGGCCCTGGATGATCTGTACAGCAAGCGCCCTTAATGAATCCTCCTTTTGCTGCAATATTTTTACATCGGCCTTTGATTGTGCATAGGCCAGGTTACCCATTAAGAGTATCAATAAAAAGCAAACCCGTTTCTTCATGCGATAAAATTAGTTAATCCCGTAACAGGATACATGTAAAGTTATTGTTTTGGTATAAAATTTAACAAAGGTTATGGAAGGGGGTAAAAGATTGACCCACATAGAAACATAGTGTAACACATAGTAGCCCTATGTGTTTTTCTATTGTGTACTATTTTACTATGTGGTTCAAATTTGTTTCGAAATACACAGTTAATTTTTTTATGTATGATTTTTTAAATCAGCAGCAAAAGCAAATAAGGATGCATAAACGGCATCAATACGTTCATCATTCAGATCCACATCAGGCCTGGTGGTGGGGAGGAATATGGTATGCATACCGAGGTTGCGGCCAAACTGCATATCGCTGAGGGTATTGCCGACCATAATGGACCTGGCGGGATCGATCTCCGGAAAATCTTTCAATGCCTGTAAACCCATGCCGGGGTTTGGTTTGCGGTTGGGGCTTTCATCTTCCAGGTCGGGACAAAAATATACTTTATCGATCCTTCCACCTTTGTGCTCGATCTCTGCGATCATATTGGTATGCATTTGCTCCAGGTCGGGTAAAAGGGTAACCTTTTCCTACGCCTTTTTGATTGGTGACCACAACAATGCGGTTGAATATTTTTGCAAACATGGCGATGGCTTCGGGTACGCCGTCATAAAAATAAAATTCATCCCAGTTGTGAATATAGTCGTTGTATTTTTCGTGGTTGATCACACCATCCCGGTCGAGGAAGAGTGTCCAGGTATTGTCGATCTTATTCAGGTCGATCATTTTTAATTCATGCTGCGCTCTTTCATAATCTTCAGGAATACCAATGTCAATAAAATACCCGTCCTGCATCACACCATATATTTTTCGTTTATTAACACACTGCTCCAGGTAATCTTTTTCAAATGAGAATTTTTGCGGCCATTCTTCTTTCAAAAAACCGGCAACATTCAAAGCATAAACACCCCCGTTGATCAATCCTGAATCGTAATGCTGTTTTTCTTTAAAACTGCTGATCAAACCATCTGTATTTAATTCCACAACTCCATAGCGGTTAAAATCATGCATCGGTTTTAACGAAAGGGTACATTCAGCCCCACAGCTATTGTGAAAATCAGCTAATTGTTTTGTATCAATTTTAAAAAGGGTGTCGCCGTTCAGGATCAATACATTTTTTTCAGATGCCAGGCTGCAGGCAAGTTTTATGGCGCCGCCTGTACCCAACGGTTCTTCTTCTATTGAAAATTGTTTATTGAGCATTGGATATTGATCATTTACATAATCAATGATCATATCACTTTTATAGCCCAAAGAAAATATGAATCTATCAACTCCCTGTTGCAGAAAATATTCAATAACAAAATGTAAAAAAGGTTTGCCGCAAACAGGGGCCATGCATTTAGGTACATCACTTACCACGCTTCTTAACCTGGTACCCAATCCTCCTGCTAATATGATCGCTTGCCCCCCCCGCCCCCTGAAGGGGGAGCTTTGGAGTTCACTTTTTTCAAGCTCTTTCATTTATTATAGCAGTTTGTTAATGTGATGTTTTAAAATTTTATACGCCAAGTCCCCCCTTTAGGGGGCGGAGGGGGCATTAAAATATTCTGCTTCTACCAATTGACAGATAATATGCCCCAGCATGATATGGCTTTCCTGGATACGCGGGGTATCGGTTGAGGGTACATTGATCAGGTGATCGGAAAGTGTTTTCAGGGTTCCGCCGGTTAAACCTGTAAACGCGATCGTGGTCATCCCTTTTTCCCTGGCCACTTCAAATGCATTGTAAATATTGGCACTGTTGCCCGAAGTGCTGAGTCCTACCAGCACATCGCCTTTATTGCCGATGCCTTTTATTAAACGGGAATAAACCACATCATAGCCATAATCGTTGGCCACAGCAGTTAGGTAGGATGAATTGCAATGCAGCGCCTCGGCGGGTAGTGCATCCCGGTCGGTATAAAAACGGCCGCTGAATTCTGCTGCCAGGTGTTGTGCATCGGCTGCACTGCCGCCATTGCCGCAAAACAGTACCTTGTTGCCGTTCTTAAAAGCATGCACTATAACAGCAATGCATTCATTTACGGTTTGCAGCAATTCTTCATTCTGTAAAACTTCCTGCTTTACATTGATGGAAGACTGTATAATATTTTTTATTTTATCTGGCATATGATCCTTTTAAATTGTCTTTATTTAAAGCCTGTAATATCGAAAACAGGTTTTACACCTGATGCTGTTGCCTAACTTACCCCTGGGGGGAAGAGGGGGCTGTCCAGGTTGTTAAACCATATTTGGTAAATGAATAATCCCTGACCACACCACCAAAACTGTACAGGGATTTAATTACAGCATAGCGTGTATTCCCCGGGCAATAAAATATCATGAATCCGCCGCCGCCTGCACCACTGATCTTACCACCGGTTGCACCCGCTGCTTTGGCTGCTTCATACACTTTTTCAATTTCGCTGTTGCTGATATTGGCAGCCATATTGCGTTTCTGTTCAAATCCATAATCCAATATCAGGCCTATTTCATTTAAATTTCCCTGCAGCAAAGCTTCCTTCATCATCCTTGCCTGTTCTTTCAGGTGGTGCATGGCTTCAATACTTTTTTCATTTTTATCCTCTACATTTTTCACCTGTTCCTTTATGATGGCTGCACTTTCCCGTGAAGTTGCTGTAAAATAAAGTACCAGGTTATTTTCAAGTTCGTGCAGGTACTCGGGTTTAATGCGCAAAGGATTTACGATCACTTTATCATTGTGATAAAATTCCATAAAATTCACACCGCCAAAAGTGGCTGCATACTGGTCCTGTTTTCCGCCGGCCAGTTGCAGGTCGTTGCGTTCAATATCGTATGCGTATTGTGCAACCTGGTATTCTTTCATCGGCAACTTCAGCATTTCGACGAAGGCTCCCAATATCGCAACTACCAGGGTAGAAGAAGTACCCAAACCGGATCCGGCCGGGGCATCCACAAAAGTAGATAAACGTAAACCCGGCAAAGAAAAGGATGATCTTTCTGTATACGGTTGTAAACGCCTTTCAGCAGGTCAAGTTTCCCGTCAACAGGAAGTTCGGTCATCCAATCATATTGCTGCAGTTCATTCCTGTCGAGCGCTGTAACAATGATCTTATTTTCGGTTAATGGTTCAATAGTAGCATAGGCAGAGAGGGAAATGGTTGCATTTAAAATGGCGCCGCCATACAGGTCGCTGTAAGGACTCACATCTGTTCCTCCCCCGGCCAACCCGATCCTTAATGGCGCTTTGCTTCTGTAGATCATTGAATCTGTTTAGTGTGGCAATTTACTTACTATTGGCCAGTTCAAGGATGCTTTCCAGCATTTTTGTCCAGCTGAATTTTTTCTTTTCTTCCAGTAAATGCGGTAAAAAATAATTTTCTCCTTTATCAAAATAATCAACAACTTTTTGTGCTAATGATGCTGCATTGGGTTCTGCAACCAGGCCCGCTTTATTATCGGGTACCATGGAAGGCAAGCCACCCACATTGGTAACGATCATCGGTACTTCAAAATGATAGGCAAGGGGGGTTACCCCGCTTTGGGTAGCATTCCGGTAAGGCTGTATCACCACATCTGCGGCGCATACATAATATTTTACATCAGCGTCAGGTATAAAATGGGTATGCAGGATCAAATTATCTTTTATGCCCAGCCTGTCGATCTGGTCATCATACGCCTTCCTGTCTTCATAAAATTCACCGGCAACCAGCAATTGGCAACCCGCGGGGTCCAGCGGATCTGCATTTGGCCATGTTGAATCTTTTAGGATTTTCATGGCATCCAGTAAAATGTCAAGGCCTTTGTATTTCCGGATAAAGCCAAAGAATAACATTAGTTTTTGCGAATTGTCAATTCCCAGTTTCTTTCTTGCCTGTTCCTTTGATATCTTCTCTCCAAAATTATCATACAAAGGGTGGGGTATAAGGATGGCTTTTTTTGCGGTGGTGAACAAACGCAGATCCTGCATCACTTTTTCACTCATCGTTATAAAGGCATCAACCGGTTTTATAAAATAGCGGGTAAAAGATGCTGTCACCCGGGCGTTTTTCATGCGGGATGATATTATCAGCTATACAAATGATCTTTGTATGTTTATTTTTTTGATGATGCGCAGGATCGTACCCAGGCATGGGCCCATCAGCGGGATCCAGTATCTTACAATAACGATATCGGGTAATGCTTTTTTGATCTCATTGCCCACCAGTAACCAGTTAACCGGGTTCACAGAATTGATACGGGTATGTATATCCAGCCCGGCGGGTGCCGGCTCATCGGTAAACTGTGATTTGCCGGGGAATAAAAACCCGGGATACTGTAAAGAAAAAGAATAAATGCTTGCCCGGTGCCCTTCATCCTGGAACTGACGTGCCAGGCGTTCATTGAATGTGGTAATACCACCGCCACGTAGAGGATGAGCCGGGCCGATGATGATTACATGCATGGTTTCAGGAAGTTTTATAAACCGGTTGTCTCTTCAATTAAATAACTGTTTCTTTCCGGTGAATTCCTTGCGATCAGTTCACCGATAAACCCAGCAAGGAATAATTGCGAACCAATGATCATGACCAGGATGGCAACAAAGAAAAGTGGGCGTTGTGTTAGACCGGATTGATCGAAAAAGAATTTTGAAATGGTGAGGTATAACAGGATGAGAAAACCCGCCAGGAAACAAAGCGTACCCCACAACCCGAAAAAGTGCATGGGCCGTTTACCGAACTTACCCACAAACATGATGGAACCCAGGTCGAGAAATCCGTTGATAAACCGCTCCCAGCCAAATTTGGTAATGCCGTATTTCCGGGCCCGGTGCTCAACCACTTTTTCACCGATCTTCCTGAACCCCGCCCATTTGGCCAGGATGGGAATATAACGGTGCATTTCGCCGTAAATTTCTATACTCTTGATCACTTTGCTTTTGTATGATTTTAAACCGCAGTTGAAATCATGCAATTTTATCTTTGAACTCCTGCGTGCTGCAGCATTGAATAATTTGGAGGGAATGTTCTTGGTGAGCGTATTGTCATAGCGTTTTTTCTTCCAGCCGCTCACGATATCAAACCCATCCTCAATGATCATCCTGCGCAGTTCGGGTATTTCATCAGGACTGTCCTGCATATCCGCATCCATGGTGATCACCACTTCGCCCTGTGCTGCCTTAAAACCTTCATTCAGTGCGGCACTTTTACCATAATTGCGCTGAAATTTGATGCCTTTTATATTTGGATTGCTGATCCGCAACTGTTCGATCACTTTCCAGGAATCATCGGTACTGCCGTCATCGATCATGATCACTTCGTAACTGAAATTATTTTCCTGCATCACTTTTTGGATCCATGCCGACAGTTCCGGTAAAGATTCCTCTTCATTATATAACGGGATAACAATTGACAGATCCATGTTGATTAATTTCTCTTCAAAAATATAAATGAGGTGGCAGCAGTTATAGCAGCACCTGCCAGCAAATATCCAAATATAGCACCGGATAAAAGCATGGTGAGGTAATATTCTTTTGCTTTTTCAATATTTTTCAATATTTCGTCAGGGGTAGTATTCCCTTTTGATACCATATCTTCCCGGTAAGCCTTTACCATATCTTCTTTGAATTCGGGATGCATTTTATTGAAAACAAATGTAAAAACAACCATCAGCAGTGTTATCACAATAAAACACTTAAATCCCTGTAAAAAGAATGCGCCGAATTTATTGGGGTTTTCTTCTGTTTTGGAAAATTCATAGATCGTCCATACAATACCAGCTGCATAAATAACATAGATCAGGTATTGCAGCGGGCTGTTAAATGGCTGTTTGGTATAATAGAACAACAGCGACAGGCCGATCATTATTAAACCGGAGAGTAAACCTTTCTTTGTAGCGTCTAAATGTATCTGCATGGTTTGTTAATTCAGTTGTACCTGGGACCTGTTAATGATCCCGATCACTTTTCCTTTTAATTTTTTACCAATGAAAGGCGTGTTCTTTGATTTGGAATGTATCATGGACCCATCAAAAACAAATTCGGTATTGGGTATGAATAAAGTGAGGGAAGCCGTTTCGCCTTCTTTTATTTCCGGGACCGGCAGGCTAAAAATATTCCGCACATTAACCGTTTGCATCTGCACAAAATCTTCGGCTGGCAAGCCACATTCGGTTAACACTGCAAACATGGTTTCCAAACCGATCATACCGGGTTTGGCATATTCAAACTCACAGGTCTTGTTGTCCCAATGCTGTGGCAGGTGATGTGATGCCACACAGTCAATGGTCCCGTCAACCAGGGCTTTCCGCACAGCCATCATATCGGCCCGGCTTCGTACCGGTGGATTTAATTTAAGATTGCTGTCATAATCCTGCAGGTCTTCATCACAAAAATAGACCTGGTAAGGGGCAATTGAACAGGTTACCCGGATACCGCCTTCTTTTGCCCGTTTAATATATTCCAGGCTTTTGGGCGATGAGATACCGGCAAAATGCAGTTTGCTGCCGGCATAGCGGGCCAGCTTAATATCACGGGCCACCATCAGTTCTTCGGCCATGGATGGTTTACCGGGTAAACCCATTTGAGTTGAAATAATGCCTTCATTCATCAAGCCGTTTGTACCAATACCGGTATCATCCGGTACCTGTATGATCGTGCCTTCAAAACTTTTTACATATTGCAGGGCTTTTAAAACCAGTCCTGAATGCTGAATAGGATTAATGCCATCACTAAATGCCAGGGCCCCGGATTGCTGCATATCATACATCTCTGCCAGTTCTGTTCCTTCGGCCTTTTTGGATACGGCACCCATAGGATGAATATTCACCGCAACCTGTTTTGATTTCTGAACAATATATTCAACCTGCGATTTATTGTCAACCACCGGCCGGCTGTTGGGTATCAGCATCACATCGGTAAAACCTCCTGCAGCTGCAGCCATAGCACCGCTTTCCATGGTTTCCTTCTGTTCAAAACCGGGGTCGCCAAAATCGGCAAACATATCCATCCAGCCAATGCTTACACACAGGTCCTTATGTTCAATGGTTTGATCCGCTTTTTCATCAATGTGATCAGCTATGGAAACGATCTTTCCCCTGTTAATTAAAATATCTTTGGTTTGCCTGTTAAAAGGAGAGGAGGGAGAAATGATCCTGGCTTGCCTGATTAGTACCTTCATTATTTATAAGAGATTGCGCAAATATCATAAAAAAATGTCAGGATATGAAACCTGTCTTTAAAATTGTACCCGTTGCATCGCTATTCTGCGTCCGGCGATGGTTGGACTTTACCCGGAATGCTATTTCCAGGTCCGGGAAAATCTTAGATACCGGGTTATAAAAAACTACAGCACCGGGTTAAAATAGTGAACCGTAACATATACATGTTACGGTTGCTTGAAACAAAAACCTGCCTGAAACTTAGTGATCTTTTTACCGGCGGGATATTGAATGGTTACCGGTAAATTTATTTGTTCGGATCTTAAAACGGTATTGGTTTGGTTTTCACAGGAGAATCTTTTTAAGCAGGATGCGGATCGAAAAATACAGATCCCGGATCCGGGGCATGAGCGTAATATGGTTTTATTTTTTTCATGTTATCCTGGTTTTGTGATGAATTATTTACAATATAAAAGTCTGAAATTTTAATGCAGTTTAAAACTGAAATACCCTGAACCCGTATTTTTAACTGCTGAGCAGGATATAATGCCAGCCATGGTTATCCCGGGGTAGCCTGGTTCAATTATGGGCTTAATTCAATGCCTGCAAAATAAAAAGACCCCCGGTAATATCCGGGGGCCTTCATTTATAATAGGGTTAAAGATCCGGTTCATTATCGCCAGGTGCTCAAAATGCGACCTGTTTTTCTGTCATCATCCTCCGCATATTCATTAATCCATAACGCATACGGCCAAGGGCAGTGTTGATACTGCAATGGGTAATTCCTGCGATCTCTTTAAAGCTCATATCTCCATAATGTCGTAAAATGATCACTTCACGCTGGTCTTCCGGAAGCATGTCCAGCATTTGTTTCACGCCGAGCTGTCTTTGGCTGTTTAACAGGTTGTAATCAGCTGCAGGTGCTGCATGAACAGGATCATTGAACAGGTTCAGCCCATCGCTGGTTTTAATGGCCGGGCAGCGCTTTATCTTCCTGAAATGGTCTACACACATATTATGTGCAATGCGGATAGCCCATGGCAAAAATTTTCCTTCATCGGTATAACGGCCTTTCTTTAACTTTTCGATGATCCGGATAAAAACATCCTGGAAAATATCTTCGGCCCGGTATTTATCTTTTACCAGCAGGCAAATGCTGGTAAAGATCCTGTTCCGGTGACGGTTTACAATGGCTGAAAAGGCTTCAACATCGCCTTCAAGAAAGGAATGGATAAGCTGTTGATCTGTTAAGTTGTTGTGGCATTTCATAATTTTCATGGTTTAAAATATGAGGACAATAGCGGTAACCAAATATGTTATTATGTTTTGATGTCTTTAAAACAGGCTTACCCGTTTTGCTGATCCACCAATTCCAGTAATACATAATGACACTATAAATGTCTGTCAATAAAAAGTATATTAAAACAGAACACTGCCGAAACGGTAATTTAAATCACTGAAGGGGATTCTATTGGGGTAAAGGGATACTGGCAGGGGATAATCATAGAATGCTGGCCTTCTTTACAGCAGGAACGAATGGTATACCGGGTCAGCTGCCATCATCCAGCCATACTTTAAAATCTGCTGATCTTTCTGTGCTGACAATGGTTTCCTGTTTTGCAGGTGGTTTCAGTTTAATGAGTACGCGGGCTTTTGTGTAGGCAAACATTTCTGCAATGGACTTTATGGAAACTATGAACTGGCGGTTAATTCGGAAGAATGTTTTTGGATCGAGCAGGGATTCCAGGCTGTCGAGGTTTATATCAATGGCAAAGCGCCTTCCTTCAAAGGTGGTCAGGAAATTAATTTTATCCTCGGTATAGAAGTAAGCGATCTCTTCTGTATTTACTGTTTTAATGTGCTCGCCATACCTTACAATAAACCTTGTTTTGTACGTATGTGTCTGCGGGTTATATGCCTGTAATAATTTGTCAATATCCAGTGGCGGGGCAGGAACCTGTTTTAACTTTTTGAATTTGCTGATGGCAGCCTGCAACTCTTCTTTTTTTAAGGGTTTCAGCAGGTAATCAATACTGTTGATCTTAAATGCTTCAATGGCATATTGGTCATACGCGGTTACAAAAATAACGGGGCAGGTGATCTTTACTGTTTTAAAGATCTCAAAACTGGTTCCGTCTGCCAGTTGTATGTCGGAAAAAATGAGATCGGGCTGGTCGTTTTCGCCGAACCACTTAACCGCAGAAGAAACGCTCACGATGGAATCGAGTAATTCAACACCCGGTTCAATTTCTTTAACCATTTTCAACAACCTTTTCGCTGCCGGTTCTTCGTCTTCTATGATCAAAATTCTGCGCATATCAATTTTTTAAAAGTGGAAGTGAAACGATAAAATAATTTTCATCCTGTTCTATCTTTACTTTTTTACTGGAAAGCAGGGTATACCTGTTAATGATATTCTGGAGTCCCATGCCGGAACTTTCCTGTTTGCTTAACCTGGTATGAATATTATTTTTAAACAACAGGTATTCATCATCCGTAATATCCAGGCTGATGACAAGCCTCGTTTCCTTTGAAACCGCATTGTGCTTGATGGCATTTTCCATCAAAAGCTGCAACGTTAAGGGCGGAATAAAATATTGTGCCTTTTGCTGTTCCGATAAAGCTGAAATTAATTCTATATTGCTGCCATGGCGCTTTTGCTGCAGGAAAAAATAAGTTTGCAAAAGGTCTGTTTCTTCCTGTAAGGAAATGATCTCTTTGTCCCTGTAATTTACAATATTCCTGAAAAAATCGGATAACTGTTCCACGTATTCAACCGCCATTTTGGGATCATCTTCAATGGTGGATATGAGGTGTTGAAACTGTTGAACAGGAAATGCGGGTTTACCTGGTTCCGCAGCACTTCAAACTGGAACTGAATCTTTTCCTGGCGCAGGCGCTCTATCTTCTTTAAAGAAGCTTCCCTGATCCGGATATACCAATACAGCAGTGCAGCTGCCAGTATGATACAGAGTATAATGAACCATGCCTGTTTGTAAAAAGCTTTTTTAATGATAAATGTATAAACAGCCTCATCTGCATTCTTAAAGGTTTTATTGAGCGAGGACTGGATTCGGAAAGTATATTTTCCCGGTTCGAGGTTTGGAAAATTTTTACTCCGGTCCTTTGTGATCACCCAGTTGTTGTCGAGCCCTTCAAGCTTGTACTGGTAATAAACCGTTTCGGGATCGGAATAATACAACCCGGTGTAATTAAAAGTGAAATTGTTTTCATCATGCCGGAAAATTTTTGGACGGTCATCATCAATATCCTGTAAAAACAACTGTACAGATTCGATCAGTGCGATTGGTTTTTGCAATGAGTTTTCAGGAAAAGAATAGGACAGGATACCACTTACGGTGCTCACCATTACCCTGCCTGAACTATCCTGGGTAACAGCTCCCAGGTCTTCTGCATTGATCTTGGTAATACCCTGGCTGTTGTTGAGGTATGAGATACTGCCGGTTGCCGGGTTTAAAATATCGAGCCCCAGTTTATGCACAATGATGATGTTCCCTGCGCTGTCTGTTTTCAACACTGAAATATTCAGGTCACTCAACCCGTCGGCAACGGTATAATTTGTAAAATGCTGCCCATCAAATTTATAAATTCCTGCACCGGATGTACTGAACCATATATGGCCGCTCTTATCTTCTGTAATGGAAAATATATGGCCGTCTTTTATCTGGTCTTTATTGTTGTAGTATGTGAAATTATCCTGCTGCAGCAACGTTAACCCGTTACCATCTGTAGCAAACCATATCCTGTTCCTGCTGTCTTTGAAAATATTATAAATATAGTTTGTGCCCGTACTGGAACTGTTGTAATTGGTGAAGGAGTAAGGCTTTTCAATATCAGCATTCCCGGGCCCGAGTTGTACCAGCATGGAACCTTCGAGGCTGCTTACAAACACAGAATTTCCCCTGCCGTTTATAGAGAGGATGCCGGCATTGAGGAACAGGCTGTTTTCCTTGAAAGATCGTATTTTATAACTAACGGGGTCTACAATAAATAAACCTTTGCCCATGGAACCTACCCAGATGTTTTCATATATATCCTGGTAAAGCGAAGTGATATCTGTTTTTACGGTAAGGGCAGGGATCTTAATTTTTTTGGCCTGGTAAATTCCGTCCTTTTCAAAAAGCCTGATCAGGTCATTGTTATAATCATTGATCCAGATATCGCCGTTCTTTGCTGATAAGATGGCGTGTACGTGTTCAAAATCCGGTGAACCGGGAATGGTAATTAATTTCAGCATTTCACCCGGGGTACGTACCAAACCAAAAAGGGGAGAAGTTAACCAGATATTCCCCTGCTTATCTTCCAGCAAACTAACGGTTGTTGCTCCTGTATTTTCCTTTGGCAGGGAATCTAATTTATTTGCTGCGATCGAAAACCTGTACAGGCCATTATGCTGGGTTGCGATCCAGAGCACCTGTTGTGCCTGTAATAATGAATTTACCTGTCCCAGGTTCCAGTTGTTTGCAGCTGGTGGAACGGTAATTTTTTTAGTAACATGATCATACAAACAAAAACCTTTGTCCTGTAAGCCGATCCAGAAAGTATTATTGCCGGCAGGTACAACAGCCGTAACAATATAATCGGGCAGCCCCTGTTTAGGGCTTATTACGGTAATTTGTTTTTTGCCGTTTTTGATGCTGCAGATATTGATGCCCTGGTCGGAGCCGGCAAGCACATCACCATTACCTGCCAATGCCAGTGAACTGATATTGAGATCACTCAAACCATCTTCATCATTGATCAGGAAAATACGGTTTCCCTTCATATAATAGATGCCTTCACCATTGGTAGAAAACCAGATGTTGTTTTCCCTGTCCTGCAGGAATGCCGTGATCTTTTTTTTGGGAGTACCTTCTTCCGGGTTAAAATAAAGCAGTTTTTTATTTATGATATTGGCAATGCGGCCACTTTTAAATCCAACCCATATCTTTTGCTGCCTGTCCTGGAAAATGGCGGTTACTGTATCTGTGTATTCTGCATTCTCAAAATAGATGTTGATGTATTTTTCACCGTCAAATTTATAAAGGCCATTGTCGGTACCGGCATACAGGTAACCCTGGTGGTTTTTGAACAGGGTATTTATTTTAACTGTCTTATTATCTTTTTCGAGTTTAAAATATTTATAGCCGGGCCGTTGGGCAGCTGCCCCAAAAACAAAAGGCAGCAATAGAAGGGTTGAAAAAAATCGGGTGATTGAACAGCTCATTATAATACCAGGTCGGCTTTTACTTCTACTTTGATCTCTGATGCCAGTTTTTCATGTACCACTTTAGGTATCGGGATATTATGATCTACCAGTAAAACCGTAAAGTTTGAGCTGATATTTATTTTTCCATCCTTAACCACCAGGTCACTTTTAATGATCCTTTCCTGTACCACACCATGTATCAAAAGGTTGCCCTTTGCCCGGATGGTATACGATCCATCTTTGGTAAAATCAATGTCTTCAATGATCTTTCCGCTGAATGAGGCACTCGGGTATTGCACGCTTTCCATATAGTTCTCATTAAAATGTTCCCGCTGCAATGGACTGTTGAAACCTGTAAAAGAGTTTATATTAACGGTAAAGGCAAATAATTTTTTAGTAATGTCAAATTTTCCACGCAATTCTTTGCTGGAAGCCTTGATCAGTTCCAGCGGGGCATCAGAACTGAAGGTAATGGTCCCCGATTTGGTACCTAATACGGGTGCCTGGCCGAATCCGCCTGGAATCAAAAAGGCCACTGCAAAGCAACATAGTAAAACTGTTTTAACCATTCCATTAAAATTATTCTACAAGTTAATTAAAAATGTTGCTTTTTGCATGAGGTCAATTTTTATTTAACCTTTGTTTTTCTTTTGCCTATTGTAAATACCCTTGAGATATTAAACCCGAAATAAATATCGCCCTTGCTCCATTCGCCGGTAGTTTCCGAAACGAATGTACGCTCATTCATGCCACGTGAGTTTGTGAAATGCAGCTGAAAAACGTGACCGCCTGTTTCAATATCAAATCCCAGTGAGAGTGAATTGGTGGTCCCGGTTAATTTATACCCGGGTACCTGGTAATAATATTCAACATTTAAACTGATACGTTTAGTGAGCTTTTGCCTGCCACCGATCCCGATCGCAAACAGTTCATTGGATTCTGCTGCGAGTTTTACCAGGTTGCGGTGAACATATGTTGGCATGATCTGTATGGAAGTGCCTTCCGAGAATTTACGGCCGATGATCAGCTGATGTGTGTAGTACAGTCTCGAAGTATAATAATTCTTCCGGGTGGGATCTTCAAACTTCAGTGTTTTTAATGCAATGGTAGGTACATAACTTAATGTGATGGGCATATTTCTTTTCCCGGTTGACTGCCTTAATATTTTGAGTTTAAAAAATGCATCATAGGTTTTCTCAAATGTACTGCGGCCTATACCAACCATTAAATAACGGGTAATGCCATAGTCAAGTCCCATTCTCATGGTGGCATTGTCGAGGCCGAACAGATCATAACTGCCATTGTTGACTTTGCCAAAACGGTGTGAGATCTTGAAATCAAGCACGCCCGGCCCTACATTTTCAACGGTATGCCCGTTGATCAAACGGGTTGTTTTAAATGTTGCTGTTGCATAGTTGGTCTTGCTCTTGCTGTCGCCGATCACTTCGCTTTCCAGCATCGACATCAGGTCGGTGGTATCCTGGGCTTTTAAATAACCGGCTGCCAGTACAAAAAAAAGCAGCAATATATTTTTCAGTTGCATGATTTGGGGTATTTGATTTACATTTTTTGATCAAAACTGGTATTGATACTTACTTCAATCGATTCGGCAATATTGTCTTTAACAACACTGGGAATGGTGATATTATAGTCAGCAATGCGGATCAGGAATTTTGAAACAGCGGAAACTTTGCCGCCTTTTACAGTGATGTTGCCGGTGGTAGTAATTTTTTTGGTTACACCATGTAATGTCATATCGCCCGAAACCGGAACAGTATACACACCATCCGTTGTAAAGGAAACCCTGCTCATATCGGTGATGTTTCCCTTAAATGTAGCTTTCGGGAATTTTTCGCTTTCCATATAGTTCTCATTGAAATGTTCTTCCATCAGTGCTTTCTCAAAATGAAAACTTTTGATGAGTAATGAAAACTGCAGATCGCCGTTTTGGGTATTCAGCACAGCCATAACCTGGTTATTATCGGCTTTAATATTTTCCATAGAGGTTTTGGAGAAGAAAGAAATGTTACCGTTCTTGGTGAAATACTTTTGGGCGTTTACGGTACCGGTTAGGGCGAAAAGGATCGCAACGGAAAATAATATTTGTTTCATGTTACTTTTTTTTAATGGTATTTTAAGTTGATATTGATCTAATTATTCAATGCGCCGGCATCTATCCAGCATTTGATCTTTGCAATTTCGGCAGGCAGTAAAGCTCCGGAAGTTGGCATTGATTTTTCGACCACTGCTCTTGCATGTATCCTGTCTTTTTTACTGCTGACCTGGGTATAGTTTTGAAGTATTACTCCCCCTGCAGCGCTGGCATCATGGCAACCCGATACGGCGCATTTGCCTGAAATGATCGGTTGCACATCTGCGGCAAAGCTTGCGGGAACAGTAGAGCAGTCTATGGCCTGTAAACTGCCGGGATACAGCAATTCTTCTTTATCGGCATAGCAACCCGCAACCGAAAGCAGCAGTATCAACAGGCTGCCTGTGATAAAGACAGGGCTCATTTTCCGGAACGGTTTTACTTGTTGTGATCTCATTGATTTTGTTTTTTAGTTGTTTAATGAACCCGCTGCGATCCATTTCCTGATCTGTGTGATCTTACAATCACCCAGTTTTGCCGCACCCTGGGGCATAGCCGGAAAACCGGGGAGGTGATCAACGCTCCCCAGTAGTTTTCCATTCAACGCAATGGTATTTACATTTGCATACGTAGTAACATCAAGGTTGCCGCTTAAAAATTCGGGTTATGGCAACCTTTACAATGGGTATTCATGATCGGCAGTATGGCACCGGAATATGTAAATGTTGTTGTATCACAATCATTGCAGGCATTGTTTTTTGCTCCCTGCAATATCCATTTATACACCAGGTCTTTCTCTGCCTGTGTAAACGGGGCAGAGGGAGGCTGGGGCATGATATCTGCAGGATCCGTTTCGATCAGCACTTCAAAAAGCTTACTGTTATTGGGATCGCCAGGCCTTACTTCTCCATCATTCATGATCTTTGAATAGGAGGTCAGTTCAATACCATCCTGCCTGGTGATCGCATCATGGCACCCGCTTTTTGCGCAGCCCGATATGATCAGCGGCAGTATTTTATTCTGAAAATAAACCGTATCGGTACTGCAGGGCTGGGTTCCACCTGTAATTATTTCCGGCCCGCTGTATGGTGATAACAGGGGTTCATGTTTACAGGCACCTATGAACGAAACAATAAGCACAACCCCAAAAGACCATTTCATTATTTTTTTCATACTATCCGTTATTTGATGGTAACAATACACCTGGTTAAATAAACATCTCCCGGTAAGCCCAGGTCGGCATCTCCCTCGCCAATACCACTGCATATCCCTTTTATGCTTACCTGCCCGGAGGATACCAGGTTTTCAGCCGGTTCTTCCAGGGTGCAGTTCACATAAGCACCGGGTATGCCTGTTTTAACCAGGATTATTTGCTCGCTTTTTATATTCGTGGAAACCTCGCTGATCTCACCCTGTACAAGCAGTACTTTTGAAGTGAACTTTTTGTTGGCTTTTACAGAGTCGCTGCTGTACAATGAATACAGTTCATCCGCCTTCACCGTGATCGACCTGCTGTTCTTTACATCCAGGGGGCCTTTATTGTATAAGTAAAAACCTGCTGTAATGGCAAATACCAGTAATGCCAGGAAGGAAATGAGGAATATTTTTTTGATCTTTTTTCATGTTCCCAAAAGTAGGGGCATGTAATTTTTAGTAAAACTGAATTATACTGAATGGGAAAAAATGGTTGCTGAACCGGCATTATGATAACTGAACCGGCTTATATATGCCGTATTGGTAAAAAAAGTACCTGTAATATGTGGTAGAAAAAAAAATCCCTGCAAAAGCAAGGATCTAATTTAAGTCGGGATGACAAGATTCGAACTTGCGACCCCACGCCCCCCAGACGTGTGCCCCGCCAAAGGCGGGGCTACATCCCATTGACAAGAAGTTTAAATGCATTCCCCCCTTTCCAGCTTTTAATCTGTTTTTCTCTTGCTAATGCAACTTCCCTGTTTTCATATTGTTCAATTATCACAATACGAAAGGGAATTCTGTTTTTGGTAGAACGTTGTTTTCCTGAGTTGTGAAACAACAATCTTGCTTCAACATCATGCGTTTCTCCAATATAATATTTACCGTCTTTAAGGCTTTGTAATATGTAAACAAAATGAGGCATAAAAAAATCTCTACAAAAGTAGAGATTTTTAGAAACCAGTCGGGATGACAAGATTCGAACTTGCGACCCCACGCCCCCCAGACGTGTGCCCCGCCACAGGCGGGGCTACATCCCATTGACAAGAAGTTTAAATGCATTCCCCCCTTTCCAGCTTTTAATCTGTTTTTCTCTTGCTAATGCAACTTCCCTGTTTTCATATTGTTCAATTATCACAATGCGAAAGGGAATTCTGTTTTTGGTAGAACGTTGTTTTCCTGAGTTGTGAAACAACAATCTTGCTTCAACATCATGCGTTTCTCCAATATAATATTTACCGTCTTTAAGGCTTTGTAATATGTAAACAAAATAAGGCATAAAAAAATCTCTACAAAAGTAGAGATTTTTAGAAACCAGTCGGGATGACAAGATTCGAACTTGCGACCCCACGCCCCCCAGACGTGTGCGCTACCGGGCTGCGCTACATCCCGAAACAGGAAGGCAAAAGTAAAGGCAAATAGCAAGATTTCAAAAATTGATATGGACGGATCAAAAATTCTGTTGTTTTTTACCATTTCATCAATTCATTCCTGGTAAAACGATATTCGGGCGTTTCAATAAAATGATCATCATTTACTGCATACCAGGGCGACAGGTCTGCATTCATTGGATTAACCAGTACATGTATATCCTGGGCAGGCATGTAACTCTGAGCCAGTAAATATATTTTTTTTCCGGCAGCATTTTCTGCAACATCTATAACCATTACGGCATGGCCCGGAAAACCACCCCTGATGATCACATCACCGGGTTGAATGGTTGAAAAATGCATTACGGGTTTTAATTGTTTTGCTAGGGATGCAGAGCCACACATACCAAAAACTCGGTTGAGGTATTTATTGAAATTTTCCCTGTTAAAGGGTTCCTGAAAAGGATAAGCTTTATTGTCATAATCAAAGAATACAATTTTATCAAATTGTTTTTGTGCATACATGTATTCGGCCCTTAACCGGATCACTGCATCTGCACATTGCTGCAGATCACGGTCGCCAACAGAAATATCCAGGACCGCAAACTGAGCCTTTTGGTTAAGTTTGGCTTGCCTGTTAAAAAAGGTGGACAGTTGTACTTTCCTTTAAACCAATGTTCCTTAAATAACCTGCAAAGGACATGGTATTTTCAACAGTTCTATTATAACCTTCAGGCAATGGTATGTATTTAATTTGCTTATATGGATTAGCCGGTGTTATGGTACCATGCACTGCTTTTTCTGATAAGGGGTCAGGGTTCATGTTACAGGATACCAATAATACCTTTAAGAATATGATCAATAAAAACTGGTCCATTTTTTTTGTTGTTGGATGCAGCATGCATCTTAATCCATAATTAAAATTTGTTAAAGTTTTATGCGGTGCAGGCTACTAAATATTCGTTATTTTTGTTGCAGGTCCCCGGGTTTAAGGCGATTCTTTACAAAAACAGAAAACAGCAGTTCAATATGGCTAATATCTTGATCATTGATGATGAAAAATCGATCCGCAAAACCCTCTCCGAGATCCTGAGTTATGAAGGATACAAGATCGATGAGGCGGGCGATGGAGAAGAAGGGTTAAAAAAGTTTTCGGAAAAGACCTACGACGTGGTGCTTTGCGATATTAAAATGCCCAAACTGGATGGGATCGAATTCCTTGACCGTTCCAAAATGGTTAATCCCGATGTGCCCGTGATCATGATCAGCGGGCATGGCAACCTGGATACTGCCGTGGAGGCGGTAAAAAAAGGAGCATTTGATTATATCAGCAAGCCACCCGACCTGAACCGCTTACTCATTACGCTGCGCAATGCCCTCGATAAACAAAGCCTGGTTACAGAAACCAAAGTGCTGAAACGCAAAATAGGCAAGGCTTTGGAAATGGTTGGCGACAGCGGCCCGCTCAATAAGATCAAAGATACTATCGAAAAAGTTGCACCCACAGATGCCCGTGTTTTAATTACCGGGGAGAATGGGGTGGGCAAAGAACTGGTAGCCCGCTGGATACACGAAAAAAGCAACCGCAGCAGCGGCCCCATGGTGGAAGTGAACTGTGCAGCCATACCCAGTGAACTGATCGAAAGTGAATTGTTTGGCCATGAAAAAGGTTCGTTCACATCTGCCATAAAACAACGCATCGGCAAATTTGAAACGGCTAACGGCGGCACTTTATTTTTGGATGAGATCGGGGATATGAGCCTGAATGCACAGGCAAAGGTTTTACGTGCCCTGCAGGAAGGAAAGATCACCAGGGTAGGAGCCGATAAGGATATTTCGGTGGATGTACGGGTTATTGCCGCCACCAACAAAGACCTGCTTAAGGAAGTAGATGAAAAAAAATTTCCGGCTCGACCTGTATCACCGCCTGGGTGTGATCATTATTCATGTGCCCTCATTGAATGAACGCAGGGATGATGTGCCGGCTTTGGTTGAACATTTCCTGGACATTATTGCCACTGAATATGGCCAGCCAAAAAAAGAAGTAGATCCCAGGGCAATGGATGCATTAAAGCAATATAACTGGACAGGTAATATACGGGAATTGAGAAATGTGGTAGAAAGGCTGATCATTTTATCCGGCAAAACGATCACTTTGGAAGATGTAGAAAATTATGTACTGCCGAAGAAATGATAAATTTTGAACTGTCAGCCTGACCAGATAGCTATCGGGAAACCGAAGGCGGGAATATTATCGAACACCGGGTTCGACTCGCCTTTGCGTAGCAGCTACGGTCGCTTGCGCCATAGCTTCAGCGACGGGGCACGGAGCAAGGCAAGCTCATCCTGACATTCTTCCGAAACTTTTGATATAAGATGAAAACTATTTATTGCATCAGCGGATTGGGGGCCGATGAAAGGGCTTTTTCAAAATTAAAAGTACCGGGGTATAAACTGGAGGTCATTAAATGGCTGTTACCCGAAAAGGATGAAGACTTACCACATTATGCCCGCAGGATGCGTGATTTTATTAAAGAAGAAAACCCGGTACTGATGGGTCTTTCGTTTGGCGGTATGGTCTGTACAGAAATTGCCAAACAGATGGAGGTAGAAAAAATAATCATCATATCCAGTATCAAAACTGCCGGTGAATTGCCGTTCTGGTTAAAAACCATTGCAGTACTTCGCCTCAACAGGATCTTTCCCTTGCGGTCAACCAAATTAACACAACCCATCCAGAACAGGATGTTGGGCATTCAAACGGAGGAAGAAAAAACACTGGTGTCTTCATTGCGGAAAAAGGCCGATCTGCCATATGTTACCTGGGCGGTTGATAAAGCCATCAACTGGAAAAATGAATGGCAGCACCCCAAAATATTTCATATTCACGGAGATAATGACCGTTTGTTCCCGATAAAATATGTTAAACCCACATTCACGATAAAAAAAGCAGGTCACTTTATGATCATGAACAGGGCAGATGAGGTAAGTGATTGTATCATTTCCATTTTACAGGAAAATGAATGATGGCCTGTTAAACTTTTTAAAACATTATTAACGGGAACCATTGTCAAACGGTTTATTATGGTATTTTTGGCAATACTAAAATTTAACGCATGAGTATAGGCTGGATCATTTTTATTATTGGTACACTGGGCTGGCATATCGGCATGTATGGTATGTTTAAAAAAGCCGGGATAGAAGGCTGGAAAGCCCTGGTTCCTTTTTACAATACCTGGTGCATGGTTGAAAAAATGGAACTGAAAAAATACTGGTTCTTCCTGCAGTTCATTCCTGTTGCCGGCCAGTTCATCACCATCTGGATCTGTATCAAATTTGTAGAGCATTTTGGCCGCTTTGGATTCTGGCACCATGCCGCAGCCGTATTTTTTCCGCTGTTTTACTTTCCCTATCTCGGGTATTCGAAGAGCGAACGGTATGCAGGTATTGCTGTTGTAAAAAATTACAAAAAATCCGGGGCACGTGAATGGATAGATGCCGCTGCCTTTGCCATTGTTGCGGCAACCCTTATACGCACTTTTGTTTTGAAGCTTATACCATTCCAACACCTTCGATGGAAAAAACGCTGCTGGTCAATGATTTCCTGTTTGTGAGTAAATCAACTTACGGGCCGCGTATTCCCAATACGCCCATTGCCATGCCTTTTGTACATCATACCATCCCGGGTTTAAATGTAAAATCGTATGTTGAATGGATACATATTCCCTATACCCGCTGGTTTACAGGTCCGGTAAAAAGAAATGATGCGGTAGTTTTCAATTTCCCGGTAAATGACACGCTGATCAATGATGAAGTTAATTTTGGCAGCCGCGTAACCTATTATGATGAAGTACGGAGAACAAGCCGGGACAGGGTTTGGCAGGACTATGGTGACCTGATCATTACCAGGCCGGTTGATAAAAGGGAGAATTTTATCAAACGCTGTGTGGGGATCGGCGGCGATACCATACAGATCATTAACGGCAAGCTGCATGTAAATGGCAAACCCGAAGATTTTTTTCCGCAATCAGAAAGATATTATTTGTTGCAGGTACCCGAAGGCGTTTACCTGGATGAAGAAAAACTGGCTGAACTGGGCATCAACGTCCGTGTTTCGCAGGAAGACCTGCGGCAGGTGAACAATACCCTGTACCAGGTGAATATCACCAATGAAGAAAAGAAAAATTTAAAATTACCACCGGGTTATATTTTAACGGATTATATTTTTGATCACCGCAATGACCTGTTCCCGTATTATGATGATTCCACGGGAAAAACCTGGTCGGCCGATAATTTCGGGCCGCTATGGATACCAAAGAAAAATGCAACCATTCAACTTACCCGGGATCATATTATCCGTTACGGGCGCTGTATCCGCGTATATGAAGGCAATACGCTTGAAGAACGTGGCGGTAAATATTTTATCAATGGTGTTGAAGCAGGCAGCTATACTTTTAAAATGGATTATTACTGGCTGATGGGGGATAACCGTCACAATTCACTGGACAGCCGTTACTGGGGTTTTGTACCGGAAGATCATGTGGTAGGAAAAGCTTCTTTGATCTGGTTCAGTTATGAGAACGGGCCACGCTGGAAAAGGTTGTTCCGCTGGATCAAATAATTTTGTTTGTTTTAATTTTTAAGATTTAACTTTAAAAACGGATGGGTCCTCTCTGCAGCAATGCAGGGAGGACTTTTTGTCTGGTTTAAAATTATTATATGAATAAAGAAGATCACCGGTTTTCGTATGAGGTATACCCTTCGGCTGATGAACTGCCGGCACAGGATCTGTTGCTGGTGAATAAGGCCAGGGCAGTAACGTCAACTGCTTATGCTCCTTATTCAAATTTTAATGTGGGGGCTGTAGCCAGGCTGGTTAATGGTGAAATGGTTTCCGGTACCAACCAGGAAAATGCTGCATACCCCGTAGGGATCTGTGCCGAACGGGCTTTGCTTGCTTCGGCAGCAACCTTATTTCCGAATATTGCCATTGACAGCATGGCCATCAGTTACCACAATATCAACGGGGTAAGCAATCACCCGATCTCGCCTTGCGGTATGTGCCGGCAAAGCCTGGTTGAATATGAAGAACGTGTAAAGAAACCGATCCGGTTAATATTGAGTGGTATGGAAGGAAAAGTAATTGTTGTGGAAAAAGCGAATGACCTTTTGCCGCTTTCATTTGGAAGTATTGATCTAAAATAAAGTTTGCACCCCGTTGGCAATTTTTCCTTCATGTTCCAGTAACCATTTCTTTCGCCACAGGTCACCACCATAACCAACCAGTTCTCCATTACTTCCAATTACACGGTGACAGGGAACAATGATACAAATACTGTTGTTGCCGTTTGCCGTGCCTACAGCCCGTATGGCTTTTACATTACCGATTCTCTTGCTCAATTCCATATAACTGATCGTTCTTCCATAAGGTATCTTACAAAGTTCTGCCCAAACACTTTGCTGAAAGGGGGTACCCACCTGCGATGTATGAATGGTAAATTCAGTTCTTTTACCCGCAAAATACTCATCCAGTTGTTTAATGCATGATTTTATTACAGGGGATCTTGGCTTGGTGAAATTGAGTTCACCTTCATTTATTTTAGCGCCTTTCCATGAGTTCACAAATAAAACATCAGATATGGCACTGCCGGTACTTCTTATTTCAAGTACACCAACGGGAGACTGGTAATATACTATTTCGATGTTCATTTTTGGTATCGTCATTGCGAACGGAGTGAAGCAATCTTCTGATCAGGCGATTGCTTACCCAATATTTATCGGGAGGCCGGCCTGCCATGTCGCTACTCAATTTACAGTAATTTCTTTTGTCCCTTTGGTTAAAATATAATTTCTTTGAACAACCTATAGAAGTATAAGATATGGAGAGTGAAACAAAGTTTTATGCAAAGGCCATGTCGGCAGTGGCTGATCCTTTCCGGATGTCCATCCTGCAGGAAATTTCAAAAAAAGGGGAGATCCGTTGCTGCGATGTGGAAGGATTGACCGGACTTTCACAGCCTACATGTTCGCATCATATTAAATTACTGGCCGAAAGTGAACTGATCGATTGCCGCAGGCAGGGGAGGAATAATTATATCACCATCAATAAAAATAATTTTAAAAAACTGGGGCAGTATTTTGAGAAATTCGGTGCGTAGGAACACGCCTGTGGCGTGTTCATTGGTTATTCCGAAGGAAGAACACGCCGCAGGCGTGTTCCTACCCAATTTTTGATCCGTTCTTCACCTGCATGGTTGGCTGCAACAAAACCACATCATTATTTTCATTGTAAACACCCAATACCAGGCATTCGCTGAAAAAATTGGCGATCTGTTTTACCGGGAAATTCATAACGGCAATCACCTGCTTGCCAACCAATGCTTCTTTTGTATACAATGCTGTTATTTGTGCAGATGACCTTTTAATTCCAAACGCTCCAAAATCAATATGTAACTGGTAAGATGGTTTCCTGGCACCTGGAAAATCATTTACTTCCATTATGGTTCCGGTACGGATATCTATTTTTTCAAAATCATCCCAGCTGATCATAATTTTTCTGCTTTTACAACTGCATCTAAATTCAACCTGCCATAAATATGTGGAAATTCCTCATTGACAGAAGCCGCAAGCTCCATTTTTAAAGGAGCAGTTAATTTTGTTTCATCAATGTGCAGCAATATTAAATTGGTTTGTGCTTTATAGTAACGTTCTAAAACACCTTGTAACTGATCCGCTTTACTGGTATGAATAAAACCTTCCGAAGCCAGGAATCTGCTTCGTAAAAGCCCTGCCCACCGGGACCTGCAGTCAGTAAAGCTTTTTGCCAGTTTGTTTCCGATACAACGTGATAGATCATGGGTCTAATAAATTTGCGAGTAACTGCAGTTCGTCCATTTTGTACCGGTTTCGTTCGTTATCAAAACATTTACTCAGTTCTTCCAGTAAATACTGATAATGCGTTTGTTGTTTAACTGCCTGAAGTAGGAGGCAACCGGCGGAACAGAGATCCTTTTAAAATAGGCTTCCACATCCTGGTGACTGTACATCTGCCCGTTCAACGGATCAATATAAAAATTTATTTTTTCAGAAGTATGGCCCTTCGGGTTCAGGAGGTCATGTTGCGGATCTACATATGCCAGTATGAATTGGCGGGGAATATTGATGGCTTTTACCGGCAGGTCAAGCAATTCGCACAGGGCGATATAAATGATGCCGTTGCTTAATGCATTTCCCTTTTTACTTTCCAGGGTCTTATTCACCAGGTAATCATCGGGATTATTGTAAGCAAACTCAACACCCTTTTGTTTAAAGTAATTATAATAAATGCTGGTAACAATATTGATCTGTTCAATGGGTGTGAGGTAATTATTTAATTCGAGCCAGGTATTCCGGCGCAGTTTTTCCATATCCTGGTAAACGGCCGTAGCATCCAGGTCGGGATAATGATAACGGGCAACCAGTAAAGCCCCTTCCAGCAGGTCGGCATCGCCTGCAGCCCATTCTGTAAAATCATCGGTCAGGTCCCGGAAATGCAAACGGTGGATCAGTAATTCAATGCGTTCCTGTATCTCTTCATTGGTGGTGTTCTCCCAAAGGCTTTCGAGGTTGGGGATGATGTCTTTGCCAAAGGAGATGATCCTGTCACTTACCGTATTGTACACGTCTTCATCCGGGTCATCGATCAAATGCAACAGGGCCGTTATTTCTTTATTTTCTTTCAAGGTTGAGGTATAATTTTTATGAATATCCGAAAAGCAATGTGAAATAAGAAGTTAAAATTTTCCACAGTTGTTACTAAATAAAAGTATGGGGATATGCAGCTTTGTTGTACCTGTAATTTGGATGATATGTTTTTAGAGAGGCAACCAACAAATATGATGAAGCAATTAAAAGTAAAAATAATAACAAAGGGTTCTATCACGGGCGAATCTCTGCCATAGCCATGAGTATAAGGCAAGACTTGCCTGGGAAAAATGAAAGTATGCCTGTAGAAAAACTATTTCTTTTTCGCTGTCTTTTTAGCAACCCCGGGCACTGCGTGCTGCTTTTTTTCTTAGCCGGTGCCTTCTTATCAAATGCCTTTGGTTCAACTGCAACGATCAGTTTTTTACATCTTCCAGTTCCAGTGCGGCTAATTCTTCTGGTGTATATTTTCCGCTGGCACCTCCGCCGGTGAGCTTCAGCATTTTTTTACCAAAGCGTATAAATGGCCCCCAGCGGCCGTTTTCAAGGGCTATCTTTTCTTCGGGCCACTGTTTAGTAAAACGGTTGGCTTCCTTTTCAATTTTCTTTTCAATCAATTCGTTGCAATCCTGTTGGGTAAGGGTATCAAAATTATAAGCCCGTGGAATATTGATGAACATATCATTCCATTTGATGAAAGGCCCAAACCTTCCCTTTCCTTTTGTGATCGGTTTCTCATCATAAAAACCAATGGGAGCATCTTCAATTTTTTTAGCTGTAATAATTTCTATAGCCCTCGCCAGGTCAACTGTAGATGGCTCTTCGCCTTTTGGTATGGAAATAAACTGCTCGCCAAATTTTACATAAGGCCCAAATCTTCCAATATTAACGGTGATCTCCAGGCCTTCATATTCACCCAGTGGTGCGCCTAATTTAAAAAGTTCCTGCGCTTCCTCCATGGTGATGGTTTCAATACTTTGCGAAGGTTTCAGTTTGGCAAACTTTGGTTTTTCATCACCTTCTGCTATTCCGATCTGTACCATCGGGCCATAGCGGCCCATTCGGGCAATGATGGGTTTGCCAGTAGCTGCATCGGTGCCAAGCGCTCTTTCACCAACTGCCCTTTCAGCATTTTCAAGCGTATGCTCAACGCCTTCATGAAAGGGGGTATAAAAATCACCAACCATTTTATTCCACTTCATCCTGCCCTCAGCTACTTCATCAAATTCTTTTTCAATTTCTGCCGTAAAATTATAATCCATCACTTCATCAAAATGCAGGCTTAAAAAATCCGTAACTACCAAACCCAAATCGGTTGGAAATAATTTTGATTTTTCGGCACCGGTATTTTCCTGGTCGGTTATTTTCCGGATCTCATCATGTTGCAACCGTAAAATGCGGAAATCCCTTTTCACGCCTTCCTTATCTTTTTTCTCTACATAATTTCTTTTGATAATAGTAGAAATTGTAGGGGCGTAGGTACTCGGCCTTCCGATCCCCAGTTCCTCCAGTTTCTTTACCAGGGAGGCTTCTGTGTACCGGGCTGCATGTTTTGTAAATCTTTCTGTAGCGGTCATTTTTTCAAATGCCAATGACTGTCCTACCGTTAAATTGGGTAAACGGCTGTCGTCGTCCTCATCATTTTCATCCTCATCGGTACTTTCAAGATATACTTTTAAGAAACCGTCAAATTTAATGACCTGCCCGCTTGCAGTTAGTTCCTGGTCATTGGTGCTGATCATTATTTTTGCAGTAGTATTCTCCAGTTCTGCATCACTCATCTGCGAAGCGATGGTCCTTTTCCAGATCAGTTCATATAACCTGTTCAGGTCAGGATCGCCAACTGATTTGTTTTCCATGTAGGTAGGGCGTATGGCTTCATGTGCTTCCTGTGCACTCTCATTTTTATTTTTGTATTTACGAACCTGCAGGTAATTGTCACCAAAACTGCTTTTGATCTCAGCTTTGATAGCATCCATGGCGGTTTCACCAAGGCTCACACTGTCGGTACGCATATAAGTTATCTTACCGCTTTCGTATAGTTTTTGGGCCAGCAACATGGTTTTACTAACACCATATCCCAGTTTACGGCTGGCTTCCTGCTGCAGGGTAGAAGTGGTGAAAGGCGCTGCAGGTGTGCGTTTTCCCGGGCCTTACCTGTATGTCTTTTACAGAATAGGCTGCGCCGATACAACTTTGTAAAAATTTTTCGGCATCTGCTTCATTATTATATTTACTGCCTTCTGCTTTAAAGGAAACCGTTTTATTGTTCAGGTCGGTTGCTGCCAAAACAGCTTCAAGCTTAAAACTGCTTACGGGGGTAAACTGGTTGATCTCCCTTTCTTTTTCAACAATTAATTTCACCGCTACACTTTGTACCCTGCCGGCACTTAAGCCTCCGCTCATACCGATCTTGCGCCACAATACCGGGCTCAGTTCAAAACCAACTATCCGGTCAACGATCCTGCGTGCCTGCTGTGCATCCACCAGGTTCATATCAATGGTGCGTGGGTTTTGTACCGCTTTTTGAATGGCCGGTTTGGTGATCTCATGAAAAACAATACGCTTGGTTGTTTTGGTATCCAGGCCCAGCACTTCTGCCAGGTGCCAGCTGATGCTTTCCCCTTCACGGTCCTCATCCGATGCCAGCCATACTTCATCACTTTTTTTGGCCAGGCTTTTCAGATCGCTGACCACTTTTGCTTTTTCGGGTGGTACTATATATGTAGGCTGAAAATTATTCTTGATATCGATGCCCATATCATTCTTCTCCAGGTCGCGGATATGACCAAAGCAACTTTTTACCTCAAAGTCTTTTCCAAGAATTGCTTCAATGGTCTTTGCCTTTGCCGGGGACTCCACTATTAACAGATTTTTAGCCATATTTTATTGTTCAAAATTTCTTTGTATCCTTTGCCGGTACTGTGTTTTAATGCAAATACCCTGAATGTGATCATGAATGATTTCCGGTGCCTGTGCTCGATTAAAAAACAGGCAACCATTAATGCAATATTACTTTAAAATTGAAAAATCAAAATAAATCTTATTTCGGTAAGCAGGATTTTAACAGCTTACATGAATTGGATGAGCCTTTTTTTTACAGCCGGATCGTGGTATATTTTCCGGTGGCCCAGCCCTTTTGTTAACAGGAATTTTATATTGGGATGGTTATCTTCCTTTACTTTTAATGCATCAGCCCAGGGGGTTATATCATCGTCTTCATCATGGATCCAGAGTACCGATGCCTTGATATTATGCATGGCCCTGCGCATGCTGTACCATTCGGTTTTTTTTCCGCTTACTTTAAAAACTAATTTTTCAAATTCATCGCGAACCTTTTCATTTTTTATTTTAAGCATATTAAATGCCCCATCAACAGCCGAAGTGGTTTCGGTAGCAGGCGCAATGAATACAACTTTGGTATGTTCATCATGCGGGATATCCTCCAGGGCAAGACTTAATGAAATACCGCCAAAGGAATGTGCCAAAAAATGCTGAATGGGGCCATGTTTTGCGATCACCTCTTTGATCATGTCACAATATTCAATGGCATTTGTCCTGGTTCCTTCGCTGTGCCCGTGTGCCGGGGCATCAAAGGCCAGTACTTCATATCCTTTTGCAGCAAGCAGTTTGGCATAATCTTCAAATTTGTGGGCAGCACTGCCAAAACCGTGCAGGATCAGGGCTTTATCATGCTGTGGATGATTCCATCGGTAACCGTTCACTTTTTTGTTATTTAAAATAAGCTGTATGGTCTCCGCATTTTTAAAGGTTCCTTTCGCTTTTGATTTTAAGAACGGGGTGGCAAATATGTCGAAAGCTTTTTCTGCAGCTCTTTTTTTTTGAAATAACGCTTAACAATTTAAATTTTGTTTGTACGTACCCAATTGCTAACCTTTGTGTGAATTTCATGATCATACAAAGTTAAGCTATGCGGATTGTAATTATCGGTTCGGGCAATGTGGCTTCAGTATTAGGCCGGTTATTTGTAAAAAACAACCATGAGATATTGCAGGTAGTAAGCCGTAATGCAGCACACGCACAGGCACTTGCTGCCGAATTTGATTGCGGGTTTGCTGATTATGAAGGAGCCATCAATAAAGAGGCCGACCTGTACCTGGTGGCAGTGGTTGACAGCGCCTTGTATGACCTCAATAACAACTTACACCTGGGCAATAAACTGATCCTGCATACAGCAGGTTCTGTATCAAAGGATGTGTTGAAACAAATATCCATTAACTATGGTGTGCTGTATCCTTTGCAAAGCCTTCGAAAAGAAATGGAATATACCCGTGAGATCCCGTTTTTAATTGACGGGAATACTGATGAAACGATAACGCTGATCAAAGATTTTGCCGGTACTTTTTCGGGCCACGTTGTAAAAGCCGCAGATGATGAAAGGCTTAAACTGCATGTTGCAGCAGTTGTGGTAAGTAATTTTTCAAATCATTTATATGCAATGGCTGAAAAATTCTGTATAAAAGAAAATGTTGATTTTAAACTGCTTTTGCCGTTGATCAAAGAAACGGCAGGGCGTATTGAATATATATCACCGGCCGAAGTTCAAACCGGCCCTGCTATGCGAAAGGATGTGTTTACATTAGACAAACATCTCCGTGTTTTATCCGATCATCCTGCCCTGAAATATATTTACCTGAAACTGACCGACAGTATTATGAAAAGCTGATCATTACCTTATCGGGAAAACTATATCAGTTTGAATTTTATAGGGGTCTACCGGTTTTCCGTTTTTATCGACCGGGTCGGTTATATAAATTTCATACGGCACACCTGCAGCTATTTTCTTATTGTCTTTCATCCATTCCCTGATGGCATCGTAACCCTGAGGCAGCAGTTCAAAAGGCCCGAAAAAATGTGCGATCAATACTTTTCCTGCAGGCATTTCACGAATTAGAACACCGCTTACAGGTTTTGTGCCTCTTTTATTTACGGGATGCCGGCTTCAAAAAAAATGGCGCTTTTTGTTTTTATTACAGGCCATGGGCGCCCCGGTTGATTTCAGTTTATTTTTTTTAGGTATTCAGAAAGTTTAGTGCCGTATATTTTGACCAGTTTTAAACTGATTCTTTCAAAGGTAGCTGCACTGTCCTTGCAGTAAATGACCGTTCTCCGGGGTGCCAGTGTATCTGCAATATTTATGATGGGTGGCCGCTGGGTTTTGGCTTTGGGCTCCTTCTTTGTTTCAACCCTGCCAGCGGATGGTGTACTGTCTTTTATGACTTTAACCTTTTTTTTGCTGTCCTTACATGACACCAGCCATAATGCGGCAAACGCAGCAACATGAAGGCATAAAATAATTTTTCGTAGCTGTTTTTGTAGGCAAGCGTCGTAAGATTTAGATCGGAAATTAATAAAACCTTTCTGTATTTCAAATTTAAAACGCGATCCGGTAAGTTATATTTTCCCTAATTGGTAATTTAAAGTAGGTTTGCAACCCGAAATTTGCAGGATATGTACAATATAACATTTAAGTTTGAACAGAAAGGTTTGGAACCCATAACCCTGTCAGGAATTGAACCCGACCAGTCTATTCTGGAAGTGGCGTTGAAAAATGACATTGAATTACATCACAACTGCGGCGGCGTTTGTGCATGCAGCACCTGCCATATATACGTGGATAGCGGGGATTCTTTTTTAGAAGAACTGAGCGATAAGGAAGAGGATTTTATAGACCGGGCCGTAAACCCGCGTATCAATTCACGTTTGGGATGCCAGTGTGTTTTACAGGAAGGAACCGGAAATATTTCAGTTACTTTGCCTGACCAGACACAGTTTTTGGGAGAGTAATAAACGTAAATCTGTTAATACGTTAATTTGTTAATCCGTTAATCCGTTAATTTGTAAAACGCCATTTAAATTTAAAAGCGCTTACAATTACATACTCCCTCCGGATTAACTAATTAACTATCTGTAAATCTGTTAATCCGTTAATTGGTAGGAAGACCATAAACAATAAAAGCTTTTACATATGCATACTCCTCACGGATTAACCAATAAACCAATAAACCAATTATGACCTTTGAACCCCCCATACACTGGAACGATTACGAAGACATCGCCATGAAACTGTACGAACGCTTTGGAGATGATTTTGGCGAAAGCAAAATTTACCGCATCCGTTTTACCGACCTGCATAAATGGGTCCTGGAAATTCCGAAATTTGCCGGCAAAGCCGAAGAAAGCAATGAAGGCCACCTGGAAATGATACAGAGCACCTGGGTGTATGAGTGGAGGGATAACCAGAAATAAACGTTAATACGTTAATACGTTAATACGTTAATTGGTTAATTAGTTAATTAGTAGGACCAAGGTGACATTAAAAGCTCCTACAAACAGATACTCCCCACGGATTAACAGATTAACTACAAAACGGATTAACATTAGGTTAATTGGTAAAACCAGGCAGACTTTAAAAGCTTTTACAACCTCATACTCCCCACGAATTAACAGATTAACAAATTAACGGATTAACTGTATGAACATTCTCGAAAAATTTAAATCCATTAAAACCTTTGTTTTCGACGTTGACGGTGTGCTCACCGATGGAACCCTGTTGATATTAGAAGATGGACAACAGGCACGCCAAATGAATATAAAGGATGGATATGCCCTGCAACTTGCTGTAAAAAAAGGGTACCGGGTTGTTGTTATTTCAGGTGGAACTTCAGAAGCCGTAAAAACAAGACTTGAAAAACTGGGTGTTACAGATTGTTTTATAAAAATTGATGACAAAAAAGAAAAACTGCTGTCATATGTTTCAGGGCACGGTTTAAAATTGGATGAAGTTTTATTCATGGGAGATGATATCCCCGATTATAATCCCATGCAGTTAACCGGTTTACCCTGTTGCCCTGCAGATGCTGTTCCTGAAATAAAACAAATCTCACTGTACATTTCTCCCGTTGAAGGCGGCAAAGGCTGTGCAAGGGACGTGATTGAAAAAGTATTGAAATTAAACGGCCATTGGGATACCGGTACAACGGTTGTTTCAAGGTAAATGGCTGATTTCATTTATCAATGCTTATTTTCGCCGGAGAAATAATACGTGAAACTACTCGCAGCATTTTTCAGACTGGTTCGCTGGCCCAACCTGGTTATGATTGCCGTAACACAGGTATTGTTTTATTTTTCGCTGGTACAGCCACTTTTCAGCAAAGGCATTTATACCCGGTTTGATAACCTGCATTTTGGCCTGCTGATGGTTGCATCGGTTTTAATTGCAGCTGCGGGTTATATCATCAACGACTATTTCGATCTGAACATTGACCAGGTGAACAAACCTGACCGCACGGTGATCGATAAAGTGATCAAAAGGATATGGGCCATCGTGCTGCATCTTTTATTTTCCTTTACGGCCATCATCATCAGCCTGTATATTGATCTGAACTCAGCGGTCTTCTGGCTTACAGGTTCCAATATTATCTGTGCCTTTTTATTGTTCGGTTATTCCATCACGTTAAAAAAGAAACTGCTGTGGGGCAATATTTTAATATCGGCCCTTACGGCCTGGGTGGTGATCGTTTGTTTTTTATGCTATTACAAAAGTTTTTACTGCAGCAACTGCGACCAGGTTTATTTTACCTTGTATAATACCCGTTTTATCCGCATCTCCTTTTTATATGCCGGTTTTGCTTTTGTTATTTCTCTTATCAGGGAAGTGGTAAAGGACCTGGAAGACATTGACGGCGACAACCGGTATGGCTGTAAAACCATGCCCATAGCCTGGGGAATACCTGCCAGCAAGGTATTTGTAGCTGTATGGCTGGTTGTGTTGATAGGTATGATCAGCATTGTACAGGTCTATGTATTGCAGTTTGGATGGATATGGAGCTCGGTTTACTGCATCCTGCTGATCATTTTTCCTTTGATCTGGATACTGCGGAAATTATTTATGGCACAGGTGCCAAAAGATTATCACGAGCTTAGCTCAGCCATTAAATTTGTAATGCTGGCCGGTTTAGTATCCATGATATTCTTTAAAATTTATTCATAGTTTTTTTTCCATCCATTATGCAAAAGATCATTTTAGCATCACAGTCACCCCGGCGTAAACAATTACTGGAGTGGGCCGAAATTCCGTTTGATGTACTGGTTAAAGAAACAGATGAAACTTACCCGGCCGGTTTAGCCATGGATGAAATTGCAATACATATTGCCCGCAATAAGGCCCTGGCCATTAAACATCCCGGCAACATACCCATTCTTGCTGCAGATACCATAGTGGTGCTGGATCACCATATCATTGGTAAACCCGCAGACCGTGAAGATGCCGTAAGGATCCTGTCCATGCTTTCGGTAAACAACACGAAGTAATTACCGGTGTGGTGATCCGGTACATGGAAAAAGAAATTGCTTTTGCCGAAACTACCGAGGTCTGTTTTCATACAGTTAAGCAGGGCGCAGAATGAATTTTATGTGGACCATTATCAGCCCTACGACAAAGCGGGTGCCTATGCCATCCAGGAATGGATCGGGGTGGTTGGGATCAGATCAGTAACGGGCGATTTCTAACAATGTGATGGGTTTGCCGGTAAGCAGGGTGGTACAGGCGTTGCAGGGTTTGAACGTTTAAAACGGTACATGGTTTAAAGGTTTCTTTGACCGAACGGATGCTGCAATATATCTGGCAATTCCGGTATTTTAACTTCAATGATCTGCGGACAGATGAGGGAGAACTCCTGCAGGTTATTCATCCCGGCACACTCAATACCAACCAGGGCCCCGATTTTATTGATGCTAAAATAAAAATAGCTGATACCACATGGGCCGGCAGTATCGAACTGCACACCCATGCATCACACTGGAATGATCACAAACACAGCGGCGATAAAAATTATAAGAACGTGATCCTGCACGTGGTCTGGAAAAATGATGTTCAGCTGCATTTGCCATTTTCAACATTGGTTCTGGAAGACAAAGTGCCCAAACTGTTGCTCCATAAATATGATGAGCTAATGAATTCCGGGTCTTTTATCCCCTGCGAAAAAAATATTCACGGGGTCAACAGTCTCACCTGGCAAAGCCTTAAAGAAAGAATGCTGGTTGACAGGCTGGAAAACAAGACCAAAAATATTTTTGACCTGCTTCAAAAAAATAAAAACCACTGGGAAGAAATATGCTGGTGGCTACTGGCCAAAAACTTTGGCATAAAACTGAATGCTGCGGCATTTGAAAATGTAGCCCGTTCAATACCCATTACTGTGCTGGCTAAAAACAGGGGGCAGATCCACCAGGCAGAAGCATTGTTATTTGGCCAGGCCGGTTTGCTGGATGCTGACCTTACCGGGGATTACCCTAAACTGCTCCAAAGAGAATACCTGTTTTTAAAAAAGAAATATGGCCTGAAGAAGGTTGAAGCCGGTATGATCTTTTTACGCATGCGTCCATCTAATTTCCCTACCGTAAGACTGGCACAACTGGCCATGCTGCTGCATAAAAGCCACCAGCTTTTTTCAAAAATAAAAGAAAGCCCGGATGTAAAAACCATCCGGGATCTGTTACAGGTAACAGCCAATGATTACTGGCATTACCATTATGTTTTTGATGTAACATCAGCCTTTAAAAAGAAGAAACTCGGGGAACAGATGATCGATAATATCCTGATCAATACAGTTGTGCCCGTTTTATTTGCATACGGCCATCACCACAATGAAAATGTAATTAAGGATAAGGCGCTGCAATGGATGGATCAGATCAAAGCCGAAAAAAATGCCATCACCAGGGGATTTGCCGCTTTACAGGTGAACAATAAAACAGCCTTTGATTCGCAGGCGCTGATCCAGTTGAAGAATGAATACTGCAGCAAAAAACGTTGCCTCGATTGCAGTATCGGAAATAAGCTGATCAGGAGCCTATGAGTATTTTGGCATGGCCTTCGGCCACCCGGGGATATTGCCACAGAAGCACAGAAACACAGAAAAAAAAGATCCTGACAATTCAGGGTCCAGGTTCCTCCTCATCCTGAGCGTACCTGTCCCGCAATCAGCAGGAGTCGAAGGAAAAGGGTGGAGGGGGTATGGGGTGTGCGGGTTTTACCAGTTATATTCCACATGCACTTCCATGTCGGGGTGCAGGCTTTTCATGACCGGGCAATTATCGCCGGTCCTTTGTAAAATGATCCTGTCTTTTTCATTCAACTGCAATGAAGCAGGGAAATCCAGTATCACATCAATTTTACCGATCCTGCGGGGATCGCTTAACATATGTTTTGTTAGGGAAATGGTTGTATCTGCAAGGTCGATTTCCATATCATTTGCTTTTATGGCCATGGTTGTTATGATGCAGGTAGCCAGGGCAACACAAAGCGTATCTGTAGGGCTAAAACGTTCGCCTTTGCCCCTGTTATCGGTAGGAGCGTCGGTTTCTGTAACCGTTCCGCTTTGTAAATGGGTGCAGGTGCACCTTAAATTTCCGGTATAAACAATGGTGGCTGTCATTTGTTAAAATTTAAATGATTATAGTTTTTATTGCCCGAAATGCAGCAGTTCTTAACGCAAATGTATCATCTTTAAACAGCAGATAGTATTTTTGCATAAATTTACGCCAGTAAACAGATTACATGAAGCCAATATTAATTCTTTTAACAGCCGTATCCTTTTCTTTCCCGGCATTTTCGCAGGAAACCGGCAAGTCATCAAAGCAGACCCGGAAAGAAGAAAAGCGGGCAAGGGTAAACGCACAGATAAAAGCAGAGGAAGAAGGTGTGATCGCTTACCGGAAACATTATGCTTTTGGGATCAAACTGATCACGGACGGGTATGCTGTATCTTTTGAAAAAGGATATTCTAAATCTGTAAGATCGGCAACCTTGTTTCAGGTGGAAATTGCAGAACGCAAGCATCAGAAAGAAGAGAAGCAAAGCAACTCCATTGCGCCTACATCGCCTATCATATATGGAAAGGTCAATTTTTTTTACCCGTTAAAACTGGGGGTGCAAAAACAGTTCTTACTGGGTAACAAAAGCAATAAGAACGGGGTAAGTATTACCGGGAATATTGGCGGCGGTTTGAGTTTGGGATTTTTGCGTGCATACGAAGTTGAGGTTGACAAGAACGGGCAGCGTACCTTCATACGATATGACTCGGAAGACAGTTTACTTTTTAAATCGGGGCCATATTACGGCGGGCCGGGCTTCGGCAAAGGATGGAACCAATTAAAATTGACACCGGGATTTTATGTAAAACCGGGACTGCGTTTTGACTATGGCCGTTACAATGACCTGGTAGCAGCCATTGAAGTTGGGGTAGCAGCAGAATATTATACCAAAAAGATCCCGCAGATGTTTAACAATAAGGAAAATTCATTTTTCTTTTCGGCATACTTTACGGTATTGTTTGGCAAAAGAAAATAATCACCGATCATTCGATTACATTAAAAGCATTTCCTTTCATGACATCATTAACCGTACCTGACGGAATAGCAGCACAAAAAGAAAAAAAGCCTGATTGGTTAAGGGTAAAATTACCCATTGGAGAAGAATACCGCCATGTTCGCAAACTGGTTGATAATCATAAGCTGCATACCATTTGTGAAAGCGGGAACTGTCCCAACATGGGTGAATGCTGGGGCGAAGGCACGGCAACTTTTATGATTTTGGGTAATATCTGCACCCGCAGCTGCGGATTTTGCAATGTAGCTACCGGCAGGCCCCTGGAAGTGGATTGGGACGAGCCACAACGGGTAGCAGAAGCCATTAACCTGATGAAAGTCAAGCACGCCGTTATTACTTCTGTTGACAGGGATGAACTGAAAGACGGGGGCAGTATAATCTGGTACAATACCATAAAAGCCATCAAAGCCTTAAACCCGGGCACCACTTTAGAAACACTGATCCCCGATTTTAAAGGGAACGCGGAAAACATTCAGCGCATCATTGATGCAGCACCCGAAGTGGTGAGCCATAATATTGAAACCACCGAAAGGCTCACCAGGCAGGTTCGTATACAGGCCAAATACCGCCAGAGCCTGAACACCCTGAGGATATTGAAAGCTGGCAGTATGCGAACAAAAAGCGGCATCATGCTTGGACTTGGCGAAACAAGGGAAGAAGTGATCCAGACTTTAAAAGACCTGCAGGCTAACGGGGTAGATGTTGTTACCATCGGACAATACCTGCAACCCACAAAAAAACATTTAGCGGTAGCCCGTTTTGTGCACCCCGATGAGTTTGCTGAGTACCGGGAGATCGGGTACAACCTGGGTTTGGATTATGTGGAAAGTGGACCGCTGGTAAGGTCTTCGTATCATTCAGAAAAACATGTGATCCCCGGTTATGGAAAAAATAAATGGAAAGAAGAAAAAAGCCTGTCATGCTGAGGAACGAAGCATCTAAAATAGTAGCAGCCGGTATATTACTGGCTGTTTGTTTTTATTTTCCCACCGCTTCTTTTGGCCAGGTACAATGGATAAATGTTGATGCTGACTATGGACCCCTGCCTTCAACTGTGCAGGTTTTTAAAACCACTGATTCTTTAGATGGTAAACCTTTTATTGCTTTTTTTGTAAAAGCGAAGCTGAAAGACAGGAAACTTGATTTTACTGTTGATACAACATTGGGCAGAAGATTAACTCCCTTGCAATTTTATGAGAAGAATGATAAACCATTGCTGGTTGTTAATGGAACTTTTTCAGTTTGCAACCAATCAGAATTTAAATGTAGTTATTAAAATGGGAAGTCGTATCACAAAATATCAAATCAGTAAAAAGAAAACGTGCCGATAGCACAGAATACGTTATTAAAATTAACAGAAGTGCAATTGGAATCAGGAAAAACAGGAATGCAGACGTTGCCTGGATAGTAACAGACAGCACTAAAGATTTTGCAAAAGCCTGGCAGTTTCCTCCTTTCCGGGAGGAGTCAGAAGTGCGTGTTACCGGAACAATAAGTGATGAAAAACTGCCACAAAGATGGAGAATGCAAACAGCCATCGGTGGCGGGCCGGTTTTAGTACAGTCTGGAACTGTAATGATATTTAATGAAAAGGAAATGATGTTCACCGGTAAAGCCATCAACGATAAACACCCAAGGACCTGTATGGGTTATACAGGTGATGGTTATCTCATCATCATGGCAATCCAGGGCAGGTTACCGGGCATTGCCGAAGGTGCAACACTTGAACAGGAAGCAAAGCTCTTAAAAGACCTGGGTTGTATAGAAGCATTGAACTTGGATGGAGGCGGAAGCAGTTGTATGCTGGTTAATGGAAAAGAAACTATTACACCCAGCAGTAAAGGATTGCAGCGTCCGGTGCCTGCGGTTTTTATCATTGCACATCAATGATTTGCCCGTTATATAAACTTTTTCACATTTTCAGTTATTGGCATGATTTTCTCAATGGGTTGTTATATAAAAAATATAACTATGAAAAAAAATATCATGATCCTCGCAGCAATGGCATGCATAGCCACCTTTGCAATACCATTAAAGATGCGGGTATCGTGTATCCGTTAACGATTCCTAGCGGTTCAGAATCGGGATTGAAAATAAAGATCAGCAGGACATTACAGGCTACCCTGGAAACGATCATCATTGATTTTGATGCAGCCTTATCTGTAAAAAAAGAAGGAACGGGCGATTATAAATTAAGGCCTGTTTTAAAGATCAGGTAATACCGGTTAAACTAAATAAAAGGCCCTCAACAGAGGGCCTTTTTAATATTATATTGAATAATATTTTTTTATCAGGCTTTCATATCCCAAACCAATGCACTGGCACCCAGTATAGCAGCATCTGATTCTTTCAGTTCGCTAAAGATCAGTTTAACTTTATTTTGAAAAATGGGCAGCAGGTTTGCTTCCATATGTTTTTTGGTTGGATTCAAAAGCAGGTTGCCTGCCTTGGTAAGTCCGCCAAAAAGTACGATCGCTGCAGGAGAAGAGAACATCACAAAATTGGCCAGGGATTCGCCAAGTATCTGCCCTGTAAATTCAAAAATATTGTTGGCAATAGTATCTCCCTGCATGGCGCACTCGTAAACCGATTCACAGGTAAGTTCATTAATGGAATAGTTGCGTAAAAGGCTGGGATCTTCGGGATACTGCGTCAGCATTTCTATTGCCGTTTCACGCACGCCTGTTGCAGAGGCATATGATTCCAGGCTGCCACGCATGCCCGTGCTTTTATGCAGCCTGCCACCCGGCCTGATGATGGTATGGCCCAGTTCGCCGGCAAATCCATCATGGCCAACTACTATTTTGCCATCAATTACAATACCGCTTCCCACACCCGTTCCCAGGGTGATGGTAATAAAATGCTTCATGTTTTTGCAGGCGCCATACATCATTTCACCCATGGCCGCTGCATTGGCATCGTTGGTAAGCTTTGTTTTAAGATTGAATTTTTTATTGATCAATTCAGCAATTGGTATGATACCCTTCCATTTTAAATTGGGTGCATACTCAATGGTGCCGGTGTAAATATTGCCATTGGGTGCACCTATGCCAATACCAACAAAATGTTGCACACCACCTGACCTTTCAATCATGGGCATTAATTTTTCATAGAGGTCATCAATGAAATCTTCAACTACTTCATGCTCGTTACTGGGAATACGATCCTGTTCCAGGATCTCTCCATGGTTGTTTACTACACCAAATTTGGTGGTAGTGCCGCCAATATCAATACCTACCGCAAATTTATCTTTCATAAAGCTGGTTCAAATGAGGTTACTAAAAATCAATGGCCGGAGCTTTCAACAGTAGCATCATAATCAATACCCTGTTTTTTTAATATTCCTTTTACTGCTATGGCAAAAAAGGCCAGGTAAGCAAAGCAAATTACAGGCACCCAATACGATTGATGGATACCTATTACATCAGCCAGTTTACCCTGTATAGGGGGAATGATGCCACCACCCAATATCATCATGATCAAAAATGCTGACCCTTCTGTGGTATATTTTCCAAGCCCTGCGATTGATAATGCAAAAATTGAAGGCCACATGATCGAACAGAACAATCCTCCGCTTAAAAATGCATATACTGCAACTGTACCTGTTGTTTGTGTACCGATCAACATGGCTGCAACACCCAAAACACCAAATAACATCAATGTTCTCGCTGGTTTATTTTTACTGAAATAAAATGCAATGATCTGGATCACCACACAAAGCACATAATAATACAGTGGTTTCATATCATATTGGGCAACCGTATTTACACCGATGATAACACCAAAGGCAACAAGCGGCACTATGATCTGCAGTAAAATTTTTGAATTTTTGATAGTTTAAATGCATTTACCGCTCCTGCCCAACGTCCAATCATTAAACTGCCCCAATACATAGAGATGTATGGTGCAGCTTCAGACGACTGGAATCCTCCAAATTCAGGTTGTTTCAGCAATTCACTTAAATTACTGCCGATAGCAACCTCAACACCCACATAAACAAAAATAGCCAACATACCCAACACCAATTGTGGATACTGCATGGCACCCCAACCCTGCACTTTTTTCTTCGCACTCATATTGGCAACCAGCAGGCCAACTACCACCACAGCCAAAGCTCCCAATAACCATTTTAACCGATAAGCTTCCAAAGCATGTTTTTCTGCATCACCTAAACTTGCTATATCTGTTTTGTAACTGCTGAAAACAGGAACAAACATGATGACCAACAAACCGGTCATTATAAGTAATGTATATAATGCTTTGGTACCACTCTCAACTTTTTCGATCAAAATACCCGAAGGAACTTTCTTTGAAAAAAAGAATAATGCAGCAGCTGCAATAAATAATGCACCAACACAACTGTATAAAACAATGACTTTGCTTAAACTTAATGCTGCAATTTTTTCATCAGTAATGGCAGCTGTTGTACCAAATAAGGCAATGGCCACTACAATAGGTCCAATGGTAGTACCAAAGAGTTTATCCCCCCGCCAAGATTAACCCGGCTGGTGCCGGTTGCCGGATCGCCTAATGAAATGGCGAAAGGCTGGGCCGCAGTCTGCTGTAAAGAAAAACCCAGCGCAACAATAAATAGTCCAACCAGCATACCCGCAAACGTATTTGCATTAACTGCTATGATCATGGCAGCAGCACCCAGTGCCGAGAAAAGTAAACCATACACAATACTTTTTTTATAACCCCATTTGCCAACCAGGTCCTTACCGCCAAAGGCCCCGTAAGCAAAGAGGCCCAACGCCCCGATATAATAAGCCGTATAAAAAGCGAAGTCGATCAGCTGGCTCTGAAACTGGTCTAAGTTAAAGTAGTGTTTGCAAAAAGGGATGAACACACTGTTTCCGGCAGCAATGAATCCCCAAAAGAAAAACACGGTAACCAATGTACTCAATGCACCGTAATTGGTTTCTTTTAAGGGTTCATTTTTTATGGATGTGATCAGGTCATTTGGTTCAGTTGGCATATCGTTTTTTTTTAGAGGTTTGAAAATAGAATAAAATTATCAAGGCGAAAAATATTAATTGGAAATTGGTCAGCATCAAAATGATTGGTAAATTGGTCAGCAATAAAATGATTGAATGGAAATAGTACATGTTAGTGCAGAATGTTACCCTTACGCAAAGGCCGGTGGACTGGCAGATGTAGTGGGTACCCTGCCCAGGTACCAGCAGCAGCAGGGCCATATAGCCAAAGTGGTTATACCCATGCACCGTACAAAATTCCTGTACGAAAATGAATGGTCTGTTGAACACAAAGGAGGATTTATGATGGGGGATACCCATTTTGATTATACCACCATCAGGGAAAAGGACAGTAAACTTGATTTTGACCTGTATTGTGTTGACATTTACGGTTTGCTTGACCGGGAAGCTATTTACAGTTATGATGATGATGCAGAACGATTCACCGCATTCCAGATCGCCGTGGTTGACTGGATGGCCCAATGGGAGCACCGGCCGGATACAGTGCATGTGCATGATCATCATACCGGCCTTATTCCATTTATGATGCGTAACTGTTTTGCATATAGGCACCTTGCCGGGGTACCAACGGTGCTTACCATTCACAATGCACAATACCAGGGCTGGATGAGCTGGGATAAAAGCAGTTATTTACCTGCATGGGATACCTGGCAATGGGGTTTGCTGGATTGGGATAATATGATAAACCCGCTGGCCTGTGCCATTAAATGCGCCGACAGGGTGAGCACCGTTAGTCCAACTTATATGGAAGAACTTACTGAAAATGCAAATGGGCTGGAGTCATTGTTTATCCGGGAACGGTTCAAATGCAGCGGTATATTAAACGGTATTGACACAGTTGTGTGGAACCCGGCTACTGATACCTATATTTTAGATAACTATTCATTAAAAGATGCCCAGGCAGGCAAGCAACTCAACAAGAAAAACTTTGTAAAGATTTTAAGCTGGATGCCAAACTGCCCCTGTTTATTTATATCGGCAGGCTGGTTGGCGAAAAAGCGGCCGACCTTTTACCGCAGGCTATTGCAGATTCAATAAGACAGTTGGGAAACAAAACGAATTTTTTGATACTCGGGAGCGGGGATAAAAAAGTGGAGAACCAGTTGACTTACCTGAACGGAAATTTTGCCGGGTATTATAATTCCCGGATCGGGTACAATGAAAAACTGGCACACCAGATGTATGCCGGGGCCGATTTTATTTTAATGCCCAGCAGGGTAGAGCCCTGTGGCCTGAACCAGATGTATGCTTTGCGTTACGGAACCATTCCCATTGTAAGAAGCACCGGTGGGTTAAAGGATACCGTAACAGATATTGGTGAACCAAATGGTTTTGGTTTGCGTTTTAATCATGCCAGTGTCTGGGATATCACGTATTCGATACACCGGGCTGTTGAACTGTTTGATGATACCGAAAAAATGACTGTCATAATAAAACAGATCATGCAAATAGACAACAGTTGGGAAAATAGTGCGGAAAAATATATTAACTTGTATGAGTCCATACAACTAAAATAAAATCACATGATCAGCAAATCAGTTGTAGCGGTAATTCTTGGCGGTGGAGCCGGAAGCCGCCTGTATCCCTTAACCTCAACCCGCAGTAAACCTGCAGTACCGATCGGTGGAAAATACCGGCTGGTGGATATTCCCATTTCAAATTGCATCAACTCCAACATCAACCGGATGTTTGTATTAACGCAATACAACTCGGCTTCACTGAACAAGCATATCAAAAATGCTTACCAGTTCAGCCAGTTCAGCAGCGGTTTTGTGGATATACTGGCTGCAGAACAAACCCCCGACAGCCTGGGCTGGTTCCAGGGTACAGCCGATGCCGTGAGGCAATCTTTAAAACATATCAAGAATAACGATTTCGAGTATGTGCTGATCTTAAGCGGCGACCAGCTGTACCAGATGGATTTTAATGAAATGTTCCAGAACCACATCGACAAAGGGGCCGACATATCCATTGCTACCATACCGGTAGCCGACCGGGAAGCGCCGGAGTTCGGGATATTAAAAACAGATACCGATAATTATATTACCGCATTCATTGAAAAGCCTGCAAAGGAGTTGTTGCCTGTATGGGAAAGCGAAACCGGGCCGGAAATGAAGGCCCAGGGGCGCAAATACCTCGCTTCCATGGGTATTTATATTTTTAACCGCAAACTTTTATTTGATCAGTTGCTGGAGGATAAAAGGGAAGCAACTGATTTTGGGAAAGAGATCATCCCGGGTTCAATCAATACCGGGAAAGTGGTTAGCTTCCAGTATGATGGTTACTGGACAGATATCGGGAACATTTACTCCTTTTATGAGGCCAACCTGGCGCTCACACTGGAAATACCGCCCTTTAATCTTTTTGATAATAACAAATCCATATTCAGCCGTGCCCGTATGCTGCCACCCATGAAGATCGGCAAAACACTTGTTGAACACAGTATACTTGCCGAAGGTTCCATCATTGATGCATCCAGGATCGTGAGCAGCGTGATCGGTATCAGAACCCGTATTGGTAAAGGAACCGAGATCATCAGTTCCTACATCATGGGTAGTGATTATTATGAAACCATACCTGAAATGGCACATTCCCTGGAGCGTAATATTCCCAAACTGGGCATTGGCGAAAACTGTAAAATAGAAAATGCCATTGTGGATAAGGATTGCCGCATCGGTAATAATGTGAGCATCACCGGCGGCACCCATTTAGCAGATACGGATCATGCTTTATATACCGTTAAAGATGGTATTATCGTTATTAAAAAAAGAGCCATACTGCCGGATGGTTTTGTGATCTGATGGTATTATAAAAAATATTCCATACGGCCTGCTGGCCCCAGTTACCCCAGTCCTTGGTTACTTTAACTACAGTTTCCTGGAGTTCGGCTGCCTTTTTCTTTTTGCCCTTAACCGGTGCCGTTATATTCCCGTAATTAACACCGTTGATCTCCAGTTTGGTAGCCACCCAGCTGCTAAACATGCGGGGTATGGTGATGCCCATGATCATACCCGGCAAACCATTCAGGCTCATCGGGCCGCCGGTAACTGTTATCTCATCCGTATAAAAAGCAAAAACATACACACTGTCAAACAGGATACCAACCGCTTTGCGGCAGTTAAAACCTGCGATCATGCGGTTTTCATTGGTGATCTTCCAGTGTATTCTTTTCAGGCTGTCGGTTAAGATATAGATTTCGCCAAATACATTCTTCTGCTGTACAAACTTATCATCGCTGTAATCGTTGAACCAGATATTGTCCTCGCTGCCATCATTGCCCCAGGGCGATTTTGTTTTTCATCCTTACGGTTAAAGCGGTAAATGCTTTTATCATTATCGAAAGTAAGCTGGTAATAACTGGTTGACAGGCGGGAGATCTTGTCCTTGAACATTTCGGCCCAGGTGCCTTCACCCATGGCTTTATGGTTATTGAGCACCACTTCATATTCTATCATGCCTTTGTTTATAAAAACCTGTGCCTGCGTGCTGTTAAACAAAAACAGGGCTGCTAAAATTAATATCGTTTTCATGTATCTGTTTTAATAACTTTTAAAAATCTGATGGTAGCTTACCGTTTTTCGAAAAATTCCAGGTGAGCGTGAACATCCAGAACCTCGTCAGTGTATTGTAAAAGGTTTCCGAGTAGCGGTAATCGTTAAAACTGCGTTCGTAACCACGGTTTTCATTCAGGATATCATTTACCGATACCGAAGCTTCCAGTTTATCCTTAAGAATATTACGCTTCAGTTCTGCATTCCAGATGGTGAATTTATTTCTTGCCGGGAAACGCGGATCCTGCTGTTTGGCGCTGAAATTCACGTCTGTTTCAAACCTGAATTTATACGGCAATGTAATATCCACATCTGCCCGCAAACCCAGTTGCCAGTAACTGGCGCTGGCCGAACTGTTGATGGAGTTCTTAGCCTGAACCCAACTGAAATTGGGACTAAAGCTGACTATCATACTTCTTATCCTTTTGCTTGTTGAAGTCGGCATTTATTCCATAACTGAACCTGCTGTTCACAGCCCGCTGGCCGTTAAGGAAACTGATATTCCTGCTGATATTCACATTGGGGCCTAAATAGACCCTGATGCCGGGCTTTTTCCATTTAAAATTGTAGTTGGAATACAGGTTAAAATTGTAATTACCATCAGTATTCACTGTCCGGTAAACTGTTTTACCATTGTTATCTATAGTGCTCTCATTTACAAATGCATTTTGAACGATGTTACCGTTAATGCCCAGCCACAATCCTTTTTCCTCCAGTACATTGTAAAAATTGTAATTCATGCCCAATGAATGGGTAAAAGACTGGTCCAGGTCGGGGTTACCAATATACTGGTTAAGCGGATCGGTATTGTCAACAATAGGCTGTAACTGGTCGAGCGAAGGCGCCCTGGTAGAACCGTTGTAATTAAAACGTACACCGCCATTGCCTGATAGCTTTAAATAAACGGATGCCGTTGGGAAAAAAGTTGGTAAAATCATATTTGCGGCTTTGAATTTTGGTCCGGTTATCCTGTTCAAAATGTGTTTGTGAAACTGAAAGGCCGATACTGTAATTATTCTTCTTTTTTACATACCTGAAACTGATGCCGGGTTTGTTATTGGTTTGCCTGAATAAAAAGGAATTGCTTAAAGAATCAATTTGCTTTGTGTATTTTCCATTGATGCCTTTTTCGTAACTGTATCTTTCATTTACATTGGTGGCCGTGCTGAAAGTATAATTAAGGGAAAGGTAAAAATCTTTCACAATGGGTTCAGTATAAGTTATCGTAGTTGAAAATGTGTTGGAAAGGTTATCACGGGTATTCATCTGGTCGGTGGTATCATTTTGAATGGGGATACCACCGGAATAATAATCATTTTCTGCGTACAGGTAGCTGTCGGTATTGGACCTGCTGTTATTATAATTCAGGTTTACCGTAAGGGTGCGTGCCAGTTTTTTAAACTTATGCTTCCACAGCAGGGTGGTATTTATGGCCGAATTATCAATGGTACTGTTGGTTAATCTTTTGCTGGAATTGATCAGCAATGATTTTGAATTCAGTGACTGCAGGTTGAAATTGCTGTTGGATCTGGTATTATTAAGATTACCACGTGCTGTAAATTTTAATGAATTGGAAGAATCAATATTGGTTTCATAACTCAGGTTAAGGCTTTGTTTCAGTTTTGAAGAGAATCCTTCGGAGATCCTGTTTGATGTAAACGAGGAATCGCCGGTAAAGTTGGTGGTATAATTGCGTTCGCCGCTGGGGCTGTTAACCTTTGAAATTTTATATCCCATGTTCAGGATATGTTTGTTGTTGTTGAATTTATTGCTGTAATGCAGGCCGCCATTCCAGTTCTGGGGTATACCCCCACGGCCGCCCCAGTAACTGTCTCCATCTCCCTCAGAAGTGATCATAATGCCCCCGCCGTCCATCACCTCTGTTGTCATTCCGGCACTGCCGCCATAATTCTGGTTATCCTGCCAGTCTAAATTGGTTTGCCCGGTATTGCTCATAATGCCATAGGCTGCCAGTTTTCGTTTGCCTTTAAAGGCATTGGCCATTACACTGTTGTTGTAATAATTATTAAAATCAGTACCGGCCTCTGCTTTGCCAAAATATCCTTTCTTGGCATTGTCCTTCAGTTTAAGGTTGATGGTTTTATCCTTCACGCCGTCATCAATGCCCGTAAAGGCCGCCTGGTCACTTTTTTTATCAAATACTTCCACTTCCTTAACAATATCTGCCCGCAGGTTTTTGGTGGCAATGCCCGGGTCATCGCCAAAAAATTCTTCTCCGTCAACCAAAACCTTTTTTACCTGTTCGCCCATAGCGGTTATTTTTCCGTCCTTATCTACCTGTATCCCGGGTAATTTGCGCAGCAGTTCTTCCACATTGGCACCAGCCCTTACCTTAAAACTGTCGGCTGTATAAACAGTAGTATCTCCTTTGATCTTGATCGGCGAACCTGTTTTAACGATCACTTCTTCCAGCAATTTACTTTTAGAAGTTAATGCAATGAGTGGTATCTGCATTTCCGTATCTTTCAATTCAAGCGGGAGTACCATATCTGCGAAAAAAGGATGGGTTGTCATAACCACGTAATTGCCCGGTAGCAGGTTTTTAAAAGCATAGTTCCCGGTAACATCGGTTCTTGTAAATTTATACAACACCGAGTCTTTGGCGGAGAGCAGGGCTACAACCGCATTGTGTACGCCTTTCTGCAGAACGGTGTCTTTAACAGAACCGGTAACAGTAATATTTTGCGCATATGAAACGGAAGTAAAAATACAGCAATAAAAAGCAGGGCAGCAGGTTTAGGCATACAGTAGCAGGATTGGTAAAAATACAAGTTGGTTAAAAACCTTTTTAAAGATGAATTTATTAATCGTTATTGACTAAATTGGTATTCATAAAATTAAGTTAAAACAAATTTGCATATTTCATCCCGCTTTAAACAGTGTATTTATTTAAATGGCAACAACAAATAGTCAACCGGCAAAATCAGTAAAACGGGTGAAAAAAAAATTACCGGAAGGGCCGGCTGTAAAATATGAAGACGTTCATTTTATCGACAGCCTGAAACCGGTTTGGAATTATTCGCTGTTCACGGATGAGGATATCATCAATTTTAAGAACGGAACATTTTATAACGGCTATCAAAAATTTGGAAGTCATTACCTGGATGTATTGCATACGCCCGGCTTTTACTGGATGCGGCCGGTTAAAACAGATGAAGAAAGTTTTAACAGTTACCGGCAGCTGAAAACCCACCTGGTACCCTATGTTAAAAAAATGGGTTTTACGCATGTGGAAATGATGCCGGTGATGGAATTCCCGTTCGACGGAAGCTGGGGCTACCAGGGTACCGGTTATTTTGCTGCTACCTCACGTTTTGGAACACCTGATGATTTTAAAGACCTCGTTGATGCATTACACCGGGAAAACATTGGCGTGATACTGGATTGGGTGCCTTCCCATTTCCCGTATGATGCACACGGGCTGTTTATGTTCGACGGAACCCATACCTATGAATATGCGGATATGCAGAAAGGCTATCATCCCGACTGGAACAGTTATATTTTCAATTATGAAAGGGGAGAAGTAAGGTCTTTTTTGATCAGCAGTGCCCGGTTCTGGCTCGACCGGTTCCACATCGACGGCATCCGGGTTGATGCCGTTAATTCTGTTCTGCGGCTGGATTATTCACGCCGGGAAGGTGAATGGAAGCCCAATAAATTCGGAGGTAACGGTAACCTGGAAGCGATCGAATTCATCCAGCAGTTCAATGAAACGGTTTACCGTGATTTCCCGGATATACAGACCATTGCAGAAGAAGCCAGTGACTGGCCTAAAATATCGAAGCCTACAACAGAAGGCGGGCTTGGGTTTGGCATGAAGTGGATGATGGGCTGGATGCATGACACGCTCAATTATTTTAAAATGGACCCGCTGATGCGGCAGTTCCAGCAGGATAAATTCTCGTTCAGCATGATGTATTATTACGACGAGAATTTCATGCTGCCCTTCAGCCACGATGAAGTGGTGCACGGCAAAAGTCCCATGCTGTATAAAATGCCCGGCGATGAATGGCAGAAATTTGCAACCCTGCGGCTGCTGTACACCTACATGTTCACCCATCCCGGGGGGAAGCTTTTATTCATGGGCAACGAATTTGCGCAAACTGCTGAATGGAATTACAAGACAGAACTTGACTGGGAACTGCTGCAGTTTGACAGTCACCGGCAAATGCAGGATTGTGTGCGTGACCTGAATCATTTATACCGGAAGGAACCTGCCCTGCACGAATACCAATTCAGTGAAAAGGGGTTTGAATGGATTGACCTGGATCACCGTTCAGAATCCGTTATTGCATTTATGCGTAAGGGAAAGCATAAAAAAATAATATACTTGTTATTTTAAATATGACACCGGTTGTGCAGAGAGACTGGAAAATCAGGGTTAAGGGGAAACCGGCATGGACTGAAATTTTTAACAGCGACAGCATACAATACTGGGGAACGGGTAAAGTGTTCAACCCTTCACCAGTTGTTAACCTGGTGGATAAAAAAGGGATATTTATGAAATAATTGTACACCTTCCAGCGTTAGGAACTGTAGTACTTAAATAATTGGACTGGTAATTGTACCTATAAACCTATGAAAAACCTATTCACATTAGTCCTCATATTGGTATCCGGTACTGCGTTTGCACACTCCCTGGATAGTTCATTTTATTTCTTTGAAAAAGGAATTGAAGAAAAAACTGCCCGCAGGTACCTTGTGGCATCCAACCATTTTGAAAATGCCATTCATCATAATCCCAATTATACTGCTGCTTATATTGAAAATGGCCTGGTAAATAAGGAAATGCGGCGTACAGATGCAGCCAAACAAAATTTTTTAAAAGCATTTGAACTGGATAACAGCAATGAAGTGGCCATTAAAGAACTGGTAGAACTTTATTACAGTTACCGCCAGTTTCAAAATGCCATCAATTTTGCACTAAAATGTAAAACCTGTTCAGATGCCGACCGGATCATTGCCCAGTCATATTACGAATTGGAAGATTACGGCAAAGCAGAAAAATTATTGCTGAACCTGGTAGCCAAAGATCCCGCTGATGCTGTATCAGCTTATACCCTGGCAAGGACCTATCTTGAAATGGGACAGGAGGGAAAATCAATACCGTTTTATGTAAAAGCCCTGCAGCTTGACAATACCAAAAGCAAATGGCATTTTGAACTGGGATTGATCTACTATAATACTGACAATTATAAAAATGCGGTAGCCAGTTTTAATAAAGCCGCAGAACATGGAATTATCCGCACCAATGATTTCAATGAGAACCTTGGTTTTGCATACCTGTACACCGGTGATTATGAAAATGGTGAAAATCTTTTAAAGGAGATCATTGCCAGGAAACCGGGCGATAAGGAATTATTAAGAGATATCGGGCAGGCTTTTTACGACCGTAAAATGTATGATAAATGCCTGGCCTATTGTCAAATGTTAATGGAGATGGATATGAAGGACGGTAAGGCGCTGTACCAGGCCGGTCTTTGTTTTCAAAAGAAGGGCGAAAAGGAAAAAGGGCAGATGATGTGTGATAAAGCGATCGAACTTGATCCGTCACTGGCCGGTAAGCGGCATAAAAAAGAGATCATGGGACTGTAAAAACAGTAAACTTTTTATACGATTGATGTTAGTTTGAAGCCGGGGGGGAGCTCCCGGTTTTTTTATTTTGAATTATTACTCAGCTACAAAAATTGAATTAGCGACCGATGTAGTAAATCCGGTATTATCCAGCAAAACAAGTTTACCGTTTTTGCAATAGCTTGCCTGTGAATTGCCTGAACTACTTTTGCTATTACCGGCAATAAATACATCGTTTCCATATACCTGAACCGATTGTGGCTTGGTCATAGTTGAGTTGTTGATCTCATCAGACAATATGCCGTTCTTCCAGAACTTCGCAGTATAAGAAGTTACAGGCAATCCCCACTCATAGCCTACGACATAAACATCATTTCCATTAACCGCCACAGATTGTGCATACGCGTTTTTTGTACCATCCGTCAATGGTGTTTCTACCCCATTTTTCCAATATTTCGCTACAAGCCTGGAATAAGGGCGGATGGATTCAACGCCTGCAGCATAAACATCATTATTTACAACCGAAATCGAGTTGATCCATGAATCCTTTGTACCGTCAGTTAATCTTACAGCAACACCATTCTTCCATAGGGTTGCCATACCCAGCACCGCAGAATTTTCCTCGCCCCCTACATATACATCATTACCTGCAACAAATATAGAATTTGCCCATGCGTTTGTGCTTCCGTCGGTTAATCTTTTTGCAACACCGTTTTTCCAATATTTTGCTATCGAATAGCCAGTGCTGCTATTCTCGTATCCGGCAATGTATACATCGTTGCCAACTACAAAAATTGAATTTGCATGGTTAAACTGATTATCGGCAGGCAGGTTAGTTAACACACCATTTTTCCAGAATTTAGCTACAGTGCCGGTAAGGCTGGTGACATAATATTCTTCACCTGCTACATAAACATCATTACCACTAACGAATATTGAATTTGCAAGGGTTGATTTAGAGCCGTCTGTCAAATGAACCGGGGTACCATTTTTCCAATAGGTGGCAACATAACTTGTACCATTCCATTGTGAGCCTGCAACATAAACATTCTTTGCAGTTGGTACATCTGTTTTTTTGCAGGAGTTTACTAAAAAAGTGAAACTTATCAAGGCAATAACTTTAAAAACTGTTTTCATAATTATTTTAAGTAGAAGTGATGTAATTAATGTAGTTTATTTGAACCAAAACCTTCAGGCGATTACTTGCATTTCTATTCCGTTACAAAGATTGAATTGGCAAATGTTAACTTTGTTGAAGGGAAAACACCGTTATTAACCAATACTCCATTCTTCCAATACTTTCCATATGTAGTAGGAACTACATCGCCAGGAGCTAATCTAACTTCATTTCCTGTAATGTACACATCATCGCCCTTTACAAAAATAGCATTGGCAAACTGACCTAAAGAACCATTTGAAAGTTTGGTTGGAACACCATCTTTCCAATATATTGCTATTGAGTGTCCTCGACTATCATTTGATTGAGCACCTACAGCATGAACTACTGATCCTTCTAGAGTAATTGCGGCGATAGTTGCATCAAGTATACCATCAGAAAGATCAACTGCAACCCCATTCTTCCAATATCTTGCTACATTTATTAGCCCTACTTTTTCGTATCCTCCTGCATATACATCATTTCCATTAACTGCAATGGTATGCAAACCGGCATCTCCGAGGGGTGAAGTGAGGTCAACAGGATTTCCATTTTTCCAATACCTGCCCACACAAACAGGAGCATTTGATGAGCTTCCTGCAACATACACATCATTACCTGAAACAACAATTGCATTTGCCCGTGTATCAGAAGTTCCATCGCCTAAATTAAAAACAGTTCCATTTTTCCAATATTTGGCAATAGGCCTTCCGAGAGCATTACTCACCCCATATCCACATACATATACATCTGTTCCTGAAATATACATAGATGTAATGTATAAATCGTGTGGATTATCTAAAGTATGAATAGTGATTCCATTTTTCAACACCTTTCCAATATATTTTCCGGCAACAAATTCTCTTCCTGCAACATACACATCAGCCCCACTAACAAATATGGCATTTGCTTCGGACAATTTGCTCCCGGTCGGGAAATTAACAGCAACACCGTTCACCCAATATGTGCCAAAATATGGTGATGAAAAAGAATTAGTCCAACCTGCGATATACACTTTCTCATTGATTGGCTCGTCAGTTTCAACTTCTTTTTACAGGAGGATACAAAAAAAAGTATACACAGGAGGATAGCAAAATTTATCGCTTTCATATCAATTCATTTATAGGAAAAAGAAATCTCTGAACTACTTGCTTGATTAAAAACGGGCATTATGGATTAGACAATCAATAATTATTAATTGCTGCATATATATATATGAGAATATATTATTTTTTGAGTAGAAACACTTCTGCCATCATACACCTGGCGCTGCCGCCACCGGCAGTTTCAATGGTATTTAATGAAGAGTGAATGATACGGTTATGCTTTTCGAGAGTTATGATCTGTGCATGAGTTAAAGATTGATAAGCCTGGGTTGACATTACCAGCAATTTTTCCCCATCCGCATTTATAACCTGCAGCATATTACCGGCAAAATGGTTCAGCTGCTGCAATGAAATATCAACGATCTCTTTATTTGTTTTCTCTAAAGAAGCCAAAACATTTTTTCTTTCTTTTTCATTTGTAATTGATTCCAGGCAGATCACAGCATAATCATCCGCAACACACATCATTACATTGGTATGATAAATTTCAATACCTGTATGGTCTGTGGCCCTGAATGTAACGGGATTGTAACCAGCTATGCTGCAAAATTCGTTCAATATCTTTTCGTCTGTTCTTGGCGATAAACAGGCATATGCAATTTTATTTTCACGGTCAAACACCATGCTGCCGGTTCCTTCCAAAAAAAGTCCGCCGGTTTCTGATCCGCTGAGATCAACTATTTCTTTGACCAAAAATTTATTTTGTATTGTTTCCAGCACGGTATCTTTTCTTTCATGCCTTCTGTTAACCGCAAACATAGGGTATAAAAAGATCCGGCCCTCATCTTGAAAAGAGATCCAGTTGTTTGGAAAAATAGAATCCGGCGTGGAAGGAGTATATGAATCTTCAACAACCGTAACGTCTACTTTATTGGTACGCAGTAGCAATACAAGATCAGTAAACTCCTGCAGCGCTTTTAACTGCAGGTTGCCGCCGGTATTTTTCTGAAAAGTATTGTTTACGGCAGTTTCGGCATTATAGCCAAACTGAACCGGTTGAATCATTAAAAGCTGGGAACTGTTCTGCATGGTCAATGTGATTTTGCAAAATTCATTTCCCCTGCCCGGATCGCAACTGGCAGGTCGTTTTCCTTTGGCGGAATGGGGCATTTATAACCGGCAGCATAGGTACAATAAGGGTTATACGCCTTATTGAAATCCAGCTGCAGCTGGTTGTCCCGGATATCCGGTATCGAAATCTCCAGGTAGCGCCCGCTTCCATAGGTCTCATCGCCGGTAGTTGAATCAGTAAAAGGGATAAAGAGGTAATTGCGGTATTTTTCTGTTTGCATCAGGTCTTTGCTTTGATACACAAACAAATGACAATGGGCCCCGTTCACATTAAAATGCAGCTTACCGTACCTATAATAATGTTTTAACGTATTGGCCGAGGTATTCATGGTAAAACCAACGGTATCTGTTATTTTTTCAAATGAGCAGGAAATATTGTAAGCACTGCTGACCGGGAAAAAACGAAAATGCTTTTTATCTTTTTTCTTCACTACTTCATGTGTGCTGACATAATTTTCCTGGTAAGCCCTTATTTGCTCAACATATGGATCCTTCTTTTGTGCAACATTAATACTGTACAAAAAAACACCCAGTATTAAAAGAAATACTTTCTGCATAAAAAAATCTTTGAAATCAAAAAATAATAAAGATCTGCGGTTTAGTTCATCATCAGCACATTTACACTGCGCTGCAGAATATTAAAGGCAATTTCTGCCATCAGGTTCTCTTTATCCAGGGTAGGGTTTACCTCGGTAATTTCAAAACAGCAAATTTTACGGTTCTGCATGAATTTACTGATCAGGTCTTCCACTTCCCGTTCCTTTAATCCATTACTCACGGGAGTTCCGGTACCTTTTGAAATGGTAGAATCCAGGCTGTCCACATCAAAGCTCATGTAAATATCAGTACAGTCACTTAAATGCCGCAGGGCTTTACGGCAAACATTTTCAGCGCCGGTACGCCTTACTTCGGCTGTTGTAATTACTTTCATGCCGTGTTTGTCGATCAGGTGCTTTTCTTCTTTTTCAAAATCACGCAGCGAAATAAATACCACGTCTTCCGGTAAAACCTTGGGATTGATCTTCCCCATGTTCTTTAACTGTTCCCATTGTTTGGCGGTTTGTTCATCCAGTTCATGTACTTTCATTTCAAGGTTATCTTCACCGATGGATGCCGCCATGGGCATACCATGTATATTGCCCGAAGGAGTTGTGTATGGTGTATGGAGGTCGGCATGGGCATCGATCCAGATCACACCCAGTTTGCTTTTTGGTTTTGCCATTTTAATGCCTGCCATGATCCCTGCCGCACTGCTGTGATCGCCGCTGAGTACAACCGGGAAAAAATGCCCGTTGATGGAATCTGCTACTGATTTGCTGATCCGCTGGCACATGGTAAGTACACCGTGCATGCGTTTGGCGTAGGGCGACTGTATGGGTTCATACAGTATCTTGTTTTCCACTTCGATCTTTTCCGACGGGAAATGAACAAAGAAATTGCTCATAAAATCGAGTGCCGCAATTTTAATGGCTTCAATACCCAGGCTGGCACCACGGGTACCGGCGCCGATCTCAGAAGGTACTTCAATGATTTTTATATTCTTCATAATTCAGTTTATCCTTTAAAAAAGGGGTCTGTTGGTGACCAAATTTACAACATTCCTTTTGCAGCGCAGTGAGAATGGCCGGTAATTACATGATTGGCTTCATTTTTGCTGTTATTACAGCCTGGATATAAACTATCCACGCGTTATTCTTTTGTTTGTGCCGGTTAAAAAATGCCCCTGGTTTACAGGGGCATTTTTTATTATAAGCTGTGTGCCTGATTAAAATTGCTCCAGTTTGCTGAAAAAGAAATCACCTTCAATTCCGGCATTTTCATTGCTGTCGCTGCCATGTACGGCATTTTCGCCAATGGAAGCGGCAAACAGTTTACGGATCGTGCCATCGGCTGCCTCTGCAGGGTTGGTAGCGCCGATCAGTTTACGGAAATCTTCAACGGCATTGTCTTTTTCAAGGATCGCTGCTGTTATTGGCCCGCTGCTCATAAAGTCAACAAGCTCGCCATAAAATGGCCTTGCGGCATGTACGGCATAAAATTCCCCGGCTTTTTCTTTACTTAGTTTGGTCATTTTCATGGCTGCAATGCGAAAGCCTGCTGCATTGATCATTTGTAAAATGGCACCGGTATTTCCTTTACGCGTTGCATCCGGCTTGATCATGGTAAATGTTCTGTTGCTCATTATTTTTATTTTTTGAGCCGCAAAGATAAGAACCGAATGATGATTTTAGATTGGCGATTTTAGATTTTACTATTATCGGGTATTTTATTTTTTTTCTATCTGTATGCTAAATATCTAAAATCTAAAATCTTCAATCTGCAATTCCCAATTGGTTTATAACTGGTTTTCACCTACTTTTGCGCCGCTTTATGCAGCCTTTACAAAATATATTTCCCTTACTACAGCAGCCAAAAAAGGTAGTGGTCACCATGCACCAGAAGCCCGACGGCGATGCGATGGGCTCTGCTTTGGCTTTGTACCATTTTTTAGTGAAACTGGGGCATAGCTGTGTAGTGATCTCTCCTACAAACTGGGCAGATTTTTTAGACTGGATGCCAGGTTGCGACCAGGTAATAGATTATGAAGCGAAGGGAAACAGGGCTGATGCATTCATTGATGAAGCTGAGTTTCGGTAACAGTGATATTAATAAAAGTTCAACAGCCGAAATGGTGTATGACCTGATCGTTGATTCCGGGAATGCAGACCTGATCGATGAGATCATCGGAGAATGTTTATATGCCGGCGTGATGACGGATACGGGTTCCTTCCGTTTTCCTTCCACCAAGGCCAGTGTACATAAAATGGTACACGATCTAAAAGAAAGGGGGCTGGAGCACAGCCATGTTCATGAAGAATTATTTGATAATTTCCTGGAAAGCCGTTTTCGTTTCATCGGGCATGTGCTGTTGAACCGCCTCGAGGTTTTTTATGAATACAACACTGCTTTGATCACCATACCCCAGTCTGATCTTGTTAAATTCAATGTAAAGACGGGTGATACCGAAGGTCTGGTAAATTATGCACTCAGTATCCAGGGGATCAGGCTGGCAGCCGTTATCATCGACCGGGGTGAAGAACGTAAAAGTTCATTCAGGAGTAAAAATGATTTTGATGTGAATACATTTGCACGAAAATATTTTAATGGTGGCGGCCATTTTAATGCTGCCGGCGGTTTTAATAAAGAACCCCTGGGTGAAGTGGTTGCAAAATTTAAAGCAGCCCTCAAAGAAAATGAAGCACTGCTGAGCAGTTATTAATTTAAAAAACAATTAAACAATAAACATAAAACAATGAAACAACTATTTTATCTGTCTGCCGTATGCATGTTGGTATTAACAGCCTGTACCGGTTCTTTTAAGAAAGGCGACAAGGGCCTTGAATACAAGATCTTTAACACCGGAAGCGGAAAGACCGTTGGGTACGGAAATTATATGCAAATACATATCAAGCAGGTTTATGGCGGAACCAAGGACACTGTATTAATGGATACCAGGGATTACATGTCCCGTATCCAGGTGCTGGATTCTATAAGTGCCCCGTTAGCGTATTTTAAAATACTAAAACAGCTTAAAAAAGGCGACAGCCTCATCATCAGGCTGCTTACCGACAGTGCCTTTAAAGATGCCAAGCAGGAAATGCCACCTTTTATGAAAAAAGGAAAATACCTGTACACGCATGTAACCCTGGTTAACTTTTTTGAGACCAAGGACCAGGCAGACAGTGCCAACCAGGCTGAATCGGTTCTGGCAAAGCCAAGGATCTACAAAAAGCAGGTGGAAGAAGTTGAAAAAGAACTTGCCGGAAAAAAGCACAAATTGATATTGACAGTAAACTCATAGAAGATTACCTGGCCAAAAACAATATTAAAGCCCAAAAAACCAATTGGGGAACTTATGTTGCCATATTAACTGAAGGAACAGGAGAAAAAATGGATAGCCGCTATATTGCAACTGTAAATTATACGGGCCGTACTTTGGACAGTGGCTTTGTTTTTGATTCAAACACCGATCCTGCATTCAATCACATGCAACCTTACCCGGTAAATTTAGCAGAACTGGGAGGCGTAATATTAGGATGGAGCGATGCTTTGCAGCAAATGAAAAAAGGGACAAAAGCAACCATCTTTATTCCTTCTTCACTGGGTTATGGCGAAAACGGCAATGGCGAAAAGATCAAGCCAAATGCTATCCTCATATTTGATATGGATATCGTTGATGCAGCAACAGAAGAGGAATACCTTGCCAAACAACAGCAAATGCAGGAGGAGATGTTGAGAAAATCAAGTGAACTTTCGGATCCAAAAAATAAGGATACCAAACAACCGGAAAAAAAATAAGCCGGTCTTAATATAAGTTGTTGCGCCCCGGGTTTTCCCGGGGCGCTTTTTTATACGCGTTGAACAGTGTAACAGCCTCCATTGCTTCCTTTACATCATGTACCCTCAGTATAGATGCCCCGTTCATCAGTGCCATCGTATTTAAAACGGTAGTGCCGTTCAAAGCTTCTGCTGTGGTAATGCCAAGGGTTTTACTGATGGTACCCTTTCGGGATAAACCTGCCAGTATTGGCCTGTTTGTAATTGAAAATACGTCCAGTGATCTTAAAAGCTGAAAATTATGTTCAATGGTCTTGCCAAAACCAAAACCGGGGTCAATGATAATATCTTTAATGCCGGCCTTTGTACATTCAGCTGTTTTATGGATAAAAAAATCCAGCACTTCTGTAACCACATTTGTATAAACAGGATCTTTTTGCATGGTGGCAGGTTTGCCCTGCATATGCATGCAGATGTAGGGAACCTGCAGGGCAGCCACACAGCCGGTCATGCCGGTATCCAGGTTGCCGCCACTTACATCATTTACGATGCCGGCTCCGGCTGCAACTGCCGACCTGGCCACTGCACTGTAATAGCTGTCTATCGATAAGATCATTTCGGGATATGCTGCATGGATACTTTCAATGACCGGTATAACCCGGTCTGTTTCTTCCTGTACAGAAACGGGCTCACTGCCCGGCCTTGTACTTTGTCCCCCGATATCAAGCACTGCAGCGCCATCACGGATCATATTACCCGCCAGGGTCAAAACCGCTTCATGCTTCAAATGCAGGTGCCCTTCGTAAAATGAATCGGTTGTGGCATTTATAATGCCCATCACAACGGGTTGTGAAAGGTTAAGCAGTTTCCCCCTGCAGTTTATCGTGTTCATCAATTCTTTTCAATTATTTTTGAGTTAAAATCATTCTAAGTTACAAAGGCATATTGATAAATGAATACTAACCAGCAATACGACCGGGCAGTGGCAGGCTGCAAAACCGTCTTTTTACATAAAACAAAAGACTATGGTACTTCCTGGCGGGTGTACCGAACCATATCTGTTGCAGACCAGATCTATATCAAAGCCAAACGCATCCGCAACATACAGGAAACCGGGGTACAAAAGATCGGGGATGATATCATCAGCGAATTCAAAGGCATACTCAATTACGGCATTATCGGTTTGATACAGCTTGATATCAACAATGATGAACCGGAAGACCTGCCTTATGAAACCGTGGAGCAGCTTTACAACGATAAAATTGCTATTGCCAAAAAACTGATGGAAGATAAGAACCATGATTACGGTGAAGCCTGGCGTGAAATGAGCCAGGAAAGTTTTGTGGACCTGGTACTGGCAAAAATATTACGCATCAAACAAATTTTGATCAACAGCGGTAAAACGGTCGTAAGTGAAGGCATTGATGCCAATTTTTACGACATCATCAATTATGCAGCATTTGGATTGATATTGATCGATGAAGAAAAACACAGCAATTAGAAAATCAGAGCCGGGACCCCGCTTTTTGCGGGGGCCTGGATCATAAAGAACCAATGTTTAGAAAAAAAAATTGATCATGAATTTAGTTGTAAACATCTCAAGAATTTTAGTTGGTATTTTATTTATTTTTTCAGGCCTTGTAAAAGCGATAGACCCATTGGGGCTTGCCTTTAAAATGCAGGAGTTTTTTGACGTGTGGGCAGCTGAAGGAATTATGAAAGGCCTGATGCACTGGTTAAATGAACAGGCATTGATGTTCTCCATTTTAATGATCACCCTCGAAGTAGTACTTGGAATTGCTTTGCTGCTGGGCTGGAGAACCAAAACGGTTTCGTGGCTTTTGCTTTTAATGATGCTGTTTTTTACATTCCTCACCAGTTATGTGTTGTTCAGCGGTAAAATAAAGGCCTGTGGCTGCTTTGGTGATTGTGTGCCGCTTACACCCATTCAAACTTTTGTAAAAGATATCGTGCTGCTCGTATTGGTGTTGATCATATTATCAGGCAGAAAATACATAAGCCCTCTTTTCCGGGGAAATGGGAATGGGATCATCTTTTTAATATCACTGTTTGGGGTATTGGCGCTGCAATGGTATGTTTTGAAACACTTACCCATTAAAGACTGCCTGCCTTTTAAAGCCGGCAACAATATCCTGGAACTGCGTAAGATGCCGGCAGATGCCATACCTGATAAATATGATTATATTTTTGTGTACAAAAAAGCCGGTGAACATAAAGAGTTTAAAGTAGATGCATTGCCCGACAGCACCTGGGAATTTGCGGAAAGGAAACAGATCCTGGTGGAAAAAGGAAAAAATAATGTTCCACTGATCAATGATTTTGTTTTAAAAACGGCATCCGGCAACGATACTACGGAAGCGATACTGAATACCCCGGGCGCCTATTATTTATTGTATGTTAAAGATATAAGCCTGCTTGATAAAAGTGGAGAAGATCAGCGGGTAGCCGGTTTGCTGGCTGCAGGCGGGAAACAAATTTATATTATATCATCCGAGCGGAAAAATACCGAGGAACGGTACAGCAAACCGGCAACTTCCGGTGAACCGGTAAATATAACTGTATTGAACTGCGATGCCACTGCATTAAAAACTGCGGCACGTAATAATGTAACATTATACCTGATGGAGGGCCCCGTGGTTAAAAACAAATGGGGCGGCAATGATATAAAAAATGCCTTGCAATGATAAATTGGCTGCATGGGTTAATGCTGTCCTTTTGTGTATGCCGTGCCGTTTTTTAAAATCAACAATGCTGAATTTCGATATTCAAAACTGCTATATTGAAATACGTTTTAAAAAAGCTTTTTTATGCATTCCTGGTGCTGCTGGGTGTAGTGATATTGGTCTTTGTCATGTTCCAGGGTTTTGGAGATCCTGCACGGATGATCGCCGGGCAAACAGGTGATAAAAAGACCATGGACAATATCCGCAGCGACCTGTACCTCGATCAGCCAAAGTGGAAACAGTTTATGTTATATGTCAATGATGTTTCACCGCTTTGTGTTCACAGCCGGGCTGATATTGAAAAAAAACAACTCAGGGGCATCTTTACCGGGGGAGATATAAAAGTTGGTATTAAAATTCCTTACCTGCGTAAAAGTTATCAAACCAAAAAAGAAGTGGGAGCGGTATTGATGGAAGCGCTGCCCGGAACATTGATCCTTGCCATAGCTGCCATGCTGTTTGCAACCATCATCGGTATTTTACTGGGAGTAACCGCTGCCGTTAAAAAAGGAACCTGGCTTGATACCACTGCAGTTTTCAGCAGTATTGCCGGTATATCGGCTCCCTCATTTTTTATGGCCATTATCATTGCTTATTTTTTTGGAGTGGTTTTGCATGCTTATACCGGTTTACAACTAACGGGCAGTTGGTTTGAGATTGATGAAGTGACCGGGGAAAAATACCTAAGCCTGAAAAACGGGGTACTGCCTGCATTTACTTTGGGTATCAGGCCATTGGCGATCATTACACAGTTAACCCGCAGTTCTATGATGGATGTGCTCAGCCAGGACTATATCCGCACAGCATACGCAAAAGGGCTTGGTAAAAAAAAGGTCATCTATACACATGCCCTGCGCAATGCACTTAACCCGGTGATCACAGCCATTACCGGGTGGTTTGCCGAATTGCTGGCCGGGGCATTTTTTGTGGAATATATCTTTGGCTGGAAAGGCATCGGCAAAATAACAGTTGATGCACTGGAAAAACTGGATTACCCGGTGGTCATGGGTTCAGTGCTGCTGAGTGCCTGCATATTTATCATCATCAATTTACTGGCAGATATTCTTTACCGCAAAATTGATCCAAGGATCAGGTCTTTATGATCATTTTATTTCTCCGTTAAACCCTGGTCTATCCATTTTTTAATAATGGCAATTTCTGCTTCTGGTAATTTGGCATGTTTAAAAGGCATAAAGCCGCGGTCGCCGGGGTTAAGCATTACCCTTTCCAGCATGGCTGTTCCATATTTTTTGGCTCCCTCATAATTTTCAAAATTTGCTTTGTTACCACCTTTGGAAGGAAGGTGACAGGGAGTACATTTAGCCTGCAGCAGCGGAACAATATCTGTAGTGTAGTTGGTTGTTTTTTCAACTGTTTTGCCGGGGCTTGCTTTTTTTGTACAGGCTGTAAATACAATAACAGCAACAAGTATTAAACCAAAGGTGATTTTTTTCATCATGTCAGTTTTAGTAATTCAGCAACAATTTAAAAATAATAAACCAGCCGGCAATAAAAATTTTTCTGCAAATCCTGGAACCTGTCCAGCCCATCCTATTAACATTTCCTTTGTAAACGTACTATATCATGCAAGGTCTTATATACATTATTCACAATTAAATTTTACAATTATGAAAAAAATCTTTACACTTTTATTTGCTACAGCTATGATGGCTTCAGCATTTGCACAGTACGGTCAAAAAGACCGGGGTGGCGGAAACCGGGAAAACGATGTTTATGCTTCCAATGACAATTATGGTTATGATAAGCACGACAGGGATTTCAGGGGTGCGTATGTTTTCACCGCAAGGGAAAGGGATATGCAGATCGCCCAGATCAACAGGGAGTATGACAGGAAGATATACGCTGTCAGAAACAGGCCTTATATGGGCTGGCTTCAAAAAAAGCGCATGATCAACACCCTTGAAGAACAGCGTGACAACGAAATACAGGAGGTGATCTACAGGTTCAGGAGTCCAAAAAATAAATTTGGAGATCATAAACGCAACAAAAAAGATCGCTGGTAAACTTTGAACCCGGCAATAAATTAGAACCCCCTAACCCGGGGGTTTAATTTTTTTTTTACGCATTTGTTAAAATATGTCAATTAACAGGTTCACGACATGCTTTTAAGTAATTTTAAATCATAAAATAAGAGGTATGAAAAATATAAAGATAAGTTTGGTCATGCTGTTTGCATTATTGGTTTCGGTTGAATCGTTTGCCCAGCGGGGCAGGGGCCGTAATTATAAGCCCTACCAGTATAACCGGAACCAGGTAACGGTTCATGTTGGGCCGCGTTATAATTACCGGCCTGCATACAGGCCATACTACCGGCCAAATTACCGGCCTGCTTACCGCTCCGTTTACAGGAGCCCGCGGGCCTATGTACATTACGGGCCGGTATTTGGTGTACGGGTTAATGTATTGCCTTATGGATACAACCGCATTTTTGTAGGGCCAGATCCATACTATTACAATAACGGCATTTATTACAGGCCTTACAACAACCAATACGAAGTAGTTGCGCCGCCATTGCATGCAACAGTAAAAAGCTGCCTGCTGATGCGGTTGTTGCCATCATTGACGGACAAAAATATTACCATGTTGGCGGTACTTTTTACCAGGAAGAAACAGATGAAAAGAACAGGTTGCGGTACCGGGTTGTTGGAACTGATGGGGTTATTAATACAGGAGTTGCAGATGACACAGCTGATCTTAATGCTATGGATGATGCATTGCCTGTGGTTGGTGACCGGTTTGATCAATTGCCGGCCGGTTCAGCCATGCAGCTGATCAACGAACAGAAATATTTTGTTTCTCCATCCGGTGTTTATTATAAAGAAGTAATAGAAGGGAATAACCTTCGCTACGAGGTAACAACTGTTCAGTAATATTCCGCTCAACGATATGTATTTAACAGGCAGATAAAAAATCTGCCTGTTTGCTTTTCCGGGAAAACCTACAGGCATTATTCTTACCTTTGCAAAAAATATAAAGCTATATGAAAGAAGTATATATAATTTCGGCTGTTCGCACACCGATAGGCAGTTTTGGAGGTTCTTTAAAAGGATTTACAGCAACACAGTTAGGCTCCATTGCCATAAAAGGCGCATTGGAAAAAGCAGGTATACAACCTGCACTGGTCAATGAAGTACTGATGGGAGCGGTTATACAGGCCAACCTGGGCCAGGCACCGGCACAGCAGGCTGCAAAATTTGCAGGGTTACCCGATGAAGTATGCTGTACCACCATTAATAAAGTTTGCGCAAGCGCTATGAAAGCCATTGCACAGGGTGCTCAAAGTATTTTATTGGGCGATGCAGATATTGTTATAGCCGGTGGAATGGAAAGTATGAGCAATGCACCGTTTTATGCCGACAGCCTTCGCTGGGGAAATAAATACGGTAACGCACAGTTGATAGATGGGCTGGCAAAAGACGGGCTCATTGATGTGTATGACGGCAAAGCGATGGGCAATGCGGCAGAATTGTGCAGTTACCTGTGGTATTACCCGGGAAGCACAGGATGTTTTTGCCGTTGAAAGTTACAAACGCAGCCAGGCCGCAATTGCGGCAGGGAAATTTGATAATGAGATCGTGCCTGTGGCTATCCCGCAGCGTAAAGGCGACCCGGTTTTTATTTGCAAAAGATGAAGAGCCGTTTAACGTAAAGTTTGAAAAGATACCGGACCTGAAAGGTGCTTTTCAAAAAGACGGAACGGTAACCGCAGCAAACGCTTCAACCATGAATGATGGCGCAGCAGCCCTGGTATTGATGAGTAAAGAAAAAGCAGACGAACTGGGTTTAAAACCACTGGCAAAAATACTGGCCTATGCCGATGCTACCCAGGCACCGGAATGGTTTACCACCGCACCTGCATTGGCTGTGCCGCTTGCAGTTGCCAAAGCCGGTTTAAAAATGACGGATATTGAATTCTGGGAATTGAATGAAGCCTTTGCAGTTGTTGGTATAGAAAACAGCAAGCGCATGGAATTAGACCCGGCTACCGTAAATGTAAATGGAGGAGCAGTTTCCCTTGGTCATCCACTCGGATGCAGCGGAGCAAGGATCATCGTTACGTTAATAAATGTATTGAAGCAAAAAAACGCAAAATATGGTGCTGCGGGTATCTGTCATGGTGGGGGTGGAGCAAGTGCCATGGTTATAGAAAATATGTAAGTTTAAATGCTTTTTATTTGATATTTTAAAAATATTTTATACCTTGTCCGCTGCTGGTATGTTTTTACGATAATCAAACCAAGTCCTGTAGATTTTATATTAGAACAGGCAGGCACAAACGATAACATTCCGGCGCATATTAGAAATATTTTTTAAAACCTGCCTTATGGAATCGGAATACTCAATTAGAAAAGCAACAATCAAGGATGTTGACTTTTTGGGTGCCTTAGGCGGCTGGATTGAAGGCTATTTTGACGGGATGTCATCCAATTTGCTAAAGTCGAACCTGATCTCTTTTAATTTTCCAAAGGAGAATTTACAAAAAGCACAGGGCAAGATGGATATGATAAAGGAAATGCTGCACATAGAACGGCCAATGGGTACCTACCAGCTTGAATACGTGTATGTGGATAATGACCACCGCGGTAAAAGAATAACACAGCAACTGATGGATGTACACCTGGCTTATGCCAAACAGCTGGATCCCAATGTAACAAAAGCACAATTGTCCTGCTTCGAAAATAATGAATCCATCATCAGGGCACACGAGCGGAACGGTTACCAGCGTATTAAAAGATATGTGTGCGACAATGAAGATATCCTGAAATATTTACCTTTCAATGTAAAAGTGCTGCTCGAGAAAACATTTTAAACAGGCAAACTGTTTTTGCCATATACTGTATGTTTTTATATAGATTTACTATACTTTAAACAGCATTTACATTTTTTACCGGGTTGCTTTTGCCGCATACCGGCGCTGTATAAGCGGTAACAACAGTACCCGTAATTACCATATCTTCGTTTCCTAAATATGTATTATGAAGAAATTATTATTGTGTGCATTTGCACTCACAACGGGTTATATATATGCCCAGAAGAATGAGGCTGCTTTTACTATAACCGGTAAGATCGAACAGATCAAGTCCGGCACGATCTACCTGAATATTTATGCTGATGGTACTACCATTAAAGATTCATCAGCCATCATTGATGGTAATTATTCATTTAAGGGAGTTACCGCCAGGGTCAGTAATGCCATGCTGGATATTAAGGATGAAAAACAGGACTATTTACGTTTTTATATTGAAGCTGCAGATATGAATATTACCGGTGCCGGTTACCCGTTAAAAGAATGGGTCATTACCGGTTCCGCAGTAAATGATGATGATAAAAAACTGTCAGCCTTCCTTAAACCGTTCAGGGAAGAGGAAGAAAAGTATTATGCAGCCTATACTGAAGCCTCAAAAAACAAGAACCAGCGTGTGCTCGACAGCCTGGATGCACTTGAAGAAACCATGATGCTTCGGAAAAGAAGTTTAATTAAAACATTTGTCATGGATCACCCGGCTTCTGTCAGGAGTGCCATGGCCATCACAGAAAATTACGGGTATTATGCAGAAGCGGATGAAGTGGCGCCCCTTTATTATGGCCTGAAAACCACGGTGCAAAATTCGCCGAACGGGGAGGAAGTAAAAAAGATGCTTGACATTTACAAATCAGTTTCCATCGGCCAAACAGCGCCGGATATTACCCAAACAGATACCAGTGGAAAAAAACTAAGCCTTTCATCACTCAGGGGAAAATATGTGCTGGTTGATTTTTGGGCTAGCTGGTGCGGCCCTGCCGGAAAGAGAATCCCAACATTGTAAAGGCGTACGCGGCATACCGTAAAAAGGGATTTGAGATCTTAGGAGTTTCTTATGACAAAGAAAAAGGGGCGGCCAAGTGGAAAAAAGCCATTGTTGATGATGGGTTAACCTGGAAACAGGTCAGCGACCTGCAGGGTTGGAAAAACGCTACTTCTGATCAGTATTATATAAAGGCCATTCCTTCCAACGTTTTACTGGATAAAGAAGGGAGGATCATTGCAAAGAACCTGTTCGGAAAAAACTGACCGATAAACTGGCGGAGTTACTTCCGTAATTGCTATAATTGAACTTTTTAAAACCCTTCAGCGGTAAAACCTACCGGGCAGAAGGAAGAAAAAGAATTTAAGTATCCAAAAGAAAAAGGAGTTTTAAATAAGTTTTACTATTTATTTTGCCGGTATGGCCGTAAGCCGTTTGGAATTTCATTCCCGTCTTATTGCCTTACCGGCTATTTTTTTTGAAGTATTAAATAACAATTTGCTCATCTGTTGGTTATAGGATAAATTTGCAACCTCATAGATAAATAATAAACATGCGACAAATTGCCTTTAGAGAAGCCCTTAGAGAAGCCATGCAGGAAGAAATGCGCAGGGATGAACGTGTTTTTTTAATGGGGGAGGAAGTAGCTGAATATAATGGAGCCTATAAAGTAAGCCAGGGAATGCTGGATGAGTTTGGCGAAAAAAGAGTCATTGATACACCCATTGCCGAACTTGGTTTTACCGCAATTGCTGTAGGTGCAGCACAAAATGGCCTGCGCCCGATCGTGGAATATATGACCTGGAACTTTGCTGTTCTGGCTTTAGATCAAATATTAAATACCGCTTCTAAAATGCTGGCAATGAGTGGGGGACAGGTTGGTTGCCCGATCGTTTTCAGGGGCGCTAACGGAAGTGCCGGCCAGTTGGGGGCACAACATTCAACTGCCTTTGAAGCATTGTATGCAAATATTCCGGGTTTAAAAGTTATATCCGTTTCTAACCCTTATGATGCCAAAGGTTTGCTCAAAAGCGCCATCCGCGATGACGACCCCGTTATTTTTATGGAGAGCGAAGTGATGTATGGCGAAAAAGGAGATGTTCCTGAAGAAGAATACCTGTTGCCCATTGGCAAAGCATTTATAAAAAGACCCGGAAAGGATGTCACCATTGTTTCTTTTAACAAGATGATGAAGGTTGCTTTAGGCGCTGCTGAGGAACTAGCAAAAGAAGGCATTGAAGCCGAGGTGATCGACCTGGCTACCATCCGCCCGCTGGATTGGTTCACCATCCTGGAAAGTGTAAAAAAGACCAACAGGCTTGTCATTGTTGAAGAGCAATGGCCATTTGCTTCTGTATCTTCAGAAATAACGTACCGGATTCAAAAAGAAGGATTTGATCACCTGGATGCACCCATCCGCAGGATAACTTCTGCCGACGCACCCATGCACTATGCGCCAAACCTGGTTGCCGCTTATTTACCGGATGTTTCCAGAACCGTAAAGCTGGTTAAGGAAGTGATGTATTTGAAGAAGTAACGAAAACATGATACTGGATACTGCCCCCCCCGGCGGGCCTCCGGCGGGGTGCTGATACTGATACGTCTACTGCTTTTAAAAGCTTTTAGAATTTTAAACTCCATCCAGCATCCGGTATCCGGAATCATCTCCCTCAACCTACGTAAATTACACCATGTCTTATCACTCACTCGAAGCATGTTTACTTGACCTTGAAAAGAACGGGCAGCTGATCCGTATTAAAGAAGAAGTTGATCCTTATCTTGGAAATGGCGGCCATACACCTGCGTGTACACGAAGCTGGAGGTCCTGCTTTGCTGTTTGAAAAAGTAAAAGGCAGTAAATTCAGGGCAGCATCCAATATTTTCGGAACACTGGTACGGAGTGAATTCATCTTCAGGGATTCTTTAAAAACTGTGCAGCAGCTGATCGAACTGAAGGACGATCCCGTAAAAGCGATCAAAAGCCCGTTCAAAAATTTCAGTGCCGGGCTGGCAGCTTTAAAAGCATTACCCAAAAAGAACCCGTTTCAAAAACCGGTCTTATTTGAAGAGATAAAATTGACCGACCTGCCACAAATACAGCACTGGCCTATGGATGGCGGCGCTTTTGTTACGCTTCCTCAGGTTTATACAGAAGACATTGATAAGCCCGGCATCATGCATGCCAACCTGGGCATGTACCGCATACAGTTATCCGGAAATGATTATGAACCCGATAAAGAAGCGGGTTTGCACTACCAGCTGCACCGTGGTATTGGTGTGCACCAGCACAAGGCCAATAAAAAAGGTTTGCCTTTAAAAGTAAGTGTGTTTGTTGGCGGGCCGCCGTCGCATTCGGTAGCTGCCGTAATGCCATTACCCGAAGGCATCAGTGAAATGACCTTTGCAGGTGTGTTGGGCGGCAGAAGGTTCAGGTATTGTTATGAAGACGGTTTTTGTATCAGTACCGATGCCGACTTTGTAATTACCGGTGAAGTATACCCGAACGATAACAGGCCAGAAGGCCCATTTGGTGATCACCTGGGTTATTACAGCCTTACACATGATTTCCCGGTGATGAAAGTGCATAAGGTATATGCCAGGAAAAATGCCATCTGGCCATTTACAGTTGTTGGCCGCCCGCCACAGGAAGACACCAGTTTTGGAAAACTCATTCATGCAATGACCGGTAAAGCCATTCAGCAGGAAATACCCGGGCTGAAAGAAGTACATGCTGTTGATGCTGCCGGGGTGCACCCGCTTTTACTGGCCATTGGCAGTGAAAGATATACACCCTATTCACCCGCCAGGCAACCGGCCGAAATACTGACCATTGCCAATCATGTGCTGGGAACCGGGCAACTGAGCCTGGCAAAATTTTTATTCATTACAGCTGATGATGACAATGCATTAAGCACAAATAATATTGAAACTTATTTCCGTTTTGTATTAGAGCGGATCAATTTAAAAAGGGATATTCATTTTTATACCAACACCACCATTGATACACTGGATTATTCCGGGGAATCTTTAAACAGCGGCAGTAAAGTGGTATTGGCTGCATATGGAGAACCGATAAGGAACATTGGAAACAACCATACCGGAGTATTCAATAATTTAAACGGTTTTGAAAATCCAAAACCGGTCATGCCCGGGGTGATAGCCATCCAGGCAAAGGCATTTTCAGATTATAAAACTGCTGCCGAAGAAATTGGAATGATGAATATTCAATTATCAATGATCAACGCACAGCGTCCTGTGGATGATCAGTTAAAGACCATTGCATTCATTATTATTTGCGATGATGCCGGTTTTGTAAGTGAAACAATGAATAATTTCCTGTGGGTAACATTCACCCGCTGTAATCCTTCGCATGATATGTATGGTATCGGCAGTTTTACTGAAAACAAGCACTGGGGCTGCACAGGGCCACTGGTTTTTGATGCCCGTATAAAACCGCATCATGCACCACCGGTTGAAAAAGATGCCGGCATTGAAAAAAAGATAAACCGCTTTTTTGAAAAGGGTGGAAGTCTTTACGGCGTTCTGTAAAATACTGCTGACCGTAAATTACAATTGCTTTTACATCTTACGGCATTGTCTTCTTTTTGATCACCACCTGTTCATTCAGTTTATCAAACATTTTTTTATAGAACTCTTTAAAATCGGGATAGGCATCGGCTGTATAAAAAGTACGTTTAAAATCAAGGGTCATTCTTACATTCAGCAGGTTGCCATCCACCTTCACCGAACGGCTGAAAATAATGCTGTTATCTGCCGTTGACATGGAAATATTTTCCGGTACGCCGTCAAAAAAATTCCCGCGGAATGGTAAAATTTCCGAATATGGTGTATTCCTGGTGTACGCCAAAATCAATATCGGCAACGCGGGTAGTGGCAATGAACGGATTTTTTCAAGTCCCGAGAAAAGATTTACCGAAAAATAACGGTAATCACCTGAGCTGTTCAGTACAGCACTGAATTTTATTTTTTGTTCAAGCGGCAGCGAGTCTGCTTCCAGGTTATTAATGCTCACTTCTTCTACCTGTAATCCCGGGTAAGGGGTTACAAAATAATCCGATTTGAAGCGTTCATTACCTGCTGCCCAATCTTCGCAGCGTTCAACTCGGGCATATTCGTAACAGTTAACCAACGCATTTCCTTTCATGGTACCTGAAGCATCAATTTCGCCCTGTACAGCTGACATCACTTTGTATTTTGTTTTGCCCGACAGGAAATCCTTCCACCTGCCGTTAGGTCCATCCAGTATCAGCCCATTGGTATTTACAACTTTCTCCGGCAACAGTTTGGGGTTGATGAATTTATTGGTAGCATCCAGCACGTACGTCTTATCCTTAACAACAACATAAGCCATTACCGTATTAAACTGGTTAACGAACGGGTAGGTTGGTGTAACCAGGCCATTTTCACTGGTGCTGAAAAGGACCGGAGTGGCTTTTACGCCTGCATCATTCAGCAGTTTGATCAGCAGCAGGTTTATATCCCCACATTACCAGTTTTTGATTCCCAGGTTTTAGTAATGCCGTTATCGGTGTAAATATAATTTTCATCACCGTTCCAGCTTATAGACTTACGTACATGGTTATATACAAATTTCATCCTGGCTTCGGCATCGGCTATTTTTTTTGCTTCATCCACAAAGGACATGGCAGCAGGCACCGCTTTTTCAAGCTGATCGCCAAAATCTTCCCGTTTCCACAGGTTTTTAATGACATTGCTCCATTTTAAACTGATGTCTTCGATCCTGCTTTCGCTGTAATAAATTTGTGTTAACTGAAAATTCAGCCGCTGCATATAATCCATGGGAGAACCCATGAATGGTTCGTTTTTGATACCCCGCAGGTTGCGCATGATATAACTGCTCTTTAAAGATTTGGTCTCTATAAAACCTTCATCCATCGATATCGATTCATCAATGATCTCCTGTTTATCTTCAATGGGTTCCACAATGGATGGCTGAACCGAAAAACGGAATATCTGCGGCACTTTTAACTGGTATTCACTGTAAAGTACAGGTATCCTGCCCTGGAAATACCAGTCTTTCAGGTGATAGGTTTCCCGTTCCAGTGAATATGAATATTCAATAATGCTGCCTACTTTCACTTCCGGGAAAACAATGATCATGGCCGCATGGGATGCATCTATCTTTTTGCTGTAGATCGAATTTTTTTACTTCAGTGGTTTGAATTTTTCCTCCTTCATCAATATTATACGTAACGGCTTTTAGTTTTAAGATCCTTTCTTCATTATTATTATTGTAATACTGGATCTTTACATCGGCCTGGGCAATTCCTTTTTCCTTCAGGATCTTGATGCGTGTTCTTCTTTCATACACGGTTTTAAATGTTGAAAAACCCACCGTGCCGCGGTCGTAATAGGTATTGCCGTAATCGATCAATACCAGCGCATCGGCGCCTTTGTCAAAATCGCAGTCTGTCATCAGCAGGTCGGCCTTGTCAACTTTGCCAAATCCCGGTAATCCTTTTTGTGCTTTTGCCTGTACATGCAGAATAAATAGTAAAATAAGTGAAGCGATTATTGTTTTCATACCGGAATATTTAAGCTAATGTAATAATAAGCATCAACGATACAAATGTTATCATTAATTTTATTGATAATCTTTTATATGAAACTGATCTGTTGGATAAGCCTTTTTTTCAGTTCCTGTTTTTGTTATGCACAAACGGGTGACGGTTATTTAAAAACCAATGCAGATGACAATACATTGCTTTGGGAGATCAGTGGCAACGGGCTTACAAAACCAGGTTATTTATTCGGAACATTTCACATGCTTTGTTCCGATGACATACAATTCAGCACTTCCTTAAAAAAGGCCATTGCCAAAAGCCGGGAAGTTTATCTTGAACTTGACCTGGATGACCCCGCTGTATTTGCAGGCGCCGTGATGCTGATCAGTATGAAAGGCGGAAAAAATTAAAGGACCTGTACAGCCCGGAAGCATATCAAAGAATTTCGGCTTATTTTAAAGACAGCCTGAAAACAGCTTTAGCCCTTTATCAAAATATGAAACCCGGTTTTTTAACGGCATTGCTGTATCCTAAAATGATGACATGCAGTTCAACCATCAGTGTTGATGAAGCCATTATGAACCTGGCACAGGAAAATAATATTGGCATCAGCGGTTTTGAAACAATGGCCATGCAGGCTGCGGTGTTCGACAGCATTCCCTACGAAAAGCAGGCTGAAGAACTGTTAAAGGCAATTGACAGTATCAGGAATTCTGTCATCCAGTTCAGACTGATGTTACAGGCATATAAAGATCAGCAACTGCACGACATAGAAAAAATCATCAATGACCCGGTATTTGGTGTTGAGGAAGACCGGGATCTTTTACTGGATAAAAGAAATAAGCGCTGGGTTGAACAGTTAAAGAGGATCATGAAAAAAAGGACTGTTTTTATTGCAGTAGGGGCCGGACATTTAGTTGGCAAAAACGGGCTGATCGAATTGTTGCGTGCTGAAGGATATACAGTGCGGGGGTTGGAGAACAGGGAGTAGGAGTCGGGAGTCGGGAGTTAGGAGTCGGGAGTATGAATGAGGTGGGCTAGTATCCAGTATCCCCGAAGTATCTAGTATCCAGTATCACCTACTTAATTACCACTTCCTTAATTGTCTTTTCTCCCAATGCTTCATTCACCCGTTCTATAATTTTTTCTTTCTGGTAAAGCAATTCATTTTTGAGCGGGGCAACGGTTGTTGTTATAAACAGGGTTGTATTGATGATCTGTATCTTATCGGTGTATTTGGCAATGGTTTTTCCCATCACTTCCTCCCAAACCTCTTCAATACGCAGGGCCTGGATACCGCTTTTTAAACGGCTCTTTTGCAAAAACTGCTGAATGGCATCCTGTAAAGAAATTTCTCCCATGCTGTAAAAGTAAGATTAAAATTGTCATTGAGTCATTTAGTCAATGGTCATTAAGACATTGAGTCCTTGGGCAAATGAGCTAATTGAATTTGCAGATGAAACTTTATTTTAATGACTCCTGACTAATGACTCCAGACTCCGGACTCCTGAAACTAACTACAATTCAATGATCTGGTAAGCCGTATTCAATTTTTTAAATGCATCTTCCAGTCTTTCCCGGTGTGTATCGGTAATTAAAACCTGCCCGGTATTTTCGTTACAAACCCAATGAAGTAACTGGTGCATACGGTTGTCGTCCAGCTTTTCAAAAACATCATCCAGCAGCAGGAGCGGGGCATAGCCTTTATTGATCTTTAACAGTTCAAACTCGGCAAGTTTTAATGCAAACAATAAACTTTTCCGCTGTCCCTGTGAAGCTGTTGTTTTAAAGACCTGTCCGTTCAGCTGAAAAACAAGTTCATCCTTATGAATACCGGCATTGCTGCGCTGCATCATAAAATCCTTTTGCCTGAAATTATTCAGCAGGTCATGAAAGCTGCTCTCATGTAACCGGCTGTCGTATTGCAATGTAATGGCTTCATCATCACCAGCTATCCGGTGATAAAATTTTTGCACCAGCGGTATCAGTTCTTTTGTAAACAGGTTACGTTTTTTATAAATAAAATTACCGGGCACGATCAATTGTTCATCCAGTACTTCCAGCAGCGGCCAATCTGTTTTTCCCTGTTCGGCAAAACGTTTCAGCAAACTGTTTCGCTGCTGCAGCACTTTATTGTAGATCATCAATTGCTGCAGGTATTCCTTATCCACCTGGCTCAGGACCGTATCCATAAATCGGCGCCTTTCTTCACTGCCCCCGGTTATCAAACCAATATCATCCGGGGCGATCATCACTGCCGGGAATTTGCCGATATGCTCCGATAATCTTGTATATGCCACACCATTCAATAAAATATCTTTCCTTCCCGCAGGGCCCTGTGGGCCTGCACTTCTGAAAATGCAAACAATTTCATCAGGCTTATGCACCTCATCTTTAACTCCACCGGTAATTAAGCCAGCCGTGGTTTTGGCTTCTATCCTGAACCCATCGGTGCCAAACCGGTTATTCAGCCCGTCAATTTTGGTAAAATAGCTTTTTGTAAAACAGCAGTAATAAGCAGCATCCAGCAGGTTGGTCTTGCCTTTACCGTTCAGGCCGCAAATACCGATAACCCTTTCGGCAAAATCAAAATGGGTTAAATGATAATTCTTAAACTGGGTCAACGATATTTTGCTGAAGAATAACATGGGCTGCAAGATACGCAATGTATTATACGCCATGCCATTGCCGGAATTTGTGTATTTTTAAAAAACAGGTAATTATGCTGCCCGCCAGGCAAACCAAATACGGTTTAATTACGTTTAGTAATGTAATGAAAGCAGTCCCGGTTATATTAATCCTTTTTTTATGTTCAGCGGCCGACCTGTTGGCACAAACCGTTAAACTTGAATGGGCAGGTTCAATGGATGGCAATTCGTATGATGCCTGCCGTGCAATTACGCTGGATGCGGAAAGGAATGTTTATGCTACCGGCTATTTTTCCAGTACGGTTGATTTTGATCCCGGCCCCGGTATTTTTAATCTTTCTTCATCAGGCGCTGAAGATATATTCCTCTCAAAATACGATCCATCCGGAAAACTGGTCTGGGCTAAATCCATCGGGGGATTCCGGTACCAGGCCGGCTATGCGATCACACTGGATATTTCAGGGAATATTTTTGTTACCGGTATTTATTTTGGCACTACAGATTTTGATCCGGGCCCGGGTGTAACTGAACTTACTTCAAATGGCAATGAGGATATTTTTGTGTGCAAGTACGATAATAACGGAAATTTTACCTGGGCAAAAAGTTTTGGCGGTCCCACCAACGATTTTTGTAATGATATTATTCTCGACCGTTTTGGGAATATTTATTTCAACGGGTACTTTGAGCAAACGGCAGATTTTGATCCCGGCCCGGGTGTATTTAACCTGGCATCGGCAGGATCTACTGATATTTTTATCTGTAAACTGAACAGTTCCGGTAACCTGGTTTGGGCCAAAAAAATTGGCGGGCCATTATCAGATGTTGCATTTTCTATCGGGTTGGATGAACAGGATAATGTGTACAGCACAGGATTTTATTGGGCTACTGCCGACTTTGACCCGGGCCCGGGTGTTTTCAATTTATCGTCGGATGCATTGGGGGATGGGTATATCGTAAAGCTTAACAATGCCGGAAATTTTATGCTGTAGAAATGGGCGGCAACAGCAGGGTACGCAACAGCAGCTTAAAAATTGACAAAACAGGCCATATTTATATTGCCGGGCATTTTGATGGGGAAGCCGATTTTGACCCCGGGGCAAACAGCCAGGTACTAATGTCGCCGGTTAATGATGATGATATTTTTATTGCCAAATACGACCTTGCTTTTAACCTGGTTTGGGTGAAGCAGGTTGGCGGGCCCTCCTTTCAAAAAATATTTGATATTGAAACCGATGATGCCAATGATATTTACCTCACCGGTCATTATAATGGTACAGCTGATTTTGACCCCGGGGCGGCCGAATACAAACTTACAGCAACCGGCGATCCGGATATTTTTGTTTTAAAACTGAACCCTGCCGGTACATTTACCTGGGTGGCTGCATCTACCGGGCCATTTTACGGAAGCGGTTATTCATTAAAGTTAGACCCCGCGAAAAATATTGTTATTGGCGGAACCTATGAAGGCACCATAGATTTTGACCCCGGGCCAGGTGAATATAAACTGACCGCGGCCGGGCAAAGTGAGATCTTTTACAAAATTAAAGCAATGCCCAAATGCGGCACAGGCCAGAAACATTGAATATACAAAGCTGTACTTCGTATACACTGTACAACAAAACCTATCATGCTACCGGTACTTACACCCACCTGGTTTTAAATACTTTTGGGTGCGACAGTATCATCATCACACTCAATCTTACCATTTCACGCATTATCAATACAGTTGACACCAATATCTGCGAGGGTGAATTTTACCTGGCTGCCGGAGTACTGCAAAACAAAACGGGCATTTATTACGATACGCTGAAAACTGCTGCGGGATGCGATTCGGTGGTTGTTACCAATCTTACCGTTTGGGAAAAACCAAAACCGGTTCTGGGTAATGATCGGAATTTGTGCGAAGGAGAAACCCTAATCCTGGATCCCGGCAGATTCAACTCTTATCTGTGGCAGGATCAAAGCACAGCGCCACAATTTGTTGTTACCACACCGGGTACATATTTGGTTACGGTAAGCAACCAGTTTAACTGTAAGGCTTCAGCAAGAATGACCGTTCGGGAATCTGTCCCGCTACCAAAATCTTTTTTACCAAAGGATCAGCCATTATGTTCCGGCAATGTTTTAAATATCAATGTGCCTGGTTATCGGTCGTATACATGGAGTACGGGAACAACAACACCCGGAATTGAAATAAGAAATGCCGGCAATTATTATTTAACCGTAACCGGTTTTGATAACTGTGTGGGAACCGATACAATAACGATACAGGAGATCAAATGCATTCCCATCGGCATACCCAATGCTTTTACACCAAACAATGATGGTAAGAATGATCATTTTAAACCGGGCATCAATATGGAGATCGATGATTATCAATTAAGGGTTTTTAACCGGGTGGGCCAGCTCATTTTTTATTCTACAGATCCTGCAAGGGGCTGGGATGGCAGGTTTAAAGGGCAACAGCAATCTTCAGATAATTATATTTACCAGGTCAGTTTCCGTGATATCAATGGTAAATGGTATAACTACTCCGGAAATGTATTGTTGATCAGGTAAGCTAATTATGTTTACTGCATAAAATTCAACATTACATTTGGCTGGGAATCTGTTGAAAACGGTTCTGTCTTATTGATCCGGTAAGTTTTTTTAATCCAGGTATAGAGGCAAATTATCTGTTAGCTCCCCTAAGCTTCGGCACCATTTCCCAACTCCAGACTCCTGACTCCAGACTCCGAACTCCATATTCCCAATTCCTAATCTCGAATTTCCCATTTCTCCCTTATCTTTGCCCACTAAAAATTAAACCCATTGGCTACCAAGTTTTCTAAAGAAACCTATTTATACTGGTACGAACTGATGCTGCTTTTACGCCGATTTGAGGAAAAGACAGGCCAGTTATATGGAATGCAGAAGATCCGTGGCTTTTGTCACCTGTACATCGGGCAGGAAGCTGTAGCCGCAGGCTGTATGACGGCTACCGTTCCGGATGATAAGTTCATTACCGCTTACCGCGACCATGCTTTGGCCATTGCCAAAGGCATTACGCCAAAAGCCTGTATGGCCGAGTTGTATGGAAAAGCTACCGGCTGCAGTAAGGGAAAGGGTGGAAGTATGCACTTTTTTGGGTTAAAAGAAAATTTCTTTGGCGGTCATGGTATTGTTGGGGCACAAATAGGAACCGGTGCCGGACTGGCATTTGCCGAAAGGTACCGCAATACCAATAATGTAGTGATTTGCTTTTTTGGCGATGGCGCCGCCAGGCAGGGGATGTTGCACGAAACCTTTAATATGGCCATGCTGTGGGACCTGCCGGTTGTATTCATTTGCGAAAATAACCATTATGCCATGGGTACATCGGTTGCCCGAACCAGTAAAACACTGGATATTTATAAATTGGCCGATGCCTACGAAATGCCCAGCGACAGTATCGACGGCATGAGCCCCGAAGATGTACACAACGGCGTTTTAAGGGCCGTGAACCGTGCAAGGGAAAAAGGCGGTCCAACTTTGCTGGAAATAAAAACATACCGTTACAAGGGACACAGCATGAGTGACCCGCAGAAATACCGCACCAAGGACGAACTGGAGCAATACAAGGAAAGGGACCCGATAGAACACGTGATGAAAATATTGAAAGACCAGTATCATGTTACCGAAGCTGAGTTTGAAGTGATCATTGAACGTGTAAAAGCAGAAGTGGAAGAGTCAGTGAAATTTGCAGAAGAAAGTCCATGGCCCGATGATAACGAATTGCTGAAAGATGTGTATGTTCAGCAGGATTATCCATTTATAGTTGACTGATCTTTTTTAATTCATAATTTTTAATTTTTAATTCTTAATTTATTGTAATGGCAGAGAAGCAAGTAATAGCAGAACAGGCAGTGGCAGTTGATGTGGTGGAAAGAGCGAAAGGTTTTTGGGTAGCAAACAGCAAAATAATTATCATAGTTGGTACTGCGGTAATTCTTTTATTGGGTGGATACCTGGGTTATAAATACCTGGTACAGATCCCGAATGAGAAAAAGGCCAATGACCTGGTATTCCCGGCCGAAAAATTATTTGGACTGATGGCTGGTTCATCTTCCTTTAATAAAGACACCGTGAACATGGTGCTTAACGGTGATAAAGCAACCGGGGTTACCGGTTTACTGAAGATTGCCAGCAGCTATAGTGGCACCAGATCGGGCAACCGTGCTGAGTACATGATCGGCGCCACGTACCTGCATTTAAAGCAGTACGACAAAGCCATCAAACACTTAAAGGAATTTGATGGCAACGGTGCAGACCAGATCCAGAGCAAGGCATATATTTTACTGGGTCATGCATATGCTGAACAGAAAAAGACAGATGATGCCCTGGATTATTATAAAAAAGCTGGAAATATTTCCGGGCTTGATGAGGGTATGGCTTCCGAAGCATTATTCATAGCGGGCAGGTATGCTGAAGCATTGGGTAAAGAAAAAGAGGCTATTGTAATTTTTCAAAACCTGAAGGATAAATACCCGGCGACACAAAGGGTTAGTTCGGGCGAAGTTGATAAATACCTGGCGAGTTTAGGGGTTGTTAAGTAGTCGGTAGTCAGTAGTCAATAGTCAGTAGTCATTAGGCATCTTACTCCCGACTCCAGACTCATGTCTCCAGACTCAAGTCTCCAGGCTCCCAACTCCAGACTCAAGACTCAAATTATGTCCGAAAACAACACAAACATATTAAACACAACAGGCATCCAGCTTCCGGCAGATGCCTGTGTTGTTATTGTACGTACCGAATGGAATGCAGGCACGGTTGATAAACTGGAAGCCGGTTGTAAGGCAGTATTGGATAAGCACCAGGCCGGTTACAAGGTGATACATGTACCGGGAGCTTTTGAAATTCCGTTTGCCATAAAAAAATACTGGGAGCAGCATAAATATAAAGAGGACAAGCCACTTGCTTTTATAGCTCTTGGTTGTGTGCTTCGTGGCGATACCCCGCATTTTGAATATATATGCCAGTCGGTTACTTCGGGCATTACCCAGTTAAACCTGCTGTTACCGGTACCAACCATTTTTGGTGTTTTAACGGTAGATAACCAGCAACAGGTAGACGAAAGAACAGGGGGCAAACACGGGCACAAGGGCGAAGAGGCTGCCATAACAGCGCTGAAGATGATCGCTATGATCAGCAATTTTAAATAAAAAACAATGAAGCAATTTTTGGTTTTATTATGCATGGTATTTTTTGTAGCCTGTAATAATGAACCAAAAACCGAAAATGCGGAGATCGCAGATACTGTTACAAATGACCTGAAGGCTGATACGGTTTCAAAATACGTTCATCGTTTCTCCGATACCGTTTTGGAGAAAAAGATCACCGAAGCATTATTAAAACTCCCGTTTGTAAATAAGAGCAACCGGTATATTGATTCTTTCAGCAACCATCAACATGGTATCTCATTTTTGATCGAGGATCCCGGGGCCGGCGAAACGGAAATCCCGGTACAGGCAGGTTATAACGGTGAACAGCGGTTCGAGACCTATTACCGTTTTTTTGTAGATCCAAAAACACTTGATATAAAAGTATACGGCCCGGCAGCAGATAAAAAACTTACCGTGAAGGAATATTTAAAGACACAGCAATAATAATGAAAGTTCAGCTTTTTATACCCTGTTTTGTAGACCAGCTATACCCGCAAACCGCTTTTAACATGGTTAAAGTGCTGGAGAAAGCCTGTTGTGAAGTGATTTATAATACCAATCAAACCTGTTGCGGCCAGCCGGCCTTTAATGCCGGTTTCTGGGATGAATCCAGGGATGTTTGTACAAAATTCATCAAGGATTTTGAAGGCGCCGATTATATTGTGGCGCCCAGTGCCAGCTGTGTTGGATTTGTAAGAAATTACTATGGTAAGATATTTGAGAACTCATCGCAGCATAACCTGGTAAAGGACCTGGGTAAACGCATTTTTGAATTCTCAGAATTTTTAACAGAGGTATTAAAAATTGAGAATTTTGCTGCAGAACTGAACGGCAAAGCCACGTACCATGATAGTTGTGCAGCCTTAAGGGAATGTAAAATAAAAACAGGGCCGCGTACATTATTAAGCCATGTTAAAGGCCTGGAGCTTGTTGAAATGAAAGACGTGGAAACCTGCTGTGGTTTTGGCGGAACCTTTGCGGTAAAATTTGATGCCATATCTACCGGCATGGCCGATCAGAAAATTAATAATGCGCTTGAAACAGGCGCAGAATATATCATCTCTACAGACCTGAGCTGCCTGATGCAGCTGGATGGTTTTATCAAAAACAAAAACCTTCCTTTAAAGACCATGCATCTTGCCGATGTGCTGGCGAGTGGGTGGGAGTGATCTTTCTGTCATTTCTCTCCCGATAGTTATCGGGAGAGAAATCCATTCGTTTATTACATCATTTTCTTAAAAAACCAGGTGTCTCCTTTCAAATTTCACAGGTGAGTCTCTGCACCTGGCTTTTTGGCGTGGGCGCAGGACTCGCCGTACTATAAACGGCGAGTCCATGGCCAAAATTTAGAGCCTGATATGAGATTAGACTGAGAAAAGGTAATTTCAAAATTTAAAAGTATTGTCAGGGTGAGCTTGTCGAACCCGGTTTGTTACTATATCCCGCCTTCGACAAGCTCAGGCTGACAGCACACTTATTAAACTAATATCAATCCTAAGTTCAGTATTTGCCCCACTTATTCAAACTGCCTTCCCCATTTCTCCGTATATGTTTCAAAACAACCAACCTTGAGACAGATCATTACGGTCATAGCGATACTTTTTACCCTGGCATCCTGCCAAACTGAAAACAAACCCATTGTATCCGCTACCTTTATTGATAGCCTGCTCAGCCATTATTCCGATACGGCTATGCACATAGCATCAGCAACCGAAATTCAATTCTGGAAAAACAGGATCCATCCCGCCAATCCCGGGCTGGTGAATGAACTTAAATATGCATCAGGCCGGGTGAATCATTTTCCGCTTACCGGAAATATAGAACACCTGATAATGGCCGACAGCATTTTGCATGCCGCAGATATGGCGTTTAACCAAAAAGAATCCGGCCCCAAACTGGCAATGGTGCGTAACAGCATCCTGCAACACCGCTTTAAAGAAGCCGATTCATTATTACAACAGGCAAAAGTTATTGGAATAAAAATTATGAATCCGCATCCATGGGTTTCGATGTTGCTTTTGAACTTGGACATTACGGGCTTGCTGAATTCGGGTTAAAGAAAATGGCCGGCCAAACAGACTATGGATATCATTTCCGCAAAGCAAAGCTGGCACATTATAAAGGCGAACTGGATACTGCCATTGCATCCATGCACCGGGCATCGGAACTGGCAGCCGGCAATATTTATCTAAAACAGGTAGCCTTATCCAATGAAGCCGACCTGCATTTGCACAACGGTGACGGGCAACAGGCAAATGATTTGTATGTTCAGTCCATCCGTTTACAGGCAGTTGACCTGCATTCGATCACTCAACTTGGCTGGATCGCATTGCAGCATGACAAAAATGATTCACTGGCCGAAAAAATATTTCGTTTTGTACAAAGCAAAACAAAAGCCCCTGATGTGCTTTTAAACTGGCACAGGTGGCTGAAGCAAGAGGAGATAGCCTTCAGCAAAAAAAATGGGCCAACGAATTTGTTTCGATTGTAACAACGACGGCTTATGGCAATATGTACAACAAGTATTTGCTGGACTTGTACACCGGCATTTTACATGAACCTGCCAAAGCAGAAGCGATTGCTGCAAGAGAATTACTAAACAGAACTACCCCGCAAAACTATGCCTGGTATGTTTGGGCATTGCATTGCAATAACAATGCTGCAGCAGCCGAAAATATCTTTAAGGAACATGTGTCTGGCAAACCATTGGAGGGGCTTGAACTGTATTGGATGGGTAAATACATGCAGGCACAAAACAAAGGCTTTACTGCTAAGCAATTTTTTAAAGCAGCTTATAAAAACCGTTATGACCTGGGTACCTCGATGGTAAAGGATTTAAACAAGGCCCTAGCGGAATAATGATTTAACTCTGTGTAAACAAGTTGTTGGCCAGGCGGGCAACCAAGGCATAAAATTATCGAATTAATATATTTTGAACCACATAGGCTTACACATCTTGTCCCGCATTTGGTGTGGATAGATCTATGTGCCTTTCTTTTTGTACTTTGTTCTATGTGGTTCAATGTAAAAATGTTTCACCTTGCATTTGGTAACACCCCGAAACTTGCTATATATAAACGGATTGAGTAGATTTGAATATACATTATAACCTCATTCCATGGCAGCATTAAAAACAAAAAAGACCGAACTCAGTGTTGATGATTTCATAAAAAAAATTCCGGAGCTACAAAAACAAAAAGATGCCTTTATCATTCTTGGGCTCATGGAAAAAGCTACCAAAGCCAAAGCTAAGATGTGGGGACTTCTATTATTGGTTTTGGCGATAAGCGATTAAAATATGAAAGCGGCCGTGAACTCGATTGGTTTTATCATGGGATTTTCTCCCCGTAAAGCGAACCTGGTCTTTTATATTCCGGGTGCAGTTGGAAAACAACCGACCCTTTTAAAATTGGGAAAGCATAAAACAGGTAAAGGTTGTTTGTATGTTAATAAGCTGGAGGAAATTGATATAACTGTATTAAAAGAAATAATTACTAACGGATTGGGAAAATAAGTAAATTACTTTCTGTATGTTCCAATAAAACCGGGCAAGAACCTTCACCAAAATCATACAAAATGAAAAGGGCAGTTTACCTGTTTATATTGATACCTTTCTTCGCCTGTCAAAACCAATCCAACAAAAATAATACTGCCGGCGAAGAAACTATTAAAGACACTGTAGTCAATGTACAATCATTGATTGAACTAGGCGGCGAAAAACAATATGTTGAAATGACCGGTGTATCATCAAAAAACCCGGTACTGCTTTTTTTACATGGCGGCCCGGGATGGCCACAAACGCCGCACCTCAGGTATTTTAATACAGATCTTACCAAATCAGTGACCCTGGTATCCTGGGACCAGGCCGGCTGCGGAAAATCGTATATGCATAACCCTGATCCCAAAAGTTTATCGCTGGAACAACTGGTACAGGATGCCCATGAACTAACACAGGTTTTGAAAAAGAAGTTTCAGCAGGATAAGATCTACCTGGCCGGTTTTTCATGGGGAACTGTACTGGGTATGCACCTTATCAACAAATATCCCGAAGATTATGCTGCTTATTTTGGAATATCACAGATCATTGACATGGGAAAGAGTATCGTTGTTTCCAGGGACTGGATAAAGCAGCAGGCCAAACTAAAAAAAGATAAGCAAATGCTGAAACGGTTGGCGCTACTGGAAAATAATGACACATCATTTTGTAAAACTACCCTGGATTGCTTTTTTAAAAAGTATGAAATGCTGACCGAATACGGAGGCGCTATTTTCAGTAAAGAAGCGGAGGCAGAGATAAAGATCGCAGAAAGCAAGTATGATGATTATAAAAATTACGACTGGCTTAAAGGATTCTTTTATTCAGTATCCCGCCTGGGCAATACCATTTTTGAGACCAACTTTACCGGCATCACAGAATTGAAAGTGCCGGTTTATTTCTTTAATGGCAGGCACGACCAAAGTTTGCCTGCGATTGTAACCGAAGATTTTATAATAAACTGAAAGCGCCCAAAAAGAAATGGTCTGGTTTGAAGGATCAGGGCATGAGCCTTTGGAGGAAGAGCCGGACAATTTTAATAAATCGGTCATTGCCAGGATCAAAAATTAACTGAATAACTGCTGCTCCTCAGCATGCACAGTAACCCGGGAAGAAATCAACAATTGACCGCCTGGGTAAAATCCGGTTCTGTATTTATAGTAGAATATCACAGGGTTTCGGTATCTGCATTTAAGCGTTTGTAAATGAATATAACAGCTAAATGAATTTCGCCAATCAGCCTGCAATGGAGTGATTTACGAGATAAGAGGGCTGAGTTGCGTATATTTGAGAGTTGGCTGCCATTAATTCAACCACCATTAAAACTTCAACCTCGTGAAACTTTCATTTCGACTTAGTCTTTTGTTTTTAATTTTCATGTACTCTTGCAAGCCTAAACATCAAGGAGAGAAAAAGACAGGACTGTTTTCGAATTTGGTAAGTATTACCGATAATGAAGACAAAGGGATTAAGGAAATAATTGCCTTCTATGGAGCATATTGCGAATATGGAGTTGAAAAAAAAATATATACCGATAAAGATAACGAAACAAATATTTGGATAAAGTTCAGTAAAAGCACAACGGTTGACAGTTTGGCAAAAGTTGATGAACTACCTGGTTCAAACATCGCTTATATCTTCTATAAAAACCTAGTTAAAGAAAAGAGTAATTACAACCAAATTAAAAGCGAATTAATTTTTAGTGACGGAGGAACTATGAAATTCAGCTACACAATACCCCAACTTGAAAAGGTAAAATTTAAAATTCAACTAGTCGACAAAATTGTAAGCCTCATTAAAAATAAAAACTTCAAAGACATTAAGAATTATTTGATTGTAGACACCGCATTGTTTAAATATGACAAAGACATACTAATTTCAAATTTAGAAAAAGTCGAGCCTGAATTTGGTAATGCCTCTGATTTTATTCCATACGGATTTACATTTTCAAAAGCTGAAAACGGTCAGGAAATACTTCATATATCGGGATTAATAAAAAGAGATAAACAAAGTAATTATTTTAGTGTAAACCTTGACCCAAATAGTTTGAAAGACGAAATATATTCATTGAACTATCAGCTTTAACGGCAGCCAACATCAGGCTTTGCGTCAACTTGGGCTGGACAAACAATCTTCAGCAGCAGTTCGCTAACAGTCATTGGCTAATGGGGCGACCGTTTGGCAGACGGAATTTTGTTTGGCTTTTGCAATTCATTTACTAAATTACATCCAGGCATGGGCGAACACAGCAACAAATACCCAAGCTGCGCAAAGCCCCGGACGTTATGGGCAATTAATCCTCCCTCCTTTAATGTAAAGAGTTAATATGCGAGAACTGAAAGAAAATGGCTATTGAATTGTAACTTTTAGCTTAAAATAAACTTTGAAATATTTATACTATACAGTCCTGCTTGTCTTGTTTATCTGTCAATGCCGGCATAAAAAGGAAAATACGGTTACACAATTTTCCGGAATGCCGGAAGTCCCTTCATCAATAAAAAGGAACATGAATACCTTCTTGAAAAATTCATGCAATAACTTTATTTCATGACAGTACCAGCCTTGCAGCAGTAAAACTCTATGATTTGATGCAACATCATTTTAAGGAAGAAGAAAATTTTGTTTTACCCCATTAGGACTATTGCCTTTATTAACAAGTGCAAAATTACTGAACAAAGTAAAGCGGTTATACAATTATGTGAGAAATTAAAATCACAGTTAACGCATTTGAATGTAGAACATCAATTGATTAAAGCTTACATGGATGAGTTAATGCTGGCTGCTGCTAAAGATGATCATTTTGAAATTATAGCATTTGAACAGGAACTTCAAAGACATGCGAAGACCGAAGAAGAAGTGTTTTTTCCTACAGCAATTCTGATTGGTGAATATTTAAAACTTAAACCTTTGTGAAGCCTTTTGCAGGTTTCGGCTGTTAAGAAATACAATACAAAAAGGTACACTGCCGCTAACACATACTGTGCAACCCGGGCAAAACAAGCAAATTTCAGTATCGGTCGTCTCGTTCTTAAATAGGCAGTCTCTACATTAAACATTAAATAACATCTTCTCCACGGTCCAATAACCAGCCCAATTTGTAATCAATATAAATTTTCAGGCGGGGCTCTGCCAGGTTTTTGTGATTTGGTTTGCAGTACCTGCCGGTAACATGCCCCCGGCGTTACCACTATGTTATTGAACCTTACATTAAATTTTAGTTTTTGTCCCACTTATTTTTTTGTAACTTAAGGGTCAAAACATTTCTTATGTACATTCTTCAAATTGAACATGAAGTCCCAAACTATGACGGATGGAAAAAAGCATTTGACAGTGACCCAATTAACAGGAAACAATCGGGAGTAAAAAGCTACAGAATTTATAGGCCAAAGGAAAACCCTGGCCTGGTTATTGTTGAACTTGACTTTGAAAATATAGATCAGCTTAATACAACACTGCAAGCGCTTCAAGATCTGTGGAATAAAGTTCAGGGTACAGTAATAGCGAAGGCTAAAACAAAAATTCTTGAAATTGTGGAGTCAAAAGATATTTAAAGTTTCAGATCGCACAAACACAGCGCACAACATAGGTGGCAGACCCGCCTGAGAATTGGCAGCGGAATAATAACAATGCTGTCATGAAAAAAACACCCTCTCCACCGCCCAGTACCCCGCCATAATGATAATTAATATTGATAAAGGAATTACAATCGCCTTGCGGTAATATGGTTTATTACCAAACCATTTTCCAAATGCAAAGAAAGCCAGTAAGATAACTGCAAGCTGCCCCAGTTCTACACCTACATTAAACATGATGAGCGATGTGAGGTAAGCATTTTGTGGCAGTCCCAGTTCGCCCAATGCATTGGCAAAGCCCATGCCATGTACCAGGCCAAAGAAAAACACAATTCCTATTCTTGATCTTTTTAAACTGGGAGAGAAGATATTTTCCAAAGCTACATACATGATGCTTAAAGCAATGATGGGTTCTACAATGGCCGTCGATGGCGTGATCACTTTAAACATGGCCAGTCCGAGTGTGATGGAATGGGCAATGGTAAATGCAGTGGCCTGCCAGAGTACCGGTTTTAATTTGGGACTGAGCAGGAAAAGACTCAACACAAAAAGTATATGATCAAAACCAAGCGGCAGGATATGTGCAAAGCCCTGTTGCACGTATAAAATGGCGGCGTCTGTTTTACTCATGTTCTCCAGTTGCCTCACTACATCGTGTGCGGCGAGTGACTGGCTGAAAAATAAACAAACCGGTATAATGGCCGCATACTTCATAAACCAGCTATATTTCTTTGATCTCATCATTTGGTTGGTTAAAGTAAAACTATGTACGAAAAACCGGGAGAGCGGGATTGGCTCACAGTGCTAAAATAAATTTCAGTTTGATCAGCGAAGGGCGTCTTTGAAAAGTTCTGTTACCTGGTCATCATAAGTATTGATAAGGCCGGTTTTAAGCCTGTTCATGGAGTTCTCCAGCACATCGCCGAAGGATAGTTCTGTAAAAAGCAATACTGCACGCTTGATGTTTCCATTTCCTTTTAATACCGGCGAATCATTAAAGAACAGCAAACCATTATCTGCGGGCTCAGCTGAATAAACCAATTTTGGAAATGACTGGTTTGAAGCAGCATTGATCTTCATTTTTATTAAAGCAATGCGGGATCTTTCCGGTATTACCATTTTGGTGATCACCTGGTTTTGAGTATACCCAAATGGCATCAGCAGTATCCCGAAAATAATAGTGAAAATTATTTTTTTCATGTTGGTAAAAATTAATGTCAGGAATAATTTGTCTGCTTTCATTTACGGGATAATCAAAAACCGGGATTTGATATAAACAAAAAAGGCGAAGAAATATTTCTTCGCCTTTTGTTCAGTTTTCTACGAATTAAAACGGAGCAGCTAAATAAGGGAATGCTGCCAGGAATGCTTTGTCGTTTGCATTTACATTGTCCTTGGTTAATCCCGGGTTACTTGTACCCATCGGGCCGCCAAAGATCAGTAACAGTTCCACATCAATTACATCATCTGCCAGGGCCCTGCCGGTCAATGCATTTACACCGTCAAAGAAAGTTGTAACTCCTGTTGTTGATGCACCCAGTACATCGGTTGCCAGTAAACCCGTGAGTTGGGCTGCTGTTTGTCCCAATGCATTGGTAGTATAACCTGCATTCAGCGCCAGTAACCTCGTTTGAAATTTTGACTGGAAAGCTGCATTCATATTGGCCGGTGTGGTAACGTTGAAAGCATCTTTATCTGCAGCAGAAACATTAAAAACGGTGTTTACTGCAGGCCTTCCCATCTGATCCTGCTGCTGGTAATAAACTGTTGCAGCCGGGGCCGGGGTATCATCCTTTTTGCAGGATGTTGCGATAAGGGCAGAGCCCAGAACGATCGCCATTAATTTTATTGTTGTTGTCATTGTTTTATTTTTAAATGGTTATTATTTTCTTTTATCTATTTTATAATTGTCAGATTTAAAAAAGGTCTTTTTATATATGAGTTCCAGGCCCCTCTCCTTAGGAGAGGGGTTGGGTGAGGTCACTTAGATTTTCTTTTTGGATTCTACCCATACATTGATACTGCCTGTACTGTTCAGTAAAGTTTTCGGAACCTCCACAACAATACTCAGCACATTGGTTCCTGCAAATGTATCTGCACCCGGATTGTTGAAACCCATAGCCGAGCCTGCAAGAATGGCTTTATATTGATTCAGGTCAAAGAAGAAGGGATCATCTCTTGGGCCTGCAAAAACTTTGACGCCGGTTGCACCTGTTCCAATTACAGGCGCAGAACCATAGGCAGTTACTGCGGCAGAAGCAGTTATATTTCCTTCCAGCTTGCTTCTTGTGCCTTTTTCTGAAGGCACAACAGGGCCGTATACACGTATGCTGTTTGATGCAGCATCGTACTTGCATTGGATCACCAGGTCTTCCATGTTATCCGCATTGTTATCGATGTTGAATTCAATGACCGTGTTCTCATCAAATTTGGCAGCAGCCGTACTGCCCGGACTTAATAATCCCTGCGTATTGGCTACAAATACCAGGTTGTTTACATCCTGTGCACGAAATACGTACAGGTCGGTAATGTCTGTCGACTGGCCGGTAACTGCAGGCGTATCGATATGATCTGCCGCCACGAGGATACCGCCGGTGATCAATGTTGCTGCGATCATGGCCAACAGCAATAATTTTTTTCTTTTCATTGTAATTGTTTTTAGATTAATGATTTTCGTTTTTAAATGTTGCCTGGATGACAACTGATACAATTACGGTAAATGGAAAAGGTTGGATTTAATTAACACGTAAATATTTTAAACAGGCTTATTGTTACCCAATTAATATCTTTATTTTTGAAAAGGAGAACTGGATGCTGGATACTGGATACTTGATACTTGATTCTGGATGCTTGATTCTGGATGCTGGATGCTTCCCGCCCGGTTAAACGCTCTTCCGAACGGAGAATCTAAATACTAAATACTTAATACTCAATACTTAATACTGGCACTCTATGGCATATTGGCTCGTTAAATCAGAACCCTCGGCATACAGCTGGGATCAATTGGTTAATGAAAAACAAACCTGCTGGAGCGGTGTACGTAATTATGCTGCCCGCATTAATCTGCGTGCCATGAAAAAAGGGGAGGAGGTTTTATTTTATCACAGCAATGAAGGTGTGGAAATTGTGGGCATTGCCAAAGTGGCAAAGGAAGCATACCCTGATCCAACAACAGATGATGACCGCTGGGTGGCTGTTGATATAAAACCGGTACGCAAATTAAAGAAACCCGTTCCGCTTGAAATACTGAAAAAGGATAAACGCCTTTCCAATATGGACCTGGTGCGGTTGGGAAGGCTGAGTGTGCAAACCGTAAAACCGGAAGAGTGGGAGATGGTGATGGAGCTGGCGGGAGAATAAGAATTGGAATAATGAACAAGGAACAAGGAATGTCGAATTTCGAAGTCGTTTCTGATCATCATTCATTATTCCTTGTTCCTTGTTCATTATTCGTTTGGGTTTCATTTAACATTTACCAGCGGTTACTATTTTTATGCAATTTGTATCAATGAGTATCTTATAATTCTAAACTCATTGTTATGAAAAAAAATTATTTCCTTCCTGTCATTTTATTGTCCGCATTTTTATTTTCCTGTAAACAGGGTAATAATAAAGATGCAGCAACAATGGATTTACAAATGTCAGCAATCCCGGACATACAAAACCTGCAGGATGATGATAAAAATAAACAGCAGATACCGGTAGGTACATTTGAGATGCCTGATACTGTTGCAGTAGATGTTCCAACACAGACACCGGTTAAATTCAATCCCGACTGGGATAAAAAGATCATAAAAACGGCTACACTAAAACTCGAAATAAACGATCATAAAAAATATACCGGGTTCGTACACAATGCCGTAAAGCTGCATGGGGCATACATTGCACAGGAAGAACAAAACCTGGCGGATGAAAAACTGGAAACCATATTAACTATAAAAGTACCGGTAGCGCAGTTTGAAGCCATCATGAACAAATTACCCGGCGATGACGGAAAAGTGCTGGAAAGAAAGATCAATACAGATGACGTGACCGGCGAAGTAGTTGATACAAAGGTAAGGCTGGAAGCAAAAAAGCAAATGCGGCTCAAATACCTGGAGTTTTTAAAACGATCAAAGAACATGGCAGAAGTACTGCAGGTGCAGCAGGAAATAAACAGCATACAGGAAGAAATTGAATCAGCTGCCGGGCGGGTTGCCTTTCTTTCGCATCAGTCTTTGTACAGTACCATCAACCTTACATTTTATCAACCCATGCCGGGTTTTACGTCTGCAGATGAAACCCCATCCTTTTTAAACAGGATAGCCACTGCTTTTAAAAACGGAACATCCTGGATCGGTGACCTGCTTATCGGGTTGATCTCGATATGGCCTTTGATACTGATCCTCACCGTTATTTATATGGCTGGAAAATGGCCCGGCGGCCAAAGGTAGTTGGGCAAAAATTAATCAGGCTTAAGGGGATAATAATAAAAAGGGGTATTAATGATTTAGAACCGAACCATCAATTTAAAGGAGCAGTCAGAATTACACTAAATGGGAACTAGATGAAACATAGTAAAATTCTATGTGAAAATCTATGTATCTATGTTTCTAAGTACAATAAATCCTAATTTTGCCATATTATTCTAATACCTACAATGATCGAAAGGTTGTTGATGAGGTTACCTGAAAATAACTGTCCCCAGTTGCCTCGTCAGTTCAATCTCCATTTGTTTCAGGTGCTGGTGCGTTTGTACCAGCATCATCTGGTCTTCGGCAAGGGTTGCTTTTTCAAGGTCACGCTGGTTCTCATCCATCAACCTTTTTATTTTACGCAGTTTAAGATAATTAACGGTAGAAAAAACCTCTTCGGCAAACAACTCCTCGCGGGTTGCAATATGGCCTTCAAAATGTGTTTTCCAGTTGGGACTGATCTCGTAATTAAAATCCATGATGCTCACCACCAGGGCGCTCATGGGCAGGTCATCGTGGTATAAAAAATTCTTGGTGCCTGGTTCCAGGCCTGCATCATACCATGCCTTGTATGTTTTTAAAATGCGTACCAGTTCCTTATTATCGATCAGTTCTTCCAGTTGGTTTTCCTCGATCTCTTTAAAAATATAATCGGCCACTTTCTGTTCTTCTATAGCCTCCTGCCCGGGCGGGATCCAGTTCTTTAACCCAAATTCAAGCAGGCTGCGTATCATGGCCTGTTCATGGATCTCATCTTTATTAAAAAGGGCGGTTACATCAGCATCCGCTTCAACGCCCTGTTCTGTATTATTCGTTGCTTCTGTAAACCGCTGATCCCGGTTTACTCGTGTTTGTTTCTTGTTTACTGTTTCCATGATGAATTTATTCACCAGTGCATGCAAACCGCTTTCTTCTATCTTTAAAATTTCTGAACACTGTTTAATATAATCCTGCTGTTTGGTAAAATCTTCGGTCTTGTTGATCTTCGAAATGGTTTCGGCGATCTGGTTCACCACGATCGATTTTTTGGTACTGTCGCTGCCGGCATCTTTTAGTGCAATGCCCAGCTGGAATAAAATGAAATCTTTTTTATTGGCATTCACAAAATCAATGAATGCAGCCGTGCCCACTTTGTTTACATAACTGTCGGGGTCTTCACCATCGGGTATCAGTACCAGTTTTACATTCAGGCTTTCTTCCAGCGCCAGGTCAAGCCCGCGCAATGCCGCTTTTATACCGGCACTGTCGCCATCATAAATGATGGTCAGGTTATTGGTGTATTTTTTGATCAACCTCAACTGGTCGGGTGTAAGTGAAGTACCGCCGCTGGCTACCACGTTTTCAATACCGGCCTGGTGTAAGCTCACTACATCTGTATATCCTTCAACCAGTAAACATTCATCGGCTTTATCAATGGCCTGCCGGGCAAAATACGAACCGTATAAAATTTTACTCTTTACATATATTTCATTTTCCGGGCTGTTGATGTATTTGGGCGCCTTGTCATTCTTTTTGATGATCCTGGCGCCAAATCCCAGCACTTTGCCGCTCTGGTTATGAATGGGGAAGATGATCCTGCCACGGTAATTATCATAGGTATTGCCATCCCGTACATTCACCAGCCCGGCTTTTTGTAAAAGTTCCGGGTTGTATTTGGCAGCTAATGCAGCCTGTGTAAAACCATCCCTTGCTTCCGGGTTATAACCCAGCTGGAATTTTTGGATGATCTCTTCGCGGAATCCCCGTTCCTTTAAATATGCCAGGGCAATATCCTGTCCTTCTTCAGAATGGAATAAGTTATCGGTAAAAAACTTTTGAGCAAAATTGTTGATGATATATAAACTGTCTGCCACCTGTTGTTGCAGTTTATATTCCGGGCTGGTCTCACTTTCCTCTATCTCCACATTATATTTGGCAGCCAGCCAGCGGAGCGCTTCCACGTAACTGTACTTTTCGGCCTCCATTAAAAACTGATGCTGTTGCCGCTGCGCCCGCAACCAAAACACTTATAAATTTCCTTGGCCGGCGAAACCGTAAAAGATGGCGTTTTTTCGTTATGGAAAGGACAAAGGCCCAAATAATTGCTGCCCCGTTTTTTCAGTTTAACGAATGAGCCAACAATTTCCACAATATCGATGCGGCTGAGAATTTGCTGTATGCTGTCCTGGGATATCAATGTTTATCAGTATGAGCCTGTAATTTACACTTGTTTAAGAAATAACCCGTTTGTTAATCAGTTGTAAAATAAAGACTTTATAAAATAATGGCATGATTTGTGAAAAATTATAGCAAATTTCATCTGTATAATTAATACCTTTATCACCTAAAAATTTAAAAGCATGAAGAAATATTTAATATTGGTTCTGTTGGTTTTGGGCGGGCTTTCAGTAATGGCCAGGAACTGGATGAGGTCAAGAAATTAGTCATTTTAAAAAAATATGAAAATGCCAAAACCGAGATCGACAATTACCTCAATAATGCCAAGAATGCAGCAAAGGGTGAGGGCTGGTATTACAAAGCATTTATCTATAATGCATTGGGCAGGGTTGAAACAAAACCGGTAGCCGACAGCAAAACATTTTACCTGGCAGCTTTTGATGCACTTAAAAAATATGCTGAAATGGATCCTAAGGCGCCATTGACCGTTGAAGAAAAGAATTCAACCATTTTCAATACCTATTATGGTTTTTATGATCTTGGTATTAAGACCTATACCAATAAAGACTACACGAACTCATTTGAATCTTTCAAAAATGCGCTGGTGATACATGATTATATTTATGAAAAGAACCTGGTGGGTTACGAGGGGATCAGGTTTGCTGCGCATGATACCGACATCGTATGGAACCTGGCACTGCTCGCCAATGAGCTTAAGAAAAAGGATGAAGCGATGTTTTATTATAAAAAAATAGCGGATGCCGACCTGGGGGATGAAAAATATGCAAGTGCTTACGACGACCTGATCATTAAATATAAAAGGGAAAAAAATGCGGAGTTATTTGGTAAATACATCGCTTCAGCAAAAAAACATTACCCGATTGACCTTCCGTATTGGGAGAACCAGGAAGTTGAATTTGCCCTTGCCGACCTGGAAGGGGTAGCCTTGCTTAATAAATATGAAGAACTTACAAAGACCTTTCCCAATAATTACGTGATATTTTATAATTATGCGGTAGAGATCGACAAGTACCTCAGCGGTGCAGATATAAAAGGAAAGGAACTGACGGCATACAAACAAAAAATAGAGGATAATTTTAAAAGAGCCATTACTTTAAAGTCTACCGTTGAAGCCAACCTGCAACTTGCAAACCTGTATTACAGCAAAACCTATGAATTGCAGGAACAGGTTGCCAAAATAAAAGGAACCAAGGCCGAAGAAGTGAAGTTAAAGAACGAACTGAACGCCTCTGTTAAATCAACCATGGCTGCAACTATTCCCTATGCAGAAGAGGCTGTTAAGCTATTGGCTGCCTATACCGAATACACATTTGCAGATAAGACCAATTACAAACTGGCATTGGAAATTTTAAGCCATGCTTATAAAATGTCCAATAATGCTTCTAAAGTAGCTGAGATCGAAAAGAAAAGGGTAGAAGTAGAAAAATTATAAACAACATAAAAGGCATAAAAAAACTCCCTTCATGATGAAGGGAGTTTTTTTATAATGATTTATTTTTATTGAGTGATCCTCATTTGAAAACCGGGGCCACTGCTGTTCTGCATATCTTTCATTGCTTTTATTTCAATATACTTTGCTATTTCAAATTCTTTGTCGGCTACATCTTTATCAATAACCAGTTTGGTTACCTGTACGGTCATTTTCCGGCCACGGTTCATGGTACGTTCATACTCCATGGGAAAGCCGTTCAATTCTTCCAATCCGTTTTTACCGGCTGTCATATTAAATCCTCCAAAACCGGCGGCAGCGCCACCGGTACTTGGTAAATGCTGCAGTTTAAAATCAGGACAATACCAAACAGTAGTTGTGTCTGATGTTCCGTTCGATCGTTTACCGATCACCAGGGCCTTTTTACATGCGTAACCTGCTATTTTTTTGGTATCATCTGCATATACTATTGAATAAACAGCCGGTGAATTGGATCCGCCACCACCGAAATTTGCATTTTGCCCACCCCGGCCCTGCATCATACTGTCCATTCGCTTGCGCATGATCTCCTGGTCTTCATCAGTAGCATAAAAGCCCGATTTTCGGCCCATCATTTCCATAATGGTGGTGGTGAGTTTTTTTGAATTGTCCCTGATAACCGTTGTGCGGCCCATCTCACTTTCCGAAAAGGTTTTAACCAGGTCGTTCTTTAACCAGGTGGTTGTTTTGGTTTCACCATCACCGCCAAACCGCATCACCCTTACCTGTTCACCACTTTCACTGGTAAAATTACCGGCAGGAGCTTCATCAGCTTCAGGAGAAACAATGGTTGTTTTGGTGGTAACCATTGCCTGAGTGAGTAGCCTTGGCTGCGCATAAACCGCCAAAGTAGCGGGTAACAATAATAACGTAAATATTTTTTTCATGTTTGATTGGTTAAGGTTCAAAAATACGAATAGATTCGTAATAACAAAACCAATCTTTTGGTTTATGAATTTTTTAACAGCCCGTTAAAAACCGGAGGGAGTTGAAAAAGGAGAGGAATTAAACTGCAATTGGTTAACAACTGCCCAATGCATACCAGATGATCAAAAAGACAATAATGGTACCAAAGCATCCAAGGCCTGCTTTTTTAGCTCCGTATCCGGCTATTAATCCTCTTACTAATTTATTCATCTTAAATTTTTATGGTGTTACTTAAATACTAATGTAAGCTTTCTTGTGTAATACCTGTTTTTTGGTGAAAAGGTTGCATGCAACTTAAATCTCCCTGTTTAAAACTGTGAATAACTAAGGCAAATCGCTGTAAAAAATCAAAATTTTCTAATGCTCCATTCCATTATATTTGCCGTCTGACTAAAATAAAGATAAAACCGTGCGTTTAAAGAGTTTAGAAATCAAAGGATTTAAGAGTTTTGCCGATAAAACCATACTCAATTTTGATGAAGGCATCACCGGGGTAATAGGCCCCAATGGTTGTGGTAAAAGCAATATTGTGGACAGTATCCGCTGGGTGATCGGTGAACACAAAATAAGCAACCTGCGCAGTGAGAACCTGGAGAGCCTGGTATTTAACGGCAGTAAAACCCGCAGTGCCAGTGGTATTGCCGAGGTTAGTCTTACTTTTGACAACACCAAAAACCTGTTACCAACCGAGTTCAGTACGGTAACTGTAACCCGCAAATATTATAAAAGCGGGGAGAGTGAGTACCGCCTGAATGATGTGGCCTGCCGCCTGAAAGATATCCATAACCTCTTCATGGACACCGGTATCAGCACCGACAGTTATGCCATTATTGAACTGGGCATGGTGGACGACATCATCAAAGACAAAGAGAACAGCCGCCGTAAAATGCTGGAGCAGGCAGCCGGTATCAGCATTTACAAAACCCGGAAAAAAGAAGCCAAGCTTAAACTGGATGCTGCCGAGCAGGACCTTGCCCGCATTGAAGACCTCTTATTTGAGATCAACAACCAGCTTAAAAGCCTTGAAAGCCAGGCCAAAAAAGCGGAGAAATATTTCGAGATAAAAAAAGAATACAAGGAAGTCAGTATCGAACTGGCCAAAGCTGCACTGGAAGGTTTTAATGTAACCTACCACGACCTGAATGAGAAACAAAAACAGGAAGTGGACAGGCGGATCGAACTGGAAACAGCCATTGCCAAAGAAGAAGCATTGCTGGAACAGGAAAAACTGGAACTGGTACATAAAGAAAAGGCATTACAGACCATGCAGCATGCATTTAATGAAATGCTGGATGCAGTTCGCAGTAAAGAAAATGAGAAGAGTTTAAGCAGCCAGCGTTTACAATATTTAAAGGAAAGGGAAAGCGGGTTAAATGAGTTTTTACAGAAAGCAGGCGGGCAATTAAAGGGCCTGGATGAAAGCATACAGTTTACCGGCAACCAGATCAGGGAAGATGAAGTTCAGTTGGTTCAGTTTGAAAGTAAACTGCTTGACCTGAAAAAGAAGTGGAAGAAAAGCGTAAGGTCTTTGATGACAAACGCAGCCATATTGATGATCTGCGCAGGCAGAACCAGGCCATACAGCGCGAACAGTTTGAAGCGGAAAAAAAAGTAGCCATTGCCGATACCTCGATCCTGAATTTACAACGCACCATTGCACAGATACAGGAAGAAAAGGCGCAGCGCCGGAACCAGCTGCAGCAGTTAGAGCCCGACAAACAAAAAGCTACAGAAGCCCTGGAGCAAAAGAATGCCGACCTCAGGCAATTACAGGAACACCACGAATTTACAAAAGAGCAGATACTGCAAACGCAGGGTAAAATGGAAGGCCTGCGCAATGAACTGGCAGCCGAAAGCAGAACCCTGGACAGTAAGAAGAACGAGCATGACCTGCTGAAAAGCCTGATCGACTCGATGGAAGGTTACCCGGAAAGTGTGAAGTTCCTCCACAATAATCCCAACTGGAACCATACCGCGCCGTTATTAAGCGATATCATTTATGTGAAGGAAGAATACCGGGCAGCCGTAGAAAATGTACTGGAACCCTACCTCAACTATTATGTGGTGAATAACCTGGAAGAAGGTTTGCAGGCCATTCATTTATTAAACGATAATAAAAAAGGAAAAGCCAATTTCTTTTTGCAAGATAAATTCACCGATTTTGAAACGCAGCATCAGCCGGCAGGGACCATTCCGGCTTTGAGCGTGGTGGAAATAGACAGTAAATACGCCAACCTTGCCAAATACCTGCTGGGTAATGTTTTCATAGCCGAAGATGAGGAAGCCTTGCGTGGTTCGACCCGTCAACACAGTAATGGCTCTATATTGCTTGAAAAAACCGGCAAATACGTAAAAGGAAAATATTCACTTACCGGTGGCAGCGTAGGTTTATTTGAAGGAAAGAAAATTGGCCGTGCAAAGAATTTGGAAAAATTAATTGAAGAAATTGCAGTTCAGGAAGCCATTGTGAATACATTGAAAGCCGCCATCCAGGCACATCACCAGGAAGTGATCGCCTTTAATGAACAACTTAAAGAAAATGCCATCAGGCAGGTACAACAGGATATCAGTCATTTGACCAACCAGGTTTTTTCGCTGCAGAATAAGATCGAAAATCTTACCCACCTGGAAGAAACCAGTGCTGCCCGTGTCACCGAACTGGAAAAACAGCTTGAAAATAATCATAACGATATAGCCAGTACGCGGGAAACCCTGGGCCGGTTCAATACACAGATCGGTGAACTAACGGAGAAAATGCAGCTGATCGAACAGGATTATGCCACCGCTGAAGCGGATTATCATAAAGCCACTGCTACTTTTAACGACAGTAACCTGCAGTTTACCAAACAGCAGAGCAAGGTTGTTTCCTTAAAACAGGAGTTTGAATTTAAAAACAACCAGCTGAGCGACCTCACCATACAGATCGAAAACAGCAATGCCCAGTTATCTGAAGCATCGGCCAGTATCACCGAAACTGCGGCACAGTTAAAGGAACTGGAATTACTGGTGATCACCATGCTCCAGAATAAGGAAACTGAAGAGAAAGCACTGAACCAGGCCGACCAGTTGTATTATAACCTGCGCAATGCCCTGGCCGAAAAAGAAAATGCACTCAAAAGCAAACACAAGTCCAAGGAAGGGATCGATACTTTACTCAATGAAATAAAGGATAAACTTACCGATCTGAAACTGCAGCTCGCAGGCATGAAAGAAAGGCTGAATGTGGAGTTTAAAGTGGACCTGGACGTGATCATTGATGAACCACGTACAACCGAAACTCCGCTGGAAGAACTGCGGGAAAAAAATGAACGTCAGCGCAAACGCCTGGAAAACATCGGCGAGATAAATCCTACTGCCATTGAAGCGTACACGGAAATGAAAAAGCGTTACGATTTCATACTTGAACAGAAGAATGACCTGGTAACGGCAAGGGAGAGCCTGATGTTGACGATACAGGAAGTGGAAACAACTGCCAACCAGCAGTTCCTGGATACTTTTAATAAGGTAAGGGATAATTTCCAGGCAGTATTCCAGGCATTGTTCACCCAGGATGATACCGCAGACATGATCATGGTTGACCCTGAGAATTTAAGTGATACGCCAATTGAGATCATCGCCAAGCCCAAGGGCAAACGCCCTTCTTCCATCGGCCAGTTAAGTGGCGGTGAAAAAACCTTAACAGCCATTGCTTTGCTATTTGCGATCTATTTAATTAAACCGGCCCCTTTCTGTATCATGGATGAGGTAGATGCGCCGCTGGATGATGCCAATGTGGGCAAATTTACCCAGATGATCAAAAAATTCAGTGAGAACAGCCAGTTCATCATTGTTACCCATAATAAAATGACGATGAGTGCCGTGGATGTTATTTATGGTGTTACCATGCAGGAACCGGGTGTGAGCAAACTGGTTCCGGTTGATTTCAGAAGCCTGAATTAAATGATGCTGAATTCCGGATACCGGATGCAACCGTTTATTTGTATTTGCTGACTATAATAATGCATAATCTAGTATATAGTATCTAGAATCAAGTATCTTGTATTTTATTCATCACTAAAACAATCAACATGGAAGCACAATCACTCATCATTATTCTTCTTTTAGGCGCATTGGCCGGATGGCTTGCAGGCATGGTTTTCCAGGGCGGTGGCCTTGGATTGATCGGAAATATAGTTGTAGGAATTATTGGTGGCTTTATTGGCTACTGGCTGTTGCCAAAAGTAGGTGTAAATATAAATACCGGAACCGGGTGGTTGAATTATGTTTTAACAGCAGCCATTGGTGCGATCGTTTTATTGGTGGTGATCAACCTGATCTTTGGAAGCCGAAGGAACTAAGATGCTAAAATAAAATGCTGATAAAAAAATACTGGTTTGGTTTTACATGTTTAAAACCAAACCGGATTTGCATATATGTTACGTACAATTCTGTTACTCGTTGCGTTGGTAATTTAAGACCCTGCGTTTTACTCCCCTTGTGGGAAACCCCCTCCAAGGGGGGGGTGCCTTTTTTGAAAATTGTGGGGGGTGCCCCCGCCGGTGTGGGTTTACCGGTTTCCAGTTGAAAATACGCAGGGTCCGTTTACTTTGCCTTTAAAAAATAATGCTTAATTACACCCGGTTAATTTAGTTTTACAGCTTAAAATAAAATATGAAAAAAAATCTTACCCTTTTCCTTTGCTCCCTGTTGTTCTCAACCGGTATACTTGCACAGGTATCTAAAGACAGTTTGTTGAAAGTGATCGTAAAAGAAACCTGTACAGATATTACGGGTAAAGATTTCTCCGGAAAAAGCATGGAAGAAATTGAAATGGAACTGGGACTAGCCATGATGCCGATCATGGTAAAATACCAGGAAGAATTGCAAACAGCCTACGGAACCGGCATTGAAGACCAGGCCGGCATGGAAAAAATGGGTATGGAAGTTGGACTGCAGCTTGCTAAAGATTGCCCGGCATTTTTAAAGATGTTTGCAGGCAACCCGGCCGCAATTAAGGACAGGGCAGTTAGGAATAATGCAGCTGTGGAAATGAAAACAATAAACGGCACATTGCTTAAGATCGTTCATGGCGATTTTTCTTATTTACAGGTAAAAGACCCGGCCGGTAAAATTGAAAAACTCTGGTGGATGGAATATTTTGAAGGTTCCGGCCGGCTGATCACAAATGCCGGGGACATGTTGAATAAGGATGTGAAAGTAAAATATACCGAAAAGGAAATATACAACGCGACCTTAAAGGAATACATAAAAATAAAAGTGATAACCGGGTTGGAGTAAGCCGAATTGATTTTTGTTCACGGTGCCGGAGCCAGTTCATGCCCGATTATTCCATCAACAGTTTACCGATCCTGCCGCCGCCACCGGAAAAATAAACTGCTTTACCTTTTTTTGCCCTGCGTACTGCGTGGAAACTTTCTTTACTTATCCATACCCAGTTCTGCCCCTCATCCACTGAATAATCAACACCGTTGAGACCGCAGCTGATCCATGTTTTTTATAAAGATATTCAACACAACTGCGGTAACCATGTGGCCCAACAGCAGGTGCCGTAAAGGTATTGCCACCATCAACCGTTAATGCACAGTTTTTGTGGTATCATCTTTTAGTGTAAAATCGCCACCAACAACGATCATACATTTTTTATTTTTACGGCGATGGAATTTGCACCTGTACTTTCTTTTCCCTGTACAATGGGCAATTCAATTTTTGATCATGCATGAATAAACGGGCCCGCAAACCGCCACTGATAAAAACAGCTTCCCGTTTGTTCAGTTTCCGGATATTGGTACCGCTGCTGGCAAAAAATGCTTCACCTTTATCTGCTGTTGGTATATTGGCAGCCTGTGATCCTCGCCCAGCAGGGGTTTTTGACCAGGTTTCCCCTCCATCAAATGTGCGGGCAATGAAAATCTTATCGTCGATGGGGTCGCCGATCACGATACCGCTTTGTTCATTCCAGAATTCCATGGCGTCTAAGAACATGCCCTTGCTGGTATCGGTAAATACAATTCTCCAGTTTGAACCTCCATCAGTTGTCTTTAAAATATAAGCCGGTTCTGCAATGCCCATGATGATGGCCGTGTTTTTGTCAAAAGCCTCAATATCCCTGAAGTCGGTTTTCTCAAAGCCTTTTACCTGTAACATTGTCCAGGTGTTGCCGCCGTCAACCGAGCGGCCAACAGTACCGGCGCTTCCACTCACCCAAACCACATTATCAGTTACCACGCTTAATCCCCGGAAAGATGCTTTGCTGCCGGAGTTCAGCAAGGTTACTTTTGTGCACCGGCAGTTAAACATGTGAGACAAACAAGCCAGGCAGAAAATGATCGTACAAAAAATGATCTCATGATTTTTTATTTAAAAAACTGAATGATGATTGCCGGTAATAGTATCTATACCCTCATGGTGGTTCCTTGATATTTCCTGTTTACGGCGTATCAGCTTTAATGAAAGTCGCACTGCCACTATAAAAGAAACAACGGCCCCGCCAAAATGCAGCCAGGTTTTGCCCAGGAACAAAAAGAAATCGAATGTGCCGTGAAAAAATACCGGCCAGAAAACAGCCAGCACCAGGTATTTTTTACGATTCGCCGGATCAAATTTTGCAAGTCCAATATGGTATCCCATCAGTACCGCAAAAGTTGCATGGGCAGGTACGGATAAAAACATCCTGGTAATACCGGTTAAAAAACCATGCTGGTACACATAACCGATATTCTCCAGCGTTGCAAAACCCATTCCTACCATGATAGCGTATATGATCCCATCAAAAGGATCATCAAATGCTTTTCGCCGGTAAGCAAAATACCGCACCATTACATATTTACTGATCTCTTCGCTCAGCGCCACAATGATAAATGAATAAACTGCGGTATAAAATAACCCTTCGCCCATCATTTTTTCTACAGGCCGGGTTAAAGCAAGCTGAATGATAATGGCCGGAATAATGGCTGCCATGCCCAGGATAAAACTGAATACCAGCAACCCAAGGGGTTCTTTATTGTATTTATCTTTTACATAAATAAAAATGCAGATCGCAATACCGGGTGCAATGGCAAGGGCTAATAATCCCATATTGGAAAGCGGTTTTTGTGTTACTTTTGACCAAGTTACTACTTCGCTCAATGGATAGAAAAAATAATTGCTTTATTTCCGAGAGGCAGGTATGTATTTTTGATGAATATACCATATGCATTTTACAGTACAGGTATATATTAACGATTACCAAAACCAATCAATCTTGTTAATGAATAATGATCATTTTCCGCTGGATAAAGAACCAACTGATTTTCTGCAGGTAAAAAACTTACTGGCACTGCAGCAACCTGTTTCCATTGCTGCCGAGGCACTCGAACGCATCAGCAAATGCCGCAAATACCTGGATGAGAAAATGGACAGCAGCGATGCCCTTTTTTATGGTATCAATACGGGATTTGGGTTTTTACAGCATGTACAGATCGATAAATCCCAATTACAGGAACTGCAGCGCAACCTGATCAAATCGCATGCCTGCGGAATGGGAGAAGAAGTGCCTGCTGCAATAGTAAAGCTGATGATCGCTTTTAAAATAAAATCACTCAGCTATGGATACTCGGGTGTACAAACGGCTACCGTTGAACGCCTGGTGGATATGTACAACAATGATGTACTGCCGGTTATTTATACGCAGGGCTCATTGGGCGCTTCGGGCGACCTGGCGCCACTCAGCCATTTAAGTTTACCACTGATCGGTTTGGGCGAAGTGTATCACGGCGGAATAAAAATGCCGGCTGCTGATGCGCTGAAAAAATTTGACTGGAAACCGATCGAACTCAAAAGTAAAGAAGGCCTGGCCCTGATCAACGGTACGCAATTCATGAGCGCTTATGGTTTGCACAGCCTCGTTCAATGCGACCGTTTGATTCAATGGGCAAACAGGATCGCCGCCATCAGCTTTGATGCTTTTGGCTGTACTACTGAACCGCTGCATGAAAACATACACGCCATACGTTCTCACAACGGCCAGGTAACAACAGCAGCAACGATGCGCCGGCTACTGGCTGGCAGTGAAATGGCAGCTGCAAAAAAAACGCAGGTACAGGATCCGTATTCTTTCCGTTGTATACCGCAGGTACATGGTGCCACCAAAGACAGCTTTGATTATATATGCAGTGTTTTCATTAAAGAGGTCAATTCAGTTACCGATAACCCAAATATTTTTCCGGATGAAGACCTGATCGTAAGTGGCGGAAATTTTCATGGTCAGCCACTGGCCATTACACTTGATTTTTTGGCCATCGCCATGAGTGAACTGGCCAGTATTTCAGAAAGAAGAACTTACCAGCTCATCAGTGGCCAAAGAGGACTGCCGGCATTTTTGGTTTCAAACCCGGGTTTAAACTCCGGGCTGATGATACCGCAATACACTGCCGCCGGCATTGTAAGTGAGAACAAACAATTGTGTACGCCTTCTTCTGTTGATTCCATACCGTCGAGCAATAACCAGGAAGATCATGTGAGTATGGGCGCCAATGCAGCCACCCAATGTAAAAGGGTAGTGGACAATGTAGAAAAAGTGCTGGCTATTGAATTATTAACGGCTGTGCAGGCACTTGAATTCCGCAGGCCTTTGAAAACCTCTGCAGAACTGGAAGAAATTGTAAGTGCTTTTCGTAAAACAGTAAGCTTTAATGAAGCCGACAGGATTTTACATGATGATATGTTACAGTCCGTGGAGTTTTTAAAGAAAGAAATATAGCCGGTGAGCACCACTCTGCGAGGAAAATGATAAGACGTTTTAATTTCGTCATCCCGACTTTCCGGCAAAAAAAAATTACGCGATCTTCGCATGTATTGCCAGTACCGACTCCAAAGCCAGTTTGGTCATATTGTCTAATGAACTTTGCCGTTGATCGGCCGACATGCTCTCATGTGTGGGAATGATATCAGAAATGGTCACTATCGTTGCAGCCATTTTACCCAGGTTTTGGGCATTGGCAAATAAGGCAAAGGCTTCCATTTCTACACAAACACAATTGTTTTTAGCTGCAACAGGAGGAGTGCCTTTTTTAGTCCTGTAAAAAACATCGCTCGAATGAATGTTGGATGCAGTGACCGGCATGTTCAGTTTTTCAGCAGTTTTATTGATGATATCATAAGCAATGCCCTGGTGCGGTATATGGTCATCTTCAATACCAAAAGCTTCACGTGCATAGGTTGATTCACTATACGCTTTATCTGTATTGATCACATCATAGAGTTTTGTAGTGTCGGCATAAGCGCCGGCCGTACCAATACGGATGATGCATTCCACACCGTATTCGTTAAAAAGTTCGTACGAGTAAATTCCAATGGAAGGGCAGCCCATACCACTGGCGCCAACCGTAACCGGAACGCCTTTATAACTTCCTGTAAAATAAAATGCATTCCGGGTACTGCTTACCAGTTTCACATCCTGCAGCATATTACCGGCAATATGTTGGGCACGCAAAGGATCTCCGGCAAGTAATACGATTGTAGCAATTTCGCCTTTCTGGGCACTGATATGAAGACTCATAATTTTATTTTACCGAAAATGATGATATTTAATATAACCAATGGCTAAAACCATTAATTTGAAAATAAATACTGTTGAATAGTTATTTTTGTAACTCAATCTTTGTTATCAATAGATCTGGAAACTTTCTGCAAATATATGAATTCAATAACGCAACAATAATAAACACATAATTATAAAAACAGAAAACAATAAAAACGATTAAAATACAGCTGGTATACCCATTAGACGTTTAATGGATAAACGTCTTTCCGACTTCCCGGCTAAAATTAAATTATATGTCAACGGTAACAACAAAAAAATACGATGCTGTTAAATACAAAACGCCAACAGGCAGCAAAATTACGTGTAAAGGCTGGGTACAGGAAGCGGCCCTGCGGATGCTTTTAAACAACCTCGATCCTGAAGTGGCGGAACGTCCCGGAAGAACTGATCGTTTATGGCGGCCGCGGTAAAGCTGCCCGCAATTTTGAAAGTCTGGACCTGATCATAAAAGCGCTGAAAGAACTGAATGAGGATGAAACCCTGCTGGTTCAGAGTGGCAAACCTGTAGCCATGCTTAAAACGCATAAAGATGCACCCAGGGTATTGATCAGCAATTCACAACTCGTACCCAAATGGGCAACCTGGGAACATTTTGATGAACTGGAAAAAAAAGGCCTGATGATGTATGGCCAGATGACAGCCGGAAGCTGGATCTATATTGGAAGCCAGGGTATCGTGCAGGGTACTTATGAAACCTATGCTGCCATTGCCAATAAGGATTTTGGCGGGTCGTTAAAAAATACCCTGAATGTAACTGCAGGACTCGGGGCATGGGCGGTGCACAGCCATTGGCCATCACCATGAACGAAGGTGTTGCCCTGGTGGCCGAAGTGGAAGAATGGCGTATCGATAAGCGCATTGAAACAAAATACCTGGATGAAAAATATACCAATATTGATGAAGCCATTAATGCAGCCATGCATTACCGTAAGGAAGGTACGGCAAAAAGTATCGGCGTGCTCTGCAATGCTGTGCACCTGCTGAACAGGCTGATACAACGTGATATCATCCCGGATACCTTAACCGACCAGACCAGTGCACACGACCCGCTGATCGGTTATATACCGCATACACTCAGTAATGAAGAAGCCAATGTGTTGCGTGAACAAAACCCGGATCATTATATTGAACTCAGTTATGAAAGCATGTACCTGCATGTAAAGCTTATGTTGCAGTTAATGCACAAAGGCGCTATCACTTTCGATTACGGAAACAACATCCGTGCAAGAGCTTTAGAGTATGAAGAAAAAAATAAGCTTAAGTTAGCAGAGTCCAAAGTTCATCCGCTGGCTGGCGGAGGGGGTGTTCTGTTCCCCGGCTTCGTTCCCGCATACATCCGCCCGCTTTTTTGCGAAGGCAAGGGCCCGTTCCGGTGGGCAGCACTCAGCGGTGATCCTGAAGACATTGCTGTTACCGACCGGGTGATGATGGAACTCTTTGCGGATAATGCAAGTTTGCTACGCTGGTTTAAACTGGCGCAGGAAAAAATTGCATTCCAGGGATTACCTGCCCGCATTTGCTGGATAGGGCAGGGCGACCGTGAAAAAGCAGGGATTGCATTTAATGAACTGGTACGTACCGGAAAAGTAAAAGCACCCATTGTAATTGGCCGCGATCATTTGGATACCGGCTCTGTTGCCAGCCCTAACCGTGAGACCGAAGCCATGCTCGATGGCAGTGATGCCGTTGCAGACTGGCCCATTCTTAATGCATTGGTAAACACTGCCGGCGGTGCCAGTTGGGTAAGCCTGCACCACGGAGGCGGTGTGGGCATGGGTTACAGCATACATGCCGGTATGGTGATCGTTGCCGATGGCACTGATGAAGCGGCTGCAAGACTGAGCCGGGTGCTGCGTAACGATCCCGGCATGGGCGTGATACGTCATGCAGATGCAGGGTATGATGTGGCAAAGGATCATGCAAGAAAATATCATTTGGATATTAGGGAAAGATTGAAATAATAACAGGGAAAGATTTATCATGATCAAAGCATCTTGTGGCATTCCTCTTTTCCTTTTCCCTGGTCGAAATTATTTTACCAATACAAACGGCACATGGCTATCATCAATTGGGGCATCATTGGCTGCGGCGATGTTACCGAAATTAAAAGCGGCCCCGCCTTTAATAAAGTCCCGAACTCTTCGCTGGTAGCCGTTATGCGCCGCAATGCCGGTAAAGCGAAGGATTATGCACAACGGCACCAGGTACCACGCTGGTATGATGATGCCGGCAAACTCATCAACGACCCGGATGTAAATGCGGTATATATCGCAACACCACCATCATCCCATGCGGATTATGCCATAGCTGCATTGCGTGCAGGCAAGCACGTTTATGTAGAAAAACCCATGGCACTTGATTACCCATCTGCAAAAAAAATGGCGGATGAAGCTGCAAAGAAAAATAGTAAACTGGTAGTTGCACATTATCGCAGGGAATGGCCGCTTTTTAAGACAATAAAAAAATTAATTGAAGAAAATGCCATTGGGGAGACTAGGTTTGTTCGGCTGATCTTAACCAAACCTTTATTAACTGAATCAGAACTTGCCGGTGAAAAAACAGCCTGGCGTGTAAATCCTGCTATTTCAGGTGGTGGGCTTTTTCACGACCTGGCGCCGCACCAGCTCGATATCATGTATCATTTCTTTGGCCCGGCATTAAAAATAACCGGCATTGCTACCAACCAGGCCGGCAGTTATGCAGCCGATGATATGGTTGCAGGTAATATTCTTTTTGCAAACGGCATCGTATTCAGCGGAAACTGGTGTTTTAATGCTCCCGGATCCATTGACCGGTGTGAAATTTTTGGAGAAAACGGTACGATTTCCTTTAGTTTCTTCGGCAGCACTGACGTAGAATTTTGTATAAACGATAAAACAACTACCCTTCATTTTGATCCATTGCAACATGTACAGCAACCGATGATCGGAAAAGTTGTACAATATTTTTCGGGAGAAGCAGAAAATCCATGTAGTGGTGAAGAAGGAGTGGAACTGATGGGCTGGCTGGATGCGTTTGTAAAAAGCTGAACCGGTAAAATGATTATATTTCTTTTTAAAATAAAGAGTAATTTACTTCCCGGAGTACCAGTTTTGTTTTACGATGTCTGAATTAAATATTATGATGTCATTAGCCAATCACCAGATCCCGCGTTTTGTTAAAAATCCTGAATCCGACGGCCATTTTAGGGCACTCAAAGAACGGGTAAACGAAGTAATGAAGACTTTGCCTGCATCGAGGATCAGTTCCATGCGCACCAGGGCATTTATTCTACCTGCTTTATATTTTGGGATCTACACCCTGGCGCTCTTTCAAACAAGCTATATATTATTCTGCCTGGCTTATGTTTTCCTGGGCATTATGGTTGTACTCATATTCCTGAACCTTATACATGAAGCATCTCACAATACTTTATTCAGGAGTAAAAATAATAACCGGCGGTACCTGTTATTATTTGATCTCATCGGCGCCAACAGCTTTATGTGGTACAGGCGGCATGTAACCCTGCACCATAATTATACCAATGTGGTGGGCTGGGACAGTGATATTGAAAAAAGCCAGTTCTTAAAAGTGCATCCGCACGATCCTGAAAAACAGGTAAGGCATTACCAGCACCTGCTCATTTTCCTTTATCCCTTGTTCATCACAAACTGGTTTTTGATACGGGATTTTAAAGATTTCTTTAACCCGAAAATGATAGTAAGAAAACTCGGGGATCCGCCCGGTAAGGAATATGCAAAACTTTTCTTTTTCAAATTATTCTTTGTTTTTTACCTGGTGGTGGTACCTGCCCTGGTATCGGATTTTTCCTGGTGGCAGGCAGCCCTGGCATTATTCATCATGCTGCTGAGTGCAGGATTTTTTGCTTTGTCTGTGCTGTTGCCGCCGCATGTTAATACCAGTAACCGGTTTCCCGTAGTGAATGCCGACATGAAACTGGAACAGAGTTGGCTGATGCACCAGTTGAATACGACCAATGATGTGGTCACCTCCAACTGGATCACGCGGCACATCATGGCCAACTGCAATTATCATATAGCCCATCATTTATTTCCCAATATCAGCCACGTGTATGCGAAAGAAGTTACGGATACCATACATTCGTACTGCCTGCAATCCGGTTTGCCCTACAGGTCATACCCGTTTGTAACCACCCTGGTGAACCATTATAAGCTGATCAAAACAAATGGCCGGTGGCAGGATATACTGGAAGAAGATATGTAAACCGTTAAAACCACAGAACCTGCATGGAAAATTTCCGGTATGCCGATATTCACTGTCACCCAAACCTGAAAACCTTGGGCACAGTTTGATAAACGCACAAACCGGAAGCATGACATGTGGTTCCGGAAACCTCCTTCAGCGGTCACTAAAAAAATTCACAGGCTAACCGGGATCAGTAAATTTTCGCAGGCAAATTTCAGCAGTATGACAAAGGGGAAAGCCAGGATCATTTCGCTGTCTTTATACCCGTTTGAAAAAGGATTTTTCATCAATCCCAATGTAACCCCGCCGCTGGCGGCTTTTCTTGCCGATTGGGGCATTGAGATCGGTTACCATCGCATCAGGCATTTGCAAAAGCATACAAATTATTTCCAGGACCTGCGGCAGGAATATGAATTTGTTTTAAACAACAGGCAACATCAAATCATACGGGATGAATCATACCATTGGCAATTAACCGCAAACTGGCAGGAAGTGGAAGGGTGATTGCCATGGAAAATACCATTGCAGTGATCATTACCATCGAAGGGGCACATGTATTCAATTGCGGGCTCGGTGATTTTGGTGTTGCGCCTGATGAAAAGGAGATACTCGGCAACATTCAGAAAGTTAAGCAATGGCAGTATGCGCCCCTATTCATCGGGTTGGCACATAATTTCAACAATGATCTATGCGGCCATGCCAGGAGCCTTCAGCGCCTCGGTAAACTGGTGAACCAGGAAAAGAATATTGATGCCGGGATTTTCAAAATGGGGGAAAAGGTAATTCATGCGCTGCTCGATAACAATACCGGGAGAAGTATATTCATCGATCTTAAACATATGGTGCTGGCCCGTCAACAATACCTGCGGTGCGAAAAGCGATTACAGCAACAGGCAGATACCCATTATCGTTAGCCATGGATCAGTGACCGGGCTGTCATACAACGGAGTGCGTATCAACAATGGCTGTTACAATATTTTCAATACCGCAGATATCAATTTTTTTGATGAAGAGATCATTGCCATAGCAGCATCCGGCGGGTTATTTGCAATGCAAATGGACATCTGTATCCAGTCTGACCTTGATAAACTGAAACAAAAACCTCCCTGTTTTGCCCGGTGAAACACCCATACAGCGCTCTGCAAAAGATCATCTGGAACCAATTACAGCATATTGCCCTGTTGCTTGATCAACATGGGGCATTTGCCTGGGGCACAACAGCGATCGGCAGCGATTTCGATGGTAGTATCAATCCTTTTCCCGGCGTACTGACTGCAGAAGATTTTGAGCCGTTGGCCAAAGAACTGGTTGTGTTGGCCGGTAATTTTCTTGCACAAAAAAAGATTGGTTTACCGGAAAACAAACAGCTCGATGCTGAAGAGATCATTGACCGGTTCATGTATGGAAACACAGCCGGATTTTTGAAAACTTTTTTTTAAGTTAGGCTGTTTGGGTAAAGCGCAAAAGACGAATCAAATACCAGTTCACTGATAAACCTGTTATGCATGTAACCTTTGATAACGGCATAAATTGAAATAAACCATTACAATTACATTTACTTCAACTGATATCCTGCATTTTCAAAAACTGCAGGCTTGCTTCAACAACAGCTTCCATGGCTGATGGCAGAAGAATATCATGCCATGGATGACTTCTCCCGAATACATGGTCGCTTTCCACAGTAAATACTGTGGCATCGGGTTGCCAACGTTTTAATGCAAGTGCACTTTCAAATGGTACTGCATTATCCAGGGTTCCATGACAGACCAGGATAGGGATATCCAGGCTTTTAATGGCATGTTCAATATTGAATTGATCTTCGTTTTGAACATAATCTTCATACAGCTGGTAATACAGTGGCAGTTGCTGCCTGGTGCGGCCATTGGTATAGTATTGAACGCCGGTTGCTTTCCATTCCTGCATTACTGAATCCGGCCATGAACCCCAGGGTGTTTTGCATTCGCTGATGGAAGCCCAGGTGATCAATTTTTTATACGTATATCCCTTGCCGCAAATAAAATGGCAATACCGCCACCCATACTATGACCAACCAGGCTTAACTGGTTTGTATCAATGAATTCTTGATAAATATTCCCGGCATCACAAACCCAGTCAGTCACAAGCCGCAGATCTTCCAGTTGTTTTGAATAATTATTATTGCCAAAAGCTTCCAGGTCAACAAATGCTTCAGGATTATCGGGGCTTGTACCATTGTGCGAAAAATTAAATTTTACAAATACAAATCCATGCATGGCAAATTTTTCCGCTACCAGGTCAAAATTGCCCCAGTCTTTAAAACCATTGAACCCGTGTGCATACATCACAACAGGTGCAGGCTTATTATTCCCGGGCAAAAAATATCCAGGCTGATGGGTTTATCAGCCGAACCGTTGATGATGATATTTTTAATTGAATGGATGATCATAAAATTAAGCTATTATTTCCTTTCGTCCCTGTCTCTGACGGGGATGCAATGTTTTTGAGATTTTGTCTCAATTATCCATACCACTATAAACAATAAATGATTTTTTTGTTTTAAATTTAAAAGAAAAAACCAAACCATGGATCAGCAAATTATCAACCTCTACGATGATTATACACATACGCCGTTAACCCGTCAGGAATTTATCCGCCGCCTGGTTTTAATAACCGGCAGTATAACGGCTGCCATGAGTGTGCTTCCTTTAATTGAAGTGAATGCTGCCCATATGAAAATTACCGGTGATGATGACCTGTTTACTGAAATGATCAGTTACCCCGGGGTACCCCAAAATATGCAGGCTTACGTGGCAAGGCCGAAAGCAGTAAAAAAGTATCCTGCCATAATTGTGATACATGAAAACAGGGGGCTGAATGCACACATTGAAGATGTAGCCCGTCGTGCAGCCAAAGCCGGTTTTTTGGCCATTGCACCCAACGCATTATCTGCCAATGGTGTTGTTGCTGCCAATGAAGACGAGGCCCGGCAAAAATTCCAGGAATTAAAAAAGGAAAATAACCTGCAGAATTTTATCAATGTTTTTGATTACCTCCCAACCCGGAATGATGTTAACGGCAACACCGGTTGTGTGGGTTTTTGCTGGGGAGGTGCCATGAGTAATACACTTGCAACAAAAATACCGGGATTAAAAGCAGCTGTGGCCTTTTATGGCAGCCAGCCCCCGGCAGAGGAGGTAAAAAATATTAAAGCCATGGTACAATTGCATTATGCATCATTGGATGAACGGGTAAATAAGGGCATTGCTGCTTATGAAGAAGCGCTTAAACTGAATAAGGTGCCATACGAATTGTATATGTACGAAGGAGCCAATCATGCTTTTTACAATGATACTGCACCGGCAAGGTACAATGAAGCTGCGGCAAAACTGGCCTGGCAAAGAACGATCGATTTCTTTAGGCAGCATGTAAAATAAACGGTCATTGGTTGGTAAGCATGTTAAAAAATAATCAAATGCAACAGGAGCTGTAAAGGGTATAAAAAAACCGGGAAGCTTTAATGGCTTCCCGGTTTTGTTCATTATTTGTCTTTCTTTAATTCGCTTTGATCACTTCATACCAGATCTCGCCATTTTCAACAACAACGGGCCTGTATTGTGCTCCATCAATGGTATAATAGGTTTCACCATCTATAACAACGGTTTCATATCCTTCCGGTAAACTTTCAACTATGGCACCTTCGGGAGGTGAAACTACATAATAGTCATTTCCTCTTTGATCATAAAATGTACCATTGTAATAATAGTAAGGATAGTCGCGTACATAAATACGGCTGTAACCTACGGGTAATACATTGATAAAAATACCAATTGGAGGTGCAATTACTGTAAACAGGTTATTGTATGGGCGATAGAAAACGCCATCCCAATACCGGTATCCAAATCCACCAAAATTGATATTGATATATGTAGATGGCAATGTTGAAAAATAACTGTTACGCATGGGCAGGTAATTATACCTCCAGCCCGGGTTATTATGGCTGTAAACCGGCCTTCTGTCGTACCTGTATACCGGGCGGTATCCTGGCCTTTCCCTTGTGTACATATTACGGCGGTAATTATTATTATTACCACGTCTTCCTAAATCATCATTGCCCCTGTTATTGTTTCCACCCCGGTTGATCCCGGGTGAATTGTTGTTCCTGTTGCGGTTGTTGTTTAAGTTACCTCGATCATCATTCCGGTTACGGTTATTGTTCCGGGCAATGTCATTGTTCCTGTTGCCGTTTGGTGAACGGTTCACATTTCCGGATTGTTGTTGCGGTTACGGTTGTTTTCCCTGGCAATGTCATTGTTCCTGTTGCCGTTTGGTGAGCGGTTCACATTTCCGGGATTGTTGTTGAGGTTACGGTTATTATCCCTGGCAATGTCATTGTTCCTGTTGCCGTTTGGTGAGCGGTTCACATTTCCCGGATTGTTGTTGCGGTTACTGTTTCGGGCCATGTCAATGTCCCTGTTTCGATTGGGTGCACGGTTTACATTACCCGGGTTATTATTCCTGTTGCTTTCATAGCGCTGACCCTGTCCGGGTTGGCTTCGCACAGTGCTTTGCCTGTTTCCGCCTTCGCGTTTACTGCTGTTTCTTTCATTGCCCCGCCTGTTTTCCTGGGCACTTGCTGTACTGGCAAATAACCCGCTTAGCGTTAGCAGTACGATCGCGGCAGTAAAATAACGCCTGAGAAAGTAGCTGGTTTTTCTTCGGTTGCTTGTTTTCATGATGTTTTTTTTAAGTGTAAATTTTTTGCATAAAATGTCATACAGTTTGACAGTAAAAGGATACAATAATTTAACCAGAATACACGCTTTCACAGAAATATAACGTTTCTGTAAAAAAGTTTAACAGTACCCCGGTAAAAGAAATGTTAAGGACCCGGATACCATCATTAAAGAATAATCTGGATGTACTTACTTCGGTTGGGTTTACGAAATGTTATATATTCGGTAAATAAATGCAACTCAAAATAATTTTATGAAACAGATATTAACTGTTTTATAACCGACGTACCGGTGAACCCGGTAAATGGCCCGAACAGCGTTCCCCAACCAGGAAAGGAGGGGTTGATTAAAAAAACATTGCAGGAAAATGCAAATGAAATTTTATACCGCACATCCGCTGCTGCAGGAGTTCATAAACTGCATTATGGTTGTACATGCTGAAGTGGATAATACCATGGAAGCAGTTATTTGCCCGTACCCGCCCACACCGCAAAACTCTTTGTTCTTTTATATCAATGACCTGATAAAAGTTCAGAAAGACGGAGAAACCCATTTTGTATTACAACCGCGAAGCGTGATCGTGGGGCCGCAGTTAACCCGTGTATCTCTGGATATTAACAAAAGCCATAAAGCGGTGAGGGTAGGTTTTCACCCGGGAGGATTGTACCGTTTGCTGGGAATATCCATGAACGAAATGATCGACGGCAGTTATGATGCCACCGATGTTTTTGGAAATGAAATGCAGGAGCTGAATGAAAAATTACAGGAGGCAGACGGGTTTGACCGTATTAAAGATGTTATTGAAAATTTCCTGCTGCAAAAAGTAAAATCATTGAAAAGAAATATGCCATTTGACCTGGCCATGCTTGAACTGATGCGCCTGAACGGCAACCTATCCATTGAAAAAGTTGCATCACTTTCCTGCCTGAGCCTGCGCCAGTTTGAACGGGTAAGTAAGGAAAGGATCGGCATTCCGCCTAAATTATTTGCCCGGCTCGTTCGTTTCTCCAAAGCTTACCGGCTTCGTGAAAATTTTCCTTTATTAAGCTGGACCAATATTGCGTATGAATGCGGTTATTTTGACCAGATGCACCTTATCCGCGACTTTAAACAATTTGCCGGTGTTGCCCCGGGTATTATTGAAAAGAACTGGACAATGCACCCATCCGCCTCCAGGCTGAACTTCGTTTATAATTGTCGCATTTATACTATGTTAGCTTTTCCACAGCTTCTATTTTTGCATTATAAAAATCAGAAGTTATGAAAAAAGTTATTTTCCTTTCAATGCCTGCTATCTTATTCCTGGTAAATACGGGAAATACCCAGCCATTTGATAAATTAAACCAATTAAAAGATCATGCCGTTCAGGTTTATTACAGTTCAGGTTTTGAATCCAGGGCCTCTTCAATAACCAAACGTGTTGATAAAGCAATGGCTTATTACCGGCAGTTACTCGACTTCAAACCGGCGGTTACATTACTGGTTTTGAGCCAGGCAGACTGGAGCACGTACACTAATTTCCCGGTGTATGGTATGCCACATTACAATAATGATAAAACATTGATCGTGGCTGCAGAAGACAATGCTTTCTGGAAAAGTTTTTTACCGCCCCTAAACCAATTGACTCCGGAAATACGGAAACAGGTAGAAACCGTGTACCGCCGGCCGGATGGGAGTTTGAGCATGGAGGCTTTTTTTGACCTCCTGGCCCTGCATGAACTGGGCCATGCCTTTCATTTCCAGGGTAAATTGAACATGCAACGGAAATGGATGGGCGAACTTTTCGTAAATATTTTACTGCATACCTATATTGCCGAAAATGAGCCGGCTTCATTACCTGCACTCACCTTGTTTCCCCAAATGGTAATTTCAAACGGCACAAAGGAATTTACTTACACCAGCCTGGAAGATGTGGAAGAACGCTACGATGAGATCGGGAAGCAACATGCGAAAAATTATGGCTGGTATCAAAGCCGCTGGCATGCAGCAGCAGGAACCATTTACGATGCAGCCGGCAAATCCGTATGCAGGAAACTCTGGAATGCCTTCAATGAAAAAAAGGAAAGAATGACTGATGAACAGCTGGTTATTTTCCTGGAAAAAGCCGCGGATAAAAGTGTTGCTGACCTTGTAAAGAACTGGGACAGGGATACAAAAAAGTAAGTAAATATATTTTCAATCATTGTTCTGCCAATGAGATCGATACCGGAAAAAACTTTTGCAAAAGGGTCTTATATTGCAGTATGATTAAATATTCGGTCCTTTTTTTAGCTGTTGTTTTAATAATGGCCTGTAATTCGCCAAAGCATCTTGCACAAAGGCCTGTTGTTTTTCATACAAACCAACAGGTTTTCTAGAATGCCTTACATCAGCTTTGTGGTAATGCCTATGAAGGAACCATCGTATCCGCACCGGCCAATGATACCCTGTTTAAAAATAAAAGCCTGATCATGCATGTACGTGCCTGCAATGATGGCCGGATCCGTATTCCGTTTGTGGTGGGTAATGATCTTTCCCGTACATGGATGTTTACAAAAGATGCTGGAGGACTGATGCTAAAACACGATCACCGGCACCGTGATGGGTCAGCAGACAGTATAACCTTGTATGGCGGCTACCGAACAGCGGACGGCTGCCTTTTCCGGCGACCAGCAAAAACAAATATGTTACCGGCAGCGGGGAAATGTCTGGTGGGTGGAAATGTTACCGGGGAAATATTTTACCTATAACCTGCGCAGGATGGGGTCCCACAGGTTGTTCAGCATCCGTTTTGATATTTCTAAAACGATTGCTGCACCTGTAGCGCCCTGGGGTTGGAAAGATGAATAACAGCAAAAAAATCACTTCAATACATGATCTATTTCAGCATCCCCTTCCTCATCTTTTGATTTGTGAAAGTCGCTATTCAGTTTTTCTTCCAGCTTTTTTTTATCTTTCTGGTTACGCATAACCAGGAAAACAATTAAGGCAATAACTATTATTCCGAAAATGATCAATACAGGCCAGTTCATCTTTTTCAGTTTACGCTAAAGTTAATATCTTTTACGTGACGTTGTATGTTAAGTTTTTATGACCAACTTTACATCCCAAAATGTAATTTTACAGCTAAAAGAAAATTTTCGGCAAACAAATGCATCCTTTCATCAATCGCCATATCAAAACTGCTAAGCCTTTCGACATTCCGGCAATTGTAGATCTTTTAAATATTGCTTATCGTGGCGAAACATCCAGGCAGGGCTGGACAACAGAAGCGGATCTTATTGCAGGCAATACCCGTACCGATGAATATAATGTTCAGGAAGTAATGCAACAGCCCGGCAGTATATTTTTAAAATACGAGAATGATGAACAGCAGGTTGCCGGGTGTGTAAACCTGCAGCAACATGGCGAAAAGATCTACCTGGGTATGTTCAGTGTACAGCCGCACATGCAGGGGAGTGGTATTGGCAAACAATTATTGCAGGCCGCAGAAGAATATGCCATACAGTTAAAGTGTAAGGCCATTTATATGTCGGTTATTTCGGTACGCTCAGAACTCATCAGCTGGTATAAACGTCATGGATATGCAGATACCGGTGAAAGAAAACCATTTGCAGAAGATGGTTTAACGGGTAAACACCTGCAGGCACTTGAATTTATGATCCTGGAAAAAACGGTCATGCAATGATATCCCTGGCATCAATGAATGATCATCCGGAAAAAATAAAATGCCGGGAACTTCCTGTACGGGCTACACATCATTTTTACCGGTTACTTTCCCTGTTAATGGACAAAACAAAAGATCACTTAACATTTAAGGTTTAACTTTAGGCCCTAATTGTTTACAAAAATGAACAGGTTCAGTATTTATTTCAAGGCATTCATTGGGGTTATACTGGTTTTGCTTATCCTTCAGTCCTGCAAAAACCCGGAAAGAAAAAAGCTGCCTGTCAATTTTGATTACAAAACTTTTAAAGATTCCATTCAGGCTGTACAACAGGATACATCCGGCAACAGCAGCAATATATTAGACAGTACATTATTTATACCGGGTATTGATTCTGTGGAAGACTTACTGATAAAAATGGATACCGTGCTGCGCAGGGATATTGCTTTGATGGAACAGATAGATACCCTGCTGAAAGTGTGGAAAAAAACAGAGAAGTACACACCTGAAGAACTGGAAATGATCAAAGAAAATATAAAGGCACTTGATTCGTTCCTGGTAAACCGCAATCCCGCTGAACACATGGGCTGCCGTGAAAAAGATTGCCTGGTATATGCTGAGATCATTAAATCCACACAAACACTGTACCTGTACCTGGATGCAGAATTAATAGACAGTTTCCCGGTTTCTACGGGGATAAAAAAATACGAAACACCAAAATTGAATGTAAGACCATCCGGCCCGTTAATAAAAAAATATACATCTAAAAAATTTCCCGGCGGAAATTACCAGGGTCTTGGTAATATGCCTTATGCTGTTTTTATCAGGGGAGGTTATGCCATACATGGTACCACCACCGGAAACTTTGCAAAGCTGGGAACCAAAGCTTCTCATGGATGTATCAGGCTGCACCCGGTTAATGCCCGGATATTTTATGAACTGGTGAAAAGGATCGGGCTTGATTATACCTGGGTAACTATAAAGGATACACTGCCATAAACAAATTCCTGCAGCCAGGGGCAATTTTTCCAGGCCTTAAACCAATAGGGGAAGGATCGAATCAAGGTCTAAATTATTTTCATCTAACGGCACAAGCCCTTCATCATGCAATAACGTACCGAGTTTCCTGAATTCAAACTTTTCATTGAATTGGGCAAAAGAGTTCCGGATCATATTTGCCAGTTCTGTTCTGTCAATAACTTCATCAAGATCTATTACATAAGAATGTTCTGCTGAATAATCCAATACCGGCACATCAGCCAGCATAAAGCGGCAGGTTAACCTGCAGGCGATACCTTTCTTGATGGCATTTCTTTTTCGCATTACTTCCAGGGTTGTATGGTTGGTTACATTTTTTATATCAACAGCTTTTTCTGAAGGGTTCATTTGCCATTTTGTAACCACCATTTCGGTTTGCTCAATCATATTGTGTTATTGTTGACGGCTCTAAGTTACCATTTAATTATTCATTACCCATTAAGGTTAGTATTACCGATGTGTGAATATTATAACAGGCTTATTGAATATTGTAACAACTGCTGCATACCTGTATTTATCTTTGCAAAAGTTCATAAAAGCAAAATCACCTGCTCCTGGCTGTACCCGTATTAACCTTGTTTCTTCTTATAAAAGGCTGTTCAGCATCATCAAAAAGGAAATAGTAAACGAATTGGCCATAGCCGGACGCAGCGTTGTATATGAATGAACAAGTGAAAAATATTTTTCAAAAAACGAATTAAAAACAAAGTATTATGAAATTTTTATTAAGTGTGGCACTGGTTGCTTTTTTTATGACAGGAACAGTTACTGCACAGAAAGTGAGTTTTGGTATTAAAGGCGGATTAAATGTATATAGCATACACAACAATGACAAATCATTGGATAACAGGCCTGTAGCCGGATTCCATATCGGTGCACTGAGCCATATACACCTGTCCGAAAAATTTGCATTGCAGCCTGAAGTTGTTTTTTCAACGATCGGGTCCAATTATAAATATGGCCCTGATGAAACCCGTTATAACCTGAGTTATATCAATGTTCCTGTTCTGTTGCAGTATATGTTCAAGAACGGGTTACGTTTACAGGCCGGTCCGCAGGTTTCATTCCTGGTACATGCAAGATCACACACGGGCGATATCAAATCAGACATCAGGGAAGATTTCAGGACGGCAGATTTTGGACTGGCAACAGGTGCCAGTTACCTGGTACCGAATACAGGATTTGGATTTGATGCAAGGTTTAACCTTGGATTAAGTGATATCAATAAAAACGGCACTTTCAAATCAAGCAACAGGGGATTACAGGTTGGTGTTTTTTATCTTTTCAATAAAAAAATAAAGGCACTTTACCTATTTTAATACGCAAATGAGCCAGCTTACAGCCATCTTTTTTTGTATGTGTAGTTCTTTATAAGTACAATCATTTCCTGCATTTTATGTAGCTTGCGGCGGTATGGAAAATTTTAAAATTGTGGTGTTTATAATGGCCATTCTCATCAGTTTGATGGCCATTGCCAATAACCGGAAACTGCCATATCCCATACTGCTGGTATTTGCCGGGCTGATCATCGGATTTATCCCGCATTTACCGGAACTGGCACTGGATCCTGACGTGGTATTTGTCATCATGCTTCCGCCACTGCTTTATGATGCGGCTTCCAAAACCTCCTGGCACGAATTTAAAACTTCCATCAGGCCTATATCCGCCCTTGCAGTTACCCTTGTTTTTTACTACGGTAGCCGTAGCCGTTACAGCACATTATATGATCCCCGGTTTCAGCTGGCCACTTGCTTTTGTTTTGGGTGCTGTGGTTTCACCACCGGATGCTGTTGCCGCTTCAGGTATTATAAAGGGATTGGGACTGAACAAAAAAGTGATCACCATACTGGAGGGCGAGAGCCTGGTTAATGATGCATCTGCACTGATCGCATATCGCTATGCAGTGATGGCAGTAACTACCGGAACATTTGTTTTCTGGCAGGCCGGTATCCAGTTTTTATTGGTTGCCGGCGTAGGGGTTGCCATTGGTATCCTTATCGGTTACCTCTTTGTTTGGGCACACAAACGGATTGAGAATAACCCGCTGGTTGAAACCAGTCTTACCCTGCTGGCACCATTCGTTTCTTACCTGGCTGCCGAACATTTTCACATGTCGGGCGTGTTG
>JADJBP010000007.1 GCA_016703625.1 Chitinophagaceae bacterium | reverse complement strand
GCTGATGCCGATATTATTTTTTGCCGATGTACAGAATAAAGGGAAGAGGTCGTGGTGGATCATGGCTTTTTTGATGCCGTGTTTCAGGTCTTCCTCACTCAATTCTCCCAATTCGAAATATTTTTCCATTAATTCCTCATCATTACTGGCCACTACTTCAATCAGTTCTTTATGCAGGGCATCGGCACGTTCCCGTTCACTATCCGGTATGGGCAGTTCTTCCGTTTTTCCATTGTTAAACCGGTACATCACCATGTGCAGTATATCAATGATCTCATTAAAACCAATACCCGGGTTTACCGGGTATTGAATGGCTGCCACATTACTGCCGAAATGATTTTTGGCATCCAACAGGGTTTTATCATAATCTGCTTTCTCATGATCAAGCTGGTTAATAACGAATATCATGGGGGTTTTAAACTGTTCAGTATAGTCCCAGATCAGGTCGGCACCCACTTCAACACCAACACCGGCATTGAGTAAAAGTACCCCTGTATCGGCAACCCGTAAGGCACTGATCACTTCACCTACAAAATCATCATAACCGGGTGTATCAATGATATTGATCTTATAGCCGTCCCATTGTGTATGCAGCAGGCTGCTGAAAATGGAATTACCACGTTCGATCTCCAGTTCGTGGTAATCACTCGTAGTGCCCATCCTCAACTTTCCCCATGCGGTCAATTAATCCCGCTTCAAAGATCATCGCTTCGGCAAGCGTCGTTTTTCCACTGCCGGCATGGCCTAGCAGTGCTATGTTTTTTACGTGATTGGTATCAAAAGCTGGCATAAAATTATTTTATGGTGTAAACTTTTATCCGGGACAGTATATGAACTGTCCTGTTGAAATGTAGTATTAGTGCATACTGTATTCATTGCCTTTTTTTGAAAGACAGTTTCTGCAGGTACGCATTTATTTATGCACCAACAAATGCAGTGAATTCTGTTTTTAAATTATCCAGGTCTTTAACCAGGAAATTATACTGATCTTCCAGCTGCATATGCTTTTCGGCATGATCCGTTTCTTTGTTGAATTCAACTTCTTTTATGTGTTGCCGATCGCGTGTTTCAGATCATGCAGGTTGATCAGTTGTATGTGGAATTGGTTGTGAAAAATGTTCGATCTGTATCAGTTCATCGCGGTGGGTTTTTCCTGAAGCCCATTTGTAAAACTGGGTTTTTAATCCGTTGATACCTTCAACGTAAGTTACCAGGTGGTTGATCCAGTTCCTGGATTCAACCAGGAGTTGCTGTGGTTGTGTTTCTGTTAACATAAAATGGTTTTAGTGTGATTAAAATATTCATGTGCAAGCCTGGTGGAAAACACATAAAGCGTTTACAGGTATAAAAGTAAAGGAGGAATAATATAGCAATACTGAGATAAATCATTATTTGTGATGATTGATATCAAGGAATCAGGAAGAACTAAAATATTATCACAGGTGGGGACTGGTAGAAAACCTGCTATGAATATAGCATAAACCGGGTAAAAATAATTTTTTCCGTAGTTTTTAGGTAAACCCGCGGTTTTATTTTATGGACATTTATCAGGATATAAAAAACCAGATTTGGTTTGTAGATAAATTAGAAAATCACTGCAGGATGCCAGTTTTGCCCGGGCATTCACCAAATTTATTGATTCATATAAAGCCAGTTGAAGGGGCTTTGATAAAGTACGATCTATTTGTAAAGCTTTTTCGCCCGGGGCTGTTACGATATACACTTCTGTTGGTTCATAGCGTGAAGCCACTATAATTTCGGTGCCATTTGACTTTTCTGCAAACAGGGTTTTTGCAAGTTGCGGATGATTATTTTCTTTGGATAGATGTGCCAAAAAAAGCCGGGATAAAAAGGGGGGGCGGTGTTCCAGAAACAATTCCAATGCCTGTTTATTTGATAAATGACCAAGCCCGCCACGGATCCGGTTCTTTAAATGAAGGGGATATGGGCCGTTTTCCAGCATTACTTCATCATAATTCGCTTCTAATATAACAGCATGGCATAGTTTAAAGTAATGGATCACTTCCTTACATACATTGCCAATATCAGTAAATACACCAACTGTGATCCCCTGGCTGCTGATGATAAAGCTGTGCGGATCCGCTGCATCATGGCATTTTGCAAAAGGCGTTATTTCTAAACTGCCAACACACACCGGTTCATTTGGAGCAAACCTTTTGGCAAGGTGAGCAATGAGCCTTGGTCCGTTTTTAGCTGTTTTTTCTGTAATATAAACCGGCAAATTATATTTATTGGCCAGGGTACTTACCCCTTTTATATGATCTCCATGTTCATGAGAAACAAAAATGGCCTTTACCGTATTCATGGATAAGCCAAGTTTATTCATCCGTTTTTCCGTTTCGCGGCAGGAAATGCCCACATCAATTAAAACGGCATCAGTTGTATTGCCAACATAATAACAATTTCCGTTGCTGCCCGAATTCAATGAAGTGATATGTAATGCCATGATTCCTGCAAAGAAAAACAATTTTACCCTGAACGCAATCCTGATTTTTGATCAAAAAAAACGCCATCCATTTTTGTATAAAAATGAATGGCGTTATTTGGCCTGGAACCGGTTACCTGTTTTTCAAGGTCTCCAATTATTGCTGTATGTTGCTTTTCCCGTTTTTTGTATTCTGCCGTTGACTGTTCCCGTTTGACTGCTGCATGTTTTTACCGGCAGCATTTCCGTCAACCCTGTTATCTGAACTGCGCTGCTGTTGCGGCTGCACGGCTGGCTGACGCTGCTGTTGTGGCTGCATCACCGGTTGACGCTGTTGTTGTGGTGCAGGCCTGTTATTTTGTTGTTGGGGCTGCATGGCGGGTTGTCGTTGTTGCTGTGGCTGCATTACAGGCTCACGCTGTTGTTGAGGCACGGGCCTTGTATTTTGTTGACGCTGCGGAACATTGTTCTGCTGATTGTCATAACGTTTATTCCTGTTTTCATTTTGCGGGGTACGGGCATCCGTATCTTCCTTTACAGGCGGCATCCGTTTCACCTCCCTGTTTGGCTTATTGTTTTCATAAACAGGTGGTGTGGTCGTGGTATTCGGGTTGGGTTTTATGTCCCTGTTCCCGCGGTTATTATTTTGCTGCGGAACATTGTTCTGCTGATCATCGTTACGCTTCACCCTGTTTTCTTTCACCGGTTTTGTTGTTTCAAAACGGTTGTTGCCGGTGTTTGCATCATTTTGTGCAGGGTTATTGCGAATACCGGGATTGCCGTTATTTCCGGGTACAGTTCCATCAGCATTCCTTATGCCGGTATTATTACTATTATTCAGTGTAGCATTATTGCGGTTAAGCCTTCTTTCTGTATAATCAATTCTTCTTTCCTGGATATTGTTGCCGGTATACCGTTCAACTTCCCTTCTTTCGGGGCCGCGTACAAACCTGCCGATATTTCCCCTGCCATTATAATAATTATTGATCACAACCGCATTCCTGAAACGGTTATCCTGCCTGTGCGAAACATAATAACGGTTTAGGTCACGGTCGCAAATATTCCGGCGGGGGATAAATGTCCAGTTGTTATACGGTATCGACCCAAAGGAAATATTGATATTATTGCCATACCCAAGCGGTGCCCAGCCCTAATAATCATCATAGCTGCTCCAGCTTACCCAGGCTGCACCCCATTCATAGCCGGGTATCCACATCCATCCGTAAAAGGGATCATATTCCCATCTTCCGTAATGGAACGGCGCCCAGCCCCAATCGTAATCAGAGATCCACGACCAGCCGTAGTTGGTATATTCCCAATGGCCGTCGGTATAATAGGGCCTGAAGTTTGCATCATAGTTGATCCAAACCTGTCCAAACCGTGGATTATTCATCCACCTGCCGTAAGGGCTTAATTCCTGCTGGAATGTGGAAAAACTGATGGAAACCTGTTGTGCCTTTGTTTCAGCAAGCGGTGTAAAACTGATGATCGCTGCCATTACAATGAAACCAAGTTTTATATTTTTCATGATCGTACATTTAACTGTGATAAATACTGCAAATACAATGCTATGGACTGCATATAAATACTAAAGTTTGTTAATGGTTTGCTATAGATTTCAACAGCATATTGCCCGAAACAAACGTTTATGAGATCATTAACGGTTACCGGGTTTACCTGCCGGTTGTTTGTACCATATTATATGAACGGTTACATTCCCGGCTAAACAAATTGTACTTTAAATTTTCAAACTAAACAGAAAGCCATGAAAAAGATCATTATTGTTTGTAGCATTTGCCTGTTTGCAAATTCGATCCATGCCCAGGATAACAGGGCCATGATCGAAAGGGCCTGCCTTGATTATATCGAAGGGTTTTATGAAGGCGATACCAGCAAACTCATCCGCTGCCTGAATCCAACCCTGTACAAATTTGGTTACTGGCAGGATAAAAAAACCGGGAAATATCTGCCGGATGGGAATATGACCTGGCAGCAGGCGATCGATTATGCAAAACGTGTTTTTGAAAAAAAGAATTTTGCAAAAGCAGCTGCCCCCAAAAAAGTGGAAGTGCTGGATATCATGAACAGCATTGCAGCCGTTAAGGTTACCGCCTGGTGGGGGATTGATTATATTTTGCTGGCCAAACAGGATGATAAATGGATGATTGACCAGGTGATCTGGGAAGGGCCGCTGAAAAGCTGATATCCATTTTACCCGGTTGTATGATTTGATGAACATAATACAGGTTTATTACCCGCTGCCTGATTGCAATTTGGGTTAACTTTACCCATTACAAAAAACAAATGATCGAATCACACCTGGCCATTGAACAAACAAAAAAATGGATTCATGATGTTGTAATCGGATGTAATTTCTGTCCCTTTGCGGCAAAGCCATTTAACCAAAAAACTATTTTTTACCGGGTTGAGGAAAGTGCAGTGCTGCAAACGGGTTTACAATCATTAATGGAGGAAGTATACAGGCTGGATACAGATGCGGAAACAGAAACCACATTCCTGGTCTTTACAAATGCATGTACCGATTTTGATGATTACCTTGACCTGGTTTCGCAGGCTGAATATTTATTAAAACTGGAAGGATACAATGGCATCTATCAATTGGCCAGTTTTCATCCGCTATACCGGTTCGCAGGATCTGATGAAGACGATGCGGCAAATTTTACGAACAGATCAGTTTACCCCATGCTGCACCTGTTGCGGGAATCCAGCATTGATAAGGCTTTGGAGTATTATAAAAACCCGGAAGACATTCCTGGCCGGAATATTCATTTTGCCCGCGAAAAAGGGATCGTGTATATGAAAATGCTCAGGGATGCCTGCAGCATACTCTAAATAATTTCAGGGCAATGCATCATGTTGCAAAAACTGTAATTCAATAATATAAGTTGATGCAGGGTTCACTATTTTAATTATTCGGTTAAAAATAGATTGCAGTTGAATCATTCAGCCACATTTTATACGTAGATTTATAGCTTAAAATATATAAAATGATGAAAGGCTTATTTACATTTTTCAGTTGCTGCTTTTTTGTGTTATCAGCTATTGGCCAGAATACAGAATTGGCAGATACTTCAAAACCTGTACAGGCTGTTGAGGTATCCTGCGGCAAATGCAAACTGGGCCTGCCCGGGAAAACATGCGATTTAGCAATCCGTATAGATGGAAAGGCCTATTATGCTGATGGTGCCGGCATAGACAGCTGGAGATGCTCATGCAGGGACGGCATGTGTAATGCCATTCGCACGGGTAGGGAACGGGATATTAATATTTTCCTGCTTAAATCTAACCTGCAGCTTTTTAATGAATGCACTCTTTACGGCAAACTGGTCAGAAAAATCGTGTACCCTTAAAATAGCTTTCAAATTTATACTGCTTTCCCCAAAGGCATAGAACCGTACAACGGGTACAAAATCCTTAATACCACCTTCTGTTTCGGTGAGTGTTTCAAGAATGACTTCCTTGGTTACCTTTTCAACATGCTCCAGGTCACTGTCATAACTCACACCAACTTCCACCACAAAAGACCATTCGCTGAGCGGCAAATAATAATTGGTAACGATCATATCAGCCAGTTTGGAGTTGGGTACGATAATGATATGATCACCATGGCCCTGATGGTAGTACTGCGCCAGGTAATGTCTTCTATAAAGCCATCTTCGCCGGATGACAGTTTCACAAAATCGCCCCGGTTAAAATTGCCCGAAGAAATGATCTGTAATCCCGCAAATAAATTTGACAGTGTTCCCTGTAATGCCAGTGCTACGGCAAGTCCGCCTACACCCAATGCAGTGAGTACGGGTGTAACCGATATGCCCTGTGATTGCAGGATAACCAATAACCCGATACAAAAGATAATTACACTTACAATATTACTGATGATGGAAGATGAGGGAATAACAGTTTCAGAATCTGCTGATTTGATCCGGATCATTCCTGAAACGATCCTGGAAATGATCAGTGTTGATGAAAAAATATAAAAAATGACCAGGCCGTTTTCGATCCAGGTATAAAACCTGCTTTCCATCTCTACCTGCTTTAACCCCAAAAAGAGTCCCAATGCCAGTGACCAGGGTATTACCCAGGTACGAATGGTTTTAATGATCAGGTCATCGGATTTAAGGGAAGTTTTTGAAGCAAGTTTTGCGATCAAAGGCATAATTAACTTGTGCAAAACAATTCCGGCTAGCAGGCCGGATGCGATATAGATAATTAAAACCAGTATTTCGGAGTTGGTCATTGCAACAATATTTTAAAAATAATTGCTGCAAATTTAATTGATATGCGATAGATCGCATCGTTAAAAATAATTACCGGGATAAATTATACATACCCTGTATTTCCGGCTGATGAACGGGTTGTTTTTTTAGCGGCAGTTCCACGAGCAATTCACAGCCATTTCCGGGGGAGGACCTGAGTTTTATTTTACCGGAGAACATTTCTGCACGCCTTTTTATATTTTCCAGTCCAATACCGTCTTTTAACGAATCAGGGTCAAAGCCCTTCCCGTTATCTGAGATACTTAGTTTAATTAATTTTTGTGTGAGCCACAGTTTGATCTTAACTTTTTCTGCACCGGCATGTTTCACTATATTATTCAGTTGTTCCTGTACGATCCGGTATAGATTGATCTGCATATCACTGTCAACGGTATTATTTTTGATCTCCTCAACCTGCAGGTCAATTTTAAACTGGTTTGTTTTCTGTAAAGGTTCTACCAGCATTTTGATCACTTCCTTCAGGGAAGCTTCTTCTTTTGCGTATGGGGTTAACCGGTGTGAAAGGTTCCGCAGGTCCCTGATGGCTTCATGAATATATTCACTGCAGCTGTTCAGGATCTCAGTTTCGTCCTGCTTCACATTACCCGATTTAATGGCCATGCCCAGGTAAAGCAGGGTGGCTCCCAGCAACTGGTTCACATTATCATGCAGTTCCATGCCCAGTTCCCGCCTTTCTTTTTCCTGGGCATCTGTAATGGCAATGGCAACCTGCCTTTCATGTTCCTTTTCCTTTGTTACATCCTGCATGGCGCCGATCATTCGTACGGGCAATCCATCTGCATTGTAAACAATATATGCCCTGTCCAGGATATTCTTGTATGCATGATCGGTACAATGGTACCGGTATTCAAATTGAATGGTTTGTGTGCCGCTCCTGAATGCATCATCCAATACATCGCATACATTATTATAATCATCCGGGTGAATATTGTTCTTCCACCATTTAGCGCCATTTTCGATCTCAGGCTGGGTATACCCGAACATTTTGGTGATGTTGTGATTATACAGGATCGAATCATTTAAAATATCCCAATCCCAGATGGTATCACTGGTTGCCCGCGATAGTATTTCAAACCGTTCGATGGCAATTTTTATTTTTTCTTCATTCCTTTTACGTTCAGTAACGTCGCGGCCAAAAGCCAGTATATTACCGTCTTCCAGTAAACTTGCCTTTACTTCCAGGTCAATCTCAGAGTTATCCCTGCATTTGAACTGCCGGTAAAATGTAATCGTTTCTCCATTCAGCAATGCCTGGTGTTTTCCGGGATTGATGCTCATATCACCTACCAGGATATCACTGATGGTTAGTTCCCGGTCAAAAAATTCCTCCATGGAATAACCGGTTATGCTGCATACACTGTTGTTAAATTCTTTTATGGTTCCGTCTAATGAAAAGATCAGGATGGCATCGCTGGCCTGTTCAATAAGATTCCTGTATTTTTCCTCAGTCTTTTGAATTAAAATTTCCCGTTCCTTTTTATCGGTAATATCAAGCAGCATATTCACGGATCCGGTCAGTTCACCCGATGCATTAAACATAGGTGCAGGGGAGGGCAGGATATGTCTTATTTTACCGTCGGGCCTTTGTATCAGTATTTCTTTTCCAAGTACCGGCCTTGCTTCCTTAAGCGCTATGGCCATCGGGCTGTTGTCGTGCGGCAGGCTGGTACCATCCGAATGAAAAAGTTTCCAGGAACCACACCAGCGGTCCTGGCCTGCCACCGGCTCTCTTCCCCACAGGTTTACCGCTGCCTTATTAAAGATCTTAAGATAGCCAAGTCTATCACAGGTATAAACTGCCTCCGGCATATTTTCGATCATATCCCTGAGCTGCCTTTCATTGTCTTTTAATTCATCTGCGATCCTTTTCTTTTCCGTTATATCATTAAACACCATCACGGCACCAATAATATTGCCCTGCAGGTCAAAAATTGGTGAACCATTATTGCTGATGACCAGTTTTTCACCGTTTCTTTTTTGCAATATGGTATTATTCTCTGTTTCAATAACCCTGCCTTCCTGGATGATACGGGTAACGATATTATCAATCAGCTTTCCCGTTTCTTCATTTTTTACATTATAAACAGATTGCAGCAGTTTATTTTTTACATCCCTGTTCTTCCACCCGGTCAGTTTTTCGGCTGATGGGTTCATATATATGATCTTCCCGTCCTTCCCGGTTGTGATCAGTCCTTCGCTGATGCTTTTAAGTGTTACTCCAAGATGTTCTTTTTGCAGCTGAAGGGTATCCCCGATATGGGTAGCTTTTTGATCTCTTTCTGCAATAAATAGAAAAGCAGTATGATACATAAAATGGAAACAGCTATTCCCCAGAAGGCAATGCTGTTATTGGTATTATGGGCCAGGTTAAATATTTTTTTGGATTGGCCGAGTGAATCAAGCAATAAAGCATTGATGGACTGGTGCACTTTTAAAATGGAATCAGTGAGTATGATCCCCTTTTCCGTTGCTATTAAAGCCATCGCTTCCCCGGTATTTTCAGTTCACAAAGTGAATTTACCCGTTGCATGAATTCGGTCTTTTCTTTGATCAGCCTGTTGAATGCTGAAAAAAGTTGAGGATCAACAGATGAGCGGCTCCGATTCTGAATTTCTTTGAGTGCGTTGTTGTGGGTGCGTATTGAATTGATGTGTGTTTGGAAATTGGTTTTAAACGCCGGGTTGCCCGTTGCGGCATAACCCCTCATGGCTGATTCTGCAGCCTGGATATTGAGGAACAGGTCGTCAAATGTATCCTGTTCTGCCGCCATTTCATTTTGCTTATGATAATCGGCAATCAACCATTTGTTTTGGAAAGTAAACCAGTATATGGCAGAAACCAGCAGTAATAACGTAACAATAAATGCCGTAAGCAGCATTCGTTTTCTGTCGAACCGGGTAGGTTTAAGGCGTAAGGATATGGACATTTTAAAGGGGAAATCATTTTATATTTTGTAAATATTCTTCCTTCCCTTGTAAAACTCCGTGCAATAATGATACCGTAATTTTACTTATATCATGGTTAATTAGTATAAAACTGAAATTTCATACTGTTTTATTTGACTTCCAACGTGTTAGCGATCCAAAAATCTGAAAATTTTTTAAGGATTTCAGGCCTGATATATTAATTCATTAGGTTATAAGAATGGGTTATTTTAGCAGATCAAATACCTAAGCATGATATTAAAAAAAAATGTATGTGCCTTCCTGTTAGTTTTCCTTTACCTCGGTACTGCTTTTACCCAACCGGTCACAACTCCCGTATCCCATTTTGGTTTTAATATCGGCGACAATTACCAGCTTGCCACATTTACCCAAACGGAAGCTTATTTTAAAAAACTGGGTGAGCAGTCTGACCGTGCAACATATACAGTGATCGGTAAAACAGAAGAGGGAAGAGACCAGTTTATGCTGGTGGTAACTTCTGCTGAAAATTATAAAAAACTGGAACAGTATAAAAAGATATCACAACAGTTGGGGAATGCTGATATTTCGCAGGATGAAGCTGTACAATTAAGTAAAATGGGTAAGGCTGTTGTTTGGATCGACGGTGGTTTACATGCAACAGAAACAGTAGGCATTCATCAACTGATTGAAACGGCATACCAGCTGCTGAGCCGCAATGATGATGAAACCAAACGCATTTTGGATGATGTAATTATCTTAATGACACATGCCAACCCCGACGGGCAGGAGCTGATGAGTAACTGGTACATGCGGGAAAGCAACCCTGAAAAAAAGAAGCACTTCCAATTTACCCAGGTTGTATGAAAAATATGCCGGGCATGATAACAACAGGGATTTTTACATGCTTAACCTGAAAGAATCTCAAAACATAGGCAGGCAGTTGTTTATAGAATGGATACCGCAGATCATGTACAACCATCACCAATCAGGCCCTGCAGGCTCCGTGGTTGCAGGTGCCCCTTACCGTGACCCATTCAATTATGTATTTGACCCGTTGATCGTTACCGGGCTGGATGCCATCGGGGCAGCCATGCAAAACCGCCTGAATGCTGAAGGCAAACCAGGCTATACCAGTAAATCCGGTTCCGTGTTTTCAACCTGGTATAATGGGGGACTTCGTACCACCACTTATTTTCACAACATGATCGGGTTGCTTACCGAGATCGTGGGCAGTCCAAACCCATCAAACATTCCATTGGTCACTTCCCGGCTGATCCCCAATGCCGCCACACCCAACCCGGTTGTGCCGCAAAAATGGCTGTTCCGGCAGTCTATAGATTATTCTGTTTCCTTAAATTATGCAGTTTTGAATTATGCATCCAGGCACCGGGATGAACTGCTGATGAATATATACCGGATGGGAAAAAATTCGATCGACAGGGGCAATAAAGATACCTGGTCGCTTTCTCCTTCCAAAATTGAAACAATAAACAGGCTGTACCGTGATTCGGTAAAAAAAGCAAATCCAAATGTGGATCTTAGCCGGGTCAGCAGTAATATTCCCGCCAGGTTTTATGATAGTGTGATGCATAATATTGCCTTTAAAGATCCCCGTGGTTATATCATCCCGGCAGATCAGCCCGACTTTGCTACGGCGGTTGAATTTTTAAATGCACTGATAAGAACCGGCATTGTTGTACATAAAGCAACTACCGGTTTTACGGTTGCCGGAAAAAAATATCCGGCCAATTCGTACATCGTAAAAACCAACCAGGCATTCAGGCCGCACGTGCTGGATATGTTTGAACCCCAGGATCATCCCAATGATTTTCAATACCCCGGCGGACCGCCGGTATCGCCTTATGATGCTGCAGGCTGGACCCTGGCTTACCAGATGGGTATCCGGTTTGACCGTATCATGGATGGATTTGACGGGCCTTTTGAGAAAAACATCCATGGCGAAATCATAAAAATTCCTGGTGCTGCAGTAAAGAGATCATCTGCAGGCTATGTACTGGATGCCAGGTCAAACATGTCTTTTAAAGCAGTAAATAACCTGGTCAATGGTGGTGTTGATGTGTACAGGATCTCGAATGTACCGGAAGGTTCGTCATACAGCAATGGTTCTTTTTATATTCCGGACAATGCCAAAGCAAGATCGATCATTGATAAAACAGTAAAAGAAAACCAGGTCCGGTTTATTGCTGCAGACAAAAAGCCAAATTCGCTGTCAAAAATAAAAAAAGCAAGGATCGCTTTATGGGATATGTATGGGGGCTCCATGCCATCCGGCTGGGTAAGATGGATATTCGAAAAGTTTGATTATGCATTCGAGGTCATTTACCCGAAAGATATTGATACCGGGAACCTGGGATCAAAATACGATGTCATTGTTTTTGTGCAGGGTGCCATACCGCCGGTCAGCAGCCGCAGTACACAAACCGGCGGCGGTGCAGGAAATATTGAAAACCTGCCGGATGAATTTAAGCGGATGACCGGCCGTGTTACCGCAGACAGATCAATACCCCAACTGAAAATATTTTTAGAGCAGGGTGGACATATAGTAACCATCGGCAGCAGTACACAACTGGCCTATCACTTAGGCCTACCTGTAAAAGATGCCATGGTTGAAATTGTAAATGGTGAAGAAAGAACATTGCCGCGGGATAAATATTTTACACCCGGAAGCATTTTGCAAATGACGGTTGACAACGGTCAGCCTGCAACAGCCGGGTTAAACCCGCAAACCGATATTTATTTTAACAACAACCCTGTTTTTAAACTGAACCCGGATGCGGTAAACACCGGATCCATTAAACCACTGGCCTGGTTTGGCAATGATCATATCTTACGCAGCGGCTGGAGCTGGGGTGAAGCCTATTTGAAGAATGGCATAACTGCATTTGAAGCAGTTGTTGGCAAGGGAAAATTATTTGCAGTTGGCCCCGAAATTGTATTCAGGGCGCAGTCACACGGCACCTTTAAATTTTTATTCAATCAGTTGTACCGCTAGACATTAAAAATTAATCCAGGTGATTTTTACAAGCTGTTGAGCATATAAAGATGTTCCCCAGCTTTTTTGTTTATACAGGCTATTGATTTGACCCATTTAAATATTATCTTTAATTCAACAAAAAGAAACGTTTACAGGCTTTTTTAAGTGCGTTCAGAATTTTAAATAATTGTTACCGGAAAATAAATGAGATACTTCTTTTTCTTTTTTTTATCCTGTTTTATTTCATGTTCACTTGCAGCACAGCCGTTGATCACCCGTGAATTACCGGCAACAGGTAACGGGAATACCTATGCCCTCATTATCGGCGTTTCAAAATACATGGACCCTGAAATTCCGCAACTGCAGTTTGCCAACAGGGATGCTGAAATTTTTGCTCAATTCCTGCTGTCAAAGGCCGGGGGATCGGTGCCCAAAGAAAATATCCGTTTACTTACTGATTCCGCTGCAACTACCGCTGCCGTTTATGATGCAGTTTACTGGCTGAAGAACAGCTGCAGTAAAGATGATAATGTGTATTTCTATTTCTCAGGGCATGGCGACCTGGAAAATATAACCATGTACAACAACGGGTTCCTCATCTGTTACGATTCGCCGCCGTTCAATTATGTAAGGCTGGCCTTAAGCATTGATTATTTGAATGACATTGCCAATACCCTTTCCTTTGAGAAGCAGGCAAACGTTATCCTGATAACGGATGCATGCCATTCCGGTAAGCTTACCGGTAAAAAGTTCAAGGGTAATTTCCTGGCCGGGGAACAACTCCGGAAAATCCGGGATAAAGAGATCCGGATCACATCCAGTTCTGCCGAAGAGTTATCGAATGAAAAAGAAGACTGGGGCGGGGGCAGGGGTGTTTTTTCCTATTACCTGGTAAATGGTTTACAGGGTTTGGCTGATAAAAAAAATACCGGCCTGGTAACGGTTGCAGACATTAAACATTTCCTGGATTCATCATTTAAAAATGATGCTGTGCTCAAAAGGGAAAATATAAAACAAACCCCGGCGGTACTCGGCAATGGTAATTTTGTGCTGACCAAAGTGGATACGGAACTATTGGTATTTGCAAAAAAAATGGTTACTGATGACCATATCCGCCAGCGGGCATTAACCGTTGAAACGGCCGGTGAAAATATACCCGCTTCAGCCGAAGAATACTTCTTTGAATTGATGAAAAGGAAAGCCTTGAAGCTTTTACGGATTCATTGAAACTGGATAAGGTACCAAAGGAAAAAATTGCATTTACACTGATCGCCGGATTGAAGAAGAGCCTGTTTTCTGCGGCAGGTGTAAAAAAACTGGAAGAGCTGGTGCGGAACCTGGAAGCCGGGCAGGAAACTTTAAAACGGTTCAACAGCAGGCTGGCAGTGCTGTTTGATGAAGTGGGGCATCAAAAGATCGTCCTGTACCTGAAAGGAGATGCCGCAGAACTGGAAAAACGCCGGTACTATAATGCAGCATATGACACGTATGACATTTATCCCCGGATGTTTGAAGTTGCCCTTAAACTAACGGAACCGGATAACTATTATTACAACATCATTCGCGTAAAGCTGCATTATTTTGCAGGCGTTGCCCTGCGGCTTAAAATACCCCTGACCCGGGATCAAAAACCATTGATCGAAAAAGCCCTTGCCGAACAGGAAAAAGCCCTCAGGCTTGAGGAATATGCCCCTTATATTTATAATGAACTGGGTATTTTATACAGTTACAAAAAAAATGATGCAAAAGCCGAGAAGTATTTTGTAACCGCATCCCGAAGGGCGCCTTCCTGGGCCATTCCGCTGATCAATTTAGCCGACCTGTATGCAGGGCAGGGAAAATTGGAAAAAGCACAGTTGTATATCGATTCAGCAGCCATGCGGCAACCGGGATTACAGGACATATTTGTAAGCCAGGGTATCATTCTGGAAAAAAAGGAAAAACGCCTGCAGGCCGAAGAAGCTTTCTGGAAAAGTATTAAACTGAACAACCGGCATTTCCTCCCTTTTGAAAGATTGGGTTATGTGTATATGAACAATATGGCATTTGCAAAAGCCGATTCGGTATTCAACGCAGCAGCTGAAAGAAAAAGGATTTTATTTCAGTGAAACTGAATAACCCGAGGAATATGAGATTGCCAAAAACGGTTCCCGAGGATGAAGTAAAATGCTCCATTGATCCAAACAGCATCAGCAACACTGACCCGGCAGGCCAATTCGCACTGGGTTACGGGGCATACCGCGATGAAGACCTGGCAACAGCCGAAACCGCATTTAAAAAAGTGATCGCACTCGATCCAAAAAACCCGCTTGCTTATCATTACCTGGGAAAAACAATGGCAGAGCAAAAACGATATCCTGAAGCAGAAGTGATTTTCAAAATGGCCCTGGATAACCATTTGCCCCTTGAACAGTTTTTGAAGTATTATGACAGTTTGATCAAAATACAACCCACCGGTTCAGAGACATATTGTATAGACAGTTGTTTCCGTTATGGATATTATGACAGGGCAGAAGATCTTTTATTACTCGCCCAACTCTACGAAAACTGGCATCATTTCAATGATGCGGAAATTTTTTACCGCAGGCTGATAGCTGCCGATCCAAACAAATCGACCGGTTATCTGGGCCTGGCAAGTCTGTTTGAAAAAACCGGCATGTTTGCGGATGCTGAAAATTACCTCCTGGAATACAATATCAGGAGCAATTACAGCATCGACCGGGAATTACATTCATTTTATCAGCGGGTAACCGGGCTGTTCCCGGAAAACGGCGAGTGGAATTTAAAAGCCGGCAACTTTCAATATACCCTTGCCAGGACTGCAGGGGGCAGTCTTATCAATGATATTAAAATGACCGACCCGCTTACCGGGGAAACGGTATATAAATTTCCCCAACCCAGGGAACCGAAAGAATTGACACACATACAATCACGCATACCCATGTATGGAACCAAAATACCGGATATGAGGCCTAAAATTAAATACAGGCCATACACAGACGGGATATATTATTTTCAAAAAGCAGCACTTCATTTGCCTTACCATGAAACGCAGCTTGCCGGGGTTTATGGTAAAACCGGGGATCTGTATAACTTGCAGGGCTTACCTGATTCTGCTTTATACTTTTATGAAAAGGCCATAGAACTCAACCCGGAAGATGCAGGTACCAGGAATAAACTGGTTGAAACCTATACCGAAAACCACCTTTTTTCACCCGCTCTTGCACAGCTCGATTCATTATACCGGAAAAAAGAATTGAGTGTTGACAGGCAATTGTTACTGGCTGGCTTTTATATGCAGGATGACCGAACGGAAGAAGCAGAAAAATTACTGGCCGATGCTGCGCAGATGAAACCTGTTTTCGATTCAGGGTTAACGGTACTGCATGCAAAGCTTGCTGTATTGAAGGATAAACCCAAAGATGCGCTGGAATATTATAACCGGCTTTACCGGATAAACAATCATGACCCGGGCATCCTGTATAATATAGCCAGGATACATGCAAAAGGCGGCAATAAAACAGAAGCCTATAAATGGCTCAACAAAGCCATAAGCGCAGGTTTCAATTATACCTATGTGCTTCAGCATGATCCTTACCTGCAAATGGTCCGGGCCGGAAATGAATGGAAAAAAATGATATCGGCTGTTGAAGGAATTCCGTATATACCGAATGAATCGTTTTAAAACCTGCCATACCTGATATCCACGTATGGATATTGATTACAGATATTTGCCGGCACATAAGGTTTACTGCAATAGGTGTGATCGGCTTTATATTTGGTTTGTTTTTTTGTTTCTTCAAAAACATCCTCCCACCTTACCTTGTTCTTAAAAAAACTGAAATGGCTTTCTACCGATGACCTGAAAAAATAGGAAAAGAAGCCACCGAATTTTTTATTGCTGGTAGCCAGTTGCCCGGGTTCTGCTGCCGTTGCCAAAATGGATGTGGGGGTTGCATTTAAAAACAGGTCGCGGCAATTTTGTGTGCTCCAGCTCATGCCAAATCCTTTCTTTGCAGCCGGAGGATCGGCCAGTGGGTTGGTACTGGTAACAAGAGCATTGCAGCAATCACTTAAAACCAGGTTCAGCCTGGCGCCTTTGCTTTTGATGGCTGTAAAAATATCATCCATGCTTAAGGAATTTTCCATGTAACTTTTTTATAGTCAACACGGAGATCAATATAAGGCGGCCTGCGGTTGTCCTTTTGGTTTGCGGAATCCATGGCCGGTATAATAGAATACAACGATATCGTTTGGATCGGGCCGAAGGTCCTCAGCGCCTTTTCAACAGTTTCCTTGTTGTACTTATTACCGGTAATGGTATCACCCAGCACAAACTGGATGCCCAGGAAGCCTGATATCTTCCTGAAGAATGTAATGGCATTGTTCATATCGCTCCGGCCTGCCGGGCCTATAACCGTATCCGTGATATTGGCAACCACCAGCAGGTGCAGTTTGATATTTTTCTCACTGACCGTTAATGCCCGGGTCCTTGTTTCAAACAGGTTGGTATAAAACCGGTCGCTTTTTTTAAAATATTCAAGCACATATTCATTCGTCAGGTCCTTTTGTTCTGGATACCTGACCGAATTAAAAACAATGGCTGCGATTTTACAGGTTTCCTGGGTACTGCTTACACCAAATGGTTCAAACAAACCCGTAAGTGGATCTTTTTTGAATACAAAATATTGTGGCAGCCTGCTGTTGTCAGTTTCAGTACCATCAATATATTTTGGTTTCCCGGCTTTGTAAAAAACCAGGTCGGCATTGTAACACCCGGAAGTGATATCGGCATATTCCTCGGTCAGTTCCATTTCAACCAGCATGTTTTGATCTCCGGGAGATGCCGTATATTTCAGCCGCACAAGGCCTTTCCCGTCATCATAGTTCACCAAAAATGCGTTATAGGCATTGCTGTCATTTGCAGCGGGATATACAAAAGAAACCTGGTAAAGGGTTTGAGACCGGAGTGAAAAACTGAACAATAAGATCAATCCGTGAATGAAGAACCGTTTTTTCATGCCGCAGTTTTTTTAATAGGTTTAAATTTCAGTATTTATTTTATCATTTGCTTGAAAATGTAAAATATAAATAGTAAACTTATACTCTAAAACTTAATCAAATGAACAAAACAACCAAAACAACACTTCAATTTATCCTGGGGGGCTTATTATTCGTTACGATTGCAGCTACCAGCTGTAAAAGCAAAGATTCAAAATCAGAAACCACAGAATCAAGCGTAACACCGGCACCTACACCCGCTCAGGTTACTGACTCCAAGCAATATTATTGATACCGGTGATGTTAAACCTACACCCGACGGTAACTGATCTTAAACAGTACCTGCTGGTCCCTTCACTTTAACTTTTACTTTTTTTATTTTAATTGACCCTTTTCTTTGGGTCAATTTTTCTATAAGCCAGTTTTCGAACCGGTGATGGGCAGGCAACAGCACGGAAGCAATAGCCACAAAAATGAGCATTTCATAAATAGGGGTGTGGTTTGTAAATGCAGCCACTGTTGGATGCAGGAACAGGGTGAGGTATTCAAATAAGATCAGCAATGAAAGTATCCCCAGGAATTTTATTACACGGGTATGAATTTGTATCCTGCTGAGTAAAAGTGTAAGCAAAAGAATCCCGGGATAAACATCCCGATAAATAATAACTGCAATTGCTGCTTTCTTTCTTTTTGGCTATTCTTTTGCTCTCTTCCAGTTCCTGCTGGCGAAAATTTTCATTACTCGACATCAGCTGCAGTTCCCTGATCTTTGCCTTACTGTTTATGGAATCATTCAATACCAGAACTTTATTCAGGTAAACGAAGGCACTGTCTGTGTTATGTACAGATTTATAATGGGTGGACAGGAATTTTGCAGCATTTAATTGCCAGTTGCTGAAACCTGACTTTTCAGAAATTGTCTGCGCAAAGGATGCATAAAAAACGGCTGAATCATTTTTGAATAACTTTTCCCGGTATAATTTTGCCAGTCCCAATGCGGCTTCGCAAAGCACTTCATCATTATTGGCAACCTTTAAATGTTCAATGCCTGTACGGTAATACATAAGCGAAAAAGGGGCGTTATCCTGTTTAAAATACGTATGTCCCAAACCGGTCATTGCATTCCCGGTATAATCATCATTCTTTAAGTTACTGGAGAGTATGAGCGCTTTATTAAAATAACTAAATGCCGAATCGGTTTTATTCAGCATGTCATATACATCACCCAGGTTCATATAGATATAATATTTTACATCTTCCAGGTTGTTTTCCCGGATCACAGAATCAGACCTGTAATAATATTTTAATGCTTCGGGGTATTCTTCCTGGTACCGGTATATAATGCCGATATTCATCAGTACAAAAGCCAGGTTTCTTGGATTTTTGCCTTTTTCTTCGAGCTTAAGCTTTCGCAGGTTCAGTTCCAGGGCCTTGGTATAATTACCCATTTTACGAAATGTATTGGCCAATGACCCCAAAGATTTTGATTCACCTTCCTTATACTGGATAGCAGTTGACAGGTTAAGCGCCTTTTGTGCATACAGCAATGCCCCTGCTGGATCATACACATTAATGATACCCGCCAGTTCCCACATCAATTTAACTTTCCCGGTATCGGTCTTTTCAATTTCCAGTAAATTCAACAGGCTGTCTGCTTTTTGTTTTTGTGCCATCAAAACTGACGGTAAAATGATCAGCAGATATAAAATTATTTTACAACGCATAAGATAATTCCGGGTTTTGATGTATACTCCGTTTATTCCGGGTTCTAATATACCTGATTATTATGTTTATTTGATCATCAACCTGAAAAAATGCATTCCCGGGGGCATATTATTTGGGTAACAGAATTGTATCTTTTTCACTAATTAAATGAACCCGGGAAAGATCGTAATTCACGTAACTTGCTGATCAAATTTCAATAACCATGACCAATTTCCTGATTCAACTGCCCGGTTATCTTGCTTTTATATTCCTGGCAATATCACTGCTGGTAAATAATGATATTAAATTCAGGTGGATAAACAGTATGGGAGGCCTTTGTTTTGTTTTTTATGGTATTTTGATCAATGCCTTTCCCATCATATTAACCAATGCTGTCCTGTTTTCCATCAATATTTTTTTCCTGGTTAAGATCTACCGCAGGCAGGAGAAATTTGACCTGGTTGAATTTACAAATGATGCGGTGCTGGTACCTAAATTCCTTGCATTTTACCGGAAGGATATCCAGGCTTATTTCCCGGATTTTATTATGCCGGACAAACCCGGTGATATAAAGTTTTTGGTATTGCGGGATATCGTGGTTGCGAATATTTTGTTGCCACGGTTGATGAAAACGGCAATGCTTTTGTAAAGATCAATTATACCGTACCCAAATACCGTGACTATAAAGTAGGCCGGTTCTTATTTGATGAAGGAAAAAGTTTCCTGGCCGAAAAAGGGATCAAAAAGATCATTTACACCTCTGTCAGAAATCCGGATCATGAAAAATTTATCCGGGTTATGGGTTTCCGTAAGGAAACAGTTGATAACAATTCCTGCTACATAAAAAATATTTAGCTACCTTTTATTTTTATTGGATACCAAAACCATTAAATATTTACAGGATGAAACGAAAAGATTTTATTAAAAGATCCACCCTGGCAGCGGCTTCCGTTGCATTTTTTGCCAACTTCGGCATTATTAGCCCGTAATACCGACAAACAGGTAAGGGTTGCGCTGATAGGCGTTGGCCTGCGGGGGCAGAACCACCTGGAACTTTTACTGATGCGTACAGATGTGGAAGTGGTTGCCATTTGTGATATCGATGACCGCATGTTATCCGGGTCAAAGAAAATGATCGTGAAAAGCGGGAAGAAAATACCGGCCATCTTTACCGGCGACCCGTATGCCTGGAAAACAATGCTGGAGATCAAAGGGCTGGATGCTGTTATTATATCCACACCCTGGGAGCGGCACAGGGAATGATCATTGGTTCCATTGAATCAGGTATCAGCTACATTGGATCGGAAGTGATGATCGGGATAACGTTACAGGATCACTGGGATGTGGTAAAAGCTGCTGAAAAATATAAAGCACATGTCATGATGCTGGAGAATGTTTGTTACCGCCGCGATGTAATGGCGGTTTTAAATATGGTACGTCAGGGCATATTTGGCGAAATGATCCACCTCCAGGGTGGGTACCAGCACGATCTGCGTGAAGTAAAATTTAATGACGGGGTAAAACCCTATGGCGGCGGTTGCGAAATGGGGGAGCAGGGCTGGACAGAAGCCAGGTGGCGTACGGCTCATTCCATTCACCGTAACGGCGACCTGTATCCTACACATGGCATCGGGCCCATTGCCCACTATATAAACATCAACCGGGGAAACCGCTTTACCAATCTTTGTTCATTTTCTTCCAAGGCAAGGGGCTTGCACGATCATGTGGTAAAAACCTGCGGTAAAGATCATCCCAATGCCAAAATAAACTTTAAGCTGGGCGATGTGGTTACTACTTCGATCGGATGTGCCAATGGTGAAACCATTTTATTACAGCATGATACCAATTTACCAAGGCCCTATTCCCTCGGTTTCAGGGTACAGGGTACAGCAGGCATCTGGATGGATGTTAACAAAGGGATCTATATTGAAGGAAGATCGCCAAAGCCACACCAGTGGGACGATGCAAAGAGCTGGCTCGAAAAATATGACCACCCACTTTGGGCAAGGTGGAGCAAAGAAGCGGCCGGCTCGGGACATGGGGGCATGGATTTTTATGTGGTGCACGCTTTCATAGAATCGGTAAAACGAAAATCAGGCACGCCTTTGGATGTATATGATGCTGCAGCCTGGAGTGCCATCACACCTTTAAGCGAACAATCCATCGCTTTGGGTAATGAAACGGTTGAATTCCCTGATTTTACAGCGGGGCAGTGGATGTACAGGAAACCGGTATTCGCTTCGAATGATGACTACTAATCACAAGAAAATTATAAAACCGGAACCCTGTAAAATAAAATAGCCCGGCAATTCGTTCAGGGTTTACCCGATCCGGCAAAAAAGGAATAAACCCAGGATTTTTATTTTTTAAAGCAGATTGTTAAACATCCATATGAAAATTAGCCCCCTTTATTTAAAGAAGTTATTAGTTGTTTTAATTGGTCATGCCCTTTTTGTGACTACAGTCAATGCCCAAAAGAACGGTATCCTGCCATTGAGCGGTATGAAATTCTTTAATGAAGGAATTATGTCTGGTTCAATACAGGTTAAAGTAGACGGTATGCCGCTCATGAGTAACCGGATCCCTTTAAATAAGGAAATTGAGATCAGTGTTCAGCAACCGGCTGGATTTACTGTTGATAATAAGCAAACCATGTATGCTTCGGCTGAGGTGATCGTTTTATCACCCAGGGGAGAAATATTGTTAAATAATCCCGATGCTTTATTACGAAATTATCCCAATGGGTTTACCGCAAAAGACCTGAACAGTTTCAGCATTAAATTTGGCATTGGTACCGACCTGATGAAAGGCAATTTAAACGGGATGTTAAAAATAAAGTTGTATGATCGTAAGGAAAGGGCCAGTTGAGACTTGAATTCCCGGTAACCTTTGCCAGGCCGGTGAACCATTGCAGGTTTCCAAATCAGCCAAGTCAATAAAGTGTGAAACCGGTATGAAAGGGATGATCAATGGTTTATCTGCCAAAGCCATGTTGGTTAAGCTTGATACTACTATTAAGGTTTCGCCTAAAATGGCTTATACCAGTGTGAATATTTCAAAAATTGAAGGTTCCAGCATGGCAGAAATGTTTGATGGCAAGGAAACTTTCTGGGTTTACGACAGCAATCTCAATGAAGTAAAAATTACTGATAAACTGTTAAAACAGGTTAAAGGAGCTTTGGAAAATGACAATGTTGATTATACACTTAAAATCCCATACCGTTTAAAATCAAACAACAGCAAAGGTTATTTTGTACGCTACCGCTGGGAAAGCCCCGATAAAAAACAGTTGATCGACCTGGTGGTTGTCAATTGATGATTTATGCCCGGCTGTAACTCAATATTATTGCGGGGCAGCAAAAGGCTTCAGTATCATATGATCTACTTCAGGCGAGCAGGTACCCGTGATTATTTTCTGAACAATATACTGGTATTGCTTTCCAGCTTCAAGATCTTCTTTGGCGATCTCTTCAGTAAACAGGTAATGATGGTTGCTTTTTTCAGCATAGCTGATGGTATCCTTCTGTCCTTCAATATCTACTTCAAATAAAGCATCGTAACTCTTTTCATTAATATCAACCAGTTTGATCAATGTAGCCGGTATGGTGTCTGAATCGTAAGTACAGCCACCGCCGTCTTTTTGCTGATCACAGGCAACAAAAAATAACAGTATGATAAAAACGGCAATTGTTGCAAGGCAGATTTTCATTTACCCAGTCATTTACATTTATTGATAAAATCCAGTATTTCCATTACAGTAATATTTTTTGCATCCTGGTAATTGTGATACTTTTCTGCTACCAGGTCAACTGAACAATCGCAGTATTTATTGGCTTTTTCATTCCCGATGACCAGGCCTACTTTATTCTCGCAATTGCTCACGAATTCTTTGATCTCCCTGTTGAGCCAGTATTTTGCTGCTATACGGCCAACCGTTTTGCAGGAAATAACTGCCAGGAGCACTGATGCAACCAGTATTAAAAGAACAGCACTTTTTTTCATAATATCCTATTTGAAGACAATTTATAATTTTTATGTTTAAGTAGCATCTTTTTAGCAATGTTCTTTTGATCCTTACAATGATTTGCCGGTTTTAAAAGACAATTTTTTTTCATTTTTTATGTTATCTATTCAGGAGCATCGAATTTACAGGACCCCCTTTCAGCATCGTATTTTTACCAGGTAAAAAAATATTTTTAGTTATTAACATAGTTAACCGGTTGGTATGTTTATTGTAAAATTTCTGTAATTAAAATTTGATACTATGAGAACCATCGCTTACCTGGCCGTTAGTTGCCTCACCCTTTTATTTGTTGCATTGATCCTGGTAGTTGTATTGTTTATCAAGCAATAAAACTGGGTATCAGCTGTAATTTTAATACCGTATTGCCCGGTTGATTATACCTGTTTTCCTTTAATGGCCGCTGCCTTATATGTAAATATTTTCCCTTGTTTGTATACTATTTTGTAAAATGGTTCGTTTTTACAAAAAAACCTGCCCAATGAAAAAAAGTATACCCGCATTAATTGCAGTCTGCAGTTTGCTAATGTTAATCAATTCCTGTTCAACCGGTAAAAATACCGTTGACCAGAACAAAACCGAAACTTCTTTTTCCAACCCGGTACCATCCGGCTGTTTTGTGGAATGGAATGACGGAACCATCCAGCATTATTCATCTTTAAAACTGGTTACCGGTATTTTGATCACACCGCATTTGGTTGCCGATAATAAAGTGATCATCAATTCCGGTGATATACTGGCTTACCAGGATAAGGGACAATATGCCGTGTCTTACAAAAGGCTGAAAAGTTCAAAAAAAGCCCTTGTTGCTGCAGAAGCTTTACCCGGCTTTGCGGTAAAACTGGTATCCGGCAAACTGAATGTGTACAGCCGTAAATATTACAATGGCGGCAACACGGTCAATGAATATTTTTTACAACATGGCGAAGATGGTTCTATTGTTGCTTACTCGAAAGAAGTAATGAAAAGTTTGTTGAAAGAAGATAAAAAAGCACTTGACTATTTTATCAGCAATTCAAAACTGTCGCCTGAGTCAAAAAAAATACTGGCAACTGTTGAAATGTATAACAACAGCCAGTTTATAACCAGGAATTAATTATTTTCATAGGTTTAATAAAACAGCCATTGGATCCTGGGATTCAGTGGCTGTGCTTTTGTATAGCATACAAATGCTGTTATTCTTTCAATGAATTTTCATGTCAGGTTGTGACCAGATCAGCATCACTGTAATCCTTCACCATATTGTACAGGGTATCCCTTTCTACGGGCTTGCGCTTTACCTGTTTGATGAGGGTTACCAGTTCAGCAGTACTCATGGCCGGCGTTTGTTCTTCGCTGCCGGCCATACTGTATATTTTGGTAGAATCATCAATGGTTCCGTCAATATCATTTACGCCAAAAGATAAACTCAATTGGGCGTTTTGGCGGCCAAGCATGGGCCAGTACGCTTTCAGGTGCGGGAAATTATCCAGGTATATACGGGCAATGGCATACAGCCGCATATCTTCAATAATGGTGGATTCGGGCACATGGCTCATGGCATTATCCATGTTGCGGAATTTTAAAGGGATAAAGGTATTGAAGCCCCCTGTTTTGTCCTGCAATTCCCTCAGCCTGCGCATATGATCAACCCGGTGTTCGTATTTTTCAATATGGCCATACAGCATGGTAGCATTGCTGTGCATGCCCAGGTTGTGTGCCGCTTCATGAATGGCCAGCCAGCCGTTGGCATCAACCTTATCTGCACAGATCTGTTCCCTGATCTCCGGATGAAAAATTTCGGCTCCGCCTCCCGGTAAGCTATCCAGTCCGGCTGCGTGTAACTGTTTCATACCTTCTTCAATGCTGAGCTTTGCTTTGCGGAACATATAATCCAGTTCAACAGCCGTAAATGCTTTAACATGCAGTTCGGGGCGGTGTGCCTTTATCTTTTGCATCAGCTCAATAAAATAGGCCATATTCATTTTTGGATGAACACCGCCAACAATATGTACTTCGGTAATGGGTTTGCCATCATAGGTCTTTACAATATCCAGCATCTGGTCAATACTGAGTTCCCAGCCTTCTTCCTTATGGGCATACAGGCGTGAGTAGGAGCAAAATTCGCAACTGAAAGCACAAACATTGGTTGGCTCAATATGAAAGTTGCGGTTGAAATAGGTGGTATCGCCATGCAGTTTTTCACGGATGAAATTGGCCAGGGCGCCAACAAAAGCAAGACTTCCTTTTTCAAAAAGCACCAGGCATTCATCATCGGTTATCCGTTCGCTGCTCCTTACTTTTAGGGCAATGGCTTTAAGGTCTTCCCCGGGTGCTGTATCGATCAACATATCAATGGAGGCATTCATTTTTTTACTTTTTAGCAAAGTTAGGCTGATTGCTGATCTAAGAATAGTATTTTTTAAACAGGGCCTGTTGAATGATACCAGCCTTATATTTGCATATGGACTTACAATCAACTTTTCTCTGCCATTTCAGAGAACAGGCAGCCATCGTTGCGGCAGCCAATCCAACTTTCGAAAAAGAACACATCACGGGATTATTGATCCGGAATACCATTGGCAGCGACAAAAAAGTATGTCCTGAACTTTGGGCAGTGCTTCAGGCAACCGGTGACACAGAATTTACCATTGAATCATATATCAAAGCAGCCAGGATGATACTGAATGCAGAAATGAAATGACCCTTAGTGTTTTTGAAGCAGCAAGGACTGTGCTGATTGAAAATAAATGTATATCTTCCAAACCTAAAACCAGGATCACTATATGAATATCAAGTTTCGTCTTACCGTGATGAGTTTTTTGCAGTTTTTTGTATGGGGTGCCTGGCTGATCACCATTGGTACATATTGTGTTAGTGCCAAGCATTGGACTTTCCCGGAATTCGGTGCTATTTTCTCTACACTTGCGATTTCTTCAATTTTCATGCCTGCTATTACCGGTATTATTGCAGATAAATGGATGAATGCTGAAAAACTTTATGGCATTTTACACATTTTGTACGGACTGGTTTTGTTTTATGTCCCAATGGTAAATGATCCTGATACATTGTATTATGTTATTTTAAGTGCCATGATCTTTTATATGCCTACTATTTCTCTTTCAAATTCCATTGCTTATACAATCCTGAAAAATAATAATTATGATGTTGTAAAAGTGTTTCCGCCAATCCGAGTTTGGGGAACTATAGGTTTTATTGCAGCTATGTGGGTAACTAACCTGACCGGCAGCAATATAAATGCCAATCAGTTCATGATCGGGGGTGGTGCAGCTATACTTCTTGGTATTTATTCCTTTACATTGCCTAAATGCCCTCCTCCAAAAAGTATTTCAGAAAATGCATCCATATTGGAAAAATTGGGATTGAATGCCTTTAAATTATTTACTAATTATAAGATGGCATTATTTTTCATTTTTGCAATGTTTCTGGGTGCTGCACTGCAATTGACGAATATGTATGGCGACCAGTTTATTTACAATTTCGGTACTATGGCACAATATGCCGATTCACTTGTTGTAAAGTATTCTACCATTGTCATGTCAATTTCACAGATTTCAGAAACTGTGTTCATTTTAACCATTCCATTTTTTCTAAAAAGATTTGGCATAAAAAAAGTGATGTTGTTCTCTATGCTGGCCTGGGTATTACGTTTCGGTCTTTTTGCTTATGGTAATCCGGGAGATGGATTATGGATGATAGTTTTATCCTGCATCATATACGGGATGGCTTTTGATTTCTTTAATATTTCGGGTTCACTATTTGTAGAAACAACAACTGATTCCTCTATAAGGTCAAGTGCCCAGGGCCTGTTTATGATGATGACAAATGGAATAGGAGCTTACCTTGGCAGCATGATAAGCGGATATGTAATCGCTAAGTACTTCTTATTTCCGGACGGAACAACAAACTGGCAAAGTACCTGGCTGGCATTTGCAATCTATTCGGCAGTTGTTGCTGTTTTATTCTGGATATTCTTCAAACACAAACACGATCCAAAAGCATTAAAGAGCGTGCAACATTAATCGCTTCAACTCAACTATTGTTGCATTAAAAATCCCCTGCTAAAACAGGGGATTCTTCTTATCTGCGAAATCAGTTAAATCATAATAATCAGCGGTTATTATTTATGCTGCTCGATCTTTTTAACAAAGTTTGATTTGGGCTGTGCGCCAACCAGTTTATCAACTACCTGGCCGCCTTTTACAAAAAGGATCGCAGGGATACTGGTAATGCCGTAGTTCATGGATATCTGCGGATGATTATCAACACTTACCTTGCCTACATTTACCTTGCCGTCATAATCTTTTGCCAGTTCTTCAATGACCGGGCCAATTGCACGGCATGGACCGCACCATTCTGCCCAAAAATCAATAACCGTTAATTTATCAGAGTTCAATACATCTGTCTGAAAGTTCGCATCTGTGAATTCTAGTGCCATAATATATATTTTAAATTTTATTTAGTGCTAACAGGAGAGCAAAGTTAGTTCCAAATGTGTTAATATGCTGTTATGACATATCCACAGTATGTGATGAAATATTATTGGCATATTAAAAGCCATAGTGGCGGGAATAGGGAGGGAGAAGGTTAATTGGTTAATCCCGTTAATTGGTAAAGAGCATAAATTCACGAAATAATCTACGAATTAACGAGTTAACGTTTTAACGTGTTAACGTATTAACGGATTAACGTTACGCAGTAACCACACTCACATCAATATCCTTATTCTCATTTAAATAAAAAGCAAGGTCATCATTCATGGTCACGCTTTTCTCTAAACTGTACATGCCCACTTTATATTTATTCCGGCTGTCAATAATGTTGAATTTTAAAGATGTTTTTCCGGGATTTGCTTTTACATTGGCATCAATGAATTCAACCATTTCTTCACTGATAAATTGTGGTTCCACTTCAATGATCACCTGTTTGGTCAATGTGGATTTAACAGTATCGAGCAGGTGTAATTTATTTATATTGAACTCGTATGACTGTCCATCGTACCGTTTGCGGAAAGCGCCTTCTATCATAACGATCAAACCCTTTTCAAGATAATTATTGTACTTCACAAAGTCTTCACTCCAAAGCATGAATTCGGCCTTACCGCTGTAATCTTCGATGGTCAAAACGGCATAATTCTTTCCTTTTTTGGTTAGCCGTTGCTGCGCATCTATAACCAATCCGGCCAGCCTGAAACTCTTTGCCGGGTTGGGGTGAATATTCACTGCCAGTTTAAATTCACTGTAATCAGACAGCGCTGTAATATTATAATGCCTCATTTCAAATCTGTAATTATCCAGTGGGTGACCGCTCATGAACATGCCGGTCACTTCCTTTTCATAATCAAGCTGAACGGCCAGCGGCCAGGGTTCGCAAACAGGTAATTTGGGAGGAACAATATCCGGCATTTGAAGATCGCCAAAAAGTGTATTGGAAGCGCTTGTATTTTGTGCCTGGAAAACAGAACCGAATTTCAGGATCTTTTCCAGTCCCTGCATATCCCCGGGTACCTGGAAAAAATATTGTGCCCGGGTAATATCCGTAAAACAATCAAAGGCCCCGGAGTAAACCAGGCTCTCCAGTGATTTTTTATTCACAGCACGGTGGTTAACACGTTTTACCAGGTCGTAAATAGAGGTAAAATGCCCGTGTTTGTTCCTTTCTTCAATAATATTTATAATGGCATTTTCACCCACGCCTTTTAAGCCGCTGAAACCAAAACGGATCTCACCTTTTTTGTTGACCGCAAAACCATTTTGCGACTCATTGATATCGGGCCCCAGTACTTTCAATCCCATCCGTTTGCATTCTTCCATAAAGAATGTGATCTTATCAATGCTGCCGGCATGATTGAGCACTGCTGCCATGTATTCACTTGGGTAATGTGCCTTTAAATAAGCCGTTTGATAGGCAACAAATGCATAACAGGTGGAGTGTGATTTATTGAATGCATATTGAGCAAATGCTTCCCAGTCTGTCCAAACCTTTTCCAGTATTTCTTTTGCATGGCCCTTTGCTGTGGCGCCTTCCACAAACTGTACTTTCATTTTATCCAGTACCGATTTTTGTTTTTTACCCATGGCCTTCCGCAAAATATCTGCATCCCCCTTACTGAAGCCGCCAAGCTTTTGAGATAGCAGCATCACCTGTTCCTGGTAAACCGTGATGCCATAGGTTTCCTTTAAAAACTCTTCCATATCGGCCAGGTCATAGGCAACCTGCTTTTTGCCGTGTTTGCGGTCAATGTATTCCGGGATATAAGCCATCGGGCCTGGACGGAACAGTGCGTTCATAGCAATGAGGTCTTCAAATTTATCGGGCTTAAGATCCCGTAAATGTTTTTGCATTCCGGGGCTCTCAAACTGGAAGGTGCCATTGGTATCGCCCTGCTGGTAAAGCCTGTATGTTTTTTCATCATCCAGCGGAATAGCATCAATATCGATAATCACCCCGTGATTCTGTTTAATGAGCTGAAGTGCCGTTTTTAAAATACTCAATGTTTTTAAACCCAAAAAGTCCATCTTGATAACACCGGCTTCTTCAATGGAATTTCCTTCGATCTGGGTAAGCCATAGTTCCGATTCTTTGGAAGTGGCTACGGGCAATAATTCGGTCAGGTCTTTGGGTGCAATGATGATGGCCGATGCATGAATGCCTGTATTTCGTACCGAGCCTTCCAGTATTTCAGCTTCATGCAATATTTTGCTTTGCAGGTCATCCCCCTTATAGATCTCCCGCAATTTTTTTACATTTTCAATATCATCTGCCGGTAATTGTTCTTTTTCTTCCAGCGATTTTTCGCCTGCTGAGCCTGTCGAAGCATTTGCTTCTTTAATGGTAAAGGGCGCATGCAATAAACGTTTCAGGTTAATGCCCGGCCTTTCCGGAACCAATTTTGAAATAGCCCTGCTTTCTGCCAGTGGCAGGTCCATTACCCTTGCCACATCTGCAATACTCGACTTGGCAGCCATGGTGCCATAGGTGATGATCTGTGCCACCTGGTTCTTTCCGTATTTATGCACTACATAATCCAATACTTTCTGGCGGCCTTCATCATCAAAGTCTGTGTCTATATCCGGCATAGTCTTACGCTCGGGATTCAGGAATCTTTCAAACAGCAAATTATATTTTATGGGATCAATGTTGGTGATGCCGATGCAATACGCCACGGCACTTCCGGCTGCAGAACCACGGCCCGGGCCAATAAATACACCCATATCACGGCCAGCTTTAATAAAATCGCTTACAATTAAAAAGTAACCGGCAAAGCCCATTTTCTGAATAACACCCAGTTCAAACTTTAACCGTTCTTCTGTTTCCGGGGTTAAAATTTTATACCGTTCTTTTGCTCCGGCCCAGGTTAAACTTTCCAGGTATTCATCCTGTGATTTAAAATTAACGGGAACGGTAAAATGCGGCAGCAGGATATCCCTGTTCAAATTCAGCAGTTCTACCTTATCTACAATTTCATTGGTATTGTCAATGGCTTCGGGCAGGTCTTCAAAAACCCGGCTCATTTCGGCGCCGGTCTTTAAATAGAACTGGTCGTTGGGAAATGCAAAACGTTTGTTCTTGGCAAATACATCATCATCTGTAAATTCACGCAGGGCAGGTGTACTTTGCTTTTCGCCGGTGTTGATGCAAAGCAGGATGTCGTGTGCATTAAAATCTTTCTGGTCTACATAATGCGAATCGTTGCTGGCAATGACCTTTACGTTATATTTTTTGGCAAATTTCAGCAACACCGCATTAACTTTTTCCTGGTCGGGAATGCCATGCCGCTGCAGTTCCACATAATAATCTTCCTGGAAAATATTCAGCCACCATTTAAATTCATTCTCGCCTTCGGCCTCGCCTTTTTTTAAAATCGTTTGCGGTACCAATGCCCCAAGGCAACAGGTAGTGGCGATCAGCCCTTCGTGGTATTTATGGATCAGTTCCTTATCAATGCGCGGGTATTTGGAATACAACCCTTCAATATATCCCAGTGAAGTGAGTTTTACCAGGTTCTTATATCCCGTGGCATTCTTCGCCAGCAGGATCTGGTGATGCCGCGGATCTTTTTCTTCCTTGCTGAACGTTTTACGGTGCCTGTCCTGGGTGATATAAAATTCACAGCCTACAATGGGTTTTACTTTTAAGGTGCCATCATCATTTTTATGCTGGTAAGCCTCCTTTACAAATTCAAAGGCGCCAAACATATTTCCATGGTCGCTGATGGCCAATGCCGGCATACCATCTGCAATGGCTTTTGTATACAGGCCTTTGATGGAAGCCGCTCCATCAAGCAATGAAAATTGCGTGTGTACGTGTAAGTGTGAAAATTTCATATTCATGCTGATTGAAACCAAAAACTGTATACATTATTTAATGCTTCCAGTATCCAGTATCTTGTATCCATTATCCAGTATCCAGTATCCAGTATCCTGTATCTAGTATCTTTCCGTTCAGCAAATATCGTAAACAATAAGCTGCAGGTCTAATTCGTTTTTCCACAATAATGTTTGTATGGGATTTGCGGGTAATACATTAATAAAACGTTAAAGGCTTGTATTTCCGGCCAATGAAAGTTACCTTTGCAGCGTTAAACTGCCATATACTGGCAGGCATTCGAGAAAATCAATTGATCACCAGTTTGTAGGACAAGGATCACAGAACAGCGCAGATAAAAAAGAAAGATCAAGGAATCAAAGAAGACTAAAATCACACAAGACTAAGTTGTACTTACGTTTTAAACCCCAAAGTTTACGTATGCAAAACTTCTTTCTTGTTTCTGTAGCCATCGGCATCTTTTCAGGAACAACTTTAACGGCCAATGCACAAACCGCTGTGAATACAGAGCAGGTTAATGCACCGGGCTCACCAAAAAAGCAGGGAAAATTTATAGAGGGAATTGAAATAAATGCAGCTTCAACCGCATCAGGAACTGCTGTTACCAAAAACAGGGTTACAACCGGTGAAATGGTAACCGTAAATAATGATGGTGATGCCATAGAAAAATTTACTTTACTGCAGTTTAAATATGCCCAGTTGCTTGACATGGATGTAGAATCGGTGACCAACAATGCATTGCTGATTGAAATTGAAAAGTGGTGGGGAACGCGTTATAAATATGGTGGTGCAACTGAAAAAGGAATTGATTGCAGTGCTTATACCGGAACCCTGGTGCACAAACTGTATGGATTGGTACTTCCCCGCACATCCCATGAACAATATGAAGAATGCACAAAACTTGAAAAAGATGAATTACAGCAGGGCGACCTGGTATTTTTTAAGAACGGGCGAAGAATAAGTCATGTTGGCCTTTACCTGGGTAATGGCTATTTTACACATGCCAGTACGAGTATCGGCGTAACCATCAGTCACCTTACGGAAGAATACTGGAGCAGGAAATATATTGGTGGAGGAAGGATAAATACGCTGGCCATCAAAGCGGAATGATCACAATTTTCATAAATAATTTAATACGGGAGATGCTTAATCTCCTTTTTTTATACCCAGCCTTTTTTGAAATGCATGCCAAACCGGCACCAGGTCGGGCGATAGCTTCATCACAAATGAACCGGTTATAAATAATGCAAGAAATACAATACTCCTGGTTACCATACCTGTAAATCCGTGTACATGGTCAAACAGCATATAACAGCAATAATAGGCAGCGATACCCAATACCAGGGTATACACGGTTTTTACAGTAAATGGCTGCAGGTTGAATTTTTTGATCAAAAAACCAGTAACGGATCGCATTGTAAATGGTAAACGTAATGAGGTTGGCAATGGCCGGGCCTATCACTCCAAAAAAGTACTTGGTTAAAATATAATTCAGCGGAAGCGTCAATGACAATAAAATGATGCCGGTATAAAAATCAAAACGCCAGAGCGTAGACGTATTGATGATCTGGCTGTTTACACCGGTCCCCATATCCACGATACGCATCAGGCCTATATAAAAGAAGACCCAACGTGCATCAATATAACCTGCCTGCAGTTTAAAGGTAAAAACGCCATCTGTAAAATTGAGCCAGATCAGTGCAAACATCCCAACGGAAAAGATCAACTGGTTGATGGAGGAACTGTGATAGATACGGTCTATTTTCCTCATATCCTTATCTTTCCAGGCCTGCGACAAAGCTCCCAATGAAGAGGAGATGATGCCACGCTGCGGGGCCTGGATCAAACTGGCGATATTTTGCGCCAGGGTATACACGCCGGCAAGTGCAAGACCATTGGGCAATACAGCAGCAATGATGATGGTATCTATGACCATGGAAATGGTAAAAACCAGGTTGCCGCCGTAAACAAAGGAGATCAGCGAAATGATCTTATTATAGAATTTTTTTGAAACCCTGCTTACAGAAAGTGTAAATGATATGCTGTGGTTATATACCAGGTATCCCAGCAAAATGATGGCAACCGCTAAAAAAGTAAAGGAATATATTTTGATGAACAGGTCAAATGATGCAATGATGCCGGAAAAACTTAAAACAATAAGTATGGTTGTTAACAGCCTGAACTGTATTTCACGCAGAAAATTGGTGACCACCGCTTTTTTTAATTGCCAGGCATAGGCTTCTAATATGGAAAAGAGCGTTAGCCCCAAACCGAATGGAAAAATGTAATAATAGTACTTTACCAGGTCGGGGGAATTGGTGCCGTATTTCCGGATCACCAGGTCTTTAAACAATAAGCCTGCAACCACAACCAGGCAAAACCCAATCAATGAAAAAAGGATGGCCAGGCTTAGCTGGTCATTTTTCTTTTTGGGAAGGTTATCATTATAATAGGGATAAAATTTATGTACATAAGCCACCATGCCAAGGTTGGCCACAGAAAACATGATATTGGCCACTGCCATAAAAATACCGGTAAGACCGTATTCGGCCTGTGTAAAACCGCCTTCCCTGGTAAATAGCCAGGTATTAAAAAAGCCGATAGCAAAGCCAATGTACACTACCATGGAGGATATGATACTTTGCTTGCGGATCTGCGACATAGGTTCGTTTGCTGCTAAATTAATCTACCTTTTTTGTTTTCTGGCATTTCGACGAAGGAATCTATATCTTTAACAATTCCAAAAATCAATCTACCTTTTTTGTTTTGATGTAGAAATTTGGATCCACCGAAAAAGGGTTATCTCCTTCAGGATAGAGATTCAAAGTCTTCCATTGCTCGGTTGGTTTGATCCACTGTTCCGTTTTAAATTTGATCTTTAATGGCATATTAAACCCTTTTACACAATTGGTATACCGGTAGGTAAGTTTATAGCCATCCAGCTTATATTCCAGCACCGGAATTTGTATGGTTCGTAAATACTGGTCAAACACTTTACTGAGATCATGTTTAGCCTGTTTGCTGATATAATCCTCCACCTGTTTGGTGGTAACGGTTTTATGGTAAAAAGTTTTATTCAACCCTCTTAATATTAGCCTGAATGTTGAATCATCATTGATCACCTGCCTGATGTTATGTATCATATTACCGCCTTTGTAATACATATCTCCGCTGCCTTCCTGGTTTACATTATAGATGCCGATGATGGGTATATCGTTGCTGATATTTTTGCGGGTACCCTGTACATAGGCATTACCGGCCTCTTTGCCATACCAGTAATCGGTGAACAGCGTTTCGCTGTAGTTGGTAAAGCTTTCATGTATCCACATATCGGCAATATCCCTGCTGGTAATATTATTGGCAAACTACTCGTGTCCGCTTTCATGTACAATGATAAAATCCCATTTAAGCCCCCAGCCGCTGCCGGAGAGGTCTGTACCACGGTAACCGTTTTTAAAACCGTTGCCATAAGCAATGGCGCTTTGATGCTCCATGCCCAAATGAGGCGCTTCCACCAGTTTAAATCCATCCTCATAAAAAGGGTAGGGACCAAACCAGTGTTCAAAAGCCTTCATCATCCGGGCAGCATCTTTAAATTGTTCTTTGGCTTTATCAAGATTTTGTTCCAATACCCAGTAATCCATATCCAGCTTACCTTTTTCGCCAGTATACACTTCGCTGAAATGAGCGTATTTACCGATGTAAGGAATGATGTTGTAATTATTGATCGGGTTGTTAACCGCCCAGTTATAAGTGGCCGTTCCATCACCATTGTTTATTTTACCACGAAAACGGCCATTGCCCACACAGGTTAGTGTATCCGGTATGGTTATATGCATGGCTGCACTGTCGGGTTCATCAGCCTGGTGATCTTTACAGGGATACCAAACGCTGGCGCCCAGGCCCTGGCAGGCAATGCTTACAAAGGGAACTTTAAACTGAATAATATTATACCCACTAATTGAACTATCCTTAAGGTTAAACTTCACATGCAGATCATATTTCAACACATCCCACCAATCCCTGGAAGGGCCATATGTACCCCGCAAGGTATCAGCATGGGTAAAAGCTTTTACAGGCTTTAAAGGCTGGGCTTCTTAGGAAGTAAAAAGTAAATAGTAAAAAGTAAAAACCAGGCAGGCTTTAATAAGTTGTTTCATGTGTATTGTATATAATTGCTAATTTAGTTTTCTTTATAAACATTTATGCACCTTTCATCAAATAAATACTGCAGGCTTCTTTTGAATTTTGAATTTTGCCTTTTGACTTTTTCCTTTTGCCTTTTGATTTCGGCCTGTACAACCCACAAACATCCCGAAAAAAAAATATTCCGTTACAATGAAAGCAGCGGGCTGGCATCACTGGATCCTGCATTTGCCAAAAACAAACAGGTAATGTGGGCCACGCACCAGCTTTACAATACCCTGGTGGAGATCGACAGTAATTTACAGATGCAGCCATCTCTGGCAAAACACTGGGTTATTTCAGACGATAACCTGGCCTTTACTTTCACATTGCGTAATGATGTTTTTTTTATTGATGATGCCTGCTTTGCCAATAGCAAAGGCCGGAGGCTGACTGCGCATGATGTGGAATATAGCTTTAAAAGAATTGTTGATAAAAATACTGCTAGTCCCGGTGCCTGGATATTTAATAACCGGGTAGATCCCGTAAATGGGTTTATGGCAATTAACGATTCCACCTTTCAACTTAAACTGATCAGCCCTTTTCAAACGATCCTGGGCATCTTAAGCATGCAGTATTGTTCCATCATTCCAAAAGAAGCTGTAGATAAATATAAAACTGATTTTCGACGCCACCCTGTTGGCACAGGCCCATTCCGATTTGTGGCCTGGGAAGAAGGACAGGCGCTGATCCTGAAAAAGAATGAAAACTATTTTGAAAAAGATATGGCAGGACAATCTTTACCCTACCTGGATGGTATTAAAGTTTCTTTCTACGACAGCAAGGCAACCGAGTTCCTGGAGTTTCAGCAAAAGCGGCTTGATTTTATTGATGATATAGACCCATCCTTTAAAGATGAAGTGCTCACCAAGACCGGCAACCTTAAAAAAACATGGCAGGGCAAAATTAACCTGCACAAGCATCCTTACCTCAATATTGAATACCTGGGCATTTTGGTTGATGAACAAAATGAACTGGTTAAAAATTCACCTTTGCGTTTGCAAAAGATAAGGCAGGCGATCAATTATGGTTTCAACCGGAAAAAAATGATGCTGTACCTGCGCAACAGTATTGGCATTGCTGCCGAAAGCGGGTTTGTGCCGGCAGGATTGCCTTCTTTTGATTCTGTTGCCGTACCCGGATATCATTACGATGTTGCAAAAGCAAAACAATTACTGGCAGAAGCCGGTTACCCGGATGGTAAAAATTTACCGGCAATAAAATTACTTACCATTCCCATTTATGGCGACCTGGGAACCTATATTGCCAATGAACTTTTACAGATCGGCATAACCATAGAGGTAGACGTAATGCAGAAAAGTTTATTGATGGAACATACCGCCAAATCACAGGCTCCATTCTTCAGGGGAAGCTGGATAGCGGATTACCCCGATGCAGAAAATTACCTCAGTGTGTTTTACAGTAAGAACCCGGCACCACCAAATTATACGCGGTATAAAAATGCTGAGTTTGATGTTTTATATGAAAAAGCATTATCCCAAAAAAATGATTCCCTTCGTTATGAATTGTACCGGCAGATGGACCGTATAATCATCAATGATGCACCGGTGGTACCGCTCTGGTACGATATGGCCATTCACCTGGTACACAGGAATATTTCCAGCTTTTATCCAAACAGCTTAAATTTACTGGAACTGAGACGGGTAAAAAAATTACAGGACTAAAAAAAATGTTTATGAAGTCATTTAAAAAATTAAAAGTATTATCAGCTTTGGCAGCATTGATCATCATTGGCATAGCTGCCGTTGAGCAACCGGTCAATGAACAATTTAAAAACCTGCAGGTGTTGCCAAAAAACATCACGTCCGATTCTCTGGATAAGATCATGGATGGCTTTAATGTGCAACTGGGTGTGGATTGTAAATTCTGTCATGTGATGGACAAAAAAGCCGATTCACTCATATTCGATAAAGATGATAAATCAGAAAAAGAAATTACCCGCAATATGATGCGGATGACGATGGATATCAATAAAAATTATTTCCAGTTTAATGAGGAAGTTACTGCCCAGCAGGTACAGGCTGTAACCTGTTATACCTGCCATAAAGGGAAGCCCAGGCCCGAAAAAGAAAAAAAAGTTGTCAATAATTCACCCTTTAATTTCAAATCCAATTAATTTTTACTAAAAAATGCCACGACTAGCAGTAATGTCTCAGTTTGAATATTTAAATAATTAAGATGTCAGGCTGAGCTTGTCGAAGCCGGGTTAAAATACCGCCTTCGACAAGCTCAGGCTGACAGTTTTTTAAAGGCCTATCCGAATAGCACAAATGAACACGAATTGAAACATTCGTGAAAATTCGTGACACCTGCCTGCCGGTAGGCAGGTTCGTGGCAAAATAAATTCAGGCAGTCTATAAATGAATTAATTCTTTTAGCTTGCTCTTAAACACTTTCTCAAACTTTTCAACCTTTGGCCTTATTACAAACTGGCAATAGCCCTGGCTGGTATTGTTTTGTAATAATTCTGGTGATAGGCTTCGCAGGGTAAAATACCGTGAACGGTTCTAACGTGGTCACGATCGGGTTATCAAATGCACCGCTTTTATCAAGCGCTTCTTTGTATTTCGCCGTCTTTGCTTTCTGTTCTTCATTGTGATAAAAACCACACTGCGGTATTGCGGTCCAACGTCAGCGCCCTGCCTGTTCAACGTAGTTGGGTCATGTGTTTGCCAGAAGATTTCAAGCAGTTCATCAAAGCTGATCTTTGCCGGATCGTATATTATATTCAAACATTCCGCATGGCCGGTACCCTTGCCGGTTACTTCTTCATAGGTTGGATTGGGTACTGTGCCTCCGCTGTAACCGCTGGTTACTTTTTCAACGCCTTCCAGTTGCTGAAAAATGGCTTCTGTACACCAGAAACATCCGGTGCCGAATGTGGCTGTATCCATGGTATTGAGGGGAGTCGAACCTTTGTTTTCGCTGGACGTAGTTGAAGCATTCATTTTTTTATTTTTTTTGTTATCTGAGTTGTCTTTTTGTGCACAGGAACTTAATCCCATGAAACTGACTGCAGCAATGAATAAAACTTGTAGCATGGTTGTTATTTTTTCAATTACTTACGCAAAGGTAATTGGCATGGATTGTATAACAATTTGTTGCAACAAAAGTTTAACAACCATCATAATCAAATTAATACGCCGGTCAGGGATCCTGTTTATAGTATTTATTTTTTAAATTGCCCGGATAAAAAAAAGGTGGGAAAAAAAAAAAGGGGGGGGCCCCCCCATTAACCCAAGGGCCCGCGGGGCCACCTGCGCCCCCACCCGGAAAAGGGGGGGATTAACCCAAATTTCGGGATTGTTTTAAAAGATCAATACTGATGGTTATATAACTGTATTGGAAAAGTTTCCGGAAGAAGAAAAAAGAAGCAATGAGCATTGAACAATATGCAATAAGAAACTAACTTCGTTCTCTTTTAATCTAAAAGCCTATTTAGGGGTCTGGGGTATGAAATATTTTCCGGAATCGGCACTTGTACAATTGGAATACGAAAAGGTAAAAACCTTACTGGCACTTCATTGCCGTACTGAATTTTGCAAAAAATAAGGCCAATCAACTACGGTTACACACCAAAAAGGAATTTATAATCACTGAACTGCAGCAGTCCAATGAATTTAAACTGTTGCTGCAAAGCGGGCAGCATTTCCCCAATGAGTTTACACACAATATCGGCAAGGAGATCAAATTGCTGGGCATACCCGGTGCCGTGTTAAGTGGCGAGCAGTTTTTACTGATCAGGAGGCTGGCCGACAATACGGGTACTATTTTCCGTTGGTTTGATGCAGAAAGGCGTATGGCTTATCCTGCCCTTACAAAAGTGATACAGGATGGATATTATGAAAAACTGATCATCCATTTAATTGATGAAATACTGGATGAAACCGGCCAGGTTAAGGACAGTGCCAGTGAGGAACTGGGAAATATCCGGATGAATTTATACCGCAAACGGAATGAATTGCGTAAGGTATTTGATAAGATCGTAAGCAAACTGAATAAACAGGGTTACCTGGCAGATATTGAAGAAAGCTTTTTGAACGGCAGGAGGGTTTTAGCCGTTTTTGCAGAGCAAAAGCGCATGATCAAAGGCATCCTGCATGGCGAAAGCGACAGCCGCCGCACCACTTTCATTGAACCTGAAGAAACCACTTCACTCAACAACGATGTTTTTTCGCTGGAGAACGAGGAACGCAAGGAAGTCTATAAAATACTGCGAAAACTGACCGGCGACCTGAGCATGTATGCGTCCCTATTGAATAACTATCTTGAAATAGCCGGCGAATTTGATTTCATCAGGGCCAAGGCTAAATTCGCGGTGGAGTATAATGGCAATTACCCGGTTGTTCTGGACAAAGCACATATAAAGCTGGTACAGGCTTATCATCCTTTATTATTCCTGTACAATAAAGTGCATAAAAAACCAACCATCCCTGTTGATCTTTCATTGAATGATAAACAGCGCATACTCGTGATCAGCGGGCCAAATGCCGGTGGCAAGACGGTTACATTAAAAACGGTTGGTTTACTGCAACTGATGCTGCAAAGCGGATTGCTGGTGCCTGTTCACCCGGATAGTGAGATGGGGATCTTTAAGCAGATCATGATCCATATCGGTGATACGCAAAGCCTCGAATTTGAGCTGAGTACCTATTCATCGCATTTAATGAACATGAAACACTTCATGGAAAATGCAAATGGTAAAACACTTTTTTTTATTGATGAACTGGGTAGCGGCAGCGATCCCAACCTGGGCGGGGCCTTTGCAGAAGTGATCATGGAAGAACTGGCCATTAAACACAGTATCGGCATTGTAACCACCCATTATCTTAATTTAAAAGTAATGGCCAATAAGGTTTCGGGTATCATTAATGGTGCCATGCAGTTTGATGAAGAGAACCTGTTGCCGATGTATAAACTGGTTGTGGGCAAACCCGGCAGCTCATACACATTTTCAATTGCTGAAAGGATCGGGCTGGAAAAAAGACTGATCGAAAAAGCCCGGAAACTGGTGGATGCAGATCACTTTACACTGGATAAACTGCTAAACCGTACTGAACAGGACCTGCAGCAGATCGACCAGGAAAAAGCTGCATTAAAGGTTTTGCTTAAGGAGAATGAAGCATTAAAAAAAGAAATGCAACGGGTTTTAAACAAGGAAGTGCACCAGCAGGAAGTGGAAAAACTGCAATTACAGAACAGGATTGCTGCAGATAAGATCATATACCTGAAAGACATGGAAAGGCGCTTAAAAGCCATGGTCATTGAGTGGCGTAAGGCTGAGGATAAGGACAAGGCAGTTAAAATGATACAGGCATTGCTGTTTCAGCAAAAAGAAAAACCGGCCGGCGAAAGACAGCAGAAAAAAATGAATGAAAAGTGTGAAGAAATTGGCGGTGAAATAAAGATCGGGCTGAAAGTGAGGATGAAACAAAACCGCCTGGTTGGTATTGTAAAAGAAATTCGCGGAAAAAAGCAGTGCTGCAGGTTGGTGTAATGCCCATCACTGTTGCGTTAAAGGACCTGGTGGTGGTAAAAGATAAAACCCCCCCGGATCAAATCATTTCAATAAAAAAAATTCAAAAAAAAAATTTTTTTTTTTTTTTTTTTGGAATAAAAACCCTGTAACCGTACTTTTGCCTCGGAGAGATGGCAGAGTGGTCTAATGCGGCGGTCTTGAAAACCGTTGACTGTTACAGGTCCGGGGGTTCGAATCCCTCTCTCTCCGCTTCACCCTCCACAACTTTAGCGAAGGAGGGTTTTACATTTAGGAACTATCTTACTACAGAGTAAGTACTATTAGAGTACATTTATGTATGCAATATATAGTATATATACTTTTATGTAGTGATGGTACTTATTATACAGGTTGTACTAACAATTTGGATGAACGAATTAATGGGCATCAAAAAGGTTATGAGATTCAACAAAAATAAACGACCTGTCTGCTTTTATTTCATTGCGTTTTTTCCAATCAGTCTTTAGCATTTAACTTTGAAAAATATTTAAAAACTGGTTCTGGAATTGCTTTTAGAAATAAGCATTTTTTATAAAGGACAGGACCTATATGTTTTGATGCCTCTTCGCTAAAGCTTTAGCGACGGAGGGTTTACCAGTTTTTAACTCCCTCTCTTTCCGAGGGAGCGACGGAGGGTTTTTCACCTGCCATAGCTTTAGCGACAGAGGGTTTTACGTTTATTTTGTCGTTAAAAATTTGTCTGTAGTGTGGTTTTTTTTCTATAAATACGCTAATTCGGGAATAATTAGATAATTTGTCCTTCAAATTACCCGAGAGATGAAATTCACATACCCTAAACGGGGCATTTTCAGCTTATTCCTGTTGCTGTGCTGCCAGTACCAAAGCCATGCCCAAACCCTTTTTACAGATAAGATCCCGGAATGGAAAACAGCATTTCCTAAAGAGGAAGTAGTGGCAACCCTTTTTAAAGAAGTGATCGATTTTACCTTAAACACAACTGCAGCTGCCGGTGAAGCAAAAGTAAAAGCATCCGTATCTTCAGAAACGGTACTGGTACCCGTAAAGGACTTTCTTAAATATGAAGATGGCCTGTTCTACAATGACCAGGTAGCCATTGAAAATATAAAAGTGGTCAATGCCGATAAAAAAGATGTTGTCATCCAAAAGCTTTGCGGTGATTACAGCAGCGAAAATATTTTTCACAGCGACGCCAAATTATGTGTGGTCAAATTCCCGCTGGCAGAAAAAGGCAAGCCGTTCAATTATACCTACCGCGAAAATTATCATGATATTAAATACCTCACGTCCTTTTATTTTTTACAGCGTTTCCCCGTGTTGGAAAGAATTGTACAGTTCAATATCCCGTCATGGCTTGAGGTTGACCTGCGTGAATTCAATTTTGCGGGTTATACCATCCGGAGATCTGAAGAAAAAGAAGGGGATAACAGGAAAGTTACTTTCAGGATAACCAATACACAGGCTTATAAAAGGGAATCGAATTCTCCCAACCATGCCATCAGTTACCCGCACATCATCTGCGTTACAAAAGCATTTACAGAAACCGGGAAACGCACAGTCCTGTTTGAAACGGTAAAAGACCTGTATGCCTGGTACAGCAATATTTGTACAGAGATCGGTAATAACCCCGACGAACTGAAAGCCAAGGTTGCTGAACTTACTGCCGGCAAAAAATCAGACCATGAAAAAGTGGAAAGCATATTTTACTGGGTACAGGATAATATCCGGTATATCGCTTTTGAGAACGGCATTATGGGATTTAAACCGGATGCCGCACAAAATGTTTATAAAAAGAAATATGGCGATTGCAAAGGCAAAGCCAATCTGTTGAAATCCATGCTCACCATTGCAGGTTTTGATGCAAGGCTCACCTGGATCGGAACTTCCGATCTTCCGTATGATTATTCGCTGCCTTCACTGGCCGTTGACAATCATATGATCTGTACGGTTATCCTGAACGGAAAACGTTATTTCCTGGATGGAACTGAAGAATACATTGCCCTGAATGATTATGCACAACGCATACAGGGCAAACAGGTGCTGATAGAAGACGGGCAGAATCACATGATCGATAAAATCCCTGAATTTGCAGCAGAAAGAAATAAAGGTCAACATGTTGCATAAAGTGAATATTACCGATGACCAGCTGAGCGGCAATGCAGTTCTGGAGTACAACGGCGAATCAAAAATTTCTGTTCAAAGTGTATATGCAGCCATTAAAAATGATAAAAAAGCCAAAAGCCTGTCAGATTTTGCCCGAAGCGGTAATGACAATATTGATGTTTCAAATATCAGCAATTCAGATTTTAATGACCGGCAAAAACCACTTCAGCTAAAATTTGATTTTAAGGCACACAACCAGGTTACCAAAACCGGCAACGAACTGTATGTGGTGATGGACTGGGAAAAAGATTTCAGCAGCATGGAAATGGAAGCCGACCGGAAAAATGATTACGAGTTCAATCAAAAATATTACCTGTCCACGCAAACCGAATTAACCATTCCTGAAGGCTATAAGGTCGATTACCTGCCAACATCATTCAAAAAAAATACAACAGCATGGTCTTTTGAAGGCGCCTATGTTAACAAAGGAAAGAGTATCGTGTACAGTAAAACGATCATCATCAACAAACCCATATTAAAAAAAGCAGATTTTGCCGCATGGAACGTTTTTATTGCCGAGATCAATAAATTTTATAACGACCAGGTGGTATTAATCAAATAAAAATCAACATGAATAAAATATTTTGTAAATGCCTGGTCTTTTTGCTCACTGCCCTGTTACCGGTCATTTCAATGGCTCAAACGCCTTCAATAGGTGAAAAAATTGAGGATGAATTTAAAGTTACGGAGGTACCCGACAAATGGAAAAATGAAAGTGCCGTTATTATCGGTATGAAAGAAGAATATTTATTTAAACGCCAGGCATTGCGCGGAAAGGGCGTTTCAGGAGTCAATATTAAAGAATTTGTACACAAGCGTATCAAATTGCAGGATAAGAATGCCGTTGAAAAATTTTCTACCTTTTTTTATGTAACGATCGGTACAGATGGGAAAGCAGATTATACGGTAATAAAGAGTGATGGAAAAAGATTGAGATCGATATGAAAAGCGCCATTGAAGAGGAACAGGATATCCCGGATATTTACAAACCGATCTATTTTAAGCTCCAGGTTAAATCCTGGAAAATTGCAATTCCCGACCTGGAAGTGGGCGATATTATTGATTATACCATCAACTCAACACTTGACTGGGATATGAAAACGGAAGGGATCAATTTTACACCCTTTATTTTTTCCCTGTCAAATAATTACCCAACCATGTACCAGCAGTACCGGTTTACCATGGCCAATGGGATGAAAGTGAAATACCGCAGTTTTAATGGTGCGCCCAACCTTAAGTTTGATTCCAAAGCATCGGTGTATGGAGAAAGGGAATCTTACCTGAGCTATTATTTCCTGGATAAGGACCGTGAAAAAACAATTGATGAACGCTGGAGTTATGCATTGCGAAGTACGCCCAGTGTAAAATTCAGGGTGGTTTTTTTAGATTATGAGCCGGGCGACAGGAGCCTGGGTGAAGCAACCGTTGACCGCTCGGGCCTGGAAATTGAAACGGTATATAAAAGATATGTAGGCGCAGCATTGTACAATACCAATGTTGTCACTTCGCTGGTTGCCTATACCACCCAGTATATCACCAAAAGAAATCAGACGGCCTTTTAAAAACAGATGCCGACATTGTTAAAGAAAGTTATTACTGCCTGCGAAAGGTTTTCCTGGAAATGTATTACAAAGGGCCGGTACATTCCGAACTTGAAAAATATTTTACCGGGAAAAAATTATATAAAAAAATATTGAATGCCGAGTCCAAAATAGTTAAAAAGGAAGAAAAGGAAGATGAAGTGCGGATAAATGCCGTAACATTTTCCACAGCATTCCGTTCTTCTTTAAAAGCACAGGGTATTGAATCGGAACTGTTTGTTTATGTCCCCCGGAAACTCGGCAGCTGGCGCGACGCGGTCTTTATGGAAGAACTTGATTTTGTAATGCGGGTAAAACTTAAAGACAGGATCTATTACCTCGAAGCGTTCAATAATTTTGATGCTTTTGGAACGCCTTACAGTTACCTTCAAAATGCCGAGGGTTTATCCATCAGGTTTGATGAGCGGGATAGTTATTATAAGGCAACTGCACCTTCAACACCGGCTGCAGCAAACCTTTCAAGGGAAGAATATACCGTACACTTTACGGATGGCATGGAACTGATCAATGTGGAAAGAAAAAGTTCATATACCGGCACCCAAAAATCAGACCTGATCGGCAAAGCCAACCTGGACAGGGAATACCTGAACACCGATTTTCAAAAATATTATGCCGAGCCTTTAACCAAAAGCAAAAAAAATGAACCCGTAACTCCTGTCAATAATAAATATGAATATGCAGAAAAGGATGAACAGGTAAAAGAACGCAAAACACTATTTGAAAAAATACTGAAAGATGAAGTGGATGTGGATACCTACACCGACTTTGAATTATTGCAGACTGGCCGTGATGGAGATAGTGCCATGCTTCAGTTTAAAGAAAAATTCAGTTTAAAAAAACTGATCAGCAAGGCCGGAAAAAATTACATTTTTGAAGTGGGTAAATTAATAGGCGGCCAGTTAAAGCTTGAGCCCCATGAAATGAAAGAACGGCAAACAGATATCTATATACCTTCTGCAGTTACTATTGATAACAGCATAACGGTAATGATCCCTGAAGGTTATTCAGTTGACGGGCTGCAGGATCTGAATATGAACATTGATAACAGCAGCGGTACTTTTATAAGTACCGCATCGGTATCAGAGAATAAACTGATCATAACCACTAAAAAAGTGTATAAAAATACCTTTGACAAAAAGGAGGCCTGGCCAAACTATATCGCTTTTTTGGAACCAGCTTATAAACTAAGCCAGGCAAAAGTGGTGTTGAAGAAAAAATAGGAAGAAAATAATTTTAAAATAAAACCCGGCGTTCATAACGCCGGGTTTTATTTTACCTTTACAGCGGTCATGAAACATCTTTCCACGCTCAATAAATATTTCTGGAAATACCGCTGGCATTTTATGCTTGGGTTCATATTTGTTGTGCTCACCAATTATTTCCGCATCCTGGCACCACAACTTACCGGGTATGTGGTCAATACCGTTGTTCAATCCATACAATCACAAGGCGGAAATGAGGCCGGTATAAAAAAAACGGAAAAGAATTATGACCTGGCTGTACGGGAAGTGATAACCGTGTTTGAAGTAAATCCATCCCGAAAAATTCTGTATGCAGGAATTACTTTATTTATCATTGCCATCATCAGTGGTTTTTTTATGTTCCTGATGCGGCAAACGATCATTGTTATGAGCCGGCATATCGAATACGACCAGAAAAATGAAATATTTACACATTACCAGCAACTGGATACCAATTTTTATAAAACTCACAGTACCGGCGACCTTATGAACCGCATTGCAGATGATGTAAGCAAAGTGCGGATGTACACGGGCCCGGCCATCATGTATTTTATAAACCTGGCAGCAGTACTGGGTTTTAGCATATTCTTTATGTTTAAGGCAAGCCCTAAACTCACCCTGGTTGCATTGGCGCCTTTACCCATACTGGCGGTCACCATTTACCTGGTGAATACCATCATCAATAAAAAAAGCGAACGTATACAATCGTTGCTGAGTGATCTGACCACCAATGCACAGGAATCTTTTTCCGGTATCCGGGTCATCAAATCGTTCGTACAGGAAAAAGCCATGCTGGGGTTTTTTAAAAAGAACAGCGAAGCGTACCGGAGCAATGCACTGAGTCTTGCAAAAACAGAAGCCATTTATTTCCCCAGCATGGCTTTGCTGATCGGGTTAAGTACCCTTATCACCATTATGGTTGGCAGCCTGGATGTGATCAACAGGGTAGAAGGTGCCAGTGTTGGCCGCATCGCAGAATTTGTAATGTACATTCAAATGCTCACTTTCCCGGTAAGTGCCATTGGCTGGACAGCCAGCATGACACAGCGGGCAGTTACCTCGCAAAGAAGGATCAATGAGTTTTTACATACCACGCCTTCCGTTAAAAATGATGCAGTTCCGGTACAAACCATGCTGGAAGGAAATATAAACATCAACCGGGTTGATTTTACTTACCCGCATACCGGTATCAGGGCTTTACAGGACTTTTCATTGCATATCAATAAAGGTGAAAAAATTGCTATTGTCGGAAGAACAGGTTCCGGGAAATCAACCATTGCCCAATTGCTCCTGCACATGTATGAACCGCAGCAGGGAATGATCTCATTCGACGGTATCCCGGTCAATAAAATGGATATTCATTCACTCAGGCTGCAGATCAGTTATGTGCCGCAGGATAATTTTTTATTCAGTGATACCGTACAAAACAATATCCGTTTTGGGCTGGATGATGCCACTGATGCAGCCGTGATACAGGCAGCAAAACGCGCCGGTATTCATCATGAAATAGAAACATTTCAACATGGCTACGATACCATGATCGGGGAACGGGGCGTAACCCTGAGTGGCGGTCAAAAACAGCGGATATCCATAGCCCGTGCTTTGATCAAAGAACCCAAAATTGTTATTTTTGATGATTGCCTGAGTGCCGTAGATGCCCGTACAGAAAAAGAGATCATTGGAAATTTAGATGAATTCCTGGCAGGCAAGACAGCCATCATCATCACACACCGGATTTTTTCTTTGTTCAGGTTTGATAAGATCATTGTGCTGGATAATGGCAAAATTGTGGAACAGGGCAAACACCAGGAACTGATGAATTTAAACGGGTATTATGCCGATATGTATAACCGGCAGCAGGAACAGGACAGGGAATCCTGATCAATACATACCCTTTTAATGAATTTTGAAGGGTCTGATGCAATGTGATACAAATAATCAGCCTTATATTTTGTAGAATGGAAAACAATTTTATCTTTGCTTCGCCCATTTTGGTGATCTTAAATAAACTAAAAAATATAACAGTGGCGTACGACAATAATGAAAAGAAAATGGATAGCGTTTACAGCAAACGCATCAGGGCCGGTAAACGCAGGACTTACTTTTTTGATGTAAGGGAAACCCGTGGCAATGATTTTTACCTGACCATTACTGAAAGCCGTAAACGTTTTGACTCAGAAGGTTACGACAGGCATAAGATCTTCCTGTATAAAGAAGATTTCAACAAATTTATAAAAGGATTGGGGGAAGCAGTTGATTATGTGAAAACTGAATTAATGCCTGATTTTGATTTTGACGCTTTTAACCATGATACACCTTATGAAGGTGAGGAAGGACAGGCTTACCAGCCTTCAAATGCCGGAACACCTGCAGCTGAACCAATTGTGGCTGAATCACCGGTAACTGAAACTCCGGTTGTCGAAAATACTGCTACTGAGACACCGGTTGAAAAAACAGAAACTCCGGATGAAAATGATAATAATCCCGTTGATAATGGCAGTTCGGAGATCGTAGAAAAGTGGTAAATACCACACACCAAAACTAATTGCAACAGATCCTCCCGTTTTCGGGAGGATTTTTTTTACGGTTAACCCGCGAAAAGTTTTAAATTGTATAACAAATGAGAACCCTCTTTACGATACTGTTCATGGCTGCATTTTTTTTTAACCTGGAAGCTCAAACCAATTGCGTTATTAAAAAAGCCTATGCTTTTTACACGGTTTCAACACCAGGTATGCAAATGTCCGATGAAAATGGAAATCCAATTACGCCCAAAACTGATATTGCCAGGTTCATTTATATAGAATGCTGTGGGAAAGCAAAGCCTGAACTGGAAACCGTACTTTATAATAATGTTGAACTAAATGCCACGCTAACCCCAATTACCGGCAAATCGGTTATTCCGGGCGATAACCCGGAGAACAATGCATCATTTAAAATAACTGCAAAAAATGCTAACCGTTTATGGAGAATCGACCTGCATGCCCCTGCCGGTAAAGAAATGCCGGTGCCCGATTGTAAAAACATTTACATTAATACGAGGGTAAAAAGCAAAACCTGTACGCTTAAGTTGGAAAAGGAAACGCTGTTGGCGTCGATGCCAAGATATTGAAAAGTTGATCGATCCGTTATTGGGCATCTGGCAATATAAAATACCCAGATAAGCCATTCTTCCTTTTTTGAAAAAAAGATTGGGCTGGTTTTCTCAACTTTTACAAAATCATTTTTTACCGTATTTTTTTATACAAATTGATCAGCCCATTGGTTGAGCTGTCATGGCTGCTGATCTCATCATCCTTTTCCAGTTCCGGTAAGATCTTATTGGCCAGTATCTTTCCCAGTTCCACGCCCCACTGGTCAAAACTGTAGATATTCCAGATCACACCCTGTACAAAAATCTTGTGCTCGTACAAAGCGATCAACTGACCCAATGTATGTGGAGTGAATTGTTTTACCAATATCGAGTTGGTTGGCCGGTTACCTTAAATACCCTGTACGGATCCCTCCCCGGCGGCACCATTCATCAAGCTTCTGTTTGGGCAAAGAAATTACTCAATAGTTTTTGATGATGGTCACCGGTTGCATTATGGCTGATGGCCGGCGCAATAAAATCGCAGGGGATCATTTGTGTGCCCTGGTGAATGAGCTGGTAAAATGCATGCTGGCCGTTTGTCCCGGGCTCGCCCCAGATCACCGGGCCGGTTGCATAACTGACTTTTTCTCCATTACGGTCAATATATTTTCCGTTGCTTTCCATGTTTCCCTGTTGAAAATAGGCTGCAAAACGGTGCAGGTACTGATCGTATGGCAATATGGCTTCGGTGGTAGTGCCAAAGAAATTGCCATACCATATCCCGATCAATGCCATGATTACCGGAATGTTTTTATCAAAGGATGTTTCCCGGAAATGTATATCGGCTGCATGGGCGCCTTTTAAAAGCTGTTCAAAATGATCGTAGCCAATGGTTAAAGCAATGGATAAACCGATGGCGCTCCATAAACTGTACCGGCCACCAACCCAGTCCCAGAAAACGAACATATTATTGGGGTCGATACCGAATTTGATCACTTCTTTTTCGTTGGTGCTAAGGGCTGCAAAGTGCCTGGCAATGTGGGTTTCATCTGCAGCCTGCTTTAAAAACCATTGCCTGGCAGTATGTGCATTGGTCATGGTTTCCTGTGTGGTAAAGGTTTTGCTGGCAATTAAAAACAGCGTCTCATCAGCTTTTACTTTCTTTAAAATCTCTGTAACATGCGTTCCATCCACATTGCTGATAAAGTAGGTTTCAATTCCTGGAAGCCAGTAAGGCTTTAAAGCCTCTGTAACCATTACAGGCCCAAGGTCGCTTCCCCCGATCCCGATATTTACAATATATTTTATTTTTTTGCCGGTATAACCTTTCCATTCACCCGAATGCACGGCAGTACAAAATTGTTTCATTTGCTGCTGCACATTTTTAATGGCAGGCATTACATCGATCCCTTCTGTAAATACGGGTTTCCCCGAGAAATTCCGTAAAGCCGTATGCAGTACAGCGCGTTTTTCTGTTTCATTGATCAGTTCACCAGTAAACATGGCTTCCGTAGCTTCTTTTAACCTGGCAATCACGTGCCAGTTCCAGTAAGATCTCGAGGGTATTTTCGGTAATGATATTTTTAGAATAATCAAAAAGCAGGGAATCCATTTGTATGGAGAACCTGTTGAATCGTTCAGGATCATTAAAAAAAAGATCATTCATCCGCACATTTTCAAACAATTGCTTATGCTGTTGCAATGCATGCCAGGATGGGGTAGTAGCGGGATTAATTTTTGGGAACATAAAAATATTTTAAAGGTTGTTGTACCGGCACTGCCCGGAAAATGGAGATCATGCGTTCATTTTAAATACAGGTTTTAAAATCTGCCAACCGTATTTAACCTGATGCAGGATCAGTAATTTATTATTGGTGCCGGCTGTTACGAAGATATAGCATGTATTACAAAAAACGCCCGGCGGGGTGCCCGGCGTTTTTCAATTATGGTGATTTTGTTTTATTGTTTATAAGGGATCATGCCCCTGATCCCCATATCAATTACCTGGTCGCCGTTATTGGGATCAAAGGTTCCGTTATTATCAACATCTATCCATTCAAAACTTTTATTTGTCGACAGGGAAACAATGATATTGATATCGCTGGTTTCATTGCCTGTTACAATAAGCGGTGTAACAAACTGGGCTGTTACCAGGCAGGAGCCGGCGGGAATCGGTGATGAAGCAAATAAAGGATTGGGAACCGTAGTGGCACCGGGCGGGGCCTGGCCTGAACTTAAAAAACCAAAACCAGGTAATTTGCCTTCTACAGCCCAATATCCCTGCAATTTATTTGCGTTTACAACAACCGTTGAGTCCTTTACTTTATAGCTGTTTAAATACGTGTTAAAGCCTATAAAAGATGCAACCGTTGCATCGATGGTCTGTCCTAATGCATTCATGTACACATTATAATTCTGGTAGGCCAGGGAAACCCGTAACCAGGTATAGGTACCGGCAGCAAAACTTTTTACCGGCACAGTTAAAAAAACCTGGTTATTGCCTGCAAATTTTGACCTCGAAAAATCAATGGCAGTTGATCCTCCCGTTATTACTTCGGGGGCCCTGTATAAAATGGCTCCTGCACCCAACGCAGTAAATGGAGAGGGCGTCATTTCCACATAATGTGCACTCATGGTATTGAACCTTGGCGATTGGCCTGCATTACCGGCAGGCATAGGGGCCGGCTGCCCGATGGCATTTAACCTGGCCTGGGTAGAATCAAACTTAAAAATAAAATTTACATTGGCAGTTCCGCTACCGCCTCCATTATCAATACTGGTTTCTTTTTGACAGGATTGTAAACCGATGATGGCCATTATCAAATAAACAGTGGCTTGTAATCTCATTTTTGGTTATTTTGGTTGTTAACGCCGGGAGACGGCATTTATTTCACCATTACAATGCGTCAATAACCTTTAACAGTTTATTCAGCATTTCCCCGGTAAAATCCAGGTGAGTTACCATTCTTACCTGTGTTGCAGAAATGGAAAGGCATAATATATCATGCTGAGCTAATTTTTCACAAAGTGTTTTGGGCGTATAGGAATCTTTCACTTCAAAAATGATGATATTGGTCTCCACAGGCATAATTTTACCTATAAAATCTTTTGTAGACAATGCAGTAGCAATTTGTTTTGCATGAAGATGGTCCTTGGCCAAAAGGTCTAAATTATTTTCCAGGGCATAAATACCTGCCGCTGCCAAATATCCTGCCTGCCGCATGCCGCCGCCAAAAACTTTACGAACCCGCCTTGCCTGTTTAATAAAACCCGTTTTACCCATCACTAAACTGCCTACCGGGGCACCCAGGCCTTTGCTTAAACAAATGGAAATACTGTCGAATATCTCCCCATATTGTTTTGGATCTTCATGGTTGGCAACAAGGGCATTCCAAAGCCTTGCACCGTCTAAATGAAGACTTAGTTTATTGGTTAAACAAATTTCTTTAATTTGTTGAAATTCAGCAAAATCATAACAACTACCACCGCCCCGATTTGACGTATTTTCCAGACTTACCAGGCTTGTTCTTGCCTTATGTACATCATCCGGGTTAATGGATAAAAGTACCTGGCCGGCATTGATCCTTCCCCGGTCTCCATCTAAAGCCTTTACCTGGCAACCGCTGTTAAATGCTATCCCGCCACCTTCATAAATATAAACATGGCTTTGCTTATCACAAATTACCTCATCGCCCGGTTGGGTATGGCATTTTATGGCTACCTGGTTGGTCATGGTACCACTTGGACAAAACAGGGCTGCCTGCATACCAAACATGGATGCTGCCATAGATTCCAGTTTATTCACGGAAGGATCTTCACCAAAAACATCATCCCCAACAGGAGCTTTAAACATGGCTTCCAGCATTGCCGGTGAAGGTTTGGTGAAAGTATCTGAGCGGAGGTCTGTTATCATACAGCAAATATAGGAAGTAGGCAGGAGATAGTGGAAACTAGATACTGGATACTGGATAGCGATTGATATTTTAAAATCTATTACAAACTCTGTGTGCCACTAGGATCCAGTATCCGGGATCCAGAATCATATTCCTCGCCTTTTATCCACCTTTCATCCCATTTATACACGAACATTATGAAATGCGGCCAAAAATTCGTAGCTTTGCACACATTTTTTAGAGGAATTTGTGGCATTAACCATTCGTTTGCAACCTTTTTCCAACAAAACTTGTCTTTTTAGAGTTATATATAGTAAATAATTATTCGCAAATGAGGCAACTTAAGATCGCAACGCAGATTACCAACCGTGATTCACAGGCTGTTGAGAAATATTTGCAGGAAATTTCGAAGATCTCGATGATCACCCCGGAAGAAGAGACCATTTTGGCCCAAAAGATCAAAATGGGTGATCAGCGTGAGCTTGATAAATTGGTGCAGGCAAACTTACGTTTTGTGGTATCAGTGGCTAAACAATACCAGCACCAGGGACTTTCACTTAGTGACCTGATCAATGAGGGTAATCTTGGCTTAATTAAAGCAGCACAACGTTTCGACGAAACAAAGGGTTTCAAATTCATTTCTTACGCAGTATGGTGGATCCGTCAATCTATATTGCAGGCATTGGCAGAACAGGGAAGACTGGTACGCCTGCCACAAAACAAGATCGGAACATACAACAAGGCCAATAAGGCCTATATGGCTTTTGAACAGGAACATGAGCGTGAGCCAAGTACCGAAGAACTGGCTGAATTGCTGGAGATGAGCGAAACAGAGATCAACAACATTTTTCAAAGTAATACCCGTCATACTTCACTGGATGCACCCGTGCATGAAGCAGAAGATGTGGCCATGGGTGACCTGCTGAAAGGTGGCGATGAAACCGATGAAGATGTAATGCATGATTCGCTGAAAAATGAGATCCGCAGGGTATTAAAATCATTAAGCCCACGGGAAGCTGAGATCGTAAATGCATATTTTGGACTTGATGGTGAAAACGGGGTAACCATTGAGCAGATAGGGCAGAAATATGATCTGACCAAGGAACGCATCCGCCAGATCAAAGAAAGGGCCATTAAACGTTTGCAAAAAGCCCGTTACAGTGGCGCCTTAAAAGCATATTTAGGCTAAAATTTCTGAGTTTTTAATACTGAATCCTTTTGCCAAAAGCAGGAGGATTTTTTATTGTGGTAAACTTTGCCGCCATTAAGATGTTTACCAACTGTTAACAGTCCGGTGATTGAATTCAGGTGATCATCAGTTAAATTTGTAAAGTATGAAACAACTCATTTTTTGTATAGCATGCAGCCTGCTCTTTTTTTCATGCGAAAAGAATATTGATTTTGAATTAAAAGATGCATCAGCCTTACTGGTAGTTGATGCCCAAATAGAGAACGGGGAGGCCCCAACAGTGTCGCTCAGTAAAAGCCTTGATTATTTCGGGGCCATCAGCCCGCAGATACTGGCCGGTTCTTTTGTTCATAATGCAGAAGTGACCATGAGCAACGGAATACTTACCCATACCCTGAAAGAATATACCATACTGTTGGGAAATGGTTTTTCGGTTTTTTATTACAGTATTGATTCAGCAAACCTGGCTACTGCCTTTATTGGCGAATTTAACCGGGAATATAACCTAACCATTAAAGTTGATGGACAGGTTTATACGGCTAAAACAACCATACCGGCACTTGATAAAATATTCGACAGCCTTTGGATAAAACCTCCTCCTCCAAATGTAGATACCTCAAAAAGGGTATTAATGGCAAGGGCCATTGACCCACCGGGACTAGGAAATTATGTCAGGTATTTTACCAGGAAAAACAGTGAACGTTTTTTACCCGGCTTTAATTCGGTTTTTAATGATGAGGTAATTGACGGTACTACCTATTCAGGGCAGGTTGACCAGGGTGTTGACAGGAATAACCCGTTGCCAACAGGGGATGACCGTTTTTTTTCAAGAGGAGATACCATATCATTCAAACTTTCGAATATTGACAGGGCCACCTATACTTTCTGGAACACCTGGGAATTTAACCAGCAAAGTATCGGTAACCCTTTTTCTCAACCGGGTAAAGTATTGGGCAATATCAGCAATGGAGCACTTGGTGCTTTTTGTGGATATGCATCGCAGGTGGGTACTGTAATTGCACGTTAATCTTTAAACTAAAAAATATTCCTTTACATTCGTAACAATTTATAGAACATTAAAAATATGTCAGCAGAAAAAGTACATTGTTTAATTATTGGCTCCGGCCCGGCAGGTTATACCGCAGCCATTTATGCATCACGTGCAGGTTTAAACCCGGTATTATACCAGGGCATTCAGCCGGGAGGACAGCTCACTATTACAACCGAAGTTGAAAATTATCCCGGTTACCCGGATGGTATCCAGGGCCCCGAAATGATGGTTGATTTTGAGAAACAGGCTAAACGCATGGGAACCGATATCAGGTATGGGATAGCTACCAAAGTTGATTTTTCTACCAGGCCTTTAAAAGTAGAAATTGACGAAGAGAAATGGATCGAGACCGATGCCCTGATTATTTCAACAGGTGCATCTGCCAAATGGCTTGGCCTGCCTAGTGAACAACGCCTGAACGGTTATGGTGTTAGTGCCTGTGCGGTATGTGATGGATTTTTCTTTAAAGGAAAAGAAGTAGCGATCGTTGGCGCCGGTGATACTGCAGCAGAAGAAGCGCTTTATTTGTCTAAAATATGTTCGCAGGTACACATGATCGTTCGCAGGGACGAAATGCGTGCCAGTAAGATCATGGCCGACAGGGTGATCAATACCCCTAACATTAAAATTTACTGGAACAGCGAAACGGATGAAGTGATCGGTGATAAAAAAGTGGAGTCGGTCCGTATCAAAAACAGGCAAACAGGTGAGAAGCAGGAGATCCCGGTAAGTGCATTTTTTGTTGCCATTGGCCACGAACCCAATTCAGCCATTTTTAAAGACTGGCTCGATATGGATGAAGCCGGGTATGTAAAAACCATCCCGGGTACCACTAAAACAAATGTGGAAGGCGTATTTGCTTCGGGCGATGTACAGGATAAGGTGTACAGGCAGGCTGTAACAGCAGCCGGTACCGGTTGTATGGCAGCGCTGGATGCGGAACGTTATTTAGGCGAAAAGGGGCTACATTAATTGAGAATTTTTTAAAACCAATACATATCACCAATTATAAAGCAGCTGTACCGGGAAGGCATTATCCATTATCCATTATTAAATTATCCACTTCATATTTATGTTTACGGTCAATCTCCATAATTTATCATTCTATGCTTTCCACGGCGTATATGATGAAGAAAAAATTTTAGGAAATCATTATGAAGTTAATGTTGTAATATCGTTTGAAACAAAGGAACCCGTAATAACCCTGGAACAAACTATCAATTACGAAAAGGTTTACGAAATAATAAGACAAAGAATGCTGGTTCCTGCTGATCTGCTTGAAACACTGGCGCAGGAAATAGCACGGGCCATTTATCATTTCGAGAACCGTTGCCGATCAATTTCTGTTTCAATTGAGAAAAAAGATCCGCCCATAAAGAATATGCAGGGATCCGTAAGCGTTATTTATAAAACAGCATTTTAAATTGAAATTTTTACTCACCGTACTCATTTATTTTATTTCAGGCACAGGATCCTATGCCCAGGATATCAATGCACTGATCCGGGAAGCCGACCGGCTGGAATCGGTACCAGACGAAAAAGCAGCTTTCCGTAAATTCAAGGAGGTTTTAAAAGTGAATGCCGCCAATGTATATGCTTTGAACAAATGCAGCGAACTGTGCAGCCGTATTGGCCAGCGTGAAATAACAAATACAAAACTGAGAGACGAATATTATCTGGCAGCTAAAATTTATGCCGAAACAGCATTAAAGATCAATCCCAATAACTCCGAAGCAAATTGCGTGATGGCCATTGCACTTGGCCGCTCATCCATGAGTAAGAGCGGAAGGGAAAAAATAATAAATGCCAAAGAAGTAAAAAAAATGTGGATGCTGCCATTGCCAATGATCCCAATAATTTTAAAGCCTGGCATGTACTGGGCCGCTGGCAATACGAGATCAGTAACTTAAATGCACTGGAAAGGTCACTGGTTAAACTGTTATATGGCGGCTTACCACCGGCCACATTAAAACAATCCATACACGCATTTGAAAAAGCCCGTGCATTAAGGCCTGAATTTATTTTAAACTACTTTGAAATGGCAAAGGCCTACAAGGATAATAATAATAAAACCAAGGCCATTGCCTGCCTGCAGGTGATGTTAACCCTCCCCATCCAGACAGAAGATGACCCGGCCATTAAACTGAATGGGAAAGCCATGTTAAAAGGTCTGTTGTAACCAAACCCGGCAATGCCCTGTATTTTATGCACCTCATTTTAATGTAACTTCGAAATTAAAAATCAGGTTATGGTTAAAATTATATGCAGTTTATGGCTGCTGATCCTTTCTGTAATTACAGTCAGTGCCCAGGTTGAAACAAACTTTCAATCAAGGTATGATCCCAATGCCTTATTTGCTCCGAATTTTTATCCAACCGGCAATTCGATCACCAGGTCTGCAACCGGTGAACCCAATGCAGGCTACTGGCAAAACAGGGCCGATTACCGCATCCAGGCAACATTAGATGATATTACCAACCGGATCACCGGAACGGTGACCATTACCTATAAAAACAACAGTCCGCATGCTTTGCCATTTTTGTGGCTGATGCTGGATCAGAATTTGTTTAACAAAGACAGCAGGGGACAGGCCCGGATGCCGCTGAACAGCCGCAGCCGTTATGGCGATGCCAAAAGTAATTTCAACGGCGGGTATACAATCATCGCTGTAAAACTGGCTAACGAAAATGCGGATGCTGATTATATCATTACCGATACCCGCATGCAGGTACGTTTACGCAATGCCGTAAAACCCGGGGGTGATGTGATCACCATAAAAATTGACTACAGTTTTGAACTACCGGAGTATGGAGCCGACCGTTGCGGGATATTAAAAACAAAGAACGGTAATATTTTTGCCGTGGCACAATGGTACCCCCGTATGTGTGTGTTTGATGATGTGGATGGCTGGAATACACTGCCTTACCTTGGGCCGAGTGAGTTTTACTGCGAATACGGCGATTTTGATATTAAGATCACAGCCCCGGCTAATCATATCGTGGTTTGCAGCGGCGAATTGCTCAATGAAGCAGAAGTGCTGACTGCCACGCAGTTCAGCCGTATGCAGCAGGCTAAAAAAAGCGATATCACCATGATGATCCGTACGGCTTCAGAATTAACCGATCCGGCATCCAGGCCAAAAGCGGTTAACCTTACCTGGCATTACCAGTTAAATAATGCACGTGATGTAGCCTGGGCCAGCAGTAAGAGTTTTATATGGGATGCGGCTAAAATAAATTTGCCGGACGGAAAAACGGCGCTGGCCATGAGCGTGTACCCTCAGGAAAGCGATGGTAAAAAAGGGTGGAGCAGGTCAACCGAATATACCAAGGCCAGTATTGAAAATTACAGCCGGCGCTGGTTCGTCTATCCCTACCCGGCAGCAGTAAATGTGGCCACCAATATAGGTGGCATGGAGTATCCAGGAATTGTTTTTTGCGGTTTCCGCGCTACCGAAGGCGACCTGTTTGGAGTTACCGATCATGAATTTGGCCATACCTGGTTCCCGATGATCGTGGGTAGCAACGAACGCAAGTACGGATGGATGGATGAAGGCTTTAATACCTTCATCAATACGCTGGCCGAAACGGATTTCAATAACGGTGAATACAAAAACAAACCCGCCAACATGGAATTTACGGCAGGATATATGTTTGGCGAAAACTCGGAATCCATTTTTCAAAACACCCGATGCCCTGCGGGAAGCCAATATCGGAACAGCCTTATACCGCAAACCGGGGTATGGACTGGAATTACTGCGCAACGAGATACTGGGCCCCGACCGTTTTGATTATGCATTTAAGGAATACATTAAACGCTGGGCATACAAACATCCTACACCCTGGGATTTTTTCCGCACCATGGACAATGCATCCGGTGAAAACCTGGCCTGGTTCTGGAAAAGCTGGTTTGTTGAAAATTATTTATTTAACCAGGCAATTATTGACGTTCGTTACGAAAACAACCGGTCTTCGCAAGGTGCAGTTGTAACCATTGCCAACCTGGAGCAGATGGCCCTGCCTGTACATATCAGTTACGAAACAAAGAGCGGTAAAAAAGGTACGCTTAAGCTGCCTGTAGAAGTTTGGAACAATACCAATACCTGGAAAGTTAGACTGCCCACTACAGAAGATTTAAAACTAGTGGAGCTTGATGCCGCAAAAGTTTTCCCGGATGTTGATTTTTCGAACAATAAGTGGGAGGCAAACTAAAACATCAAATAACGTAAACAGTACCGCAGCTTAAAAACTGCGGTATTTTTTTGAGCTTTGTTTTCTGAGTAAAATATTGTTTCTTTCTAAATAAATGAAGACAGGTGTAATCGGGTGTATTTAACTTAAATAAAACAGATCATGAAAAAATTAATCATTTCAGTATTGGCAACCCTGTTTTTGCAACCGGCACCTTATATGCACAGCAAGACAAAGTTACAGATAATAAAAATCAATGAACAAACTCAGCTTTTTGCTGGGAGAATGGGAAGGTACCGGCTGGAGGATGACCCAGACCGGTAAAAGAGAATATACCAATGTGTTTGAGAAAGTCACATGCAGGCTTGATTGCGGATTGTTTATTGTTGAAGGGTTAGGTGTTAAAACCGATTCAGTTACCAAAGAATCAAAAACAGTGCACGATGCATTTGGGATAATATACCATGATGCCAAAACAAATTCAATTTCCATGCGGGCACACACAAAAGACGGGATAACAGAAACGGTGATCGAGTTCCTTGAAGAAAAACTGATCAGGTGGAACATGGATATACCCAATGGTGGTAAAATAAGATTTACCGTTGATTTTAAAACAGCAAACAAGTGGATCGAGATCGGGGAATTCAGCAGGGACGGGCTGAACTGGATGAAATTTTTGGAAACAACATTAACAAAGACCAGGGATTAAAGTGCGATACCTTACAATTTTTCCGGGTCAGATAATTCAGAGGTCTTTATTTTTTTATGCCTTTACAGTTTGCTTATTATACTTATTCCTGTATTCAACCGGTGTTATACCGGTGATCTTCTTAAACACGGTCCTGAAAGCCTTGGTATCGGTATAACCCACATCAAACATCACTTCGTGAATATTTTTCCGGCTGCTTTCAAAACTTCTTTTTGCTGCTTCTATCTTAACCCTTTGTATATATTCAATTACGGTGTTGTTGGTAGCTTTTTTAAACCGGCGTTCAAAACTTCTTCTGCCAATGGCATATTTTTTGGCCAGGCTGTCCACGTTGATCTTTGCCGCAAAATGGCCTTCAATAAATTCCTGTGCCCGTAAAATTTCAGGATCCGCATGTCCCTTCTGCCCCTGGAAAAGCATAAAAGCTGCCTGGCTTTCCCGGTCAATATCAACGGCAAAATATTTAGACGCAAGTATGGCAGTATCCCGGTCGGTATATTTTTCAACAAGGTATAATAGCAGGTTCCAGTAAGAGTTTGCACCACCGCTGCTGTAAATACCATTCGCTTCAGTGATAATGCTGCCGTCAACCAGTTCTACTTCGGGGAACATAGCCCTGAATTCGTTTGCGGAGTTCCAGTGTGTTGAGCATTTTTTCCCATTCAGCAAACCGGTTGATGCCAGTAAGAAAGCACCGATACATAGTGATGCGACTTCGGCGCCATTATTATATTGAGCAAGGATCCAGGGAACCAATGCTTTATTCAGTTCCAGTGCCGTCTTCATATCGCCACTCAATGCCGGAATAAAGATCAGGTCTGTTTTGTTTACCTCTTTCAGCTGCTTATCAATATGAACCGTAAATAAACTGTTCTCCAGTTTTACTTCTTTATGAACTGCAACCAGCTGTACATTGAACAAAGGGGCTTTACCGGAAGCCTGCAAAAATTGGTTTACTGCTTTAAACATATAGTGCGGATCAGCCACAGCCTCTATCACGGCTGTTTCCGGAACCAATATGGAAACATTTTTCATACGGCTAAGGTATATACAATTTTTGTCGCAATCAACCCCTTACATTGTCGTTTTTACACATTTTAAAATCCGGTTTTGATTTGCATCTTTGTACCCGTGTATCAAAATATTTTTTTATACTTAAAAAATAAAAAATGAGTAAGGCGGAAAAAACATCCATCACAGTAGAAACAATTGTACAGGCCCCTGTTGAAAAAGTTTGGGAATGCTGGACCAAACCGGAACATATCACCGGGTGGAACAATGCATCAGATGACTGGCATACACCACGTGCGGAAAATGACCTGCGGGTGGGCGGAAAATTCCTTAGCAGGATGGAAGCCCGGGATGGCAGTATGGGCTTTGATTTTAGTGGTGTATATGATGAAGTAAAACCAAATGAAAGGATCGCTTATACACTTGATGATGACAGGAAAGTAAAAATTGTTTTTACAGGCAATGACAATGAAACAACAGTTACAGAAACCTTTGAGGCCGAGAAGGAAAATTCAGTTGAGCTGCAGCGTGGTGGATGGCAGTCCATTTTAGATAATTTTAAAAAATATACTGAATCGAATTAACAGGATTTTTCAAATGGCAATGATCATCATTAAGAAGATTGTCAGCATGTCCCGATAATAATCCGGGTGTAGAAAGTGGGTTAAAAAAAATTATTGAAGAAATAATATGTTATGCAGGAACTGCTGGATACATAGTTGCACATTTCGCATTGCAGTAAAATAAAAGTGATTCTCGGATATGGTTAATCTTAAAATAGAACCACATAGATTCCTGCCATGTGATCCCGATAGTTATCGGGACTATGTTCCTGTGATACTATGTGGTTCAAAAAAAATATAAGGTTGAGTTAACCTGATAAACAATAAAACAAATCTTATGACAACATTAAATTTTTCTGTTGAGATCAATGCACCCAAAGAAAAGGTATGGCAAATATTGTGGGATGACCAAAGCTACCGGCAATGGACATCCGTTTTCATGGAAGGATCACATGCAAAAAGTGACTGGCAGGAGGGAAGTAAAATTCTTTTTATTGCGCCAAGTGGCGATGGTATGTTTTCAACAATCCACAAAAAAGTTGATAACAGTCAAATGGTATTTAAACACCTTGGTGAAATTAAAGGCGGTGTAGAAACCACCAGCAACTGGGGCGGTGCTTTTGAAAGTTATTTTTTAACTGACAAAGATGGTGCAACAGAATTAAAGGTGGAGCTGAATACTACAGAAGATTTTCAGCAATACTTTAAGAATACATTTCCGAAAGCACTCGCCCTTGTAAAACAACTTGCAGAAAAATGACAACCATCAACAGCTATTTAACTTTTAACGGCAACTGCCGTGAGGCTATGTATTTTTATAAAAACTGCCTGGGAGGCCAACTGGTGGTTCAAACCATTGGCGAATCTCCCCTGGCGGATAAAATGCCTGTACAAATGAAGGAATGTATTTTACACGCCACACTCACTAATGGGAACCTGGTTTTGATGGCTACGGATATGGTAGGAGAGCAGGGGCTGCAAAAAGGAAATGGGGTTTCGATGGCCATCAATTGCAGCAGTGAAGATGAGGTGAGGACTTATTATGAAAAACTTGCTGAAGGTGGCCGCAAAGACCATATTCTGGAAGATACTTTTTGGGGAGCGGTTTTTGGCGACCTTACTGATAAATATGGTAACCACTGGTTACTGCAATATGATAAAAATGCAAAACATTAAAAATCGAATTCTGCATCATGAAAAGAAATATGATCGCTGCAAAGAACATTGATGAATATATCATGGGATTTCCCGAAGACCTGGCGATAAAACTGGAAAAGCTGCGGCAGACCATTAAAAAAGCAGCTCCCAATTCAACAGAGGCCATCAGTTATGCCATCCCAACTTTTAAACTGGATGGAAAAAACCTGGTGCATTTTGCGGGCTATAAAACACACATCGGGTTTTATCCCGGCTCTGGGGCCATTGAAGCATTTAAGAATGAACTGGCTGCATACAACCTATCAAAAGGCACGGTTCAGTTCCCCATGGATAAACCAATCCCTTCAGTCCTGGTAAGCAACATGGTAAAATTCTGTATCCTGAAGATCCGGGAACAGCTGGTTGTCAAAAAAAAAAATAATGACTGATGTTTTTTACAGGGAAGGCAGGCTTTAAAAACCTGCCTTCCTTTATCTAAAAAGGGTGAATTACTTTTCTACAGATTGTCCTGTCTTCCACTTACCACTCTTCAGGTAAAAATAAGCGATGATGAAAATGCAACTCCAGTAAATAAATTCATTAGTCCAGGCAAAGGCCAGGGATATAAAATTCATTTTTATAAAGAACCAGGAGTATACCAGGTAGAATGTGATGGCAACAATTTCGATCAATAAATTCATCCTTGTTTTGCCGGTACCCGTTACACCATTAAGCCAGATATTGGCAATACACATCAGCAACAGGTCGGCCGAAACCACACGCAGCACAGGAATGCCCTGTTGTACAAATTCTTCACCCTGGCCAAACATGCTGAAAAAGGTTCCCGGGAAAATATTTACCAGCAGGCAGATGAAAATACATAGCCCCATGCAAAGCCTTACAATTTTATTGATGGCGGTTATAACCAGGTCTTCTCTTTTTTGTCCCATTAAATTACTTACCATAACGCTGCAGGTGCTGGCAAATGCCCAGACAAAAACACCGGCCAGCCCGAAAACATTACGCATCACATTGCTGATGGCTTTATAGGTATCGTTTCGCAGGCTTTCTATCAGCATAAAAAATACCAGCCAGGTGGTAACACTCAGTACGTATTGCAGCATCAGCGGTGCCGAGATCTTCAATACCTGCCTGGTAACTATCCTGTCATAAGCAAAGGTTTTAAATAATCCGTATTGCTTTTTTAAACCGGTGCGGAACAACACAATGAACACCACAACAAATCCTGTAAATTCTGCAATCACAGATGCTACAGCAGCCCCGTTAAAACCCAGTGCCGGAAAACCATACCGGCCCTTGATCAGCAAATAATCAAGCACGATATTTACGGTAGCCTCAAAAATGAACCCGATCATCAGATAACGGCTGTTGAGAGACGCAACCAGGAAAGCATTGCCCATCTGGAACAGGAACAGGAAGGGAGGCCCCAGATCCTGATCTTTAAAAAACTGATCTCTTCAGGATAGGCTTTTGGGTCGGCAATAGGTTCCAGGATCAGTGGTGCAACAAACCAGGTAATTAAAATACCGGCTACGGCAAACTGCAAACAAATGCGAATGCCCTGTGCCAGTATCACTTTAAAAGCTGCAGGATCATCGCTGCCTGCATACCTTGCAAAAACAGTTTGCAGTGCATTGTTCAATCCATTGCCTGCAACCGCAAAGATCAGGTAGAAAACACCCGTAATGCCGGCATTTCCAAGGGCTTCGGTACTTAATTCGCCCAAAAAAATGCTGTTGGTAAGCATATTGATCTGCGGAATCAGTATTGCAAGCGTAATGGGTAACGCAATGGACAGGATCTGTTTATTGGTGACCTGAACTTTTAAATCCCTCGATATAGCAGTACTCTCCATAAAGTCAGCAAAAATATCTTATTTTGCCAGTGAAATGAAACATGTTATTCCCTCTTTTAGTATTCTTGCGGCAGGAATCAATTTTGAAAAAGCTCAGTTATTTGCAGAAGCTGGCCCATCGGGCATTTCACTCGTTGTGCTTGATGGGGATAATTGTTTTAAGGCCCTTGTTACCTATGCCTTTGCAGCAGGACTGAACGAAAAGAACTTACCGCCAGGTTCAATGAAATATTCAGCACTGAAAAATTATTGCAGCTAAAATATGGCAAAACACATATTTTCTGGTCCTTTGCCGAAAGTATCCTGGTACCTGCCGAATTCATGAATGCCGGCCAAAATGCACAAATGCTTGATCTTGTTTTTGGTGATGCAAAGCAGGGCATCATCCGATCCGATTTTTTGTATAAGCATAACCTGCATAATGTTTACCGGGTACCCGCATCTGTAATTGATGTCTTTTCGGTTCATTTACCGCTGGGACTGCAATCTCATTTATTTACAGCAATGGTGAACCGTGATCTGCCAGCGGGCAATCATTTATATGCCAATTTATACAGCAACAGCTTAACCACCATGTTAATTAAGGATGGAAAACTCCAGGTTATTCAGAATTTTGATTATACCGATCCGGCCGATTGTGTTTTTCACCTGCTGCATGTTTGTAAAGGGTTTGATGTACTGCCGGATGATGTGATCCTGCACCTGAATGGCATGATCGACGAACAGTCGGGTTTATATGATGCCATTTACAAATATTTTTTACACATCGGGTTTGATGCACTACCGGAAGGTCATGCCTATTATGAACCCATAAAAGTTCATCCGCCACATTTTTTCAGTCATTTATTTGCATTAGCATCATGCGTATAATCAGCGGCATACATGGTGGCAGGAGGATCAGTCCGCCGGCCAAAATGCCCTATACAAGGCCCACCACAGATATTGCCAAAGAAGGCCTTTTCAATATTCTGCAAAACAACCTGGTGCTTGATGAATTGAAGGTGCTGGATCTTTTTGGCGGAACGGGATGCATCAGTTATGAAATGGCCAGCAGGGGAGTGCCCGATATAACCACTGTGGAAAAGGACCCTAAAATGTTTGAATTTATTAAAAAGACAGCGGAAGAACTGAAATTTGAAAATATCTCAGTAGTAAAAGGGGATGTGTTTCGATTTATTGAAACTACACCGCAGCAGTACGATTTTATTTTTGCAGGTCCGCCATATGCCCTGGCCAATATTGATGACCTGCCATTGAAAATTTTTGAAAAGAGAATTTTAAAGCCCGGTGGCTGGTTTGTGCTGGAACATACTCCACGGAACAATTATAAAAAGTTTGCGCATTATAAAACAGAAAGGAATTACGGAACGACGATCTTTTCGGTGTTTATTAATTCGTAGTTGAGTCGGGAGTCGGGAGTCGGGAATTATGGGAATTCAAGTTACAGTCTAAAATCGGCGATCTAAAATCTAAAATCAAAAACAAATAAACCATTAAACCAATAACCCTTGTTGTTAAAAAGCTTCAGATATCTTCTTTTACCAATTAGCTGGATATACGGTGCGATAATATGGCTGCGCAATAAACTCTACGATAAAAAATACTTAGATCATCCTCATTTAACTTCCCGGTTATATGTGTAGGTAACCTGGCCACCGGCGGCGCCGGCAAAACACCCATGACAGAATACCTGGTCCGTATTTTAAAAAATGATTTTAAAACGGCTACGCTTAGCCGTGGTTATAAAAGAAAGACCGTAGGTTTTGCCATTGCCGACAGTGATACTACGGCCCTGGAGATCGGTGATGAGCCTATGCAGTTTCATCAAAAATTTCCGGATGTGGCTGTTGCCGTTGGGGAAGAAAGGATTGTTGCCATTCCGCAATTGCTGCAGCACCGGCCCGAAACCGAGGTCATCATCCTGGATGATGCATTTCAGCACAGGCAGGTAAATGCCGGGTTGAATATCATGCTGACCGATTATTCGGATCTATACACCCGCGATTTCATATTGCCGGCCGGCAACCTGCGTGATGTAAGAAGCAGCTGTAAACGGGCCGATATCATTATAGTTACCAAATGCACACCGGGATTGCCTGTTGAAGAACAGCATGCCATCATTGCAGAAATAAACCCGGCGCCCGGTCAAACTGTTTATTTTACAACCATTGATTATGGAAAACCATACCATCTTTTTACCAAAGCAAATATTGAAATAACGCCCGGTCACGGGATCCTGCTGGTCTGCGGAATTGCAAATCCCCGGCCTTTAAAAGAATACCTTGCCAAAATTGCCGATTCGTATGATATGCTGCGCTTTGCCGATCACCATATTTTTCACAGCAATGACCTTACAGATATCAGGCAGCATTTTGAAAAAATTTCTTCGGATAAAAAAATGGTATTGACCACAGAGAAAGATGCAGTAAGGCTGGAGAAATTTGTACAGGAACTGGGTACATTTCCCATCTATGTTTTACCAATAGAACACCGCTTTTTATTTAATGAAGCAGCAAAATTTGAAGCTTCAGTAACCGGTTTTCGGTCATCTGCGAAGCAAAAAAAGAAAAAAACGTTTTGGCTTTTTAAGCAACCTGTTTGGAGAGAACAACATGCCCTTACATGAACCGAAAGATTTTAACCACCCCGGTGTCTTGCAGGAAAATAAAGAAGACGCTGCCCTGCTTTTTAAAATGATCGGTCAACTGCCCGAAAACCAGCGCTCAGCATTTATTTTAAACAAGGTTGAAGAACTGAGTTACCGTGAGATAGCAGCCATTTTAAACACAACTGAACCGGCGGTTGACTCCTTATTACAACGGGCTAAACAGAATCTGCGTAAAAAATTAAATGAATGGCCTATTTAACGAAGGTTTTTATAAAAAAGAACATCTAAACGAATAACAGGTAAATTTTTAATGATGGAAAATAAGTTATCGAATGAAAGGGTTGACAGGATAATGACAAGCCTTGAAAGTATTCACAAAGCAACAGCGCCTGATTTTTTTTATACAAGGCTGAAAGGAAAAATGCAGCCGGCAGAAGAAAAAAGAATATACTTTATGTTCCGGCCTTCTTTTATAACTGCCGTACTTTCGGTTATCCTGGTTCTAAATATTTTTTCCCTGAAGGAAATGAATAAAGCATCAAAACAAAATTCAACATCCCGTTCAGAGAACCCTTCAGGCATTGAATCCTTTGCAAAAGTATATAACCTGAATACCGGGTCTGTTTACGAATAAATTATACAGCATGAACAATTTTACAAATAACCGATGGGTGACAATTATAATATTGCTGTTGTTAACTGCCAATATGGTAACACTTACTTTGCTTTGGACAGGTAAACGACAGGTTGGGAGTACTGGAAACAAACTTCCACCAGCACAGGGTCAGGTCTTTGAGTTTCTTACCCGTGAGTTGAACTTAGATGCGGCGCAGCAGGAGTCTTATAAAAAACTAAGAGATGAACACCAGGCCGGCGTGCGGGATATCAGGAATAATATCCAACAAAAAGCAAAAGAGGCATTATTTGAGCTCTTAAAAAACCCCAATGTATCAGATTCGGAAATACATGTATTTAGTGGCAGGGCAGCAGCAGCGGATCAGCAGCTGGATGAATTAACATTTTATCATTTTCAGAAGTTGAGAGCGATATGTAATGCAGCGCAACAGAAAGAATTTGATAAAATAATACTTGAAGCATTGGGCCGGATGGCACCACCCAGGCGGCTGGGACCGCCACCAGGAATGGACAATGGAGAAGGGGGACCTCCCCATTAATAAACAGTTTAGCTTTTGACAGATTAAACCATTAAAAATAAATATTGTCTAACCTCAATCCCATAACCACTATAAATTCTTTAACCATTAACTAATAAACCTTTACCATGACCAATGTGCAAACTGTTTTTGGAACCATCTTTATGTTATTAATAATTGCTGTTAGTTGTTCAAAAAGCGAGACAACTGCACCTGCTCCAGTTGTTACAGTTGATCCTTATGCAGCTATTAAAGCTGCATTCGGCACAAAAATAGACCCAAACAATTTGGCCAATTATGCCAACCAGGGCAAACCTGCATACATAAATAAAGACAATACCGGGGGTAATGCAATAACCAACGCCAAAGCAACTTTAGGCAGGGTTTTGTTTTATGATACAAATTTAAGTATTGATAATTCGATCTCCTGCGCCAGTTGCCATAAGCAACAGTTTGCATTCAGTGATACAGCCATTGCCAGCAGCGGAGTTGTTGGAGGATCTACCGGCAGGCATTCGATGCGGCTGGTAAATTCACGTTTTGCCAATGAGACCAGGTTTTTTTGGGACGAACGGGCGGCCAGCCTCGAACAGCAGACCACGCAGCCTGTTAAGGATCATGCAGAAATGGGATTCAGCGGACAAAGCGGAAGACCCGGTATTGCAGCCTTATTGGTTAAACTGCAGGCCATTGCTTATTATAATGAGTTATTCAAATTTGTATATGGTGATGTAACAGTTACAGAAGCCAGGTTGCAGGAATGCATGGCTCAGTTTGTCAGGAGCATTCAGTCATTCGATTCAAAGTATGATGCCGGCAGGCAGCAGGTTGCCAATGACGGGCAACCCTTTCCAAACTTTACGCCAATGGAGAACATGGGTAAACAGGTCTTTCTTACGCCGCCGGTCTTTAATGCCACCGGCATAAGAGTGAATGGGGGAGCAGGATGCAATGGCTGCCACAATGCCCCTGAATTTGATATTGACCCAAACAGCAGGAACAACGGCATTATCGGGACCATATCAGGAACCGGCATCGACATAACGGTTACGAGAGCCCCAGTTTAAGGGATATTACAAATCCGGCAGGTTTTCCTAACGGGCCTTTTATGCATACCGGGAATTTAAGAACCCTGCAAAATGCGATCGGGCATTATGGAACCATCAATCTTGCCCCGGGCAATACCAACCTTGATCCCAGGCTGCGACCCAACGGATTTGGCCAGCAATTAAATTTTACACAACAGGAAGTAGATGGATTGATGGCTTTTTTAAGGACATTATCAGGCAACAATGTGTATACGGACAGCAAATGGGGGAGCCCGTTTTAGTTTTTAATGAATCACAAAAACAAACGGACTTGCATGTCGACGATAGGAGACATCTGTTTTAGGAGATCTAAATCTGCTTTAATCAGTTCAATCAGCAAATCAGCGTTACTATCTCGCAATCTCTATCTTCACCTTTTTATTTTTGATCTTTTCATTTTTGATCAGTTCCAGCACATGCCCAACCTTTACTTTTCGTACGGCCACAAAGCTGAAAAAATCCTTTACCTCAATAATTCCGATATCTTCTTTTTTTAATTCCCCTTTTTTGGAAAGAAAACCTACAATATCAATTTTGTTCACTTTATCTTTTTTGCCTGCAGCGATGAATAAAGTACTCCATTTTGGTTTTTCCGGTATGGGGTGTTCACCGGTGATCTCAATGGCTTCAACTTCACCAATATATGGCGGAAGCTTTTCCTCTTCCGATAAAATTAAAATGGCAGTACCACTGGCATCCATGCGGGCTGTACGTCCGTTCCGGTGCGTGAACACGTCTTCGGTATCGGGTAAATGATAATGAATGATGTATCGGATATTGGGAATATCAAGCCCACGGGAAGCAAGATCAGTTGTTACCAGGATATTACTGGTGCCGTTCCTGAATTTACAAAGTGCGCTGTCCCGTTCCTGCTGTTCCATACCACCGTGGTAAAAAACATTTAATATCCCTTTTTCTGTCAACAGGTTACTGGTTCTTTCAACTGCAACCCGGTGGTTACAAAACACAACCGTAGAACGGTTGCCCAGGTAACAGATGAGTTTAAACAGGGTTTCAATTTTATCTTTATCCAGGCTGAAAATGGTCTTTACTTCCAGCATATTATCTGCAGCGGCAGCTTCAGGTAAAAAATCCAGGCGAACGGGATCTGTGAGCCCAATAAAAGCAGGCACAGGTACGGCATATGTTGCAGAAGTAAGTATTCGTTTGGTAACATTTTTCAGGGAGCCTACGATGTATGAAAGTTCATCAGTAAATCCAAGTTCCATCGATTTATCAAATTCATCCAGTACCAGTGTGGTAATATTATCCAGGTCAAAATTATTGCGGCGTATATGATCTGCCAGGCGGCCGGCAGTACCAATAATGAGCGAAGGAGCCTCTTTTAAATTGTTCTCTTCAGTTTCACGTTTGTGCCCGCCATAACAAAGCGTTACCTTAAAACCTGACTGCATTTTGCGGAATACGTCATCTATCTGGATGGCCAGTTCGCGGCTGGGGACAATGATCAATGCCTGCACATTGTTGATCTCCGGGTTCAGCCTTTCGAGAACCGGTAATAAAAAAGCCAGTGTTTTACCTGAACCTGTAGCCGATAACAGTACAATATTGTCATTTTTTGCATTGGCTTCCAGTGAAGCCTGCTGTATTTCGTTCAGTTTTTCAAAACCCAGGCTGCTTAAAATAAGCGGTATATTAATTTGTTGCATAACTGCAAAAATACGCTTAGTTGGGATGACAGGCTAATCTTTGATGGTTCAGGCTATATTAGCCTGTTCTACAATATGCAATAAAAGATCAACCGGGTACCGGCATATTGTTTAGTCTGTATAAGGAAAGTTTATCCCAATAACCACGTTGAAAAACAATTTTATCGTTCTGTACCTTAAAAACCCACAACCACGCAATCCATTGGGGTCTTTCCATTCAAGTATGGCCCAGTCGCCGTCCTCAAAAATATTTTCCCGGATACAAACCATTTTAAATTTTGCAAACTCCCCGGCAAACATATTTTTTATGGCTGTCTTTCCATGCAAAGGTTCATTCATTACCTGGTGATTGACAGCATCATCAGTATAAAGTTCTGCCAGGGCATTTGCATCAGACCGGTTAAAAATGTCGATCCATTTTTCAACTACCTGTTTGGGCGTCATGTTAAAATAGGCGGTTTATTGTTTTACGCTGCTAAAATATTTTTTTGAAATAACCGGTCAATGCTTTCCGCAACTACAACCTTCTTCAACGGTTGAATCATGCCAGGGAAAACTGTCTGCATTTTTGCTGAACTCCCAGTAAAATTTTGTCCGGGTTTTATTGCTGTTGCCGGTTTCATTCATCTGGTCTGCTTCATACAGGCGGCCGTTGATCATCGTGTAGCGGATGGTCTCTGTATTGCGGATATCGTCCAGCGGGTTCTTATCCATGATGACCAGGTCGGCCAGTTTACCAGCCTGTAAAGAGCCGATCCATTTATCAAAACCAAGGCTTTGCGCAGGGTTGATGGTAGCTGTTTGCAAAGCCTGCATATTGGTCATGCCGCCCTGCTGCATCATCCATATTTCCCAATGTGCACCCAGGCCCTGCAGTTGTCCGTGTGCACCCATATTGACGGTTACCCCTTCATCGGCCAGTTTTTTTAAACTTTTTGAAACCAGGATATGGCCATTCACATATTCATCTTCGGGCGCCATGATACGGTGCCTGCTGCGGGTATCAATCACAGCCCTGGGTGTAAAACGCATGAGCCTTTCTTTTTCCCAGACATTGCTGTGCTGGTAAAAATAAAATTCACCGTTCAGGCCACCATAGTTAACGATAAGGGTAGGGGTATACGCTGTTTTACTGTTCTTCCAGAGTTCTACCACATCATTATATAAAGGGGCTACCGGCATATTGTGTTCTATGGTTGTATGGCCATCGAGTATCATACTCACATTGTGGTAAAAGAAGGAACCGCCTTCGGGCACCACTTCCATATTTAATTCACGTGCCGCCTGCATTACCATCTGGCGTTGTTCACGGCGGGGCTGGTTATAACTTTTTACCGAAAATCCGCCCAGCGCTTTTATTCTTCTTAAAGCACTTCTTGCATCATCAATATTATTGATCACCACTTTAAAACCACCTTCGGCGCCGTATAAAATGGTACCGGTACTGAATATGCGGGGCCCGATCACATCGCCGGTCTTTACCAGTTCGCTTAATCCAAAAACAAACTCACTGTTGGCTGAGGGGTCGTGCATGGTAGTAACACCATAGGCCAGGTTGGCATAATAGGGCCATTGTTTCTGGGGTACCAGCCCGCTGCGGAAATGATTTCCATGTGCATGTGCATCAATAAAACCAGGCATGATCGTTTTACCATTACAATCAATTTGTTTGGCGCCTGCCGGTATGGTTATGTCGCCGGATCTGCCGACAGCTTTGATCATATTCGATTCAACGACCAGGGTACCGTTCTCGATCACTTCATTTCCACTCATGGTAATGATCCTGGCATTGGTAAAAGCGATCGTACCCGAAGGCTTATCCGCTTTTAACTGAAGCCCGATCTCTATTCCTTTTTCCGGCACTATAAAAACCGAATCGGCAATGCCGGCAATAAATGAAAACCTTTCTTCAAGCGGGATACTGAAATACTGGCTGCCCAAAGTGTAGTGCAGTGTTTTATTATCTGCGCTCCAGTGCAGGTTGGTTCCGGCATCCTTACTTACAATTTTTACCGGAAAATCTTTGGTGCCGCTGCCCAGGTCAATTGTTCTGCCTGTTTTGGAAAACTGGCTATATACACCTTGTACAGGTCCTGGAAGGCGACCCATTTTTTCATCGGGTGAAACCGTAAACTGCCCGCCGTACATGCTTTTCAGGTGAATGCGTTCATCACGGCCATCAGGTTTATTGCTTGCATAATTAGTGTTCATACCGCCGCCAACCTGGTAAAAGATACGATCGCTGCTGTTGTTAAAGCGGGGCATATCTCCACGGTCGGTTACAAAATTTTCATTGCTGCCATCGGCGGCCATGGTATAAATGCCCGGTTTTGCAGTATATCCCGAACCCATGGTATTGCTGCCGCCTTCTTTCCGGAACACGATCCATTTTCCATCCGGTGAAAAAGAGGGCATCCGGTATATGCCTTTTGCTGCTGTTAGTTTTACAGGTTTACTGTTTGGCTGTAATGGCAATTTATAAATGGCACCGGTCAATGTATCATTCCAGGTTACAAAAAGTATCGATTTTCCATCGGCCGAAAAAGCAGGTTCAAATTCAAAACCTGCATTGCGGTAAGCCGGATCATTGCTGCTGATCAGCCTTTCGGGTTTGCCGTTGGGCAACGATTTTTTCCATAAATACCCGGCTGCATTAAATACAATGGTTTTGCCATCGGGCGATGTGGTGGCATTCCTGATCACGTGGTCTGTAAAGGTTTCGGGGTTCAGTTCCTGCTGAAAGCGGGGTACTTCGTATATGCGTTGCTTTACGTTGCAGGTAAATGGAATATTGGTTGCTTTGTTGGCGCCGTTCACATCCACTTTAATGATCTTGCCGTTGCTCCAGATAATGATGTGTTGATCATCAGGCGTAAATGCATAGCCGGTATAACTACCAAAAACTGTCCAGGCTTCCTGCTAGTCCTTGCTGAGGTTGTCGAGCAGGGGCAATTCTTCGGAAGTGGCCAGGTTGCGTATATACAACACCGTTTTTGTTCTTACCCTTTTTATAAATGCCATCCATTTGCCGTCATGCGAAATTTGCGGGCGAACGGCGCCTCCCGGGCCACCGGTAACGGTTTCGGTTGTTCCTTTTTCGCGGTCAAATTGTTTGATCACAAATATCTGGTTGTTGGGATCTTTATTGTACTGGAAAAAACCGCCGGGGTACATGTCTTCACTGAAATACACATAACGGCCGTCCGGCGAAAAAACGGGTTCATTCACATCCTGCTGATCGTTCTTGCGTACCGTGAGCTGTAACCCGCCACCACCGCTGATATGGTATAACCACATTTCACCGGCGCCTATCGAACGGGTGCTGGTAAAGTGTTTACGGGCTACAATATATTCTCCATCCGGGCTCCAGGTACCGTTATTGAGTAAGCGGAAACTTTCTTTGGTCACCTGGGCTGGTTTGCTTCCATCCCTGTTCATCACCCAGATATTATCGCCGCCACCGGCATCTGATGTAAACAGTATTTTTTTACCATCGGGGCTAAAGCGTGGCTGCACTTCAAATGCATGTCCGCTTCTTAATAAGGTCGCTATGCCACCGGTTGCCGGCATGGTATAAATATCGCCCAGCAGGTCAAAAATGATTGTTGATCCGTCCGGCGAAACATCAAGGTTCATCCAGGTGCCTTCACTGACCGTAAAATTCACTTCTTTATAATTCCCTTCGGGATTGTTCACATCCCATATTTTTGGTTCTTTTTTATCCTGTGCCATCAGTAAACCGGATATAAAAAAGGAGACAAGTAATACAAATGCATTTTTTATGATCATGCTGTTAATTTTTTCGAAAGTTAATGAATACTTGAAAAGTAAAACACATTATATGTTCATTGGTAGCTTAAAATAAGGAAAAGGGAAGGCCTCATACCTCAAAATAAATATGATTATTTAAAATAAATGGTAAACGTTATACGTTATAGTGGCCAATTACCTTCTAAAACCCAAACTATGAAATATTTTGTACCCTTAATTGTAGCTATATGCTGCCCGTTATTTGTTTTATGCCAGGATATAACCGGCCTCTGGAAAGGAACCATGATCAACGAGGTTTCAAAACAATCACTTGATTATGAGATCGTTATAAGCAAAGAAAAAGGAAAGATCACGGCATATTCCCATACCTGGTTCGTGATCGATGATAAAAAATACTACGGCGTTAAAAAGCTTAATGTTCGTATTGCCAAAGATGGCAAGATCGTACTACAGGATGCCAAACTGCTTGACAATAATTATCCCATGGCGCCATATAAGGAAGTATTGCAGTTAAATGTACTTGACCTTGCCAGCCAGGGTTCAGAATCTACACTCAACGGACTTTTTGTTACCAACCGTACCAGGCATTTTAAGGAACTTACAGGCACTATCAACATCAAAAAAGTGAGCCCGTTCAGCAAGAGTGACCTGTTGAGTTATTTGCAACAAAACAGTATGGAAATTGATCTGACGGTTTCCAAATAAAAAATATTTTCTATAAAATGAATTACGCCAGCTTCGGTTAAACGAATGCTGGCGTTTTTGTTTTTAATATATGTGAAGGATAATGCTTAAGTGTTAAGAGTATAATATCAATAATTTGTATTCTGTTTTACCTATAATGTACTTGCGTTATGTTAAAGCAGGTTTGCTGCGCAGCGTGGGCTGTGAATGTATTTAAGAAAAAAGGGGCGCGCGCCTCAACTGTTAAGCCGTGGCAATCAACTAAATGCCTATAATCATAAACCCCCCCCCCCCCCCCCCCCCCCCCCCCCCCCCCCCCCCCCCCCCCACGCTCCCCGACCACGAGAAAGCCCGCGACAAACCAATTTTATGTTAAACAGGTGCTAATCCTTGCCCACAGCAGGCTTGCATTTTCTTTTTTCTTTCCCCTGCCACACTGGAGTAATAATGAACAGCGATTGAATAGATAATTGAACAAATGAGAATAGATGATTCCTATTATTTAAGCGTAAAGCTTCCTTTTAAACCCTCTTCCGAATTTGTACCTACCATAATATCAAAATCGCCGGGCTCTGTTATAAAATTTCCGTTATTGTCATAGAAACCTAGTTCTGCCGGGGTTAATACAAATTCAATGCTTCTACTTTCGCCGGCTTTTAAACTGAACCTGCTGAATCCTTTTAATTCTTTTACCGGCCTTACCACGGATGCGATCTTATCCCGGATATATAACTGGCTTACCTCAGTGCCTACCAGGCTGCCGGTATTTTTTACAGTAACCGTTACCGTGATCTTGGCCGGGTTGCTGCTGTTGATGCGGAGATCACTGTATGCAAAACTGGTATAGCTAAGCCCAAATCCAAATGGATAAAGGGGTTTATTGCTTTCATCGGTATAGTGACTCCAGAAAACTTCGGGTTTTGGCCCGGGGCGGCCCGTACTGTAATGATTATAGTAAATGGGCACCTGTCCTACACTGCGTGGAAATGTCATCGGCAACTTGCCCGCTGGGTTGTGATCGCCAAAAAGCACTTCTGCTATGGCATTGCCGGTCTGGCTGCCCAATTGCCATGTTTCTACAATGGCAGGTATATTTTCCTGGGCCCAGTTAATGGTTAGCGGCCTGCCATTCATCAGTACAAGTACCAGGTTCTTATTCACCGCATATACCGCTTCCAAAAGCTGCTGCTGTACGCCGGGCAGGCCTAATTTTGTCCGGCTCCGGCCCTCCCCGCTTTGAAAACCATGTTCGCCTAACACCATGATTACCATATCTGAATTCCTGGCCAATTGAACGGCTGCTTTAAACCCGCTTGTATCGGTTTCATTTATTTTTACTTCGTTTATAAAATCGGTTTTTCCAATTACCAGGTCGGCACCTTTGGCATAGGTAATGGCTGATGTATATTTTTTAAGTCCTTCCATTACCGAAACGGCAGTATTATCATCGCTGCCAATGCGCCAGCTTCCGAGTGGACTGTTTTATCATCTGCAAGGGCGCCTATAACAGCGATTTTCTGTTGTTTTTTTTTCAGTGGCAACAAAGGCCTCCCATTGATTTTTACTGGAGTGTTCTTTAATAAAACTATTGATTTTTTGGCCACATCCAACGCAGCTACAGCATGTGCCGGGTTGTAAATAAGTTCTTTTTCAAAGGCTGCATCGCAGTATTTATAAGGATCATCAAATAAACCAAGTTTAAATTTTACCCTTAATATGCGCTTTACAGCATCATCCACTGTTTTAATATCTACTTTCCCTGTTTCTACCATTTCTTTCAGGTAAGCTACATAGGCGTATGATTCCATATCCATATCACTCCCGGCATTTGCAGAAAGTTCTGCCACCTGTTCCAGGTCTTTGGCAAAACCGTGATCGATCATTTCCATGCCTGAACCCCAGTCGGAAACTACAAATCCCTTAAAATCCCATTTATCCTTTAAAATATCCCGCTGCAGAAAACGGTTAGCCGTTGCCGGTATACCATTAAGGATATTGAATGAATTCATCACGGTTAGCACACCGGCATCTACCGCTGCTTTAAAGGGAGGTAATATGATATTATAGATGGTTGAAGTACCCACATCTACGGTATTGTAATCTCTGCCTGCTTCTGCAAAGCCATAGCCTGCAAAATGTTTGGCCGTGGCGGCAATGGTATTATTGGCAGAAAGGTCATCACCCTGGAAACCTTTGATACGGGCAATCCCTATTTTTGTACCCAGGTATGTATCTTCCCCAGCTCCTTCCATAACCCTTCCCCACCGGGCATCACGGCTTATATCCACCATGGGTGCAAAGGTCCAGTTAATGCCTGCTGCAGATGCTTCAATGGCAGCAATACGGGCCGATCTTTCAATAGATTCCAGGTCCCAGCTGGCAGCTTCACCCAAGGGTATGGGAAAAAGGGTTTTATGCCCGTGAACAACATCGTACCCAAACAGCAATGGGATTCCAAGCCTTATTTCTTTTACAGCGATCTCCTGCAGCCTGCGCACATTGGCTGTGCCTTTTACGTTTAACACAGCGCCAACCAGCCCTTTGCGCACGTGATCGTATTTTTTTTTTGCATCACCGGCTGCGGGTGCCGGGCCTGTTATTTCCCAAAAGCCATTGTACTGGTTCATCTGCCCTATTTTTCTTCGAGGGTCATTTTCTGCAGCAGCGCTTTTATTTTATCTTCTATAGTAAATGGCTCCTTTATATTGTTTTGTGCCTGAACTGCAAACTGGAGAGTCAGTAAAAAAGCAAACGCGGCAAGTCGGGTTATTTTGGATATCATCTTTATCATTAAAATTGTTTGAATCTGAAAAAAGTTAAAAAAAAAGCGGAGGTATCTACCTGGATAAGTGAATACGATCCGCTTAATAACGATTGCTTCATGAGAAAACTAACTGCTAATAACTAACTCATGCAGTAATCAACGCTTATTTAATTTTAAGCCCATTATCAGATCATGACCAGGCTGACAGTCCAAAAAAATGATCCTTTTTATTGATACACTCTTATATAATCAATCTCAAAAGTTGCATTGGTAAATGCAGGATCTACCGGTCCGCCAAAATTGCCGCCCATGGCCATATTTAATAAGATAAAAAAGTTCTGGTTAAACGGAATGGCTGCTGAATTGGCTACCGTATGATACAACTGTGTATCCACATAAATTTTTATGGATGTTGCCGACCACTCTACCGCATAGGTGTGAAATGCCGTTGTAGCATCCGGTATCATAATGGTAGCGCCATCGGCATTGCCGCCAGAACGGCCGGGATAATGCAGTGTACCATAGATCTTATTCAGTTCCCTGCCCAAATGCTCTACAATATCAATTTCGCCACAGGCCGGCCAGCCTACTGCACCAATATTATCTCCCAGCATCCAGGCGGCAGGCCAGGTACCCACACCTGTTGGGAATTTAGCCCTCACCTCTATCCTGCCATACTTAAAAGAATATTTACCCTTTGATAATAAACGGGCCGAGGTATAAGCGCTGCCCATATAGTTTTCCTTAAGGGCTTTAATTTTTAATACCCCTCCCTGTACAATGGCATTTTCGGGCCGGCTGGTATAATATTGTAATTCATTGTTTCCCCAGCCTGCACTGCCTGTTCCAATTTCGTATCCCCATTTGTTTGGGTCAGGTGCGCCATCGGCATTGAACTCATCACTGAATACCAGTGTTGGTGAGCCGCCGCCAGCCGTATTCACCGTTACCTGTATTGACTTGCTGATCGTTAACCCTGAACTGCTTTTTGCTGTAACATTTACAGTGTAGGTTATATTACCAACAGTAGTGTATTGGTAAGTGATCAGGCCGCCCGGCACCGTTTGAATAATACCATTGCCAAACTCATAAATATAGGTTACGGCATTGGTAGCCGTGGCAGTAAATGCAACATTACCACTGCCATCGCTGCTTGGTGTAGCCGTAACCACCAGGTTGGATGGGGCTGTTTGCGTAGTACCACTGCCGTTACCTGAGCTTCCTTTACTGCAGCTTAATAAGATAATGAAAAGGAAAGCCATAATGGCTGAGTGTTTTGCTATTGTCATTTCCATTATTTTTTAATTAGTTTTTGATACCAGGAGTTACCATCTACACCGATATTGCGCAGGTGCATTTGAGTGTCGGTAATGGATAATATCTCGTAGGTAGTTCCACCGGTTCCAAAATTGATGATGCCATTACCCGGAACAGTAAATTGTATCCTTGTAGATTGCGCAGGTGTGGAATTTGATGTTGCATCCATAAAGATCAGTGATCTTAAACCTCCGGTATTAATGGCATAACAACCATCTCCGCCGGCAAAACCATAAAAGGCCGTTGCGGCCCCAATGGAAAATGATGCACCTTTATTATCTATTGACATCTTTACATTATCATTGGCATCTTTGGAAAAAGTGATATCATCATCATATGCACAGGCTTCTCTTGAATTGGGCGATGCTGAATACCAGATGGGAGCAAACTCGGTATTAGGACCTACTCCAAAATGCCCGGGAGCATCATGATCGGTTTGCCACACTTTTGATGAACCATTGGTGAGTTTTGCCAGGATCGTTGCAGGTATCTGGAAGTTAACAAACACTTTTACTTTTTTGGTAAGCGTACTCATAACGCCTGCAGTGCCAATCGCATTTACGGTAACATTATATTCAGCTGTACCGGGGCTTCCATAACGGTATTGAATGATCCCTGTTGGAACCATTTGTGGTGCAGTACCATCACCAAAATCTATTTTATAAGAAAGTGCATTGTCTGCAGTTACCGTAATATCTACTTTGCCGGTTCCATTACCAAACGGATTTGCCACATCTGTTCCAACTACCACAGTGGTCATGGCCAGGTTGGTTGGCGTTATAATATCCCCAATTGAATATTCGGCTTTTTTACAGCTGCTGAAAATCATGCCCAGCAGGAAAAACGCAATGAATGATTTTTTAATCGTTATCATGATCTTGATATTTTTAATTAATTAAGTGTGATGTCATCAAAATAAAAGGTAAAGTTTGGCGATCCGTCCCCGGCCGTACCCAGGTCAAAAATGAACACGACCTTCGAGTAAGAAAAGCCCAGGTTAATGGCTGAAAAATCAAAGGTCAACTCCTCCCAGGTATTGGCTGTTGTGGTTGTGGCTTCCCTTTCGAAGCTCTGAGCACCGTTGGTTGCATTCTCTACTTTTAACAGCAGCCTTGCTCCCACCCTTGGTGAATATACTTTTACTTTAAATGTACGCTGTACCGTGAAATTGATCGGGTTTACCAGTTCTAAAAAACTGCCTGCCCAAACTTCGGGTGCACCTTTTACCATTCTGCCAACTTTAGTGCTGGTATTGATACCTGATGGATTGGGGTTGTCGGCAACCGTTGCATTGGCACCACCAAAATTTACAAAATTATATGGATACGTGGTGCTCTGGAAAGTGATGGGCAGTGCCAGGTAATTGGGTATTACGTTTGTTGCCAGGAATGTCACATCATCCCAATAAAATACACTACCGGTTCCGGTATTCCCAAAATCAAAGAACACCGAAGCCATATTGTATGTGTAAGTCAGGTTCATGGCAGCTGTTCCTGAAGATTGATTTGCAAAATCAAATACCAGGGTTTCCCAGGTATTGGCAGCCTGTGTCATGGCTTCCGTTTCTACCGATCTTGTATTATTGTTGCGGTCCTCCACTTTTAACCTTATACGAATACCGGCAGCAGGTGAATAAACCCTGATGCTCATTTGTGTTTGGGTTGCAGTAAAAGGAACAGGCGCTGTAAAACCTGCACCAATTGTTGTACCGGCCCAGGTTTCGGCACCGGCGGTTTTGGTTGTTTTCTTTACATTATTTGCTGCGTTGCCCGGATCTGTTGCAGCCTCACTCATGTTACCACCAAAATCGGTAACCTCGTAATTCACACCAGCCAGGTCAAAAGTAACCGGCAAAGCCAGTAAACTTACCGGCATCTGGTTGGTAAGCCTGATGTCATCAAACAGCCAGGTAAAATTGGCTGAACCGTCACCTGCAGTTCCCAGGTCAAATATCAAAACCACTTTTTGATAGGTATTGCCTGTGTTTATAGCCCTGAAATCGAATGCCATATCTTCCCAGGCATTTGCCATAGTTGTAAGTACTTCCTTTTCAAAAAATATTCCCCCGTTGGTCAGGTTTTCTACCTTAAGCAAAACTTTTGCCCCTACCCTGGGAGAAAAAACTTTCATCCGGAAAACTTTATTTGCTGAAAAATCAATTGGTGTACCAACAGTTATAAAACTGCCTGCCCAAACTTCAGGTGCATTTTTTACCATACGTGCAACATTGGCACTGGTATTAATGCCATTCATCTGCGGGTTGGCAATTTTTGTTGAAACACCACCACCAAAATTGGTAAATGTATAATCAACTGTAGGAGACTCGAAGGTTATTGGTATTAAAACGGGATCTACAATATTAACTATAGTGGTATACGTGGTGGTTGCTGCACCGCCGCTGTATGCCACTACCCTGACGGTATAGGTGCCAACAGCTGAATATATATGACTTACCGTTTGCCCTTCTAAAAAAGACTGGCCTGGCTCATTGGCAACATCGCCCCAGAATACTTTAAAGAAAGTTTCATACAAAGCAGTGGCAGAAACATTCAGTTTAAAATTATTTACTCCGTCAATAGCCAGGTTGACCACCAGGTTTTCCGGCGCACGGAAAGACACGGTCAGTTTCTGTACCAGTTCGGTTGTTTTTCCGTTAACTGCATGACCAACGATCTTCACATTATATTCGCCTTCTGCATAAACATGTGTTGTATTTTTTCCTGCTGCAATATTAACCGGCGTGGTGGTGGCATCACCATAATACACAAGATAATATATTGCACCTTCGCCATTAGGCGTTATCGTTACCAGGCCCGAATTATCCTGTGTGATATCGAATAATACCGAAAGTTTATCAGGTGCAGCGGCAGCGTCTACAAATGACAGGTCTTCGTTAATAGTTTTTGTACAGCTACCCATTACCAGTAAAAGGCAACAGGCGCTGAAGAAATATTTTATTGCATTCATAATTCTTCTTTTTAGTTAGTGTATGATTAGTAACCTGGGTTTTGTGTTAAGCCCGCCAGATCCACTTCTCCCTGCGGTATGGGAAACAGTTCATGTTTTCCGGCAACCAATCCCAATGGGCCCAATACCGAAGCGGCTTTTCCGGTTCTGACCAGGTCAAAAAAGCGTTCGCCTTCCATAGCCAGTTCCAGTCTTCTTTCAGCTAAAATGGCTTCGTACAAAACAGTTCCTGTGGCCGTAATATCATGTAATTGATCGCCAAAGGCACGCCTGCGTACCAGGTTCAGGTAAGTTTGTGCCTTGATATCATTTCCTGATTTATTGTATGCTTCGGCAGCCATTAGCAATACATCCGCATAACGAATGGTACGGAAATTATTAGAGTAGTTTAATTCTACCTGTCCGGATGTTTCACCTTTGCGTGGAAGATATTTTTGATTGTACAAACCTGTATTTTGATAAGGTGCTACCTGGTAGGTTATATTGAATGAGGGATTCGCTGTTTTATAGGCTTCAATATCCAATACCGTTACATCTTTTCTTTTATCGCCTGCTGCATATATAGCGGCCAGATTTTGTGTTGGCAAATTGGTACTCCAGCCCGGTTTGTAAGGCATACCAGGCTTATACCTGTTCAGGCCACGTATGCCACATTGCTGCACGGAGAAATTTCCCTGTCCGCGGGTAACATGTCCCCAATCATAAGTAGCCGATCCATTGGAATACTGTATTTCAAAAACAGACTCAGGGCCATTTTCGCCGCTTGGCAGAAAAATGGAATCAAAATTTGATACCAAGGCAATGCATTGGAAGAATTACATTTTCCAGTATAGCGGCGGCAGGAGCATATTTGTTTTGATACAGGTACACTTTACCCAATAAAGCCTGTGCAGCCGATTTGGTTACCCTGCCCGATTCTGTTTGCACAACCGGTAAAGTTGCAATGGCATTGGTAAGGTCAGTTTCAATTTGAGTATATACTTCCGTCTTGGGGGGCCCTTGTTAATGCTATTGGTTTCTGTAAATCCAGTCTTCTTTCAACAAACAAAGGCACATCACCAAACATTTTTACCAGCGTAAAGTAATAATATGCCCTTAAAAAATAGGTCTCGCCGTATAAAGCATCTTTACCCGGAAAGGTTATAATTTCGCCGGCAGGGTTTTATCTTTATACTGGTGCATATAATTAACCCGGTTAATGCCTTCGTAACAGGACTGCCAGAGATCGGCTGTTGTACCATTTACTGCAGTATGGGTAAAATTATTGATCTGCTGTAAGGAAAGTACATCCGATGCACTTTCACCACCGGTTACAGAATTGTCGGAAATAATATCCCCAACAGGAACAACCTGGTTAAGCCATTGCTAAGGGGCAATAACACCCACTGCTATTGACCGGTAATCTTTTTCACCTTAGAATATTCCAGGTCGGTAATTTTCAAATCATCTTTCGGATCATAGTCAACCCATTTATTACAGGATACAAGCATCATTCCTGCGAGTAAGAAACCAATTATTTTAATTTGTAAATTTTTCATTTTATGATTATTTAATGAATGAATTAGAATTTAATATCCAGTCCTACAGAATAGGTTCTTGCCTGTGGATATGCACCACGGTCAACACCAACATCCTGCAACGGAGCAGCTATTTCGGGATCAAAGCCGGTATATTTGGTAAATGTGAATGCATTTTTTACCTGTGCATATAACCTTACTGTTTTAAATACCCTTTTTATTGGTGCAAACTGAAAATTATATCCCAGCAGGATGTTCCTTTGATCTTTATGAAAGAACCATCTTCCACGTACCTGTCAGATACACGGCTGTTGTTATTGGCATCGGTAAATGAATACCTTGGGTTGTTGGCATTATTGGTGGTACCGGACCTGTCCATCTTTCCATTACACTGCTGAATTTATTGGTATAATTGCCATTTCTTTCCAAAGCACGGAAAACATCATTGCCATAAGAGGCATAGGTTAAAACAGAAAGGTCAAAGTTTTTATATTCCAGGTTCAGGTTCCAGCCCATAGTAAATTTGGGAAATGGATTTCCGATCTGGGTTTGATCTTTTGAATCAATGATGCCATCGCCATTCAGGTCGGCAAATTTTATATCGCCCGGTTGTGCACCAGGTTGAGCAGGGCTGGAAGCAATTTCAGCAAAGGTTTGAAATAAGCCGAGTGTTTTATAGCCATAATAATAATACGGTGTTTTTCCTTTTTCAAAAACGCTTACAGTTTGAGATTGGCCGTTAAAATAACTACCGCCCGTAATTCTTGCTGTACCTTCTGTATTGGTACCTGTAACCAGGTTTTTAACAGTAGTTACAGTTACTGAAGTCGATAATTTCAGGTCTTTGCCGATCCTGTTATTGTATCCCAAAGTAAGATCAAGGCCACTTGATCTGGTAGAACCGATGTTGGCAAACGGAGCTGAAAGTCCACGCAGGATCACAGCCGGTGCCGAGGCCTGGTATATCAAACCTTTTGTCTTTTTCTCGAAGTAATCAACGGCGATATTAAATTTATTTTTATAAAAATTCATATCAAATCCCACATTCATCTGGGTTTGTTCTTCCCAGCCTAATTTTTCATTGCCCAATGAGGCTAATGTAGATCCGGAAGAAAAATTATTACCATACGTATAACCGATACTGTTGCCAGACCCATACAGGGAAGCCAGGTAATCGGTAAGTATGGTCCGGTATTGGGGATTAACATTATCAGAACCTACTGATCCATAACTGGCTGTATTACCACTTACTTTTTGCATGGAGAAACCTAAAGTGGTTTCAAAAGCATGATCGCTGGCTACTTTAAAATTATAATTTCCAAACAACTCATAGGTATATGAGTTATAGTTGGCTTTTTCCTGTGACACGCTGTTGTGTTTACCTGCAACGGTAGTTCCATCCCCATTCATGGAGTTATCTACATTATTCAAACCGTAAAATACAAGCGGTGTAAATGATTTGGCATTGCCGTCATATTTAGTATATCCAAAACGGGTACTGATCCTCAGGTTTTTGATCACTTCATACTGCAATTCAAATTTTCCGAAAAGCTTATTCCCTACATTTTTGTTGTAGGTATTTTCCAGTTTTGTAAGTGGATTAAATATTTCAGATAAGAGCAGGTTGCTGAAGCCATAAGTGCCAACGGTATTCGGTACGGTGTTGTACACCGGAACAGTTGGATCGTAGTTTAATGCACTGCCGATGATACTGTTAAAAGAATTTTCCTGGATACCTTTGAACTCAGGTTTACATAATTGGCATTTAAAATGAACTTAAGTTTAGAGGTCAGGTCAAATGCCACATTTGACGAAAAGTTGATCCGGTTGAATTTTGATTTATCAATTCCGCCTACTACTCCACCCTGGCTTAAATAAGCGCCCGATAAAAAGTAAGTTACCTTTTCTGATCCGCCTCTTGCTGCAATGCTGTGTGATTGCATTGGAGCCTGTTTAAAGATCTCTTTTTGCCAGTCGGTTCCCTTACCTAAAATGGAAAGGTCAGGAAAAATGATATTGCCGCCGCTTAAAGTACTTCCTTCATTAATGATAGCGGCATATTCAGAAGCATTCAATACCGGTACCGTATTGGCAACTTCCTGTATACCATAAAAACTGTTTATGGTAAACTCAGTTTTTTTGATTTTTGCGCCCTGCTTTTGTAGTTACAATGATTACGCCATTACCACCACTTACACCATAAATGGCAGCAGTAGCGGCATCTTTTAATACATTTATACTTTCTATATCAGAAGGGTTAATTGAATTCAGATCGGCCTGTGACTGAGGTACACCGTCCACAACTACCAGGGGGCCGTTATTACTATATGATGGAATACCTCTTATAAGTATTAATGGCTGTGCGCCGGGTGATCCGCTTTGTATAACATTCACACCTGATGTACCCTGTATGGCTTCTTCAACCCTGACCGGTTTCAGTTTTTCAATGGCAGCTGCCTTAACTCCGGATATAGCACCTGAGACCTTGGTTACTTTTTGTGTACCATAACCTACCACCACCACTTCATCAAGGCTTTTTGATGCTTCTTCCAGCAATATGGTAACCGTGCCTTCTTTATTGATCTGTATACTTGCCGGTTCATACCCGATTGAGGTAATGGTTAACCTGGCTCCTTTTGGAACCGAAATGGTAAAATTTCCGGATGCATCAGTTGAGGTGGTTGTAGCAGAACCCTGGAGGTTTACGCTTGCACCAATTACAGGATCACCGGTAGTTTTATTTTTTACCTTGCCTGAGGCAGTAATATTTTGCCCAAAAGTGGCCTGGTTGAGAAAGAATGTGCTAAGTAAAATACCCAGACACAGCAAACTGATCTTTAAATTCATATAGCGCTCGTTTTAGTTAATCAAAAAAATGGTAAGAAATCGGAATGTAAATATAGATTGTACCACTACAGCATTAAAATTTTTCACCACATCATTACTACATCATTCATTATAAAAAACCGGATTATTCTACTACATTGCTACTACATTACTACATCATAAAAAATTTGTCTAACTTCATGTCTGCTATCAGGTAAAATGATGAAACTACTTTTTTATTATTTTTATTGCCTTTTCAGGCGCTTTGCCAAAATACAATTGGCTTACCGGATATTATTAATTATTCCAAACCGTTGTATAAAGCCGGCCTTCAGAACTGGGATATAAAACAGGATAAGAACGGGATTGTTTACTTTGCAAATAATGAAGGCCTGCTGAGTTTTGATGGCAATACTGGAATAATTACCCTTTGCCAAATAAAACCATTGTACGTTCTGTTGAAATTGGCCGAAACAACCGAATATATGCCGGCGGACAGGATGAGATCGGATATTTTGCCCCTGCCGGTAACGGACGTTTACAATATCATACCCTGATTGACCGGATACCTGTTAAAGACAGGTCTTTTGGAGATGTTTGGGATATTGTATCGTTTAATGGCAATACCTATTTTAGGTCCCCCACCAAGATCTCCAAATTTACTGAACGAACGGTCGTTGTATATAATGCGGCCAATGAGTGGGCTTTTTAGGTATTTGCAGTGGCAAATTATATGCCCAGGATTTTAAACCAGGGCTTTTAAAATTTGAAAATGAGATTTGGGTGCCCGTTTCCGGCAAAAACACATTGCCGGCCAATGATGCCGTTACCGGCATTCTTTCTATAAATCCTGATACCGCGATCATTACTACTTTAAAGAATGGATTATATAGCTTTTCAAACAACGGCATATATGATCTGGGATCGGTTAATAATACCATATTCAAAAATGAGCGGATCTATGCTGCTACTGCTGTAAATAAGGATTGGATGGCATTGGCTACAAATAACAATGGTGTTTACATAACCGATTTCAGGGGAAATATCATTCAAAGTTTTTCTCAAACGGAGGGCCTGCAAAATAATAATGTCCTAAGTATTTTTTCTGACAGTCAGCGTAACTTATGGCTGGGCCTGGATAATGGCATTGATCTAATTACCTACAACAGTTCCATCAAACAGATCAAACCTTTATTGCAGGATGGATCAGGTTATACTGCCCTTTTGCATGATAACCGGTTATTTTTAGGCACCTCAAATGGCTTATTTAGTGTGCCGGTACAATCCTTGCCGGATATGAGTTTCAGTAAGGGCAGTTTTACAGCTGTAAATAATACAAAAGGGCAAACTTGGGGACTTGCCAGGATCAATAACCAATTGTTGCTGGGTCATCACGAAGGTGCATTTGCCATCAAAAATAACGATGCCATACCCATTTCTCCGGATAAAGGTTTTTGGAATTTTGTCCCCCTTGCCAATAGCTTTCCTTCGGGCAGTATGGTTGCCGGGGGATATACCGGGTTAACCATCTTTGATTACGTTAATGGCCAATTCATTCAATCAAAAGTTATTTCGGGTTTTCACGAATCATCCCGTTTTGTTGTACTTGATAATGACAGTAATATCTGGGTATCGCACCCCTATCATGGTGTTTTTAAGATAGTCCCGAATGAAGCAGGCAGCTACAGTACGTTTGCTTATTCAACTACAAAGGGCTCCCCTCTTTATTAAACAACCATATTTACACCATCAAAAACGAATTGGTTGTTGCAACAGAAAAAGGTATTTATGTTTACAATAAAGAAAAAGACAGTTTTGTACATTCTGAATTTTATCATAAACTGCTGGGCGATCAAAGTATCCGTTACCTGAAAGAAGACAACAACGGCAATACCTGGTTTATTCATGAAAAATCTTTGGGTGTAATAGATTTTTCAAAAAAAGAACCAGCAGTTATTCAACTGCCTGAATTGAATAACAAGATGCTGAGTGGTTTTGAATTTATTTATGCTGTTAATGGAACCAATATTTTTTTAGGTGGTGACAAAGGATTTTATCATATTAACTATGAAAAATATAAGCAAACTTTGTCAAAGCTGGGAGTACAGATACGAACCGTGAGAATAATAAATAAAACAGACAGCCTTTTATTTGGCGGTTATTACAATACTGAAAACAAAATCCAGGATCCGGATAATGTTCCCTCAATTAATTACCGCTGGAAAACATTGCGTATTGAATATTCCTCCTCACTTTTTGGGTACCAGGCCAATCTTGAATACAGTTACCGGCTTAAAGGATATGACAACAACTGGAGCGAATGGACAAACAGGACAGAAAAAGAATACACCAACCTGCCTGCTGGCAAATTCAGTTTTGAAGTTAAAGTACGGAACAACCTGGGAAACGAATCGGCAACAGCAACCTATAGCTTCAATGTATTACCGCCCTGGTATAAAACCAACTGGGCAAATGCCTTATACCTTGTAATAATAGCAACAGGCCTGTATTTTTTATATACATGGCAGGAGAAAAAATTTAAACAGCAACAGGATAAATACGAAGAAGAACAAAAAAGGCTGCGCTATATTCATGACCTGGAAATTGCCAAAACGGAAAGTGAACTGGTTGCATTGCGAAACGAAAAACTGGAAGCAGATATTAATTTTAAAAATTCTGAGCTGGCATCTTCGGCCATGCACCTGGTTAAAAAAAGCGAGCTGGTATCTAAAATGAAAATGGAACTGGGCCATGTAATGAAAGGTGTTGGTAATCCGCAGGCTGAGACTGAACTTAAAAAAATCATCAAATCCATCAGTGAAGATGATAACATGGACCGGGAGTGGGAAAACTTTGCATTACACTTTGATAAAGTACACAGTGATTTTATAAGTGCATTGAAAGAAAAACATCCCGGTATATCCAATAATGAAGTTAAACTCTGTGCTTATTTACGCATGAATTTATCAACCAAGGAAATAGCCCAACTGATGAATATATCTGTACGGGGTGTGGAAGTAAGCCGTTACCGGTTACGGAAAAAATTAGAACTGGCTACCGAAGTGAGCCTGTTTGATTATTTGATTAGTATACAGACAAAGAACAACTGACCATGCGGATGGTAATACCGCTAACGCAGGTGATCATCAGGTCTTCGGCTTCGGTTACAGCCAGTAAACCTACCAGTGAACCGGTTTTTGCAGTAACGCTGATCGTTTTTACACCTTTTCCGCCACGGTTCGTGATCCGGTAATTGGCTTCACCGGTACCTGGGTCATCCAGGAAAGTACGTTTACCGTAACCGTTAGCACTAACCACCAGCACGGTCTTCGATTTATCTTCTTTATTTACGCAGATCATTCCTACCACTTCATCCGTGGCATCATCTACATCAATGCCGTTCACACCAATTCCGCCCCGGCCCGTTGGCCTTACTTTCTGCTCGGGAAAACGGATGGCCCTGCCGCTTTTTACCGCCATCATGATCTCGCAATTACCATCGGTTAATTTCGCTTCCAGCAACTGGTCGCCTTCCTTAATGGTTATGGCATTGATACCGTTCTGGCGCGGACGGCTGAAATCCTTCAGCCTGGATTTATTGATGATACCCTGTTTGGTACACAATACAATATAATGGCTGTTCACGTACTCCTCATCATCAAAACTCTTCACATCTATGATGGCCCGCACCTTATCATCGGGCGGTATCTGGATCATGTTCTGCAATGCCCTGCCCTTACTGGTTTTATCACCTTCGGGTATCTCGTACACTTTTAACCAGAAGCACCTGCCCATTTCGGTAAAGATGAGTAAGGTATGATGAGTAGATGCTACAAAAAGGTGTTCAATATAATCTTCCTGGCGTGTACTGCTGCCTTTGGCACCGCGGCCACCACGGCGCTGCTGCCGGTATTCGGCAGCGGATGTACGCTTGATATAACCCAGGTGCGAAATAGTAACGACAACATCTTCATCCTCGATCAGGTCAAGCATATTGATCTCGTCTCCTATATACACGATCTATGATTTACGCTCATCACCGAATTTTTCTTTTACTTCGATCAGCTCTTTTTTGATGATGTCATAGCGCATATCTTCATTGGCCAGTATCATTTTCAAATGTTCAATCAGCTTCATGATCTCGGCATGCTCTTCCCGGATCTTGTTGATCTCCATACCGGTTAGCCTTTGCAAACGCAGTTCCAGTACAGCTTTGGCCTGGATCTCACTCATGCCAAAACTGGTGATCAATCCTTCCTGTGCAATATTGGGTGTTGATGATTCCCGGATGAGTTTGATTACCGCATCCAGGTTATCCAGGGCAATGATATACCCTTCCAGTATATGTGCACGTTCTTCCGCTTTACGCAATTCATATTGGGTACGGCGTACCACCACCTCGTGCCTGAATAAAATGAATTCACTGATCAGGTCCTTTAAATTCAGGATCCTGGGCCGGCCCCTGACCAGGGCCACATTGTTTACACCGTAAGAGGTCTGTAATTCAGTTTGTTTATACAGGTGATTGATCACAACCTGTGCCACGGCATCTTTCTTGAGGTCAATTACAATACGCGTTCCTTCTTTATTGTTACTTTCATTATTTACATCCGATACGCCCTCAATGTGTTTTTCGTTGATGAGGTCACCGATCTTGGCAGTGAGCATATCCCGGTTAACCTGGTAAGGTACCTGGGTGATGATGATCTTTTCCCTGCCGTTCTTGGTCATTTCAATATCCACTTTACCCCGCAGCACGATCCTTCCCCGGCCGGTCAGTAACGCTTCCTTTACGCCTTCAAAACCGTAAATAACACCCCCTGTTGGAAAATCAGGGCCCTTTACATATTTGATCAGTTCTTCGCAGGTTATTTCCTTATTATCAATGTAAGCAATACAGCCATCAATTACTTCACTTAGGTTATGCGGCATCATGTTGGTGGCCATACCTACTGCAATACCACTGCTGCCGTTTACCAGTAACTGCGGAATGCGTGTTGGCAATACCATCGGCTCTTTCAGTGAATCATCAAAGTTGAGCTGGTAATCCACAGTTTCTTTTTCAATATCCTCCAGCATGGCTTCCGCAAATTTTTCCATACGCACTTCGGTATAACGCATAGCTGCCGGCGGATCTCCATCCTCACTGCCAAAATTACCCTGGCCATCGATCATGGTATAACGCATGGCCCAATCCTGTGCCATACGTACCATGGTCTGGTAAATGGCACTATCACCGTGCGGGTGATATTTACCCATTACCTCTCCCACGATACGGGCCGATTTTTTATAAGGCTTGTTACTGGTATTGCCCAATTCACTCATGCCATATAGTACACGGCGGTGAACCGGTTTTAGCCCATCCCTTACATCCGGTAAAGCACGCCCAACGATCACACTCATGGAGTAATCGATGTAGGAGGTCTTCATTTGTTCTTCAATATTCACCGGAATAATACGTCCGCGGTTATTGAGGTCCCCTCCTTCCAAAGGCTGGTTTTCTTCGTTTAAATTGTCGTTATTTGCCATAATTTTTTATCGTGTGCGAAAGTACCGATTTTAACCCGTTATTCCATGTAAAAAGGGTGTTTTTTGAGGCATATTTTTACACATATTTTGGGTAGTTGTGGATAGAACCGCTGATCACACAGATTGAACTTATTAACGCTGACTAGTTCCCGGTATTTCATGCTTTAACAGCGTACTGAGCTTGTCGAAGTATCTGCTATACAATCAGTGTTATCAGCGATTCATTGATTAACTTGCAAAAAACTTTTTTACTTGAAAACGATCGTACTCATTGGAGCCGGCAAATCGGCCACGGTTTTAATCGATTACCTTTTAGCGGAAACCGAAACCAACAACTGGAAATTCATTATTGCAGATGCCGACCGTGAACAGATCCTGTTAAAGACCGGGAACTCGCCTTTTGCAGAAGCAGTACAATTGGATATTACCAATGAAAAACAAAGGGGCGACCTGGTACAGCGGGCGCACGTGGTTATCAGTATGATGCCGCCCGCCCTTCATTTCCTGGTGGCAAAGGATTGCGTGGAATACCGGAAACATTTATTAACGGCCTCATACCTGGATGATAAAATGAAGAGCCTGAAAGAAGAGATCAGCAACCGGAAATTATTGTTTCTCTGCGAAATGGGATTAGACCCCGGCATTGACCATATGAGCGCCATGAAGATCATTGATGGTATACGATCAACAGGCGGAAACATCACTTCTTTCAAAAGCCATTGTGGTGGGCTTGTTGCACCGGAGAGTGATGATAACCCCTGGCATTATAAAATAAGCTGGAATCCCAGGAATATAGTCATGGCCGGTTCAGCCGGGGCAGTGTATAAACTGGATCATGAAATTAAAAATATTTCATACAATGACTTATTTGACTGCTCCAATAAAATTGACCATGCCGGATTGAAAGACCTGGCATTTTATCCAAACCGCGATTCATTAAGTTACATACCTGTTTATAAATTGCCTGATACGGCAACTTTTATAAGAACCACTTTGCGGCATGTTGATTTTTTTAAAGGATGGAATGCGGTAGTTCATGCAGGGCTTACCAATGAAACGGCAGTCATTGATGCAAAGGGGCTGACTTTTAAAAAATGGTCTGTTCCGGTTCTGCCTTTTGTACATGAAGAGAATAAGCAGATGCTGTCTTTTCTTGGATTATTTGAAGATGTTCCGGTACCATCATCTGCAAAATCTTCTGCTGATATTCTGCAATGGCTTGTTGAAACAAAACTGAAAATGCTGCCTGCTGATAAGGATATGATCGTTATGCTTCATGAATTTGAATATGTACAGGACAATCAACATAAAAGCCTTAAAAGCTGCCTGGTTGTTAAGGGAGAGGACAGCCTGCGTACTGCCATGGCGAAAACCGTTGGACTGCCATTGGGCATTGCAGCAAAACTGATCTTAAATGAAACGATCAAACTGAAAGGCCTGCATATACCAACAGTAAAAGAGATCTATAACCCGGTGCTTGCTGAACTGGCCGATGCAGGAATACAATTCGTGGAAACTATGGGATAGTTTTTATCACAAGCCTTCAATTAATATTCTTTTCAATGCTTCCACCCCTTTAGTGGCAGGCATTTCTATCAGGTGCAGGTTCTCCTGTCCTTCAGTTACCGGTATCTTTTTATCAATGATGAATATGGGTAAATGTGGCGGAGCATAATATAAAAGCGATGCTGCCGGGTAAACCTGCAGGGAAGTTCCAATCACCACAAAATAATCGCAGTTGTGTAACAATGCAGCTGCTTTTTCGATCATGGGTACCGGTTCGCCAAACCAAACGATATGGGGCCTGAGTTGTGCCCCGTCTGCTGCCTTATCGCCCAGGTTAATGTCATCCCGGATCTCAAAAAACACCTGTTCATTGTCAACGCTGCGCATTTTAAATATTTCGCCGTGCAGGTGCAATACATTAGAAGAACCTCCCCTTTCATGCAGGTCATCAATATTTTGAGTAATGATGGTCACCTCAAAATCTTTTTCCAGTTCGGCAAGTCCGGTATGGGCTGCATTGGGCAAAGCTGCACCCACATCCCTGCGGCGGGCATTGTAAAAGTCTAAGACCAGTTGGGGGTTTTTGTTCCATCCACCTGGAGAAGCAACTTCATACACATCGTACCCCATCCATAAGCCATCACTGTCACGAAAGGTCTTTAAACCGCTTTCTGCACTGATGCCGGCTCCTGTTAGTACAACGATGTGCTTTTTATTTTTCATCTTACGAAAGGTACATGCTGCCGAATAGCGGGTGATGCAGGCATTCACTTTGCTGCATCACTTTATGTGCAGTGTTTATTATTTATAACCGTAAGGAAAACCCGGGGTTAAAAGGCCGGGTATTTTTTGATCTATGCCGGGTGCATGATATGTGCAGCAGAAAGGCTCTTTTTTTTCAAACCGGTTCCCCCTTTTTTAAAACGCCCGGCACTCCATACATTGTCGAGCCCTATGATGTGTACGGCTTCAAATCCAAAGTCTGAAACAAAATCCCAGTTTTTATCACGTGCCAGGTCGCTGGCTATTTTGGAAGCAGGTTTGGGATAGGCGATCCAGAACTTGGCTTCTTCCTGCAGGGAAGGAACCACATCATTTAAGATAGCAACCAGCTGCCGTTGACTAACGGCAAAGACCAGGGCAAAATCTATTTTGCGGTTTCTCAGTAACGGGGTTACATTTTTTGAAAAATTAAGTTTGATAAACTGTTTTTCAATAGATGAAGGTAATCCCTGGATCAGCAGGTTTTTTTCATCATGAAGCTCTAATTTTTCCAGTAAATTTTCATCAGCCATAATTAGATATGCAGTTAACGGTTAAGAAAAATAAACACAGGCTTCATACGCGAAGCATTCTTGTTTTGCAGGTAACGATTGGCTTTGAATAGGGTTTTGTTATATTAACGGGGCAGTATAGGTATGTAAAATTAAACATTAAGTTTGGCAGATAAAAATATAAAACAGAAAAACTCCGTTTTCACGGAGTTTTTCAATAAAATAATTTTACAGGTAAATTTATTTGCCAACCGGTTTGTAGTAACTCAAAGCTTCCGGCATATAACTTTCCAGTTTTGCGATCCTGTTTTCATCAGAAGGGTGTGTAGACAGGAACTCAGGTGGCTTTTGCCCGTTGGCAGCAGCAGCCATTCTTTGCCAGAATGGAATGGCTTCCCTGGGATTATAACCCGCCATGGCTGCAAAATTCAAACCAAAACGGTCGGCTTCCAGTTCCTGGTTACGTGAGTTGGGTAATAAGTAAGCGATCTGTGCACCCGGTGCAAATACGCTGTTGAACAATGAATTGTATTTTGGGTTATTGGCCGTTGCAATATTACCAACGATCTCCAGTCCCTGTGCCAGGGCTCCCTGGCTCATACGTTCGTTACCGTGATGGGCAATGGCGTGTGTTATTTCATGACCCATTACTACAGCCAGCGCGGCTTCATTTTGTGTAATAGGTAAAAGGCCTGAATAAACAACTACTTTTCCACCGGGCATGCACCAGGCATTGACTTCTTTTGAATCTACCAGGTTAAACTCCCATTTGTACCCGTTCAGTTCGCTTGCCATACCTTTTTGTGTATAGTATTGTGTGATCGCATTTGCGATACGGCTGCCTACCCTTCTGACCATTTCGGCATCTTTGCTCGAATTCACATTTAACACTTTATTCTGCGACAGGAATGACTGATATTCTGTGGTAGCCTGCTGTTGTAAAGTTTCTTCCCCAAATAATGCCAGTTGCTTGCGACCTGTAATAGAATTGGTGCTGCATGCAATAAAAAAAGACACTGCTGCAAGCCCTAAAATAATTTTTTTCATGATGTAGTCGTTTTTAATTACTTATACAATCAATTGGCGTACCAATATATTTTTTAATAATAATTATATAAAAATAATAACCGGAGAAGTACCTGGTATTTGAGTTTTTACCCGTTATTACGGCGGGTTTTTCTTTTATCCCTGTTTTTAAAAATAGGCACCCTGCTTTCCACACCACGCAAAATGCGCCCAATGTTTTTTTGATGGGTGACTACAACCAGGATGGCCACAATTAACGCAAATACCCTGTACAGTAATTCGTTTTCGTTCCATATCCATAAAACGCAGATGGGTAATGCTACAGCTGCCAGGATGGAGCTTAATGATACATACCTTGTAAGAAAAAGAACCAATATAAAAATTCCAATACAACTTACTGCAATGACCGGCTGAATAGCCAGTACCATACCCAGTAAAGTTGCAACACCTTTACCTCCCTTGAAACCGGCAAAGACCGGGAAAACATGTCCGATTACTGCCGAAAGTCCCAGGCCAAGCATCAGGTTGGTTCTTTCCAGGTCATTATTTACGTAAAAAGGCAGAAAATTATACAGCATCACCGCAGCCATTCCTTTTAAAATATCAAATACCATGACCATAGTTCCATACCGTGAGCCCAAAACCCTGAACGTATTGGTGGCTCCCATATTTCCACTGCCATAGTCGCGGATATCGATACCGAAAAAACGTCTGCTGATTATTAAAGCAGTTGGAATAGAGCCAATCAAATAGGATAAAATGATGAGAGCAAGTTCTTTCATTTGTTTCTTTAGCTTGAGTTGAAGAGTGCAAAAATAACAAAAATCTGCCTTTAACCGGCTATTTAAAGTCCTTAATGGCAATATTTATAAAAAATCCTTTAATTATGTAACTTTTAGATCTTCATATATAAGATACCTTCAATTCATTTGAGCCAGCATGCAGATCCATTCTCCTTTTTGGATCGTTTTATGATGTTTCCAGCCAAATGCCGACAGTGAATCCTTCATGTTGGTTTGATCAGCTTCAATAATTCCGCTCAGCAACAGGATGGTTCCTTTTTTACTAACGGCTTTACATGCCTGCAAATTATGTAAGATCACGTTTAAATTAATATTGGCCAGGATCACATCATATAATTGGCCGGTGGCAATGGTTTCAGCTTTGACGAGGTTTATTTTTTTACAATGATTGGCTGCTGCATTTTCAAGCGAGTTTTCAATACTCCATTCATCGTGATCAATGGCATCAATTGTTGAAGCACCCATTTTTTCGGCTAAAATGGCCAGTACGGCAGTGCCGGTGCCAAAATCCAGCACCCGTTTACCGGTAAGGTCAAGGTCCTTCATCTGTTCAATCATCATAAAAGTGGTGGCATGATGGCCGGTGCCGAAACTCATTTTTGGGGTTATGATTATTTCGTGCTGCACATCCTTAATGGCTTTGTGAAAAACGGCCCTGATGGCCGCAAAATCATATATAATGACTGGTTCAAAGCTTTCCTCCCACCGGGCATTCCAGTTTTGTTGTGGAATAACGGATATGGTATATTTAACAGGTACAACTTGCAGCATTGTTTGTAAGTTGCTTTCTGTAAATCCTTCTTCCTTTATGTATGCAAAAAGTGCTTTTTCGGTTTCCTCAAAACTTTCAAATCCCGATTCCGACAATAACGCAACAAGTATTTCACTTTCTGCTTTAGAAATGGCCTTAAATTCGATCTGCAGGTAATTCATGATCTCAAAATATTAATGAAACAAAAAACCGTTCCACCAAAGGCGGAACGGTACTAAATATCCCTTCCTTAAAGATACCATCCATACTTTCCAAACGTTTCCAGCTTATTTCACTGATGTGCAGCAAACCTTCTTTTTTAGGCAGGAACTCCACAAAAGCACCAAATTCCTTGATACTCTTCACCGTTCCTTCGTAGGTATCGCCTACAACGGGTACGGCTACCAGCCCATTGATCCAGGCCAATGCCCTTTCCAGGCTTGCTTTTTCTTTAGAGAAAATACTTACTTCTCCCCTGTTATCCACTTCTTCAATATTAATGGTAGCACCGGTTTCACGCTGAATTTCCTGTATCACTTTACCGCCGGGCCCTATCACTGCACCAATGTATTCTTTGTCGATAATGATCTTAACCATGCGTGGTGCATGTGGTTTCACCTCTTCACTGGCAGCAGGCATACAGGCATACATGGCTTCCAGGATATGCATACGTCCTTTTTTAGCCTGGGCCAATGCCTGGCGCATAACATCCATGCTTAAACCATCAACTTTTATATCCATTTGCACACCGCAAATACCATCACGGGTACCCGTAACTTTAAAATCCATATCACCCAAATGATCTTCATCACCCAGGATATCTGTTAAAATCGCAAAATCATCACCTTTTTTGATAAGTCCCATGGCAACACCGCTAACGTGTTTTGCCATCGGCACACCCGCATCCATCAGCGCCAGTGAACCGGCACAAACAGTGGCCATGGATGATGAACCGTTGCTTTCCAGGATATCACTTACAACCCTAACGGTATAAGGATAATCGCTGCCCGGCATCATTTTCTTCAATGAACGCATGGCCAAATTACCATGACCCACTTCCCTGCGGCCTACACCCCTCATCATTTTAACCTCACCAGTTGAAAATGGCGGGAAATTATAGTGCAAAAAAGTTGGTATAATCTGATTTGTTGGCACTTTCCATCAACAACTCATCTAAAGGAGTACCTAAAGTAACTGTTGTAAGTGATTGGGTTTCACCTCTTGTAAATAATGCAGAACCATGTGGAGTTGGTAAATTATCGATCTCCATTTCCAATTGGCGTATATCTTCTGTACCCCTTCCATCCAAACGTTTTCTTTCGTGCAGGATCATATCACGTACCACATAATATTGCAGGTCACCGGTATAATGCCCGATCAGTGCTTTGTCCTCATCAGGCAATTCTTCACCTAAAAAATCAACCACTTCCTGGTGTAATGCTTTAAAAGCATCACTTCGTTCGAACTTTGCAGATGCTGCTGCAGCAATAGCATACATTTTATCTTTTGCAAATGCCGTGATCTTCTCATTCAGCGCTTCATTGCGGTAAGGCTTTGTATATTCCCGCTTGGCAGTAATTCCCACCAGGCCTCTTAAGTCCTGTTGCGCTTTTACCTGCAAACGAATGGCTTCATGGCCTGCTTCAATGGCTTTGATCAGGTCTTCTTCCTGGCACTCATTGCTCTCACCTTCCACCATCATAATGTTCTTATCAGTAGCGGCAATGATGAATTCAAAATCAGATGCCGCAAGCTGGGTGCGGGATGGATTGATGATCAATTCACCATTAACCCTTCCGATACGTACTTCCGAAATAATTTCCTGGATGGGAATATCGGAAACAGCCAGTGCAGCCGATGCAGCCAAACAAGCCAGTGAATCAGGCATCACTTCTTCATCTGAAGAAATAAGGGTAATTAAAACCTGTACTTCGCATAAATAATCTTCCGGGAACAAAGGCCTTAATGCCCTGTCTATTAATCTTGAGGTAAGAATTTCGTAATCGTTTAAACGGGCCTCTCTTTTAAAGAAAGAACCGGGGATACGTCCGGCAGAACCAAATTTTTCCTGGTAATCAACTGATAAAGGAAAAAATCCCTGTCCGGGTTTGGGTTCTTTATTGGCAACCACGGTAGCCAGTAAAATACAATTGCCCTGGCGCACAGTAACTGCTCCATCGGCCTGGCGGGCCATTTTGCCTGTTTCGATGGTTACCATGCGGCCCCCACCTATATCAAACGTAACTGATTTTGGGTTGAATAATGACATAAAGTTGATTTATGATAGTAGATATAAGATCTTAGATTTTTGTAATATCCCGATCTCTAATGATTAAATACTGTAAAAAGAATAATTCCCAACTGAAAAAAAGGTTGGGAATTAATTATTACATAGTTGGAAAGTTTATTTACGCAAACCTAATTTCTCGATCAAAGCCCTGTAACCGGTCAGGTCGTGCTTGCTGAGATAAGTGAGTAACCGCTTGCGCTGGCCTACCATCATCATTAAGCCTCTTTGTGAAGAGAAATCCTTTTTGTTGGTCTTCAGGTGGTTTGAAATGTGGTTGATCCGCTCTGTCAATAAGGCGATCTGTCCTTCAATAGAACCTGTGTTGGAAGCTTTTGCTCCAAAATTGGTGAAAATGTCTGCTTTTTTTTCGATTGTTAAATACGGCATCTTTGTTTGTTTAATAACGTCTTTGTTATGTTTCTTTTTTAAATTGGATGCAAAAGTACGTAGAAATATTGATTTTTAAGTGGTAGATTAAGGATTTTTTTTGAATATTGCCAATATATGAATACATCATTTGCCATAATAGGTTGTGGCCGGATCGCAGAACGGCATGCAGAGCAGATGACCAGGCACGGGAACCTGGTGGCCGTATGCGATATTATACCGGAAAAGGCCAATGCTATGGCTGACCGTTACCATGCCAGGGCCTATTATTCCATAGAAGAAATGCTTGCACAGGAAACCGGTTTACAGGTAGTAAGTATTTGCACCCCAAACGGGCTGCATGCAGCACATGCCATAAAAGTACTGGGAGCCGGAATCCATGTGCTGTGTGAAAAGCCTTTGTGCATACAGGTGGAAGATGGACTTAAGATGATCGATGCAGCCAAAAAGGCCGGTAAAAAACTGTTCGTGGTTAAACAGAACCGTTACAACCCACCGGTTGTTTTTTTAAAAGACCTGATCCGTACCAAAAAACTGGGAACCATTTACAGTTTCCAGCTGAACTGTTTTTGGAACAGGCCCGCAGCCTATTTTACCGGGTGGAAGGGTACTAAAGAGCTGGATGGCGGTACCCTTTTTACCCAGTTCAGCCATTTTATAGACCTGCTTTACTGGCTGCTGGGCGATGTTTCAAAAGTTACAGCAACCCGTAAAAATTTTGCACATAACATGATCGATTTCGAAGATGCCGGGATCGTTCTTTTTTGAAATGGAAAGCGGAGCAATCGGAACTTTGAATTATACAGTTAACAGTTTTGAAAAAAATATGGAAGGCTCATTTACCGTTTTTGCCGAAAACGGAACGGTAAAGATCGGCGGACAATATTTGAATGAACTGGAATATTGCCGGGTTTGCGGGATATCCAAACCCGAATTGCCAAAGGGCAATCCTGCCAATGCTTATGGCTTTTATACCGGCAGCATGAGTAATCATGATAAAGTGTATGAAAATCTAATGATGGCTTTACTGGATAACGGGCATGAATTTGCTGATGCAGCAGCCGGATTGAAAACAGTTGAGATCATCCAAAAATTTACAAAACCAGTTTTGAATAAGTTTACGTTTTGAACAAAACCATCATCTTAACAGTAACCTCCGATCTCAGCTACGACCAGCGCATGATACGCATCTGCAATTCGCTGGCCAATGCAGGATATAAAGTATTATTGGTTGGCAGAAAATTAAGGTCTTCTTTACCACTTATAGATCAGCCTTTCAGGCAAAAAAGGATTCCCTGCATTTTTGAAAAGGGCAAACTTTTTTATGCTGAATATAATACCCGCCTGTTCTTTTACCTGCTTTTTAAGAAGATGGATTGCATTTGTGCTGTTGACCTGGATACCATACTCCCGGGTTATTTCATTTCACGGATAAAAAAAACAAAGCGGGTATATGATGCACATGAATTGTTTTGCGAAATGAAGGAGATTGTTACCAGGCCCGGTATTTACCGGGTATGGAAAAAAATTGAACGGTACACCGTCCCCAAATTTGTACATGTATATACTGTAAATGAACCCATAGCCAACGAATTCAATAAAATGTACGGCGTGCAGTATGAAGTGATCAGGAATATTGCAATGCTGAAGAATATACGGGTTGCGGAAAAAAAAGAAAGGTTCATCCTGTACCAGGGTGCGGTGAATGAAGGACGCTGTTTTGAAACACTGATACCCGCTTTTATAAATATCAACTGTAAACTGGTCATTTGCGGCGATGGTAATTTTATGAACCAGGCAAAACAACTCGTTACAGAACATAACCTGCAGGAAAAAGTGATCTTTAAGGGAAAAATTCAACCGGAAGAACTGGCTGTCATTACCCAACAGGCTTATATTGGCATTACCCTTTTTGAGAAAACCGGTTTAAGTAACTATTATTCGTTGGCCAACCGGTTTTTTGATTACCTGCATGCGGGCATTCCGCAGCTTTGTGTAAATTACCCTGTTTATGCTGCTTTAAACAATCAATTGCCATTTGCATGGCTGGTAGATGATACCGGTTCCACAAATTTATCAGCACAACTGAACAATTTACTGTCCAATGAGGTTTTGTATGATGAATTGCAGCATAACTGTTTAATTGTGAGAGAACATGTAAACTGGCAGCAGGAAGAAAAGAAATTGATCTCTTTTATGCTGAGCTGTTTAAACGCTGAGAAAAGGAGTTGCAGGAATAACCCTGGGCAACACTGCGATATCTCAATTCAGTTTGTATGATGCGAAAATAAAAATGGAAGAAAAACATGTACATATTGTAACCCACGATGTGCCCTGGCCTGCAGATTATGGCGGTGTAATTGACCCGCTGTATACACTGAAGGCATTACGTGCACTGGGTATACATATCCACCTGCATTGTTTTACAAAAGGGCGCCAGCCGCAGGCAGAACTGGAAAAATACTGTACCCGTGTTTTTTACTATCCCCGAAATACAAACAGCAGTAGTTTTTCTTTACACATACCATTGATCGTTAACAGCAGGGTTCATGCCGACCTGTTAACCAACCTTCAAAAAGACAATTACCCGGTTTTACTGGAAGGCATTCATTGTTCCTATTATTTATTCAGCGGACAGCTCAATGACCGGAAAGTTATACTGCGTTTGTTCAACACCGAATATAAATATTACGGGCAATTGGCTGCCTGTGAGAACAACCTGTTCAGGAAGATCTATTTCCTGCACGAAAGCCGGTTATTAAAAAAATATGAACAGGGAATTGCTAAAAAAGCAACCATACTGGCTTTAAGCACTCATGATGTAACGATCTACAGGGAAGCATTCCGGGCAGATCATATCCATTTTCTTCCTGCATTTTTACCTTACAACCTGGCTGCAGGCGATACCGGCAAAGGTAGTTTTTAAAATGAAGAGGCAGCAACCTGGTTACTTAAGCATGTGTTTAATAAAGTGGAACTGCCTTTTGTGATCGCAGGTAAAAACCCATCCAAAAAGCTGGAACGCCTCGCACACCGGCAGCAACATACCTGCCTGGTGGCAAACCCAACCGATAAAGAAATGCAGGATATGATCGGCAAAGCGCATGTACATGTGCTGCCATCATTCAATAATACCGGTATAAAATTAAAATTGCTGAATGCGGTGTTTAACGGAAGGCATTGCCTGGTAAATAAAGCAGGCGTTGAAGGCTCAGGACTGGAAACACTCTGCCATATTGCAGAAGATGCCCTTTCTTTTCAGCAAAAAAAGGAACTATACCACCTGCCTTTTACGACTGAAGACCCTGGAAAAAGACAGTCCCTGCAGGCCACCTATAACAATGAAAAGAATGCCCGGGAGCTTATGACATTTCTATGGTAGCATTATCCCAAACCTTTCCCATTTCTGTTTTGATGGTACGTGCCGGAAATTTTTTGATCACCATATAATCATGCGTGGCCATGATGATGGTAGTGTTGTAATCTTTGCAGATATGAAAAAGCAACTGCATGATCTCATCACTGGTCTCCGGGTCAAGGTTACCGGTAGGCTCATCGGCCAATATCAGTTTGGGCGAATTCAGTAAAGCCCTGGCCACATCCATACGCTGCTGTTCGCCGCCACTCAGTTCAAAAGGCATTTTAAAACCCTTGGTCTTTAATCCCACTTTATCCAGTACATCAGCGATCTTTTCATCCATCAGTTTCTCGTCTTTCCATCCGGTGGCTTTCAAAACAAATTTCATATTCTCATTCACATTCCTGTCGGTAAGCAATTGAAAATCCTGGAAAACCACACCCAGGTTACGGCGCAGGAAAGGAACCGTTTTCCAGGTCAATGCTTTAAGGTCGTGGCCTACAATCCAACCCTCGCCTTCCCTTAACTGCAGGTCGCCATACATGGTTTTTAAAAGGCTGCTCTTGCCGGTGCCGGTCTTACCCACCAGGTACACAAATTCACCCTTATCTACCGAAATATTTACATCGCTTAAGATCAGGCTTTCACTTTGGTAAATATTTACATTCCTTAATTCAACGATTGATTGAGACATGGAGGTTTTGATTTTGAATTACTAGTTTTTAATGCTGTGCCTTTGCGCTTCAGTGTTAATAGTTGCAAATTTAGGTTTAACTGCTTCAGTATTAAAAAATAATTTCATGAGCTTATGTTAAAAAAAAAATTCAATATTTTATTTCCGCATCCTTCAACCTGATCACCAATTCCTTTTTATCAGCCTCCTCTACCCTGCCAATAACCTGCGCTGCAATACCAAATTCATTCGCTGCAGCGATCATGAAATCAGCATCAGCAGCATCGCAGTAAATTTCAAGCCTGCAACCCATGTTAAACACTTCGTACATTTCTTTGTTGCTGCTTCCACTGTTTTGTTTGATGATATTGAAGATCTCAGGTGGTTCAAATAAATTATCCTTTATCACTTTCAGGTGTCGTGACGGCTTTGAGCCTTCTGAGACAAGTTCGGGCATGTATTTCATACACTTGGTTTGTCCGCCGCCGCTGCAATGGATAAGTCCGTGTATCTTATCAAAATGATTTTCCAGTAAACCTTTCATAACAGGGGCATAGGTTCGGGTTGGACTCAAAAGAAGTTGGCCGATCGTAGTCGTGAGTTGCGCACTGCGTCCAGCGGATGAGTGGTGAGTCGTGAGTTTGATTTCGTCAGTTAACTTTTGTTTACCGATGTACACAACATCATCCGGAAGATCATTATCGAAACTTTCTTTATAGTTTTCTGCATAAAACTTACTTAACACATCATGCCGGGCGCTGGTAAGGCCGTTGCTGCCAATGCCGCTGTTGTAGGCTGTTTCATAAGTTGACTGCCCGTAACTGGCAAATCCAACGATTACATCACCTGCCTGAATTTTTTCATTGCTGATGATCTTTTGCTTCGGCCAGCGGCTGGTCATGGTGCCGTTAACAGCAATGGTACGCACCACATCTCCCACATCAGCCGTTTCGCCTCCCAAATAATGAATTTTTATTCCAAAGCCTTTAAGCTGTTCAAATAATTCCTGTGACCCGGTTATGATCTGTTCCAGTATTTCACCGGGTATAAGATTTTTATTGCGGTCGATGGTACTGTTGAAAACGATATTATCATATACACCCACACAAAGCAGGTCATCGAGGTTCATCACAATGGCATCCTGTGCAATGCCTTTCCAAACAGAAATATCGCCGGTTTCCTTCCAGTACAGGTAAGCCAGTATGCTCTTGGTGCCTGCCCCGTCAGCGTGCATGATGTTTACAAAAACCTCATCGCCACCCAGGAAGTCGGGAAATATTTTACAGAATGCATGGGGAAAGATACCCTGGTTAAGGTTTTTAACAGCAGCATGCACTTCTTCTTTTTGGGCTGAAACGCCACGTTTGGAATATAAAGACATTAAAAAATAAAAATTAAAAAGTAAAAAAATAAAAATGATCCTCCTTCGCTACATGCCTTCACTAAAGCTATGGCAGTTAAAAAGCTACGGCGGATAAAGCCGCAAATTACAAAGCAATTATCCATTATCCATTTTAAAATTATCATTTAGATTTGCACTTTTAATTATGCAGATACATCGTGATATTAACAACCTGCCCGGTTTTACAAATGCGGTCATCACCATCGGCACTTTCGACGGGGTACACCTGGGCCACCGCCAGATAACCGACAGTTTAAAAGCTGCAGCAGCCAAAGCAGGCGGGGAATCGGTGATCATCACCTTTCATCCACATCCGCGGAAAGTGGTTTCGTCTGTTATCACCGGGGTAAGGCTTATCAATACTTTGGATGAAAGGATCGAATTACTGGAAAATACGGGTATTGACCACCTGGTGATCGTTCCATTCACCGGTTTTTTTGCCAACCAGGCCGCCGAAGACTATATCCGCGACTTTTTAGTGGCCAATTTTAAACCCCATACCATCATCATTGGTTACGACCATCGTTTTGGCAGGGACCGGCTTGGTGATTATAAAATGATGGAGGAAAAAGCGGCGCTTTACAATTACAGGTTAAAGGAAATACCGGAACATCTTCTTCACGCCATTAAAGTAAGCAGTACCAATATCCGGAATGCGATACTGCATGGTAATATTGAGGAAGCGAATGAATTTTTGGGGTATGATTTCTTTTTTGAAGGTGAAGTTTTTCACGGCAATAAGATCGGCCGTGAGATCGGGTACCCCACAGCCAATTTAAAAAGTACCGATGAGGAAAAGATCGCATTGGGCGATGGCATTTATGCCGTGTATGTAAAAGTGGAAGGGGAAACCTTTAAAGGCATGATGAGCATTGGTTTCAGGCCAACCATTGACGGCAAAGAGCGGGTTACCGAAGTAAATCTTTTTGATTTCAACAGGGATATTTATGGAAGGCAGATAAGGGTTATCGTAAAAAAATATTTACGTGCTGAAGTTAAATTTGATGGTTTGGAATCATTAAAAACACAGTTGCACAAAGACAAGGAAGATAGTTTGGCGTGTTTGCCTTAGGTGCAGGGTCGGAACGCTAACCTGAGCGAAGCGAAGGAGCGGTCTGAACCCTGTTTAGAAACGGGATATAAAAGAGAAAACAATGCAATGAGTTTTGAGCTGTAGAAATTTTTGGCAGCTGATTCAGGCCGCCCAAAGCGTCCCGACTCAGCTACGCGATCATTTTCACAACCATCTCCTTCATCAGTGAAGCATCAGGTGTTCCGGTATCTCCTACCCCCACCCCTTTTAAATTGTAATGATGCAGCCGCAATAAGATCCTTTCAATGCCATCATAACCATAATTTTTGATGGTTTCCATGGCATTTTTTACCGCAGTGCTGTTAAAATAAAAATGAGGTTTCAGTGCGGCTTCGCTGTGATCCTTCATTCCAAACACAGTATAAATTTTACTGAAGCTGGCGTATAAAGCGGGCAATACCATTTGTATCGGGCCTGCCTTTGGATTGCCTTCATAATATTGAATGATCTTTATGGCCCGGGCCAGGTCTTTTTGGCAATGGCAGCCTGCAATTCAAAAACATTGTATTCTTTGCTGATACCGATGTAATTTTCAATATCATCTTCCGTGATATCTTTCCTGCCCTTTAAATTTAAAGCCAGTTTTTCAATTTCATTGATGATACGGTTCAGGTCATTTCCAATATGCTCTTCCAGCAGGCTGATGGCCTTTGCATTTATCTTATACCCCTGTGACCGCACATATTCGCTGATCCATTCCTGCAGCTTATAATCTTTAATTTTTTCAGATGTAAAGATCTCGGCCGATTTTTTAAGCTGTTTATACAGTTTTCCCCGTTTATCCAGTGTTTTCCCTTTGTGGCCAACCACAAAAATTGTTGAGCTTAACGGGTTCTCAATATAACTTTCCAGTTTTTCAATATCCTTCATCTGCTGTGCCTCTTTGAGTAATACCACCTGCCTTTCGGCAAACATGGGGTAACGTGTACAGGCATTTATCACGGCAGTCCAGTCAGCATCTTTACCATAAAACACGGTTAAATTAAAACCCGCCTCTGCCTCATTCAGTATCCGGTGCTCGGCATGATCCATGACCAAATCAATATAATAATCCTCTTCGCCTTCCAGCCAGTAAATCTTTTTGAACCGCTGGTTTTTCCATTCACTGATGATTTTTTCTGCACTCATGGTTCAAAGATAATAATAAGCACATTGCGGTGCCCGTCTTACTCATTTTAAATGGTATAAATGCCTGGTGTATTTTTTTAGCTTTAAAACGATTTTAACAGTGCAATAACGATGTCTTTATTTCGTTTTTTAAAGTATACTTACCTTTGGTATGATTTTGGAAAATAAGAAATCAGTTTAAATCTTAATTTGTAATAAACTTTTATTGCTTTTGTCTGTTACAGCATAAGCATGAAAAAACCGGCAATATGAATTTTGAAAATTTTCCCGGCAGGGAAAGTCATACAGAAACCGTAATTCCGAAAACGGTGAATAAGTGGCAAAACTACCTGACAGCAGGCCTGGTAATTGCTTTACTGGGCACCTGGGCATATATTATCTGGGATAAAAGCATTACAAAGGAAACCATCCAGCAAAAGGACCTTGTTATTTCCAATACCACTTCTTTGAAAGACCAGTTACAAAAGGAACTGGAAGATGCGACCATGCGGTATGATAATATTAAATCCAGCAGTGCCAGCATGGTTAAAAGTAAAGACAGTACCATCGTGCGGAGGGACCGTGAAATAGCAGAAAAAAGAAAAAGGATCCAGGATCTATTATCAAAAGCAGATGCCACGCAACAGGAACTTGCCGAAGCCCGGGGCTTAATAAATTCATTCAAGAGTGATATTACGGTTTACAAAAAACAGGTTGAAACATTACAGGGAGAAAAGCTGGTATTGATACAGGAGAAAAACCAGGTCACCCAGCAACTCGGTAATATGGTTAAAAACCTGGATTCTGTATCCATGGTCATTCAGCAAAAAGAAGCAGTGATCGATGTCGCATCAACACTACACGCTTCCAATTTTTCCATTAAGGGCATCAATGAAAAAAGCAGTGGCAAAGAAGCAGAAACAACCGTTGCCAAAAGGGTTGATAAACTCCGTATATCTTTTGATATTGAAGAGAACCGGGTAGCACAATCGGGTTTGAAAAATCTGTATGTATGCATAACCGGCCCTGATGGAAAACCTTTGTCTGCAGAAGCTTCGGGCTCCGGAAAATTCAATACCCGGGACGGGGAATTAAAATTTTATACACAGAAAATTGATGTAAACTATACAGTACGGGTCTGACGGATCAAAACCGTCTGACCCGTTAAAAAATAGCACGGATAGACGCTCTCCCGATATGTATGGTCCTTGGTAGACCCGGGTTTCCGCCCTTCATATTGAATGCTGATCTCAATATTTCCACCAAGCCGTTTGGTATATTCCACATTCCATAAATAATTTTTTCCGGGTAACAGTCCATCCAGCAAAATATAACCCACCGTAGTATTGGCCGAGCCGGTGTAGCCCTTATAAGTTATTTGATTCAGCGAGAGCCTTGCATTGAGCGTACTGCTGGAAAGAATATTATACCTGACATCAGCTGTTAAAACATGATTGGTTGCCTTTTCCATCGAATCAATGGTGTTTCTTTTTTGTCCGTACGCATAGGTTAAGCCGGCCCTGAAATTGGTTTTATGAACATACGAAACCGAAGGTTCTATTATATTTTGCAAAACCAGGTAATTGCGGTTATCAAATTTTGGACCTGTGGTATTCAACACATTTTTTATTTGCCGGTATCCAACAGTGGTTACAAAATTCCGGTTAATATTCCACCTCACTTTACCGGAAAGGTTTCGCAGCCGCCGGCTTTCAAAACCATAACTCAATAATGATTTACTGTTGTTTTGGCTGTGTGTAATATCAAAACCCCATTTAATATTGCTTCGGTTAAAGAACAGGGTGTTTGATAAAAAAGAGGTTAAGGTTATTAAAGTGGTATCCACCAGTTTATTGGTGAACGGGTTAAATTGAAATTTACCGGTACTGATATCTTTCTTATTGATCTGTAAAGCCGAACTGGTGCTGGATCGTGCCAGGATTTTTTTGATCCCGGTTGCTGATGGACTGATGATGGCTTTGGGGTTTAACGAAATACTATAATTGAATTGCACATAATTTGCTTTTACGTACTGGTTACTGGGCGTAAATACCCTGATGTATTTTTTTTGATCCTGGAAAATGGCGATCTCAAATTCATTCAGTTCGGGAATGCCGTTATTGTTATAATCTATCCAGGTGTATTCCCCCTGCCCTGCCGGCACTTCCAGAAAAGTGAATTCCCGTTTCTGTTCCTGGCCACTGCCGAGTTCATACAGCACATTGCCAATGACAAAGCCTTTTAATTCATTGATATAATATTCTGCCCTGCCCAATAAACTTTTGTCTGCCTTTTGCCGGCTGATGGCAGTATTGAAAACATGCAGCCTCCGGTAAGTGACATTCAGTTTAAACTGGTGCTTTTCGTTTTTTAACAGGTCTGTAAAGAAATTGTAGTTATCACTCCTGTCGGCCTGCACCAGTTTTGAACTTACCGGTAACAGGTCATTGCGTGTAAAATAGGATATACCCCACCTGTTTGCTTTGGCAGGATTGGATTTAAGGTAAACCTCCCACACATTAAATGCATAACTGAAAGCCGTAAGCGTATCGGCTGCTTTATTACGAAGCTTATTATGCTCACTGTTGTACTTAAAGCTGATCTGCATATTCCGGATCGAGGTAAGTTCTTTCTTAAGATCAACCAACGGCCTGAAGAAAGATCCGTTCTGTAATGAATAATTGATATTTGTATAGCTGATCTGTGTTGTGAGTTTCCAGCTGTTGAAATTATTATAACTGTTTAAAACCTGGCGCAAACCATTGTAATGATCACTTCTTTTATAATTGGTTACATCGTACTGGAAAAAATTGCCGCTGCTGTCAGCCAGTTTTACAGCACCGGTGATGATATGTTCATCGGCAATGCCTGCATCATAGGGCAGGCTCCAGTCGCGTAAGAATTCAATGTTTCTCAGGCGCTCCACCGGCCTGAACCTTTGTTGCACAAATTCGTAACCCAGTTTTGTCTGCATCAGCAAAGGCCTTTTAAATAAATTAACCTTTGTATCATCTTTGATGAATTGCATTTTAGCTGCAAAGGCTTTGTCATTTCCCTTATCCCTGCCTGAAAAAAGATTGATGTCATAATTACTCATGGCCACTTCGGCCCTGAGCCTGGTTTTGGGATTTAACACATACTCACCCCCTATGGTGATCAACTGTTGTTTTTTGGGAGAGATCAATAAAATGACGGGGGCATAATCACCCAGCTTATTATTGTTTACATCAGGCTGTACCCAGCCGAATACCTTTCCATTGGTGGCATTCTGAAGTGGCGTATAATTGCCTTTACCGGGGCCCAGGTAGGTAAAAACCGAGGCTATACAATGTATCAGCCGGGTTGTTTGAATACACAAAAATGGAATCATGCAGGGTTCCGTTGTACAGGGTATCAATTTTTTTATACAGGATCTTCCCGGGCGTGAGCGTATCTCTAACTGCATTTTCATAATAAGCAGAATCAACCCCGTCGCCAATATCTGCCAGGAACTGTTTCTGTTTGGTATCCAGCACCTGGTTAATGGAAGAATTTTTAGCATCGGCATTATTATAAAAACCGATGTTCAGAAAAAATTTATCCTTAAAATTCAACTTCATCACTGATATAGACCTGTGAATTCAAAAAATTGCGGTCGGCATATTCAAATTCCACCTGTATCCGCTTATCTTTTGTAACAAGTCTTTTTTGCGTAAAGGTTAATTCGGCCGTATTGTAGTTGATAATATAATCCTGGTCTTCGCCACGCTGCAATAATTCACCGTCCATATATACCCTTTCGGTACCTGCCAGTACTACAAAAAACAATTCCAGTGTAGGACTGGTTAGCCGGTAAGGCCCCTGGTTGCCTTCAAAAGGCACCAGCTGGTTACGGGTAAATTTTCCTTTGGCAATGGCGCCGCTCAGCAATAATGAATTGGAAATATTTTTGGTGATCCTGTTATCAGTGATAAAAGAAACCCCCTGCAGCCTTTTATAAAAATTGAGAAAATAATTCTTGCTCTGGCGGATATCAATATCCCCGAAATTTGCCTGCCACCCTCTTTTCTTTACCTGTATAAATATACGGTCGAAGTCCCGCAGATCCTGTGTATTACCATCCGGCTGAATGGGAATATTATTATCGGTGATGGCAGCCGTCAGTTCCAGGCTGTCGCCTATAAAACCATTGAGTTGCAGGTTAAGGCTGCTGCTTACCACTGCATCCTGGCTGTTGCCGAAGGAAATACCCCTGCCAAAACTACCCTCTGATTTGATGTTGCCGAAATCGAGTAAAGGATTGGCCTGTTTGGAGCCAACCCGCATGGTAAAAGGATTGCTGCTGATAAAATTATACCGGATACTGTCATAATTTAAGCGGCTTAACACGGCATTTAATTTATAAGGGAATACCCGGTAAGTGACTGAAACCGTTTCAAGGCCAGGTTTTTCCAGCCAGGTAATGGTTGCGTTTACATCATCTACTTTGTAATAAAAGGGCGATACGCCTTTTATCACTACAGATCCCGGTACCAGGCTTGCTGAATCGAGTTTTATGGTTTGTGCTGCGGTGCTGATGTTGATCGTATGCAGGTTGGAAAGCGCTGGCGGATTTATCTGGGCAAAGAGCATTTGCGCCAATAAAACAGAACACAGGAATAAGTATATCCTTTTTAGCTTCAACTGACTTTTGGGATTAGTAACGTTAAAATTAGCAATTATTATACAAGACTGCTAAAACTTGCGTTATGCTGTAAGGAAAGCAAACCGCTGAAGCCTGTAAATGGTTTATACCAGTTCCTGTGTTCATTAGGAAATTTGGATAAAATTGCGGCTAATAAGCCTCCTCCTTTTGTACGCCGTTAAATATAATTATTGAAAAGAACTGCTCTGAAGCAAATTGAATAGTATCACATTAACGCATAAGGCTATTTCAATCTATGTTCAAAATAATTCATTAATTTCACTGCATGATTAAGGCTATATCAGGAATGGTTTTTTTAATGATGATGCTCTATCCCGGTATGCCGGCAACCTTTGCTTAACCCGGTTCCGGGATCTATAGTCTGCAAAAAAGTCTTATTTCATTTCATTCCAATACCAAGACCGAACTGATCAAAGCCAGTTCCAGCGAGCTCAAAGGTATCCTTGATGCACATAAAAGAACCTTTGCATTTTCTGTTGACATGAAAACGTTCAATGGTTTTAACGGTCCCTTGCAAAAAGAACATTTCAATGAAAATTACTTGGAAAGCAACAGGTTTCCAACCGCAACTTTTACCGGTCATATTATTGAAGAAGTTGATTTTACAAAAGATGGCACATACAATGTTAGAGTCAAAGGAAAATTTACCATACATGGTGTTCAACAGGAAAGAATATTGCAGGGAGACCTGGTAGTGAAAAATAATATCATAAAAATGACCTGCATATTTACTGTTTTTCTTTCGGAACATGATATAAAAATTCCCCGGGTTGTACATGAAAAACTGGCTTCGGAAATAAAGGTGGAAATGCAGGCTGAATTTGTAAAAAAATGAAACCATTAATGCGATTCATGCTGTTTCTTTTTTTATTCATACCCTTTGAACAGGTAGAAGCACAATACCCTTTTTCCAAAATAACGGAGATCGAAGAAGAGAACCTGGCATTAAAGGCAACCGTTTTGATCAGGGATCACCAGGGGTTTTTATGGATTGGCACTTCCACAGGTATTTTTAAATACAATTCAACTATTTCGGAAAACATAACTGCCGGGTTAAAAGACAAACCTTATATAACTGCATTGTTTGAAGATGGGACCGGAACAATTTGGGCCGGTTGCAAAAATGGCCAGGTCCTGAAGGTCAGGAACAAGCAGGTAAGTGTTTTTAACCCGGGAGAAGGATTGCCAAAGGTTGATATTACTTCAATAGTTGAGGACAGCAAAAAAAGATTATGGTTTGCTACAGCCGGGGAAGGAATTTATTGCTATGATAATATTCATGTATACCGCCTTACTACAAAAGACGGGCTAAGCGATGATTATGTAAATTGCCTGTATACCACAGATGGACATCAAATAATTGCCGGTACAGACGGCGGTTTATCTTTTATAACTTTTGACCAGGGCAAAAAAAAACATTAAAATTGTTACATCAAAAAACGGGTTACCTGATAATATAATCCGCTGTATCACAAAAAGCAATACTGCAAATACAGTTTGGGTTGGAATGCAATCAAAAGGTGTTATACTTTTTGCAATTGATGATAACCAGGTAATGGATGTTATTACAAATAACAACGGCTGGCTGTACAACCAGGTTAATGACGTTATTGAAGTAACGAATTCTGTTTTTATCGCGACAGAAGAAAACGGGATAATCTGTTATGATAAAAAAAACAGGGAGATCAATGAAAAAGTATTGCCAGATTCGCTTTATCCTGAACGGATAGCAGATCTGCAGCAGGATAATGAAGGTAATATTTGGGCTACTGCAGCAAATAAACTGATAAGTTTTACCGGCAATTATTTACAATACTGGCACACGGCAAAAGGGATTAATTTTATTAAAGTGCATTCCCTGCATGCTGATGATGAAAATAAATTATGGTTTACACCTGATCTTCGTTTATTTGAAAGCACACAGTCTGATTTTGGTAAAAACTATTTACGCAGTTATGATATTACACCACCCCAAAACCATATCGATATAACAGGTCTTTATAAAGACAGGTTTGGTTTTTTATGGATAGGTACCATGGGGGACGGCTTATTCAGGATGCATGTAGAAACGGGTAAATGGAGGCGAATTGCAGAAAACCCAATTGCCTATTCCGGCAATATTTTAAGTATAAGCGGAAAAGATGACCAGGTTTGGATCTCAACGCTTAATGGGGTATCAAGATTTGATCTAACGGTAGCGAATTACGAATTGAATGCCAAAATACAATTCAACAATTACAGTAAAAAAGATGGATTGGGCAGTGACTATATTTACCATATACTGATCGATAAAAAAACAGGGTATGGTTTGCCACTGATGGAGCTGGTGTTACTGTTTTTGAAAATAGTGCATTTACAAATTTTTATACATCAGGTCAATTTCCTGCCAGTGTTGCCTATTCCCTTGCCGAAGATAACAACCAGCACATCTGGATAAATACTTACAATGAAGGTCTGTTTGAATATACCGGTAAGCATTTTATTCAATATGGAATAAAAACGGGCTTACAGACCTGGGCATAACCCCATTGCTGTTGATGCATTCAACAATATAATTACCATCAACAAAAAAGGGATAGATGTGCTGAATCCTCAAAAAAATATTGTGCAGCATTATGGGGCTGAATCCGGTTTTTCCGAGCTGCAGCCCAATTTAAATTCGATCACCAAAGGGCCTGATGGCAAAATTTGGATTGGAACTGAAAATGGCATTGCATGCCTGAATACACTCTCCTCCTTTGCTTCTTACCGGCCTGTTGCGGGTAAATACAAATTGAAGGTAAGGGCCTCGGCCAATAATTATTTTGATGCTGCACCAATTGCTTTTTACCATTTTACAATATCAAAATCATTTTGGACAACATGGTGGTTTTACGGGCTGTCGGTTTTATTGATAGCTACAATACTGTATTGGATATTTATGCAAAGAATTAGAACGATCAAAAAAGAGAAACATATAGAACAGGAAAAATTTCAATTGCAATATGATGCATTAAAAAACCAGGTAAACCCACATTTCCTGTTTAACAGTTTTAATGCACTGTTAAATTTTGTAGAGGATGACCCCAAAGAAGCCTCCATACTTATTAAACATTTATCATTGTTTTACAGAAAATTAACCGCCTATAGTCAAAAGGAATTGATCACGCTGGAAGAAGAACTCGAATTACTTGATTCCTATTTATTCATCCAGAAAAAAAGATACGGAAGCGCTTTGCAGGTTTCTATTGATATTGATCCGGGCATTAAAAAAACATCGTGGATACCTCCGCTGGTATTGCAATTATTGACCGAAAATGCCGTTAAGCACAATACTGTCAGCAAAGACAAACCGCTGTACATATCCATTATTACAGACCAGGATCAGATTGTGGTAAGAAATACAATAAATTATAAAATGGAAAAAGAAGAAAGCGAAGGAGTGGGTTTAAAGAATATTAAAAACAGGTATAAACTATTAACCGACAGGGAAGTTAAGCAGGAGGAAAATAATATGGAATTTATTATCAGGCTGCCCATAATATACAACTGAACATATGCGGATACTTATTTTAGAGGATGAAGAACAGGCCTTACTTCGGCTTCAAAAAATGATCTTTAAAGTCATTCCAGATGCTGTTATTTTGGGGACGCCCTCCAGTATTGAAGAGGCCATGGCCTGGTTTCAAAATAACCCTATGCCTGAACTTATATTTATGGATATCCAGCTGGCAGACGGAACAAGTTTCCAGGTATTTAACAGGATAAAGATCACCTGCCCTGTTATTTTTACAACAGCTTACGAAAATTATGCCCTGCAGGCCTTTAAAGTAAACAGTGTTGATTATTTACTTAAACCCTTGATGAAAACGATGTAAAAAGTGCCATTGATAAATTAAAACTACTGCAGCAATCAGGACCTGTAAACATTGACTACAGCGGAATCCTGGATAGCATAAAAATATCCCAAAAGAAATATAAAGACCGTTTTATTGTTAAATTGGGTGACACAATTAAATCACTGTGTATTGAAGATATTGCTTATTTCTACACAGAAAACAAAACCAATTTTGTTTGTACCACTGAAGGCAAACGTTTGCCAGTAGATTTTACACTTGACCAGGTAGAAGAAATGCTCAATCCAAAAAATTTCTTTCGCATCAACAGGCAGTTTATCATTGGTCATCATGCTATTGATGAAATGAAAGCGCACTCCCGTTCCAGGATAATAGTTAAGCTATTGCCTGCCTATAAAGCAACAACAGTAGTTTCCGTTGACAGGGCTATTGAATTCAGAAACTGGCTTTCTGAATAGTATTTTATTATTGTATTTTTTTCTTAACAGACTCAGTATCCATATTTACAGGTTCAGCAGGGTTTTACCAGGTTATTACACCATCTGGCTCAATTTTTCGTTCTGCAATGCGTTCGAATAAGAATCCTTCAGCAAATAAATTTAAAGCCTTACTCCCCCCGGAAAAAAATTAACCTGAAATTAACCTTTTATAACTAAACAATAATACAGGCTCAGCATGTTTATATGCAGGTTCAGCAGATGTACATACTTATTCCTTATTGGTTGGCTTAATTTTAGCTCAGATTGAAATAATTGATAATTTCTATGAAAAGTAACAGAAAAAAAATAATTGCCTGGGCATTGTCAATTGTTTTGCTGATAACAGTAACGGGAGCTGTGATTGGTTATAAAATGTATACAAAACCTCATCGCAATGTTGAACAGGTTAAAGCAGTACAGTTATCAGCCATTGAATTGGCAACAGCTTATGAAAATAATGAAGCTGAAGCAAATACCCAATACCTTGATAAGGTGCTGGAAGTAAAAGGCGAGATAACTGAGATATCAAAAAATCAAAAAGGGGAACCGGTAATAACATTGAAAGGAACGGATATGAGTGGTATCATATGTACGCTGGAAGGAACAGTCAGCCCGGCAATCAAACTCAATTCACCTGTAGTTATAAAAAGGCATCTGTACAGGGTTTCTTACAGATGTGGTCATGGTCAGGTGTATTGCTGAAAGTGTGTAAAATTTAAATAGTTTTTGAAGAACCAATTTTTAACTCTTAAAAAAACAGAATGAAAAACAAATTTTCATTGTACCTGAACTTTATTGGAGCAGGCATACTTGTCCTGATCATGTCCTGTAAACATGATATTCCTGTTCCGGAAATAAATGTTCCTGTTTCGGGTGGTACTCAAACCTGCAGCACGGATACGGTTTATTTCCAAAATAAGGTTTTACCATTGTTGAACTCGGGCTGTGCCATGAGCGGGTGTCATGATGCTATCACGCATAAAGAAGGCGTTAATTTAACAACCTATGCTAAAATTTTATCTACCGGGGGTGTACAACCGGGTAATCCTGCAGGCAGTGAATTATATAAAGTATTAAATGAAACCGGCGGCGACAGGATGCCACCACCACCTGCTGCAGCTTTTACCCAGGCTCAAAAGACATTATTTATAAATGGATACTGCAAGGTGCACAAAATAATGCCTGTAACGATTGTGATACTGCCGTATTTACCTATTCGGCTGCTGTTGCTCCGTTAATGAACACGTATTGCAAAGGATGCCACAACCCATCCAGTTTAGGCGGGGGTATTGATGTAAGCACGTATGCCAGTGTAAAAAGTATTGCCCTGAACGGGAAACTGATGGGTAGTATTATGCATACCACAGGATTTATTGCAATGCCCCAGGGCAGCGCCAAACTATCTGATTGTAAAATAGACCAGGTCAGAAAATGGATAGCTGCAGGTTCAGTAAACAATTAAAAAAAAAAATAAAATATCATTATGAAAAATACAATATTGTTATTAACCGTGGTTTCACTCGTTGCTGTTTTTGCAATGGAAAGCTGCTATTATGATAAAGCAGACCTGTTATACCCCAATGGTAATTTACCATGTGATACTTCGGTTGTTGCCAGGTTTTCCAGCGAGGTAATGCCGGTTATGGCCAACAGTTGTAATTCAGGCGGATGCCACAACAGCACAGATGCTGCAAGCGGTGTTATACTGGATACTTATGCAGGAATAAAAGTACAGGCACTCAATGGAAGGCTTATTGGCTCAATCGATCACATCAACGGTACCATGCCAAAAGGAGGCGCAAAACTGGCAAGCTGCACCATCACAAAAATTCAACAATGGATAACTACAGGTACACCTAATAATTAAAAAAATAAACTATGAAAAAAGTATTTTTTGGTTTCTTATTTCTGATGTCTGCAGTTTTTGCAGAAGCCCAGCATATGTATATGACAAAAACGGGTAAAGTGTCTTTTAGCTCACGGGCCAAGTCACCCGAAAAAGTGGAGGCAGACAACAATGAGGTTTCCAGTATATTGAACACCCAGTCAGGCGAAATGGTTTTTGCCATTTTGGTAAAAAGCTTTCATTTTGAAAGTGCCCTGATGGAAGAGCATTTTAATGAAAATTATGTAGAAAGTAATAAATACCCAAAATCTACTTTTAAAGGAAAGATCCTAAATCTTTCAGCAGTTAACTTTTCAAAAGACGGGACTTACCCGGTAAACGTAGAAGGTGATCTGACATTTCACGGGATCACTAAAAAAATAACATCAGCCGGTTCATTGAGTGTAAAAGCCGGAAAGATCACTGCATTTTCAAAATTCCAGTTAAAACTCAAAGATTTTAAAGTGAGCATTCCGTCATTGGTAGCTGATAAAATTTCAGAGGATATTGACATTGTTGTTGAGTGTAATTATGAATTGAAAAAATAAAACCTAAATCCAAGATTGATGAAAAACCATATTTTATTTCTCTTCCTGATGAGTATTTCCTGGTCATCCGTTCATGCACAGGATGATTTGATGAAAATGCTTGAAAATGAAACCAGCAACGAAAAAAAGAAGAACGATTACGCTACTGCAACATTTAAAACCACGAGGCTGATGAATGGGCACTCTATCGAAAATGTAGCAGCAGGTGTGTTGGATTTTAAAGTATCACACCGGTTTGGTATGTTAAACAGCGGTGGCTACCAGCTTTTCGGATTAGACCAGGCAACTATGCGCATGGGACTGGATTATGGTATCTCAAACCGCTTAATGATCGGTGTTGGGCGAAGTACATTTCAGAAACAATACGATGCTTTTGGCAAGTTTAAAATTTTAAGGCAGTCAACCGGCGGAAAATGGTCATCACCTGTTTCCATCAGTGCCGTTTCAACCATTATGCTTTAAAACCCTGAAATGGGAAGATCCTAAACTTCAGAATTATTATACCTCCCGGTTGTCCTTTGCACATCAATTGATCATTGCCCGTAAATTCAGTGAAGGACTTTCGTTGCAAATAATGCCATCTTTTGTACATTATAATTTAGCCAAATCGGTAAATGATCCAAACGATATCTTTGCATTAGGTGCAGGTGGAAGAATTAAGCTGACTAAACGGCTGAGTTTTAATGTGGAGTATTACCATATTCTCCCGATATCATTGGTTGCCGGTGAAAATTACAGGCTGCCAGGTACAAAAAATTCTTTGGCTGTTGGGTTTGATATTGAAACGGGTGGTCATATTTTTCAACTTCATTTCACCAATTCAACGGGAATGACTGAAAAGACATTTATTACAGAAACAACCGGTGATTTCTTTAAAGGAGACATTCACTTCGGATTCAATATATCCAGGGTGTTTACAATTAAAAAGAAAAGGCTGAAGAAATAGATCATTTCTTCAGCCTTTTATATATTTCGGTTTTAGCTTTCGGTGCTCAGTCCTGCTTTCAGATATTCCCTGTTCATCCTTGCAATGTTGGCAACAGAAATTCCTTTCGGGCATTCTGCTTCACAGGCATAGGTATTGGTACAGTTACCAAAACCTTCCTTATCCATTTGAGCCACCATGTTCAATACCCTTGATTCCCGTTCGGGTTTACCCTGCGGCAATAATGCCAGTTGAGATACTTTAGCGCTTACAAATAACATGGCACTGCTGTTTTTACAGGCTGCAACACAGGCCCCGCAACCGATACAGGATGCTGCGTTAAAAGAAGTATCAGCATCTTTCTTATCTATCGGCAATGCATTTGCATCAACCGCATTACCGGTATTAACAGAAATAAATCCCCCCGCCTGGATGATCCGGTCAAATGCAGATCTGTCAACCACCAGGTCCTTTAACACAGGAAATGCTGCAGCACGCCAGGGTTCTACCACGATCGTATCTCCATCTTTAAAAGCACGCATATGCAGCTGGCAAACTGTATTTTTCGACCAGGGGCCATGGGCACGGCCATCAATATACATACTGCAGGCCCCGCAAATACCTTCCCGGCAGTCATGGTCAAATGCAATGTGTTCCTTTCCGGATGAAATGAGCTGCTCGTTCAGCACATCAAACATTTCAAGGAATGACATTTCAGATGAAATACCTTTTACAGGGTAGGTCTCAAAACTGCCTTTTGAATTGCTGTTCTTTTGTTTCCACACTTTCAGTGTGAGGTTCATGTTGTAGTGTTCCATAATACTTAAATACGTTTATAATTACTGTATTCAAAGGGGCGCCATCCAAAATTCCGCCAGATAAAATAAAGGATCCTGTGTTTTATATTTTTAAAATTCTTCTTTTTTACATCTATATCAACTGTCCAGTTCTCCCTGCTTACCAGGTCTTTCATAACTTCCGGATGTGTTCCGGTAAAAATGGTTATCGAGTCAATATCTGAATAATCAAATTCAGTTTTATTTTTTTTCAGTTCAATCATCCGCTGCTCATGCAATGCTCCTTCATTCCACAAATTACTGAAGTCTGTATGTTTGTTATTCATGGCTACAGGGCTTCTTACCCAGCCATAATGAAAAATAAAGGCATCCACCAGTTTAACATTCAATTTGCGGCCGTTGACCCTGAAACCCTGTGCATCCAGCCAGCTGCGGATATGCATATTGTTCCTGATCACCCGTATCTCCTTTGAATACCATTTACGGCCATCGCCGATATATTTATAACTGCCGTAAAAATGGTGGTAGTTGAACAATAGCCCTTCCACCCTTTTATCATCTTTATATTTTTCCATGGCACTCAACACAACCGGGTGATACTGTTCATGCAGCACTTCATCTGCCTGGATATAAAAGAGCCAGTCGCTGTCGGCTGCCACGGCATCCATGGCTTTATTGGTTTCAACCGCAAGTACTTTTCCCCCTTCCCGCAAACTGTTATCCCAAACAGAATGAATGATCTTTATTTTGGCTGAATCAATGGATTCAATCAGTTTATTGGTCTCATCATCCGAATCACCGAGGCAAACGATCATTTCATCTACAACGGGTAAAACCGACATGATGGATGCAACAACCGGGTATTCATATTTTACAGCATTTTTTACAAAAGTGAATCCGCTTACTTTCATGCCCCTGTCTCCACTGCAGCGGAGAACTTAGATTTAATGATTACAAATTATTTCAAAAAAACTTTTGATCAAGTTATATCACAATTTCAATATCCCTTTTCAAATACAACTGTGTTTGGTGTTTTCCTTATTTGTAAGAACGCTGCGTTGGTTTTACAATTTCAAAATCCAGCGCTTCTTTAACCAGCTGCCAGTCGCTTTCTCCCTTAAATTCCCATGCCGAAACATAACTGTAGTTGTCATCATCCCGTTTTGCTTCCCCTTCTTCTGTCTGGGATTCTTCCCTGAAATGCCCGCCACAGCTTTCATTCCTGTTCAATGCATCCAGGCACATCAGTTCTCCCAGCTCAATAAAATCGGCCACCCTCCCTGCCTTATCCAGTTCCGGGTTCATCTCCTGCAAACCTTTCGCATTACGGGCCATGCCACATTTATCCCACATGATCTTTCCCAAACGTTTGTGTAAACTTTCCACTGTTTGGCTGCCTTTAACCTGCATCAATTTATTGATCCGGTCAACTACTGCCTTTTTCTGTTTCTTCAAATGCCGGGTGTGTAGTTGATATAGATGCTGTACGGATATCATCAGCCAGGTAATTTCCCAGTGTATAGGGAATCACAAAATACCCATCAGCCAGGCCCTGCATTAAAGCACTGGCACCAAGCCTGTTTGCACCATGATCGCTGAAGTTTGCTTCACCCAGGCAATATAAACCCTTCACCGTGGTCTGCAATTCATAATCTACCCATAAACCACCCATGGTGTAATGCACGGCAGGGTATATACGCATCGGCATTTCGTAAGGATTTTCGCCGGTGATCTTTTCATACATTTCAAACAGGTTGCCGTATTTTTCTTCAATTACTGCCTTACCCATTTTTATAATGGCCAATTCATCTGCCTTTTCAAGACCCTGCTTCCCGGCTTCTATCCTGCCATAGCGGATGATGGCATCTTTAAAATCAAGGCATACCGCCATCCTCGTTGTGCCTACACCAAATCCTTCCTCACACCTTTCTTTTGCCGCCCTGGAGGCCACATCCCGCGGAACGAGGTTACCAAATGCAGGATACCTGCGTTCCAGGTAATAATCCCTTTCTGCTTCCGGAATATCAACTGCCTTCCTGTTTTCGTTCTTTTGTTTGGGTACCCATATCCTGCCATCGTTACGCAAACTCTCACTCATCAATGTTAATTTACTTTGATGATCGCCACTAACGGGAATGCATGTAGGATGTATCTGTGTAAAACAGGGGTTACCAAAGTATGCACCCTTTTTATGTGCTTTCCAGGCCGCGGTAACATTACTGCCCATGGCATTGGTGCTTAAATAAAATACATTGCCATAACCGCCTGTGCATAACAGTACGGCATGGCCAAAATGTCTTTCCAGCTGACCGCTTACCAGGTCCCTGGCAATGATACCACGGGCTTTATCATCAATTTTAACGATATCCAGCATTTCATGACGGCTGTACATGGTTACATTACCCAGTGCCACCTGCCTTTCCAGGGCACTGTATGCACCTAACAGCAGTTGCTGGCCGGTTTGCCCGGCTGCATAAAATGTACGCTGCACCTGTGTTCCGCCAAAACTACGGTTGCTTAACAAGCCACCGTATTCCCTGGCAAATGGAACGCCCTGGGCAACACACTGATCAATAATGGCATTACTTACTTCTGCCAGGCGGTGTACATTGGCTTCCCGTGCCCGGTAATCGCCGCCTTTTACGGTATCATAAAATAAACGGAAAACTGAGTCGCCGTCGTTCTGGTAATTCTTTGCTGCATTAATTCCGCCCTGGGCTGCAATACTGTGTGCCCTGCGCGGACTGTCCTGAAACAAAATGCTTTAACGTTATACCCCATTTCACCCAAAGCTGCTGCAGCAGAAGCCCCGGCTAAACCGGTACCTACAACGATCACTTCCAGTTTGCGTTTATTGGAAGGGTTAACGAGTTTTACATGGCCTTTATAATCGGTCCACTTTTTATCCATTTCGCCCTGCGGTATTTTTGAATCTAATGACATGCTGTATAATTAATTAGTTATTTTTTTATCAATTTATCCATCCTGCATAAAATGCAACGGGCATTAATGCAAACAGTAAGCATACGATCACTGTATAACCAATACCGATTATTTTAATGAGGGGTGTATACCTTTTATGGTTGATGCCCAGTGTTTGAAAGGCACTTTGAAAACCATGGATCAAATGCCAGAATAAAGAGATCACCCCAATTATGTAAATGACCACAACCCACCATTTTTGAAACTCCGCTTTCATTTCCGCATATAAATTGTGGCTGGCATCATGGGCGCCCCCATCTGCATACAGGGCAATTTTTGTATCGAGGAAAAATTTGGAAACATGAATGATCAAAAAGAACAGGAGCAGTGTTCCCAGTAAACCCATGGAACGGCTGTACCATTTGCTGTTTGCACCGGGAGCATTTACGGCATATTTGACCGGCCTGGCAGCGCTGTTTTGCTTCCAAACCACAAGCCCCTGCACTATATGTAAAATGAGCGCAGCAAATAACCCGATCTCGAGGAAACGCAGGATCCAGTTGTGGCTCATAAAATGCGCCACTGCATTAAAAGTTTCGCCGCCGTCGTTTAAAAATATGCAGGAGTTTACGCCAACATGTATTATTAAAAAGCTGATTAAAAAAAGACCCGTAAGGCCCATAATAATTTTCTTGCCGATCGAAGAAGTGAAAAAATTTAATATTTATCGTAAACAGGGTATGATTTTTATCATGTAATAATCTTAACCATTACCGATAAGCCCCTTTTTTACAGCATCATCCAGTTGCTGAAAAATGATCTCTGGTTTTAATGTACGCCATTGCGGAAAGTCTACCAGTTCGATATAATTGGTAAGCCTGGCCTGCTTAAAATCGTATTGGCTTTGTACCGGCATATCCAGGATGACCACCCAACCGTTCACATCCTGCAACTGGTCGCGCCAATCCTCATAATAACTGTCGTCACTGCTGTGAAAGTTCAGTACATTTTCTGCAATCAAAATAAATTTGGTGATTCCCTTTGTGAACATGATATCGGTAATATTCCTTCTCAGTGTCATGATATCATTTTCGATCGCATCATTCCATTCGCCCAGTAATTCAATGATGGTAAAATGCTGTTCATAATCTGTAAACAAAATTTTCATGTATAATGTTCGGGAACCAAACTCATCCCATTGCGGATGGATATAGTAATTGTATACCGTATTGCTGAATTCAAATTCGCTGTATTCACGCCCGTAAAAAGGCGAAAGCCTGTCTTCTTCGGCAATATATAAATGCCGCCAGTTGAAATATGGTTCTATATCCTGCAAAATTATCGCTGATTTATACAATTAATTTGATAGCGCTGATTGTGCAAATTTCAAGTAATCAGCGGAATCAAAAAAATCAAACTGTTATGAAACAAAAAGACTTTTGAACAGGATGCTCTGTCAGCGAAATCAGAATGATCCTGTTAACCTGCCTGCCTGCGATAAAAAAGAGGGTTGCCATATTACCGGCAACCCTTTACACTTAATAACCGTAATCTTTTTATTGAACGATGATCCTTTCTGTAAAAATAAAATTATTGGCGGCATCGGTTACTTTAACCATATACATACCCTTGGCGAACCCTTTGTTCAATGGAACTGTTTCAACCTGTGTTTTAACATTCACATTCACGATCCTGTTCATCAGCGGCTTACCGCTCAGGTCAGTAATGGTTACATTATACCTGCCTGCTTTCTGCCCTTCAAAATAAATATTGAATTCCCCGTTGGTAACCGGGTTTGGAAATATATGTGCTTCATTGGTCAATACCGGAACAACCGGTTTAAACTCAGTAACGGAATAGGTTTTGGCAGCATCTGCTTCTTTTTGGTATAACAGGTTACCATTGGCCAGGTCAGAAGAATTAAAGACCAAATCTGATCCTTCAATAAGTGTAGCTGCAAAATCGCTCATTGAAAATTTGTAGTACCCTGCAAATGTATTTGCACTGGCTACAACAATATTACCGTCTTTATCAACAGCAGCGCCATTGGTACTGAAATTGGCAGGTAAACCGCTGATGTACCCGATCTGTTTTGCTACCCTGGTTTCAACATCCAGCACAAATACATAACGTGCTGCAGATATGATATATAATTTATTGGACGCATCGGCGATCATATCCCCACCCCAGCTGGTGCATTTATTTTTTATAGACACGGTCTTATTTGATTCATCATCCACAACAGGGCCCAGGTCGGTGATCGTTACTTTTTTCCCGGTGGTGAAACGCACCAGCCTGCTGCCGTCATTGGTTAATGCATAACCATTGCCGTCGGCAGCGATCACCATACGGGTAAAATGATTGGCCTCATCCTTCAGGGCTTCATTGGTGTTTAACAGGTTGGATGTAACCGTATAATATTTTTGTGTTTCACCCTTTGCATTCAGATCAAGCCAGCGCAATTCGCCAACCCGCATGGGTGTAAAAAATAATTTGTTTTGATTTTTGTCGTAGGCAGCAGCCGCTACCATTGATTCTGTTGGCCTGCTTTGTGTCAATGACTGTTTCTTTGGATCAGCATCCTTCATCACAAATGCTGTTTTTTCCCTGTTGTAAATATCCTGGATAATTTTCCCGGAGCTGATATCAACCTGGCGGATATTCATCCAGATGAAATCACGATTACCGTCGCCGGTTATTGCAAATGTTTTGTTGGCATCCTGTGCCAAAACTGAAAAAGAAACTGCAATAAGAGATGTTGTAAGTAAAATTTTAATATTCATAAGAGGAGTTTTTTGTATTTATATTGATACGTAAATTAGTCAAATTACATAAATCAAACAAGATTTTTTTATGAATGGCGGTTTTCAATGGCTGTTTTAACACTGCCGTTTTTCAAAAGCAGTTCCCGGGCAGTTTCATAATCAATGATCCCGGCTTTTTCCATCAGCATATGAACGCCACGGTCTACCAGTTTTTCATTGGTCAGCTGCATATTTACCATCCGGTTCCCTTCTACCCTTCCTAACTGTATCATTACTGTTGTTGAGATCATATTGAGGATCAGTTTTTGAGCCGTACCGCTTTTCATCCGGGTACTTCCGGTTACAAATTCGGGGCCTGTAATGGCTTCAACCGGGTAATCAGACAGGGCACTCACAGGGCTACCCGGGTTACAACAGATACTTCCGGTAATGATATGATGCGCTTTACACTTTTCCAGTGCTGCCATAATGTATGGGGTTGTACCGCTTGCCGCTATGCCAATAACCAGGTCTTTTTCATTTACAGCATGCTCCTGCAGATCAAGCCAGCCCTGTTCAAGGTCATCTTCTGCAAATTCCACTGCATCAGTAATTGCTTTATTACCCCCTGCAATAATACCTGTAACCATGCCTTTCGGCACTCCAAATGTTGGCGGGCATTCACTGGCATCCAAAATACCCAAACGGCCGCTGGTACCGGCTCCTATATAAAAAAGCCGCCCGCCCATCAGCATTTTATCTACGATAGCCTGTATCAATGCATCAATTTGCGGTATTGCTTTTTCGACAGCAAGAGCCACCGTCCTATCTTCCCTGTTGATATTGAGGAGAATTTCAGTAACCGTCATTTTGTCCAGGTTACTGTAGTTTGATTCAGATTCTGTGATTCGTATAAACGACATAGCTTCTATTGATGAAATTTTACCAAACCGTCCATAGGTTTCTTTAATACTTTACCCAACTGCAGTTCATAAGAGGTACACATATCTTTTAAAACATCCCTGAAACCATAAGCTACACTGCCCGTAAAATTGATGGGCATCGTCCAGCTTTCACGGTATTTATAAATATGATTGAAGAAAAAATCATTAAAACTGTCTTCGATGATATTTTCAATCATATAATGCCCCCTGTTCTCTACCAGGAAGGTTGCAAAAGAGGCCAGGTAACGGTTTGGCAATGGTTGTTTATATACTGCAGTTAATATTTCATCACTGTTGGTATGATACTTTGCATTAAAACGGTCCATCAGGTCCTCATCGAAGGTTTTATACAGAAAATACTGGATCACTTTTTACCCAGGTATGCCCCACTGCCTTCATCACCCAATACATAGCCCAGGCCGGGACTGTTCTTCATTATTTTTTTACCATTATAAAAACATGAATTTGACCCTGTACCTAAAATGCAGGCGATCCCTTTATCATGGCCGCAAAGCGCCCTCGCTGCTCCCATCAGATCATGATCAACATGAACCTTTGCTGATTCAAACACCTTTTGGATCGCTTTCTTAACCTCCTTTACATTTTCGGCATTGCTGCAACCGGTACCATAAAAAAAGATCTCATCAGGTGCTGTTTTTTTTAATTTGGGTCTCAGTTCTTCCTTAATGATATATTCAATTTGTTCTGCAGAGAGAAAATAAGGGCTTAAACCCTGTGTATAAAAGGTTTTCCTGGTTCTTCCATTCAGTAAACACCATTCTGTTTTGGTTGAACCGCTGTCTGCCAGTAATTTGATCGCCATTTTTGTATTTTAAAATTCTACCCAAGTTAATCCATTCATATGAATTACATTAAAATTAACCCGCGTTCGCCCCAAAAAATTACCTTCGCAAAATGAATACAAAAAAAATACAGGTTTGGTTGCCGTTACTTTTCAGTTTAACAATGATCGTTGGCATGTATTTCGGGTATAAGATGCGTGATAATATGCCCGGTAAAAGTTTCTTTTTTACTGAAAAACCCAGACCGGTACAGGAGATCATGGACCTGATCAAAAACCGTTATGTGGATGATGTAAAAATGGACGCGCTTGCCGATACTGCTATACAGGCCATGCTTGCCAAATTAGACCCTCACACTGTATTCATTCCGGCTTCGGAACTGCAGCAGGTTAATGAAGACCTGGCCGGTAAATTCTTTGGTATTGGAATTGAATTCAACATCTTTGATGACACCCTGCATGTGATCAATGTTTTAAAAGACGGGCCGGGCTTTAAGGCCGGTATATTAACAGGCGACAAATTCATACGGGTAAATGACAGCGCTGTTGCCGGCAATAAAACCAGTGCGGATGTTTTCAGGACACTGCTGCGTGGCGACAGGGGGACAAAAGTCAGCATTACTTTTTACGCAACAACGAAAAAACAGGCTACCATCACCCGTGATGCCATTCCGCTCAGCAGTATTGATGCCGGTTATATGATGACCAAAGAGATCGGTTATATCAGGCTTAATAAATTTTCATCGGTAACCTACCGCGAATTTATGGAGACGCTGGAAGCATTGAAGAAAGCCGGGTTGCAAAAACTGGTACTCGACCTCAGGGGTAATGGCGGGGGGATTTTGGACCAGGCCGTGGAAATTGCCGATGAATTTTTAGAAGGGGATAAACTCATAACTTATACAGAAGGAAAGCACGTTGCGAAAAAAGAGTACCGCTGCCGCCGCAATGGCCAGTTTGAAAAAGGTGCTTTGGTATTGGTTGATGAAGGTTCGGCAAGTGCCAGCGAGGTTTTGGTTGGTGCGCTGCAGGACTGGGACCGGGCAACCATTATTGGCAGGCGCACATTTGGTAAAGGTTTGGTACAGGAACAATTTGACCTCAGTGATAAAAGCGCTTTACGCTTAACCGTGGCCAGGTATTTTACGCCGGTTGGCAGAAGTATACAAAGGTCATACAGCAATGGTGGAAAAGCCTATTATGAAGAAATAGGTAACCGTTTCCAGGATGGAAAAATGACGCAGGCTGATACCGTTAATACAGATCCGGGAAAAGTATATAAAACCAAAGGAGGAAAAAAAGTTTATGGCAATGGCGGGATCACACCTGACCATTTTATTGCGATGGATACCACCGGGTTCAGTAAAAATTCGGCCATGATCTATGAAAAAGGAACCATTGGTAATTTTGCCTACAATTTTTACCTGCAAAACCTGGCCAGTTTAAAATTGTATAAAACGCCGGCCGACTTTAACAGATCATTTTCATTTTCAGAAGATAACTGGAACCGTTTTGTACAGGCAGCATCCAGGGATTCGGTAAATATTTCGATCATCCCGCCTAAAGAAAAAACAGCGCTCATCAACCGGATAAGATCAGGCATTGCCAGGCAACTCTGGCGCAATGAAGGTTTCTTTGAGGTTATGAATACAGCAGATGAAGCGGTTATTAAAGCGATCAGTTTATTAAATAATTAAAGTATCAGCCGGTTTGCTTTTTCTATTGTTTATGCCCTTCCCCTCAGGTCATTTTACTACCTTTGCCGCAAATAACGATTCTATATGTGGCTGAATAATATATTGGAAACAATTGGCAATACTCCCCTGATCAAACTGAACAGTATCACTAAAAACCTGCCTTGTACCGTACTGGCAAAAGTTGAATACTTTAATCCCGGCAATTCCATTAAAGACCGTATGGCATTAAAAATGCTTGAAGTAGCTGAGCGGGAAGGGAAAATTAAACCTGGCGGAACCATTATTGAAGGCACCAGCGGCAATACAGGAATGGGACTTGCTCTGGCAGCCTGTATCAAAGGCTATAAATGCATATTTACCACTACAGATAAACAATCAAAGGAAAAAGCCGATATTTTAAAAGCGGTTGGTGCAGAAGTGATCGTTTGCCCTACCAATGTAGAACCTGAGGATCCACGCAGTTACTATTCTGTATCTAAACGGCTGGCAACAGAAGTCCCCAATAGCTGGTATGTAAACCAATACGACAACCTGGCAAACCGCCTTGCCCATTACGAACAAACCGGGCCCGATATGGGAACAGACCGAAGGAAAGGTTACCCACCTGGTTGTGGCCACCGGAACCGGGGGTACCATTGTAGGTACAGGGAAGTATTTAAAAGAAAAAAATCCAAACATAAAGATTTGGGCAGTTGACAGTTATGGCTCTTTGTTGAAAAAATATTTTGAGACAGGTGAACTCGACCAAAAAGAAGTTTACCCTTATATAAGCGAAGGTTTTGGTGAAGATTTTGTGCCGGCCAATTACGATATGCGTGTGATTGATGCCTTTACAAAAGTGACCGATAAGGATGGAGCTGTTATGGCAAGGCGCATTGCCAAAGAAGAAGGCATGTTTTGCGGGTATAGTGCAGGAAGCTGTTTACAGGGAATGTTACAGTTGGCCAAAGGCCCCGATGGTAAAGACTTACTTAAAAGATGATGTTGTTGTTTTGATCTTTCATGACCATGGCAGCCGTTATGTTGGAAAAGTATATAATGACCAGTGGATGCTGGAACGTGGATTTTTAGATGTAAAGACCTTTAAGGACCTGGTAAGCGGCCGTGGCACACAACGTTTGATCAATCTGAAAAAGACAGATACTGTTGCAGAAGCCATTGAACTGATGAAGAAATACGACATTGAAAACATCCCCGTGATGGATAATGAAACCAGCGTTGGTGCTATATCTGCAGGTGGTTTATTCAATAAGATTCTGAACAATCCCGATATCAAGACCCAATCTGTAGAGTCGGTTATGGAAAACCCCTATCCCGAAGTGGCTTTTGAAACCCCGGTTGAGCGTTTAAGCAGTTTTATTACCAAAGAAAACGGTGCCGTTTTAAGTAAGGACGAAAGTGGCTCCATCCACATTGTAACCAAATACGACATCATTCAGAGTCTTACAAAATAACCTCCCGGTTTATTTACGATTAGCTTAAACCTGTTACAGTACTGTATTCAGGCTGTATTTTGCATTTCACATACAGTATTTACCTTATTTAATATACGTATAATTACGATAGTATTTTACGTATGTGTACGATATGGTTTTCTGAATATCTACGATGTGAACAGTAAATACAATAGCTTAAAAATAGAGCAATACCGCTCTAGTGTACAATAAAAAACTAGTGCATCTTTGTGTCAGAAGTTGATAGATAGGAGTTAAATATCAATCGTTATCCAAAATCCTGATTAAAGCCAAGTAATTAAATCCAATGTTTGTGAAAAACCGACAAACAATCCAATATCAGTCAACTTCTTTTTAAACTTTGAAAAAACCTTTTATTCGCTTCAAGATCTTATCTTATTGAAAAACCAAAGGATCTGAAAGTAGTAATGAAAACCAATATCCTGCCTATGCTGTAAAAAGCGATGATGGCTGAAGAACCAAAGAAAAAACCAATATCCCGCCTATGCTGTAAAAAGCGATGATGGCACGAAGAACCAAAAAAAACCAATATCCGGCCTATGCTGTAAAAGGCGATGATGGCCAAAGTGAAGAACACTGAAACACAGGATTAAATTATTTTTGAACAAACTGACTGAATAAGGTAACCCCCTTAAGGAAGCAGATTCAAAAGATCCTGGAAAACCGGCCCTGCTTGGTTGGTTAAAATTTTAAAACTTCCACAGTTGTTTGATACGTCAAAAGTCTGTGGAAGTTTTTTTTATGCCGGCTCTCTCCTTATGATTAATTTCAGGCAATGATTTTGCAAAAACCAACTGAACTCGGTTATATCCCAAAAAGGATCATTTCGGTGGTTCCTTCACAAACAGAATTGTTATCTGCCCTGGGTTTGGAATGGGAAACTGCAGGCATAACAAAATTTTGCATTCATCCCGCTTCCTGGTTCAAAACAAAGAAAAGGATCGGGGGAACAAAAAATTTACAAATAGAAGCAATACGGAATTTACAACCCGACCTGGTCATTGCCAATAAAGAGGAGAATGTACGGGAACAAATTGAACAGCTGGCCCTGGATCACCCGGTATGGGTGACAGATGTGAATAACCTGGAGGATGCAACAAAAATGATAGCAGATATCGGGATTTTAACCGGTACTGGGGATATAGCGTTATCGCTGACCGATCAGATAAAAACTGCATTTGAAGGTTTACCGAAAAAAAGATCACAGGTAAAAACGGCCTATTTGATCTGGCGTAACCCATATATGACAGCTGGTGGCGATACCTTTATACATGATATGATGCAGCACTGTGGTTTTGACAATATATTTGCCCATAAAACCAGGTATCCCGAAACAAGTGTTGCAGATCTTCAAACCGCCGACTGCCAACTGTTGCTGCTCTCTTCGGAACCCTACCCTTTTAAACAAAAACACATTAATGAATTAAAATCCCTTATGCCAAATACTGCAATCATACTGGTTAACGGGGAATACTTCAGCTGGTATCGCAGCAGGCTGTTAAAAGCACCCGCTTATTTTAAAACCCTTATCAATGAACTTTAATAACAAAATTTGCTGTACCTAGCATAACATGGGTTTTTATATTAAATTTGCCAAAAACAAAACTAACTATGGCTAATAAAAAAATCATTGAGTTACTGGGCGACCAGGCCGACAGTCTTTTAAACCACGAGTGTAAGACGATTTCAAAAAATGACATTTTTCTTCCCAACCCCGATCATGTAGATGAAGTTTGGAGATCGAGTAACCGCAGTAATCAAACCTTAAAAAGTTTACAGAATTTTATAGGTCATGGCCGCCTTGGCGGTACCGGCTATCTTTCCATCTTACCCGTTGACCAGGGGATAGAACACAGTGCAGGTGCATCTTTTGCACCAAACCCCATTTATTTTGACCCTGAAAATATTGTAAAACTGGCCATTGAAGGAGGCTGTAATGCAGTGGCATCCACATTTGGTGTATTGGGCATTGTAAGCCGTAAGTATGCTCACAAAATTCCGATGATGGTTAAAGTAAACCACAACGAATTTTTAAGCCTTCCCAATAAATTCGACCAGGTAATGTTTGGGCAGATCAAGGATGCCTGGAACATGGGAGCCACTGCCGTTGGCGCCACCATTTATTTTGGCAGTGCTGAAAGTACCCGCCAGATACAGGAAGTGGCAACTGCATTTGAAATGGCGCATGAACTGGGTATGACCACTGTTTTGTGGTGCTACCTGCGTAATAATGGATTTAAAGTTGATGGCGTTGATTATCATGCAGCTGCTGATCTGACAGGCCAGGCCAACCACTTGGGTGTTACCATCCAGGCCGACATCATCAAACAAAAATTACCTTCAAATAATGGTGGATATAATGCTACCAAACACGGAAAAACCTCACCGCTGGTTTATTCTACATTAACCACCGATCACCCGATCGACCTTACCCGTTACCAGGTGGCCAGTTGTTATATGGGAAGGGTTGGATTGATCAACAGCGGAGGCGAAAGTAAAGGAGCAACTGACCTGGCTGAAGCAGTATCTACTGCAGTGATCAACAAGCGTGCAGGTGGCATGGGTTTGATCAGCGGCCGGAAAGCCTTTCAAAAACCAATGAAAGACGGTATTGAATTGCTGAATACCATCCAGGATGTTTATTTAGATAAGAGTATAACTATTGCATAAATGGGTTGAAAGATTTGAGGGTTTAAAGGTTTAAGGGTTGATGTTTATCGGCTTAAACGATTTAAACGCCTTAAACGGCTTCAACGATTCAAACGTCCTAAACGCCTAAACTTTTTTATGAAAAAAGAAGAAGATTTTGATGCCAACCTCGCCGGTGAAGAAGTAGAATCCGGTGAAGATGCCAAGGCCAACTGGTTTAAGCGGATGAAAAAGGGTATTCTTACATCTACCAAAGATAAAAAAGATGCTCCCGAAGGATTATGGTCTAAATGCCCTTCCTGCAAATACACCTGCACCGTTGCCGAACTGGGCGAAAACAAATTTGTATGTCCCAAATGCGAATACCATCACCGCATTGGCAGCGAAGAATATTTTGAGATCCTTTTTGATGATAATAAGTATACCGAACTCTTTGCCAATATCAGGTCGAAGGATTATTTAAATTTTGTTGACCTGAAACCTTATGGCAAACGTCTCGAACAAACCTATGCCAAGACCGGTATTCACGATTCAATGACCGTTGCACATGGCAAAATAAATACCAACGACCTGGTTATTGCCTGCATGGATTTTGAATTCATTGGTGGCAGCCTCGGCAGTGTGATGGGTGAAAAAATTAGCAGGGCCTGTGATTATTGCATGGAACACCGTATCCCGTTCATGATCATCAATAAAAGCGGTGGTGCCCGTATGATGGAGAGCGCTTTTTCATTAATGCAACTGGCCAAAACATCGGGTAAACTTTCGCAAATGAGCGATAAAAAAATACCCTATATCTCATTATGTACCGACCCTACATTTGGCGGTACCACTGCCTCATTTGCCATGTTGGGCGATGTGATCTGTGCCGAACCCGATGCCCTGATCGGTTTTGCGGGACCCAGGGTTATTAAAGAAACCATTAAAAAAGACCTCCCGGATGGCTTTCAGCGCAGCGAATTCTTATTGGAGCATGGGTTTTTAGACTTTATTGTACACCGAAGGAATCTTAAGGAAAAATTGGGTAACTTGTTGGTTCTCTTTAAAGGATAACTTTTACTGCCGTATGCAGGTTTAATGGCAACAATAATTCTGCAGGAATAACCAATTTAAAATATGTTGCTTCATAAATTACCCATAACTGTTTTATTGCTTTTAATAACAGCGGGAAATATTTATGCCCAAACACCCTGCACTACCCTTGGCCAAAACCCTTCAACAGCTTTCCCTGTTTGTGGCACTGCCGTATTTCAGCAGGATAGTGTACCCATCTGCAGTTCAAATGTTTTATATGTGCCCGGCTGTTCTGTACCGGGAGATACCGGCACTTTATATCAAAACAAAAATCCGTTCTGGTATAAATTTACCTGTTTTCAAAGCGGCACACTCAGTTTTGTGATCATTCCAAACCAGCCGAATGAAGATTACGACTGGCAACTGTATGATATTACCGGCCACAACCCCGATGATGTATATACCGATTCTACTCTTATTGTAACCGGAAACTGGGCAGGTACCTATGATTCTACCGGGGCTTCGGCAAACGGGGTTAATTATATTCAATGTGCATCCTTACCCGAAGTACTGGCACCTACATTTGCATTAAGCCCAAATTTGATACAGGGGCATAATTACCTGTTACTGGTTAGTCATTTTTCGGATACGGAACAGGGTTATTCTTTGTCATTTGGCGGAGGAACAGCTGTGATAACCGATACGTTACCGCCGCATATGTTTACTGCAAGCCGGGCCAGCTGCGATGGCACACAAATACTGGTAAAACTGAATAAACGGATGAAATGCAGCAGCCTGGCTGTTAATGGATCCGATTTTATCATCAGCCCTCCAGCAGCAACAATTATAAGTGCTGCCGGTTTTGGATGCGCCGGTGGATTTGATACGGATTCGGTCTTACTCACTTTCAGTAATCCCCTGCCCTTTGGAAATTATAATTTAATTGCCCGCAACGGAACTGATGCAAATACATTACTGGACCTCTGTGACAATGGTGTGCCTGTTGGCGAGTCCATTCCTTTTACCATACTTTCTCCCTTGCCTGTTCCCATGGACAGTTTAACCGGCAACCGGTGCAGCCTTGATTCACTGGTATTGGTTTTTCCTGAAGTCATGAAATGTAATTCGGTGGCTCCCGACGGAAGCGATTTTTTTATAACCGGTACATACCCGGTCAATATCAGCAATGCCAGCCCTGTAAATTGTGTAAATGGTTTAACCAGGCAGATCATTGTGCGGTTTACCTCAACCGTTATACTACCCGGTAATTTCCAGATCGTACTCCGGGTTGGCAGCGATGGCAATACCATTTTAAGCCAATGTGATACTCCTTCGGTTGCCGGCTCTGCCATACCGTTTGTTGTTTTACCCAAGCCCGTTGCCGGTTTCGGTTTCCCTGCTTCTGTATGCCTGCCGGATGCTTCGGTAGCATTTACCAACCTGTCTTCCATATCCGACGGGTCTGAAAGTTTGTTTCAATACCGCTGGAATTTTGGCGACAGCACAAGCGGTGCCAATAATTTTTCTACACTAAGAACACCGGTACATGTTTACCGGGATACCGGGCCATTTAATGTGCATTTAAGGGTAACCAGCAATGGCGGTTGTATACATGATACAACTATTGTAATGGATAACATTCACCCGCAGCCCAAAACCGGTTTCGGGATCAGTAAACCGGAAACCTGTCTGGGCGATGCCATATTTTTTACCGATTCAACCAACGGTATGGATGGCATAACCCTGCAATGGTTTTGGGATATGGGCGACGGATCAACCAGGAACACGAAGGATGTTCTGTACATTTACGCAGTTGATCAAACATATAACGTGAGCCTGTACACGATTAATAGTCAAGGCTGCAAAAGTGACGTGTTGGCCAAACCCATAACGGTTCACCCCTATCCCATTGTTGATGCCGGTCCCGACCGGGTTATGCTGGAAGGCGGTACTATAACCATGCAGGCAACAGCCATTGGCAACAACCTGCAATACCTGTGGACCCCATCAACCTTCCTGGATAACCCGGCCATCCTTACTCCGAAGGTTGTTGATGCGAAGTTTGATATGTTATACAACCTGTCGGTTACGGCACCCGGTGGATGTACCACATCTGACCAGGTATTTATTGATGTTTTAAAAATTCCGGTCATTCCCAATACCTTTTCGCCAAACAATGATGGTATCAACGACTTTTGGGATATCCGTTACCTGGATGAATACAGCAATCAACATACACAGGTATTTACTCGAACCGGGCAAAAGGTATTCGAAAGCCGGGGGCGGTACCTGGCATGGAACGGTTTGTATAAAGGCAACCAGGTGCCCATGGATACTTATTACTACATTATTGAACCGGGCTATGGCCGGGAACCGTTTACAGGGTATGTAACCATCATCAGGTAATTTTAAGGAGGATTAAAAAATGTAAAGGCAATACCTTTGCAAAAAAACGGCATTGGAACTTACTAACCGAAAAGCACATCACGAATACTTTTTTGAATCGACCTATATCGCAGGTATGGTGCTCAGCGGCACCGAAATAAAATCATTGCGGGCGGGTAAAGCCAGCTTTAACGACAGCTACTGTGTATTTTTTAAAGGAGAATTATTTGTAAAAAGCCTCCACATCTCCGAATATTCATTTGGTACCCACAGTAACCACGAACCCATGCAGGAAAGAAAACTCCTGCTCAACAAACGTGAATTACGCAAGCTTGAAAATAAGATAAAAGAGAAAGGCTATTCCATCATTCCCTTAAGGTTATTCCTGGCCGAGTCGGGTTATTTTAAAATGGAGATAGGCCTTGGCAAAGGCAAAAAGCATTACGATAAGAGGGAGAGTATTAAGGAAAGGGAAACAGACAGGGATATTAAAAGGAAATACGGGATTTAAATGTTGCACGGTGTTGGGTGTACGATGTACGCCTGAATCAAATGCTATTGTAATTCTTACACAAGTCCCTTAGGGCAGATCTAACATTCAGAAAGGCTCAACGGCACATTCACTGCCAGCCCGCCATCAGCAGTTTCCTTGTATTTATGATTCATATCCAGGGCGGTTTCCCACATGGTTTTTATAACACCGTCGAGGCTTACCCTGGCGTAATCGGGTGAGCTTTGCATAGCCAGCTGGCTTGCAGTAATGGCTTTGATGGCTCCCATCGCATTTCTTTCTATACAGGGTACCTGCACCAGTCCGCCAATAGGATCGCAGGTCATGCCCAGGTGATGTTCCATTGCAATTTCTGCAGCCATCAAAGCCTGTCGCTGTGTGCCACCCAGGCATTCGGTTAAAGCAGCAGCTGCCATAGAACTGCTGACACCGATCTCGGCCTGGCATCCTCCCATTGCTGCAGAGATGGTTGCCCCTTTTTTAAAAATGCTGCCCACTTCAGCTGCCGTCAGTAAGAACTGAATGATCTTTTCATCGGTATTTCCCCCGCAAAATGCGGCATAATATTGCAGCACAGCCGGTATCACACCTGCGGCACCGTTAGTAGGGGCTGTTACCACCCTGCCAAAGCTTGCATTCTCTTCATTCACTGCCAGGGCAAAACAACTTACCCAATCCAGGATATAAGAAAAATTGTTGCCGCCTTCTTTAACCAGTTCAAACCAACTGTTGTAATCAGTATAAGGCCTTCCGTTGATCAGTTTTTTATTCAACCCGGATCCACGCCGTTTTACCTGCAGACCGCCGGGTAAGATACCCTCTGCGTGACAACCCCTGTAAATACAGGCTTTCATCACTTCCCAAATGTGTAATAGTCCTTCCCTTGTTTCTGCTTCGGAACGCCATGCCGATTCATTTTCCAATACCACGTCACTGATGTTCAAACCGGTTTTCATGCACCAGTGCAGCAATTCGTCGGATGTGTTGATGGGAAAAGAGAGGTGTACACCAGCAGTGCCATTACCGGTTTCATTTTCTTTGGTCACAAAACCACCCCCTACCGAATAAAATGTTTCAGAAAAATTTTCGCCGTTGTGCATGGTCACCAGGAAGCTTAATGCATTGGGATGAAAAGGCAGGGATTCGCTCATTAAAAATTCAATATCTTCTGCCGGGTCAAAATCAATTTCATGCTTCCCGGTAAGCAGTATCTTTTTCATATGCCGGATGTCGGCGATCTTGGCTTCAATATGATTGACATCAAATGTTACAGGGTCATCGCCGCTTAACCCCAGTTGCACGGCAATATCGGTGCCATGACCTACGCCTGTTTTTGCCAGTGAGCCATACAGTAAAACACGGATGCCGGTAACATCATTCAACAGATCCCGCTCCACCAAAGACCTGGTAAAGCGCTGTGCAGCACGCCAGGGCCCAAGTGTATGGCTGCTGGATGGGCCTACACCGATCTTGAACATATCGAAAACAGAAATGGACTCGTGGCTCAATTTTATTTTTTATAGAACATCTATCAGGTCAATGGTAAAGATCAGGTTCGAACCCGGGGGTATGGATCCTGACTGGTTACATCCATAGCCCAGTGATGGCGGAATATATAAAGTTATTCTACCCCCTTCCTGGATCAAAGGAAGTCCCCTTCTCCAGCCAAGTATCAGGCTAGATAATAAAAAGTTTGCATTACCTGTTTGATCTTCATCAAAAATGACGTCATTCGTCAATTTACCCGTATATTTTATATTCACGGTTGAGGATAATTGCGGAAATACCCCGGTTCCCTGTACATGGATCACGTAAAAAAAACCGTCTGGATGTTGGGTAGCCGTAATTGATTTTGATGTGAGGTAAGCCTGTAATGAAGCGATCTCGGCAGCGGTAGGCACACCCGTATTATTTGGGATACAGTTGTTTGCAGCATTTTCATCTGATTTTAAACAACTCCAATTGGTTTCTGTTATTTGATGTTTAATTTGATTCGGTAATTGTATCCGTTTTGCCTGCTTTATGCTTCAGTTCCCGGTACAACTGTTCATTCATTTCCCATTTAAACTGCATCCGGAAATAGGAAAAAAAAAGAACAACGATGATAATGGCAATTACGATGGTAGTCATAGAACCAGCCAATGTGTTTGACACCAGGGTATACCATTCCGGTAAAAAAAGATATACTACAGTAATGAACAGTAAAATGGGTACGCAAAACAAAACCGCCATTGGCAATCCGTTCAACACCCTGGCCCCGATACTGTTATTTCTTTCTCTTTCCTTTTCCCAGTATCGCATGAATTCTTTGTCCTTTTCAGAAAGCATGCTGCAAAACTAAGGCAAAATTTGGTAAAGGCTCAGTTTCTGAATCAATAACCCATTGATTTAATAAGGCGCAAATTTAAGCAGAAATGAAGCTGAACCCGTTTGCCCACGCCAGGTATTAATATAAGCTGTTCAATAGAATTGTATATTCAATTTTACAGTACTTTGTTATATAGCGAATATCTTGTAGGTTTGTTATGCTTAATTATTCTGAATGAAAATAGAACAACTGCTGGTTCAGCATTTTTACAACAGCAAAGAAGTAACATTACAGGGCATGGGAACGTTTACCCTCTCCGGCGATTTTGTGATGCCAAAGAAAATGAAAAAGATGCTGAAATACCCGAGCATGCCATTTCCTTTCAATACAATGCACGGGCTACGGAAGATGAAGCACTCATCCATTTTATTGTTCAGCAAACCCGGAAAATGAAGGCCCTGGCTTCTGCCGATCTCGATTCTTACCTGGCCCTGGGTAAACAGTTCCTGAATATCGGCAAACCTTTCATCATTGAAGGTATGGGTGTGTTATTAAAAAATCAGCAGGGCGAGCTGGAGTTTACTAAGGGGGGTTCCTGGCAAACGAAAATGGAAGCTACACCTGCAGCCTTAAAGGAAAAAGCCGAGAACCCGGAAATTTCATTTGCCTCCGAAAGTAAATCTGATGCCGGCCATATTAATAAAAAAGCCATACTGGCAGGCACAGGAATATTGCTGCTCGGTTTAATCGCTGTGGCAGCCTGGTACTTTTTGTTGAGGAAAAACAATACGGAGACGGAAACGCCTGTTTCCGAAGTTAAAGTTGATCCTATAAAAACAGATACAGCCAAAACCGATACTGCAAAAACAGATACAACGGCAACGATACCGTTAAAACCGGTTATTGCAAATGACGGGTATAGTTTTAAAGTAGTATTTATGGTTTCCGGGGATTCTGCTGCAGCAGTACGAAGGATGAATGACCTGACCAGGCGTTATCATAAGGTGATCATGTACAAGGCTGATTCGGTAAGGTTTAAACTGGCAGAACCCTTTACGCTCCCACTTTCCGATACCACCCGTATTAAAGATTCACTGAACAGCTTTTATTACCTGGGTAAGGCTTTTATTGAACTGAACTGATTTTTCTCCTGTAAAAATTCATCGTAAAAATGCTGCAACCGGTACAAAACAAAATCATACTTGCCTTTTGGGTATTGGCGCTGCTTGACCTTCTGGGCATTGCAGCCGGTATTGAAATACTGCATTATACGGTAAAGCCCCTGCTGATTCCTGTGTTAATACTTTTGCTGTTGAAAACCCGGTCAACCGTTCCCGGAAAAAATTTATTAATGACCGGTTTATTTTTCTCCTGGATGGGTGATGTTTTTTTGTTGTTTGAAAATAAACAGCCCCTGTTCTTTATTTTTGGACTGGCCAGTTTTTTGATCACCCATATTTTTTATATCATTTATTTCCTGAGGATACGGTCAGCCAATGCATCGCTTTTGAAAAAACAACTGCTGTTTATTGTATTGGTACCTGCTTATGGCATCATGCTGGTCTGGCTGTTATTTCCGCATTTAGGCGACCTGAAATTACCGGTTATGGTTTATGCTGCAGTCATTTGTACCATGTTGTTGTGCAGCCTGCACATCTTTCTAAAAGTGAATAAAAAAGCTGCCTTTATTTATGTACTGGGGGCTGCTGCATTTGTGGGATCTGATTCATTACTGGCGATCAATAAATTTTATGAGCCCATTGCATATGCAGGCATATTCATTATGCTCACCTATTGTGCTGCCCAATATTTTATTGTACGCGGTTACATCCAACAAAATAATCAATGACCAAAGAAGCATTGTTACAGGAACTGGCAGGAAATACCTGGGTGATGATAAAATCATCTCCCATAGAAGGTATTGGTGTATTTGCACTGTGTGATATTCCCAAAGGTTGCCGGTCCATGTTCAGCCAGGCAACTGAGCAGGAACAGTGGATCCCCGTTTCCAAATCGGAAGTTGACCATTTACCTGCCCATGCAAAAGCATTGATAGAAAACTATTGCCTGTATGATGATGAAAATTATTTTATTCCGGATTATGGTTTTAAAAAAATGGACCTGGTTAATTTTTTAAACCATGCAGATATTCCCAATATCATCTCCATCAATGACGGTGAATTTTTTGAAGTGATACGGGATATAAAGAAAGGCGAAGAACTGGTTATTGATTACGGACAGATCGTGGACGGGGAATAGGTTCCTGTTGCCTGTTTTTCAGCATGAAAAAGTTTACCAAAACCGCACTCAGCATGGGGATTAGTAAAATACAGAAATAAATAAAATAGCTGACCGTAACTTCAGGCACCGGCTTTACGGGTATCAATAACTGCTCTCCTATTACTGTTTCAGAAAAAATTACACTGCGTGTTAAATTCCAGCCCAGGTGAATGGCTGCAGGATAATACAGGGAGAAAGTTTTTGAATAGGCATATGCATACACCAAACCCATGGTACCGGTAACAACAAAAGTGATTGCCATTTGTTTTATATCGCCAAATACTTCATGAGAGAACCAATGATAAATGCCAAAGGCAATGGCTGAAATGAAAATGGCCTTTGTATGTCCCAGTTTTTTTATCAGTATATACAACAACACGCCCCTGAAGATCAATTCTTCAAATAAAACCGATTTGATGTTCCACCAGGTGCCGGTTAAGATAAGATTGGCAGTGAGTTTAGGATTGATCTCCCACTGCTGCTGTGCAAAGATCATCCGCATAAAAAAAATCTGATGAACAGCAAATGGCGGTTACCATAAAAATAAAACAAAGCCAAGCAGACGTTTTTTGGTGGGATAAAACCCCAATACCTGTAAACTGCCTTTTTCAAAAAGCCATATGAGAAGCCAGGAAATGAGGAGTTGAACGATTATGCCGGTCATTGCAGGTTACTTAGATAACGTAAATATATCCCAACAATGCAGAACCTGCCCTAAATATTCAAAAGATAAAACAGTATCTCCTTTATTAAAAACTAAACAACCGGTATTACTGCAAGTTTATGAATGCGGATGATCTTCAGCCAGCTAAGTAAACGAATCACCCCATAGGTTGGGTCCAGCTCGTACCAGCGGAAACCAAAGTTGGTGGATGAAGGATTTTTGTGATGGTTATTATGATACCCCTCGCCCATCATCAGCAGGTCAAGTTTGAAGAGGTTCGTTGATGTATTCTTCATCGTAAAATTCTTTGACCCGTATTTATGTGCAAACCAGTTGATGATCATTCCATGAATGGGCAGCATTAACATATGAATGGGTAATAATAAAAACCACCAGGCTGAAGGAGCATACACTACATAAATGGATATGTATATGGCGATCCAGCCCAGCCGGGAAGCCCAGGAATTGGCTATCTTATCCAGCAACGGCCAGTCCGGCACATTCTTCAGGAACCGGGGTTCCACTTCCAGAGTTTTTTCATAAATACCCATCGACACATCCCGGGTATGCCACATCATTTTAAATATACTGGTATCAAACATGGGCGAATGCGGATCTTTCTCGGTATCGGTATAGGCATGATGCATGCGGTGCATGATGGCATATGCCCTCGGGCTAATATAAGATGAACCCTGTGTGACATAGGCAACAATATAAAAGAAACGTTCCCAGAACCGGCTCATACTAAAAGCACCATGTGCGGCATAGCGGTGCTGCAAAAAGGTTTGCATAAAAAGAGAGAGATACCAATGGCATACAAAAAAGAGAATTATTATTAACATGGTTTTTCATCACTATTGTTTTTTGAATACTGATATACTTTAAGGTAGTCTTTTTAATTCAGTAACTGCAGTTTCGACCACGCGTTTTTTGCTACTTTAACACATTTGTTGTTTTTATTCGATCTGCATTTGTTGAATACAACCCTTTTCCTTTTTTTGTTGTCTTGGAGCCTCTTAAAAAGAGATCATGCTAAAAGTACTGTGTTACAGAAAAGCTAATTTTAAAAAGGCACCCCTTTTGCCAGGATCAATTGAAAGATCAGCAGTAAGATCAGCAACAAAACAACGGGTAATATAAAAATCCTGTTATTGATCCGGCTGTTAATGGTTTCCGTTATGCTTACTTGCCACCCATGTGCAAATACCATGGGAATGGAGATCAATGTAACCATCACCGGGGCTATGGCCCTGTCCCAGGGCATTATACGGAACGGCATGATCAGTAATAAACCAACTAAAGAAGCAAGGACTGCGATCCTGAAGAGGTATCCAGATCTGGCGGACGCTATACTCACCTGATCAATGGATGGTGACAATCTCAATAAATATTTACTGAAAAGTATACCCAGGTACAGCATGGCAATGATACCGGTAATACTGATAACAATTCCCAATCCTTCTCCTATACCTAGATAGGTAAATGCCTGTCCTGTATCGGTATCAGCCGCTACTTTAGCAGTTATAAATTGTGGAATGGATTGTGCCAGCCCTGGAAAGCAAGCCAGAGTATAAATAAATGCGACCAGTGAGCTGATCGTTTTATTCGGTTTGCAACAAAAAGAAATATTAACCCGGCTACAAAAATAGCCGCTGCTCCATAGCCCTGTGCCAGGGATTCCATTGGGTGATTGCCTTCCCAGTTATGGTTATTGTGGTACAGGGTTGCTTTAAGACCCAGCCATCTTTTGCCCAGTGCCAAAAACAATTCCTGTATAAAAAAAATGATATTAAATGCCAAAGCATACAGCACCGCTGAGTTAATGACCAAAATTGCTGCAGATCTTCTGCCTGCAGGCAAAACCTTACCGGAGGCGTTCCTGGTTTTGAAAAAACCATATAATCCCCAAACAATTGGTATCAATAATAATAAGAATGGCAGAAAATGACTGATCGCTTTCATGATGGCTATTTTACTTTCTTAAATGTAATACAATCAAAAAATATAAAAAACGGATTGGTACAGGTGGTTATAATGAGTGGCAAAAGGGATCAATACGCTATCAAAAAAAAGCCCCGCCTGCATCGCTGCAGCGGGACTGAATTAAAACATTTTTAAATTGGTAAACTGTTTTGCAGATCTGCCAACTTAGTTTACAAGCCCGGTATATTGCTGTGTTACTTTCTTGATGATATAACCGCTTATCCAGCCAACATAAGCATACTTGGCATAGATGAATTTCTTAGACGGGTTGATGGTATTTATTTCCTGGATCAGGTTATCAAACCAGATCGTTCCGGCCAGCAGGGCTTTGCGGTCATAGGTTTTCAATACCCGGTTAATATTTTTTTGGCACTCCCTGGCATTTTCAGGAACCGGTATGTACGACAGATCGGGATTGATCAGCTTGTCATAATCTGCAACCAGCATCCTGCGGAATTCAGCAATATCCCTGGCCGTTATTTCGGTATAATTGGTATTGGTACTTTCGGGATGCATCAATGAAGCAATGGCCCAAACCACACCACCGGATATATACATGATGTCCCTGTTCCTGACATCTCTTTTAATAAAAAATTCATCCAATACGATCCTCCTCAGGCTGTCTGACCACATTTCATTTGCCTTGTTTACATATTCATTCAGATCTCCCTGGGTTTTTGATTCTATCAACCGCTGAAAGGATTTTGTGCCCAATGGGAAAGTTACAGGTACAAAAGTTTTATTGGCAGCAAAATATCCGCCTTTTGTATTGCCGCTTCCCACATCCAGCTGGGTGGTGGTAAAGCGGTGTTTTTGGGGTACAATGCCCAACAGGCTTAACTGAGATTCCTGTTCAGGTGTTATGTAAGTTATTTTAACAGTTGGGTCAAGGGATTTTGGCCTGACCACATTGGCAAAATATTCTATTTTGTTATACTTAGCCAGGTCCTGCATCAATCCGCTGGCGATCACAATATGTACTTTATCAGAAGGGATACTATGCCGGGTTTTGAGGATATTCCATAGAAATGCAATGGCTTCAGAAGTTTCCTTTTCGCTCTGGTAAGAAAGTGCTGCAGCATCTGTATTGATCGAAGTATCCATAATGAGAGAATAATCATACTCACGGTCCTTACTCAGCTTTACATCAATGATACTTAACTTGATTCCTTTCGCACCTATTTCAATGCCTGCATACTTTTCCCCGATACCCTGAACACTCTTTAATAAACTTTCAACTACATCTGCAATGACCGTATAACCCAGGCTCCTGTATATTCTTACAGCTGATTTATAATTTACAATGGCCAGCTGCGGCTGATCAGTTTTGGCATATAAACTACCCAATCCCTCATAAGCAACCGCCTGCAGGTAAGCATCATAATTTGCCTTTGCCTTTGACAATCCTTTTTTAAAGAATTCCTCAGCTGCATCAACCTGTTGCGCATCCATGAGCGTAGTTGCCGTTTTCAGCATTCTGAAAGTTGACTGGCTTTTTATAGTTTGCGCAGAAACAAACGTACACACCAGTATCAATCCGGTAACTAAAAATAATTTACGCAGCATCAGTTCAATTTTTATTGATTAATAAATTCACGGGGGTTATTATTAAACAAATGTAAGATAGGTTGAAGCTTATACCCTATCTTTTATGGAAAATGGAGCTTGATAAACGGTATATGTGACAATTTTGTGCAAAACCTCTAAATAGTCAAAAAAAATCCCACCTGCAATATTGCAGGTGGGACTGTTTTTTTGCAAATCTTCCTGACAGCATTGAAAGTTGCTTATTGCCAATTGCCTGTTGATTAATATCCTCCCATTCCGCCCATATCCGGTGCGCCATGGCTATGTGCTGCTTCTTCTTTTGGTTTATCGGCTATTACACATTCTGTTGTTAACAACATTCCTGCAATGGAAGCTGCATTTTCCAGAGCAACACGGCTTACTTTGGTTGGGTCAATAACACCTGCTTTAAATAAGTTCTCGTACACTTCCGTCCTGGCATTAAATCCAAAATCACCTTTCCCTTCTTTGATCTTTTGAACTACAATAGATCCATCTATACCTGCATTGGCGGTCAGGCAGCGGATCGGCTCTTCCAAAGCACGGCGCACAATGGCCATACCGGTCTGCTCATCAGCAATCTGTCCTTTTACTTTTGGTTCCAGGCTGGCAACGGCACGGATATAAGCCACACCACCACCGGGTACAATGCCTTCTTCAACAGCAGCCCTTGTAGCATGTAATGCATCATCAACGCGGTCCTTTTTTTCCTTCATTTCTGTTTCAGTAGCTGCACCAATATACAGGACTGCAACACCGCCCGCTAATTTTGCAAGGCGCTCCTGCAATTTTTCCTTATCATAGTCAGATGTGGTGGTTTTGATCTGTGCCTTAATTTGTTCAACACGGCCAACGATGGATTTCTTATCTCCTTTACCGCCTACTATGGTTGTGTTATCCTTATCGATCGTAATTGATGATGCTTCACCCAATGCACTGAGCTGAACATCTTCCAGTTTACTTCCCATTTCCTCGCTGATCACTTCGCCACCTGTCAGGATCGCGATATCAGTAAGCATTTCTTTCCTGCGGTCGCCAAAGCCGGGTGCTTTAACAGCAGCCACTTTAATAGTACCACGGAGTTTATTTACAACCAGTGTTGCCAGCGCTTCACCTTCCAGGTCTTCAGCAATGATCAGCAACGGGCGGCCGCTTTTTGCAACCGCTTCCAAAACCGGGAGTATATCCTTCATCGTGGAGATCTTTTTATCATAGATGAGGATGTATGGATTCTGAAGTTCAGCCTGCATCTTCTCGCTGTTGGTTACAAAGTACGGAGAGATATAACCACGATCGAACTGCATTCCTTCCACTATATCAGAAGTGGTATCAGTTCCTTTTGCTTCTTCAACAGTGATAACGCCTTCTTTTCCAACTTTACCAAATGCTTCAGCGATCAGTTTACCGATGGTTTCATCGTTGTTGGCAGAAATGGTTGCTACCTGCTGTATCTTTTTGCTGTCATTTCCTACGGTCTGGCTTTGTGCTTTTAAACTGGCAACAACCAGGCTAACCGCTTTATCAATACCACGTTTCAGGTCCATTGGGTTTGCACCGGCTGCAACCATTTTCAGGCCTTCGCTGATGATGCTTTGAGCAAGAACAGTTGCAGTAGTGGTACCATCACCAGCCTGGTCGGCCGTTTTAGATGCCACTTCTTTAACCATTTGTGCACCCATATTCTCGATAGGGTCTTCCAGTTCAATTTCTTTGGCAACAGTTACACCATCCTTGGTTACCGTTGGTGCGCCAAATTTGCGTTCCAGCACTACGTTACGACCTTTGGGGCCCAGGGTTACTTTAACTGCGTTGGCAAGGGTATCAACGCCCTTTTTCATTTTATTTCTTGCTTCAATATCGAAGAATATCATTTTAGACATAATAGATGAATTTGATTTTTTAGTTAATTAAATTTTTTTACTGGATACTTGATGCTGGATAGTGCTTTAAATTACCTGGCTCTTATCCAGTATCCAGGAACCAGTATCGGTATTTTTGGATCCTGTATCGGCTTTACGATTACCCGATCTTCATCAAAATATCAGAAGAACGCATCATCAGCAGGTCCTGGCCTTCCAGCGTTATTTCTGTACCGGCATATTTGCCATACAATACAACATCACCAACTTTTTGCTTTACAGGAATGATATTCCCGGTTTGTTCTGCATATTTTCCGGGCCCTACTGCCACAATAGTTCCTTTTTGGGGTTTCTCTTTTGCTGTATCCGGGATAATAATACCGCCAGCTGTCTTGGTTTCAGCAGCAGCAGGCTTTACGAGTACTCTATCATCATATAACTCGTAATTCGCAACTTTTTTTGCCATAATGTATTTTTTGATTGTGTTTAAGAATTAAATCTCCGTTTTTTACGGGTGGCAAAGGTACAGCCATTTTTGTACCAATTGAATTAAAAAGCAGTTATGTCAGTATTCATATGATTCTTGGCAGAGCATGGGCATTTAAAGCAGACAATTTTTCATTAACCGGGCCAATACCGGTATTATCTTTCCGCCACAGCAGAGAAACCCTTAAATTTGCAACTTCAAGTAAAAAGTTCTTTAGAAATGATCAGCAGAAGAAATATCCGGGTAAAAGTGATGCAGACCTTATACAGCATCGACAGCATGAATGGTGATGCAAAACCCGGTGAACCGGTAAGTATTCTTACCAAAAAGATTGAACAGAGCCGCCAGATTTTTACCTACCTCGTTTATTTTATAACCGAAGTGGCCCGGTATTCCGAAACCGATGCCCGGCAAAAAGCCTCCAAGCACCTGCCTACTGCCGCCGACCTCAACATCAATACCAAAATAGCCGGTAATGAGCTGTTGTGGAAGATCATGGAAAATGAAACTTTTAAAAAAGCCATTGCCGAAATAAAGCCACAAAACCTCATTGATACCGAATTACTGAAAAAAATATACCAGCAACTGGTTTCATCGCCTGAATACAGGGAATATATTGAAGAACAAAGCAGGAACCCCAAAACAGAAAAGGAAATGCTGGAATTCATTTTCTGCAACCTGATGCTTCCCAATGAAGATTTCATAAACCATGTGGAAGAACAATTTATTCACTGGGATGACGATGCAGAGATGATGAACCAACTGGTACTTAATTACCTGCACAAACCCGCCAATGTAAATTTTGCAGAAATACTCAGCAAGGAAAAATGGGAATTTGCCAAAAGCCTGTTACAAACGGTCCTCGACAAAAAGGAGATCTGCATGGAACTGATAAAACCCAAACTTAAACACTGGGATGCCGACAGGATAGCTGCACTGGACCTGATCATACTACAAATGGGGGTATGCGAATTCTTATTTTTTGATACCATCCCGACCAAGGTAACGATCAATGAGTACATTGACCTGGCCAAGGATTACAGCACGGTGCAGAGCGGGCAGTTTGTAAACGGGCTGCTCGACAATATCCATAAGGAATTAACTGCCGAAAATAAAATCAGCAAGAAGGTCTTTAAAAACAGTACGATATAAATAACTTTGCAAAAAATTATACAGTGAAAAAATATTGCTTCTTTTTATGGGTAACCCTTGTTCTTATTTCCTGTGATACCGGCAGTAAGGATAAAATTACCGGTGAAGATGGTACACAAACTGCTGTTGCGGTTACTGATTCCACCACTGTACAGATCATCGACTCTGCCTATAATTTTGGCAAAATATCCGATGGTGAAAAAGTGGAATACAGCTACCGTTTTAAAAACACAGGTACCAAACCGCTGGTGATCCAGGATGCTTCGGCCAGTTGTGGCTGTACCGTTCCCAAAAACCTGAAAAACCCATTTTACCGGGCGAAACGGGGTTTATAAAAATAGTTTTCGAGAGTAAGGGCAGGGTTGGAAATGCCTATAAAACAGTCACTGTGTTATCCAATGCAAATCCCGGGTTTCCGCAGTTGATATTAACCGGGGATGTTGAAGCAAAAAAAGAATAAGCCATTCAAATTTTTAAACAAATAAACAAACAACATGCAATTATTAAGTATTTTTTTGATGATGGATCCACAGGGAAAAGGTGGAAGTTCCAGTACACTGATCATGATGGGACTGATGATCCTGGTTTTCTGGTTATTCATGATCAGGCCGCAGGCAAAAAAAGCCAAAAAGCAAAAAGAGTTTATCAATAACCTTCAAAAAGGCGATAAAATCGTAACCATTGCCGGTATACATGGTAAAGTAAACAAAGTAATAGATGATGGCACATTGGAACTGGAAGTTAGTCCCGGCAGTTATTTAAAGATCGAACGCAGCGCTATCAGTATGGAGTGGACGGCCAATATCAATAAGCCGGTTGGTGAAGTAAAAAAGTAAAAACGCCCCGCAGGTCCCTGTGGGAAAAATCAAAATTCAAAAAAATCCGGAATTGAAGTTTAACTTCGGTTCCGGATTTTTTTTATAGTTAATTTGTTAATACGTTTAACCGTTAATTAGTGAGTGCTGACCTGATTTACGATTTTACCAATTAACGGATTAACGGATTAACCATTTAATTACCAATTAACGAATTAACCAATTAACGGTTTAACCAATTAACGGATCAACATGCTCAAGATCGGTCTCACAGGCGGCATCGGCAGCGGCAAAAGCACTGTTGCCAAAGTATTTGAAGTGCTGGGCATACCTGTGTACTATGCTGATGATGCAGCAAAAAAGCTGATGAATGAAGATGCAGCATTGAAACAAAAAATAAAATTGCAGTTTGGGGAATCTGTATATGCCAATGAACATCTCAATAAAAAGGCACTCGCTGATATTGTTTTTAATGATCCTGAAAAATTAGCATTGCTCAACGCACTGGTTCACCCGGCAACTTTAAAAGATGTTGAAAGCTGGATGCAATCTCAGTCATCTCCATATATAATCAAAGAAGCCGCACTGATTTTTGAAAGCGGTGCACATCAAAACCTGGATTATGTGATCGGTATAACCGCCCCTGCCCCACTCCGCATACAACGCACCATGCAACGAGATGGTATTACCCGGGAAGCAGTGGTTGCCCGGATGGATAAACAGATGGATGATACCATTAAAATGAAACTCTGTGATTTTATTATTACCAATGATGAGCAGGAAATGCTGTTGCCACAGCTACTTGCACTGCATGATAAATTATTATCGCTTTCCAAAAATACATAAGATGGAAAAAGTAAATCTTGCCCAAAAGCTCTCTTTATTCAATGATCATTACAACCCCAGGATCGTTGGCGAACTTAACGGCCAGCACGTTAAACTGGTGAAATTAAAAGGTGAATTTGTATGGCATAAACATGATGTGGAAGATGAACTTTTCCTGGTTATAAAAGGTAAACTCAGGATGGAGTACCGCGACAGAACTGTTGAGATCAATGAAGGTGAATTTATTATAGTACCGCACGGTGTAGAGCACAAACCAGCAGCAGCCGAAGAAGTACAACTGCTTTTATTTGAACCCGCCACAACGCTAAATACCGGGGATGTTGAAAATGAAATGACGAGAACAACACTGGAAAAGATATAAAGCTTCCCTGTAAATAAAAAATAAGGTTTTGGCTAAGAAGATCAAAAAGAAAAAGAGAAATACTACAAAGCAATTACCTTTCACCTCTTTTTCTCTTTTATGCTCTCTCGTCCCGGTCTCCGACCGGATGCTTTTTGTAGTTCGTCTCCGACGATCCTTCAAAAACCTATACTTTTTTTAACTCCAACCCATCCTTGTCTCCAGCGAGGATGTCCTGGGTCATCGTTTTTGACGAATACAATTTCGTAACTTCAACACATGAAAATCTTTTCCGCAGAACAGATCAAAAAATGGGATGCTTATACCATCACCCATGAACCCATTGCATCCATCAACCTGATGGAACGTGCTGCCACAGCCTGCTGTAAATGGCTGATCGGGAAAAATTTCGGGCTGTTTCATTTCCGGATCTTTTGCGGTAAGGGAAATAACGGCGGCGATGGACTGGCTCTGGCACGAATGCTTATTAAGCATAACTGCGCCGTAACGGTGTATATTCTTGAATTCGGGAATATCGGTACCGATGATTTTCAAACCAACCTGGCCAGGCTGCACACATGCAGTACCGATATTCATTTTATTCAGTCAGCAGATTTTTTTCCTTCAATTAATGATTCGGATATTGTTATTGATGCCCTGTTCGGCACCGGGTTGAATAAGCCCCTGGAAGGGATCAGCAAAGCATTGGTGGAACATATCAATCAATTAAACGGAACCATTATCTCCATTGACATGCCATCGGGTTTGTATGCAGATAAAAGTTCAGTTAACAACCCCGTTATTCATGCGGCGATCACCCTTTCCTTTCAGCATTACAAACTGGCATTTTTACTACCTGAAAATGAAGTTTTTTTGGTGATGTTCACCTGCTTGATATTGGATTGCTTAATGCCTTTGAAAAAAATGAACCCGCAGTTTCTGAAATGATAGAACATGCATTTATCAGGGCTGCTTACAAACCCCGGTCAAAATTTGCACACAAAGGAACTTTCGGACATGCGGCATTGTTGTGCAGTTCATATGGTATGATAGGCGCTGCAGTTTTAGCATCCAAAGCCTGTTTAAGAAGCGGTGTTGGCAAATTAACTGTCTTTATCCCAAAATGTGGTTATACTGTTCTGCAGACAACGGCACCTGAGGCCATGTGCATGGTTGCCGGTGAGGACTATTTGATATCGGCACCGGGCATTGAAAAATGTAATGCGGTTGGCATTGGCCCTGGTATTGGAATACATGCAACACATAAAGAACTGTTGCTTGAAGTTTTTCAAAACTTCAACCGGCCAATGGTTATTGATGCCGATGCATTGAATATCCTGGCTGTAAATAAGGAATTATTGAAGCATATTCCAGCCGGTTCGGTCATTACACCGCATCCCGGCGAATTTGAACGCTTGTTTGGAGCATCAGCCAATGATTTTGAAAGGCTTGAACTGGCGCGTAAAAAGTCTTTAGAACTGAATTTATATATCTTACTAAAAGGACATTATAGTTTTATCAGTACTCCGGGGGGGCATTATTTATTTCAACAGCACGGGCAATTCGGGTATGGCTACCGGCGGCTCCGGCGATGTTTTGACAGGGATCATCACGGGCTTACTTGCACAGGGATATACGCCGCTTGGAGCTGCTCAATTGGGTGTTTATATACACGGGCTGGCCGGCGATCATGCGGTAAACAAATATGGTTCCGAAGCCATGATCGCAGGCGATATTATAAATAATGTGGGCAATGCTTTCAAGGATATCAGTATACAGATCCGGTAAAACCTTCATTTTCTTATATCTTATTGGAATTAAACTGTCCTTTCTACTTGTTTTTATCCCTTTTACCCTATTTTTGCCGTCCAAAAAACAGCACAAAAACTACTTATGGACAATTTGATCTATGTAATTCCGGCGATGGGCATTGTAGGCCTTATTTACACTTTTATAAAGTTTGCATGGGTTTCCAAACAGGATGCCGGGAATGAACGCATGAAAGAGATCAGCACTTATATTGCTGAAGGCGCTATGGCTTTCCTGAAAGCTGAATATAAAATTCTCATGTATTTTGTTGTAATTGCTGCATTATTATTGGGTTTTATGGGGCAAGCCAACCAGGCGCATGGCGGCCACTGGACAATAGCCATCGCTTTTATTATTGGCGCTTTTTTCAGTGCACTGGCCGGTTTCATCGGCATGAGAGTGGCTACCAAGGCCAATGTACGTACAGCACAGGCTGCCCGTACCAGTTTATCAAAAGCCTTAAAAGTTTCTTTTACAGGCGGCAGTGTAATGGGATTGGGCGTAGCCGGTTTAGCCGTATTGGGCATCGGTGGATTATTTATTATTTTATACAGCCTTTTTGTACAGGCACCGGTTGATACACCTGAATACGCAAAAAACTGGGGCCATTGAAGTACTAACAGGCTTTAGTTTGGGTGCCGAGTCAATTGCATTATTTGCCCGTGTGGGTGGCGGAATTTATACCAAGGCTGCCGATGTGGGTGCCGACCTGGTTGGTAAAGTTGAAGCAGGTATCCCGGAAGATGATCCGCGTAACCCGGCAACAATTGCTGATAACGTTGGTGACAACGTTGGAGATGTAGCAGGTATGGGCGCCGATCTTTTTGGCAGTTATGTTGCCACTGTTTTAGCAACCATGGTTTTGGGCAGGGAAACGAATGCGCTTACTGATAATTTCGGTGGCATGTCTCCTATCCTGTTACCGATGCTGATAGCCGCTATGGGTATTATATTCTCCATCATCGGAACTTTTTTTGTACGTATATCAGAAGCTGTTGGCAACAGTACCAATGCAGTTCAAAAAGCATTGAATATGGGTAACTGGGGTTCTATTGTATTGACCGCCATTGCTTCTTATTTCCTGGTAGATTATTTAATGCCCGAAACCATGTCATTGCGCGGACACGAGTTCACAAAGAATGGCATATTTGGCGCCATCATTGTAGGACTTACTGTAGGAACGCTGATGAGCATGATCACAGAATATTATACGGCCATGGGTAAACGCCCGGTTAAATCGATCATCCGCCAGTCGGGTACCGGCCATGCTACCAATATCATTGCCGGGTTGGCCATGGGTATGGAAAGTACTTTCTTACCAATTTTGGTTCTGGCTTCAGGTATTTATATGAGTTTCTGGTGCGCCGGTTTATATGGTGTGGCCATTGCTGCTGCCGGAATGATGGCTACAACTGCCATGCAGCTTGCCATTGATGCTTTTGGCCCGATAGCAGACAATGCAGGTGGTATTGCGGAGATGAGTGAATTACCAAAAGAAGTTCGTGAAAAAACTGATATTTTAGATGCCGTAGGAAATACAACGGCTGCAACCGGTAAAGGATTTGCCATTGCATCAGCAGCTTTAACAGCCCTTGCATTATTTGCAGCCTTTGTGGGTATCAGTGGTATTGATGGTATTGATATTTATAAAGCAAATGTATTGGCCGGACTGTTTGTAGGTGGAATGATTCCCTTCATTTTCTCATCCCTCGCTATACGTGCAGTTGGTGAAGCCGCCATGGCGATGGTGGAAGAAGTTCGCCGCCAGTTCCGTACCATTCCCGGTATCATGGAAGGTACTGGTAAACCTGAGTATGATAAATGTGTGGCCATTTCTACCGAAGCTTCGCTCAAGAAGATGATGCTGCCGGGTGCTATCGCATTATTATCTCCGTTAATTATTGGTTTTGTTTTTGGCCCCGAGGTATTGGGCGGTTTTTTAGCAGGTGCTACGGTTAGTGGTGTTTTAATGGGTATGTTCCAAAACAATGCCGGCGGTGCATGGGACAATGCAAAAAAATCTTTTGAAACCGGCGTTGAGATCAATGGCGAGATGTTCTATAAAAAATCAGAGCCACATAAGGCTTCTGTAACCGGGGATACTGTAGGTGATCCGTTCAAAGACACTTCCGGCCCGTCTATGAATATCCTGATCAAACTGATGAGTATCGTGAGTTTGGTTATTGCCCCTACCCTGGCAGGCATGTATGGCGCTGAAACAGCAAAGCAGGTAATGCCGGAAAAGGCCACGCAAATTTCTATCAATAAAACTGACAATACCAACACAATGGATGTTACCGTTACTGCAGATGCGCTGAAAACCCCAACAGATAAGCTTATTGCAGCTTTGGTTGCTGATAAATTAATTGAAAAGGATAATTATTCCTTATCAGTCACCAAAGGGAAACTTTTTTTGAATGATAAAGAACAATCTTCAACTGTTACAGCAAAATATAAAACTGATATTGATGCTTTGGGCGGAGTTAATCTGAATATGACAAACAGTAATAAATAAAACAACAATAAATATTTGAAGCCCTGCTTTTTACAGCAGGGCTTTTTTTTAAAAAGTCTTTTCCGGCTATTTTTTCAACAGATTGTATCCGGGTGAGTCACCCCTAAAGGGTGGCTCACCCGGGAACTTATAACGGTGACTCATGGAGAAACTCATAAAGGGTGGCCCACACAGTAACATTTGTACATACTAATTAGAAACCCTTTCAATTTTGCCGGTCTGAATTTGTTAACAATTTCTAAAAATAAATAAACGGATTTGTTAATTACCAGTAAATTCGTACATTGCCTTACGAAAAAACTCGTACTATGACATTAATTAAAAACAATAAGCCTACAGAAAGCGAACTGGAGATCTTACAGGTACTGTGGAATGAAAAAACGGCTACAGTAAGAACGGTTCACGAGGAGTTGCTTAAAACCAAGGATGCGGGTTATACCACCACCCTCAAATTGATGCAGATCATGTTTGAAAAAGGCTTGGTAACGAGGGACGACAGCAATAAAACCCATATTTACCAACCTGCCGTAACCCGGGAAAAAACACAGCAGCAGTTCCTGAATAAAATGATTAATACGTTGTTTGCGGGGTCATCATCTGACCTGGTGATGCAGGCGCTGGGCGGACATGAAGCCAGCGATGCAGAACTGGAAAAAATTCAGCAACTGATCAATCAGCTAAAAAAAGATAAATAAAATATAAACCCGTCCGGACAAAGTTCTGGCGGTGGGAATCAAAAGGTTTAACGCTTATGATCCAGTTCACTTACAGTTTTTGCATGGCTTTGCTGCACAGCTTCTGGCAGTCTGCACTTGTATTATTACTGTATTTATTTGTAGCGAATATCTTACACAGGAACAATGCCCCCCTGGCGAAAAGGAATTTTTTATATACCGCCCTCACCGTTCAGCTGGTATTGTTTGTCTTCACATTTTTCATCTACCTTTTTAATACCCCGGCTCCTGGTAATCTTCCGGGAATGGTGCAACAATTTTCTGATCTTGTTGGTGAAAGCAGTTTTCAAATGATCACACCCTGGATCTTCAGTGCATACATCTGTGTCATTGCCTTTAAAATGATAAAAGCCATGTATACCTGGTATCATTTTAAACAACTGTACAGGTCCGGTTTACAAAAGCCTTCGGTTGAATTCAAACTGTTTACAACATTAAAGGCACACCAGTTTGGAATAAAAAGAAAAGTGACCATTTGGTTAAGCCAATCCATCAATACGCCTGTTACTTTTGGTTTTTTAAACCGGTCATTTTATTACCGGTTGCCTTGGTTAACAATATCAGTACACAGCAGGCTGAAACCCTTATCCTGCATGAGCTGGCGCATATCCGCACCAATGATTACCTGCTTAACTGGTTTTTATTGACGGCCGAAACCTTATTCTTTTTAATCCTTTTTGTGCTCGGCTCTGTAAACATATCAGGCTTGAAAGGGAGAAGAACTGCGACCTGCAGGTGATCTCATTTGAATATTCACCTGCATTGTATGCCGAAACTTTATTGCAGGCAGAAAGGATGAAACAACAGGTCCCTAATTTTCAACTGGCTGCCGTGAGCCGTAAAAATACCTGTTGCAGCGTATCCAGTTTTTTACAAGCGAAAAAGTGAAACATCAAACACTTCGGTTTAATTTTGTTGCACCGCTGGTTGGATTGACTTTTACTTGCCCTGCTTTCCATTGCTGTATTATTCCAGTCCGGTAAATCATCTGTACCCGGGCATACTGCCAATGGGATCGCTTTTTTTCCTTTTAATAATTATATTATTACCGATGCAGAATTTGTAAACATGGATATAACCGGTATTAATGCCATGCAATCCCCTGCCCTTCAAACCGAACAGCTGAAAACGGTCATTAAAAATAATGTCATTACCCGGAAGGTTATGCCTGTTTGTAAACCGGCACCGGTTAAGGTAAAGGCCGAAGAAAAAATTCCAAACCCGGTTGAATTTACACCTGCTGATAACGGGATTGCAATACCCGTTGCCATTTGGGAAAATGATGCATCAAGCCAGATCATCATTAAAGAAGAAGGTTCAGGCGCTGCTTCTGTAAAAGTTTATTATGTAAGTTATGAAGATGGCAAATGGATTTTAAAACCGGAGTGGGCCATCACTGCTAAAGAAATTATGATTGATTCGCTTTCTGTAAAAATTGATTCCCTGGGCAAAAATGTAAGAAGGATTTTTCCGGCACAGCAATAAAAAAACTGATTTTAGATTGTAGGTTGTCGATTTTAGTTGAGCCCCCGACTCCGACTCCGCCGACTCCCAACTCCTGACTCCCGACTCCCAACTCCACTCCACAACTACCAATCATTCCTGGGCAACTGCCTCCATATTTATTACCTAACAAAAGACCGAGTACGATCTCATGTGTACCCGCGTGTATAAGTCTGCAGGCGGCTGGAGCTTGCATGTTCGTATGCATAACTGATGTTGAATGTATTGGAAACATTTACGCCGATCATACCGGAATAACCGCCAACCAGGTCAGCAAAACGGTAACTGCCCCCTATCCATAAAAAATCCTGGTACTGCAGTTTTATGTTGGCATGTAATCCGGTTAACTGTGGTTGCCAGTATTGTACCATTACTGATGGTAAAACGGATATATCCTCTGTCATGGCAAACCGGTATCCTGCAGTGGCAAAATAATTAGGTGTAAAGGTTTCACCGTAATTGGCATCTTTAACAAATTTGGCTTTACCCGGAATAATATTTAACACCGAAACACCTACAAAATAACGGGCTGAATATAACCAGAGGCCTGCACCGATCTCGGGTTTTATTTTACTGATAGAACCGTTGTTATATCCTATTGCGGGATCATTGGGATCGAGGTTACCCCAAACGATCTTTGAGCGGTCTAAACTTACACTGGTGATACTCCATGATGTGCCGGGGAAACCGCATATTCATCCCATGCTTTTGGGCCGGCCGGGTTATCTCCCGGAACCTTAAAAGAAGTAGCTGATGTGCGCAGGTCTTTTTTACCCAGCGGTCCATGAATACTGGCATAGGTTGTAACTGGTGAGCCGTTGATACCTGCCCACTGGTTCCGGTAACTCAGTTTTATATCCGTATAATTTTCTATACCGGTAAGTCCCGGGTTTAGAATATAATTATTAAGGATATACTGCGAATAATAAGGCTTGGCCTGGGCAAATGCCCAAACAGCAGCAAAACAAAAGAGTGCGGTAATTAAAAATATTTTCTTCATGCTATCAGCTTTTATCACTTGTTCAGCAATTTTTGCGGTTAAATAAGTTCACGTTGAATGTGCGCATAAATAATACATGCAGCACTTTCATTTTTATACCGGTTCGCCTTCGGCGAACCGGTGTAAATCTTGTTATTTTATAATGGTAACATAACCCGTTATCGGGTCACGGCCATTACCGGGTTCAATAATATAATAGTATGTATCAAACGGCAAAGGCTTACCCTTTATGGTTCCATCCCATGGCGTATTGTAACCCCTTGATTCAAAAACCAGTTTGCCGGTCCTTGTAAATACCTGTACCCGGTTATTGGGATACGTATTTAAGAAATCGATACGCCAGGTATCATTGATCGCATCCCCGTTTGGTGTAAATGTATTGGGTATTACCGGGAATTTAAGCAGTTTCACAAATACATCATCACTTGTTGTACATCCACCTCTGCCGGTTACGGTTAACCGGTAGGTCATATCCGTTTTTGGATCGATTACCCTTGGCCTGGCAACATGATTGTCACTCAGGTAAAGATTCGGTGTCCAGTTATATTGGGCATCATTGGCAAAAGTGATGGTCTCAAGCTGGATGGAACCTCCTTCCAGTACAAACCGGTCGGGACCTGCATTTACATGCGGGTAAGGATAAACCGTAAATGTTTTGGTGATGGTATCACTGTTACAACCATGACTGTTTATCGAATACATGGTAATATTGTATGTGATGGTATCAAAATAAGTATAGGTAACCGGGTTGGTTGTGCGGATGGCGCCATCGCCCATATCCCAATGCCATTGGTTCACAATACCGTCTTTACCATCGGTATTATCTGTAATGGTAACATTGTCACCAATACAAACACTGGGTTTGTTGTAAGTGAAATCAGCCTTGGGTTGCGGATGAATGGTATTTACCTGGATGATCGTATCATGCGTACAACCTACTGCTCCGCCATTGAGAATTGCAAGGCTGCTAACTGTAAGTGTTACATCAAAAGGACCTGTACCTGAATACCAATGTGAAGGATTTACGGATGTAGATGTATTGTTTGGACTCAGTGTCTCGCCAAAATTCCATAAATAGGTCATGCCGCTTCCATCAGGCATGGTAGAACCATTGATGAAAGAAACGATGGCGTTGGGTATACAATAGCTTGGTTTATCTACTGCAAAATTCGGAACCGGGTAGGGATTCACATCAATTGTACCGGCTGCTGCTGCAGTGATACAACTGTTACCTGTAGTAATGATGGAATATGCAAATGCAGGGCCACCTGCTGTTGAATTGGGCGTGCCACTGATCGTTAATGTATTACCGGTTACTGTATAGATCACTCCCGGAGGTAACCCGGTAATGGTAACACCACTGGCTCCTCCTCCGATGTTATAGGTTATATTGTTGATAGCAGTATTCACACAAACCGACTGGTCTGTGGTTGATGCTGCAAGTTAATGTTATGGTATGATCAGGTTCAACCGTGATTACTCCAGTTGTATCTGCAATAACACAGGTATTGCCGTAGTTTGCACACTGTACGTATACGGTGAAGCTGCATGTTGTGGAAGGCGTTCCGGAAATGGTTAAAGTATTTCCTGTAACCTGTGCAGTAACTCCCGGGGTAAAACCGGTTACTGTTGCACCGGTAGCACCGCCACCAAAGTATACAGAATGGGTGCTATCAGGGTATTTATACAAACCGTTTGATTATCATTGCTGCCTGCATTCAATGTAATGATATGATTAGCGTCAACGTAACCGGTTGGGATGTGACCGTACTGTTGCAACCATATGCTGAAACATTGTACATGGTTACCGTATAAGTTCCCGGTGCAGGGAATAAATGGGTAAAGGTTGATCCGGCCGGGTGATTTTCAATGGGCGTGCCATCTCCAAAATTCCAGACCGTATTACTTAGTGTAACCGTAGCCGGTGCCGTGGATACATCGGTAAATGAAGCAGGAACAAGTTCACAAATGGGCGACACAAAAGTAAATGCTGCATGTAGCCGTATCCAGCACCGTAATGGTATTACTCATCGTATCAACACATCCGCCAACAGCTGAAGTAAAGGTATACATAATGGTATGTGTACCTATGCCGGCAATGGCCGGGCTGAAGATACCGGTTGGAGAAATGCCGGGGCCTGTAAATACACCTGTACCCGGTACGCCACCAATTTCACTTGCCTGGGTTATCTGGAATGGTGTTGCCAGGAAACAGGTATCGGGCATGGCATTGAACTGAACCAAAGGCGCCGCATTTACAGTAATATTTGCGATCCTGTCGTTTACGCAAACACCGCCTGAATAAGCCTGGTACCTGATGGTAAATACCTTGGTCAAGGTGCCTGGAAGTTTGGATATAAGTGCCGGTACACTTTACCGGTAAATGGAAGATCATCCACTTCAAATACAGCCGGGAAGTTAACATTGTCCCAGTATATTTCGATCCTGGTGATAACACCGGGGAAAACCGTTGATGCTTCAACTATTGCCACCGAATCATTGGCACAAAGTGTTGTTGGGTTATTAACGGTAAAGTTGGCAACCGGGAAACTTCCATTCACAGTTAATTGCTGTACAATGGTATCCCTGCATCCGTTATTGCTGGTTACGATCAATTCAACATTGTAGTTACCTACGGCTGTGTAACTATGCTGCGGGTTTTGCAAAGTTGATGTATTGTTGGGGCCACTTCCGGGATCCCCAAAATTCCAGTTCCAGGCATTGATGGTGCCGGAGGCAATCCTGCTGGTGTCGGTAAACTGGGCATAGGTATCGCTCAAACAAACTTCAGGTATGATGAAACCGGCGAGTGGGCGATCATTAATTACCACTGTTCTTGTAAAACTAAGATTAGAACATCCTTCAGATGAAGTAACTATAAGTTCAACGGTATATGTTCCGGCAGTTGCAAATGTATGTGATGGATTTTGTAAAGCTGAAGTGTTATTACCGCCACTTGCAGGGTCTCCAAAATTCCATGCCCAGCCGGTCAGCGTTCCCACATTTGGAATAGAAGCATCTGTAAAGTTGATGATCCTGGTTTCGCAGGATGGTGCGCTATAATTAAAATTTGCTGTTGGTAACGGATGAATGTAACAATTGCCTGCTGGCCGGTTATAACAGAGATACATAAAGTAGAACTTCCATCCTGCACACGGTCAGGTTATAGGTAAAGGTATTAGCTATATTCGTTGAACAGCTATTGTTGCAATACCAGCAGCATTACTGATAATTGGTGGTTGTGCAACAGCATTGATGGTATAACTAAAAGTATATGGTGCAGTTGAACCTGTACCCGTAAAAGTAATAAAGGGTGACGGGTCATTTAAACATACTTCGGTTGTACCGCTGATTGATGGCAATGGATTAACAGTTATTATTGTAGTACCCGTTAAACCAGTCCGTAAACATGCTATTGGGCTACCCTCCTGTACACTCACCAATGCATAGGTAAATATACCGGCAATATTGGTAGGCGCATTGATCGTTCCTATCCCTGCAGCATTACTTACTAAAGGAGGCTGGGCTAAACCATTAATGGTATAATTAAATGTATAAGGTGCAGTACCGCCGCTACCTGTAAATGTAACCGGGGTTGCGCCGCATTTAAACATACTGAAGTTGCACCGGTATTCCGCATCCGGTAAATCATTTACTGTAATAGTGGTGGAAACATTTGGTGTTGAGCTGCATAAGGTACTGCTTGCATCTGTTATTAATGTAATGGTATAGGTAAATGCACCGATAACATTTGTGGGGCATTGATGGTGTATATACTGCCGCGTTACTTATTACCGGTGTTTGCGGTGTCCCGTTTATCGAATAGGCAAAAGTATAAGGTGCTGTACCTCCGCTTCCTGTAAAAGTAACCACAGGGGATGCACCGTTTAAACAAACTGTTGTACTACCTGCTATAGCTGCTGCAGGCAATGGATTTACTGTAATTACTGTAGTACCTGTTAAACCACTCCTCAAACAGGTTATTGGGCTTCCCTCCTGTACACTCACCAATGCATAGGTAAATGTACCGGCCACATTGGTAAGCGCATTTATGGTTCCGATCCCGGCAGCATTACTTACTAAAGGAGGCTGGGCTACACCGTTAATGGTATAATTAAATGTATAAGGTGCAGTTCCGCCGCTACCTGTAAATGTAACCGGTGGTTGCGCTGCATTTAAACATACAGCTGTTGCTCCGTTAATGGATGCATTGGGAAGATCGTTTACAGTTATTAATGTTGATACATTGGTTACTGCACTGCATAAAGTACTGCTGGCATCAGTAACCTGGGTAATGGTATAATTAAAAGGACCTGCAACATTGGTGGGCGCATTCAATGTATAGATACCGGCCCCGTTACTGACCACAGGCGTTTGCGGTACTCCATTAATTGTATAGGCAAAAGTATAAGGCGCTGTACTGCCACTACCCGTAAAGGTTACAGGGGTTGTATGCCATTCAGGCAAACTGTTGTTCCTCCTGCTATTGCAGCAATTGGTAATGGATTAATATTTACCGTAACTGATTGTCCGGTTATAACTCTTGTACATGGAGTTCCAACAGGGACCGTATTGGTTACTCCAATAAGGTTATATATAAATGTACCTGCCACATTGGTAGGGGCATTAACTGTAAATGAATTACCGGTACTTGGCGGGGTAACAATGGTAGCACCACCATTAATATTATAGCTGAATAGATATTCGGCTGTGCCCAATGAACCAGTGAATGTTACCGGAACTGAAGGAACAGCGTTAATACAAACTGTGTTGTTGCCGGCAATGGTTGCTGTTGGCAGATCCGGTAAAGTAATATTTTGAACAATTGTATCACTTAAACAACCGGGTGTAGTAATACTGGCATGGCGTATTCTTTTAACTCCCGGAGTGGTAAAAGTGTGGGAAACAGTCCTGTAATTATTTGTAGGTATCGTAGTATAAACAGTAGTTGTGTTTGTTACAGGGTCAAAAAACTCCCACCATATTTTATAAGTTGCTTTTGGTATTTGAGGGGTGGTTTCTGTTGCTGTAACAGGCTCTAAATAGCAACCAGGTGTTACTGCATTAAAACTGACAACCGGGGGATCAGATACACCGAGGTCAAAATCAATATCCTGCACGGAGCCGCAATCATTGTTTGGAACAAACACAGTGATTGTTATCGGGTATACGCCAACTGTAGTAAAAGTGTACAGGGTTGGTATGGAATACCAATGGATCGTTCTGCCATTGATCACCGTTGTTGAATCTTCAGCAACATTACCTGTATTATCAATATACACTGTATTGTTATTGGGTAACATTCCTACAGCACCATTAAAATTCCAATGCATGGAATCCGGAATATACGGTAATGATACTTTAAACTTGAAGGGAGAATTTGTACAAACTGATGGTGTTGATTCAATGCCATACTGTGTGGCAACACCTATTTGCTGGTAAAGGTCTTTAATATTTGTGCCGGCATTGTATCCATATGACTCTGCACCGCCAAAACCATAAGCAATGGCATTAAATCCCGAATCAGATTGAATAATATGGAACCCGGGTGCAACATTCTGCAGCAGGTAAACATAATTGGGATCCTGGGGATGGGGAAGAAAACCTCCCAAAGGCGCTCCATCCAGTGTAAAAGAACTGACAGCTGTTCCGGAATTGGGTAAAACCACATTGAAATTATGTGATGAAATTGCCCAGTTGGGCGTTGCATTCCATAAGACCTTGTTGATATTCTGTTCAACTGCACTCAGGTAGATCACTTCAGGATCACCTGGATTTCCATTTCCACAGGCATTCTGGGAAGTAAAATACTGGGCAACCATGATGGCGCTGTCTGCTTCTATCAATTGTGGTTGATTGGTTGCAGGCATTTCATAATAAAATCCATTTTGTAAAGGAAGCGTAGTAACCACTACCATTTATCCTAACCATAGTGGCGGGGTTGGTTACACAAATCCCTGAATATATTATTAGCCTGGTTGCCATTTGCTGGCGTGGTTAAATATTTTTACCCCAAGCGGTTTTGGGCATGGCCTGAACCATATAATTATCTGAAGAGGATTGGTTGTTATTACAGGTAATACTGATCCTGCCGCTTCCTGAAAAAACAGCGATCTTTTTACATCCGCTTCCGGTATTTACACTTCTTATCAATGAACCGGTAAGGTCATAACCGGTACAAACCGGGTTGCAACCAAACGGGGTAGCGATCATTTGCCCCATTACATTATAAACCTGGCCCTGTGTAAGCGTTACAGTATAGGTAGTGCCTGCAACCCATCCGCCCATAGTATTACCTGTTGGTGTGATCTCAATGGTAGTTGTTCCGGTATCTGCTGCAACCACATAAAACCAGCAATTTGAATTGTTGGTATTGGACCAGTTTTTATAATTCACTGAATAATATTCCCTACCCAGGTATTGGTAGGAAATAAAATGGTGGCACCGGATACACTTTGATTATACACATGTGCATAGGCAACCATGGGTTTATCACTGGTAATGTGTATCCCTTGATTGGAAAGCCCTTCAGTTATTAAACGGGCATCGTCGGGCAGCGTTTTTGGAATAATTGCAGAGGTGATCACATTATTACCGGCCGGAGTTGTTATATTTTGAGTATAACCTGAACCCGGTATGGTGATGGTTATATTGGTAACCTGTTCTGTAGCAAAATATAAAACCATATCCTGCGATCCTCCGGGAGGATTTGCAGCGTTCATTCTTTCGTGGTAACCATACCCTACCCAAAAATCCTTTCCCTTATTGCTAAAATCCTGTGCAGTGGTTATTAATACAGTAAAGACAGTAATGGCCAGAAGTATAAATTTCCGCATAAACGTTTGGTATAAAAAAAGTTAGCAATAAAATGGTTACCCGGTAAACCGGATGCTGCCTTAGGGGGTTATGTTGCCTGACATGGATAAAAGAAATACACAGTTTTTACACAGGGAAAGGATAAACCAAATATACATATAAAACCGATAAAAAAAAGAAAAGTAAAAGGCTTATTTATAATATTATTCCCCTGTTTTAAGCCTGGAGTGACTACCCTACATGATCCAGATTAAATAAAATTTATCGCCGGGGTTGTTGGTGAAATAGAATGATAAACAACAGAAATTAAGCTTTAAGAATTGCGGCCCTGCTTTTGCCACGGAAATGAGGTTATGGCAAAATGGGACTGCTGCAGAGAAAAAAAAAAGCCGCATAGAAATGCAGCTTTTGTTAAGAATCTTTCGATTCTGTAACCCCCAAAGAAAACATCGTAAACCAGACACTTACGTTTAGTTACCCGGGGGTTAGGGTATAAACGTGGTTTAGGGTCATATTATTTTGCCGGTTGTTATTATTAATTAAAATTCTTTAATTCAGTTTTTAAACTCATACCAGGTGTTACTTATTGCTACATTTTATATCAAACCTGTTTACTGTTGTGTAACCGGAACCATTGCCCAATAAGACGGCATTAACTGGTATGATTTATTTTGAAACATACTGCCCGCCAGTAAGATCAGACTTTGTAATGTGATTGATTTTTGCATAAAGTTTTTTTTAGTGGTTTACAATGAATGACCGGTGATCTATACCTTTTAATTCCCAGGAATCAGGAAACCGGCGATCGGCTGATCACTCCGGTTTCCGCAACCAGTTTTTAAATGCGTTTTTGATCACCCGCTGGTTGTCAATTATTGTCCCGTTCATGATCAACTGGGCTACATACATCCCGGTAGCCAGGCCGCTGAGGCCTTCTACCTGGATGTTATTGTAACCTTTACTTATTAGTGCTTGTTTGGATAACATTGTTTGTCCCGTACTGTTTACAATACGTATTTGAGCGGTCCCGCTTTCGGCTGAAGTAAACCGAACATTCAGATTTTCTGTAAAAGGATTGGGTGAAACCTGCATCACCACATCAGCTTTGGCCTGTAATCTTACTGCCAGTACTTTGCTGTAGGTTACTTTTCCATCAATATCAAATTGCTTTAAACGGTAGTAAGCGATCGACCTTCCCGTTAATTCAGGTGAATTATCTTTGAACTGGTATTTCTTACCTGTTCCATTCATGATAAAACCATCCAGTACCATTCCAAGCGTGTTGTAATCATTCATATCAAATGACCTTTCCACTTCATAATAGTTGTGGTTCAACTCTTCAGCGGTGATCCAGTTTAACACGACTGTTTTATCATTGACCACAGCATCAAATGACAAATACTTAACCGGTAAAGGGCCACCATTGGGTATGTAAATATTACTGAAATAGCCGCAATTTAAACGGTCCTGCACTGTAAAGCCTTGTGTTACTTTGCTGCCTATCCATACTTAATCAATTTTATCCGTATTCATGAACATGAAATTGATATTGGTTTGATAGGAAGTGGTGTCGATGGCTGGTATAATTTGTTATTGGGCCCAGCGCTTTGGTCATGCCAGATTGCTGACTGAAACTAAGCACCGTGTTATTTGAAAGTGTTTAGTTCATAAAGCCCTTGGCTGCCACAAATTCCTTACTTTATCATTATCAACAGTCAACATCAATAAATGTAAGATAAACAGTTAAACACTTGGTTGTTTTGGGTGCCTGCATCTTTATATTCAATTCGAAAACTGAAATAAGATTCGCCTGCACCTGAATTTGACTTGGTTCTTACTGTTGGTTGCCAGGCGGCACTGTACCCGTTAACATTATCATCTATATTAGTAAGTGTAGCACCCCCAACCCGGTTCAGGATAGTGATATACGCATCAACACCAGTTGTAACTGATGGGAATTTATACTTAGCATTAACTGATCCTGCGGTACCTGAAACCAATACAGGATTTGCGTACGTCAGTGTAGGCGTAGTGCATTGGGCACTAACAATATTAAAGCTTAAAGTAAAAACGATCACTGCAGATAATACAGCACGTAATAGTGTAGAGTTAATTTTCATTTTCTTGTGTTTGAGGTTTCAGAAATGGTTCTTACAGGATCTTGACGTAGGGCAATAGCCCGGACCAAAATTGGATGGTTTTTTAAGAGGAGGTTTGGAGATTAGGATCAGAAAAAAAGAATAACCGAGGTAATCGTCATTTTTAATTTCTGGTGCAAACATAATACAGTTTTCGGAAAACGCAAATTTTTTGCGCCGTAATTTTACTGTCATCTTAGGGAAAATACGTTAAATAGTAAATTTGTTGAATTTAATTTAACCTTCTACATTAGAGCAAAGCCTGGCTTCGGTAAATTTAAAAAAGTTAAAGTAAAATTAATTTGTAATATAAAATATTGCATTTTATTTAATTTCAATAATTATTCATAACTATACTATTTACCAATTAAATACAAAGAATATAGACAAATATGTTTGTAAAAAAACAAAAACAAGTATTTTTTCAAATAATTTACACAATACTCGAAATTTTTATCTATACAACTATATTTGATATGCATCATATATAACTGAAATTTAGTTTATTGTAATATTTTTAAACTTATAAATTTATTAGTGTGATAATTTGCAGCTTATTATTTAAAAACAGCAGCAATAACCTAAATGTTTTAGTGCCCTGTTTTTCGAGGTTCTGATCATTTATTGCCAATCAAAATTCTTGGCTTACCTTACACCCAGAAACAGGCACATGAAAAACAAAATTCTCCTCTACCCCATTGCGTTTTTTTTAATTGTAATTTTTGCGACAGCTTGTCAGGCTCCGAAAGAATTGGTTTACCGCGATTTTAAAAACCTGAAAGTTGAAAAAGTTGGGTTTGCGGCCACTACCCTGAAACTGGATCTCATTTATTACAATCCCAATAATTTTGGAATGCAGCTCAAATACACCGACCTGGATATATATATTGATAATAATTTACTGGGGCACAGCAGCCAGGACTACCAGATCACCATTCCCAAACTGTCGGAATTTACCATGCCGCTTCAAATAGAAGTTGACATGAAAAACCTGCTGAAAAATGCTTTTTCAACCTTTTTGGGCAAAGAAGTATTGGTAAAAATTACCGGTACGGTAAAACTGGGAAAGGCAAATGTGTACAAAACCTTCCCGGTAAGTTATGAAGGATTACAGCGTTTCACTACCTTTTAAGCAGGATTCAAAGCTTAATTAATGCCTTATACAGCCTTTACAGGCATTCGCAGAAAAATAAAACGAAAATTATTGCTTTATAGCCGGTTGGACTGATTTTGCCGCCTCAATATGCAGCTTACATTCTTTGGGAAGCCTTTTTAAGGCATATTCTTCTGCTTCTATATCATCAGCATCAAAGCCCTGGTTGGCAATGGCTACTTTAATATTTTCAAGGGTTGTGCGGTCATTTAACCAGGTAACCGTGGTGGTTCTTTGTTTAATATTCACTTTCACAGAAGTTACCCCTTCCGTTCTGCCTATAAAAAATTCAACACGGTCCTTACAGGTCTGGCATTGAACTGTAGGGGTTTTGATCACTGCTTTGCCGCTTACTTTTTGGGTCTGCTGGTATTGGGCAAAGCCCGTTGCTGATATACAAAATATAGCCACTAAACCAAGTATACATGATCTCATATAAAGTGATTTTAAGTACTGCTCCGCAAAAAAGCTCCGCATCAACATAATACTTCGCTAAAGCTTCGTATTGCAAGCTAAATTACAGAATCCCTTTCCAATTGGCAGGATCTGCCCTCCAATTTAACAAGGTATTTTGTTCCTCCGCTGCTATGATCCCTTTTTCAAGAGCCAGGCTGATCAGCGTCTGGTAATTGGTAAGAGAACTATATGGGATATTTGCTGCCGCAAAAGCCTGGTCAGCTATTTCAAACCCATACGTAAAAATGGAAACCATACCAATTACATCGGCACCGGCCGCTTTTAATACTTCGCAAACCTGTAAACTGCTTTTACCGGTTGAGATCAGGTCTTCAATGACCAATACTTTACTGCCTTTTTCAAGTGCCCCTTCTATCTGGTTGGCTAAGCCATGTTCCTTGGGTTTGGGGCGAACATAAATGTATGGAAGTTTGAGCTGATCGGCAGCCATGGCCCCCTTAATTTGTAGTAGCTTTTCAGCAACGGCTTTTTCATTAGTCATGCTGCAAATTTGACCATTGCAAACTGAAAACTGAAATTTATTTATGTACATCAAAATCTATTTTGGCGAAAAGCCGGTTATCCTTTGCGATGAAATTGATAAAGGCATCAATGAAATACTGCACCATCCTGATGCGGTTTTTGTGGATGAGATCTCTCCCAGGGCCATTAAATCGATGCTGCACGAAATAAAAAAAGATGCTTTTCATGCAGGTGTACTATGGCATTCGGACCTGGAAAAATTAAAAGAGACATTCTTTAAAAATTTTAAGGTAATTGAAGCAGCAGGCGGGATCGTGCAAAATGAAAAAAAGGAGATACTGTTTATCCAACGTCTCGGCAAATGGGACCTGCCAAAAGGGAAAATAGAAAAAGGAGAAAAAGAAGAACAATGTGCCCTGCGGGAAGTTACTGAGGAAACGGGTGTTACCAACCTGCAGTTAAAAAAGAAAGTAGGAGAAACCTATCATGTATATGATGAATTTGGAAAGCATTTTTTAAAAATTTCACATTGGTATCATATGACCTGTTCAGCAAAGCAGGTTTTAAAGCCACAGGTGGAGGAACATATAACCCAGATCAAATGGGTGAAGACAAGGGATATTAAAGAACCGGTTAAAGATACTTATCCTTCTGTAAAAGATATCCTGGGTACTTTTTTTTGATACACCCTAAAAGATTCAAGAATTCAAGCAATCAAGAATTCAAGCAATCAATGACCCCATGCGTACTTGCACCTTGTAAGCTTGTGCCTTATGCCTTGTTTTGCTTGAGCCTTGTACCTAGAACCTTGTACCTTGTGCCTTTACCCCGCTTTTTCAAAATAGCAACAGTAAGCCTGCTTATACAAACCAGTTTTTTTCTGTCATCGTGAATTTTTATATCCCACACATGCGTGGTTGCACCAATGTGTAAAGGGCTGCAGGTTGCCGTTACAAATCCGTTCCTGGCGCTGCGCACATGATTGGCGTTTATTTCCAGTCCTACACAAATGAATTTACCGGGATCTATTACAAAATGAGATGCCAGGCTGCCAACAGTTTCGGCCAAAGCACAACTGGCACCTCCGTGCAACAGGCCATAAGGCTGTTTGGTCCTTTCATCAACAGGCATGCGCATCACCAGGTAATCGCCGCCGATCTCAACCCATTCCATCCGTAAGAATTCACCCATGGTACCCGGCCCAAGGGGATTTAGTGCGGGTAATGACAATGATTTATTAAACCAGATAGACATCGGAAAAATTAAAATTAAAAGAAAAAATCAATTCCGCTTTTTGATAGATCGCTTTACCTCATCAGGCAGGAACTGGGATACATCACCGCCGTTCCTTAAAACATCCCTTACCAGGGTTGAAGCCACTGAAGTGAATTGCGGTAAACAGGTAAGGAAAATGGTCTCGATGCGGTGATCAATGCTGCGGTTCATATCTGCAATTGCCTTTTCATATTCAAAATCATTTACGTAACGGATACCGCGCAAAATAAAATTGGCGCCTACTTTATTACAGCAATCAACCGTTAAACCATCATAGGCAAGTGCTTCTACTTTCGGGTTATCTCTATACATTTCCCGGAGCCATTTCAGGCGCTGCCTTTCGCTGAACATGGGTTTTTTATTGATGTTACGCCCTATACCAATGACCAGTTTATCAAATAAGGGAAGCGCCCGGTCGATGATATCCTTATGCCCAAGTGTTACGGGGTCGAATGTGCCGGGGAATAAACAGATCCTATTCATTAATGGATAATTGATAATTTTTTAATGGATAAAGCTTCAGCACTTCAGCCGTTTTACTTACAAACTTGTAATGATAAAGTTAAGAACAGATTATTGCAATCAAAGGCATTATCAATTATCCATTAAAAAATTATCCATTACTCCTGTTTCCTGCCAGCAAATACAGGGCCGCCATCCTTACGGCAACGCCGTTCTCTACCTGCTGCAAAATGATCGATTGGTTACCGTCTGCCACATCACTGTCGATCTCCACACCCCGGTTAATGGGTCCCGGGTGCATGATAACAATTTCTTTTTGCAAACCATCCAGCAACTTTTTACTGATGCCATATGCCAGGTTATATTCCCGCAGGGATGAAAAAAGCACCTGGTTCTGCCTTTCAAGCTGGATACGCAATACATTGGCCACATCGCACCATGCCAGTGCCTTTTTGATATTATATTCAACTTTTACATGCAGTGCTTCTTCAATATATTTTGGGATCAGCGTTGGCGGACCGGCCACCATCACTTCGGCACCCATTTTATGTAAGAGGTAAATATTGCTGAGTGCAACCCTGGAATGCATGATATCGCCTATTAATACAACCTTTTTCCCCTCAAGGCTACCTGTTTTTTCCTGGATCGACAATGCATCAAGCAATGCCTGTGTAGGATGTTCATTGATACCGTCACCGGCATTGATGATGGCTGCCGGTATATGCTTTGCCAGGAAATGCGGAGCCCCGCTGGCACTGTGCCGCATCACTACCATATCCACCTTCATGCTTAAAATATTATTGACGGTATCAAGCAGCGTTTCTCCCTTTTTTATGGATGATGCCGATGCGGAAAAATTAATGGTATCAGCGCCAAGCCTTTTTTCAGCCAGTTCAAATGATATCCGGGTGCGGGTTGAATTTTCGTAAAATAAATTAACGATGGTCACATCACGCAATGACGGTACTTTCTTTACTGAGCGCTGTAAAACTTCTTTAAAACGGGTGGCGGTTGATAAAATAAGTGAAATATCTGATGCGGTGAGGTCTTTAATGCCCAATAGATGTTTGGTAGATAGTTGCATTAAGCAGCGAAATTAGGGGAAAAAGGGACAAGAAACAAGATTCAAGGTACAAGTTTCAAGAATTCAAGGTACAAGTTTCAAGAATTCAAGGTACAAGTGTTCTTGAGCCTGTTACTTGAGCCTTGAATACTTGTGCCTTGATTACTTGTGCCCTGAATACTTGTACCTTGATTACTTGTACCTTGATTACTTGTACCCTAATAAAGAACCACCGCTTCCTTATCCCACTCTACTTTAACTTTCTGGGAGATGACCGTATCGATGGCTTTGCCGCAATAATCAGGCTGTATGGGCAATTCACGGTTGAACCGGCGGTCAACCAACACACATAACTCCACCTTTTTTGGCCTCCCGAAATCCTGTATGGCATCCAGTGCTGCACGGATGGTGCGGCCGGTATATAACACGTCGTCTATTAAGATCACATTTTTATCTTCAATGGAGAAAGGAATTTCGGTTGTATTGGCAACATGCAGTTCATCCCGTACATCATCGCGGTAAAAGGTAATATCTAAAATGCCGTATTGTATATTTTCACCGGGACAAAGCTGCCGGATACAATCCATCAGTTTGGTACCTACCAGTACGCCACGGGGCTGTATTCCGATGAATACCACATCGTGGAGGCTATGGTTGTTTTCCAGGAACTGGTGTGCCAGCCTTAATATGGCCAGGTGCAATTGCTGTTTATCCAGGATCGTTTTCAAATGTAAATATTTATTCAGCGAATTTATTGGTTATTGACCGATAAAAAAAGTCGCGGTAGTTCATCAGTTTGAAAATTTTATATAAACAAACTGTCATGTCGACGACAGGAGACATCCGGTGTAGTTTACAAATAGATTTCTCCTTATGTCGAAATGACAAAAACAAATGTTCAGTTGCAAACAGGTGCACGAGCAAGGGCCCTGTATTGCATGCCCTTTTTTAAAATACGATTTGATATTTTATTTACCACCGGTTAATTGCTGTTGCAGCAGTGCCAGTTCATCCCATTTACGGGCTGCTGCCAGTTTAGCCTGTTTTGGCCAGGTACCCGGATCATGCATACTGAATTTACTGCCACCGGTTTCAGGATCAATTTTAAACTTTTTACAGTAGCTTTTGAAAGCTGCTGGTAACTTTGAATTTTATTTTTATACAATAAAGCTTCTATCTTTTTTCCGATCCCTTCGACCTTTGTCAGGTCATCTTTTACTGCAACCGCTTTTGGTTTTGCCGGCGATTTGCTTTTCGCTGTTTTTTTCACTGCTGCTGCTTTGGTTTTTGCTGTTGCTTTTCCCTGTACCGGTTCAGTTATACTTATCCCGGCAACCCTAACCAGGCAATTCTCTACCGGGTATCCCATCATTTCCGATATGATCTTTTCGCCATCATCATTTACCCAGCGGCCATTGCTGAGCAGGTAGCGGTATTGATAGTCCCTGCCCGCAGGAAGTTCAACTTCAGCCTGCATGGAGCCATCATCCTGCTTTTGCAGGTATATCGCTTCTTCAATATTCCAGTTATTGAATTCACCGAGTAAGACACATTCATCTGCGCCGATAACATGGCCGGCAGGTAATGTGAATGTAATTTTTGCTTTCATAATTATTTGTGTTTATTGATCACTTCTCCTGTAAAAAAGGATAACGGTAATCTGTAGGTGAATTAAATGTTTCTTTGACCGTACGGGCACTTAACCAGCGGTACAGGTTTAAAATGGATCCCGCTTTGTCATTGGTACCGCTGCCCCTTGCGCCACCAAAGGGCTGCTGGCCAACCACGGCGCCTGTTGGTTTATCATTAATGTAAAAATTACCTGCGCTGTTGCGTAATTTCTCTGTAGCCAGTTCCACTGCAAAACGGTCGCGGGCGATCACTGCACCGGTCAATGCATAAGGCGAGGTTTCATCAACCAGTTTTAAGGCTGATTCAAATTTATTTTCATCATAAATATAAACGGTGAGTATGGGACCAAATAACTCTTCGCACATGGTCACATAATTGGGATCGGTTGCTTCAATCACCGTTGGTTCAATAAAGAAACCATCCGTTTTATCACACTTGCCACCTACCCATATTTTTGCGCCACTGTCTCTCTTTCTTGCAGCTTTGATATATCCTTCCAGTTTATCGAAACTTTTTTCGTCAATGACCGCATTTACAAAATTGGTAAAATCTTCCACCGTGCCCATCTTCATGGTCTTCACCTGCTCCACCAGTTTCTTTTTTACTTCGGCTGCCATGTTCGACGGGATGTAAGCCCTGGATGCAGCCGAACATTTTTGACCCTGGTATTCAAATGCGCCCCGGGCCAATGCAGTTACCACCACATCCGGATCAGCGCTTTTATGTGCGATCACAAAATCCTTTCCACCTGTTTCTCCAACAATGCGTGGATAAGAACGGTACATACCCATATTCTTCCCGATGGTTTCCCACATCTTATTAAATACACCGGTACTCCCGGTAAAATGTATGCCTGCAAAATCACGGTGATTAAAAACCACTTCGCCGATTGTTGGGCCATCAATAAAAACCAGGTTGATAACGCCGTCGGGTAACCCGGCTTCTTTTAATATACGCATAAACATCTGTGCACTGTACACCTGTGTGTTGGCACATTTCCAGATAACCACATTGCCGCACATAGCTGCTGATGTAGGCAGGTTGCCACCTATAGCTGTAAAATTAAAAGGCGTTAATGCAAATACAAATCCTTCCAGCGGGCGGTATTCCATCCTGTTGTTCATGCTGGCTCCGCTGATGGGTTGCTGGCGATAAATATCACTTAAGAAATGTACATTGAAACGTAAAAAATCGATGAGCTCACACGCTGCATCTATCTCTGCCTGGAAACAGTTCTTACTTTGCCCCAGCATGGTAGTACCGTTGATATATGGGCGGTATTTCCCGGCTAAAAGATCTGCCGCTTTTAAAAATATATTGGCCCTGTTCTCCCAGCTCATGTTGGCCCATTTGTCTTTTACTTTTAATGCTGCATTGATGGCTTTGGTAACATGCTTTGCTTCACCCACATGAAAATGCCCCAGCAAATGTTTGCGTTCATGTGGGGGATGGATTTCCATTGTTTTTCCGGTTCTCACTTCTTCACCGCCGATGTACATGGGCACATCAATTTTGTGCTTTTCAGTTCTTTTAATGCGGCTTTGAGCGCCAGCTTTTCTTTTGAACCCGGTGGATAACTAAGTACAGGTTCATTTACCGGCATTGGGTAATAAAAATCTCCGTATTGCATAATGATGATTTTATTGAATTAGAAATATCAAACAAAGTTAACTTTAAAAATATGGGTTGTAAATTTTACCACAGATTTTCACAGATAAAATTTTCACAGATTACACAAATCAAATCCGTGTAAATCTGTGGTAAAATCTGTATAATCTGTGGTTAATCCGTTTCCTTTTCACTCATCAAATACGCCTTGATAAACCCATCCAGTTCCCCGTCCATCACCGGACCCACATTTCCCACTTCATGATCGGTGCGGTGGTCCTTGATCATTTTATAGGGATGAAAAACATAGCTTCGTATCTGGCTGCCCCACTCTATCTTTTTCTTTTTACTGTTGCTGGCGTCTTTCAGTGCATTTCGTTTTTGTAATTCAATTTCGTACAAACGGCTTTTCAGCATCTGCATGGCCATTTCGCGGTTGCCAAGCTGGCTCCTGTCCTGCTGGCAAACCACCACAATACCGGTGGGTAAATGCGTTAACTGCACTTTGGTTTCCACTTTGTTCACATTTTGGCCGCCTGCACCTCCACTCCTGGAAGTTTCCATTTTTACATCGGCCGGGTTAATATCGATCTTGATGGTATCATCAACCAGCGGGTACACATTTACCGAAGCAAAAGAGGTATGCCTGCGTGCATTACTGTCGAATGGAGAAATACGAACAAGCCGGTGCACCCCGTTCTCCGACTTTAAAAAACCATAGGCAAAATCACCTTCAAACTCGTAGGTACAGGTTTTAATTCCGGCGCCATCGCCCCATTGCCAGTCGATCTCCGTTACTTTCCAGCCCTGCTTTTCGGCATACATACGGTACATGCGGGCCAGCATTTCGGCCCAGTCCTGGCTTTCGGTTCCGCCGGCGCCGCTGTTTATCTGTAATACGGCAGGCAGGTGGTCTTCCGGCTCGTTCAGTGTACTTTTAAATTCGGCTTCCTCAATTCTTTCAATGGCCAGGTTAAAGGCTTCTTTCACTTCTTCTTCTGTGGTTTCGCCGGCTTTCCAGAATTCAAATAATACGGCAAAGTCCTCTACCGCAGTTTCCACTGCATAGTACAGGTTTATCCAGTACTCATTTACTTTTATTTCTTTTAAAATAGCCGTAGCCCGGGCATTATCGTCCCAAAAACCCGGTGAAAGTGAAAGTTGTTTATCGTTTGCAGTTTTGGCTTCCCTGTTAGCGACGTCAAAGAAACCTCCCCAAGACCAACACACGGTCCCTCATAGATTTAAGATGCTCTATTGTCATGCCGCAAAGGTATATGTTTAATAAACATCTCCCAAGCCAACCTGTTTGTCCTTTCGGGTTGTTTTTATTGCCTGGCTCCCGCACAACCAAAACGACAATTAATGCGTTTATACCATACATGGTAAACGGTTTTGAAATTAAACAAAGCATACAAAGCATCAAAACAGCATTATAATTGTCAATGGAATACTCCCACAGAATAAAATAATAGTTTTAACTTTAAATGTACCTGATCAAATGAATGATTTTTGATCTTACCTATATGCTATTTTCAAGATACATATCAAATATACCTGTTGTATGTACATTTTTATGTTTGGCCTGTTTTTCAGCTAAAGCGCAGAACTGCCCTCCCAATATAGATTTTGAAAATGGCGGATTTTTTGGCTGGACCTGTTATACCGGTTATGCCGAAGAAGTAGACAGTACAAACAGGATCACTTTTAACTATTCAGGAAGCCCGGTCTTTAACAGGCATACCATATATGCTGCCAACCCGGGTTCAGGTGTTGATGAATATGGGGGCTTTCCAAAAAACTGCCCGAATGGAAGCGGTTTTTCCATTAAACTGGGTAATAATTCGGCAAATCATGAAGCAGAGGGAGTTTCTTACGATTTTACCATTCCGGCAAATGCCAATACGTACAACCTGATCTATAATTATGCCGTGGTATTCCAGGATCCCGGCCATCATGTATCAGAACAGCCCAGGCTCGATCTGTTGGTGTATAATGTTTCAGATGGCTATTCCATTAACTGTTCTTCATTTTCTTTTTTTGCCAACGGTTCGCCATTACCGGGTTTCCAGCTTTCACCCCATCCCGGCGGAAATACCCCGGTATGGTATAAAAACTGGACCGCTGTTTCCATCAACCTTGATAACCTGGCCGGTAAAACCATACGGCTTTTCTTTAAAACGGCTGATTGTACTTTCAGGATCCATTTTGGATATGCTTATATAGACGTGAATACGGAATGCAGCGACAGGTTTGAAGGAGCCGTATTTTGCCCGGATGACAGCCAGGTAAGGTTGAATGCGCCATATGGCTATCAATCCTATACCTGGTACAACAACAGTTTTACACAGGTACTGGGCAATTCGCAAACACTTATTTTAACGCCTCCCCCGGCTTCCGGTACACAGGTGGCTGTTATAGTTGTTCCCTACAGCGGTTACGGATGCCATGATACGCTGTACACTTACCTGTACGATACGTTAAGTTATTTGGCAAATGCCGGCCCCGACAAAAACTCGTGCAATAACAGCATTGCACAAATCGGCGTACCGCCAAAACCCGGCTGGTTTTACCAGTGGACACCCGATACGGGCTTAAACAACCCCATACTGGCAAATCCTTTTGCCACACCGGACACCACTACGGACTACATACTAACGATTAGGCATAGTGGCGGAGGATGTATTTCCTCAGATACGGTAACCGTGTTTGCTGCAAAACTGTCTGACAGCCTACAGGTGTTGGGAAAAACGGACTGGTGTATCGGCAGCGGCGACAGTACCGTATTAAAAACACTGAATGCCGACAGTGTACAATGGTTTAAAAACGGCGCCCTCATACCCGGTGCAAACGGGCAGACCTATACGGTAACTGAGTCGGGCAGTTACCATGCCCGGCTGATCAGTTTTAGGCTGCGAAAAAACCACCAGGCCTCAGGAAGTGAACATTGCTTCGGTTCCGATAGCCGGTTTTACTGTTGACAAACCGGCCCAGTGTATGGTCAATAATAAATTCATCTTTACAAATGCCAGTACCAATGCAGTTGGCAATATGCAATACAAATGGATCATGGGCGACGGGTTTACTGCAACCAGCCGTGATATCACATACAGTTATAAAAACCCGGGAACCTTTGAAGTGCTGATGATCGTTAGCAGCAACAGTTCCTGTGCCGACAGTACTTCGCTTACCATAAAAGTGTATCCCAATGTGTTTGCTGCTTTTACCATTAGCCCGGTTTGTATCAATGAACCGGCTCTGCCTGTCAACAATACCATTGACCCCGGCACCAGCAATGTGCACTATTTATGGGATTTTGGAAACGGTCAAACCTCTACATTGCGAAACCCGCCTGCGCAGGTTTACCCGGTTGCAGGTGATTATGTGATAAGTTTGTCGGTCAGCAGCGACCAGTGCCCATTCCCGGTAAGCATTCAAAAACGTTTTGCAAGGATTGATAAACCGGTAGCCGGCATCAATAACCCGGTGGCATATGCAGTTGCCAATTTACCGCTTACCCTGCAGGCCAGGCCCATTGGGGATAATATACTTTGGACACCCGCAACAAACCTGGATAACCCCGGCAGCTACACGCCTGTTTTTAAAGGTAATGTTGAACAGGCATATATCATCGAGTTAAAAACAAATTCGGGCTGTATCACTACAGATACACAGGTTGTAAAGATCAATAAGAACATCGTGATCTATGTACCCAATGCATTTACGCCCAATAAAGATGGACTGAATGACCTGTTAAAACCATTTATGATCGGGATAAAGGATTTGAAATACTTTAAGATCTTTAACCGCTGGGGACAAATGGTTTATTTTACACAGGACCCCAAAAATGGCTGGGACGGCCGTTTTAATGGCAACCCGGTTCTTACACAAACACTGGTATGGATGCTCGAAGGCATTGGCGTTGATAATAAAACCTACCAGGCCAAAGGAAGTACGGTGTTGATACGGTAACGCAAAGTTGTTTGTTGAGTATTGAACATTGGTTATTGAACATTCACAGTTGGTGATTTATGAAAACATGGGAATAAAATAATACTATCTACCTTTAATTTCCAAACTCAGCTAAATATTCAATTTTCAAATCCGGCATGCCCACAAAACCCAACCGTTACTTTATCATCAACAAACCATACCACATGGTATCGCAGTTTGTAAGTACACATGATGTGCAGTTGCTGGGTAGCCTTGAATTTAAATTTCCTGAAGGTATACATGCTGTTGGCCGCCTCGATAATCATTCGGAAGGCCTGCTCCTTTTAACAACCAATAAAAAAGTAACCCGGCTTTTATTTTTAAGTGAAACGCCGCATACAAGAACCTACCTGGTGCAGGTAAACAATATTGTATCTTCCGAAAATTTAAAAAACTGCAAACCGGAGTTACCATAAAAATAAAGACCGGTATCAAATTATACCCACGCGCCATGTGATGTACGCATAACAACCCGGCCCGAAGACCTGTATGACCTGGGCGACCGGTTAACCGCTTTCCCCTAATACCTGGCTGCTGATCACCATTACCGAAGGTAAATATCACCAGGTACGAAAAATGATAGCTGCCATCAGGCATAAATGCAAAAGGCTTATCCGCATCAGCATTGAAGACCTTGAACTGGATGGTTTAAAAGCCGGGGAGGTAAGAGAACTGGAAGAAGCCGATTTTTTCTCAAAACTGAAGATACAGGACTGGAGATGAGATGAATGGCCTGTTAAATCAATTAAAAACCCGCTTTATAAAGATTAAGTAACAGGCCCAAAGGGAGAAAGCCTGGCATTGAATAACCAAAAATTTACAGCTAATTAACGAATATATATCATGCATGTGATACTAAAACCTTAAGTTTGCCGTAAACGAACCCCTAATGGAATTAAAGTATGTAAAAAACATACAGTTTACAAGACTGATAAAAGTGGATGGCCAGCTAAAGGAATTTAATTTCAGAAAATCCAATGGCAGGCAGGAAGGACTTTTTTCAATTGATGTAATAGACAGTAAAGGCAACCGGATCATTTTCAATATGGAAATGAAGGATGGTGTCTGGAAGATCACCAATGAACAATTACCGGCCTGGGTTATGGAAAGTGAATTGAGTTTTCATGAGATCATAGAAGAAGAATTTAAATCAGTATAATAAACGCATATTAAAAAAAACAAAAAAGCTTTTGTTCCTTAAGGACAAAAGCTTTTTTTGTGATTAGCTATTTTTATTATCAGAATTCTGCAACAACTGAAATGGAAGGCTCTTTAGAAACCTTGCCTGCTCCAACTGCCGGGCCATTAATACCATAATCTGCAAGTTTAATGCTGAAATCTGCAGCTGCCTTGATGGAAGATCCTTTTACAGTAACAGTACCTTTTGTTTCAACGGGTTTGGTTACACCATGTATGGTCAATTCACCTTTAACCTGCACATCATATACCCCATCTTTGCTGAATGAAACAGTTTTTAAATTGCTGATGGTACCTGTAAAGGTTGAGGTAGGGAATTTTTCACTGTCCATCCATCCTGCATTATTAAAATGATCCTGGATCCTTGGATTTGAAAATGCAAAGCTTTTTACCTGGGCCTCAAAAGCCATTTTCCCGGTTTTTGTATCCAGGGATGCAATAACCGTTTTGTTTTCGGCCTTTGGTAATTTGTCAATGCTGGTCGTTGCATCAAAATTAATGGTGGCTGAAGTAGTCGTTTTCTTTTGTGCAAACAGCAAGCCGGTTGCCAGTAAAAAAGCCATAGATAGCATTGTTCTTTTCATTTTTCGTATTTTATTTTTTGGTTTTAAATTATTTATTAACAGCACAGCGTTTAAAAGTAATATATTCCGTTTCCAGTATATTGCTGAATGATCCGTTGCTGCAGCTGCCTTTGATGGAAACGGCATCCCCTACCTGCATTTGTTTGGCATCACCCATGTGCTGCTGCTGAAATGCAAAAATGATATATGCATTGCTTATGGTATCGGTCATTTTTATATTGGCGGTGGTATCAAAAGTTTCAATTTCAGAAACCGTGCCATTAACGATAATGATCTTCTCAGAATATTTTTTATTGGCCGCCGTCATATTCTGTTGAAATTCTTTTATAAACGCCGGGGCATTCACAGTGTAATCGGCCTTAACCATTACGGTATCCTCGTGCTTTTCGGTAAAAATATACCAAACCACCGCTGCGCCTGCCAGCAGCAATACAAAAAATGCCAGTATCCATTTTTTATACCGTTTATTGATCTTTGTGGTGAGCATAATGAAAAATGCAGCTTATAATTTAATTGCCATACAAATATACCATGTTTAAACATTGAAAGTACAGGCTACCGGATTTTACCCGTTTATGTTGTTAAATTTCAGCTAAAGCGACCGTGTCAAAGGATTGAATTGGCAGGTTATTTACAAGAGAAAAGACAAACCCAGTTAAAAGCTTTGCCAACCTTAATGATCATCTGCGTATTTTTGTATTAAACCGCTGTACATTGAATCAATTTGAAATGCCGGATCATCCCCGATATATGAAGCAGCTGATGCTGGCCTTGTTCATGCTTTTTTACCTTTCTCCGGACAGTTTTGCTACAGTAATGCAGGATACAGTTACAAAAGGGCAGGTAACATCTACCCGGGAACAGGCATTGGCATTCCTTGATAAAATTAAGGATCTTGAAAAAAGTACGCACTGGCCAAATATCAAACCCCGTTTATTCCTGAAAAACCTGCGTACAAATATTGAAGAGCCCATAAATATATACCCCGGCAAGGGTACAAACTTTTGTGGTTATGGCGCATTGACCTATTTGTTTTTGCAGGATGATCCCCTTGGTTATGCCCAATTATTACTGGACCTCTACCAACATGGAATAGCAACTTTCCGGAAAACGGTTTTGACCCCGCGCCAATCATCAAAACCGAAGCAGGCAAACTGAAATTTAAGGGTATGCTTGATATCAACCCTGCAGAACAAATGTGGTATTTAACACTGGCCGGTCACTACAAGGGTTACCTGAATATTTTTAACCGCAAATACGACCCAGGCGATGAAGACCGTTTTTGGGCCTCGGTGAATTATGCCAAGTTTAACCGCATGGCAAGGAAGCTGCGGCATTACAAACTAAAGTCAGGGGGTGCCGACCTGGTGCGTCCAAAATCACTCGACCTCTATGCCTACATCAGCGAAAAAATGGCCAAAGGCCAGGTTGTACTCTTTATCAATAACCGCATTGTTCATAAAAAGATCATGTAACCATTAAACTGGGTGTTCCCACACATTTTATTGTAGCAGAAAAAATAAGTATCCAGGACAACCTGATCACACTGATGTATTGGGACTATGGCCGTAAAACCCAGATGCAGTTATCCAACTCATTTTTAAAAAGGATCGTTTTTGGTATTACCCAATTTACTAAAACCGGAACAGATGTTAAATAAGATCAAACAGATCGCAGGCTTTTTGGTATTGGCAGGAACGATCGTTTCCTGCTCGCAAAAAACATATCAACCAGGTATTATTTTCAAAATAAAAAGACTCTCGATAAAATTGAAACATCTTATAAACAGCTTTACCAGCAGGCGCCGTTCAATGTAGGGTTTACAGACCGGGAATTTAAGACCCTTTCACTGGAGATCATTACAGACACCCTCAGCTTTATTTATGAATTTTCACTGCACGAACCACGTTTAAAAGACACCCTGGTTGCTTACCACTTAAATGCCCCTGCCATAATTGAATTAATTAGCCAGTTACATTCCATTCGCTGTGCCTGGATAGACCGTTCCGATTATTATGTTGACGAAAAAAAACATTCGCTTATATTTATGTCGATCAAACCGGTGGCGTTAAAAAGGCCTTTTGCATACAGTAAATATTATGTACTCACCTATTTTGAGCAGCCCCAGTACTTCGACAGTGAGGGCCGCCTACTGAATAAGCGGAAATTAAATGAACTGCGTAAAATAAACGGTGAGATCTTTAAAAGGATCAACAACAAGGTCTGTTATACCATCTCCGGTAAATTCAGGTAAGAAACCTGTTTATTAAAACAACCGTATCTATACCCGGGTTTTAAAGAACAACAGCTGCAGTGCAAAGGCTGCGATCAAAATACTCATGGTAATTCTTACCCAACGCTGGTATTTTTCATTTTTCAAAAACAGGTGGGTTGCAAAGCCTGCAAAATAAATGATGGTACAGTTTGTTATAAAGCTGAACAGCATTTGCAGGCCTCCCAGTACCAGGTTCTGCGCCAAAAAGTGACCGCGTTCCGGGTGAATGAACTGGGGTATCAGTGAGAAATATAAAAACAGCGAACCGGGATTCAGCAGGTTGCCGGTAAGCCCCTTCACATAAAAATGGATCAACCCTTCGTGTTCTACAGAATTCACATTTCTTTCCCATTTCACAGGTTTAAGATTTTTAATGGCCAAAAAGAGCAGGTAGGCTATACCGCAATAACGCAACAGGTCCAAAGCGTGCGGCATGGCAACCAGTATGGCAGTTAATCCCAGTACAATTGCAGAAATGTGTACAACAAAAGCGCTTACGATCCCGGCTGCCGTTGCCCAGCCAGCCTTACGGCCGTATTCAAAAGTATAGGTTAAAAAGAGCATCATGTTGGGGCCGGGCGTTAAAGCAAATCCAACAACAAAAAGTATATAGACCAGGAGTTCGTTAACCGGCATCATGTTGTTTTGTTTTTCTTAAATGGGTGGTTTCGCTGGTTACTGTTTCAAACCGGTTATCATATTCCCGGTGCATGGTATTCATGAGCCTGTCCCACCAGGTAAAATACAAACCATAGTTGCCTTTAAAATACTGGTGATGCATATTGTGGTTTACCGAAGTATTGAACCATTTAAAAAACCAGTGCCTGTTAAATCCCCGGGGAAATATTTCAAAACCAAGGTGGCCATACACATTGTACAATGTCATAAAGACCAGGAACGCCAGTATATGAATGATATGTACCGGGAAGGTAAAGGCAAAAACATAAATGATACCCGACTCAATAAAAGCTTCAGCCGGCTGAAATGAAAAGGAAGCCCAGGGAGATGGATTGGTACTTTTATGATGCACTTTATGGAAAAAGAAAAAGTTTTGGATGATGCATGATGCGGTGGGCCCAGTAGAAATAAGTATCATGCACAATGAGCATGACCGGAAATACCAGCCAGAAATAAAGCATGCTGTACTCCTGAATATCACGATAAACAGTTGTGAAAGGCTTTATGTGCGGGTTGTTTAATACCAATGGCGTTGCAGCAAAGATGATAAATGTGAGGAAAGAATAAAAGATCTCCCGGTAATAATCAGACCTGGCTGGCCACTTTTTCTGAATTTTTGCAAACAGCGACCGGTGTTTCAGCAACACATAAAAAAATAAAAATGCCGCTCCGCCAATAATGACATAACGAAGCACGCTGATGATAAAAACAAAGAGTACCTGGCCCCAGGTATCATAAGGCAGCATAACGGTTATTTATATTCAAAATAAATTTCGGTTGCCCCGTATCCATACAGGTGGTTGTATTGGTTTACAAACGATCGCACTTCTTTTTTCAGCCGCAATATCTCGTGTATCTCATCCCGCAGTTTGCCAACGCCAACCCCATGGATAACGGTTAGGGAAGGCTGGTGATGGGTAACAGCCAGTTCATAATATTTTTCAAATGCCTTTAACTGCATGCCCAGTATTTCGAAATTGGTAAGGTGTTTCCAGCTATCGGTGAGTTTTTCTATATGCAGGTCAACCACGGTACGGGCCGGTTCCAGGTTCTGTTTTATTTTATGGGCGTCATACACCCGGAAGCCGGCATTGCCCAAACGGCCCAGGTCAACTTTTTCTTCGATCAACCTGTCGGGATAATTTTCCATCAATATGTATGAAAAGGATGGTTCATTTTTCAGGCGGATCTCTTCGATCTTTTTAAACAGCTGTTTTGCCTTTAATTTCAAAGATGATTCGTAATAAGGTGCCTTCTTTTTATCCGGTTCCTTCAGGGCAAATTCAAACTCAAACCGGGGGCTGTCGCTCAGGTCTTCAAAATGCACATCGTGCAGGTAAAAATCGCTCAGTGGATCAAGTGTATTGGTTAACCGGAAATCACTTTCGCCACCAATCATTAAATTATACGTAAATGTATAAGCCGATTCGTTTTGATTTACCAGGTATAATTTGAATTTCTCCACAACATCATCATCAAAAATATCCCGGTCGTAAACGGGTATAACCGAAAGCCATACACCGTTCCCTTCCTTTTTTTTAGGCGTTGCCTTTTCATTTTGAACATTGTCAATAAATACTGTCTTTTTTTCTGCCTTCCTTTTTTCTGAAAACATTTTAAAGTACGGGAAATCGATCTGGTCGGTGTAAATGGGGAATTTCACCCCTTTTACATCGATCAAAACCATTTTTTCATTCATGATCTCCAGTACAGTACCTTCTTCATCGGTAAGTAATACTAATATTTTATCGCCCGGTTGATATTTCATAGCCTATTCCGCCAACTGGCGGAGAATTTATACATGTTACATAAAAAACGCCGCACAAAGGTACAATAGTACAAGTGTGCGACGCCACAAATGTTAAATAGTGTTACAATAGCCGGGTACCAAACTTTGCTTCACTTCGGCAGGCAGGTAAAAAACTAAACAGGCTTTGGAGCCAGTTTGCTTTTTTTATAGCCGTATAAAAAATAAATAATGATACCCAGTACCAGCCATGCAATAAACCATACCCAGTTACTTTTGCTCATGCCTGTAAGCAGGTACATGCAGGTAATAACTCCCATTAATGGTATGAGGGAATATTTTTTTATGAATGCAACAACGGCAAGCAGCAAGGCACTGATCCAGAATACGATCAATGAAATATTGGGCGTAGCCATATCCATGAACGTTTTTTTACCTGACACATAATCCGCATCTGCACTGAAATCAAAATTCAGCATATCCGTGAAATAGGTTTTGGATAATGCATAAGCCATTATAATGGCACCCAGTACGATCAATGGAAAAATAATCTGAGCATTGATATAAGGCAGATGAAAACGTCCACCGATCTTTTCTTTGCGTGGGATCAATAATACACCGCCGCAAACCAATACAAAAGCAAACAGTGTTGCTATGCTTGTAAAATCAAGTACAAATGTTTTATCAGTAAACAAGATAGGAACACCTACAACCAGGCCGGTAATTATTGTGGCAAAAGAAGGTGTTTTATATTTTGGATGAATTTTTTGAAACAAAGGCGGCATTAAACCATCCCTGCTCATGCTCATCCAGATACGTGGCTGGCCCATTTGAAAAACAAGCAATACGCTGGTCATGGCCACTACCGCTACAACTGCAACAAGAAACTGCATCCATCCTATATTCAGGTTTTGTGGTTCAAAAATAAAAGCCAGCGGGTCTCCTACTCCATCAAAATTTCTATAGTTAACCGCACCGGTTAAAACAAGGGTTAATAAAATATAGATGATGGTACATATTACCAATGATAATATCATTCCCCTTGGCAGATCACGCTGGGGATTCTTGCTTTCCTCTGCCAAGACACTCACCGCATCAAAACCAATATAAGCAAAAAATACACTGGCAACAGCCAGCATCACACCACTAAACCCATTGGGCATAAAAGATCTTGTTCCTTCATCATTTGGAGGGGTCCAGTTTGCGGTAAGCCCGTTTGAAAAAACAAGATAACCTCCAACAATAATGATAAGTGCCACCACGGCTATTTTTAAAATTACCATCACGTTACTGAAATTGCGGCTTTCTTTTATACCACGGTAAACCAGGTAAGTAATAAGAAAGTTTATTACCAGCGCAGGAATGTCAAGTATCATCCGCAATCCGCCAACAACAGGTGCATTGTTCCAGGCGGCAAGTACTTCGGTATTTGTACTTCCCCCTTCAATGGCATGCTTGGCTTCCATATAACTTGTAGAAAAATAAGCAGGAATATGTAAGTTCATATGCATGATTTGCCCAAGTTTATCCAGGAAAGAAGTAAAATAATCGCTCCAGCTATAGGCCACATAAATATTGCCGATGGAGTATTCCATGATCAATGCCCAGCCAATTACCCAGGCAAACAATTCACCAAAACTTGCATAGGCATATGTGTATGCACTCCCGGCAACAGGGATACGGCTTGCAAATTCGGAATAACATAATGCAGTGAATGCACAGGCAATACCGGTAATAACAAATAGTACAACTACCCCAGGCCCTCCATTAAATACGGCATAGCCAAGACTGCTAAAGCTTCCGGCGCCCAATATAGCAGCAATGCCAAAAAAGGTAAGGTCCCGTACAGTAAGCACACGTTTTAATCCTCCGCCGCCATGTGGATCATCACTTCCTTCAGCTAAAATATTTGCAATTTTTTTTGTGCGGAATAAAGAGTTGGACATGTTTAGTTGGTTTTGGAAAAAGGAAATTAAGGAAATTAATTTACTTATAAGAATCAGGAAATTAAAAGATGTATGCTTAAAATTTTATGTCCCGGTTTCGACATCCTGATAGCTATCGGGACAACCCGACAACATTCGAGTTTAAGGCCTAATTTAACTCTCCCGCAACATCAAATAATCCGCCAGTTCCTGCAAGGGTTTTTTCCTGGCAGACAGTACCGCAGTGTCTTCGAGATGTTTCAATGCAGTTTGCAGGTATTTATTCTTTAATTCCCTGGCCCAGTCATCTACTTTACAATCTTTAAAAATCTGCATTACTTTTTCAACCTTATCAGCAGCATTATTTTTCAACAGCTCCTTTAATGCAGCCAGCTGATCAGCACCGGCTGTTTCAAAAGCATGGATCATTAAAAATGTCTTTTTATTGGCCAGGATATCGCCGCCTACTTTTTTACCGAACTTTTCGGGATTGCCAAATGCATCCAGGTAATCATCCTGCACCTGGAACGCAATACCCAGGTTTTTGCCAAACTCGTACAAATGATTCTGGTTCCCTTCTCCCGCACCTCCCAAAATGGCACCAAGTTTAAGGCTGGCAGCCAGCAGTACAGAGGTTTTTAGGGTGATCATCTGTACATATTCATCCATGGCCACAGTTTCCCTTTTTTCAAAGTCCATATCCATCTGTTGCCCTTCGCACACAGCACTGGCGGTATTATTGAACAGGTATAATACTTTTTTGCAGCTGGGCGAGTTTTATTTTGTTGAGGTATTCATAAGCTTTTACAAACATCACATCCCCGGCCAGGAGAGCTGTTGATTCACCATATTTCATATGTACGGTTTCCATACCCCTACGCATAGGTGCTTTATCCATGATATCGTCGTGTATCAGGCTGAAATTATGAAACAGCTCTATGGCAGCCGCCGCATGATAAGCATCGGGGTCTATCTCATCAAATAACTGGTTGCCCATCAGCACACAAACCGGGCGTATCCTTTTGCCAACCAGGTTTAAAATATACTGGGCGGGTTGATACAATGTTTCAGGCTGATCCGGGAAATGACGGATATTGAACTTTTCTTCGAATAACCCGGAGAGTTCTGTGAATGAATGCATAAGTGTATCCACTATGGCGCAAACACGCCGGGGAACCCGGTGCATTTGCAGTTTATAAATTTTATTTCTTCTTTTTAGCTGATGCTTTTAAGCCGGTTTTACCTGCAGGTGCCTTGTTGTTTTTAGGTTTACCCGGTAACTGCTTTGAATGCTTAAAATCTGCAGCTTTCTTACCCGGATGGACACCTGCAGTTACATTCCCCTTTTTATCAGTAACCCATTCATAATCCAGTAGCCGTTTGCTCAAATTTGCAGCCACCACCTTGATCTTTACCATATCGCCCATCCTGAATTTCTGCCCGGTACGTATACCCACCAGGGCATAATCCGCTTCATCGAGCCTGAAATCATCGTATACCGACAGGTCCCTTACGGTAACCATGCCTTCGCATTTATGCTTTACGGTTTCTACAAAAAAACCAAAGGAGGCAACACCGCTGATGATCCCTTCAAATTCTTCACCCAGGTAGTTTTTCATAAACTCAACCTGTTTGTATTTATTACCGGCACGTTCAGCTTCCATGGCTTTGCGTTCGCGGTCGCTGCAATGTTTGCAGCGTTCGTCCATTTTTTTATCCAGCTTCAGGTCTTTTTCAAGACATTGCAGCAAAATACGGTGTACCATTACATCGGGGTACCTGCGGATGGGTGAAGTAAAATGGCAGTAATGCTCAAACCCAAGCCCGTAATGCCCGATATTGGAAGAGGTATAAATGGCTTTCGACATGGTTCTGATACCCAGCTGCTCCAGTACATGCTGTTCCGGTTTACCCTGCACATCTTTCAGTAATTTATTGAAGGATGATGCAACAGCTGCTTCATCATGCAGGTCGAATGTATAACCGAATTTTTTGGCAAATGCTGCAAATGGTTTCAGTTTTTCATCATCGGGCGTATCATGTATGCGGTAAGGAAACGGAATGGGTTCTTTGTTCACCTTGATCTTTGAAACGTATGAAGCCACGGCCCTGTTGGCCAGTAACATAAACTCTTCTATCAGTTTATGGGCATCTTTGCTTTCTTTGATGACAATACCAAGCGGTTTTCCTTTTTCATCAAGCTGGAATTTCACTTCCTGTGATGAAAAATTGATCGCCCCGTTCCTAAAACGTTCTGCCCTGAATTTTTTTGCGAGTTCATTTAATAAAACGATCGGTTTATAATGCAGGCCATCCTTCTTTTCAATGATATCCTGCACTTCATCATAACTAAACCGGTGGTTGCTGTGTATGATGGTTCGGCCCAGCCAGGTATGTTTGATCTCTGCCCGGTTGGTGATCTGGAAAATGGCAGAGAAAGTGTATTTGTCTTCATGAGGCCTTAAGGAACAAAGTTCATTCGATATCTTTTCGGGCAACATGGGATTTACCCTGTCGGGCAAATACACGCTGGTAGCTCTTTCATAAGCAATCTTATCAAGCAGGGTATTGGGTTTTACATAATGGCTTACATCCGCAATATGTACCCCGATCTCGTAATTGCCATTATCCAGGTTTCGGATCGAAAGGGCATCATCAAAATCCTTTGCATCTACAGGGTCAATGGTAAACGTTAAAATATCACGGTAATCCTTGCGTTTTTTTATTTCTTCACGGGATATCTGCTGGTCCAGTTTTTTTACTTCAGCCAGTACTTCCTTATCAAAAGCAAGGGGGAACCCGGCCTCGATCAATATCTCTTTCATCGCCATATCATTTTCATCCTCTGATCTTAAAATACTCACCACTTCGCCGATCGGTTTCTTTTCCGATTTATCCCAGCTCAGCAGTTTTGCCACCACCCTGTCATTGTCTGTTGCCCCGTTCAGTTTATCCGCCGCAATATAAAAATCCGGTACCGGTTTATCTGTTGCCGGAATAAAAAATGCAAAGTTCTTACTCATCTGGATATTGCCAATGAATTCTGTCTGTTTGCGTTCAGCAATGTCCACAATTTTACCTTCCCGTCTTTTTTCTTTTGAAACACCGGTATTCACCTGTACCCTTACCAGGTCACCATGAAATGCCCGGTTAAAATCGTTGGGCCGCACAATAATATCCTGGTCATTTCCTTCAACGATCACATAACCCATTCCGCTCTTTGAAATATCAAGCCTGCCTTTTACAATTTCCGTTTGAGATGATTTTTTTCCTGCTTTATTTTTTTTATGCATATATGATTTTTATGTTACCCGTTCAAATTTGACTGCATTTGGTAAAGTTTACCCTGCAACGGTAACAAATTATTATTTTTTATAGCTGCAATGTACCAACTAATTGCTACATTCGGAAAAATGAGGCCCGTGACAGCTTTCACAAACCCGCCGCAAAAATTATCACCAAAACAATCTGGATCCTTTCTTTTGTCAGTTTATTTACCGACCTGGCCAGTGAAATGCTGTACCCGGTTATGCCGCTTTTTTTGAAACATATAGGATATACTGCCATTTTCATCGGTGTACTGGAAGGAATTGCAGAAGCAGTTGCCGGGTTAAGTAAAAGCTATTTTGGCAAATTAAGCGACAGCAGCGGAAAACGTTTGCCATTTGTACAGTTGGGATATGCATTCAGTGCCATCAGTAAACCCATGCTGGCCATTTTCGTTTATCCCTGGTGGATCTTTTTATCCAGGACGATCGACCGGCTGGGAAAAGGAATACGCACCGGGGCCAGGGATGCCATGCTGAGTGATGCAGGCACAAAAGAAACAAAAGCCAGGATCTTTGGGTTTCACCGCAGTATGGATACATTGGGTGCTGTTTTTGGTCCGGCCGTTGCTTTGCTGTACCTGTATTTTTACCCCGAAGATTATACCAGCCTTTTTTTGATCGCTTTTTTACCGGGATTGCTGGCCATTGTTTTAACCATGCAGCTGAGGGAAAATAAAGGAACGGTTTCAACTGAACCTGCAAAAAAACGGGTAAGCCTTTTTGCATTTGCTTCTTACTGGAAGAGCAGTCCTGCCCAATATAAAAGACTGGTAGCCGGACTGTTGCTTTTTGCCCTGTTCAACAGTTCAGATATATTTCTCTTACTCAAAATGAAAGAAAGCGGGCTGGGTGATACGGCCGTGATCGGCATTTATATTTTTTATAACCTGGTATATGCCCTGCTTGCATACCCCATTGGTATCATTGCCGACAGGATCGGGCTAAAAAGAATATTTATAGCCGGCCTTGTTGTTTTTGCCGGGGTATATATTGGTTTTGCATTCAATAATAATGTAACTGTATTCCTTTTGCTTTTTTTGCTTTATGGCATCTATGCGGCTGCCACAGAAGGTATTTCAAAAGCATTGATCAGTAATATGGTATCCAAAAATGAAACAGCCACTGCAATCGGTACCTATTCAGGATTTCAGAGTATTTGCGCATTAATAGCCAGCAGCCTTTGTGGCTTACTATGGTATCAATTCGGGTCGATGTTCACATTTCTGTTAACGGCAGGAATAACTGTTGTTGTGGTCGTATATTTAATCTTTTATAAAAGAACAACCACTGTCATTTCGTAACTTTCAAAAAAAATAATATGGAATCATATGATACTGTTGTTGCAGCATTGAACGGGCTAAAGGCAAGAGGATACACTGTAGATTTTAATATTGCTTTCGACAAGCTTACCTGCAGTGATGACAATATATGTTTAAACCCGGATGAATTTGAGATCGTTGAAATGCACCGTTTCGAAGGCAACAGTAATCCTGCCGATGAAGACGTGGTGTATGCGGTTGAATCAAAATCAGGGGATATTAAAGGCGTTATCAGCAGCGCCTTTGGTGTATATGCTGATGCCGCGTCAACAGCCATGCTGCAAAAACTAACGATCCAAAAATAAAATACATGATCAACGCGATGAACAGGAGAAAATTTTTAAAACTGGGTGCTATCACTGCGCCGCTGTTAACCGTAAAGAATTCTGTTGCAGGCAGTTTACAGACGACCACAAAACCGATCGTTATTTCTACCTGGGACAGTGGAATGCCGGTAAATGAAGCAGCCTGGAAGATATTAGCTGCAAAAGGCCGGGCACTCGATGCCGTGGAAGCAGGTGCCATGCACATTGAGGACCAGGTAGATTGCTGTGTTGGCCTGGGCGGTTATCCCGACAGGGATGGAATTGTTACATTAGACAGCTGCATTATGGATGAACACGCCAATTGTGGCGCTGTTGCAGGCATTGAACGGATAAAACACCCGGTGTCGGTTGCCCGAAAAGTAATGGAAAAAACACCGCATGTAATATTGGTTGGTGCCGGTGCACAGCAATTTGCGGTTGAAAACGGTTTTACATTAGAAAGTGCCGGATTATCCGAATCTTCTAAAAACGCGTATACAGAATGGCTTAAAAACAGTGAATACACACCGGTAATCAATATTGAACGGAAAAAACAAAATGGCCCTTTTGCTCCCAAATTTTTTGAAGATGGCTCAGCCAATCATGATACCATGGGCCTGGTTGCGATGGATATACACGGAAATTTGTCCGGAGCCGTTACCACCAGTGGCATGGCATTTAAATTGCACGGCCGGGTGGGCGACTCCCCCATCATTGGCGCCGGTTTATTTGTTGATAATGAAATTGGGGCAGCCACCAGCAGCGGTACGGGCGAGGAAGTGATCCGCATTTGCGGCACCCATTTGGTGGTGGAATTCATGCGGCAGGGATATTCACCGGAAATGGCCTGTAAAAAAGCCGTGCAAAGAATTGTGAACAGGGATACCGAAAAAGCAAAAACGCTGCAGGTTGGTTTTTTAGCCATGAATAAAAAAGGGCAATACGGCGCATATGCCATACAGAAAGGATTTGTGTTTTAGTGTAAAGAGTAATCAGGAAAATAAGATACATCAATCAAAATATCTCATCTAAAAAATAATCAATATTCATTGTTCGATTTTCAATGTTCAACGTATCCAGCATTGAGCATTGATCGGTGAAAATTATATATTGAAAATTAGTATGAATTTTAAATTAGAAGTAATTGGTTTTAATATTGAAAGCTGTACCCTTGCCCAGGCTGCAGGCGCCAGCCGTATTGAATTGTGCGACAATCCCGGTGAAGGCGGCACTACCCCATCTTATGGATTTATAAAAGCAGCCCGTGAAAAATTACAGATCTACCTGTATCCCATCATCCGTCCGCGTGGCGGGGATTTTTTGTATACGGATGAAGAGTTTGAGATCATGAAAACAGATGTAATGACCTGTAAGGAACTGGGCTGTGATGGTGTGGTGATCGGAATGTTGAATGCAGATGGTACGGTTGATACAGAAAGATGCAGGCAACTGGTCGCGTTGGCTTACCCGCTGGGTGTTACTTTTCACCGGGCTTTTGACCGGGTAAATAATGCATCACTGGCTTTGGAAGACATTATTGAAATGGGGTGTGAAAGAATTCTTACTTCGGGTTTACATCCAACCGCTTTGGAAGGTGCTGGTACCATTGCTGATTTAATTAAACAGGCCGATGAGCGGATCATCATTATGCCGGGAAGTGGTGTACGATCTGATAATATTATGGAGCTTGCGAAAAAGACCGGCGCGGTTGAATTTCATACATCTGCCAGGATCAATATAAAGAGCAAGATGAATTTTACAAATGAAGCAATGAAGGAAAGTTTACAGTCGGTTACTCTGGATGAGGAAGAAATAAAGGACATATTAAGCTCACTTGACCAATTATAAAATGCTGTAATTTTAAACATAAACTCCCTGCTCTGTCATGCTGAGGAACGAAGCATCTCATTCGCTAAGATAAAAACCATGAGTGTCAACGAAAAGTTTTACTACGTTTACATTTTAACCAATAAAATTAAAACCGTGCTCTATACCGGCATGACCAATGATTTAGAACAAAGAATTGTTGAACATTACATCGACAGGATAGAGAAAAAACATTTACCGGTAAATACAATTGCCATTTTCTACTTTTTTATGAAAGTTATCAATATGTAAATGATGCTATTGACAGGGAGAAAGAAATAAAAGGCTGGTTGAGGATAAAGAAAAATAATCTTATAACTCAATTTAATCCTGAATGGAAATTTTTAAATGAGGAATTGCTGGGAGAATGGCCTCCAAAGGAAATTTATCACCGTAAAGATTTATAATGAGATGCTTCGTTCCTCAGCATGACAAGACAAAGACCCCATAGCTAAACAAACAGAATTACATGACCAGATTATTCCTTACCATATTCTTAGTATTAAATGTATATGCAATTTCTGCCCAGAACATCTCCATAGAGCTAAATCAAAACTGGCAATTCAAGAATCAAAAGAAAATACATGGTATAAAGCCACTGTACCCGGTACTGTACATACCGATCTGATTGCCAATAAATTGATACCTGACCCATTTTACAGGGATAATGAGAGCAAACTGCAATGGATTGATAAGGCTGACTGGGAGTACAAGACTGTTTTTAATGTGGATGCAATCAATCTCTTTGAAAAAAGAAAACATTGAACTTGTTTTTGATGGACTTGATACATATGCTGATGTTTACCTGAATGGCAAACTAATTTTACAGGCTGATAATATGTTCAGGGGTTGGACAGTGGATGTTAAACCAATGATTAAAAGAACAAACAATGTATTACTTATAAAATTTGCATCGGCACAAAACAAAGTGGACAGTATTGCAAAATCCAGGTTGCCATTGATACTACCGGATAATAACCGGGTATATGTTCGCAAAGCCCAATTTCAGTTTGGCTGGGATTGGGGACCAAAGTTTGTGGGATGTGGGATCTGGAGGAAAATCAAGATAAATGCTACAGGTAAAAAATATATAGGCATTACAATTGATGCTACATCAACTAATAAAATTAAATACAATGCCCCACCAAGTAAAAATAATGTAAAACTCATTCAACAAAAAGATTCCATCGGCACTTCTTTCTATTTTGAAAAAGATGACAAGCCCATTTATGCCAAAGGCGCCAACTGGATACCCGCAGATGTTTTTTTACCCAGGTTGACAAAATCCGACTACAGAAAAATGTTGCTTAGCGCCAAAAACGCCAACATGAATATGCTTCGGGTTTGGGGCGGCGGTGTATATGAATCGGATGATTTCTATGATCTCTGCGATTCACTGGGCATCATGGTTTGGCAGGATTTTATGTTTGCCGGTGGTATGTACCCGGGCGATGATGCTTTTATGAATAATGTTCGGGAAGAAGTGAAATACCAGATACAAAGGTTGCGACATCATCCCTGCATTGTTTTGTGGTGTGGCAACAATGAAGTGGAAGAAGCCTGGAAGAACTGGGGCTGGCAAAAACAGTTTAATCTGCATGGAGCTGATTCTGCCAAAGTATGGAACGATTATAAACGTTTATTCCAGGACAGCCTGAAAAAATGGGTTGATGAATTTGATGGAACCCGTCCCTTTGTTTCAACATCACCAAAAAATGGCTGGGGTCATGCGGCAAGTTTTACCGAAGGCGACAGCCATTACTGGGGTGTTTGGTGGGGAATGGAAGACTGGGAAGCCTTTGAAAATAAAACAGGGAGGTTTGTAAGTGAATACGGCATGCAGGCCATGCCCAACTGGAATACGATCAAAAGTTTTACTGATTCAACGGACCGGTATTTGTATTCACCCGTCATTCGGGCGCATCAAAAAGCAAGTGATGGTTTTAAAAAACTGGATCATTATTTAACCCGTTATTTTATAGATTCGGCAAAACTCAGTAAACTTTCTTTGGAAGATTATACTTACCTGTCACAATGCATGCAGTATTATATTTTAAAGAACAGCATTGCAGTGCACCGCAGTAAATACCCTGCAAATATGGGCACTTTATTATGGCAGCTCAATGATTGCTGGCCGGTCACCAGCTGGAGCATTACCGATTACAGCAGGCAGCCAAAAGCAGCCTGGTATGCGGTTAAGGAGGCTTACAGGGATGATGTGATGCCGGTTAAGGATGCGGTATATCCAAAGAATTTAAAATTGAATAAACCGGAGTTTTCGATCTTGATATCGAGCAATACAATAACAATCAGGAGTAATGTAGCTGCAAAATATGTTTATCTTTCAGCGAATGATGCAGGCCTGCAGTTTTCTGATAATTATTTTGATCTTGAACCGGGTAAAACAATAAACCTTGCCACAAACCGGGCAATTAATAAAACTGATTTAAAAGTAAAATCGTTGTACAGCGTTTTAAATGCACAATAATTAAAGTAAACGTCATTGCGAAGTTATTTTTGCCGAAGGCATAAAAATAACTGAAGCAATCTGCTGAACAGGACAGATAAACTATACCATCATTTGTAACTTTACCCAGCGGATGGCTTCTGTTTTGCCTTGCCACAAGCCCTTGAGTAAAACTTCGCCATGACGCTTCACTTCAACTTCAGCTAAATATCAACAATATGGAATACGGTGGCTGTGTTTATATCATAACCAATTTTCACAACACAGTTTTATATATTGGTGTAACTTCAAATTTGCCAAACCGAATCTATCAACATAGAACCAAAGAATTTAAAACCTCTTTTACTGCCAGGTATAATTGTGATAAATTGGTTTGGTATGAATGTTTTAGCAGGATCGAGGATGCCATTGCCAGGGAAAAACAATTGAAAGCTGGGAACAGGAAGAGGAAGGAAGATCTTATTCATGCAATGAACCCGCATTGGAATGATTTGTGGGAAGAAGTGAAAATGTGGTAAGGTCAGCATTTGTATCTTTACTCAGGAGATGGCTTCGTCGTGCCTCCTCGCAATGACGGTAATTTCAACACCAAAACACTATTCAACATTTATGAAAAAGGCGGTCCTACTAATACTCATTATAGCATTCACTCAAATAAGCTTTGCGCAAAAACACAATTTCTCTTTAAGCAAAACTGATTTCTTATTAGACGGAAAACACTTCCAGGTCATCAGCGGAGAAATGCACCCGGCCCGCATCCCAAAGGAATACTGGCGGCACCGGATACAAATGGCTAAAGCGATGGGTTGTAATTCCATTGCAGCTTATGTTTTCTGGAATTATCATGAGCCAAAAGAAAATGTTTTTGATTTTAAAACAGAGAACAGGAATATTGCGGAGTTCATAAAAATTTGTCAGCAGGAAGGCATGTGGGTGCTGCTGCGTCCAGGCCCTTACGTTTGTGCAGAATGGGATTTTGGTGGACTACCTCCCTATTTACTCAAATACCCGGATATCAAAATCCGATGCATGGATCCAAGGTATATGGCTGCTGCAGAAAGGTATATCAGCCAGTTGGCAAAACAGGTAGCTCCATTACAATGTATCAACGGCGGCCCCATATTGATGGTTCAGATAGAAAATGAATATGGCAGTTATGGCAATGATAAGAATTACCTGGAAGCTTTGAGAAAGCTATGGCTGAAGAACGGCATCAAAGTGCCTTTCTTTACGGCTGACGGGCCAACAGCCTACATGCTGGAGGCCGGGCATATCAAAGGCACTGCGATCGGCCTCGACAGTGGTGGCAGTGATGCAGATTTTGCACAGGCAAATAAATCCGACCCTGGTGTACCGGCATTCAGCAGTGAAACATACCCGGGCTGGTTAACACATTGGTTCGAAAAATGGCAAAGGCCTGATACCAATACTCTTAAAAAAGAAGTTGAATACCTGTTAAAAAATAAAAGATCCTTTAACCTGTATGTCATTCACGGCGGAACAAATTTTGGCTTTACAGCCGGTGCCAATGCCTTCTCCCCCACCCAATACCAGCCGGATATCACCAGTTATGATTATGATGCGCCCATCAATGAACAGGGACAGGCTACCCCAAAATATTTTATGCTGCGTAATTTAATTTGTACATATACGGATCATAAAATTCCGGGTATGCCGAAACCGATCCCAACCATTGAGATCCCTTCCATAGAAATGAAATACATGACAACCATCCGGGATCTTTACCAATACCCATTCAATCAGTGCAACCAAGGCCCATGGAAGACTTTGACCAGAACCAGGGATTGATGCTGTACCGCACAAAACTGATCGGCCACCACAGCGGCAAATTAAAGATCTGGGAGCCGCATGATTTTGCATTGGTATTTTTAAACGGCAAATTCATAGATACGGTTTACCGGGATGGCGGTAACTGGACGGTTGACCTGCCAAAAACCGAAACAGAAAATCCTGTGCTTGATATTTTAGTTGAAGGCATGGGGCATATCAATTTTGCACAATTCATGATAGACCGAAAGGGAATTACGGACAGGGTTACTTTAAATGGAATGACGTTGATGAACTGGGAAATTTTTCCCTTGCCCATGGATGATATTCGCCTGGCAACAAGTACCCGGCAGGCCACTAATAAAACTACAATAAAAAATAAAAACACTTAGTGGCCAGACGGGTTATGGCATTTTCTTTAAAGGAAATTTTTCATTAATAGAAACCGGAGATACTTATTTTGACCTGGGCGGTTACAGTAAGGGAATGGTTTATGTAAATGGCCATAACCTGGGCAGGCACTGGAATGTGGGTCCGCAACAGCGATTGTATTGCCCGGCCGGCTGGTTAAAGAAAGGTAACAATGAAATAATCGTTTTTGACCTGCTGCAAAGCATATCAAAGCCTATTTTAGCATTCAAAACTTTAGAATAACATGAAAAAAATATTAACCCTTTTATGTTTACTTAACCTGCATGCTGCATTTTCCCAAACAGCGGAAAACATCATCATCATCACCACGGATGGTTTGCGCTGGCAGGAGGTTTTCAGCGGCATGGACAGCGCCATTGCCAACAATAAAAAATATAACCAGGGTGACAGTGAAGTCATTTATAAAAAATACTGGGCTGCCGATCCGATAGAAAGAAGAAAAAAATTACTGCCCTTTTTCTGGAGTACCATTGAAAGTAACGGTCAGTTGTACGGCAACCGGAATTATGGAAATAAAATTGATAATGCAAATCCTTACTGGTTCTCATACCCTGGATATAACGAGATCTTTACCGGTTACCCCGATACTGCCATTAACAGCAATTCCTATCCTCCCAACCCGCATACTACCCTGCTGGAATTTTTAAACAACCAACCGAATTATAAAAATAAAGTCGCTGCATTTGGCGCCTGGGATGCGTTTGACAGGATATTAAATGAAGAACGCGGCAAATTTCCCGTGTATTCGGCATTTGATCTAACAGGAGGACCAAAACCATCTGCAACTGAAAATACGATCAATGCCATGCTGAAAGATTCGTATAAACCATTTGGTGAAGCCGAATGCCTGGATGTGTTTACCCATTACAACGCCATGCATTACCTGCAAACCAAAAAACCAAAAGTACTGTACATTTCATATGGCGAAACAGATGAGTGGGCGCACAGCGGGCAGTACAGGGATTACCTGGATGCGGCTAAAATGGTCGACAAGTGGATACAGGATATCTGGAATTATGTACAAACAGACCCATTTTACAAAAACAAGACTGCCATTTTTATAACCACCGACCATGGCCGGGGCGATGCAAAAGAAAGATGAATGGACCAGCCACAATAATAAAATTAAAAATTATAACCAGCTATGGATGGCAGCCATGGGGCCAGGTATACAGGTAAAAGGCGAAGTAAAAACAGGACTGCAATTGTATCAAAAACAGTTTGCACAAACGATGGCGGCCATTTTGGGATTGACCTTTACCTGTGAACATCCTGTTGCTGAAAAGATCAACCTCAACCGGGATTGAATTCAATCAGCCTTTGGAGCAAGGTCAACTGGTTTCCGGCTCTCACAAAATTATGGCCATCATATTTTGCGCCGTAATAAATATCATCATTAATATGATCCGTTAAAAAACGGATAGCCTGCATGTAAATCATGAATTTTCCTGCAAAATGAAAATAAGTCAGCTCCTGTTCACTTAACACTGCCCTCATTTCAGACAAATACCCGTTTACAATAGCATCATAAAATGCTGAACGTATTGTAATTTTTGAAAAATCTTTTTCCTCCTCACTCACCGGGCATAGATAGGTACGCATCATATCGCCCACATCGCTGATAAAATATCCGGGCATTACCGTATCCAGGTCAATCACACAAATGCCATTGTCATGGTTATCAAACAAAACATTGCTGATCTTGGTATCATGATGGGTAACCCGGGTAATTAATGCTGACCTGTTATTTTCATATTCATCAGCAATACTTTTATGCTGTATGATCGAGGTAATCAAATCTTCTGCCTGGGCGATCCTTTCCCGGTTACCCGCATCCAGGGCCTCATCAAACTGCCGCAAACGGAGTGATACATTATGAAAATCCGCTATCGTTATTTTTAATAATGAAGCGTCAAAGCCTGATAATAATTTTGTAAACTGGCCAAACTGTTTAGCTGCTTCGTATGCCTGTTGCGGCTTTTCAACCACATCAACGGTATGTGAATTTTCAATAAACCGAAACATCCTGTAATACCCAACCTTGGTTTTAACCAATACCTTATCATAAATTGTTTTACATGGAGATGCAAAAGTATATGGAGAAAAATTCAATCCCAGGTAATCATCAATAAGCCTGGTATTAAAAGCAATATCTTCCGGGTTTTTAAATACCCGGTCGTTAATTTTTTGCAGTATATATTTTCCATCGCCTGAAGCTGTTTCAACAAGCCAGGTAGAATTGATCAGTCCGTTACCGAAATGTTGTATTTTAACATTTTCTTTATGCAGGCCAAATTGAAATAATATTTCTTTCATAGTCCGCTAAATTCGTGTATTTATTTTAGTTATGAACCTGAGAGCTGAAATATTAAAAGAACATTCAAAGGCACAGTGTAATAAGATCGTTCAATGGGTTGGTGCCGATCAAAAGCGCTTTGATGAACTGTTCGGTTTGTTCCTGCATGATGAAAGCCGGGTTGTGCAGCGTGCTGCGTGGCCGGTGAGTTATTGTGTGGAGGCGCAACCAGCCCTTATAAAAAAACACTGGAAAGCGATGACCGGTTACCTGGATAAGCCAAACCTGCATGATGCTGTTAAGCGCAACAGTGTACGCATGATGCAGTATATTGAAATACCGGAACAATTCCACGGCGAAGTGATGAACCGTTGTTTTGCATACCTGGAATCGCCCGGAGAAACAATTGCGGTAAAAGTTTTTTCCATGTCCGTACTGGCCAACCTTGCCAGGACTTATCCCGAAATAAAAGCTGAATTGATCTTATTGATCGAAGACCAGTTTCCACACCAGACTGCGGGTTTTAAAAGCAGGGCAAAAAAGGTATTGAAACAGCTTGATAAGACCTGAATTTCAGCTTTACATTTTGGCAATCTTTAAATGGTTTGTAGAATTAACTCTATTATAATTTGGGCAAATTCTGTAGAATTTTGTAAGCTTAATTATAATAATGCCCTTAAAGCAGCCAATATATATTCTCTGCCTCTTCATGCTGCTTCCAATTGTATTTATTGGTCAAAATAAATCCAATAAAGGAAGGGAGTTTTGGTTGGGTTACGGGCACAATGTTCTATTTACACAAGGCAATCCTGTAAACAGCCAGGAACTGGTTTTATATTTAAGCGCTGAGCAGGCAGCCAATGTTACCGTTACGATCAATGCTACCGGCTTCAGCCAGACGGTGAATATTCCTGCAAATACTGTTGATTTTTCTGTCATCATTCCCAAATCAGGTGTGCATGATGCCCGGATCCAGGCAGAAGGATTATCAACCAGAGGCATTCATATTGTAAGTGATGTGCCCATAGTGGCATATGCACATCAGTATGGTTTGTTTTCATCCGGTGCAACCATGTTGATGCCTGTTGAAACTTATGGATACAGGTATTATTCTTTAAACTTTACACAGGTATCAAATTACCCGGATTCCTATTCCTGGTTTTATATAATAGCATCTGAAGATAATACCCGGCTGCAAATTACACCATCAGACAGTACGGAAGCCGGCTGGGAGCCAAACCTGACCTACACGGTTAATTTAAACAAGGGAGAAATGTATAACGTCTTCGGAAAAAGACAGGCAACTATACCGGTAAAGATATGACGGGCAGCAAAGTTGTTTCCATACCAGGCGGAGATGCTGTCTGCCATCCGGTTGCCATGTTTTCGGGCAGCAGCCGGATCATCATATGTAATGGTGACGGCGGCGAGATTATGCAGCAACAGATCTTTCCGGCCCAGGCCTGGGGTACCCGCTATCTTACACATCATACGCTTAATAATACCAACACCAATATCAATGAGACATTCAGAAATTACTACCGGGTATGTGTGCAGGATCCTTCAACGGTAGTTAAAAGAAATGGTGTTGTCATGACCGGCCTCATCAACAATTTTTATTACGAATTGATGGATTCAACCGGTGGGGATTATTTCACAGCAGATAAACCCATATTGGTATCGCAATACACACCCGGCAAGAACCAATGCTGGAATACACTGCAGAATCCATATGGCGATCCGGAAATGATTTACCTGAGCCCCGTTGAACAGGGTCAAAAAATGTTTTGTTTTATACCACCTCAAAATTTGGCATTGACTATGTCTATTCCAATATAACTGTTCCAACAACCGGTATCAGTTCACTACGGGTTGATGGTGCCCCGCTTCCGGCAGCGCAACTAAAAATACATCCCAATAACCCGGCTTACACTGTTGCATTTGCAAATCTTTCCAATATTGACATGCAGCATATCATCAGCTGCGATTCAGCTTTTACCGGCATTGTGTACGGACTTGGTTTTTTTGAAAGTTATGCTTACAATGTGGGTACCCTGATAAATAACCTGAATGCGATCAGTCAAATAAAAAATGTAAACAGTACAAATGGAGGTGCTGATTCATTCACCTGCAGGCAAACCCCCTTCCGCCTGTTTATCAAAGTGGCATATCCGTTAACTGCCATTCACTGGAAACTCAGCCAGGTAGCTGGTATCAGCCCAAATACAGATTCTATTATCAATGCTCCTGTTTCCATTTCAACGGAGATCATTAACGGGCGGACCTACTATACCTACAGCTTACAACAGGATTTTACCATTGTAACTCCGGGTAATTATTACCTGCCTGTAACTTATCAGTCAAACGAAATTGATCATTGCAGTCAAACAGAAAATTATAATATTGAGATCAATGTCAAGCTACCCCCGGCAGCAGATTTTACTTTTCCTGTAATTAATTGTTTACAAGATACTGTTCATTTTATTCATGTTCCTGTTACAGGGCCGTTTACCATTACCAATTACCTGTGGAATTTTGATGATGCTACAACGCAGTCAACGATAGATGCCCGCAAACTTTTTGCTGTACCCGGTATTCAAAATGTTCGCTACCGTGTTTATGCAGATAATGGTTGTATTGGCGATACAACAAAAACAGTTGATATCTTTCCAAACCCGGCAGCAGTTATTGGTGCCAATTCTTCAACATGCTCTGGTGATCCGGTTCTGATATCCGATACATCTTCCATTGCAAGCGGCACCATCAGCAGCTGGCGCTACGATTTTGGTGATGGAAATACATTGGTAAGAACTACCAATACCAGTTTTTATCACACCTATACTTTGCCTGGCACATACACTATAAAACTTGTAACTACCTCCAATAATGGTTGTGTAAGTGATACCGGCTACAAGTCTGTGGCTGTGTTCGCAAAACCAATTGCTTTGTTTGGTGCTGCTACCGGCCTCTGTATCCGTGACTCTGTTTACATTATCGACACGTCTACCATTGCTATAGGTGCAATTGCAAGCTGGCATTACGATTTTGGGGATGGCAATACGTTGGTAAGAAATATCAATACCCCGTTTTATCATCCATACAATGCAGCCGGTATTTTTATTTTATCGCTGGTAACCGTTTCTGATATGGGCTGTGTGAGCGATACATTCAGAAGGACCATTACGGTAAGCGATAAGCCCCGAGCCGATTTTACGGTCACGGCATTAAACTGTTTAAAAGATACCATTGACTTCAATCATATTCCGCCGGCGGGCACTTTTAACATCACCGGTTACCTCTGGAGCTTTGATGATGCCACCACGCAAAGCACTATTGATGCAAAAAGAAATTCGCAACAGCAGGTGTGCAGAATATCCGCTACCGCATTTTTACGGCAGAAGGTTGTACGGGTGATACCACCAAACAGGTTACCATTTCCCCCGACCCTGTTGCCAAACCAGGTGTACCGCTTGCAGGTTGTACCAATTCGCCCTTACAGATCACCGATACATCTGTGGTTAACAGCGGTACCATTGTTAGCTGGCAATATGATTTCGGGGATGGTAATACACTGGTAAGAGCCGTCAACACACCGTTCACACACACTTACACTGCTGCGGGCACTTACCAGTTTACTTTAATAACCACATCCGCATTGGGCTGTACAAGCGATAAGGCTAAAAAAACGATAACCATGAGCGACAAACCGGTTGCCCCTTCAGTTTTGCCGGAACACCCTGTATTGGCAATACCATAACCTTTACTTCGGGCTATACCAATACCACAGGTACAAACTGGTACTTGGATTTTGGAGACGGACAGGTCTTTAATACATCAGCCGGGAATACTGCAACCCATATTTATACAACGTCACAATCCAATATTACGGTAAAACACGTGGTGAGTATTGCGGGTTCGGTTTGTGCGGCCGATACCACATTTACTATAATACCGGCCATTCATCAAAACCCGGTGGCTGCATTCAGCATTAAAAAAGATACGGCCTGCGAAAACATTCCGCTGGCATTTTCTTCATCCAATACAGGCATATCGGTTTGGAACTGGAACTTTGGAAATGGTACCGGTACTGCTGCCCCACCCTTCACAAGAACGTACAACACAGCAGGAACATACAATGTATCCTTAACGGTTACCGACATCAACAATTGCAGGTCTGTACCGGCAACAGATGTATTGATCATTAACCCCACTCCTTTTGTGAATGCAGGGCCCGACAAGATCATGAATTTTGGTTACCCGGTTTTGATCGCCGCTGCAGTTTCGCCGCCTGCTGCATACAATTATTTATGGACACCGGCTGCCGGACTTAGTGCCAGCAATATTTTACAGCCCATGGCATCACCGGCTGCAAATACAACCTATGTTTTACAGGCAGAAGATGTTGTTTCGCATTGCCGGTCATCCGATGCCGTCCTGGTAAAAGTGGTTACCGAAGTATATATTCCCAATGCGTTCACGCCCAATGGTGATAACAGGAATGACAGGTGGATGATACCCGCACTTTCACAGTATCCCAATGCAGTGGTCACCCTGTTCAACCGCTATGGGCAAAAAATATTTGAAACAAACAATTATGTAAATAACGCGTGGGATGGTACCTTTAAGGGAACAAAACAACCCATAGGTTCTTATACGTATTTCATTAAACTGAACGATAACAGGAACCAGGTTTTCCAGGGGACAGGTAACTATAATCAGATGATCTATGCAACCGGCAGCTGCCACTTTATAATTTTCGCTTTGCAAAACAGAAACTGCAGAACCTTCAGCTGCAAAACAGAAAATGGATTAAGATTGTCCAAAACAGAAAAACCGGGTCCATATAAAGCCCCGGAAATCACAATCAATGGAATGGTCAATTAACTGGAATATTTTCCATTCCGGATGTTGCACATGATATTCAAATGTTGTGTTGTGGTATTATTTTAAATATCCCTGAAAATGCGCTGCAATGATCGCATCCTCACTTCTAGTGATCATTGAATGTGCTGTTCTATTAACTATTGCCATTAAGGTATTCCACTTACTGTTATGCTTCCATTCATAGTTCACAGGCAACTCATGGGTGGTTTCAGTTATACAATGCCTCATCATTTTGGTACAGTAATTTTCATAACAGATGGCATTGTCTATAAAACTGATGTCCGGTTTGTGGACGGTCTCTTTAATGAAAACAGTACCGCGTTTCCATTGCCCGTTGTCACAGTACCGTACATAAAAACGAAGGTTCACTTCTTCAAAATTTATATGGGAAGGAATTTTAAACCCAAACAACCTGGTGTTCATGAACATAAATCCAACCAGGCTCATATAGACCTTATCATTAAAAAGATCAATCTCAGATTTGGCAGGCGGGTATGGCTGTAAAGCAGCAGCATCAATGGTATAATTGGCCATGACCAGGTTTTTCCAGTTGGCTGTTTAAAATACCCGGGACATGGCAATTTTATTAATAATTATTTATTTGCCGGTTTAAAATCTTAATGAAGCTGTAATGAAAAATTTGGCTTCCCAAAGTTGCACAAACCCCGATGTTGTACGCTGGCAAGGTTCTGTTACTTCGAAATTTTTAATTTGGGTGGCTTCTCAACTAATTCTATGTCCCCATTTTTATTTACATATTTTACATTGTCAAAAACTATAAAAAATATTTTTGTATTTACGCAGAACTTTTCGAAAATTGTTATCATACAAAGAATTACTTTTACTGTCACTTGGGAAACATATTGACAGAGAGTTTCTTTAGGGTCATGAAAATCCATATCACAAGTGAAATATGCAACATACGAGACTACTTTTAATGAAGAGTCTTCTAATTTTAATAAACTTTCCTTCTTAAACTCTTTAATACTCAACTCTTTTATGCTAGAATCTTTTATAAAAGCACTTATTTGACTATGCGAAATGTAGGCTTGAATTAAAAGAAAAGATATAAGAAACGGTTTCATTAGGTGTTCATTTATTGCTTGCGTACAACTTTTAAAATTGAGAAGCAGCCACAATTTACAAATGTTTATTTTTTTAATTTTAAACTACATGATTGCCGGAGATTTTATTCAATTTCAGTTTTCGGATATTATCTTCAAACAAAATTTTCCGGTTCATAAAAAAAGAGGCCGCCTTTTCAGGCAGCCTCCTCATACTTGAACTATAAATAATTTGAACTTACTGTATCACAACCCTGCACATGGTCAAGCGGTTTCCGTTCAGGTCTCCGATCTCAACCCAGTACAGGCCTTTTCCATAAGCACGCATATCCACATCCATCCTGTCATAAGGCCTTCCGATGGTGTAGTACTGTGTGAACACGCGGTCGCCCTTGGCATCATAAATGGTCAATGTACGCGGCAACACGTTATTGGCTACACTATAGTACCTGACCTGGAACTTGCCACTGGTTGGGTTTGGATAGATGAAGCACTTGGCACTTACCGAATCCTTAATGGCTAAGATGTTTGAACTGTTTGTACAGCCATTGACATCGGTAACCCTTAATTGATAATCACCCAATCCATCTATATCAATCACTAAAGTTGATGTAGAACCACCTACCTGGACACCATTTCTCAACCAAACATAACCTCCCGGTGCAACAGCATTTGGTGTTACAGTTGATGACAATGTAGTTGTTAAACCAGGGAATAAGCTGGTATAAGGACTGGCGCTGATCACCACTGTTGGTAATGGGTTCACAATTAACCTTGCTCCATTTGATGTTGCAGCTGCACAAGGAGCAGCACCGGTGATGATCACACGGTAGAAATTACCACTCATGCTTACCGGCGGTTGCGTAATGGTCAGGGTTGCAGATGTTGCACCGCTGTACACACCACCATTGGTTATGTTGGTCCATGGCGGGTTATTGCCGTTGGTACTAACCTGCCACTGGTAACTGAACGGACCGCTTCCGCCACCGGCTGCTGTAAAGGTTGCTACCTTATCAGTACAGATGGTTTGGTTAGCCGGTTGTGTTGTAACCGTTGTTGGCTGGTGAACCGTTACGATCACTGTTCTGGCCGGAGAAGTACAGGTACCTGCACCAGAACCCAGGAATACAACCTGTCCATTGAAGTTCCTTGGATTATTTACAGGAACACCCGGAGCTGCCGGTCCGCCCCATCCCACATTACCACCGGTTATGATATCGCAACCACTATTGGAATAAGTAACGATACCTGCACCATTTGTATAAGCCGGGAAAGTAGCGCCGGTAAGATCAAGGGCAATGCCATAAGTGGCACCTGCCGGGATCGAAAGCGTTAACCCGGTCATGAGTTGATTTAAAGTATTGGCAACAACATTATTGTTGGCAGTACCAAATTGTGTCCATCCATTGGCTGCACTTGATGGCACCTGGAGCGCCTGCAATCAGGGTAGGTTTGTAGAATACCCTCGAAACAACTGCACCGGAACCAAATGTATTGCTGGCAATGCTGGCAAATGTAACCGGGTATGGATTGTTGTTCCTTACATTAAAGGCAACCAGGTTATTACCGTTACCACCAGCCATTGGTGTATTAACTGTAGCTGCTGTTGTAATTAAATTCTGAACCGTTGCCTGGTAAGTATATACACCTGCCGGTGTAGGCCTTGTCCAAACGGAATCAACTGCTGTACCTGCTACATACGGAACAGCTGCTGCTGCATCAGAGAATAAACCTGCTGCAGGCGACCATACTGCCGGTGTAGCCGGAACGCCAATTATATAATCGAACTTCAATTCCCAATTGGTTAAAGTTCCCAGGTCACCCAGACCCCAATCATACATACCCAGTGTCCAGTTACCGTTAGGTACTGAATAAAGGCCATTGAAATTGGTTACTGTTGGTATGTAACCCGCAGGTGAAGTAGGTCCGCCGGGGAACGTAAATCAACTGCAACATAGGTAGCACCTACAGCATCGGCCCGAATGTGTACCGGTATAAGGTGGTGCACCTGCACTCGATGGAGTGGTACTGGCAGAACTGATAATGGTGTTAATGAAATTAGCACCGGCCCCGCCGGTCTTGTTGATATTGGCATCAAGATTGAAAACCTGTCCATTCGGTGCTTTTAGCACGATCACCATATCAGCGATATAGGTATGTGAGGTTTAACTTAACACTCATACCTGTAATAGTAGCATTGCTGGTATTCCTGAAACGGGCAGGTTTGGCGTAACAACTCCGGAATACCGTCGTTGCCATGATGCAGGGCCATCAGGTATTGCAAGAGCCAGCGTACCTGAATTAAAGGTAGAGCTGAATGCCTGTGAAGAAGAACTCTTCAGTTTAACAGCCGGGTCACCCAAACACATGGTAACCGATGACGGTACAACCGTTGGGGCAGGTGGAGTATAGTTCACCAATACGGTAGCATCAGTAAAGCATCCTGTTGCCACATCTGTTGCCCTTACTGTATAAAGTGTTTGTGCAGTTGGTGCAGCATACACATTTGGCGTATTGCCTCCGGTGTATGGTGTTGTAGCTGTTGCATTGGTATATAAGCCGGCTTGTGGCGACCATACATAAGTAAGTGTTGGTCCGCCGCCACCTCCCGGTGTTGTGTAGTCGATGGTGATCGACCAGTTTGTAAGTGCACCTATATCTGTTCCACAAAATCTCCCATGGCCAGTGTCCATTGGCCGTTGGCTGCTGTTGGTGTAGCCGGTGGCACAAGGCCTGCCCAGGTAGCAACTGTTTGTATGTAACCGATAGGGCCAAAACCTGCACGTGCTTCAGCAGCAATGTGCCTGTACGTGGTGCAGGTGCACCGCTGATGGTTGCTCCACCGATGGAACTGAAGGCTGTATTGGTAAAGTTATCGGTAGAATTACCACCGGTACCTCCATCCAGTCCGCCAACCAGGTTGAGGATGGCATTATTGGGAGCCCTTAAGTTTACATCCACATCACCTACCCAGGTATGGTTGATATTCATATTCACTTTGATCTCTGTGATGGTAGCATTGGCCGGTATACCTGCAATGGTGAGGTTTGACGTGGCCGCTACACCTGTTCCGTCAGGAATAGGCACATTGATCGTTCCTGAATTAGCACTGGCCTGTCCTGGTACCGGTGGTGCTGCTGTTGCTGCACTTAATAAAGTACCATTGATACCTGCTACACCGCCACATACAGGGCCTGCAGGGGTAATATTAACAACCGGGTTAGGGTTGACCGTTAGTATAACACAATTAGAAATATTGGCTGTACCGATCGGGGCACAGGCACCGGTTAACACAGCACGGTAAGCATAACCACTCAGTAACTGGGTTACCGGTGTAACGGTTAGTGTGCCTGTATTTACGCCGCTATAAGGAGCCGTATTGGTTAAGTTGGTCCATGGTCCACCACAACCGGTTGGGCTAACCTGCCACTGGTAGGCAAGTCCTGTTCCGGTACCTGCAACGGTAAAGGTTACCGTGTTGCCAACACAATTGGTACTGCTGGCAGGTTGCGTGGTAACAGTAGGACGCTGGTTAACGGTAACGGTAACCTGTGCAGATGCAACACAACCGCCCGGTACTGTAGTGCGAACTACGGTATAGGTTGTTGTATTCATTGGAGAAGCCGCAACCGGGTTAGAAGTTGTAGAACTTAAACCTGCTGCAGGGCTCCATAAGAAAGTACCTGTAGCAATGGCTCCGGCTCCCGGGATGGTACCACCAAGATTTAAAACTGCATGCATATTCGGGAACCCGATAGCAGCCGTAGTTGTTGGTGTTGTGATGGCACAGGCAGAAGCCGATAAATAAGTCGGGGCTGTTTCAAGAGCGGCATTGCTGCCGATAAAGAATCTTGTTCCAGCCGCACCTGCCGTTTCTACTTCTACAACTACGGTTGAAGTATTGGAAACAGTAGCAGGTGTTGTAAAAGTGGCTGTGTAATTTCCCAATGATATGTTTGGCACACTGAATACCTGTGAAGCTATTTGTGTGCGGGTACCTGCCGGGAAGGCAGCGCCAGTTTGAGTATAAAGTCTAATAGTAACATTTTGTGGCCCGCCACTGGTTAATTCTACACCGAAACTTACCGTATTAATGGTAAAGTTGCCGGTAATAGCAGGGAAGTTTGCCAGGTTATACACACGCCAGAAACTGTTGATCGCCGTTGTAACCGCCGTACCGCAGGATACAGAATTACCGCCGGTTATGGCAGCTGATGTAGAATGTGAAACCGATACCGGTGTAGCACCTGAGGTATTATAAACGGTTAACAATGTAGGGTCACCATTACAAATGGTAGTACCCGGATCTGCAACTATGATCAATGCAGGATTGGGTGATACATTGATCGTAATGTCCCTGGTTTTAACACAACCATTTAAGGTTGCAGTAACCGTATATGTGGTAGTAACCAGGGGTGTTGCAATCGGATTTGGAATATTAGGATTGGATAAACCTAAAGCGGGAGTCCATAAATATGTTGCAGCATTACCGGATGCAATTAACTGAACCGGTGCACCGCACAAATTGTTGCACTTGTAATGTTTGTATTTAAAACAAGGTCGTCATTTAAAGCAATGGTTACTGTTTTTGTAAGTAAGCCACAGTATGCATCCCTGATGGTAATGGTATATGTACCGGCAGCCAAACCACTGAATACATTTGAGGACTGGAATGGACCTGCATTAAGGCTATATTGATAAGGAGCAAGTCCGCCGGTAGCCGTAATCGTTATACTGCCACTGTTAGGTGTTGAACAGGCTGCACCTGTAATTAATTCAGTTGAGTTAACCTGCGTATTGGCAACCATATTTACACCAGGCCCTACCGATCTTGGAACAAATGCTGCGGTTGCAAACAGGTTTTGTGTAGGTGCTAAATCAAGTGTCCAGCTTGTACCGCCATTGGTAGTAACCAGCAATGCACCACCGGAGTCATTACATAACCGTTATTGATATCATGCATTAAAATACCATTCAGGTTGCCAACCCCTGTGGTAAGTATATCGCCAGTATATCTGTCCAGGTTGCGCCACCATCTGTGGTGCGGTAAACTGCCTTCGTGGAAAACCATTACCAACAACAAAAATGGTATCCTTATTAAGTGCCTGTATGGCAGTATAGGTAAGCTGCGGTGTTAAGGCCGGGAATGGACTTACATCTGTCCAGGTAGCACCGGCATCAGTAGTTTTATAAACATAATTCCTGTTTCCACATATATATCCAATACTGCGGGTTGGAAAATCCATTGCTCTGGGAGTAAAAGATAAAGTTCCAACCGGTCCCACAGGAATGGTATCCCAGGTGGCCGCATTATTAAATGATCGGTAAACTTTCCCTTGCCTTGATGCAGAAGGAACGCTGAAAGAGCTGTATCCTACTGCCCACAAACTATCATTTCCCTGCCAGGCAATATCATTTACCTGGCCGCCCAATGGCTCAGCAAATACGGGGCTTAAATTAACACCCTGGTTTGCCGAGCGGTAAATATTTCCGATACTGGTAGTAAAATAAACTTTTGTTGGGTTAACAAAAGACAAATGTGTGATGTTGGCAAAAAGAGCTGCCAATACAGGGCTGGCACGGTCTATCCAGGTGTTACCACCATCGTTTGTAACAGTAATACCGGCACCTCCCGCAGCAATTCCGTTATTGCAATCTATGAATTCCATATCATTGTAACTGGCACTAAGCGGCGTAGATAAATAATTACTCTGCCATGAAGAACCTGGTAACGAATCTGCCATAACTCCATTAGTCCCCAAACTTAAAACCCGACCGTTGGGGCGATATCCATTGCCCTACTCCCAATGCACTGAAATTCTGTCCTTGAGGGAAGCGTAACATCCGCAATCCAGTTTCTGCCTGTATCGGCGATTTATGCCTACGGCCAAAGTTTCCAATAACAATCAGCGTTCCGTTTGTTGTTCTGCATCTGATAAGGGTTAGATGCCATGAACACCTGAGGGTTTGGAATTGGCGGCTGACTTGGTCCTTGTGTGGGGGAAAAGGAAAAAATTGAGTACTTCATATTTACCCTTTTCAAAATTCCCGGGGCGCATTCACATTGGCTGTAGAGTCATTTATACCGGTATTTACTTTACAACCGTATTGTTATAAACGACATCATAACCACCGTGAGTCGTTGATGATATTCATGCCTGTATTGCTGGGTAACTGGCGTAATCAAGCAAATGTGGTAGAACAGTTAATTGTATTGGTATTAATTCCCGTATAATGCAAGCCTTTCTTTACTTATTGAATAATCGGTCATTACTCCGCTTTTGAATTTCAGAGTGGACTTGCAGCCATCGACCCGGAGTTAAGAATGTGGTAAGTGGCGTACAAACTGTGGCGCTTGTTGCCCTAAAACTAACACTAGGGAATAAGGTAACTCCATAAGAGTTGCTACAGCTTATATATCGTACTATCGTTAATCAATTCAATCGAAATATCTCCTTCAGCTTGGCATCAACAGAGGTTGATACCGAAGGTATACTTGGATTATTGATATAGCCGACACGGCTTACTCCATTAGGTACTGGTGCTGCAATCGAATCCCAGGTGGAGCCTCCATTTAACGTAAAATATAACTTGGGTAAAGAGTCCACTGTGTTATTCCATTGCCCTGCTATATAACCTTTATTTGCATCCAGAAACCAGCAGGCATTGATGTTTTAAGATTGGGTAATAGTGGCGTGTTAACAAAACTCCATGTGGCACCGCCATCAGTTGTTTTTGCCATTACACCCAAACTACCTACGGCATAAGCAATCGTAGATGTTATATAATGAACATCGGTAAAATTGGCCGTAACCTTAAAACCGGCGGGGTTGAGGTACGTGTAAACACCATAGGTCCAGTTTCGGCCGCCATCAACAGTTTTGGCAATGCCACCGTTACTTCCTACAGCAAGGGCATTGTTATTGTCAAAATAATCAACATCCAAAACGGTAAAACCAAATTGCTTGGGGTTACTGAATTTCCAGTTGGTGGTATTGTAACCCTGCGAAAAAACCGATCCGCCGGTTACCATGATCAATACCAGGAAAAAACAGATTTTTTTCAGGTTGAAATGATTCATAAACATGTACTTTATTAGTTAAGGTATAAATGCAGGAGCAATGTTACAGGCTTATACAAATTATGTTTGTAGAATTAACTCTACATAAGCTGATGGCATTAATGTGGAATATTGTTTCCTGAAATTTCAGCAATGAGCAAAATTTTTACAATCGCCTTTTTAGCAGGAATCTTTTTTATTAATTCAGCAACAGCGTAGCGCAGGATAAATCCAACCGCGGTAAGGGAGTTTTGAGTTGAGTTATGGGTTTTAATTATACTTTTTTTTAGAACCACCTGTTAACCAGCAGGAAATGGCTTTGTATATCAATACTGACTTCCGGCAACTGTTACTGTTTCCATTAATTCTACAGGTTGGTCTCAGGCACTTTCTATCATCCAACACGGTGAATCTGACTATATTAATTCCAAAATCCGGTGTAAATGATGCTAAGATATTGACAGACGGATTGTCGACTAAAGGAATTCATATTGTTAGTGATGTGCCGGTTGCAGTGTATGCACACATTTATGCATTAATGTTTTCTGCTGCTACCATGTTGATGCCTGTAAAGCTATGGATACAAATACTATTCTATCAATTATTATCAAACCACTTCGCAGTCCAGCCCTCCTGACTGGTACTCGTGGTTTTATGCTGTAGCATCAGAAAATAATACCCGTTTGGAAATAACACCATCTGACACAACAAAAAATGGCTGGCTCCCTGGTGTAACATATACGGTTAACCTGAATAAAGGGGAATCGTTTAATGTTTTTGGCAAGGCGATCTTCAATGGAAATGCAGATTCAGCAAGCAAGGATATGACCGGTAGTAAAGTTGTTTCAGTACCTGGTAATGATAATAAATGCCATCCTTTTGCTTTATTTTCAGGTTCTGGTGGTATTCGTTTATGTCGTGGTGATGGTGGAGAAGGTATGCAGCAACAGATCTTTCCGGCGCAGGCCTGGGGAACCCGGTACCTTACGCATCATACGCTCAATAATACAAATACCAATATCAACGCAACTTTCCGCAATTATTACCGCATTTGTGTACAGGACCCGACAACTGTGGTCAGAAAAAATGGAGTAGTTATGACCGGCCTTATAAAGAATTTCTTTTACGAACACATGGATTCTACAGGGGGAGATTATTTTGAAGCCGACAAACCCATTATGGTTTCACAATACACACCCAATAAAAATCAATGCTGGGCCTTTAACCAGAATCAATATGGCGACCCGGAAATGATCTATTTAAGCCCGATCGAACAGGGGCAAAAAAGTGTTTTGTTCTATACCAGTTCCAAATTCGGTATTGATTATGTGTATGCAAATATTACTGTGCCAACGGCAGGAATAGGATCTTTATTGGTAGATGGAGCTCCCCTGCCCGCGGCCCAGGTAAAAATCCATCCAAATAATCCTGCCTATTCAGTTGCATTTGCCAATTTAACCAATGCAGATGCTCAACATACGATCACAAGTGATTCAGCATTCACTGCCATAGTAAACGGTATCGGTTATTTTGAAAGCTATGGGTATAATGTAGGTGCATTGATAAACAACCTGAATTTTTACAGTACCATAAAAAATACCAACAGCACCAGTACACAGGTTGATACATTTACCTGTAAAAACACACCGGTACGTTTGTTTGTGAAAATTGCCCAACCGGCTACTTCTATTCACTGGAAGCTGAGCCAGGTGCCGGGCATTTTCCCAAATACAGATTCAATCATTGCCAACCCGGTTCCCGTATTTTCAGAATTGATCAATGGCAGAACGTATTATGTTTACAGCCTTCAGCAGGATTTTACCTTTTCCACCAACGGTACATTTTATGTGCCGGTTGTTTTATCTTCAGCAGTCATACAAAACTGCAGCCAGGTAGATTCTGCATCGGTAAAGGTTGTTGTAAAACCCGGGCCTGTTGCCGATTTTAGCATATCCGCATTAAACTGCTTAAAAGATACCATTCAGTTTACGCACCTCAACCACAACAGGATTTAACATCGTGAATTATTTATGGAATTTTGATGATGCCACAAACACAGGGTACTGTAAATGCCAGTAAATTGTTTGCTACACCAGGTGTACAAAATATACGCTACCGTATTTATCCCGATAACGGCTGTGCACCCGGCGATACAACCAAAATAGTAAACATCTTCCCCAGCCCTACTGCTGTGGTTGGTGTAAGTACCCCGGCCTGTGCAGGTGATTCGGTTTTAATATCCGATACTTCTTCCATTTCGGGCGGAACCATAACCAGCTGGAGATATGATTTTGGCGATGCTACAATTTTAGTTCGTACAACCAATACCTCATTTTTATCATACCTATTCTGCACCGGCAATTATACCATTAAACTGGTAACCACATCAAACAACGGCTGCATCAGCGATACCGGTTACAGGTCAGTTACGGTGTTTGCAAAACCAGTTTCCTTGTTTGGTGCTGCAACCGGCCTCTGTATCCGTGACTCTGTTTATATTACAGATACCTCATCCATTTCAATTGGCAGTATTGCAAACTGGCGTTACGATTTTGGGGATGGCAATACCCTGGTAAGAAATACCAATACCCCGTTTTATCATCCATACAATACAGCCGGTACATTTATTTTATCGCTGGTAACCGTTTCAGATATGGGTTGTGTGAGTGATACTTTCAGAAGGACCATTACGGTAAGCGATAAACCCCGCGCCGATTTTACGGTCACGGCATTAAACTGTTTAAAAGATACCATTGACTTCAATCATATCCCGCCGGCGGGCACTTTTAACATCACCGGTTATTTATGGAATTTTGATTACGCCACTACGCAAACCACCATTGATGCCCGGAAGAGATTTGCAACAGCCGGTGTGCAAAATATACGCTACCGCATATTCACATCAATGGCTGCAACGGTGATACCACAAAAACAATAAATATCTTCGACAGCCCCATAGCCAGGCTGGGCTACAACAACCAATTGTGTAGACTCTGTATTGATTTCCGATACCTCATCGAATTGGAGCAGGATTCATTACCAGCTGGCAATATGATTTTGGAGATGCAACCACGCTTACCCGCACAACCAATACGCCTTTCTATCACCGGTATGCTTTGCCCGGCACCTATACGGTTTCCCTGGTAACTGTATCCAATAATGGTTGTATCAGTGATACGTCAAGAAAAACCATTTCCATTTTTATCAAGCCATTATCGGATTTTACCATTACGGCAATTAACTGTTTGAGAGATACGGTTTATTTCAACCACATCAATCCGCCCGGCACATTCAACATCACCGGTTACCTCTGGAGCTTTGATGATGCCACCACGCAAAGCACTATTGATGCAAAAGAAATTCGCAACAGCAGGTGTGCAGAATATCCGCTACCGCATTTTTACGGCAGAAGGTTGTACGGGTGATACCACCAAACAGGTTACCATTGCACCAGATCCCATTGCCAAACCAGGTGTACCTGCTGCCGGTTGTACCAATGCGCCTTTACAGATCACCGATACCTCTGTGGTTAGCAGCGGTACCATTGTTAGCTGGCAATATGATTTCGGGGATGGCAATACGCTGGTAAGAGCCGTCAACACACCGTTCACGCACACTTACACTGCTGCGGGCACTTATTCTTTTACTTTAATTACGACATCGGCATTGGGCTGTAAAAGTGATACGGCTAAAAAAACGATAACCATCAGCGACAAACCGGTTGCCCCCTTCAGTTTTGCCGGAACACCCTGTATCGGCAATACCATAACCTTTACTTCGGGCTATACCAATACCACAGGTACGAACTGGTACTGGGATTTTGGAGACGGACAGGTCTTTAATACATCAGCCGGGAATACTGCAACCCATATTTATACAACGGCACAAACCAATATTACGGTAAAACACGTGGTGAGTATTGCGGGTTCGGTTTGTGCGGCGGATACCACATTTACTATAATACCGGCCATTCATCAAAAACCCGGTAGCTGCATTCAGTATTAAAAAAGATACGGCCTGTGAAAACATCCCGCTGGCATTTTCATCATCCAATACAGGCATATCGGTTTGGAACTGGAACTTTGGCAATGGAACCGGCACTAATGCCCCGCCATTTACAAGAACATACAACACTGCTGGATCATACAATGTATCCTTAACGGTTACCGACATCAACAATTGCAGGTCTGTACCGGCAACAGATGTATTGATCATTAACCCCACTCCCGTTGTTAATGCAGGGCCCGACAAGATCATGAATTTTGGTTACCCGGTTTTGATCGCCGCTGCAGTTTCTCCATCATCCGTTTACAATTATTTATGGACACCGGCTGCCGGGCTTAGTGCCAGCAATATTTTACAGCCCATGGCATCACCGGCTGCAAATACAACCTATGTTTTACAGGCAGAAGATGTTGTTTCGCATTGCCGGTCATCAGATGCTGTATTGGTAAAAGTGGTTACCGAGGTATATATCCCCAATGCGTTTACACCCAATGGCGATAACAAAAACGATAAATGGATGATACCCGCACTGGCACAGTATCCCAATGCATTGGTCACCCTGTTCAACCGCTATGGGCAAAAAATATTTGAAACAAACAATTATGTAAATAACGCGTGGGATGGTACCTTTAAGGGAACAAAACAACCCAATGGTTCTTATACGTATTTCATTAAACTGAACGATAACAGGAACCAGGTTTTCCAGGGACAGGTAACTATAATCAGATAATCTATGCAGCCAAAAATTTTGATAGCCGATGACCACAGCATGATAAGAAAAGGGCTGAAACTGAACCTGCAGCTTACGCTTGGGTATAATGACCTGCATGAAGTTGGCACCTGTAATGAACTGATGTCCGAACTGGTAAAAAATAAATACACGCACCTTATCCTGGACATCATTTTATCAGATGGCAGTACGCTGGAAGTAATTCCAAACATACGCAGGGTATATCCCGATCTCCACATACTTATTTTTTCCATGCAGCCTGCAGAAATTTATGGTGAGGCCTTAAAACAATACGGCATCAATTACTACATGTCTAAATCCGTGGGAGAAGAGGAAATGATACAACTGCTGCAGAAATTTATGCACAACGAAGTTCCTGTAAGGAAAAATAATATCCATGTGCAGGACAATCCTTTTGCCACGCTCGCTCCCCGGGAACTGGAGATCCTGCACTATGTACTTAAAGGTATAGGGACAAAGGATATTGCTGAAACGCTCAATTTAAAAATGAATACGATCTCCACCATTAAAACCCGCATTTTTGAAAAAACCACAGCGGGTAATATAAAAGAACTGATGGAACTGGCTACTTTGTATAATGTGAATTATTGAGTTGAAAGCAGTAACTTGTTTACCGTAAAACGTTTATGCAAAGACTGCTTATTTTACTGCTCTTTATGATCACCGCATCATCAGTTGCAGCCCAAACTGTTGACAACATCATATCCAACAATATACAACAGACAACGGGTTGCCTTCCAATGGCATTAAGGGAATCCAGTGGGATGAAAGAACCGGTTTTTATGGATAGCCACAGAAGCAGGCATTGTTCGGTTCAATGGAGTTGATTTCAAATCGTACACCAATGCAAACATGCCTTCTATAGCTTCTGAAAGAATGCTTTTTATAGTAAGGAACAATGCCGGAAAAATATACCTGTCGGATCAGCCGGGCAATATCTTTTTAATTGACAAAAGTAAACCCGTGCTCTGGAGAAAGTCTTCAACAAACAGCAGCATTAACCCGTATATCAGAAACTATTATTTATTGGGAGTGTCTGACCTGTTTTTTAACAAAAATGCCGGTTTACTGACAGCTCCTTCATTTGCCACAGGCTTTAATAAAATAATCGGGATAAGTGATACATCCTGTTTAATTCAGAATAATACTACCCTTTTATATTACTCCATCAGTTTAAAAGAGCCGGTTGCGCTGCCGTTTGAAAAAGCAAACATTTACAGCATATTCAAAATAAATGACAGGTATTTTGTATCCACCGGCAACGGGGGAACCTTCCTTTTAAATGTTGCAGATATGACCCTGTCGCCTGTTGAAGTTTTTGAAAAAGATGGCGGGCTCTTTAACCTGAAAACCAGCAATAGCCTGCTTTTCTGGCAAACAGGAATGAGCAATCCTGTTTTTATAGACGGGGAAAAGCATGGCTTTAACTTATTCCGGTGGTAAAATAACAGCTAAACTTATTTTTACCGGGATCCCTGCCTGGTACATATATCAGGTCAGTTCAATACAGCGAAAAGAATCAACTGCTTTTTATCGGAACCGAATCCAAAGGCCTCATTGTAATCAATCAAAACAGGGTTCAGTCAAAGAGAAGGAATGATGTTCATTCAAAAACAGGAATTCCTATTACTCACAAATTGAACTTTCAAATGGCAATATCCTGACCAATGAAAGTGATATCATTGGCGATAATACGAAAGACCCGGATATTTTACCGGTAAAAGGTAAATTCTCATTTAATATTACACATACCAGTGGCCAATTTTTGTGGTACACGCAATTAAACAAAAACTTAGGTTATCACTGCCTGCACAATATAACAAAGCCACCGGACTTACAAAAGTATACCCTAAAATAAAATGGGGTGACATTGTTGCGGAATCGGGCGGCAAAATTTACCTGGCCAATTTATTGGGCATTGGCATTCTTGAAGAAGACAGTATCCGGTTACTGCACAGGTACACAAAAGACCTGGCTGGGGTGGTTACTTTTGATTTTACAGAACTTAGTCCGGGCAATCTGGCAGTGGCAACCTGCAGCGGCCTGTTAAGATTCAATATTGTTACAAATCGATTAGACACTTTGTTTACGAAAGAGAATATTTGTGTTCGGAATATCTGGAAATATAAAGACTATGTGTTCTTTGGCACCTATGGATCAGGCTATTACATCATGAAGGGTGGTATCTTTAAACCAATGCCGCTTGATAAGAATAAATACCTGCTTTACACACATTGTTTTATGGCAGATAAAAATGATTTTTGCTGGATAAGCACAAACCGTGGATTGTTTAAATGCAGTTTAGCTGAAATAACCAATGCTTTTGATCATAATAAAACGGCAGTATACTATCATTATTTCGGGAAAAAAAGACGGTATGGAAATGACAGAGCTGAATGGCGGATGTACGCCCTGTGCTTTGCGTTTAAGCAACAACCATATTTCCTTTCCCACCATGGATGGATTGTTATGGGTTAACCCCGAAAAGGCAATCCCTATTTTACCGGATGGAGAGATCTTTATTGATGAAATACTTGCTGATAATATAGCCGTGAATGCCGACTCCCTGCAGTATAATAGCCTGCCAGCACAAACACAGGAAGTGATCATTGAACTTGGATTTTCAGCCTGGTGCAATAAAGAGAATATCTACCTGGATTACCAGCTGAATGATATACCAGCCTGGAAAACAGTGAACACAGATAATGAAACCTTTATCAGGCTTGGCGGCCTGCAATCGGGTACCTACCGTTTACGTATCAGGAAACTGAATGGTTTTGGTAAAGACAATTATTCCTACAAGCTTATTGAATTCAAAGTGGCAACCCCCTGGTACAAACAATGGTGGTTTTATGCACTTTGTTTACTGGCACTGCTGGGCATTATTCAGCTCATTTTTTACATCAGGACCAGGCAGTATAAGATCAGGCAGCGCAAACTGGAAAAGCAGGTAGCAGAAAAAACAAAAGAATTGCAGGAACAGAATGAAATACTGGAAAAAAACAATACCATTAAAACCAGGCTGATTTCCATCATCAGTCACGATATAGTAACCCCGTTAAAATTTGTAACGGTTGCCGGAAAGAAACTGATCGAAAAAAGAAATTTAATGACGGAAGAATTGCAGGATGAAACCATTAAAGAGATGACCAATACTGCACAGGAACTTCAGCTGCTTTCCACCAATATCCTTAACTGGATAAAATACCAGAATGAGAACAGGCGGTTGACAAAAGAAACTTTTAATGTACATGAACTGGTAAACCAGGTTCTGGGTGTATTGAATTCACTGGCCAATCAAAAGAAACTAAACCTGGTCAACCAGGTAAACACAATCTGGAAATTCACCAGTATTTTGAACCTTTAAAATTTTATTTACAACCTGTTGACCAATGCCATCAATTTTTCTGAAAAAGGAAATATCACCATTACTGCTCAACCTGGCATTGAAAAATGTCGTTATCAGTATAAAGGATGAAGGTGTTGGAATGACTCCCGAACAGATCAACAATATTATGGCAGACCAGTTCATTATTTCATCTGCAAATATTGATAACCGGAAAGGCAACGGGCTCGGATACCTGATCATAAAAGATCTTATAAAAATGATGGACGCAACATTACAGATCAGCAGTATGAAAAATAAAGGAACAATCGTTTCTATTCATGTACCGGTAGGGAAAAACTGAAAATCCATCATATGATCTCTGAGAGCAGAATAACAGGAAAAAAATATTGACCATTTTATGTTTACTTAACCTGTATACTGCTTTTTCCAAAACTGCGGAAAACATCATCATCATAACCACGGATGGTTTGCGCTGGCAGGAAGATTTCAGCAGCATGGACAGTGCCATTGCAAACAATAAAATATTTAACCCGGTCACTTTCTTTTGGTATAAACATCTTTGAAGATCAACCGCAGGTTTTGATCATATGTAAGATAATTATACAGCCAGTTTGAAAAAACAAAGAACCTGTTCTTCACCCCTAATATCAGCATCAGGTGCAAACCCATCCAGATCATCCAGGCAGGAAAGCCGTTAAAATGTAATTTAGGTTTGGGCATATCAACCACTGCCAGGTTTCTGCCAACGGTTGCCATATTGCCTTTATCATTATATACAAATTCTTCCAAAGCATCTTTATTGCTCTTCATTTCTATTCTGCGTAAATTATTTGCCATCAAATCTGCCATCTGCATGGCCACCGGTGCAACCTGTGGATGACCATAAGGCCATGCAGGCTCTTCCATATAAGCCACATCACCAATCGCAAAAATATTGGTGCTGTCCATTACTTTACATTGCCTGTCTGTTTTTATTCGGTTGCCACCTGCTATAAGGCTTTTATCAATTCCTTCTGGAACATTCCCTTTAATACCTGCAGCCCAGATCACCATTTTAGTGATGATGGTATCCCCATTTTGCAAAGTGATCTTTTCGCCGTCATAATCTTTTAATAAAGTATTTGTTAATACAGTAACACCCATTTTTTCGAGGTATTTTTTTGACTCATCGCTGCTTTTAGCACTCATATTCCTTAATAATTTATCTGAACCCTCCAGCAAATAGATCTTCATTTTGGTAAAATCAAGTTCGGGATAATCTTTCGGCAATACATATTTTTTCATATCAGCAATGGCACCGCTCAACTCCACTCCTGTTGGGCCGCCACCCACTACCACAATATTCATTAACTGCTGAATGGTTTGTTCATCCTTTGTATTGATGGCTGTTTCAAAATTCTGTAAGAGTTTATAACGTAATTGTAATGCTTCCAGTGTATTCTTCATAGGCAAAGCATGATCTGCCATATTTTGATTGCCAAAAAAATTGGTATCGGCACCGGTGGCTATAACCAAAGCATCATAATCAAACTCCCCGATATTGGTCACTATTTTATTGTGGGCAGCAAGTATTTGTGTTACCATCGCCATCCTGAAACGGATATTTTTACTGTTATGGAAAACCTTGCGCAACGGGAAAGAAATATTGCTGGCATCAAGGCCGGCGGTAGCAACCTGGTAAAACAAAGGTTGAAACTGGTGAAAATTAAATTTATCGATCAGTGTAATGTCAAAACCAGGTTTATTACTAAGCTTTCGTGCAAGCCGCAATCCACCAAATCCACCACCGAGTATTACAAGTTTCATATGTTCTGATTTAAACCTCTTCGCAACATGAAGGAATTAATACAACAATCTCACTTTAATCGTTGCCTTCACGTTTCGCAACAACGCCAATGCATTTTTACTGAGGTGCTTGTTTACATCCAGCACCACGTAACCGATTGCATCATTGGTTTTAAGGTATTGTCCAAGTATGTTTATTTTATGCTTGCTCAATTGTGTATTGATCTCAGACAAACACCCGGTACATTATGATGAATGTGTAAAATCCGGTGGGTTCCTTCCTGCGGAGGCAATGCAAGGGCAGGTATGCTGTGCGAACCTGTGCTGATGCCTTTTTCGAGGTAATTGAATAATTTATTGCTGAGGTCCTCTCCTATATTTTGCTGTGCTTCCTGTGTACTGCCGCCAATATGCGGGGTAAGCAAACATTTCCCAATCCCTGCAAAGGGCTTACAAACTTATCCCCGTTCTTTTCCGGCTCTACCGGGAAAACATCTACAGCAGCACCACTTAAATGCCCGTCCAGCAAAGCTTTTCGCAAAGCATCCAGGTCAACCACTTCACCCCGGGCATAATTGATCAAAATGCTGCCCGGTTTAAAATGTTTCAGTATATTTTTATTGATGAGGTTTTTTGTACTGGCCAGTTCGGGCACATGCAGCGTTACAATATCAGATTTGCCAACTACCTCCTTTAAACTTTTCCGGTCTTCGGCATTGCCCAATGGCAGTTTGGTTTCGGTATCATAAAAGATCACTTTCATGCCCAGGCCTTCGGCAAGTACACTTACCTGTTTGCCAATATTGCCATACCCGATTATACCAAGTGTTTTTCCGCGCAACTCATAACTGCCGCTGGCTTCCTTTAGCCATATGCCTTCATGTGCTGCTTTGTTTTTATCAATGATCTTCCTGATGAGCATAATGGAAGCGCCGATAACCAGTTCGGCCACGCTGCGGGTATTGCTGTAAGGTGCATTAAAAACCACAACCCCGTTTTTAGTAGCAGCGTCCAGGTCAACCTGGTTTACCCCAATACAAAAACAGCCGATCGCCTGTAATTTTGGAGCAGCTTCCAGTATTTTTTTGGTTACCTGTGTTTTGCTGCGTATACCCAGCAGGTGTATATCTTTAACGGCATCCATCAGTTCGGATTCGCTCAATGCCCCGTTTATTTTTTTAACATGTACATAACCGGCAGCATGAAAATGCTTTACTGCTGTGTCACTGATATTCTCTAAAAACAGGATCTTTATCTTATCTTTCGGATAACTGGTCATTTTATTTTCAGGCATAATGATTGCGGTGTATTTTGCACAAATATATTCTATCTAAAGCTCAAATTTTTATAATGTCTTTTTCCAAAGTTTTACATTCCGGGTTTTTGCCTTTTTTTATAGGGGCATTGTTTGTAATTAATGTCAGCAATACTTCCTGTAAACCCGGAAATAAAAAGAATACTGTTGCTGCAGACAGCACAACGTTTATACAATTACCGGATGCTGAGACGGTTTCTGCTGCAGAAACTGAACGGATCAGGAATGCCTGCCGGCAATGGTATGATTCTGTTTTAAAGCGCCGGAACTTTAATGGCGGAATGATCGTTGCCAAGGGCGGTACCATTATTTTTGAACAATACAGCGGTACCGGTCATCTAAAAGGTACCGATACCCTTACACAACATTCGCCGCTGCACATAGCATCCATTACCAAAACTTTTACGGCCATGGCCGTACTCAAATTATGGCAGGATAGTTTACTGCATATTGATGATGAATTCAGCAAATATTTCCCGGCATTCAATTATGCCGGGTTAACCATCCGTAACTTATTAAGCCACCGTAGCGGCCTGCCCAATTACAATTATTTCATGGAAAAACTGGGCTGGGATAAAAGCAGGTATATCAGCAATACAGATGTACTGCAATTTTTAATAACCCGGAAGGCAGAACTGGAAGATATTTCAACACCCAATACCCGTTTCAATTACTGCAATACCAATTATGCACTATTGGCATTATTGATTGAAAAAGTTTCAGGTATCACATATGCTGATTACCTGGACAAAACATTTTTTAAACCGTTGCAGATGCATAACAGTTATGTATTTAAAATGGCTGATACTGCGAAAGCCATACCCAGCTACAATTGGCGGGGAGGCCTTGAACCATTTAATTTTTTAGACCAGGTGTATGGCGATAAAAATATTTACTCAACTCCCCGTGACCTGCTGATATGGGACCAGGCATTGTCGGGCAACGGGCTGTTCACCAATGAAACACTTGAGCAGGCATATACGCCTTACAGCAACGAAAGGCCGGGTATCCGGAATTATGGCCTGGGCTGGCGTATGAATATTATTCCTGATGGCAATACGCAGGGTTCTGTGAATAAGATCATTTATCACAATGGCTGGTGGCATGGCAGCAATGCCACATTAATACGACTGCTGAAAGAGCAGGCAACCATCATCGTTATAGGAAACAGGTTCACCAGGTCAGTTTACCATGCCAAAGACCTCATTTCGGTCTTTGGTAAATATTACATACCTGCTGATGAAGAGGAAGCCGGTTCAATTACTGAAACCGTATTTCCGGATGCTTCCATCCCGGTTAAAGATGCCCAGGGTAGCCGTAAATTAAATCGTGCCAACAAGAGATCCGATAATAAAGCAAATTAAAAATTGGCAAGCCCAGGCTGATAAAATCCCATTTTTTTGCAGGTTTTGCAGGTTTTTGCACAGTATGTGCAATATTTTTATACAAATAATGCCGTTTTCTGCATTTTAATTATTACTTTGATTTGCAATAACTAACGAATGCTAAAAAGAGAAAGACAGGAGTACATTGTACACCAGGTAAATCTGCATAATAAAGTGCTGTCAAATACGCTTAGCTCAGAAATAAATGTTTCAGAAGATACCATCCGCAGGGACCTCCAGGAACTGAATGAAAAAGGGAAATTGATCAAAGTACACGGTGGCGCCTTATCCCATTCTTTTAACAGCAGCAGTTACCCTTCCAAAAAAATATATGCGCCTGCCAATAAACGGGTCATTGCCGAAAAAGCGGCAACGCTGGTCAGGGATGGCATGTTTGTATTAACCGGGGGCGGAACCACCATCATTGAGCTGGCCCGGGCCTTACCCCCCGGCTTAAACGCAACATTTATTTCCGGGAGTATTCCTGCAATCGTAGAGTACATGCAGCACCCCAACATTGAGGTGATCGTGATCGGTGATAAATTATCCAGGAATTCAAAAATAACCCAGGGTGCCGATGCATTGACGAGGATCAGGAGCCTCAAACCGGACCTGTGTTTCCTGGGGATCAATGCCATTGATGTACATCATGGGATTACCGACAACGACTGGGATGTGGTACAGCTGAAACAAACCATGATCGAGTCATCGCAAAAAGTAGTTTGTCTTACCATTTCCGAAAAGATCAATACCATGCAACCGGTTAAGATATGCGACATCTCGAAAATAGACATGCTGATAACTGAATTACCAAATGATCACCCGATGCTGCAACCTTATGTTGCTGCCGGTATAACCGTTATATAACAAAGAAATAAAATTTTAAAAAGAACAATTTTTAACAACCAAAACACGACTAGTATGAGAAAATTTGCAAACAGATTAATTGCTATTCTTTTTTTACTGATCCCTCTTGCTTCACAGGCACAAAATACTGTAACAGGCAGGGTGGTTAATGATGCAGGCCTTGCAGTTGAAGGCGCATCTGTGATCATAAAAGGGAAAACCACAGGAACCAAAACAGACAGCCAGGGTAATTTTACAATTACTGCTGAAAAAGGTGATATCCTTGTGATATCCAGTATTGGTTTTGTTGCCAGCCAGGTTAAAGTTAAAGACGCTGCGGCAATAACAGTAAAACTTGATACTGTTGACAAAACACTGGAGGAAGTTACAGTAGCCATGGACATCAAAAGAAATCCCCGGGAATTGGGATATTCTGTACAGACTGTAAAAGGAGCTGAACTCCAGGAAACACAAAGAGAAAATTTCGTGAATGGTTTACAGGGAAGAGTTGCCGGACTTACCATCAATCAAACAGGTGGAGCAGCAGGTTCAAGTTCGCAAATTGTTTTACGCGGTTTTAACTCTTTATCCCTGGATAATTCCCCTTTATTTGTAATTGATGGTGTAATAGCAGATAACTCAACCGTAAATGAAACCAGTAACGGAGGTTCAGCTTTAGGGTTAGCATCCGACAGGCCGAACAGGGGTAATGATTATTCAAGCCGTATTTCTGATATTAACCCTAACGATATTGAAAGTATTACCGTGCTAAAAGGTCCTGAAGCAACTGCGCTATATGGCAGCCAGGCAAGTTCAGGTGCCATTATCATTACAACAAAAAAGCTAAACCTACCGGCAGGATTACGGTGAATTACGACAACAGTTTTAGGATTCAGCGCAACAGCCGGTTACCGGAAATTAATTCCGAATATTCGGGTGGTGTTAACGGACAACCTTCGAGTGTGTTCACTGCTTTTGGCCCAAAATATCCGGCAGGTACTCAATTATACGATAACCTGAATAATTTTTTGAAACCGGTTTTTCTCAAACACATAACCTGTCACTGGCCTATGGAAAAAAGAATACCAGTTTTATTTTATCCGGCTCCGTTTTCAACCAGGAATCACCCATACCTACAAATACTTATAAGCGGTATAATTTCAGGTTATCAAATACTACTAAAATCGGTAAGTATATTGAAATAACACCGTCTTTAAGTTATATTAATACAAATAATGAAAAACCTTTGAGAGGCGCCAGTGGTTACCTGTTAAATCTGCTGGTGTGGCCTGCCAATGATGACATCAGGGACTGGCAAACTGTTGATGGATTAAAAAAGCCGCTTTTTAATTCAAACCCCAATGCCGAACTTGATAATCCATTTTATAATGTTTATAAAAACAGGAGTTCGGATAACACAAACCGAATACTTGCAACCCTGGGTATAAATATAAACCCGACAAAATGGTTATCATTGGCCGGCAGGTTTGGCTATGATACTTATAAAACAGATGGTTATACAAGGTATGATTCCATGTCATACTATTTAACCAGGCAGCAAAAAGGTCAGCAGGACAATTACTACCGCAGTTACTACGGTTATAATCATACTATTACGGCAACCGCAAAAAAATCGCTTAAGGATTTTAACGGCCGGGTAATGGTTGGTACCATGTGGCAGGACTATGATACCAGGCAATATGCAGTAGTTGGTACCAACTTAATGGACTTAAACCGAACAGACAGCGGTAACACCAACCCCGCAACACGAATACGCCTGTCGAATGCCAGGAACGGATTGCCCAACTATAGTATCAGGCGGTCGCTTGCATACTTTGGCGAGGTATCTGTTAACTGGAAATCAATAGCCTTTCTTACCTATACGCATCGTTTTGAACAATCATCCATTTTTCCAAAGCAATTCAGAAGTTATAATTACCCGGCAGGTAGTGTAAGTGTCATCATGAGTGATTTGTTACCGTTTTTTAAGAATAGCAGTTTATTGAACTATTGGAAGCTCAGGGGTTCATTGGCAAGTACTGCACGCAGCAGCCAGCCTTATGCCAATCAATCCGTTTTCGACCCACGCGTTTCAAGCGGGGGAGGATTTTCTTATGGATTTACCAATAATAATCCTTTATTAGAGCCGGAAATTCAAAACACATTTGAAATCGGTACGGAATTCCGAATACTGAATAACCGTATTTCTTTAGATGCAACCTACTACAATACAAAAAACAAAAAACTGATCGTTGAACAATTCAGGGCGAGTTACGGTACAGGCTTCGTGTTAAACACACTTAATGTGGGAGCCAACCAAAACCAGGGAATTGAATTGGCATTAAACCTGGATATAGTAAAAAATAAAAATTTTAGCTGGAACAGCAGGCTGAACTTTAACAAGATGTGGAACAAAGTACTTGAATTACCTGCCAATGTTCCGGAATTTTATCAATCAGACACCTGGTTGTATGGTAATGCAAGAGGTGGTTTGGTTGTAGGCGGGGCAACAACCACAATCACATCATATGGTTACAAAAGAAATAACGAAGGCACTTTGCTTATCAGTCCAACAACCGGCCTTCCGGTTCTGGATAATAATTTCAGGGTAAGAGGCGACAGGAATCCGGATTTTACATTAGGTTTCCTGAATACGATGACCTATAAAAATCTGAGGCTAAGTTTTCTGTGGGATTTAAAAGTTGGTGGTGATATTTTTAATGCTACTGAAAGGTATCTTACCACATTGGGCAGAAGTACCAGGACAAGCGACCGCCTTACCGCACGGGTGATCAATGGCGTTTTGGAAGATGGTTTGGAGAATACGGCAACACCAACTAAAAACAACATATCAATTACACCATTTTATAACCAGGCTTATTACACTACCATGCCTGAGGAAGAATTTATTGAAAAAGATATTAACTGGTTAAGGCTAAGAGACATTTCATTGTCCTATACTTTTAATAAAAATCTTTTCCGGAAAATTAAATTTGTTAGTGGCCTCAGTGCTTTCGCTACTATCAATGATTTGATCTTGATCACCAATTACACCGGTACTGATCCGCAGGTTAATGGCAATACTGCAGGAAGCAGGGGAGTTGGTGGATATGGTTTTGATTATGGTAATGTAGGTACACCACTAAGTATCAATTTAGGTATCAGGGCTAACTTTTAACGTTTAAAAAAAATGATTATGAAAAAAACAATAATAAAAATCACACTTTTTTGTACACTGGTGTTTTCCATGTTTTCGTGTAAAAAAAGTATTGATGATGCTTATAAAAACCCCAATGCTCCTGTAAGGGTTCCTGTTGAAGAACTTTTACCCCAGATGATTTCGGCGATGGCAGCCAATTATGCAGGACATGGCACAATGAACGATATCAGGTATATTGGTGCTTATGTACAAAACTGGCAGTTTTATAATCCACTGAGTAATTATGATCAAATGGGTTATACCAACACATCAGGCGATGTAGGCCAATCTACCTGGCGTATGCACTATTATGATATTGGCCAGAACAATGTAAGAATGATGGAATGGGCTGCAGAAGAAAAAAAATGGGATTATGTAGGTGTTGGTAAAGCCATTTTTGCATGGAGCTGGTTAACACTTACCGATTACCATGGCGATGTAATATTAGATGAAGCTTTTCGTACCGATCTCATTACTTTTAAATACAATACGCAGGATGAGGTTTACGCCCATGTAAAAAATCTTTGTTTTGAAGCACTTGATTTTTTAGGCAGAACAGGTGACGGAGTAAGCCAGGCAAATCTTGCAAAAGGCGATGCCTATTTCTATAATGGCGATGTTCAAAAATGGAAAAAGTTTGTTTATGGTGTTTTGGCAAGATATTACAACCATCAAAGCAATAAAACTACATATAAAGCAGACTCTGTTATTTATTATGCAAACCTGGCCATGGCTTCCAATGCCGACAATGCTGCAGTAAAATTTGAAGCCAACCTGTTAAGCGCTACCAACAATTTTTTTGGACCATTCAGGGGCAATCTGGCAGGTACCGGCGCTACAGCTCCTACTGCGATCAGGCAGGGCAGGTATATTGCTAACCTTGAGAATGGAACTAACAGTGAATTCTCAGGCGTTCCCGATCCAAGGGCCTGGTATATGTTAAGGGGAAATACCAATGGTACCATTGTAGGTGTGGAACCCAATAAAGGGCAGACTGTAATTACTGCAAATGACAGACCTGAAAACTTTTGGGGAACAAGCCAGGCTGCTGCTGCCAATAATACCGGATCGAATGCAAACTGCAGGTTTATTTTCAGGGATAATGCACAATTTCCGATAATGACAGCTGCAGAAATGAAGTTCCTGGTAGCAGAAGCCGCTTTCAGAAAAGGAGATAAACCTACAGCTTACCAGGCTTATAAGGATGGGATCAGTTTACATTTTGATATGTTAAGTACTGTTTATAGTTTCGGGATACCCGCCGGTAAAGAGATTACAGCACTTAACAAGGCAGCTTATTTAGCCAACCCGGCTATTGTACCCGTTTTATCAGCCGACCTCACCATGACCAAAATAATGCTCCAAAAATATATTGCTATGTTTGGCCATGGTATTTTGGAAACCTGGGTAGACATGCGACGTTACCATTATGTTGACACTTATGCCGGCTTACCGGTTTACCGTGATTTTGTAGTTCCAACCGGAGGTGATCTTTTTCCCGATAATGCAGGCAAGCTGGTTTACAGGGTCAGGCCGCGCTTCAATTCAGAGTATGTATGGAACATCAATGAATTAATACGTATAGGCGCAACACTAAATGATTATCACACCAAGGAAATGTGGTTTTCACTACCTTAATTTTCATAAATAAAAACAAAATAAAATGAAAAATAAATTTATAAATATGTTGCTTGCTGCAATTGTTTTTATTACCTGCAGTTGCGATAAAGACACTGTATACCTGGCCGAACGGAGTTTTCCGGATGCCAGTACCACATTTTTGAAGATAAACTACGCAAGTATGTATCCAACCAACCCGGCGGTACAACTATCCATTAATGGTGAAAGGGTAAGTGGTTTAATTACCGGAAGAACTCCATTCCCGGGTGGTGGATTTAATACCAATGGTTCCAGTTTTCCTGATTACCTGGCATTGAAGTCGGGAGCCAATACCCTTTCCATTGCCATTCCTAAAAAGAATACCAATACAGACTCTATTACTTTATTTTCAGCATTATTAACACTTGATGCTGCCAAAAATCATACCGTTCATGTTACTGATACAGGTTCAAAAACCAAAACACTTTTGATTGAAGATGACCTGGTCTTTGCGGATACAGTATGCAGGTACAGGTTTGTAAATTTAATGCCCAACGTTCCTTTAATTGATCTTTATTATGGAACTACATTAATATCCACAGGTATCCCGTATTTGGGAAGCAGTAATTATTTTAATTTACCAGCTCCTGCCACTACCCTGGCATGGACAATAAGAGAAACCGGGACCTTACCTACAAGTACTGCATTGGCATCGTATTCTAGTGCCAATACTTCGATCAGGGGAAGGGTATATTCAGCATTCGCATTGGGATATAAAGGTCAAACTGCTACAGCTACAAGACCATATATTTCATTTCTGCTCAACAAATAACATAATTCTTCAACAGTAATAAAAAAACCTGCTTTACCAAAGCAGGTTTTTTTATTTAATGATGCGGGATTATCCAAAGAATAAATATGCCAGTACGATGGAAGTAATGATACCGGCCAGGTCGGCGAGTAACATGGTACCCACTGCATACCTTGTATTTTTAATGGATACAGCTCCAAAATAAACAGCAATAATATAAAAAGTGGTATCAGCCGAACCCCTGAAGATGGAAGCCAGGTTTGCGGCAAATGAATCGGGGCCATGTGCATTCATGGTATCGATCATCATCGCCCTGGCCCCACTCCCGCTCAATGGTTTAAGCAAGGCCGTTGGTAATGCATCAACGATCCGGGTATCACCGCCAAAAAAAACAAACAGCGCCTTTATGCCATCCAGTACAAATTCGAAGGTACCGCTGTTGCGCAATAAACTGATGGCAACCAATAAGCCCACCAGGTATGGAATGATTTTTACAGCAGTTTCGAAACCGCCTTTTGCTCCTTCAATGAACGCATCAAAAACATTTATCTTTTTGTACATGCCACCCAGTACAATTAAAAAAAGATCAGTACCAATATGCCATTACTCAAATTACCCGAAAAGACCTGTACATGGGAAGCGCTTAAGGTTTTGATGTACAGTACCAGCGCCGTAAATAAACCGGCAATGCCCAACACCCAGGCCATGATGGCGGTTTGAAAAACATTGATCCGTTGTTTAAAAGCAACGATCGACATGGCAACAATGGTGGCCGCAAAGGTGGCGATCATGCAGGGAATAAAAATATCTGTTGGCGACTGCGATTTAAGTGCAACCCTGTCGGCAATGATCACGGTTGGGATCAATGTAAGCCCGGATGCATGCAGGCACATGAACATCAACTGTGCGTTGGAAGCTTTTGTTTTATCGGGGTTGATCTCCTGCAGGCTTTCCATCGCTTTTATGCCAAAGGGTGTAGCTGCATTATCAAGCCCCATGAGGTTGGCCGAAAAATTCATCACCATATGCCCCATGGCGGGATGGTTCTTTGGAACTTCCGGGAATATCTTACTGAAAAAAGGAGCAATGATCTTCGACAAAAAACGGATACCCCCCGCCCTTTCAGCAATACTCATAAAACCCATGAAAAGCGCCATGATGCCAATTAAGCCGATGCATAAATTAACAGCATCACGGGCGGTCTCAAAAACGCCATTGGCCGGCAGCAACTTATATGCAGTATAATTGCCATTACTGTTTTTAAAAACTTTTTCTTTACCCCAGACAGCCGTTTTCTGGTTTTGCAACTGGCTTTGCAGCAATACAGGAACAGCAGCAGAATCAAGGCTCCTGGCAGAAACCGTATCCGTATTTTTCCCGGTAAATAAGTTGGTGATCAGTTTTTCCTGCCCGGGCTGAAAAAAGAATTTTGCTCCGGCTACCAAAACGGCAATGATAATGAAAGCGCACCAGATCCTGCTTAAAGCCATAACAAGTAAAAAGTTAAAAGTAAAAAGTAAAAAGTAACTATTTAAAAAGCATTGAATTTTTCTTTAAACCAGAATTTGAAATTAGTGTTTTATAATGAAATAACTCATATCGTAGCAAACCTTACCTTTGCACCCAATTTTAAATTAAAAGAACCGGTGCATCCGGACTTTTTTAATTTTGAATTTTAACTTCAAACTTTTTTTAATATGGCTTTAAAAGCAGGAATCGTAGGGTTGCCCAATGTAGGTAAATCAACTTTGTTTAATGCGGTAAGCAACAGCGCCAAGGCTCAGGCAAGCAATTACCGTTTTTGTACCATTGAGCCCAATACAGGCCTGGTGAATGTACCGGATCCCCGTTTGGATAAACTGGCCGAACTGGTGATACCGGACAGGACCGTACCTACCCAGATCGAAATCGTGGATATAGCCGGCCTGGTGCGTGGTGCCAGCAAGGGCGAAGGATTGGGTAATAAATTTTTGGCCAATATACGGGAAGTGGATGCCATCATTCATGTGATACGCTGTTTTGAAGATGAGAATATATTAAGGGATGAAGGCCCGATAAACCCGGTAAGTGATAAAGAGATCATTGAAACCGAACTGCAGCTGAAGGACCTGGAAAGCGTGGAGAAGAAAATGCAGCGGACCGAAAAAATGGCCAAGACAGATCCCAAGATGAAGATCGAACTGGAGACATTGATCAGCTGTAAAAAACACCTGGACGAAGGAAAGAACATCATTACCCTTGGTTTAAGCAAAGAAGAAAAATCGGCCATTGCAGACCTGTTCTTACTCACCGACAAACACATTTTATACGTAGCCAATGTGGATGAGGCCAGCATGCATACCGGCAATACATATTCCGAAGCATTGATCGAAGCGGTGAAGAACGAAGGCAACCAGGTTATTGTAATGACCAATGCCATTGAATCGCAGATCGCCGAGCTGGAAAGTGCCGATGACAAGGCCATGTTCATGGAAGAATATAAAATGACCGAGCCGGCGCTTGACAGGCTGATCCATTCAACCTATAAACTGTTGAACCTGTCAACCTATTTTACAGCCGGTGTACAGGAAGTAAGGGCATGGACGATCGAAAAGGGCTGGAAAGCGCCACAGGCGGCCAGTGTGATACATACCGATTTTGAAAAAGGATTTATCAAGGCCGAAGTAATTGCATACGAAGATTTTATAAAATACGGATCAGAAGCCGCCTGCCGGGAGAACGGAAGATTGCGGATCGAAGGAAAAGAATACCTGGTGCAGGATGGCGATGTGATGCATTTCCGGTTTAATGTTTAATTAAAATGCTTTTAAAAAAAACGGGCATCTGAAATCAGAAGCCCGTTTTTTTATTTATGTAGTTAAAATTTTATTGTGGTAACAATACATTGTCCAGGATATGATAAACACCATTTACTGCATGTTTATCCCTGGTAATGGCATTTACAGGCGTGCCGCTGTATGGAGCACCGCCCGGCGGGAAAGTGCCATAACCCCTGAATACTAAACTGGTTACTGCCGGCCCGGCATATGTTGCCTGAGCAGAAACTCCGGGGTGAGCAGCTATACTTCAGTTAACCAGTGTTTTAATAAACGTAGCAGCTCCGGCGGGTACATTATTAGAAAATACCCTGATGTTGGGCTGGTATGGCGTTGTTGTACTTGTTGTTAAAGATGCCAGCAGGTGGTAAGCAACTATGCCTCTCATCAATGCTGTTGATACATTATTGGTACTTAAAAAAGCCGGGCCTGCTGCTACTGCACCATTGGCAGATGCCAAAGCCAGGGCAGCATTTCCTGTTGCCGCAAAAACCTGGGCATACACCAGTCCAAAAACCAATGTTTGGAAAGCCACATCATTCGGAGCTAAAACAGTCATATTGGTAACCCCATAATTCATCAGGGAATCAAACCTGGATAATCCAACTGAACCACTATCGGCACGGGCAACGGCAGCCCTGAAATAAGATAGGGTTGGCTCAGCAGCGATCATGGTTTTTAAAGTGGCAGTTGGTGGCGCTGCTATAGTAAAAGCTGTATGAATAATTCCGTTGGCAGCAGGCATATCTGTTGCAATAACAGGCAAATTGTTTACATAAGAATAAGGTGTTCCTCCGTCAGGAAAGATCGGCATTCTTACAAATGGCTGATTGGGATCAAGTATGATCAGGCTGGTGATCGGGTAATTTGGAAAAGCCGTACCGAAAGAACTGAATGGGAATTTTTGCCCGATGGTATTATATTGAACGATACCGGCAGCACTTGCAACCGGTAAACTGGTATTGATAAACCCGAGCACAACACTGTTGGGTGCATTAATCGGCACAAGTCCTCCGGATGCTGCATTTACGAATATCTTCATCCCATTGCTATCTGTGGCAAAAATTGTAAATGATTTTGTAAGATCATTCAAAGTTGCAGTCATGCCTCCCCTGGCAATTAAGGCAGCATAATTGCTGTAATTTGGATTTGCAGCAAGCGTAGCTGCTATCCCGTTCCCGGTAGGATATACCGGCGTTGCTATGGGAGCAAACTGTTCCAGGTCTTTATTGCAGGAGGTCATTAAAATTAAACCGGCTGCAAAAACCAGGTAAGAAGCTCTTAGTTTATACATTATTGTTTTCATCATCATAATTTTTAATTTTAAATGGTTGGGTTACCCGGTCAGTATTAATAAATATTGTATCCAAAACTCACATAGTATAATCCACCGATCTGTGAGTTTCCGATTGCATTATAATAATACTGGTTCAATAAATTTGTTGCACCCAATTTTATAATTGATTTATTTGCCTTTGGTAATTTTAAGCTGATCTGAGCATCTAAATTATGAACCGCCGGTAAATTTCCGTTCGCAAAGTCTCCCTGGTAATAAAACCCATCCTGCCACCTGTAAGCCACACTAAAGCCCAGGTTTTTACCGGGACCGAAACCACTGTTACCAAATGTTACGTTGGCTTTATATTCAGGAGCATTAAAGTAGGCCACAAAGTTAGCAGGTACATCAGTTAATTTATCAGAAGCAATATTAGCACCAACAACAAAGTTAAAAGGCAGCCTGTAATCAATACCTATCCCAAAACCATAGGTTTTTACTTTATCTGCAGAATTAATAACCACAGAAATATTTCTTCTCTTACTTGCATTTGAAGTATCTGAAGCATTTCCTGTTAAAGTCTGAATTGTATTTGTTCTGCCAAGAAAGTCCTGGTATTGTCCATAATAACCATATACGTCTATTAATAACTTACTATCCATCAACAAGCCTTTATAACCAAGTTCAAATGAACTTACTGATTCAGGCTTTACTTCAGGGGGAGTAAAAGCTTTGAAATTAGTCAATGTACTTGACCCTGGGGTTGTGGTAAATGTGTATAATGGATTGTTGATATAATTTATATAAGCAGCAAATGTAGGATTGCTACCAATCAAACGGGTACTGCCCACCTGTAAATTGATAAATTGTTGCTGGTTACTTGGGAAACGGTAAGCAGTTTGATAAGATAAACGTATATTATTATCTTTCATTATTTTAAAGAGTGCAGTAACTCTTGGGGTGAAACGGCCTTTAAAATTGTCTGCTTTATCATACCTGCCGGATACGGTCAGGCTAATGCGATCCATGATTTGCCTGCTGGCCTGGATGTACGCTCCGTATTGTGAAAGTTTAATGGCACCTGTTGAATCAGCAAATAAAGTACCCTGGGAATTTAATATATATTTTTTATAGTTTGCACCTATTAAAATATCAGCAATACTTTTGGTAAATGGAGTAAGGTTATAATTTCCTTCAACAGCATATAAATCAGATTTATCTAAAAGCAAACCGCCACCCTGCGAAATTGGTTTTTTGCGTATGGCGTCATAACCTGCTATAAATGAAGGAGTACCTGCTACAGGCCTTCCTACATCTGCTGTAGACCGTGCAGCCTGGTGAGCATCATAACTTGTTGCACCATTCATTAATTGCGATAAATATGTAAATGCATATTGCGGCAGCCATGTTGGTGTTGGCTTCCAGCTTTCAGTAAAATATGCTGTAGTTGCCGATGCGTTATATGACTCACCTGCATTCTCTTGTGTTGTGTATGCACGGAAAGACCACACGGGATTGTTAATTTCAAACTTGTACTGTCCCATTTTAAAATCCTTTAAAGAATACCTGTCACTTCCCGTATATATGGTATTACCGGTTCCCCAGTAAGCAGCCAAAATTGCTTCGGTGCTTGGGGTAAGTTTATAGTGTAATGAACCTGCCAATTTAAAATTAACCGTATTAGGATTCAAGAGTTCTTTTTCTGTATATCCTGTACGGGTAACATTCTGAGGGCTTGCCATCAGATTATTTGCATTAATAAAATTTGCTGCACCGGGTAAACTAGCTGCTCTACTTGCATAAACCAGTCTGAGATCAAATTGAGTTTCGTCTCCATAGGTATTTATACCATCATATCCTGGAGCCGTTTTACGGTCACCGGGAATAGCACTACCTGTGGTTCCTGTCCTGCTGTAATTCCTGTTATCTCTTCCCATCCAATCTTTTGCCTGGATCAATTCAGCATTTATTTTAAAAGCGAATTTTTCAGAAATTTTTTTACCCCACCTTATATTCCAGTTACTGTACAGTGACGGGTCTCTCTGCCGCTCACTTCCAACATGCATCACTCCCTGTTTTATATGTGCAGAAAATCCCTGGTATTTAAAAGGATTTTTACTGGTCATTAATAAAGTTCCGTTCATACCGCCGGGACCATATAAAGCAGAAGAAGCTCCTGATAAAAGCTCAATATTGTCCACATCCAGTTCACTTAAACCAATGATGGCTCCCACCGAAAAATTAAGTCCTGGTGCCTGGTTATCCATTCCATCTACCAATTGGTTGAAACGGGTATTACCGCTTGAGTTAAAACCCCGGGTAGTTGGAGTTTTAAAAGTTAATGAAGAAGTGGTAATATCAACACCTTTTAAAGTAGATACTACATCATAGTAATTGGATACCGGTGAATTCCGGATATTAGCGGCACTGATACGTTCTATGGATACAGGCGATTCCATGATCCTTTGGGGAACCCTGCTTGCAGATATTACCACTTCCTGTCCTAAAATATTGGTTGGCTTAAATTCCACCTGGATTTTAGCTGAAGCATCATTTACAGTAATTTCCTGCATTTCATAACCAACCGATGAAATTAACAAGGTAACCGGCAGTTTCTTTACGGTTAGTTTGAAATTTCCTTTATCATCGGTAAAAGTTCCTATTTCTTCCCCTTTTACTGTAACGGAAACAGCCCCGGAACCCTCCCTGGTACTGCTGTTCCTGACATTGCCGTTAATGGTCACATTTTGTGCCATGGCTGCGATCGTAATGATATTAGCCATTAAAAATGTAATCAAATAGCTTGTAACTTTTCTCATATCGCGTTTTTTGGTTTTAAATTATAAAGCAAATTAAGCATTGTTATTTCTACCTGTAAAATTTATTTTTAGGCCTGTTAACAATTTGTTCAGGGTAATTGATTTTTTTTAAAGCTGATGATGGTATTTTAGCAAAATGAAACCGTTCAAATTTAAGCAACAAACCGCTTTCTACAAAGGCAAAGTAAGAGATGTTTATTCAATTTCCAATAAATTTCTGGTAATGATCGCCAGTAACAGAATTTCGGCATTTGACGTGATACTGACCCGACCGATTCCTTGCAAGGGCCAGGTTTTAAACCAGGTTGCCGCTTACATGCTGAATGCTACAAAAGACATATGTCCCAATTGGCTGATATCCGTGCCCGCCCCAAACGTTAGCATTGGTAAAAAATGTGATCCCTTTAAAATTGAACTGGTAGTAAGGGGAAATTTAACCGGCCACGCCTGGCGAACTTATTCCTCAGGTGCCAGAACTTTATGCGGCGTTACCATGCCAGGAGGGATGAAAGAAAATGATCATTTCCCCTCTCCCATTATTACCCCAAGTACCAAGGCTGAAACAGGGCATGATGAAGACATATCAGTTTCTGAGATCATTGAGCGGAACCTGGCTTCTGAAAACGAGTGGAAAATCTTAAGTCATTATGCCCTGCAGTTATTTGCCAGGGGTAAGGAAATAGCATACAAAAGGGGATTGATACTGGTAGATACCAAATATGAATTTGGGAAGATCGGGGATGAAATCATTTTAATGGATGAGATCCATACGCCTGATTCATCGCGGTATTTTTATGCAGATGGATTTGAGGAACGGCAGCAAAAAGGTGAACGCCAGAAACAACTCAGCAAAGAGTTTGTGCGGGAATGGCTGATCGAAAATAATTTTATGGGCAAGGAAGGGCAAACGGTTCCGGAAATGAGTGATGCATGGATACAAACAATCTCAAACAGGTATATAGAACTGTACGAAAAAATTATCGGTGAAAAGTTTGAGCCCGTTGAACTAACAGATGAAGAAACTGAAAAGCTCATTAATGAGGAACTGAACAAATTATGTTGAAGCAGCAGGCTTTCATTATGAACCAAATTAAAAAAAACATTTGCTGATTGAAAGAAAAACTGCTATCCCTTTTTTTATGCTTTGCTTTATCCGCTTCGGCACAACAGGAGCAATACTTATTGGTAGGCACCTATACTTCAGGTAAAAGTGAAGGCATTTATGTGTATACATTTAACGTCGCAAATGCCGAAACCCGTTTTGTACATGTTGCAAAATCCTCAAACCCTTCTTTCCTGGCTGTTTCCACAAACAATAAATTTGTTTATGCAGTAAATGAAAATGCGGACAGTACCGGATCTGCCGTTTCGGGAAGTATTTCTGCTTTTTCTTTTAATGCCGCCAATGGCGGGCTTACCGCATTGAATAAAATATCATCCGTTGGAAAACATCCCTGTTATGTTGCCGTTGATAAATCAGGTAAATGGGTCTTTGCCGGCAATTACAGCAGTGGTAATATTGGCTTACTGCGTTTACATACCGACGGTTCGTTGGACAGTATACAACAGATCATACAACACAGTGGTTCGGGCCCGGATAAGAACAGGCAGCAAGGCCCGCATGTACATGCCACTTTTTTATCGTCCGACAATACATATTTGTTTGTACCCGACCTGGGCATTGATACCGTGAAAGTTTACAATTTCAAAAAAAGCAAAGGCAAATTAAAATTGCACGCAACAGCAGCCAGTAAACCCGGAAGCGGGCCAAGACATTTTGATATTGCACCAGGCAACAAATTTGCTTACCTGCTGGAAGAAATGTCCGGCACTGTTGTCTGTTATAAACTCAGGAAAGGCAACCTGCAATTTCAACAGCGCATCAGCATTTTGCGGGCTGATTATAAAGGGGCCATTGGCGGCGCCGATATTCATGTTTCACCGGATGGTAAATTTTTATATTGCAGTAACCGGGGCGATGATAACAGTATCAGCATTTTTGCCATACATCCTGCAGATGGAAAACTTACACTTATTGGCCACCAGCAAACATTTGGAAAGACACCCAGGAATTTTAATTTTGACCCGTCGGGTAATTTTTTACTGGTTGCCAATCAAAATACCAATGAGATCGTAATTTTTAAAATTGAAAGGGATACAGGATTATTGACCGATACCGGTAAAAGAATTAATGTGCCAAACCCGGTTTGTATAGCATGGATCCAATAAGGAATTTTCCCGGATATTATTTCACTTTCATCTCATCCAGCCTCGGCCGCAACCGTTTTTTACTTTTATTGAATACCATCATGCCTTTGTCAATGCCCTTGCGCAGTTCAATTTGTTCTTCCATGGGCAGGTTATACGTGGTTTGGCATTCCAGGGTACAACAGCCATCATATTGCACTGCACAGTCTGTACATTGAATAAACAATAAATGGCAACCGTCGTTTTTGCAGTTGGTATGATTATCTGCAGGCTTGCCGCACTGATGGCACCGGGCAATGATATCATCGGTGATACGCTCCCCCAGCCTGTCATCAAAAACAAAATTCTTACCTATGAACCTGGTTTCCAGCCCGGCCATTTTTGCTTCCCTGGCATAATTGATCACCCCGCCTTCGAGGTGATACACGTGATTAAACCCATGGTGCAGCATATAAGCGCTGGCTTTTTCGCAACGGATGCCACCGGTACAATACATGATGATGTTATTATCTTTCTTATCCTTCATCATATCAACGGCCATAGGTAACTGCTCACGAAAGGTATCACTTGGTATCTCGATCGCTTTTTCAAAATGGCCCACTTCGTATTCGTAGTGATTGCGCATATCAATAACAATGGTATCATCCTGCTGCAGCAGTTCATTCATTTGTGCGGCATTTACATAGCTGCCCTTGTTTTGCATGCTGAAACCGGGGTCGGTGATACCATCGGCCACGATCTTTTCACGCACTTTAATTTTAAGTACCCAAAAAGATTTGCCCCGTCCGACCGGCCTTTCATTATCATTACTGTTAAAGTCGGCCGGGCGGGCGTCATCATCAACAGCAATATTGAGCCTGATATCTTTTAATGCAGTTATGGTATTGAGGTATTCCCTGAGCGCATCAACTTTACTTTCGGGCACACTGATCTGTGCATTGATGCCTTCTGAAGCGATATAGATACGTCCAAAAACGTTTAACGCGTGCAGTGACTTATACATCTCATCCCTGAATTGTTGAGGTTCACTGATCTGAAAATACTGGTAAAAAGAAATGGTTGTACGGTGCTCAGTTTCTGCGTACAATAATTTTTTAAGTTCCGCCTGTGAAACGCGGTTGTGTAGTATGGCCATAGTTTTAAAATTTGATCCCTTCGAATGGTCTGACGCCATCGTCTGACCATATTACAGGGAAATCTTTTGTTACCAGGACAGACGGGGACGTCAGACCTGGTTAAGATTGGATGCTTGCAGGCAAACCAAATTGAGCAGCAAAGGTATTGAATATAAAAATGACTACAAACTTACGGATGTACTGCGGCGGCTCCGGTTATTGCCGGTTCGTAAACTGCCTCCCAAAATACCCCCGGTACCGATACGGACACCCGATCTTTGCTGTTTATTGCTGGCAAAGGCGAATACATAATCCACCCTGAAAATTTTAAACAGGTTCTCAAGCCCTACAAATAACTCCGTATAATTATTATCCCTGCGTGTATACAATGCATTGCCGCCGGCAACCAGGTTCCAGTTCAACCGTTTAAACAAGGGTATTTTGTTGGTGAGCAATCCATTAAAGTGATGCTCCAGGTGAGCAAAACCATAGAACGGGTCGGTGGTACTGTAAATATAATAATGTGCCAGCTGGAAGCTGTTCACGTACTCGCTCGCCCTCGTTGACCGGTTACTCGTAAAATGATGGAAATCCTGTATAAAAACCTTTTTATCGTTTATAAAACCGCCAATACCTATTTTATATTTTAACAAACCGGCGAGCTTAAAATTTTTGTCATCGCTGATGCTCAAACGCCATTTATCAAAATTCACATCACTGCCAAAAATATTTTCAAACCCTTTTGTATAATTAAAACTGAATGTCGGGTACTTTGACCCTACCGACATTTTACGGTTGGGGAACTGGATATATCTTTGTCCGGGCTTAATGCTTACATCCAAACTGAACACAAATGCCTGGTGTGCTGTAAATTGCTGATCAATTCTTTCGAAAGGGAAATTGGGTTTAAAATTGGCTGCATTCTTTTTAAAGATCGTAAAATCCGTCGTATTTTCAAGTGGTATTCTGTCTTCATACAATACGTTCATATTAAAACGCAATCCATTTTCATAACGTTTATTAAAATTGATACTGCCAAAATAATTTTCGTAGATCTTCATGAAATTATCGCCCCATAACAGGGTATTGACCGAATTGGTAAGGGCAGTTATGGGATTTGCCTTATTGAACTGGCTTACCCTTTTACCACCGGAAATGGTCCAGGTTTGCCGCTTTAATTTCTTATCCGTTTCCCAGTCGCGGGTGCGGAAATACAGGTCGGCCCAGGCATTCAGGTGTCCATTGCTGAATCCATACCGTATGCCGGGTTCAAATGAAAAATTGGTTTTAAGTTTTTTACTATAACGGCTGTAATATGGTAAAACATTGATCACCAAACCTTCAACTGTATTATATTCCAGCGCTTTGATCAAAGATTCCACCCCCCAGTTGTGGTTGCCTTTTACTGTATATTTTGTACGGTGTATCCCTTTCCAGATAACGTCATACACTTTAAGTTTGCCCTGCTTTTTATTCAGCGAATCAACAGAGGTCTGGCTAAGGGCAGAATCTTTGTTTACCTGGAAAATACTGTCTTTAACACGGTAATCCATTTTCTCTTCAGGTTCCAGCGGTACCGGCCTTGCAGAATCCCAATACGCAACCGGTTTTTTATTTACAGCGGTATCATAATTGATGATAATATTGTTAAACCTGTTCTTTGCAAATTCAGGGTTTATTGTATACCCGGAATACACAGAAACAAAATTGCCGATGGCATCGATACCAAACTGTTTAAAATTAAAATAGATCATCTGGTTCTTAACACGCCACACATCATTGCCCACCGGCACATGTATCTGTGTGATCTTAAGTGTATCTACAATTTCAAGCTGCGCCGTTTTGGTAAGCAACAGGTCGCAACTGTGAATGCGCCAGTCACCATCGGTAATATTGATGGTTCCGGAAAATACGGGTTCATAACTTCGCCTTGGGATAACCTGAATGCTGTTGATCTCTTTTCCATCCTCATAAAAACTGCCCAGGTATTTAAATTTATACATGCTGATGGCCGCATCGGCAATGGGTGATACAAATCCACGGGGATTTAACCTGTCAAGAAAAACAGAAACATTATTCTGATAAAAACTGATAAAAGTGGGAAACGTAAAACCAAAGCCATCGCTGCCGCTAACCCGGCTGCTGATGATCTCCATCTTAAACTTATCCGGTTGCTGTATGTATACTTTGGCAACCGACTCCGACAGGTAAATGATCCCTTTGCGGGATGAATCAAGACCCATTTCCTTTATGTCCTCTTCCGGTATGGCGCGACCCAGTATTTTTTTAGGCAGGCTTCGCAGTTTCATCAGGTCCTTGGTATATAATTCGCACTCAAATCCTTTAACCTGTTCAAAATAAAAATTGCGCTTTTTAATGGCCTGCCGGATGATGGCATAGGCCGGGTCTTCTGCCCCGCTCTGGATCACCACTTCAGTCATGTCTAATTGCTGTTGGGCCATCACAAAAACTATTTCGGCATCATCCTTTAAAACAGTAATATTTTTTTCCTGCATCTTATAACCGATATGCTGGCAAACCACGGTGTAAGTTCCCGGCATAACCTGGAAAGAAAATTTTGCTTTATTATTGGCACTGGCGCCAACAGAGGTTCCCTTAATGGTTATGGAAGCATAAGGCAGCAGGTCTCCCTTATCAGAAAATACGGTACCGTAAATTTTTTGGGCTGATGAGGTATTGGCAAAAAAAAGGAAAATAAAAAAAAAATATTTGGGCATTGTGTTTTTTAAGAACAGCAAAATTAACGGTGTATTTGTTAAGAAACCCAAAATATAAGTATCAAAATACCTTTATACTTTGGATTTGCGCAGGTAGCAGCCTGCCAGGGCAGCAAAACCTGCAACCAAAGCGCCAATGAGTGCCGTAAGTAAGATCAACCCGATAGGGCTATCCATTTTTATGATGAGCTGCGATACTTTATGTGCCAAAATATGATCATTATTATTGCTGATCCAGAAACTCAGGCCTCCCCATAATAAAAACAAAGCACCAAAAGCAGTAAGAAATGAACTCAAAGGTTTTTGGGGTATCAAAACAGCCACAATAAATGAAGCAACTGCAATACTCCACCAGGGAAGAAATAAACAGAAGGCAAAACTTAATAAAATGGTGAGTATAAAAGAGAGGAAAAATTTCATTGTTTATTTTGGTTTAGTAGTTTAATAGTTTAGCGGTTTAGTTTTGAAAAACATTAACGAAAGGATTATTAATTTAACTAATGGTTCAGGCCGCTTTAAGCGTCCCAACCCCGGCAGCATTGTACATTTGCACATTTGCATAATAGCACATTATTTACTAAAACTCATTTTAGCCAAAACCCTTTTATCCCCTGTTTCTTCACGGGTCATCATCCATAGCGGGTAATATTTTCCTGCAGCCCACTGGTCAACAAAACTATCATAATATTTACTGCCGGGATTACCGCTTTGGCCGCCCGGGTACACACCATAAGCTTCTGTTGTGGCTGACAGGCTGATGACCATGCGCCAGCTTGGCCCATGTACTGTTTTGGTGGCATTGATGGCCTGTGCCCCGCCGCCGATCGGCAGATCCAGTCTGCTCAGGGGTTCCAGTTTTGCCAGGTGGTTTATGCGGGTTCCTTTATATTTTTCCCATTCCAGTTTGCCGACAGCTTCCAGTTTTTCCATTTCTGCTATTGATTTATTGAAAGCAGCAGTTATATTATCGGCAAGGGTTTCTTTTTGCGGGGTAGCAATATCATCTAAAAATTTATAAGCAGAGTCTTTCAAAATCCCTTCAATTAAAGTACCAAAATAGGGTCGTAAAATAATTTTAGGTGCACTGGCATATTCATCATCATAAACCTGGGCTTCAAATTTATTCCAGAACAGGTTAAAAACAGTTGCCCCTTTTGACCCGATATCGTTTCTGCAGTCCCAGCCCTTTAACATGTCAAAATATTTTTTCCCTGCTGCATTCAATGCCTGCTCATTCATATTGGCCAGGATAAAGGGTTTTGCCATACCGGCAGCAGCATCAAAATTATCAGTCTGTAATGCCATCATATCCTGTACAGTAATACCTGTCATTGCATTGAGCCGCTTATTGATGGTATATCCCCTGTATAACGGGTAATTTCTGCCCAGGTAATAAGGATAGGTTACATCATCTACCGGTTTCTGGTTGGCACTGCTTACAAAACCCCGTTCGGGATTGTATTGATAAGGAACCTCATCCTGCGGAACCATGCCCTGCCACAAATATGAAGTATCAAAACCCGGCATTATAAAATCGCCCTGCCCCTTCCATTTGGCCGGCCAGTCGCCCTGTGTTCGCAGGGTAATATCACCGCTTTTGGTGGCAAATACACAGTTTTGCCCGGGTGTTTGCAGGAAGGTAACCGCCGCCGAATAATCAGCATAATTTTTTGCATGATTCAGCATATTAAAGATCTTGATCTCATTACTGGCATCATGTGCCTTCCACCGCACAGCATAATATTTATTGTTTGTATTTCGTTCACCCGAAAATGATTTATCATACATCACCGGGCACCAGTTATTTCCTAATTGTACATAGGCTACGGAATCAATAAAATCATTTTTGTCTTTTATTTTAATGGTATCTACCCGGAACCTGGTTTCTTCCAGTTGCCGTTAAATGAATATTCCTGCCTGGTATCATCCTTAAATATTATTTCATAATAATCCCTTACATCCCGCCCGCCGTTTGTAAAACCAAAAGCACAGCTGTCGTTATATCCAATGATCACGCCCGGTGCACCGGGGAAGCTTACCCCGTATGCATTGAATGCGGGTGTAGATATCTGTATTTCGTACCAGAGCGATGGCAGGTTCAATCCCAGGTGCGGGTCATTGCAGAGTATGGGTGCACCTGATCTTGTTTTGGCACCACTTACTGCCCAGTTATTGCTGCCATTGTTCCTGTCGGGTTTTGAATTTTCCCTGACCACCACTTCAGCCTGTTTAAAATAAACCGAATCTGCAGTTGGCGGTATGACAGGCACCAGTTTTTGATTTTCCAAAATGGTTCCTTTGGGTATGATGGGATCCAGTGAATCCTGGTTATCCGGAAATAATAAGGAAAAATCTGCGGCACTGAAATAACTTTTGGCATTGGTCAGTTCAAAATCATCGTCATGCGATGCCAGGTCGTAACTCATGTATTTTAAAAAAAGCGAGGTTTTAAGGTTGCTCCATTTTTCGGGTTTATAACCGATGAGCTTATATTCGAGCGGGAGGCTGCTTTCTGTTAATGTTTCAATATAGGCATTTACGCCGGCCGTGTAAGTATCACATTGTGCCCAGATGACCGGGTCCTTTTTCATTTCCGCCAATGCAATTTCGGCAGCATACACCATACCCAGTCGCCTGAACTCACGGTCATGCACAAGCCCTTTTTCTCCAAGGATCTCGCTTGCCCTGCCGCCGGCGGCAAAGGTCTGCAGTTCCATTTGCCAGAGCCTGAATTTTGCATGCAGGAAGCCCTGTACAAAGTAGGCGTCATTTTCCTGTTCTGCAAAAATGTGCGGCACCAGCCTGTCATCCAGGTAAACATCCACTTTGCCGTTCAGTTGCGGGAATTTTAGTTCTGCGGTAAAATCTTCTGAAGCGGGTTCGGCATTTTGCCAGATACCATGCTGCGGGCTTACCAATTTACCCAGCGGGGCCGTTAAAATAAGTTTTGAGTTTAGAACAATAATCAACCCCGAAGTAACCACTGCAGCGGCAATAAAAGGTACAATTCTCATACAGGCTTTTAATTTTATGTAAAGTACTAAAAACTGCATTAAAACAAAGCAATGTATTCAACTAATTGAGCCAGTTACAGTTAAAAATAAATACCCGATAATTATACTGCAGGGTTTTAATATTGCATTACTTACAAAATCCACACATTGACACGCAATGGTATGATGTTTGTTTAAGCAGCAATATAAACAGGAATTTAATAATTAATCAAAAACAAAAATTATGAAAAAGAGTCTATTGTTATTAATACCTGCTTTGGCATTGGTATTTTTTGTAACATCCTGCAAAAAGGATGATGCAACCATAACCCCCCAAATACTCCGGGGGTAAATGGAATGGCACCTATACATTGAAGGAAATCGCAACATATGCTTTTCTATGAATTTTAAAACAGGTGGAACCGTTGACATATGGCAACAACAATTCAGCAATTCCCGACAAGGCAACCGGAACCTGGTCCATAGTAGCAGGTCAGTGTAAGGGCCTATTACACCTATGCAGCTGGAATTGCTTTTTATACAATTTTGCGGGCAAATATTCATCCGGTCAACAGGTAATCGCAGGCACTATTGGCATTTCGCCAAGCTACAGGCGTTGGAATATTTTCTGTTACAAAACAATAAAACTATTTAAATCTTTTATAGTTATAAAACAGTTTGGTTATAATAGCCAGGCTGTTTTATTTTTGCCGGTATGGAAGATCTATCAGCCGACATTAAAAATATTTTAGGATTACAATTGCCCAGCGATCCCCGCTGGGTTAACCTGGCCGAATTGCAGCTGGATGAAATTTTAACCGACCATGCCTACTGCGAACAAAAAGCAGCAACTACCTGCATTTCGCTGATCACCAAAAACCCCGACAAGGAATTACTGGTTGAGGAACTAAGCCCCATTGTTACCGAGGAATGGGGGCATTTCCAGGATGGTGATCGCCGAATTAAAAAAGCGTAACCTGAAACTGGGTAAGCAACGCAGGGATGTGTATGTGAACAGCCTTCTGCAGTTTCAAAAAAAAGACGGCAGCCCGCAGGAACGTTTTTTAGACCAGATGCTGATCATGGCGCTGATAGAAGCCCGCAGCTGCGAACGTTTTAAAAGACTGAGCGAAGGACTTGATGATGCTTATATGCGTAACTTCTACCGCAAATTCATGGAAAGCGAAGCCGGGCATTACACTTTATTCATAACCCTTGCCGAACATTATTTAGATAAGAAAGTTGTGCGCAAACGCTGGGCCGAATGGCGGGTGACAGGATTCATTAAATGGGCAGCCAATTGTAGATTTCAGGTCTTAAGACGGGGTTTAGATTGTTATTTGAATTGAAGAAATGCTTTTTCTTCTTCAAGATGTATATAAGGATATTGTTGTTGAAGCTTTTTTACTTTCTCCAAATTGGTTTGCATAAATTTTTTATGTTGAGCTGAACTTGGATTGAAAGGCTTGTGATTTTTGCAGCTACAATTACCGCGATCTCTTTCATTAAATGTTGCGATGGTTCATCAATGCAGGTTGCGATGAATTTTTCCCATACATAGTTGGTGGCTGCATAATTGGGGTGTACCATATCTTCTGCAAAAAAGCGGTAATCCCGCAGGTCGTCAATAACCAGTTCGTAAGCGGGGAAATAAAAACTGTTTTTGTTATTTTCAATGAGCTTGTGTACAGCCTGTATCAGTACAGCTTTGCTGCGGTTGTTCTCCACAAAGCCGTCACGTATATGCCTAACCGGGCTGATGGTGAAAATAATTTTTAATGCCGGGTTGAATGCAGCAACTTTTTCAATCATGGTTTTCAGATCCGCAAATACTTCTTCAGCAGGCAATAACTGTTTGGTAAATTTATCGGTAGGCACTTTATGGCAATTGGCTACAACATTGTTGTATTTTCCCCTCTCCTCCCGGAGAGGGGTTAGGGGTGAGGTTTCATAAACAAATGCAGAACCTAAAGTGATCAAAAGCCAATCTGCCTTTTTTAAAAAATCATGAGCCCTGGTCTGTGAATCATTGATCCCTTTCAAACAAGTTCGCTTATCCGGGTGAGAGAAACGGCTATGGTGTTCCCAGCTGTTCCAGCTTTCATTCTGGTAAAACAGGTCTGATCCGCTGTATTGCTTATTATCAATGTAAGATGAAACAGACCTGGTAATGCTTACCGGGTTAAATAAAATTCCATTGGGATTATCCAGTACAGCAAATTTATGGTTGGCCAGTTTTGTACCTATCTGTTCTGTAAAGCAGGATCCGATCAGCAATAAGTTATGCTGGTGATTGATCTTTACATCAAATGGTTTGGGAGTAAATGCTAAATGAAAGTCCATATTTTTGAATTAAAATGCCACGAATTTTACACCAATTAACACGAATGCTTTTATTCGGGTAAATTCGTGTAATCGTGGCTATTTAAAAATTTCTGCTGCAAGTTGGCTACATTTTTCTGCAGTGCATCCATATCCAGGTTGTTCAACAAATGCTTTTCTGCAAAATAAGGGATCATCAGTTCTGTATCCATATTACCCACCAGTTCATCATCAGCCATGGGGCAACCGCCAATGCCTTTTAAGGCTCCGTCGAAGCGCATACAACCGGCCTGTAAAGCAGCATCCACCTTCTCTTTCCAGTTTGATGGCGTTGAGTGCAGGTGAACACCAATCTCAGTTTCGGGCAATGAATCAACAAGGTATTTGGTAACCTGGTAAACCTGTTCCTTTGTAGCCAGTCCAACGGTATCAGCCAGTGAAATTATTTTGATATCCATATCCACCAGTTTATTCACCCAATCAAAAACGATGGCTTCATTATACACATCTCCGTAAGGGTTGCCAAAACCCATAGAGATATATACCACCAGTTCCTTTTTATTTTTGATGCATAAATCTTGTATCTCCTCTACCCTTACCATTGATTGAATGATGGATGAATTGGTATTACGCATTTGAAAAGTTTCGGAAACAGAGAATGGAAAGCCGAGGTAACTGATCTCATCAAATACAACAGCATCCTGTGCCCCTCTTTCATTGGCAATGATGGCCAGCAATTTTGTTTTGAATTTTGACTTTTGATTTTTTGAATTACTTCCTTTGTATCCGCCATCTGCGGTATGGCCCTGGGCGAAACAAAACTGCCGAAATCGATGGTATCAAACCCAACTTTTAATAAGGCGTTAATGTATTCAATTTTTTTTTGCGTGGGTATCAGGTGCTGCCAACCCTGCATGGCATCCCGGGGGCATTCGACCAGTTTTACATTTTTATTCATCCTGTATTCATGTTGAAAGACAAAGGTAATTATCAATAGTGATTAACAGCTTCCCGCTGTAACTGTATCTTTTTTCGCAACATGTTAAAAAACCGGGTACGTGCCTTTTCGCCAACTAAACTTATTTGAGTGGATTTGCGGATCGCATTCTGAAATGTTTCACTTGTATATTGATTAAACGGTTCATCCCGGGTATACATAAAATTGATGAGGTTATGATTGATATAGGTGATCCGTTTATCACCGATCTCGGCGTGTACACAATTATCGCCGGAGATCAGGTCGTTAAAGTACAACCTGAAAGATCCTGAATTATTGGTAAACGGTTCCCCATAGGTGAACTTGAACCCGTACTCGGCCTGCTTTTCGATATGGGTTACCAGGTCTTCCAGTTTATCATATATACAGAAAATATCTTCTTTCGTTTCAAAAACATGTGTATCCCTGTAAAAGGAAATATGCCGCAATAAGGAGTCAATGGTATCTGCTCCCCCATATTTCTGTAGAAGGGATCTGGTTAAAGCTTTCCTGAACTTTTTACCGAGTTTTAACCTGTGCCTCATTGATATTTTTAACTGCAAATTTCAGATCCTTCATGTGATCCAGGTTCAACAGGCTTTTCATATAATAAAAGAAGGTGAATGCCGCCAGTTCCGGGAACTGGAAATACATAAAAGGTGCTATGTCATTGGGTAGAAAATAAATATGCTTATGCTCAAACCCCCGCATGAATTCAAATTGCTGCAACATGTTATTCAGGTAATCTTCAATAAAACTGGCTGATGCATGATCCAGCCTGCCGGTAAAAATGATGGCGCTGGACTGCAGGTGCAGGAACTGGTCTAAGGATATCCTGTACCGGGCACTCAGTTTCTGGATATCATCGAAGGTGATCGGTTTCTCTCCACGTATACGCCGGTATGCACTGTCGGTACTGATATCAAGTACCTGCGCAACCTCATCGGCAAAGGAAATGTGCGGGGGCAATAGTGATTTTACCTGCTGAAAATACAATACCTGCCCATGATGCTTTTCCATGTTAATATACTTTTAAGAAAAGAAAAACAGAAAAGTTGTGCTGCCGGTTGAGATCTGTTAGTGTGAACAATTCAAATAATGGTTAACCGGTTTCGCAAAGTAATAAAAATTACAACAGCATTTTTTCTTTCCGTTGCTTTATCTCGTTCCGCAGCAGGTTGAAGAACCCGATCCTTTCCCGTTCATTGCTGGTACTGATCAGTGTGGACCGCTGAATCAGGTTATTCAGCTTATTGAGCATGGCGGCATTAAAACTGTCATCCCGGGTAGCAATGAAATGCATAAAACTATGATTCAGGAAAGTTGCTTTCATTTCCCCCATTTCTGCCAAAATGGTATTGTCACCCAGAACAAGTTCATTATTGAACAGTTGGTAAGACGCCGACCCGGGTTGTGGTTTTTCCCCGATCCTGAACTTACAACCTGCTTCAGCCTGTTTTTCAACATGGCTAACCAGTTCATCCACTTTATTCAATAAAATAACGGCCTGGTCACGGGATATACTGTTGCCGGCATCATAATAGTATTCGATCTGCTGCAGTGTTGAATTGATGGCTTCTGTATTCCAGATCTCGGTAGTGGGAATGGTATTGTACACCTGTACAATTTTCTGCCCGATGGCATTGTGCTCCTCAAAACCCGGGTAATTAAAAGAAAATGTATCCCCTTTCTCAGCCCGGTACCCCATAAAGCTCCGCTTCCATACAAAACATTTAAAAGCCATCAGTTCCGGTATCTGGAAGTGTATATTAAAAGGCAGGTCCTTCAGCAGGAAGTAGATGTGCTTTTTTTTGGGTTTATCGGCCCTGATACGGCGGTAGGCGCTGTCATTGCTGATGTTCAGTAAATCGGCTATTTCATCCACAAATGAAGCATTTGCAGGTACTTTAGTTTTGATGTATTGAAAAAACCTTAACTGAACATTACCATTGTCCATTCAAAAAAAAAGATTTATTAAAATATGCAATTCTGTTTCTCCATTTTAAGCAATAAACCCAAATCTACAATAACGGATTTGCATTTTTTTGCAAAAAAATCAAAAATACCACAAACCGGGTATAAAAAGTTGCAATTGCTGATAACAGGATAAGTGTCACAATTATCAATTAGGGATGGGGTTTTTGCAATATTAGTTTTGGGTTGTCAATCAAAAATCAACAACCAAAATCAAAACATTATGAAAAAGATCATGCTTTTTACAGTAATCATGCATTTTACACTACTGCAGGCAACGGCACAAACGGAAAATCCGGAGACCGTTAATACCGGCATCATATTGCACAACAGCTATGTTGTAACGAATCATAACCCGGCCATAACCTTCACTAAAAGTCCGGGTTTTAACGGACCGGTTAAAGATTATAATTATTATATGAACAAAAAGAAGAGCATGCTTACAGCAGGACTGGTAACACTTGGCGGCGGTTTATTATTGTCAGGGGTTGGCCTCCTTTCTGCTTCCAACAGTAATAGCTTTGATACAGACGCCACAGCTGCAGTATTACTCATTGCCGGTGCCGCTGCAGGCATTGCCAGCATTCCCCTGATGATCATGTCGGGTGTATATGCCCACAAAGCCAAACTGGAACTCCGTAAACAGAAGACAGGGTTTGGGGTGCCTTCGAAGGTAGATAAATACATTACCGGCATTACCATGACTATACCCATTGGAAAATAATTGTCCAATAAACAGCTAAAACTTACATCATGCTCATGTTATTGATCTATATGTTTTTAAAAAGAACACGCAACCCAAAAAGGGCAGCAATGGTTCAACAGGTAAGAAAATACATCATTGCCCGGGTTCCCTTCTTTTTTATAACACTACTGGTACTGCTGTTGTTGCTGATCCCCATACTGGTAAAGACCCAATCGCTGCTGCTGTATTATAAAATAGTACAGGGCGGCGATGAAATTGGCTGGTTGAGGCTAGAGAAAAACATAGCCGGCAGCCAGTCACGCCTGCTGCTGGTATCTGAGATCAATACCCGGTTCATCATCCGGATCAGGGTTTCAGCTACAGAATCTTCCACGTTTGAGAACGGGAAACTGGTTCATTCCGCCCAGTTCAGGAAAACAAACGGGGAAACAAAAGTGGATAAACAAACGAGGCTGGTGAGCGGTAATTATGAAGTGATGGAAAATGGGGGAACAGAAAAACTAAGTATACGCTTCATCGGCACAAACCTGTTGAGCCTGTATTTCCAGGAGCCCGTTGGTATCAACCAGGTGTATTGCGATAAACATGCAGGTTTTATTACGGTAACCAAAACAGGTGATGGCGGATACCGGGTTAAATTCCCGGATGGGAACAGCAACATTTTTTACTACAGCCGCGGAATCTGCACCAGGATCAGGATCAGTCATACATTTTATACCGCCGAAATAATTAAAACAACTTAAATCAAATGTTATGCAAACGCCTCCCCTTGTGATTTACATTTTTGTTACGCCATGGTTTTTATACTCAGCCTGGTCAGCAAAAAAGAAGGCAGCCAAAGATTGATCAAAGACGATGGATCCATTTCGGATAAACCCGGAAATATCATTGGCCTCCACCTCATCGGCATCATGTGGCTGGGTTTGGTACCCGTTTTTGTTTTAAAACTGCCGGTTTTGAAAACATTCACCGGCAGCGGTTTACAGGACAGTTCCTTATTAATTATTTTTTTTGGGTTACTGGTACTGACAGCTGCCGGGGCGCTCAGGGCAGGCAAAAATGTTCAACAGCAAATTTCAAATACAGGTCATCATAATTTTCAGCTGCCTGCTTTTTATGCCATCCGCTATTTTATTATTCGAATGATCTTCCTTTTTGTGTATGAACTGTGGTTCAGGGGTTTTTTACTTTTCTACAGTATAGAAACTATAGGAATTCTTTTGGCAGTTTCGGTTAACGTTTTGCTGTATGTAATGCTGCACCTGTTCAACACTAAAAAAGAAATGCTTGCCTGTATTCCATTTGGCCTGATGGCCTGCTGGCTTTGTATTTTATTTAATGCGGTATGGCCTGCAGTTGTACTTCATATCACATTCTCCTTGCTGTACGAGATCAACATATACCAATCACATTTCACCACTTCAAAAACTGGGGTGTGAAAATATTTATCACCGGTCAGCAGGTTTTCCCCGCCACTACGGCATTAACACTGGCAAACAACAACCTTGTGCATATCCTTGTACGCAATTTAAATTCTCCCAATCTGCCCTGGCATAAAAACATCAGGACATTTGCAGGGGATATAAACGATTGCAGTTCCATTGAAAATGCCATGCAGGGGTGGAACAGGCGTTTTTATCATACAGCAGCCCTGGTAAAAATATTCGACAAAGAGCCGGCTGCGTTTTACAAAATAAATGTAGACGGCACAAAAAACCTGCTGAACGTATCGCTTAAACTGGGTGTGAAGAAATTTGTTTTTACCAGTACCTGCGGGGTTTTGGGCACATCAGTACTTCATCCAAAAAGTGAAAATGATCCACGGATATCAAGCTTTGACAATGATTATGAATTTACAAAATACCTGGCCGAGAACCTGGTTAAAGATTATGTACACAAAGGTTTATTCACGGTTATCGTTGCCTTATCTAAAGTGTATGGCCCGGGCATTGAAACACATCCCATTTCGGTAAATAAGGTGATCCATAATTTCATACAGGGAAAACTCACCATTATTCCCAAACCGGGTAAGCTGGAAACCAATTATTGTTTTATTGATGGTGCGGGGGCGTATATCCCCCCCGGGCCCAAGGGATTTGGCGGGGGACGTGGTGGGCGGATCCCCCCCCCCCGCCGCCGGGAGTTGGCGGGGAAAATATATCCTGGGCGGGGAAAACATTTCGTATACAGCACTTTTTCGGCTGCATCCGTTCGCTTACCAATACTAAAGCCAGGTTGATAGAGGTGCCAAAATACTGGTGCAGTTCTGGGCATTGTTGCAATGGATGCGGTTTAAGATAACGCATAAGAACCCTTTGTTACCGGGAAAGGCCCCGAACCAGATCTTCTGCAACAAAACTTTTTGTAGCGATAAAGCAGTTCGCCAGCTGGGATACCGGCTTACCCCGTTACGGGGAAGGATTGCAGCAAACCATTCAATTTTTAAAACCGCAAAACCATGCACAATAAAAAATATTGCCTGATCACCGGTGCCAGTGAAGGATTTGGAAAGCCCCCCTGGAATTGAGCGCGCGGCCCGAAATGAACCTGGTACTGGTGGCATTGCCCGGACCGGAACTGCATTACCTCGCCGATTTCATTAAACGCAATTACCACGTAGATGCGATCGCCATTGAACAGGATCTAACCAGCGAAGAAAACTGCATAGCGGTATACGAATTTGTAAAGGAAATGAAACTTGAGGTAAACATGCTTATCAACAATGCAGGATTAGGCGGCACCATGCTCTTCAGCGAAGGGAATTATTCATTTTACCGGAAACAGATCAAACTGAATATTGTAGCTACTACATTATTCACACATCTTTTTTTGGAAATGCTTAAAGAAAACGGGCCATCCTGCATACTTAATGTAGGCAGCCTGGGTTCGTATTTTTACCTGGCCAAGAAACAGGTTTATGGCGCAACCAAATCATTCATTTATTTTTTTTCCAAAAGTTTAAGAAGGGAACTTAAGAACGACGGAATCAGCATCAGTGTGATTTCCGGGCAGCATGAACACGAATATCTCGGTTACCACTTTGCTTAAAACATCAGGTTGGTTATCCCGGCTTTCTGTAATGAATCCTGAGCAGGTGGCCCTTTCCAGCCTTTAACGGGTTACTGAACGGCAAAGAAGTGATCATTCCCGGACGGCTAAATAAGATATTTTTGTTCTTGAATAAATTACTGCCTGATTTTATAAAGAACAGGATACTGAGCAGGCAGATGAAAAAAATTCAATCAGTAACTGCCATTGAAGGCCGGCCAAAAATATCGTGATGACAGAAAATCAAAACGCTCTTACTGCCTGATCAAATAATCAAGACATGAAAAAAAACCGATCATTCCTTATTTGCCGCTACCTGTTCATTTTAGTGTCTTCCCATTTGCATGGTACACATTCAGCAGCACAGCCTTATCTTGATATTGTAAACATAAAATACACGAACAGTCCCAACACCGGAATAATAAACCGCAATAAAAATGAAATGACAATACAGTATTTCGGAGTTGGCACCAATCTTCCCGTTCAGTTTAAAAATAAAAAAATGCAGTGATCATCAGCCCTTTTACGAAAACTGGACAGCAGCACCTACAGGTACAAAACGCTTGGGGGGGTTGTTCCGCGTGTCCCTCCGTGGTCCTAATAAAAATGGGGGGGGGGTTTTAACCGGCGGGGATGAATGACCGCAAAGTGGCCCGAAAAAGCAGGCGCCGGGGGCTTTTGTCCAACGCGAATATAAAGTCAGAATCCAACTGAACCATTGATGTTAAAGTTAATCTGTGCATTTGAAATTACTTATGAAAATTGACATAATGACTGATAGATTTAAGCAAGGAGTTCCGAAGTAGGGTTGAAATTTTAATGTCCCACTGCAGTCCTAAAAAATCGCTTAAATGGCAAATTTACTAATTATCCGTTGTCATCAGGGTTCATACAAAAAAATACCCTAATCTTGTTTCATCCTTCATACAAAATCCCCCCGATACATTCAATGAATCAAAATCGCCGGTCATGGGTATCTGGAACTGTTCATCACAGATCTTTAATAGTGCAGGGTAAATTCCTTTTTCCTCCCCGCCCATAACTATGGCGCAGGGCTCTTTCAGTTCCAGTTCAAACACTTTTTTAGCTGCCTTCATTTCACTTGCAAATACCTTAATGCCGTTCATGTGCAGGTCATCCACGGTTTTCATCAGGCTGTTCACCCGGCATACAGCGATCTCTTCCAATGCACCGGCCGAGGTTAGTACAGCATCTTCGTTCAATGCGCCAACCCCTTTATCGGGAATGATGATGGCATTAACGCCAAAACAAAATGCGCTGCGGGCTATACCGCCTATGTTGCGGATGTCGGTGATACCGTCCAGGATCAAAAACAATGGTGTTTCTCCTTTATCAACAATAAATGAGATCACATCCTGCAGGTCCTGGTATTGTACTTTGGCGATCAGTGCTACACAACCTTCGTGGTTGCTTACATTGAAATTGTTCAGTTTTTCAACCGGCACTTTGTTAATGGGTGTTTGCGTTTTTTCGGCCAGCTTTTTGATCTCATCAATGCCTTCGCCATGTACGGTAGTTTGCAGGTAAATGCGTTCCAGTTGTTTACCGGTTTGCATGGCTTCGGTTACAGCCTTGCGGCCAATGACCAAAGTATTTTTTTTGGGGCGATGCTGATGCTGGCGGAAATTTTTCACTATACAAATTTAATCTTAATTGATACAATTAAAAAACCATAAGCTCTTTTGAACTTATGGTCTTCAAAAGCCCCTCCTTTGGAGGGGTTTGGGGAGGCTTTATTTCAATCCAAACACTTTCTTCACTTCCTTCACTGCATCCAGTTTCTCCCAGGTAAATAATTCTACTTTTCTTTTTACCACTTTACCATCAGGTGATGTAAATGTTTTTTCAACGATTTCATTTTTGCGGCCCATGTGCCCGTAAGCTGCTGTTTCGCTGTACATGGGGTTGCGCAGTTTTAAGCGCTGCTCTATAAAATAAGGGCGCATATCAAAACATGGCATGGCCATTACTTTTTTGGCAATCTCGCCGTCTTTCATTTTAATTTTTGATGTACCGTAAGTTACCACATTGATACTGGTTGGCTGTGCCACGCCAATGGCATAAGATACCTGCACCAAAACCTCATCGCACAAACCTGCAGCCACTAAATTCTTGGCAATATGACGGGTTGCATAAGCCGCACTGCGGTCAACCTTACTGGGATCTTTACCACTGAAAGCACCACCACCGTGAGCGCCTTTTCCACCGTAGGTATCCACAATGATCTTACGGCCTGTTAAACCGGTATCACCATGCGGGCCACCAATTACAAACTTACCGGTTGGGTTAATGTGGTATTTTATTTTATTATCGAACAGGTGGTTATATTTTGGATACTTTGCTTTAACCCTGGGAATCACAATATTGATGATGTCCTTCTTGATCTTTGCCAGCATCTTCTCATCCGCATCAAAATCATCATGCTGTGTTGAAATTACAATCGCATCGATCCTCACGGGCCTGTTATTATCATCATATTCCAGTGTAACCTGGCTTTTTGCATCGGGGCGCAGGTATTTGATCTGCTTTTTCTCCCTGCGAACGGCCGCCATTTCAATTAATATATAATGGGCAAGATCCAATGCCAGTGGCATATAGTTAGCGGTTTCGTTGGTTGCATAACCAAACATCATTCCCTGGTCGCCGGCACCTTGTTCTTCTTTTTCTTGCGGTCAACGCCCTGGTTAATATCAGCCGATTGTTCATGTATGGCTGATAAGATGCCGCATGAATTGGCTTCAAACATATAATCACTTATGGTGTATCCTATTTTACGGATAACCCCGCGTGCAATTTCCTGTACATCCAGGTAGGCCTTGCTTTTAACCTCTCCGGCCAGGATTACCTGCCCGGTGGTTACCAGTGTTTCGCAGGCAACTTTGCTTTGGGGTCAAAGGCTAAAAAGTTATCTATTAATGCATCGCTGATCTGGTCTGCTACTTTATCAGGATGTCCTTCACTTACTGATTCTGATGTAAATAAATATGGCATGTATTTTTTTTTAAGATGGCAAAGATAAGGTTGTATGCGTTAATGAACAAAGTCCTTCCTGAAAAACAGAAGGACTTTGCTGACTAACTTAAAAAATTCCATTTATATTTTCGAATACACGATCCTTAGCCTAAGCCGGTAATTTGGATTTGAACCGCTGCCGATCCTCACCCTTCCAAATGCCAGGTTGTTTTCAAAAGGAATATAAGTAACTGAAAGCTGGGCATAATTTATATTGAAAGGCGCATAAATCCGCATATCATATACAGGCATGCGGTTGGTTACAATATGTTGTACATACCTGGATACATTAAAATTATAATACTTGATCTGCTGTCCAAAAGGGTCTGTTTTACTTCTGCGGTACCCGCCAAAATACAGGTAATCAATATCTCCGGGCCAGTAAGGTATAGATGTTTTATAATCAGGATCATACAGCACGGCCGTATTCAGATCATAATAAACAGGCTTCCATTTGGGCACCGAACCACTGTCTATCAGATCAAGGTACAGGAAGTTTGGAGCCGCTAATTTTTCATCAAGCACCGGGTCGGTAGGAATCTGTTCAACAATAACCTCGGCACGGTGTATGATACGGTTTGATAAACCCGCCAGTCCGGGTATATGCAGGTTTACATAAGTACCCGGTGCTGTTTGCAGATAATGTTCGCCGGGAACCGGGTTACTCACCGGGTAACCGGCCCTGGTGCGGTTAATATAATTACTGTATTGGAAACCGGTTTGTTTGCAGCATCTTCCCAAGAAGGATTTAGCCTGAATGAAGAATAAACTGAGTCTATTTTACCGGCTGTCTTTTTCCGGTAATGTATCTCAATTTTGGTTGCGGTATCAGACAGGTTAGTATAGATCAGCCCGTTACCTCCACCTCCTCCAATTACAGCAATCCCGTTATAAAAACGCCTGAAAATAGAATCAGAATAAAAAGCATTATTCAATGTATTACCTACAGTACTGTCACGGTTAAATAGCACTTGCCCAACCGGCGGGCATTTTAATGCGGATCTGGTTAATGACCGAATCTCTGCCGTTATTAAGCTTATATAATTGCCAAGGGTGCGTACATCAATGTTGGCACTGGCTAAGATCGTTCCCATCACATTTGGCTGGTAAGCTGTTGTATTTTCTTTATATACCGAATCGATTCCAAACTGGAAATCATTCACTTCACGAACTTCCAGGTGAACAGGAATAAGGCTATCGCCATAAAAACCACGGTATTTTAAACAAAGAACTATCGAATCAAGTCCAACGATGGTATCACCCGGGTCGCCAAAATAAAACCGGTAAAACGGCGGTTTCAACTGCATGAATATACTTGCGTGTGTTAGGACCAATAAGGGGTCATTGCTGATTGACCCTAACGGCATAATCATCATATTTACTGATGTAGGAAGAGTCATTAAAGAACCCTGGGTAGAATTAATGATAGGATGGTATCAAATGTATTCACATTATCAACAACAGGTCGCTTCCGAGGTCGGTCGTATCCAGTTTGGTACAGTTAAATCCAATTACAGAAATAAAATGAAGCAGTTATCGCTAAGGGAAGAATACGTTTTTGCACTATAATAATTTTATGAAATGAGCCATTATTAAAAGCTGAATGCCAACCGGGATAAACCCCGTAAACCTGCCTGTTGCCCGGCAGTTTTCATGTGATCACTAAAAATTTTGTTAACACATGAGTTGCAGTTCAATTTTCTACTTTGCAAGGTCGGAATACAATTGCAAATAGTCTGTTAAATCACTTGCTACATCATACTTAAGGATCTTTTTGCCTTTCACTTTTGTAAACTGGTCTACCAGTTTTTTATCAACTTTTTCGGCTCCAAAAGTAATGGCATCGGCATAGGTTGCACCACCATTGAACATGGCAAAGTTATTAAGGTCTTTAAATGGTTCCAGTTCTTTTTTGGTGATGTAATCGTTTATAGTAGCCATTTTCAAAAATTCTTTTTCGAGCTTGTCTTTAAAAGTAGTTTCGCCAATGGTATACACGATCTTGCTGTTACTGAATACAGGTTCCTTTTTATAAGCATTTTTGATGAACATCGGGATCAGCCCGGTCATCCAGCCGCTGCAATGAATAATATCGGGTGGCCATCCGAATTTTTTAACGGTCTCCAGGGCGCCTTTACAAAACAAAACCGTTCTTAATCCATTATCATCGAACCAGTTTTCCTTTTCATCAGTAAAAATTGATTTTCTTTTAAAATAATCATCGTTATCCAGGAAATAGATCTGCAGGCGTGCATTGGGCAGTGATGCCACTTTTATCACCAGCGGGTAATCATCATTATCGATCGTAACATTAATACCCGATAACCGAACCACTTCATGCAACCGGTGCCTTCTTTCATTGATCACCCCAAACCTGGGCATGATGCAACGCACTTCCATACCGCTGTCATTGGATTTTACAGCCAGCTTATTTACAATTTCTGCGAAATCTGTAAGTTCCAGGTAGGGCGACATTTCGTTGGCAATAAATAAAATTCTTTTCTTTGTACTCATTTACGCTTGGTTTGTTGCTGATAAATGTTTTAAGCGGCTGCAAAAGTACGATATTTAATCGGTAAAAATCAGAAACAACAGGCATTTGACGTCTAATTGATACTTATATGATACTATTCAGGAAAGCGGCAGATCTTTCTGCATATCTGGTGAAGAGAAAATAACAGGCAAAGACATTGGCTTTGTTCCAACCATGGGCGCCCTGCACCCCGGCCATATTTCTTTAATAAATGCTTCACAAAAAGGGATGCCCTCACGGTTAGCAGCATATTTGTAAACCCGGCACAGTTTAACAATCCTGCTGATTTTGACAATTATCCCAGCACCCTTGAAAAAGATATTGATGTACTGGAAAAAGCAGGTTGCGATGTTTTATTCCTTCCATCTGTTTCAGAAATGTACCCGAATGGCACTGCCAATGCCGAAACATATGACCTGGGTTACCTGGAAACGGTGCTGGAAGGCAAATACAGGCCGGGGCATTTCCAGGGAGTTTGCCTGGTGGTAAACAGGTTACTGGATATAATCCCTGCCGACAGGCTATACCTGGGCCAAAAAGATTACCAGCAATGCATGGTCATTAAAAAACTGACGGAACTCAAGGCGATTAAAACAACGATCATCATCTGCCCAACACTCCGGGAAAAAGACGGGCTTGCCATGAGCAGCAGAAATCTTCGGTTGACTGAAAAGAACAGAAAGCAGGCTTTAAAAATATCTGAAGCTTTATTGATCATCAGGAATGACGTACAACCCGGTGACCTGGATCTTTAAAACAAAAGCAACACAACATTTAACAGGTGCAGGGTTTGCGGTTGATTATGTGGAGATCGCCGGCGCCGACAACCTGGATATCATTGATCATTGGGATGGTAAACAAAAAACCGTTGCCCTGGCTGCTGCTTTTTTAGGTGATGTGCGGCTGATAGATAATATGTTGTTGTAGGATCAGGATGATGGATACTTTCTGGTTAAACGTTGAATACTGATGTAGAATCTTGATACTTGATACTGGATACTGGATACTTTTTTGTCTTTCCTGTTTTCCCTTCGTAATTTGTAACCGATTATGCGTAAACGGTTAATGGCCATATTACAATATTTACTTTTTTTAGGCGCCGGCATTTTTTTGGTTTGGTGGCAATTGAAAGACATGACCGTTACAGAAAAATCTGAATTTGCCGATGCTTTTAAATATGCCAATTACTGGCTGATCATCCCGATCATATTCATGTCGCTGCTGAGTCACCTGGTACGTGCCATTCGCTGGAAGTTGCTGATGGAGCCGCTTGACTTTAAACCAAAATTAAAAAATGTATTTTCCGTTGTGATGATCGGTTACCTGGCCAATTCGGCCGTACCACGCCTCGGCGAAATTTTAAAATGCACTTTTTTAGCCAAATATGAAAAACTGAATGTTGGAAAACTGGTAGGCACCATCATCATTGAACGCACTTTTGACCTGGTCTGCTTTCTCATCTTTATTGGTTTAACCATTTTAATACAGATAGACCTTATCGGAAACTATGTAAAGGAAAAAATAATAACCATGGGACAAACAGCCGGCATCCCGTTATGGGCAAACCTGCTGATCATCCTGGGCATTATTTTTTTTATCATCTTCTTTATAAAAATGCTCTTTAAAAAATTTCCCGGCAATAAAATAATCATCAGGATCAATCTCTTTTTAAAAGGGATCGCTGCAGCATTCAAAACCGTTAAACAATTTAAGAAAAAGCGCCTCTTCCTGTTCCATACATTTTTGATATGGGCCCTTTACCTGTTACAGATATATATTGGTTTCCAGGCCATGGAGGGCACATCACATTTAAGTATTAAAGCCGCTTTTGCAGTTTTAACCCTGGCCTCCCTTGCCATGATCGCAACCCCGGGAGGCATCGGTTCTTTTCCGCTGTTTGTTATGGAAACCCTCACCATATATGGTATTGCAGGTTCCCTGGGCAAAGCATTCGGATGGCTGATCTGGGGTGTTGCAACCGGCATTATTATCATTGCAGGTGTTGTGTGCTTATTAATTATCCCCTATATTAACAGAAAAAAAAATGAAATCAGTAAGCAGTATACCTGAAAAAATATTTACACTCACCGAACTGAACCACCAGCTTAAACGCTGGCGTTTACACAATAAAAAGATCGTTTTCACCAATGGCGTGTTTGATATATTGCATGAAGGGCATATTGCTTCGCTGGGCGAGGCTGCCACTTTTGGCCATATTTTAATTGTTGGCATTAATGCCGATGCCTCTGTAAAAAGGTTAAAGGGAACAGACCGCCCGGTAAATAATGAAGGGTCCCGGCTACTGGTGATGGCATCGCTGGTGATGGTAGATGCCGTTATCCTTTTTGAAGAAGACACGCCCCTGAACTTAATTACAACGATCATGCCCGATGTATTGGTAAAAGGCGGCGATTATACAATTGAGCAGATCGTTGGCGCCCGGGAAGTGCTCGCAAATGATGGTGAAGTAAAAACAGTACCCATCCTGGAAGGCTTTTCAACAACCGGCATCATTGAAAAAATGAAAAGCGGTTAGTATCTTCCGTACTAAACTTTTCACACAAACTTAATACTGTTTTTGGCTGTTTTTAACAGCAAGCGGTTATATTCGCCGCCATTATCATAAAAACAAAAAGCTTGCATAAGAGAAAGATCATTTTCAGGGATATCAGCTGGCTTTCGTTCAACAACCGTGTATTACAGGAAGCCGCAGACGAAACCGTTCCGTTAAGGGAACGAATCCGATTCCTGGGTATATTTTCCAATAACCTGGATGAATTCTTCAGGGTACGGGTGGCTACCCTCAAGCGCATGATCGAGTTCGGGAAAAAATCAAAAATGCACCTGGAACTTACCCCCGATGCCATCCTGGAGGAGATCCAGGAAATTGTGGTAGAACAGCAGCGGGAATTTGAGCGCATCTGGAATGAGATATTACGGGAACTGAAAAAAGAAAGGATATTCCTGGTTAATGAAAACCAGTTAAATAAAACACAGCAGGCATTTATTCTCGATTATTTTAATGAGGAAATAAGAAGCAATATCATTCCGCTGATGATAGAAAGCATCCACAATTTCCCGGTGCTGAATGATAAATCCATTTACCTGGCCTGCAAACTTTCAAAAAAAGACAGGTCGGTACCTCAAAAATTTGCATTGCTGTCGGTTCCTTCCAGGCGGCTGAACCGGTTCATTATATTGCCTTCAAAAAATGCAGACAGGCAGATCATCCTGCTGGAAGATATCATCCGTTTTTGTTTGCCGAATATTTTTTCATTTTTTGGATATGATACTTTTTCGGCGCACATCATTAAAGTAACGCGTGATGCCGAGATCGATATTGACAATGATGTATCCACCTCGCTCATTCAGAAAATTGAAAAAGGGTTAAAGAACCGGAAAATGGGAAAGCCGGTACGGTTTGTTTTTGACAAAGCCATTGACCCTGCCCTGCTCACCTACCTGGTACGCAGGCTGGGATTATTGCAGAAAGACAACCTGATCCCCGGTGGACGCATTCACAATTTTGTGGATTTTATTAATTTTCCTGAGTCGGTTTTTCATAAAAAAAATCTCCGCAAAAAACCATTTGTGCACCCCGGTTTAAAAAATGTGACCAGTGTAACCAATGTTGTTTTAAAAAAAGATGTGCTGCTGCATTTCCCGTATCACTCATTCAACAGCGTGATCGACCTGCTGCGTGAAGCTGCCATTGATCCTGATGTTGTTTCCATAAAAATAACCTGTTACCGCCTGGCCGACCGGTCTAAAATAATCAACACCTTAACCAATGCCGTGCGTAACGGGAAACAGGTAACCGTGGTGCTGGAATTGCGTGCCCGGTTTGATGAAGAAGCCAACCTGGAGTATAAAGAAGAACTGGAGGATGCCGGTGTAAAAGTTTTGTTTGGTGTACACAATATGAAAGTGCATGCCAAGATATGCCTGATCAAAAAGCGGGTTAATAACAAAACAACCCACTATGGTTTTGTAAGTACCGGTAACCTGAATGAAAAAACGGCTACAGTTTACAGTGATACCTGCCTGCTCACATCCGACCGCAATATCATGGCTGATGTAACCCGGATATTCAGTTACCTGGAGCAGCCAAAAACAAGGATACATTTATTACAGCAATGCAATACACTGATCGTAAGCCCGACCGGCATGCGCAGGCAATTGCTGCAGATGATCAACAAAGAGATCAAAAATGCCCTGTTAAAAAAACCGGCGTCCATCATCCTGAAATTAAATTCATTGAGTGATGAACTGCTCATTGATAAATTATACGAAGCCGCAAAAGCAGGTGTTGAACTTAAAATGGTGATCAGGGGCATATTTTGCCTGCCTACCGAAAATAAAAAATTCAGGATCCCCATCCAGGCCATCAGTATTGTAGATGAATACCTGGAACATTCCAGGATCATGATCTTTCACAATGGCGGAAAGGAAAAAACGTACATTTCATCGGCCGACTGGATGGTACGCAATATTGATCACCGCATTGAAGTGGCCTGCCCCATCAGCGAAAAAAATATACAGCAGGAATTGAAGGAAATTTTACAGATACAGTTAAAGGACAATATCAAAGCAAGGATACTGGACAATGACCTCAGCAACCAGTATGTAAACCCCCGCAATACCAAAAAGATCCGCAGCCAGGTGGAGACGTATAATTATCTCTACAGGAAGTGTTAATCCGTAGATCCGTTAATTGGTTTAAACGTTGATCCGTTAATTGGTTTAAACGTTGATCCGTTAATAAGTTAATCCGTTTAAAACGTTAATTCGTAAATTCGTTTGTTTTAATAAACGCATGGAACCGGCGATCCAAGTTTTAACCAATTAACGTTTTAACCATTTAACGTATTAACCAGTTTGAAACTCGCAGCCATAGATATAGGAAGCAATGCAGCCCGATTATTAATTACAGAAGTAACCAGCGATGAAAAAGATAACCCGGTATTCAATAAACTGAACCTGTTCAGGGTGCCGTTACGACTGGGTTTTGATGTATTTGAGACCGGTATGATCTCCAAACAAAAAACCGGTATGCTTTTGCAAACCATGAAGGCTTTCAAACATTTAATGAATGCATATGAGATCAAACATGTGAAAGCCTGTGCAACCAGTGCCATGCGGGATGCCATGAATACGCCTGATATAGTACGAAAAGTAAAACTGGAAACCGATATTGCCATTGAAGTGATCAGTGGTGATATGGAAGCCGGGCTGGTTTTTGAGAACCATATTGCCGAAACACTGGATAAGGACCACAGCTATATGTATGTTGACGTTGGCGGTGGCAGTACAGAGCTTTCTTTCTTCAGCAACGGCATTCTCAATTACAAGGAATCATTCAATATCGGCACCATACGTTTGTTGCAGAACCAGGTTCATGACAAAACCTGGGAAGTGATGAAGGAGATCATTAAAACAGTGACCAAAGGACAAAAAGAAGTGATGGCCATTGGCAGCGGCGGAAATATCAACAAGATCTTTTCGATGAGCAAACGGAAAGAAGGAAAACCATTGACCCTTGACCTGCTGAGAGACTACCATAAAGAATTAAGCAGTGTTGACCTGGAAACCAGGATGAAATTATACAGCCTGCGGCCCGACCGGGCGGATGTGATCATACCGGCACTTCTCATTTATATTAATGCCATGCGCTGGGCAGGTGCTTCCGAAATGTATGTACCCAAGATCGGTTTGGCAGATGGTCTTATACGGCATTTGTGGGATGAGGTGAATCAACACTGAGCGGAGTCGAAGTGGATTTCGGAGCAAGTTTCGAGCGGAGTCGAGAAACGAGCGGAGTCGAGAAACGCGAGCGGGAGACGAGCGGATTTACCAAACGCACTCATTTTTAAAACCAAAAATCATTCTCCCTGCTTCATTTTAAATAAGCTTTCCTTAACAGCTTTTTAAATACCTTTAATTCCGCAGCATAATAACTCCATGATAAAACAATTAACGGTTTTACTCCTTTTACTCAGCAATACTTCAATTGCACAAAATAAACCTCATCCAACACAGTTCGACAAATTTATAAACAAACCCGGAATTCAATGGGCGGCATATGCCAGTGATACTTTTAATTTTGACCGGGCTGACCTGAATAACAGGTTGCTGAACAGGCTTACCAAAAAAGAAATTAAGGCTTCGCTCCCACTTGATAGCCGAACCACATCAGTTAACAACATAAAATACATACCACTGGATTCCATCAACAGCGTATATTTTGGAGCATCAACCGGGATGGATAACAAGATCGATACAACCCGGTTCCTGATCACCGAAATAACCCAGATATTATATGTTGAAAAAGGGATCTTAAAAAGTTATATCCCCTTTGTTACTCCCGCCCTGCCTGTTTATTTATCTTCCGGAAAATACCTGGGCGAATCATTTTATTTTAACACGGCATACAATTACAAATACAACCGCAAATTCCGTAAAAAAAACAAACTTATTTTTTTGGGACAAACAACAAGCATGCTGAAAAATGACCTGGAGCAAAGTAAAGACCAGCTTAAAACAATGTATGGTAAAATTTACTGGAAACACTCTGGCCTTATGTGTTGGAAGATAAGATAGACATATTTTCTGTTGAAAGCAACAGTAAATTAAATCCCGGAGAATTGAATGTAAACCTTGCCTATGTTGAGCCACAGATATCTCCCATTTATGATTCAATTGGCAATATTTTAAAATACCAGGTTAGTGCCCCTGTGGATGGGACTGCAGGATTTACCGAAGTACAATTGGTACAGGAATGGTATTACGACCATAAAAGGAACCGGATCTATGCATTGAACAAAGAAATGATCGTATACACCCGCAAACCGGCCAGTTGGGGTGACAAAGAACCGGCACCTGTTTTTAAACTGGTTTTCAAGTAAATTTATTTATACATTTACAGCATCAATTGCTCCCCGGATTTGTTTTATTCTAATGCAGAGCCAACTCCACCAGCATCATAGTTAATTAAAACAAACGCATCATGTCCGTAAATAAAGAAATTAAGAAAGTAACCACCAATACTTTGCAGAAAATGAAGGCCGCCGGGGAAAAGATCTCCATGATCACGGCATATGATTTTTCATTTGCTAAAATTTTTGATACGGCAGGTATAGATATCATTTTGGTTGGCGACAGCGCCAGCAATGTAATGGCAGGACACGAAACAACACTGCCCATTACGCTCGACCAGATGATCTACCATGCACAAAGTGTGGTACGTGGTATCAGCCGCTGCCTGGTGGTGGTAGATATGCCCTTTGGTTCTTACCAGTCCAATTCAGAGGTTGCACTGGCATCGGCCATCAAGATCATGAAAGAAACAGGCGGGCACTCCGTAAAACTGGAAGGCGGGGAAGAGGCAGTGGATTCTGTTAAAAAGATCGTTAGTGCCGGTATCCCGGTAATGGGGCATTTGGGATTAACCCCGCAAAGCATTTACAAATTTGGTACCTACACGGTTCGTGCAAAAGAAATTGATGAAGCATCCAAATTAAAAAAAGATGCCTTACTGCTGCAGGATGCCGGGGCATTTGCCATCGTGCTTGAAAAGATCCCTGCTGAGCTGGCAAAAGAAGTAAGTGAAAGCCTGCATATCCCTACCATCGGTATTGGAGCAGGCGGCCATTGCGATGGACAGGTGCTGGTGATGCACGATATGCTGGGCATCAATATTGAATTTAAACCCCGCTTTTTAAGGCAATACCTCAACTTACACGAACAGATAGAAGGAGCTGTTAAGCAATACATCACGGATGTAAAAAGCAAAGATTTTCCGAATGAAAGTGAGCAGTATTAAAACGTCTTTTTAAAACTTCAAAATTAAAAAGCTGTCAGCCTGAGCTTGTCGAAGGCGGGTTTATTATTGTAATCCGGGTTCGACAAGCTCACCCTGACAACGCAATTATAACATCTATCTCCAAACTTCACTTTAAAAATGCTTCTTCGTAACTTGCATCCCTCAATGACAAATCAAATATCATGAAATTTTTAAAGACGTTGAAGATACAAGCCAATAACGACGGCGTATCCACCGGTTTAACCCGGCTAAAAAGCAAAGGTGAAAAAATAGAATCGTACAGCCCTGTTGATGGCAAACTTATTGCCACGGTAACCGGGGCCGATGCAAAAACATACGAGGCAGTCATTCAAAAAGCGCAATCGGCTTTTGCCGAATGGCGCACCTGGCCCGCTCCAAAGCGTGGCGAAATTGTACGGCAGATCGCAGAAGAACTCCGAAAAAATAAACAGGACCTTGGGCAACTGGTCAGTTATGAAATGGGCAAGAGCTTACAGGAAGGCCTGGGCGAAGTACAGGAGATGATCGATATCTGTGATTTTGCAGTGGGCCTCTCCCGCCAGTTGCACGGCTTAACCATGCACAGCGAAAGGCCGGGGCACCGGATGTACGAGCAATACCATCCTTTGGGAATAGTTGGGGTCATATCAGCCTTTAATTTCCCGGTGGCAGTATGGAGCTGGAATGCAGCTTTGGCATGGGTTTGCGGCGATGTGTGTGTTTGGAAGCCCAGCGAAAAAACGCCCCTTTGTGCCATTGCATGCCAGAACATCATTCAGCCCGTCCTCAAAAAAAATAATGTGCCCGAAGGCGTATCCAATATCATCATCGGCGGGCGAAATGTGGGCGAATGGATGAGTGCCGATTCCCGGATACCGCTGGTTTCTGCAACCGGAAGTACGCGTATGGGCAAAGCGGTTGGTGCGGCTATTGGTCAGCGTTTGGGCCGGAGTTTACTGGAACTGGGCGGCAATAATGCCATCATCATTACCGAAAATGCCGACCTGCACATAGCCCTGGTCGCTGCTGTTTTTGGCGCTGTAGGTACAGCCGGGCAACGTTGCACTTCAACCCGCAGGCTTATCATTCATGAAAAAATATACAATACTTTTAAAGATAAACTGGTACATGCATACGGGCAGCTGAAGATCGGTAACCCGCTGCAGCAAAAGAACCATGTGGGCCCGCTAATCGATAAGGATGCGGTTAAACTGTACCTGGATTCCATTGAAAAATGTAAGGCCGAGGGCGGTAAATTTATAGTGGAAGGCGGGGTATTAAAAGGAAAAGCGTTTGCAAGCGGCTGTTATGTGAAACCCTGTATTGCTGAAGCAAAAAACGCGTTTACTATTGTACAGCACGAAACCTTTGCTCCCATCCTGTACCTGATGAAATACAAAACACTGGATGAAGCCATTGCCATGCAGAATGGGGTTCCGCAGGGTTTATCCTCATCCATTATGACCAATAATATGCGGCAGGCAGAGCAGTTCTTATCGCAGGTGGGCAGCGATTGCGGCATTGCCAATGTCAATATCGGCACATCGGGGGCCGAGATCGGGGGCGCTTTTGGCGGCGAAAAAGAAACCGGCGGCGGGCGTGAGAGCGGCAGCGATGCCTGGAAAGTGTATATGCGCAGGCAAACCAATACCATCAATTACACCGATAAACTGCCTTTGGCACAGGGCATTACATTTGATTTGTAAAGTTTTGCAAATAATCATGAATGGTATGGCTGATAAGGCTATACCATTTACTTTTGCCCAAACAAATACTTGTATATGAATAAGTTCTCAAGAATTTTTATTGCATTACTGATCGCGGGCCTTTCTACAGTTGCACAAACCAGTGTAATACCCAACGGCTGGCATATGATGGATAAAGAAGCTGATGGCTATAGCGGCGTTAGCGTTGACAAAGCATACCAGTTCTTAAAAAGCAAAAACTTAAAAAGCAATACGGTTGTTGTGGCCGTTATTGATACCGGGATAGATACCCTGCATGAAGACCTGAAATCAATTTTGTGGACCAACCCCAAAGAAATACCCGGCAACGGGATCGATGATGATGGCAACGGGTATGCGGATGATGTGCATGGCTGGAATTTTTTAGGCGGCAAAGACGGCAGGAATGTAAAAGTGGACAGTGATGAAAGGGGCCGTGTATATTATAGCTTAAAGGCAAAATGGGATAATAAAGTGGTTAACAAATCAACTTTATCAAAAGCTGACCTGTACGAATATGAAATGTTCTTAAAAGCCAAGGCAGAGATCACAGGTACAAACCCCGAAGAAGAAAATTTTTCGGAGGTGGATGTCCCGGCTTTAAAAGATCTGCTCTCTTCTTTAAAACTAAGTGACAGTATCCTTAAAAAAGCGATGGGCAGGGATACTTTTACCGGGAAGGATCTTGACTTATATACCACCAGGTCTTTTGCAGAACGCAGGGCAAAGAATGATTTCCTGGGTATCATGAAATCGAATAATATGCTGGAGCAGACAAACCACGAATTTGTGGCCGGGTTGGCTGAGTATATCGAATACATTGAAGGTGAACTGAGAAAAGCACAGGCAAAAACCAGTGCCCCCAAAGAATACCGGAAGGATATTGTAGGCGATGATGAAACAAATTTGAACGATTACAAGTATGGTAACAACGATATCATGGCTGATTTTTCGATGCATGGTACACATTGTGCCGGCATTATAGGTGCCCTGCGGAATAATGGCAAGGGTGCTGATGGTATTGCAGATAATGTACGTATCATGGTACTGCGTGTTGTACCCGATGGCGATGAGCATGATAAAGACATTGCACTGGCTATCCGGTATGCAGTGGATCATGGTGCAAAGATCATCAGCATGAGTTTTGGAAAAAGTTATTCGCCGCAGAAGCAATGGGTGGATGATGCTTTTGCCTATGCGGAAAGTAAGAACGTTTTACTGGTTCACGCTGCAGGCAACGATGCAAAGGATGTTGACTATGCAGATAATTTCCCCAACCCGAATTATGTAAATGGCGGCAGGGCCGGCAACCTCATCACGGTTGGCGCCAGTGCCGAACCCAAGTCGGGCAGTTATACGGCTTCTTTCAGTAATTACGGTAAAAAAGAAGTGGATGTTTTTGCACCGGGTGCCAAGATCTATTCAACCCTGCCCGGCGGGAATAATTACGGCAATTTAAGTGGCACCAGTATGGCGGGCCCTGTGGTGGCAGGGATTGCTGCATTAACCCTGCAGTACTACCCCAACCTTACTGCAAAGCAATTGAAATATGTAATTGAAAAGTCGGCACTGCAACCCAAAGAAAAAGTAAACAAGCCGGGTACCGATGAAAAAGTGCAACTGGGCGAAATTTCCAAAACCGGTGGTATTGTAAATGCTTATGAAGCGGTGAAACTGGCTTCCACCCTTACCGGCGAAAACAAAGAAACATTGCCAAAGCCTAAAATGTCAAAATCCAAAAGAGGATAAATGTTCAAAAATATTATTTACAAAAGCCTTTCTTCACCGAAAGGTTTTTTTTGTTAAACCCTTTCCGGAATTTCCATAAACTCAATAAAAAAATGATCCCGGTTTTTATATTAATCATTTAAATTTACAGGCATTAACCAATTAACCAATTAACCAATTAACCAATTAACCAATTAACCAATTAACCAATTAACCAATTAACCAATTAACCAATTAACCAATTAACTAACTCTCATGCCAATACCATCCCCATCCTCCTATCCGGCCTATTTTAAAAGATATGTTGACCAGGTACCGGAAGCAGACCTGTTAACTGCTTTCAGCACGCAGTTGCCAGTTATTAAGGAATTATTAAGCCAGGTTTCAGAAAGATCAATCCATGTTTGCATATGACAGCGGTAAATGGACGATAAAGGAATTGCTGCAACACATGACTGACACAGAACGGATCTTTAATTACCGGGCATTGTGCATTGCACGTAAAGAAACTGTTTCACTGCCGGGGTTTGATGAAAATACCTATGCTGCAAATTCAAATGCCGGTGAAAGGCCATGGGCAGACCTTGCAGAAGAATTCCTGGCTGTACGTTATTCAACCGAACTGCTGTACAAAAGCTTTAATCCCGACATGCTTGCAGCATCGGGCTTATCCAATAACAACCCGGTTACCGTGATCAGCCTTGGTTTTATTACTGTAGGTCATGTGTATCATCACAAAAAAATACTGGAAGAAAGATATTTCCCTGCCCTGCCGGGTATCTCATTTATGGGTAAAATATAAAATGCCGTCCCGCTTAAAGCGGGACGGCATCGAATTCATTTTAGATCATCAATCATTGCGCCTGGCCGTTGCTTCCTGGCTGATCATGTTCTTCATCACTTTTACGGTCTCATCAATATAAATATCATTGCTTACACGCTTCAGCCATTGTGTATTTTTATCGGTCTTATCCTTTGTTGAATTGATAACAACGGTATCAGCCGCTATATTTTTAACGGTCATTTCCTTATTAAGCTTGTACAATTCATCCAGTTCTTTTCTTTTGGCCTGCAGCAGCTTTTGATCTTCTTTATATTTATTCAGTTGTAACGGATATTCTTTGTTGCTGTATGTTTCAAGCCAGTTAACACTTTCCTTGATCTTATTGAACCTGGGGTTATTGCTGATCTGGTTATGGCTGAAATTGATCACCACGTCATTGCTCACCGTGCTGGACCATGGTTTATATTCAGCTTTTGCGATCTCATCCCAGGGCAATGAAGCAGCATTGTCTTTTTCACGAAACTTCAGGTACTCCATACGGTTGGGTATAACAATATCCGGGATAACGCCTTTCAGCTGGGTTGTTCCACCGTTAACACGGTAAAATTTCTGCAGGGTAAGTTTTACAGAGCCCAGGTCTTCCACATTCTTGTTTGAAAACAACAGGTTCTCACTTTCGGGATTCAATGGTATATTACGCTGCACGGTACCCTTTCCGTAAGTTGAAGTGCTGCCGATAACGATACCACGCTTATAATCCTGTATGGCTGCCGCAAATATTTCCGATGCACTGGCGCTGAACTCATCTACCATTACGGTTAACGGGCCGCTGTATAAAACGCTTTTATCCTTGTCTTTCCATTGGTAGGGTTTCTCTTCACGTCCTTTCACAACAACAACCGGTCCGTCTTCAATGAACAAACCCACCATTTTAACCACTTCGGGTAAAGAGCCTCCGCCATTGCCACGCAGGTCCATGATGATGCCATCTACATTTTCGGCTTTCAGTTTCTCGATCTCCCGGGCCACATCTTCCGAACACTTTGAACCGTTGGGATCGGCAAAATCAACATAGAACTCGGGTAAATAAATATATCCTATTTTATTTTCGCCGTTGATAATTGCACTCCTGGCAAATGTATCATCCAGTTTTATTTCATCCCTGATTATAGATATGACCTTTACAGATCCGTCCATCCTTCTTACCGTTAAACGTACTTCAGAACCCTTTTTTGCCCCGCGTATGATCTTAACTGCATCGGTTACTGAATACCCGGTAACATCCACAGGTTCTGCATTTCCCTGGGCCACTTTAATAATTTCATCTTCTACCTTCAGGTCACCGCTTTTCCAGGCTGGTCCTCCGGAGATGAGGGAACTGATCTTTATTTTTCCGTCATCTTCTTTTAGCTGGGCCCCAATACCAAAAAAGCTGCCCTTCATGCCTTCATCAAACGTACGTTTATCAACCGGTGCAAAATAATTGCTGTGCGGATCCATAGACCCGGTTATGGCGTTTACAAATACACTGAAATTCTCATCATTGTTCTCCCGGGTGATCTTGGTGGCAAAATACCTTTCGATCTGCTTCCTGACAGCATCCCTTGCTTCCCGTTCAAGGGTTGAGTCGGCCTTGTATTTAAAATCTGCCTTACCCTTATTTTTTCCCGGTCTTCCAGCATGATGTAATACCTGTCTAATGTGAGGTATTTCAGGCGCTTTCTCCAGATATCTTTTCTTTCCGATTCTGTTCTTGGGTTATTTAATTTTTCACGGTCAAGCATTACGCTTTCATCTTTTGTAAAATCAAAAGGCTTAGCCAGGATATCAGTGTATAAAACGGCAGTTTCCTTTAATCTCTTTAAATACACTTCATTGATGGTGAAAAACGAGACCAGCTCTGCTCCCTTGATCTCATCATCGATCTTATTTTCAAATTTTTTAAAACCGTCAATATCACCTGCCAGGAAAATATTCTTATCATTGTCCAGGTCAGTTAAAAATTTCTTCAATACCAGCCCTGAGAAATTATCGTCAATGGCTTTAGGACTGTAATGCCCCTGTTCGAGTAACAGGCCCACATTTCGGATGATCCTGGTGTACTTTGATTTGGGGTTATCCCTGTCTGATTTTCCCTGTGACTGAAAGGCTACAAAAAGGCTCGCTGCGGTAAGTACCAGTATTACCGGTATGAATTTTTTACTCATCATAAATTGTGCAATTTTTTGCATGTTGTAAAATTAAAGGAAATCCATTGTTTACACGGAAACATAACGTACATATCGGAATAATGTTTTGTTAAACCAGATTTTTGGAAATACGCGCTGATGAACGGTAAACAAATGTCTTTTTCATGTAAAATATTAACCGGTTCAAAAATCAATCCAAAAAAAAATCCCCGCAATGCAGGGATCTTTTGTGGGTAATCGAGGGGGCTCGAACCCCCGACCCTCAGAATCACAATCTGATGCTCTAACCAACTGAGCTACGACTACCGTTTTAAAAATTTTCCGCTGGAACATATCCGCCGGATAGCGGCAAAAATAAAGAAAAACACTTCTCGTTCAAAATACATTTTGAGCAGCCTGCATTAATCGCTTACTTTGCAGCCCCAAATCAATTTTTAATGACCGCATTACAATACATTTTACCATTGGTCATTTCTGCCTTTACCGGCTGGATAGTTATACGGTTAAGCATTACGTTCCTGTTCAGGCCACACAAACCATTGACTGTTGCGGGTTTTAAAATACAGGGCATCATCCCGGCCAACCAGCAGCAGGTTGCCGAAAAGATCGGCAAACTGGTGAGCGCCGAAATGTTTTCAATGAATACCCTGCAGCAAAAAGCAGCTGACCCCGAAAATTTCAACAAACTGAAACCCGAAATTGAAATGCATATTGACCAGTTTTTACGGGTACGGTTAAAAGATACCTTTCCCATGCTTTCGATGCTGATGGGCGATAAAACCATCAACCAGTTAAAAACTGCATTTTTACTGGAACTGGAAAACCTGTTCCCGGTTTTGATGAAAAACTATATCACCACACTGGAAAAAGACCTTGATATTGAAAAAACGGTTACCCAAAAAATTGCCGGATTCCCAGTCCATAAAATGGAAGAACTGTTCTATATATCTGCCAAAAAGCAATTATGTAAGGCCCAGCTGGCCGGCGCACTCATTGGCTTACTGATGGGTTTGATACATATTTTAATAAATACACAACTTTATAGCTAACAATTTGTTAAAGGCCAATCAATGCCTCATTTTATGATACCACTCATCATTGTAGTGCTGTTTAATGTGGGCAGAAAGCATGTTCTTTGCCAATTATTATTTTTTACGATTACTGAAAAAAGTTCACTGATGAATAATGCGTTTAGATTTTTACTGGTATGCACCCTATTGCTGCAGGTTTCTTTTATCCAGGCACAGATGCCCGCAGGCCGTGGCCAAATGGGCGGACAAAACATGAACCTGGGAAATTTTTATGGAAAGGTGCTGGATGCAACTTCCGGCAAACCGCTTGAAGCAGCTTCTGTTCTGCTGGTTCAGAACAAATTTGATACGGTTACCAAAAAACGCAGTGATGTGGTTGTGGCCGGTATGTTAACCGACAAGAAAGGTGATTTTAGCCTGGAAAACCTGAATGTGATGGGGCAGTATAAATTAAAAATTACAGCCATTGGGTTTAAAACATATGAAGAAAAAGCAGCTTTTAACCTGAACATGGGCGGCGCCAAGAATGGCGATATGAGCAATATGCTGAGTGCCGTGGTCAAAGACCTGGGTAATATTACCCTTAAAATTGACCCGCAGCAGCTGGAAAATGTAACCGTATCGGCCAATAAATCCTTGCTGGAGATGAAAATAGACCGCAAGGTTTTAATGTGGAAAAAAACCTGACCAGCGTGGGTGGCACTGCGGTGGATGTGATGAAAAATGTGCCTTCGGCGAATGTGGATATTGATGGCAATGTAACCCTGCGCAACGCTGCCCCGCAGATATTTGTTGACGGCAGACCCACTACCCGAACTTTAGACCAGATACCGGCCGATGAAATTGCCAGTATTGAGATCATTACCAACCCTTCTGCAAAATTTGATGCCAGCGGCGGCGAGGCAGGCATTTTAAATATTGTGATGAAAAAGAACCGCAAAGCCGGTTATAACGGAAATATAAATGCGAGTATTGATTCCCGTTTGAGGCCGGCCGTTGGCGGCGACATAAACATCAAACAGGACAAAATAAACTTTTTTGCCAGGGGCAGGATCAACTACCGGAAATCCATCAGTACTAACAACAGTGAGCAGACCAATTTTTAAATGATGATACAACTTCCTTATTCATACAAAACAACAAACCCATAAACAGGGGTTATTTTGCTTTTTTAAGGGGCGGTTTCGATTATTTTATGGATAACCGCAATACGCTTACGGTTGGAGGTATGTTTGTGAACGGCCAGTTTAAAAATACTGATTATATCAATATCGAAAGGGATACACTGTACAACAACAGCGTGGTTGATTCTGACTGGGGTTTCCGGGATACAAAGACCGCGTTCAGTTTCCGCAACATCGGCGCCAACATCAGCTTTAAACATAATTTCACCAAACCCAATAAAGAATGGACTGTAGATGCCAATTATAATTCCAGCAGGAATGAAAATTCGGGTGATTATATTTCACAGTATTTCTACTCCAACAATAATCCAAAAACGTTGCCGGTGATTGAGCGTACCGGCGGTGGCGGCAAAAACCAAATTCTTTACGGCACAGTCTGACTATGTAAACCCCATCAATGCCAATGTTAAAATTGAAATGGGAATACGCGGTGCCGTTAGAAATTATACCAGCAATGCAACCAATTACGTGCAGAACGGAAGCGGGCAGTATATCCTGGTTCCGGGCTTCAGTAATGATTACCAGTTTACCGACCAGGTGTATGCTGCTACGCAACCTTTAGCCAGAAAATTAAGAACTTTTCTTACCAGCTTGGTTTACGCGTTGAAAGTTCAAATTATACCGGAAAGCTCTTATCAGCAATAACCAGCAGTTTAAAAATGATTACCCGTTCAGCCTGTTCCCCAGTGTGTTCATGACCTATAAGCTGAATGAAAAATCTGACCTGCAGGTAAATTATTCGCGTAAGATAAACAGGCCCAATTTTTTCCAGCTGATCCCCAATTATGATATTTCGGATCCGCTGAATTTATCCATCGGTAATCCAAACCTGGTACCTGAATTTACAAACCTTGCAGAGATCTCTTATCAAAACCAGGTAACGGCTAAAACCAGTTTTTTAGCCACAGCCTATTTAAAAAATACGAACAACCTGATCACCAATTACCAGTACCTGGATAAAAACCCCGACCCCAATGCACAACCCGATACGGTTTTAATAACTTCCTATGCCAATGCCAACACCAGTTACAATGTTGGTGTGGAACTCACCAGCAGGACGAAACTCACCAAATGGTGGGATTTTAACATCAATATAAACCTGTACAATTCTACTTTAAAAGCAGGTGCCATTGCAGGCGGTGCAGATAATGACCAGTTCAGTATGTTTGGAAAGATCAATAACTCATTTACATTGCCCAAGAACTTCTCCATCCAGTTATCGGGCGATTACCAGGCTAAAACCATTTTGCCCCCGGGCAGGGGCGGCGGCGGTGGCGGTATGATGATGTATGGTGGCTCTCAAATTGGTGCACAGGGTTATATCAAACCAAACTATGGTGTGGATATTGCCATTAAAAAGGATTTTATGAAGAACAAGGCTGCCTCATTAACCCTGCAGATGAATGATATTTTCAGAACAAAATTATATGCTACCCATTCAGAGTCGGTGTACTTTGTACAGGATAACAGCCGGCGGCGCGACCCCCAGGTTTTACGCCTGAACTTTAACTACCGTTTTGGTAAAATGGATGTTGCGTTGTTTAAAAAGAAAAGCATGCGCGGTGAAATGGACAGTATGCAGAATGCCCAACAGGGAATGGGTAATTAACAGAAATATGAACAGGTAAAATAACAGCCACTGTAACCGGTGGCTGTTTTTATGTACAGCCGGTCCACGTTTAATACTTTTATCAGCCTGTTTTAATTTTTTAGCATTATTTTGCCGAAGCAAAAACCTATTATGAAGCAAATCAATTTCAAGCAGGCTTTACCCCACCTGGTAGCCGTAGTCGTTTTCTTATTATTATCGGTCATGTTGAACAAACCGGCTTTACAGGGTAAAGTGGTGCAGCAGAGTGATGTGATCCAGTGGAAAGCCATGGCACAACAATCGTTTGAGTATAAGGAAAAGTATGGCCATTTTCCCAAATGGACAAACAGTATGATGGGTGGAATGCCGGCTTACCAGATCGCACTTGGGCCAAAAACCCCGGTTCATTTTCACCTGGAGCATGTTCAGAAAATATTGACACTGGGATTTCCAAAACCCGTTTTCTATTTATTCATTGCCGCTTTGTGTTTTTACCTGCTTTGTATCGTCATTGGTGTAAATCCCTGGATCAGTATCCTGGGCGGTATTGCCTATGCCTATTGTTCCTATAATCCTGTTTTAATTGCAGGGGGTCACGATACCAAAATGTTGTCGATGGCCTATGCCCCGGCAGTACTCGCAGGATTGCAGCTCATTTTTAAACAGAAATACTGGATCGGTTCTGCGGTATTGTTAACATCGGGCATATTATTGCTGAGCCAGCACCACCAGCAGATCGTTTATTATACTTTATTGATGGCCGTATTTATGGCAGTACCTTTTATCATAAAAAGTATCAGGGAAAAAGCAGTAAAACACCTGCTCCTGTCGGGTTTTATAAGTATTGGAATTGGCGCTGTTATTTTAGGAACCATGGCCATGACCTATTGGCCAACCTATGAGTTCAGTAAGGAAACCATGCGTGGTGGCCGCAGTGAACTTACACAGAAAGAGACCAAAAATGCAACAAAGGGCGGGCTTGATAAGGACTATGCTTTTATGTGGAGTTATGGTAAGGCAGAAACGATGACATTGCTGGTTCCCAACGCATTTGGCGGAAGCTCTGCAGAAGGATTAGGCGAAAATTCAAAAGCCATTGAAGTATTGCAGGAAAATGCACAGACACTGCCCGAGGGATTTCCCCAGCAGATCGCACAATCATCGCCCATGTATTGGGGCGAACTGCTGAGCACACAGGGTACCGTTTATTTAGGAGCCATGATCTGCCTGCTGTTTTTATTTGGCGCTTTCCTTTCCAAAAGCGAACACCGCTGGTGGCTGGTAGCCCTTACCGTTTTTGGTATTGTACTGGCCTGGGGTAAAAATTTTGAAGCAGTTAATTATTTCCTCTTCGATCACATGCCGTTCTATAAAAAATTCAGGGCACCTTCCATGTCGCTGGTCATACCACAACTTTCTGTTCCATTACTGGCTGTGATCTTCTTACATGAATTTTTATTTAAGAACGATACCGAAAAAATACAGCAGCTGATCAAAAAATGCCTGTACATCACCGGCGGTATCGCTGCGGTGCTGGGAATATTTTATTTCATGGCTGATTTTACCAATGGCGCTACTGCTGATCTGCGAACAAATATAAATGATGCCTTGCAGGGCAAAGGCACCGAGTTCAACCGAAGTTATTTCAATGCCCTCAAAAGCGACCGTCAGGCATTTTATCTAAGCGATATGTGGCGCAGCCTTGGTTTTATGTTTGTGACCATTGCCACACTTTACCTGTTTGCAAAAAACAAAATAAAACCGGCCGTGGTGTATTCCGTACTGATCATTTTTTGTATCATCGACCTGTTTGGTGTAAGCAGGCGTTACCTGAAAGAAGAGAATTTTGTAGAAGCCGATGAACTGGAAAGCAGTTATGTGGATACCCGTGCAGACCTGCAGCTTAAGACCGATACCGGTTATTACCGGGTTTTAAACCTGGCAGTGGCCGGCCAAAACGGCTACCAGGTAGACGTCAGCAATTCTTTTAACAGTGCGCTGGCATCCTATAAACACAATACCATTGGTGGTTACAGTCCTGCCAAGCTGGGCCTGTACCAGGACCTGATCGAAAGGCAGATCTATAAAAATATCCAGGGATGGGGTACCAATCCAATGGCGAAAGACAGCTTCCCTGTTTTGAATATGCTGAACATGAAATACGCCATTGTACCCGATCAGCGTGACCCAAAACAAACACAGGCAGTACTCAATCCTTTTGCCCTTGGAAACTGCTGGCTGGTTAAGGAAGTTAAATTTGTAAAGAATGCCGATGAAGAGATGAATGCCCTGGATTCATTTGACCCATCGGCTGTTGCATTTGTTGATGAACGTTTTAAAGCGGCCATACCCTTTACACCTGTTTTTGATTCTTCTGCCTCGATCAGGCTGATCGAAAATAAAAATGATGAGATAAAATATGAATTCAATGCAGCAACCAGCCAGTTTGCCGTGTTTAGCGAAATCTATTATCCGCTGGGATGGGATGTGTATATTGATGGAAAGAAATCCCCGTATGTAAAAGCGAATTATGCTTTAAGGGCCTGGCAATACCTGCGGGTAAACATACCATTGATTTTGTTTTTGACCCGGCTTCGGTCAGGATCGGTGAAAATATATCCAGGTATTTGCACCTGTTTTCAGTTGTATTTGTTTTACTCTGTTTGTTCATGGCCTGGAAATACAGGAATAAAACAACAGGGAATTTAAAAGCGGAATAATAGCATTGCTCAAAAACAAGAACTATAATTTTATTGATAGTAAAGATGAGGATGCCGGTTTAATCAATGAACGGGCGAATCAACTTTATAAAAAAATACTGGACCTGGATATCAGTGATACAGTGATCGATGAGTTTGGAAAATATTATTTCAATAATCATCATGCCGGCAGGCGATTAATATTTTCGATCGAAAGCAGTGCAAATATTATCTACCATTCAGTAAAGCAGCATAATAAAAAAATAAGTGACACCAGCTTTATGGATTACGGAGCCGGCCTTGGCACGCTGTTTTTACTGGCCGGCATGGTTGGGTTTAAGAAAGTATATTTCAATGATTATTTCCCACAATGGGCCGGTTATGCAAAAATTATCTGTAAAAAACTGGATATCCCTATTGATGATTTTATTTCTGGCGACATTGATGCCGTGATAAAATACGGAAAGATAAACAACGTTACATTTGATATCCTGGCTTCCAGGAACGTTGTTGAACATATTTATGACCTTCGGGATTTTTACGCACAGCTATACCGGTCGGATATCACTTCGCTATGCTATGCTACCACAACCGCAAATTACCATAATGCAGCCATGAGGTTAAAACATTACTGGTATCATCATAAAGTAGAAAAGAAACCTATAAAAAAGCAAAGGGAAGATCAACTAAAAGAAACAGTACCCGGTATTAATACTGACCTAACAGCATTAATAAAGATCACCAGGGAAGGGCCTTTGCTGATTTTACCAAAGCCGTGGAATTGTATTTTATAAATAAACCCATACCAACCGTTGAATTTTTAGGTACCAATACCTGCGATTGCAAAAACGGCGTTTGGGCCGAGCATTTGCTGACCAGGAAAAATTACTTTGACATTATACAAAAAACAGGGTTTACTGTTGAATATACAGCCGGGTTTTGGGATACCCATTATAAATTTGGAATTGTAAATTTATTTACCCGCCTGCTTAACAGGATCATTAAACTTGCCGGCAACAGGGGTATTGGTTTGCACCTTTCATAAATATTACAGCCAGTAAAAAGAATGAAGAATGAATTAAAAATATTAAGCCTTGTATCCTACAGGTTTTTACCCCCCCCGAAATGGGTGGACAAAAAGGCATTGCCTTTTTTAACCGGTATTTAAGCAAGCACGTAAACCTGGTTTGTGTTACCATAAAAGAAAACAGCCAGACCTTACCGGAAGGATACCCGATAAAAAATATTTTAAGTAACAGCCTTACGAGGTATATCAACCCGTTTTACTTTTTTACACTGGGCAGGATCATCAGGGATGAGAAAATAACCCATCTTATTATTGAACACCCCTATTATGGCTGGTTGGGTATTTTATTAAAATGGTTCTGCAAGGTTACATTAACCGTTCATTCTCATAATATTGAATCACTGCGTTTTAAAAGCATGAACAAATGGTGGTGGGGCATTTTATGGCATTACGAAAAGTTTACACATCGGAATGTTGATCACAATTTCTTTATACAGGATGATGATAGGGAGTATGCCATTCATTATTTTGCATTGGATCCCAAACTTTGCACTATTATAACCTATGGTTTTGAAAAGGATAAAGTGCCTGTAACAGATGAGAAAAATACTGCCCAGAAACTGATTTGCAAAACATACGATATCCCGGAAACGGAAAAACTATTACTGTTCAATGGTACCCTGGGTTATAAACCCAATCTTGATGCAGTAGATGCTATACTTGGAGAACATAAACCCAATATTACTGGCAACAACCGGGTTTACATACAAGATCATCATTTGCGGCAATAAACTGCCGTCATTGTATAATGGGTTATTTGATTATAAAGAGAAGAACATTATTTATGCAGGATTTGTAGAAGACATCAATCTTTATTTTAAAGGTTGTGATATATTCATTAACCCGGTAGTAAATGGAGGCGGAATTAAAACAAAACTGGTAGAGGCTTTGGGATATGACCTTTCTGTTACCAGTACAAAAACCGGGGCTATTGGTATACCTGTTGAAATGACCGGCAATAAAATGAAAATTTCAGAAGATAACGATTGGAAAGCATTTACTGATAATATCATAAACCTGCAAACTGCGATACATACACCTGCAGCTTTTTTCGACCAGTTTTATTGGGACAACATTGCACAAAAGGCAGCCGGGATCTTAAATTTTAACTCATTACAATTATGGTTATTGGAAATGGCATGATCGCCAAAGCATTTGAAAGCTACCGGGATGAAGAGGGCTTTATTATTTTTGCTTCAGGCGTTTCTGATTCGGTAAATGTAAATACAGAAGCATTTGAAAGAGAGATAAAGCTGATCAAAAATACTATTGAAACCCATAAAGACAAATTACTTGTTTATTTCAGTACCTGCAGTATTTATGATGAGTCAATGCAGGATTCGGCTTATGTGCAGCATAAAATAAAGGTGGAAAAGATCATCATGGATCACTATGCCCCATTTATTATTTTCCGTTTAACCAACCCCATAGGGAAGACCCAAAATACACGTACCCTTGTTAACTTTTTCATTAAGAACATCATTGAAAAAAGTGAGTTTACCGTTTGGAAAAATGCCAGCCGGAATATTATTGATATCGATCACCTGTTCCTTATCTGTAATGAAATTTTACAGCAAAAGCAATTCCTAAATACAATAATCAATATTGCCAATCCCGAAAATTATCCTGTTGGCTTTATTATAAATGCCATTGAAGATCATTTTAACATCAAAGGGAAATATATTATGGAGGATAAGGAGGCAGCCCTGTAATTGATATAACTGCCATAAAGCCATTATTCACAAAATTTAATATTAATTTTGACGAACATTATTTACCGGGCCTCCTGCAAAAATATTTTCCAAATAAATGACCTATACTGCTGCCAAAAGAAAATTACAGATGGAAATGATCGGTATGTTTCCCTTTGTATTATTGGGTAAACTGGCAGGGCATTTATTCAGTTTAAAACAAAACACCGGGTATTTCTTTTCTTTCCCAATGGCGATATCGGCGGCTCCCCCAGGTGAATATTGATTTAACCAATTGCATAAAGAATTATAAACCGCTGATCATCTTTTCAAAAAAGGCCGGTAACAACCAGTTCCGGGAAAAATATAATATTGAAGGCGTGCGGGTAATTGATCTTCACAAATACCTTGACCATAAAATACTGCATTTCGTCAATTTCTTTTCAGGGGATTATTATCTGTGTGGATCAATAAACAGGAAAATGCAGTGGTCTTTGGAGGTGAATGTATATTTTTCTATAAGATCATTCCCCCACCTTAAAAACATGTACATTGTACAGAACTGTGTCATTTAGCAACCTGGCTGCCCTACTCTATCGGCTTTATCGACAGGATCAATTGCCGGGTATTCAGCACCGAAAAGCTAAAAGAACAGGTAGAAGATCAATACCGGGAAAACAACCTGCAGCATACCTATTTTGATAAATTGTTTTTTATAGAAAACACCATTGATATCCCTGAATACAACCTGAAACCCAACACCACTTTACAGGTTTATTTCATAGGCCGTGGCGCGGTACAAAAAAGAGTGCATTTGATCGCAGCTATTGCACAAATTATTTATACCAAAGGGTTACCTGTAAAATTTAATTTTGTTGGAGATGTTGATAAAACCATAGATATTTCAGCATTTCCCTTTTGTAAATTTTATGGCAATGTAAAAGAGGAAGCAACCATGAAACAGGTCTATGAAGATGCGGATATATTATTACTTACATCATCATTCGAGGGATTGCCAATTGTTGTAATGCAAATGATGGCATATGGTAAAGTTGTTATTTCCACTGCCGTTAACGGGATCCCTGATTATATTCACCATGAGGAAAATGGATTTTTGATCAGAGCCACTGATGAAAATGAAATCATCAAAGAAGGGGTTACCTATATTGAAACACTCTTACAAAATCCTGACATGCGGATAAATCTGGGAAAAAGAAGCAGGGAAATTGCCTTTGAAAAATTCAACAGGCAGGCATTTTGTACACATTATCGCCGGTTATTAAAACTTGCATAAATTAATTACCAGTACATGACAACAAATATTTTTATTACAAAATGGTTCCATGTTTTCACGCACCCGTTTTTCCTGATCAGGCATGAAATAAATAATAAAATTGAAGTACTGGCAGAAACTATTTCCGGCAAAGTGCTTGATTTTGGCTGTGGAGCAAAACCTTATGCAAAGTATTTTATACATGCAAAAGAATACATTGGTTTAGATATTGAAAAATCAGGGCATTCACATGAAGATGAAAAGATCGATGTGTTTTATGACGGGAAAAAGATCCCATTTGATAATGATCACTTTGATGCTGTATTTTCATCGGAGGTATTTGAACATATATTTAACCTGGAAGAGATATTGCCTGAAATAAACCGCGTTTTAAAACCTGGCGGAAAACTTTTATTCACCTGCCCTTTTGCCTGGCCCGAACATGAAATACCATACGATTTTGCCAGGTACAGCAGTTTTGGCATTAAGGCTGTCGTGGAACGCCAGGGGTTTACAGTGATCGAACAATACAAAACAGGCCATTTTTTTGAAGTGATCATGCAGTATCTTATTTTTATATTTTTGCTTTTTACCCAAAAAACCGTCCTGGCTCTATTATATCCTTCACCAGGTTTTTATTTTGCCTTTTATATTGCTTACCATCTTCATTTCTTTTTTACTGCCAAAAAGAATGAAGCGGAAAGACCTTTATTTTAATAATATTTTACTTGTAGAAAAAACAGGTTTGTAATGCCCTTTGTAAAAATCAGGCCTGTTCTTTAAGCAACAATTTAAAGTACCAGGCCAAAACCCTGATATATCCCTTTACAGCCAGGAGTTTATACCTGGTACCCGGATAAAACCAGAAATTGAGCCGGTAAACTTTTAAAATATGCTTAGCCAGTTTTAGGGTATGCTTTGTATTTACACCTGAAAAATTTTCACCATGAACCCGGTAGAGGGCAACTTTAAGATCAACAAATAAGATCCGTTTTAAACAGGCTGCCCTTTGATAAAAATACCAGTCTTCTATTGGCAGGTCATCAGGATACCTGCCAATTTCTTTAAAAATATCTTTCCGGTAAATAATTACCGGGCCTCCCAGCTTTATACCTTTTATACACTCTTTTAAAATATCATCATCATTATGGTAAAGTTTCTTATCCGCCTTCCAGTAATCGGTTGAAGAACTTTGCATGATGATGTTATCATCATCATCAATCACAAAAGCATCGTTTAACAACACTGATTTATCCGGCCTTTCTTCCAGTATCTGAACGCGTTTGGCAATCGTATCACCATATAAACAATCATCAGATGCGAGTGGTAAAATATATTTCCCGCCGGAGAGGTCGATCATTTCATTGAGTGTGGCACAAATACCTTTATTGGGCCTGTTGATATAGATAACTGATCCTTTTTGTGCATCAGCCGATACCCATTCACGGATCCTCATATCCGAATTATCTGTTGAACCGTCATTGATGATGATGATCTCTTTATGCGGGTAACTGTCGGCCACAACACTGTTCAGTGTGTGTTCAATATATTTTTCGTGATTGTAACAGGGGATGATGATGCTTACCAGGACGGTAAACCGGGAACAGGATCTTTGCAGCAATGGTTGTTTCCTATCCATTAATATGTATTGATAACGTCAACTATTTTTTGCATCTCTTCAATTTTTAAAACACTGCTGATGGGCAGACTGAGCACTTCACGGTGTATTTTTTCGGTGATCCCCAATTGTAAATGATTGTAACCCGGGTAGGCTTTTTGCAAATGTGGCGGAACCGGATAATGGATCAGTGTTTGAATGCCGTTCTTTTCCAGGTAAGCCTGCAGGTCATTCCGGTGCTCACATCTTACTACAAACAAATGCCAAACATGCTCATCCATGTTTTGCGGCATTTGGGGCAGAATAATTTTTTTGTTCCTGATCTCATTGATATAAAACCCGGCAACGATCCTGCGTTTATCATTTTCACTGTCCAGGTACTTCATTTTTACATTTAAAACGGCGGCCTGTATCTCGTCGAGCCGGCTGTTTACACCCATTACATCATGGATATATTTTTCAGATGAACCATAATTGGCAATGGCCTGCACCCGGCTGGCCAACTGTTCATCATGGGTAGTTATGGCCCCCGCATCACCCAAAGCTCCGAGGTTTTTTCCCGGGTAAAAACTAAAAGCGGCAACATCTCCCAGGGCACCGGTTTTAGTGCCTTGCCAAACAGCACCTATGGCCTGGGCATTATCTTCAATTATTTTTAGATTGTATTTTTTTGCCAATGCCGTTAGTTCATCTGAAAATACCACCCGCCCGTATAAATGTACCAGTAAGATGGCCTTTGTTCTGGAACTGATCTTTTCTTCTATTTTGCTGATATCGATGTTATACGTTTCTATATCCGGTTCAACAAAAACAGGTGTTAAACGGTTGTCACTTATTGCCAGGACGGATGCAATAAAAGTATTGGCAGGCACAATTACTTCATCAGCTTCCTGCATAACGCCTGATTGTATATACGCCTTAAAGATCAGCCGTAAAGCATCTAAACCGTTTGCTACACCTACCGCATGTTTCACACCGGTAAACGCAGACAGGTTATTTTGAAAAGACCGCAGTTCATCGCCCAATATATACCAGCCGCTTCTGAAAACTTTCAGCAGCTGTTCTTCGATCTCTGACTGGTATTGCCCGTTGATGGCTTTAAGGTCAAGGAATTTTATCAAGTTTTATTTTCGTTTTAAACGGATGCAATAATATATATTTCAGCAGCAATATCCGGGTACTTTTCGCCCAGTTTTAAAAAGGCGGATAGCATTTCCTGTGTCCAGGTTGCTTCAATTTGCTTATCGGAAAGTGGTTTTAACCAATAACCGCCAAAATGGTCAATGTGATATCCTGCTTCGGTAAAATCTGCTTTAAAGGTATCGGGTGTGTATATGCGCATATGCCCATGATGAACATCTTTTTCACTTTGGGAAAAAATGGATTGCAGCATACCCATTTCAACAGCTGCCTGGCGGTGCAGCGATTGTGCATTGGGTACTGCACAAAGCACCTTTCCGCCCGGGGCAAGCCATTTTTTGATGAGCTGCAGCAATAGAACCGGGTCGGCAACATGTTCCAGCACATGGCCCAAAACAATAAAATCAAACTGCCCTTCCATGTCGGTTTCCTCAAACAGGGCCTGGATCACCTGCAGCGATGGAAATTTTTCTTTAAGCTGTGCAGCAAAAACAGACGACCCTTCTATAACTGTAAGCCGGTCATCATACTGTAATAAATGTTCGGTCATCAATCCTTCTGCGGGCCCGAGTTCAAGCACCCTCCCTTTTTTCAAATACCGCGAAAAAATGGTAAACGAATATAAAATGGTATTGCTGTTGGTAAATGTGGTGTACAGTGATTGTGAGGCCACTTCATTTAACTTTGATTCACTGAAATTACTCATAGTAAGGTTAAAAAATATTGATTAATGGTATTGAACTGAACAGCATGCTCAAGATCAGGCAACCGGTATAGCGATGTTTTTACCTGTACAAAGTTAATATTTAAAACTTTGGCAGCTTCATAGTCAGATACAGCGTCGCCGCAAAAAGCCATTACGTTATATGATCCCTGCAACTCTTTTAAACGGTCAGTCTTTGGATTGGCATGCTGGTCATGATGTATAAAAATAGCCTCTGTAAAAAAAGGCTCTATCCCCAGGTTCCGTATTTGCTGTCTTGAATTTTGATGATCGTTCCGCAGCGAAAGCAGCACCAGTTTAAATTTCTTTTGTACAACAGCAGCAAGCAGTTGCTTATCCACGATCAGTGTATCTAAAGCCAGGTACTTTTCAGATTCAATATTAGCCAGGTACCAGGCATTAAAATCTTGCCGATCCATTTTAATATGGAGACTTTCAAGCAGCCTGGTGTTTGTAAAATGGTTCGATCTGCGTAATTCAAAATAGGTATCAAAATCAATAAAAGCATTTCCGTTTTGTATTACATAGTCACTAATACAACGGTATTGGCGAAAATGGGTGGATATTAAAGTATCATCCAGGTCCACAATGATGCAATTATCCTTCATAAAAATTTTCATTCCAATACCTGGTCATAAAAATGCCTTTTTTTATGGGTATGTTTTTTAGTTCATGAAATAGCGGCGACTGAACTGCTTCCAGTACGGTAAATAAGGGGCTGTTTAAACCGGCATAATACGATAAAATACCGGCACCCGAAAAGCGCGGGTTGATCTCAATAAAATAAGGCACCCCGTCTTCAACGATGAATTGAATATTGGAAGCGCCCTTATATTGCAGTAACCGGTGGATCTTTGCAGAAATTTGAGCCAGCAAAGGATATTCAACCGTTTCGCCCTTTGTTGATATGCCTTCCTTTGTTTCTATTCTTTTTCGCACACAGCAATTAAAATATTCTTCATGATAAGCTGAGTAACAATCCACGGTATATTCAACACCGGTTATCATTTTCTGTAAAAACCCGGACCCCAGGTCAAATCCCGTTTTACCAGCTTGCGCATTTGTAATAACCTGTATTCCTTTACTGCTAACGCCTTCATCCGGTTTATAAATTGCCGGGTACAGCATGTTGTCCGCCTTTTCAAACATTTCCGGTACGGTAATCCCATGGCCGGCCAAAAATTGATTGACCGTTCTTTTATTGTTGCACATGGTAATTATGCGGGGAGCATTAACTGCCCAAAAAGTAAGCGCAGGGAATTTTACTGCTATCTCCGCAATTTTCATCACTTCTGCATCATGAATTGGTATCACACATTGTACCTGTCTTTCTGTAATGATCCGGAGTAGCTGATCTTCATAATCATTGTCAACAGCCAGCGGCACCTGGTAAAAATGATCGGCAAAAGTGCTTCCTGCAGATAAATGGGCCGGAAAGGAATCTGTACCGGTTACTGCAATATCCTTTTGGTAACGCAATGCCTTTATTACGCCGATTGCAGTATTACTCCCCAGTGATGTTACCAATACATTGATCATAAACCGGTTTTTATTAACAACCCATGCCCGTTTATATTATGTACAAAAAAGGCATTGGGAATGGCAGCAGCCAGTTCGTTTACCAGCTGTGTTATTCCTGCACAGGCAGCAAATCCATAATCATCAAAAACCACAACGCCTCCCACGATCATGCGTTCCCAAACCCAGTTAAAAATATCTTTGGCCGATTCGTAAACATCCACATCTATATGGCATATTTTGAAAGTTTTATCCTGAAGCAGTTCTGCATTCACATCGGGAAAAATTCCTTTTAAAATGTGGTAATCCGTTACCTCCAGTTGCTGCATCAATTGCTGTACCATATCAACAGAGGTATCTGCATGTTCGCCTCCTTTATATTGATTGTCTTTTTCGCCGGCCTTCGCTACGCCTTCAAAAGTATCGCATAAATATACCGGGGAATTATCCCGGTTGGCCTTTGCCAGTAAGGCCGCAGTACCGCCACGCCAAACCCCTACTTCGATAATAGCTGCTTTTTGATCTTTTAACCGTGAAGCGATCTGCCATAATTCATAACAACGGTATATATCAACCAGGGTATTGCCCTTAACGGCATTATAGGTCTTTAAGAAGGTTTCATCATTTAACCATGGCGAATAAGTGCTTTTTGGAAACAGCAGGCTTTGCCTGTAGGCCTGCTCACGCTCCTCCCAATAGGCATGATAATAATGATGGTTATCCCACGAATATATTTTTTCCATTAAGGTTATTTCAAAAATTCGTTATAGTCCCTGATATAATCGTTTTCGTCATATTCTTCACTGGCAATGCACATCTGTACAGCATTGTGGCTGTACTGCAACTTCCGCGAGCACATTTTCGGTATGAACAGGCCTGTTTTGGGAGAATCGAGGATAAACTCTTGTTTTTCCCCATTTTTCATTTCAGTGTTTACAATGATCCTGCCTGCAACGGCAACCAATACCTGCTCCAGGTTATAATGCGAATGAAAACCCCGCTGCACATCTTCCGGTGTAAAATAGGTCCAGTAGATCCTTTTGGGAACAAAAGGAAGGGTTTCTTTTCGGCAACTGAAATATATCCAATATCAGATCTTCCGATCGAATTAAAATGAATAAGATATGGCGTACCCCGCATTGTAACTTTTTACTTAACCAAATGTTGTTTTATAAAAATAATCCTGGAACATGCTTAACATGTAAAACATAAAAAGCAAAACCCAAACTGTGGTTAAAGCGATGCATGTATTTATAATATTCCCTAATGACAGTATTATTCCCGGTTGCTTTTAATTAATGCAATTTCGGCCTAAACCGTTTGCTGCATCAACTTCCGGGAAGTATTTATTTTATTTAAAAATAATTTCATCGCTGCCTTTTTATTTTCATCCAGCGGATAACTGATATTTTGTGTATAATATTGATGCAGGTCATACATACATCCATTTTGTTCCTGTACTATAATATCGATAGACTGTAAGCCCAGTTCAATGGCCCGGTTAAAATCTGTGATAAATGCCGGGTCTATTTTCTTATTGCTTACCCAGGCAGCAAACACAAAAGGTAAACCGGTCATTTCTTTCCAGGCCGTACCCAGGTCATAAATATATGGCGACTTAATCCTTTGCTGCAAAGCCCTGTCGCCTATAACCAGCCCGGCCGTGGATCCGGCAATACTATTTTCATAATTTTTTCCCCGGCTACCAGTTTTGGAGAAATTTTCCAGTGTTCCTGCAATAAAATCTTTAACAGCGCAACCGATGTTTTGCTTTGATAATCCAGTACAATGGTTTTGATCTCATGCAGGGGTACTTCGCTGAATAAACAAACACTGGCCACTTCCCCGTTGCAGCCAATACAATAATCAGAAATGATATGGTATTCAGCCAGATCCGGTATAACTGCTACAGGGATCAGGCCGATGTCTACCTGGTCATTGATCAAAAATGAAGCAATTTTAGCAGGATAATCAAATACCAGGTCCATCTCTTCCTTCATTCTCCCCTGTTCAAATCCATAGATCAACGGCCTGGTGTTTAAATAACTAACGGCCCCAACTTTTAACTTCTGTGTCAATTAACGTATTTTTGCGGCAAATTTACTGCAACATAATGGATTTAAATCAACTAACTGCCATATCTCCCGTCGACGGACGTTACCGCAAACAAGTAGCCCATTTGGGAGAATACTACAGTGAATATGCCCTGATAAAATACCGGGTGCTGGTAGAAGTTGAATATTTTTTGTTTTTGGCCGAAAAGAAATTTTTTAAACTGGATGCCAAAACCAAACAGTACCTGCTCAAAATGACTGCCGGTTTTTCTCCGGACAATGCAGCCGAAATAAAAAAAACAGAAACGATCACCAACCATGATGTAAAGGCGGTGGAATATTTTATAAAATCGGCCCTTGACAATTGCAAAGCAGGCCATTTAAAGGAATGGGTGCATTTTGGTTTAACTTCCCAGGACATCAATAATACAGCCATACCCCTGCTCTGGAAAAACAGTATTGAACTGGAGTATTTACCGGCCGTGATCAACCTGCAGCATTCCATTGGAAAGCTGGCATTGGCCTGGAAAGATGTGCCCATGCTGGCCCGAACGCATGGCCAGCCTGCAAGCCCCACAAGGCTGGGCAAAGAAATGATGGTTTTTGTGGAAAGGCTGGAGAACCAGATCCAGCTCTTCAGTTATATCCCGTTTACTGCAAAATTTGGCGGCGCTACCGGCAACTTCAATGCTCACCATGTGGCATACCCGAAATATAACTGGGTAAACTTTGCAAACGATTTTACAGAAACCAAACTGGGTTTACAGCGCCAGCAATACACCACCCAGGTAGAACATTACGATACGCTGGCTGCGCATTTTGATGCCATCAAACGCATCAATAACATCTTCATCGATTTTTGCAGGGATATGTGGACCTATATCAGCATGGATTATTTTAAGCAGCAGACCAAAAAAGGAGAGATCGGCAGCAGCGCCATGCCGCATAAAGTAAACCCCATCGATTTTGAGAATGCAGAAGGCAACCTGGGCATTGCAAACGCTTTGCTGGAACACTTTTCAGCAAAATTGCCTGTTTCCCGCCTGCAAAGAGACCTGACCGATTCAACTGTTTTAAGAAATATTGGCGTACCCATGGCACATACCATAATTGCCATCCGGTCTGCAGAAAAAGGGATCGGGAAACTGGTATTGAATGAACCAAAACTTAAAGCCGACCTTGAAGCAAACTGGGCCGTGGTTGCCGAAGCCATTCAAACCATATTAAGAAGAGAAAATTATCCTGATCCATATGAAGCGTTAAAGGATCTTACAAGAGGTAAACATGCCATTGACAAAAAAGCCATTCACCTGTTCATTGCCGGGTTAAAAATTTCTGCTTCGTTAAAAAAAGAATTAAAAGCCATTACACCGGAGAATTACCTTGGATTATAAAATATCTTTATGTAATTTGCCGGAACTTATATCCATATTTACCCACTATGAAGAAATTATTGCTCCCTTTATTGTTAGCAGCAAACGTATGTTTTGCCCAGGTTGATCTTAACCTTGGTTTAAAGGCTTATTACCCCTTCTCTGGAAATGCAAATGATATCAGCGGCAATAATAATAACCCGGTTTTTAATAATGCAACATTAACTGCCGACAGGTTGGGAAACCCCAACAGTGCCTATCACTTTGATGGCAGCAGCAGTTATATGAGAATATTAAACAGTCCTACCATTAATACTACTAATAAACTTTCTCTTGTAGCTTGGGTTAAGCCCCAGGGCTTTTATGCCGGTACCTGTCATGGTAATTCTATTTTAATGAAAGGTGATGCCGATTATTTAACCGGGAATTATTTTTTAAGGTATGATGATGGCCCAGTTTCTAACGGCAATAACTGTTCTGTGCCTGTTGATCCGTTACGTCAGAATTTTTATGGTGTGGGAGTAGCTTCTCTTCCACCGGGATACACGCCATATATTCAAACCAACCAATGGTATAGCGTTATTGTAACGCATGATGGCACTACATCAAAATTATACGTTGATTGTGTACTGAAAACCAGTGCTCCACAGGGCAGTGCCACTTTTACCAATTCTTATGACCTGTATATTGGCAGGTTGAACAGTGGTTCTTTCCCCTATTGGGTTAATGGCGATATTGATGAAATAAGGATCTATGACAGGGCATTAAATGTTGATGAAATTAATGCGCTGGGAAGTTGTATTGCCAGTCCCGTGAACTGTACCAACTGGCTGAGAACACAGGCTGTAGGACAAAGCGTTACTGTGGGTGATCTTGATATCAGTGGAAACCAGGTTACCGTTGAAGCAAATTTTAATTGCTCTTCTTTCCCGGTTTCAAGGCCTGACAAATGGCAGGATATTGTTTCCAAACATGCAAATACAACGGATATCAATTATGTGTTGCGGATGGACCTTGCAGGAATCACAACAACGAACGGACAGTTTTTAACTCCTCCACCCTGCGATAACCTGGTTACCAATAAAACTTACCATGTGGCTTTGGTGTATGATGGAAGCACACTTAAACTTTACAGGAACGGAATTATCATAAGCCAGATCGCTGCTGCCGGGAACCTGGTCTTAAATAACTGGCTCACCACCATTGGAGATTATGCAGTAAATAACCCTGTAGGAACCAACTTTTTAGGTTATATCAATGAGGTACGCATCTGGAATGTAGCACGCACCCAGGCTCAGTTGCAAACCTATATGAATGCTTCTTTACCCAATCCTGCTACACAAACCGGCCTGCAGGGATATTATACTTTTGATAACCTATTGAATAAACAGGGAAACGCTGCATACAACGGAACATTAAACGGCGGTGCAACCATTAATAATGCAAATCCCAATTGTACTTTTACCCCCGAACAGGGCATAATCGTTAATGCCGGCACGGATACTTCATTCTGTTCAAACGGTCCGGTATCTCATGTTTTACAGGGAAGCGGGAATGGAACTTATTCCTGGACCCCTGCCATCTACCTGAACAATCCCAATATTCAAAATCCAACAGCAACCATCAGCGCAACCACTACTTTTTATCTAACGGTTACCGGTAATCCCAGTTTTTGTTCAGGAACCGATTCAGTTACTATTTTTGTAACCCCACCCCCGGTTGTCAATACCATTGCAGATACTACCATTTGTATGTTGTCCCCATTGCAACTTACTACCAATTCAAATGCACTAACCTTTCAGTGGACCCCGGCTGTTTATGTGAGCAACCCCAACATAGCCAATCCCAATTTTATCGGTACAGGTTCACAAAGATTGTATGTAACAGGTTCAACGGGCCCGGGCTGCTCTGCCATTGACAGTGTGGATGTGTTTGTAAATCCATTACCGGTTGTACAAACGATCGATGATACAACGCTTTGTTCGAGCCAAAGTATTACCTTAACAACAACCGGTGCTCAAACCTATTCCTGGAATCCTGCAGCAGGGTTAAATGATCCAAATATTGCCAGCCCGGTTTTTACCGGCAGCACGCAACAAACATATACCGTTACCGGTACCGATGCCAATGGTTGTGCTAACAGGGATACCGTAACGATCTATTTCAGTTCGCCCGACTCACTTAATGCACCTCCTTCGTTTACAATTTGCGGACAACAGGCCATACAACTGGATGGCAATAATGGTACAAGGGTAAGTTATTTGTGGAGCCCGGCTACCTGGCTTTCCAATGCAACCATTATTAACCCCTGGGCCAATCCCCCTCAAACAACACTTTACACTTTAGTAGTTACTGATAATTATTGCGGGTTCGACAGTACATTCACTGCTTTGTTAACTGTTTTACCTTCGCTCCCGGTTAATGCCGGTAAATCAAATGATATTGATTGTGCATTCCGTTCTGCCAATCTTTTTGCTTCCGGCGGTGATCAATATACCTGGTCGCCGGCAACGGGATTGAGCAGTGCAAACATTCCCAACCCTGTTGCCACACCGGCTGCCACACAAAAATATCTTGTGCGGGTAATAAATGCCTCCGGCTGTAACAGCATTGACAGTGTTACTGTTTTTGTAAGTACTACGGCCAGCCTTGCCCGGTATATGCCCAATGCATTTACACCCAATGGCGATGGAAAGAATGATTGCTATGGTTTAAAGAACTGGATGTATATCCAGAAACTGAAATTTTTATTTTTAACCGCTATGGCGAACAGGTTTTTGCTACTGCAAACCCCGGCAGCTGCTGGGATGGAACATATAAAGGTAAACCGGCCCTTGCCGGAGGTTATGTGTATGTGATCAGGGCAACCACAGATTGTGGTATTGAAGAACAAAAGGGCAGTTTTTTACTGATACGTTAAAAAACAGAACAACCATTTTAATTAAAGCTTTATAATACCGTACAATGCTTAATTTTATACAATTAACTCCCGGTTTTTTGTATGAAGAGAATATTAGTATGCTGCTTATTGCTGGTAACCCAGGTTTGTGTTGCACAGGTTAACCTGGATAAAGGTTTGATGGCTTATTATCCTTTTAACGGTAATGCCAAAGATGCCAGCGGCAACAAAAACCACCCCGTTTTTAATAATGCAACTATAACGGCCGACAGGTTTGGAAACCACAACAGTGCATACCATTTTAACGGCGTATACCAGTACATGCGCATTTCAAACAAACCAACATTGAATTTTTCTGACCAGATCAGCCTGTCGGTGTGGGTAAGGCCCACCGGTTTTTATTATGATATCTGCCACGCCAGCCAGGTCATCAGCAAGGGCGGTGGAAACTATAACCCTGGCAATTATGCACTGCGCTTTGATGATGCGTTGTATACTTTGGGCACCGGCTGTAATGGTTCTTTATGCGATACGCTGCACCAGAATTTCAGAGGTACCGGAACCGTGCTTACCCCCTATGGGGGTGATTTCATCAATAAGAACCAATGGTACAACGTGCTGTATACCAATGATGGCAAAACGGCAAAATTGTATGTTGACTGCGAATTAAAATACTCGGTGGTCTTCCCGGAAACATTTACCAATAATGAAGACCTGTTTTTCGGTAAATCGGATGATCCATTTTTCCCTTTCTGGCTGAACGGCGACCTGGATGATATCCGCATCTATAACCGGGCATTGAATGATGAAGAAATATTTAACCTGTGTAAAGAAAATGAAGTAAAAAAAGATACAACGCCGGTTGTACCTGCAAATGAATTGGTACTGGAAAAAAGAAAGAATGAGTTGGTAAAAGAGATTACGGTTGACCAGGATTCCATTTCGGTTACCCTGTATGATAACAGCATCATTGATGGCGACAGCATCACCTTGATCTATAATGATAAAATACTGGCCACCCACCTGCTGCTTACAGAAAAACCAAAAACCTTCTATATTAAAATTGCACCCGGCAGCAGCCGTAATGAACTGGTGATGTATGCCGAGAACCTGGGCAGTATCCCGCCAAATACGGCGCTGATGGTGATCTACGACGGTAATAAAAGGTATGAATTGAATATCAGCAGTTCCAAAACCACCAATGGGGTAGTGAGTTTTAAATTGCGGGAATAATGCCATCAAATGACGCTATGAAAAATATTTTCAGTTTTATTTTTGCTCCAGGGTTTGCTTTAGCCAGGCTGATGTACAGAGAAGGCTTATTTGCGTACCTTTTGGGCATGCAAAGATGAAAGCGGCAACATCGTCATCCTGTCTTTAATAATGCTGCATTAACAGCCGACCGGTTTGGTAACGCCAAAAGTGCGTACCATTTTAATGGAAGAAGTGCTTACATGAAAATTTTAAACAGCCCAACATTAAATACGTACAATAAGCTTTCCATTAGTGCCTGGGGAGCCCCAGGATTTTATAATGGTAAATGCCATGGAAATTATTTTAATGAAAGTTGATGCTGATTATTTAAAGGTAATTGTTTATTACGGTATGATGACGGTCCATATACAGGATATGAAAACTGCAATTATCCACTTGACAGGCAACACCAGAATTTTTATGGCGTAGGCGCCCATTCATCTCCACCCGGTTATACTCCGTACATCAAAACCAATCAATGGTATTGTGTAACTGTAACTTATGATGGCAAAACAGGCTGTGGTTGATGGCAGGTATATTACAGAAACCCGCAGCGGGCAATTCACCAACAATTATGATGTATTCCAGGCCGGCATAACAGAGACTATCCATACTGGTTCAACGGCGACCTGGACGATGCACGGATCTAACCGCATTAAGCAAGGAGGAAATATCGGATCATGTAAAAAACACCCGGAGTGGAGCCGGTGGAAATTAAAAAACCAGCGTATGTTAAAGTTAAAACAGACAAAGACATTGCAAAACAAAAACCTGCAGATACAAAACCAAAAACGGCAAAAGAATCAATACCATTAATAAAGATGAATGAACCGGTTGACATAAACCCGGTATTTGTTGAACCCCTGAATTTTGATGCCGAAAAAGAAATTGTGCTGGAAAAAGAAAAATGAGCTGGCAAGAAATTATGGTTGACCGGGACCTGACCGGTTACCCTGTATGATAACAGCATCATTGATGGCGACAGCATTACCCTGATCTATAATGATAAAATACTTGGCCACGCACCACAACCTTGAAAAACCCATAACCTTTATATTAAAATTGCCCCGGCAGCAGCCGTAATGTTTACTGATGTACGAGAACCTGGGCTCCGCCAAATACGGCGCTGGTGGTGATACGATGGTAATAAAAGTATGAATTGAATATCAGCGGTCAAAACCACCAATGGCGTTGCGCAAGTTTTAAATTGCGGAATGATCATTTTACAGGCTTAGTTTTCCAATATCATCGAGGTCTTTATGGCGGCCTGAAGATCTCTTGGCTTCAATTAATGTATTGATATGCAAAAACCTTAGCTGTAGCCCGTTTTCATCAAATTGTTCACTGATTTTAAAAGCCTCATCAAAATTACAACCCTTCACTTTTTTTAAAATTTCGATACAAACCGGAGGTGTCCCAAAGGTAAATACATCCAGATCTTCGTTTCTCAGAAAATTTTCTTCAGATATGTCAGTTGTTGGTAAACCAAAATCCAGGAAAGCATTTACCAGTTTTTTATGATTTTCTGCAGTAACATTCACCCAAATATCCATATCGCCCGTAGATCTTCTGTATCCGTGTAAAATAACTGCATAACCGCCAACAAGTAAATATTCAACTTCATGCTTATTTAAAGCACGAATAAAATCCCTGAAATCTTCATTGAAAATGTTAGCCATTATTTTTTATGTTTTCGAACGCCAACTAAACGCTTTTCCATTTTTACCAGGTTATCGGGATCTACCTGTGAACCATTGCAGAAAGATACCAACCCTGATTAAGCCTTAAGATAAAGGAATTTTTTTCAAAACATTACTTCTTTCGGCTTCTGCAAAGGTTTGTGCCTTACAAACAGTTTTGTCGAACTTGTACACATTACTAAATTAATGCATTTTTACTTTTGACTTTTGACTTTGACTGTTGACTTTTACTTACTTGTGTATCTCACTCGTAAAATGAAATTCAATATCGGGGTTATTCTGACTCTCGGTATTTAAGAACCATTCGCTTTGGGCCAAGGTAAACCAGGTGGCTATCTTTATCTTCAGTGCAATATTGGCCTGTTTATACTGGATGAAATCTTCCAGTTTTTTGGGGTCTTTGCTGGTAAGCCAGCAGGCCTTAAAAAAAGGCAGGCTGTTCATCTGCACCGAAGCCCCTATTCCTGCAAAAGGCGGTATTGGATCACTTCAAACTGCAGTTCCCCAACACAACCGATAATTTTTTTATTGCCGCCAAACTGGGTAAATAATTGGGCAACACCTTCATCTGTTAACTGCAACAATCCTTTATCCAATTGCTTGGTTTTCATTGGATCTTTGTTAATTACCTCTTTAAAAATTTCAGGTGAAAACTGGGTATCCTGGTGAAGTAAAAATTCTCGCCTTCGGTCAAGGTATCGCCAATTTTAAAGTTGCCCGGTATCAAATAATCCCACCACATCCCCCGGGTAAGCATCTTCAATCACTTCTTTTTGGCGGGCCAAAAAACTATACGGGTTATTGAAGCGGACGTCTTTGTTCATCCGCACATGGTGGTAATCGGTGTTGCGTTAAAACCTGCCGCTGCATACCCTGAAAGCGATCCGGTCGCGGTGCTTGGGATCCAGGTTGGCATGTATCTTAAAATAAACCCGCTGAATTTTCTTCTTCAGGTTTTATATCCCGGGTAGTTGTATGCCTTGGCCTGGGGAGTAGGAGCAATGCGGATGAAAGTATCCAGCATTTCCTTTACCCCAAAGTTATTTACGGCACTGCCAAAAAAACGGGGCAGTTTTCCGACAGGTAATCATCCATATTCAATTCACCATAAACACCATCAATCAGTTCCACATCTTCCCTCAATGTGTCGGCATCCTTCTCCCTATTTTTATCCAGTATTTCATCGTTCAGGTCATGGATTTCCAGTACATCTTCATCATTGGCTTTGGTGCCGGCAGTAAACAAAACCAGGCTTTTTTATGCAGGTCATACACCTTTAAAATCCTTTACCACTATTAATGGGAACGGTCATGGGGTGCAGTTGAATCTTCAGTTCATTTTCAATTTCTTCCAGGAGATCAAACCGGTTCTTGCCATCCCGGTCCATTTTGTTGATAAAAACGATCACCGGTGTTTTACGCATGGCAATTACTTCCATCAGGCGGCGGGTTTGGGCCTCTACCCCATTTACGCTGTCAATGACCAGCACCACGCTATCCACTGCCGTTAATGTGCGGTAGGTATCTTCTGCAAAATCCTTATGGCCGGGTGTATCCAGCAGGTTAATCAAATGCCCATCATATTCAAAGGTCATTACACTGGTGGCTACACTGATACCACGCTGCCGTTCAATCTCCATAAAATCGCTGGTAGCGTGCTTTTTATCTTATTGCTTTTTACCGCTCCGGCAGTTTGTATGGCGCCGCCAAATAAGAGGAATTTTTCTGTAAGGGTGGTTTTTCCGGCATCCGGGTGAGAGATGATGGCAAATGTTTTGCGTTTGTTTATTTCGTTGATGTATTTCATTTTGTTACCTCACCCCAACCCACTCCATCCTTCGACATGCTCAGGAGAGAGGTCGCGGCTTCTGTTTTAATTAAAATATTGCTGCTCTATAGCCTGAATTTCGTAAACCAGGCAATAGTCCTGTTTTAAGCCGCAAAGGTAAGGTTTGAAAAACAAAATTTTAACCCGTTGGAAAAAGTTCCTCAATGGTATGCAGTACAAGAAGTGACACAACGATGTTGAGCAAAAGAACAAAAGTTTTTAAAATTACAAACCCGCTATAAAATCAAAGTGGTTTGAATTATGTAAACTGATATTGCCAGGTATTCCCTTCGGGTACCTGCAAAGGAACGAACGTAGCTCATGGGTTACACCATTCATATATTTCCGCCAATAAAATTAAATTGCTTCGTAATTTTGAACATATGAATCGCTCAACATTTATCCTCAATTCATTAAAATTTAACTTTCCGGGAATTTAAAAGGATTAATAAGCTGCGTACAGCCATAAACGCTACCGGTGTTGCATTTGGTATTTTCTGTATCGGTGGGGCACGCAGCGGCCGTAAACAGCCTGGGGCACCAATATCCCGAGTAGAGTAAAGCCTGGGCAACAATACCATCTGCTATCGATAAATGGGATTACAGCGGCGGACCCAGGGTCGGCCCATCTGGAAATTCAGGGCAGGCCTGTTCCCAGAAATATAGAAGAAGCTTGAAATGATCGGGAAAAGAGCAGTATTGCTGGATGATATTTCATTTTTACTGCAAAGCGGGCACCAGTATCTCCCATAAAGATGATGTAC
>JADJBP010000006.1 GCA_016703625.1 Chitinophagaceae bacterium | reverse complement strand
ATTGATAAAACAAAAGACCTGGTTGAAATGGTTGTCCCGGTCATTAAAATGATATCGAGATCGAATATTTCACGATGTTGTTTCAAAATTCAACCTATGGTTGCGACCTGGTAATGGCCTGGGGTGATACTAAAGTTGTATTGCCCGTTAACTTCCAATAACATTTATTTATAAACCCGCTTCAGGAGTTTTTTTTTATTGATATTTACACTATGTGTGGAATTGCAGGAATATTAATATATACTGCCAATCCGGCGCACCGGCGCATTTAAAAATGACCGGTGCCATTGCCCATCGTGGCCTGGATGATGAAGGCAGCTGGAGCAATTATAAAAATACCGTTCACCTGGGACACCGGCGGCTTTCGGTGATAGACCTGAGTAAAATGTTGCACAACCAATGGCTTATGCCAACCGCTACCGATCGTGTATAACGGTGAAATTTACAATTATATAGAGATCAGGTCCTTTACAAAACAAAGGATATGGTTTTACTTCAAAATCCGATACCGAAGTTATCCTGGCAGCATACGATTACTGAAAGACAAATGCCTGCAACAACTGGATGGCATGTTTGCCTTGCCATCTGGGATGAAAAAGAAGAACGGCTCTTTGCAGCCAGGGACCGGTTTGGCGAAAAGCCATTTTATTATTACGAAGATGAGGCCAATTTTATTTTTGCCAGCGAAATGAAAGCACTCTGTACCATCGGTATTGAAAACATATTGACAATAAAATGCTCCTCAATTATATCACGCTGGGGCATGTGCAAAACAGTATTGACAAGGAACAGACATTTTTCGAAGACATTTATGTGCTACCCCCATCCCACTACCTGGTTGTTGAACCTGCATCGGGCCATCTTTCAAAAATTGTAAAATACTGGAGCATCAACAAGGAAATTAAAATTGATATATCGGTAAATGATGCCATTGAAAATTTATCGACCTGTTTACCCGCTCGGTTAACCTGCGGCTGCGCAGTGATATACTGCTCGAACCAGTCTCAGCGGGCGCTCTCGACAGCTCTTCCATTGCTTATACGATCAGCCAATTACATAAAAACAGCCGGCTTAAAGAAAAAGACAACCAACTCAGTACGTTTTCGACCGTATTCCCGGGTTTTGAAATGATGAATCCGTGGTATATCCGGATTGTTACAGAGCATTTAAACCTTTACCAATCATCAAATACATCTTACTGCCAAAGACCTGGTCAATGATTTTGAAAAACTTTGTTATCACCAGGAAGAACCCTTTCAGTCATCAGGTATTTTTGCCCAATACAAAATTTTTGAACTGGCAAAACAGCGTGGAGTAAAGGTTTTACTGGATGGCCAGGGTGCCGATGAACTGTTAGCCGGGTATCCCAAATATATTCACTGGTACCTGCAGGAAGTGCTGAGCAGGCATAAACTGGGCGCCACGCAAAAAGAAAGGGTTGCTTTCCGTAAAAACAACCAGCCATTTCACTGGGACCTGAAAATTATTTTGCTGCATTTCTTCCATCGCATGCTGCCATGCAACTGGAAAAGATCGAATACCGGAAAACCATTTTCGCATCCCGATATCAGTGATGATTTTTTGCCTGATGAAACACCAGGAATGGTGGGTATTCATAAACCCATTGTAACCAAATTAAATGACATCCCTGCATTTTCATACAACTGAAATGGGTTTGGAAGAGCTGCTTCGTTTTGCAGACAGGAACAGTATGGCGCATGGCTGTGAAGTTAGGCTGCCCTTTTTAAATCATGAGCTGGCAGAATTTGTTTTTTCGCTGCCCGCCCAGCTGAAAATGCATGAAGGCTGACCAAATTTTTATTACGCAAAACCATGGAAAAAAGCTGCCGGATGAAATTGTATGGCGCAGGGAAAAAGGTTGGTTTTGAACCGCCCCAAAAAACTGGAGAAGGAACCCGTTATGCAGGATTATATACTGAAGCCAAAAGAAAACTGGTTAATGCCGGCATACTCACCAAAAATCGCTCACTAAAAAATTGAACCGCTGGCAGCGCATGCCGATAAAAATTACGACTGGCGGTTTTTGTGTGCGGCGCAGGTAATTTAAATTGTGGTTGCCCCAAACCCTTAAAGGGGCTTACAAAAAATCCCGTTACTTTTGTAAAAATATTTTTATGAGTAAAAACGATTCAAATTCGCATTCTCCGCAGGATGCTGCGCAAGGGGACAGGGGTATGAAGCTTGCTACCAAATTTATTCATGCCGGTGCCGAGCCTGATCCGGGAACAGGCGCTATTATGACGCCGATCTTTCAAACCAGTACTTATGTGCAGGAAGCACCCGGAAAAAACAAAGGCTACGAATAGCTCGCAGCCAGAATCCCACCCGTAAAGCCCTGGAAGATGCCTATGCCATTATTGAAAATGCAAAATTCGGACTGGCATTTGAAGTGGTGTTGCCGCAACAGATGCTGTTATAAAATTATTAAACCCGGGCGATGAAGTGATCGCTGCCAATGATATGTATGGCGGAAGCTACCGATTATTTACAAAGGTCTGGGAACGGTATGGCATTACATTTTAAATATGTTGATACCACCAATGCCGCAAATGTACAGGCAGCTGTTACCAACACCAAACTGGTATGGTTGGAACACCAACAAAACCCGTTGATGAACATTACGGATATTGCTGCCATAGCTGCCATTTCAAAAAGGCCAATGCCTTATTATGTGTTGACAATACTTTTGCATCCTCATTTACAAAACCCCTTGACCTGGGTGCAGACATCATTATGCACTCGGCTACCAAATATTTAGGTGGCCACAGTGATGTGATACAGGGTGCATTGATGATGAACGATGCTGAACTGAGGGAAAAATTATATTTCATTCAAAAAAGTTGCGGCGCCGTACCCGGCCCTATGGATTGCTTTTTGGTTTTGAGGGGAATTAAAACACTGCATGTACGCATGAAACAGCATTGTGAAAACGGGGAAAAAATTGCACATTGGCTTCGCAATAATCCAAAAGTGGGCAAAGTATACTGGCCCGGGTTTGAAGACAATGCGGGCTATGCCGTTGCCAAAAAACAAATGCGTGGTTTTGGCGGCATGATCAGTTTTGTTTTAAAGGATGAAAGCATAGAAGCAGCCAATAAAGTACTCACCGGAACCCATTTATTCTCGCTGGCCGAAAGCCTCGGTGGCGTTGAATCTCTGATCAATCACCTTACCAGCATGACACATGCCCGCATACCCGTGAAGAACGTATTAAGAACGGCTTGCCGATGGATTAATAAGACTGGAGTGTGGGTATTGAAGATGCTGATGACCTGATCAATGACCTGGCTAATGCAATCGGATAAGCTGCCATGAAAAAGACCTGGCTTATATGCTCCTTTGCTGTGTTGTATTTTTTAACAGCAGTGTTGCCCAAACAGGTAAACAAAAACAGGATGACTCTATTCAGTACCTGGCTGATAGTTTGTACAGCAAAGAAAACTGCCGGGTATTTTTATTGGCATTTTAAACAATGGGAAAAGAAGTTTTTACCAGACCGGCTTTGCTGACCCGGACAGGCAAATGCCCTTTGATTCATCAACCACTTTTGAAATTGGAAGCATTACCAAACTTTTACTGCCTATGTTTTAACAGCTGTGTTGATGGAAAATAATATTTCCGAAACAGACCCCGTCATCAATTACCTGCCTGATTCTGTTCGCCAAAATCAACATCTCAACAGCATCAGTTTTTTAAGCCTGATGAACCATACATCGGGCTTGCCCAGGCTGCCCGATAACCTGAAGATGTTAAACATCCGGCAACCGTATGAAACTTATGGTGCCAATGAACTTTATGCCTATTTAAAAAGCTGTACTCCAAAACCCGATGGAAAAAGTAATTATTCAAACCTTGGTGCCGGGTTAGCAGGTGTACTGGCAGAACGCATTTCAGGTAAATCATTTGCAACACTGACAGATCAATTCATTTTGCAGCCTTTAAATGGGCAACCCCGCCAAATCCAAAGCTTTAACCCAACATAAAAGCCAGGGATATTTTGCAGCAAATGATAAAACACCATATTGGAACATGAATATTTTAGTTTCGGCCAAAATTTAACCTGTACCGGTAATGATATGCTTACTTACCTGGAAAATATGTGCTTTCCGAAAACAGAAAATCAAAAGCCATAATCAATAAATTAACTGCCCAAACGGTTGCTATAAGCCCGGGAGTGGCTGTTGGTCAGGGATGGCATATTATCAAAGATAAGGACCAACCGCCTGTGTATTGGCACAATGGTGGTACGTATGGTTTTTCCACATTTGCCGCTTTTGTAAAAGATAAAAGCAAGGCTGTTATTGTAATTATCAATCAATTTAATAAAAACGGGGCATGTGACAGGCTTGGCATTTCGATCATTAAAAAACTTATCAGTGAAGAATGATCATGAAAAATAAAAGCTTTCCTTGACGGGAAAGTTAAATTATATAACAATCCTGCTTTTATCAAAGACGATCCGGTTTCCTTTGTATCTGTATTTACAAAAATACAGGTCATACAGATTTTATAACAGTTCATCTGCCTGAGGAATTAAAAGTAATTTATCATATCTACCTTTATTTAAACAAATAAAATAAACATTAAATCAGATTTTATGAAATCAATAAGCATACTTTTATTAACAACATCATTAGTGACACTTATTGCATGTAAAAAAGACAGGATATCCGGAAGCGGGCCTGTAATAACAGAAACAAGGGCTGTTACAAATTTTACCAGGATCCATGTATCAGGCTCTACAAATGTTTTTGTAACACAGGGAGCAGGATTTAAAGTAGAAATAAACGGTTACGCTAACTTAATACCGTATTTTGAAACCAGGTTAGTGAACAACACACTGGAGCTGGGATATAAAAATAATACTACAGTAAAAAACGACAATATAAAAATCCTTGTAACACTTCCGGTACTTAACGGATTAACCATTTCGGGTTCGGGCAATATATTTACCAGTGGCATTTTTGATAACAACCTGTTTTTGAAACCCATATTGCAGGAAGCGGTAACATCAATTTCAGCCAGGGAACAGCCCAAAACTTTATTTCTACAATAGCAGGAAGCGGCAGTGTATATGCATTTGGTATGCAGGCAGTACATGCAGATATTATCATCTCCGGAAGCGGTAACCAGGAAATTTCAGCAGGCAATAATTTAAAAGTAAATATTGCAGGCAGTGGAAATGTATACTACAAAGGCACTCCTGTAATTAATGTACACATCAGTGGCAGTGGTGCAGTCATTCCCCGTTAATACATAAAAATAATTCATTAACCTGTCATATGATTATAAGAATGACTGGTTAATTTTGTTTGATGCAGGATAAATTGAAGAAATACCTCAACAAAGGGGTCATTACTTATAATAATACATTATTCATTAATTCAGACCCTGTTTGTATACCACATCTTTTTACCAAAACCAGGACATTGAAATTGCCGGTTTCTTTGCTGCTATATTTTCGTGGGGTAACCGCAAAACCATTATCAACAAGACAAAGAATTGTTGCAACTGATGGATAATGATCCGCATGCATTCTGCCTTCATCATTCAGATGGTGATCTTAAAAAATTGCTTTCCTTTAAACACCGCACTTTCAATGCAACCGACCTGTTGTATTTTATTGCTTTTTTTAAAATGCACTACACAAAACACCCTTCGCTTGAAACAGCATTTACACAATGGATGTATAAAAAAGATGAAACTGTTGAAAACGGGTTGAACGGTTTTTATCATTATTTCTTTTCGCTGCCGCATATTCCTGAGCGTACCCGGAAACATATTGCATCTCCTGAAAAAAATTCAAGTTGCAAAAGGTTGAATATGTTTTTAAGATGGATGGTCAGGCAGGATACTAACGGCGTTGACCTCGGTATCTGGAAAAACATTTCCCCGGCACAATTGATCTGTCCTGTTGATGTACATGTGGCAAGGATTGCAAAAGAATTAAAAATATTGCACCGAAAACCCCGTTGACTGGCAGGCTGCATTGGAATTAACGGCCTTTTTACGTACTTTAGATAAGGCTGACCCGGTGAAATATGATTTTGCATTATTTGGTACCGGGGTGATGGAAAACAAAACGCTGATTAATAAGATTAATTGATTTCGCTGATGGAGAATGTTGAATTGATACAGCTATTAAACAATGAACTTGCCATTGAGATCTCTGGCAAGTTATCTTATGCGGAATTACACAGCCAACTGGCATCATACATTAACCGGTTAATAAAAATGATTTTGATAAATTAATTGCATACCTCTACCGGATTGATGTAAGTGAAGAAAAACTAAAAAACCTGCTGCAGCAAAACCCCGGAAGATGCCGGAAATATCATTGCCACATTGATCATTGAAAGACAGGTACAAAAATAAAATCCTGGGAGCATTTCAGCAAACGGGATCATGATGTTGATGAAGCGGAAAAATGGTAAATTATTACTGATCCTGCAATTCCCTGCCAGCAGGTTTTTTACTAAACATCAGTTCCTGCACTTTCGCTTTATCTTCTTTTTCCTTTGTAAGGTCGAACATGGTACCGAAAACATGATCCCACAGGGTAGAACTTACCCCAAAACCCTGTTCGGTATTTTTATAATGATGCAGGTGATGATTTCGCCACAGGGGTTTCATCCATTTAAAAGGGGGATTCCAGGCATGAATGGCGTAATGCATGGTGCCATAGATCAAATACCCTAAAAGAAATCCCGGAAAAATGCAAAAGCAGATCCGGGAACACCCAACAGGTATGCCAGCCCGTACATTAAACTGAAAATTAAGGATGAAATAAGCAAACTGGGTACGGCCGGCATAAATAACCGTTCCCTGTCCCGGGGGTACTCGTGGTGATTACCGTGTATAACATAAACGATCCTAACAGCCCGCTTACTTTCTGCCATGAAGTGAAAAACATACCGGTGGATCACATATTCAAATATTGACCAGGTAAACATGCCGCACAAAATATGCCGGTGGTTTTCAACAAACCAATAGATAAGCCTGCATAACTGAAATAAAGCATAAACGATATCACAGGTATGTATAAACCCCAGATCACCAGCGGGTGTGTCTTGGTCAGGTATTCCAGGTACTGGTTTTTAAAGATCTGTGCCTGCCCTTTATTATGTATTTTCTCAAATTTCAATGTATGCAATTATAGTACAAAATTAATATTTCAATTGAAAAAGCAAAATTCAGATTGTTAAAATACATGAATTTTTTATTGCCTACTTTTGACATCCAAACCACTATACATGAAATTAGTTACTTACTTAAAAGACGGTCACGATCAATTGGGCATTGTTGTTGACGGCAATATCTACTCCCTTGATTCCTTACACCATGATCTGCCCAATACCATGGCAATGCTTTTGAATTTTTGGGATGAATTTATACCTATGGCCAAAATTGTTGAACAAAGAATAAAAGATGGTATGGTAAGGAATGTGATGGCAGAAGCTTTTTCAGATACAGAAATTATTGCTCCTGTTCCTCACCCAACCAGTTGCCGGGATGCCTATGCTTTTCGCCAACACGTAGCCGCAGCCCGACGCAACCGGAAAGTGGACATGATACCTGAATATGACCAGTACCCCATTTTTTATTTTACCAACCACAACAGCATACAGGGGCCCGGGCGATATTGTTTGTATGCCCGATCATTTTCAGCAGCTTGATTTTGAACTGGAAGCATCCATCGTAATCTGCAAACCCGGCCGAAACATTAAAGCCGCTGATGCGGATGAATATATTGGCGGACTGATGATCATGAATGACATGAGTGCAAGGTTATTGCAAATGGAGGAAATGAAACTGAACCTGGGGCCTGCCAAAGGAAAAGATTTTTCAACCGTGATCGGTCCCATGCTGGTAACCCTGGATGAACTGCAGCAATATGAAGTACCCTGTAAAGAGGGCCATACCGGTAAAGCCTGGAACCTGGGCATGAAGTGTTGGGTGAATGGCAAACAGGTTAGCGAAGGTAATTTAAGTGATATGGACTGGACCTTTGCCGAGATCATTGAACGCTGCAGTTATGGTGTTAACATGTTTCCCGGCGATGTGATCGGCAGCGGCACAGCAGGAACCGGGTGCTTTTTGGAACTGAACGGCACCGGTAAATTAAATGACCCCAATTACCAGGAACAATGGTTACAGGAAGGCGATGTGGTTGAAATGGAAATTGACGGGCTTGGTAAATTAAGCAATACGATCGTAAAGGATGAAAGTGATTTTTCGATCCTGGCATTGAAGAAAATGTAGTAATATTTCACGCAGAAGGCGCTGAGGAGCAGGGGACGCAGAGAAAACCCAGCAATCCCTGCTTGAAAAAGAACAGATTTCACGCGGAGGATGTTGAGTATTCATCTCTGCGACCTCCGCACCCCTGCGACCCCTGCGAGAAACAAGAAAACATTTTACACGTAGGACGCTGAGAAAACCCTCTGTGACCTCCGCACCCCTGCTACCTCTGCGTGAAAAAAAATTTAAAATAAAGAAATGCTCACACTTAAACTTAAAGATCTAAAACCCTCCGAAGCTCAAAACTACCTGCAGCATGCCATTGCGCCCAGGCCGATATGTTTTGCATCTACCATTGATAAAGCAGGGAATATAAACCTGAGCCCCTTTAGTTTTTTCAATTTATTTTCTTCCAACCCGCCCATCGTTATTTTTTCGCCGGCAAGAAGGGTAAGGGATAATACTACCAAACATACTTTACAAAATGTACTGGAAGTCCCCGAAGTGGTGATCAATATGGTGGATTATGATATGGTGCAGCAAACATCGCTTGCCAGTTGCGAGTTTCCAAAAGGCACCAATGAATTTATCAAAGCAGGCTTTACAGAAGAAAAAGCAACCATGGTAAAACCGCCCATGGTAAAGGAAAGCAAGGTAAAACTGGAATGTACCGTTTTGGAAGTAAAACCGCTGGGCACAGAAGGCGGAGCAGGCAACCTGGTGATCTGCGAAGTATTGTGCATGCATATTGATGAAAGCATCCTGGATGCAGACCCTTCGACTACCGCTCAGGGCTTGCCTAAAATTGATCAAACCAAACTACATCATGTAGCCCGCCTTGGCGGCGACTGGTATGCAAAAATTGATGCAACCAATTTATTTAAAGTGGCCAAACCAAACACACAGTTGGGAATAGGTGTTGACAATCTCCTGGAAGTATCCGTAAAAGCAATATACTCAGTGCAAATAATCTGGGGCAGCTGGCCAATGTGCATGAAATGCCCTTTGTTGATCCAGCTTTTGATGATGATAAACTGAAAAATATCATCCAGTATTTTTCCATCAACCCCGATGAAATGGATAAGGAACTGCACCGGTATGCCAAAGAATTATTAGATACCGGTAAAGTAGATGAGGCCTGGCAGGTGTTGCTGGCGGATTATTAGGTGTCAGACGGTGTAAATTCCGGTGAGTCACCCCTGGAGGGTGACTCACCGGAATTTATTACTTTAAACCCAACCTTGCCATCAGCATTTCTTTTTTTGCTTTGCTTACCGAAAGTTTTTCACCATTTTTTAATACAACCGAACCTCCGTCTGTGCGGAGGAACTGTGAAATATAAGCAACATTTACAACCGTAGAATGATGTATCCGTTGAAACATATCCGGTGAAAGCAGTTCTTCCACATCACCGAGTGTCCTGGATATCAGCATGGGTTTTTTTTCTTCAATAAATACTTTGGTATAAGCACCTTCAGCAGTACAATAAATAATAGAGGATATATCTACAAATTCATAGCCCTCGCGTTGAGGCAGTGCAATTTTTTGGCCGGTACTGGACTGCCGCATATTTCGCAGCAGGTTGCTGATATGTTGCATACTGCTGCCTTCATCCATTTTTCTTTCTACTTTTTGTACCGCTGCTTTCAGGTCGCCGGCATCAATGGGTTTAAGCAGGTAATCCACGGCGCTGATGCGGAATGCTTTTGCCGCAAACGCATCATGGGCCGTTGTAAAAATGATGGAGAAATTGATATCCCCTAAAACTTCCAGCATTTCAAACCCATTCATCCAGGGCATTTCCACATCCAAAAAAACAAGATCGGGATCCAATTTTTTAATGGCCATCATGCCTTCCTTGGCAGATGAGCAGGCATCCACCACTTCAACAGCGGGGCAATGTTGCTGCAGGTCGCTTAATAATGACCGCACACAATGTTGTTCATCATCTATAACAATGGATCGTATCATGACAGTTCTTCTTTAATTTTAATGATAACTGTTGTTCCTGTGGCCAATCCTTTATCATCCTTCTTATCAATCACCTCCAATTGTGACTGCCGTTGCTGCAGCAGGTTATTCAGTTCCAGCCTGGTTTTGGTAAGGTTGACTCCCTTCGATTGATGAGCAAGATTACTGTTCGGCTTTATTTGTTGGGAAGCTTCTCTGCCTATACCATTATCATCTATAGCTACTTCTATAATATCGTTATTACGAACCACATTTAATGATACATGGCCTGTACTGTTACGGGGCACTATGCCATGCCAGATGGCATTTTCAATAAAGGGCTGAATGATCAGTGCAGGTACCTGTATTGATTTCAGGTCAATGGCTTTATCAACATCTACAACATAAGAAAATTTGGTATCAAGCGCATGGCTTCCAGCTGCAGGTATAGTTTACAGGTTTCAATCTCATCATACAGGCTGATCTCTTTTTTATCCGCATTGTTTAACAATGTGCGTATCAGTTTTGAAAAAGTAGTAAGGTAAGTAACAGATTTTTCATTCTCATTTTGCTGAATTAAAGATTTAATAGAGTTAAGGCAGTTGAAAATAAAATGTGGATTCATTTGGGCACGGAGGGCTTTGGCCTCCAGTTCGTTCATTTTGAATTGATAAGCCGTTCTCAATTGTTCTTCCCGCCGAACGCCTTTTACGTAATGATATAAAAAATAGATAAGTCCCCACCCGGAAAAAGTGAGCAGTACCAGGAAAAGATGGAAAAAAAATCCCGTCAGGAATTTGGCCATCACTTCCGGCCTGGTATTCCTGTTTAATTTCCAATAATCCAGGTAGATCATGATCATCATCCATGTGAATGTTGCTATAAATGAATACAGGATGATAAGAATTCCCGGTTTATGACCTGTGCAGTAAATTTTTTTCTTAGTATTCCCAGTTTGGCAATAGTTAGCTTTATTAAATGGGAAAATAAAAACCAAAACCATAAATGGAAATAGCGAACGGAAGGAATTCATTGGTATCATGATAAACAAGTTCATTAAAACCGGTGACCACCACCAGAAAAATGGCCCAGCCTATCAATTGACATTTCCAGTATAATGAAATATTTATAAAAACAGCTCTCATTCTGATTCTTTAAAATGAAGAATGACCCTGGTTCCTGTAGCTATATTGTTTTCATCTTTTTATCAACAACTTCCAGTTTCGCCTGGCGCTGCTGCAGCAGGTTATTCAGTTCCAGCCTGGTTTGGGTAAGGTTTACGCCTTTGGATTGGTGAGTAAGGCTGCTGCCCGATTTATTTTGAAGGGAAGCATCTCTTCCAATACCGTCATCATCAATAATAACTTATAATTCCTTCCTTTCGCACCACATTCAATGATACATGGCCTGTACTGTTACGCGGCACGATACCATGCCAGATGGCATTTTCAATAAAAGGCTGAATGATCAGTGCCGGCACCTGTATTGATTTCAGATCAATGTCTTTATCAACATCTACAGCATAAGAAAACTTCGTATCAAAACGCATGGCTTCCAGCTGCAGGTAAAGTTTACAGGTTTCAATTTCATCATACAGGCTGATCTCCTTTTTATCTGCATTGTTTAACAATGTACGAATCAGTTTTGAAAAAGTAGTAAGGTAAGTGACAGATTTTTCGTTTTCATTTTGTTGAATTAATGATTTAATGGAATTAAGGCTATTGAAAATAAAATGTGGATTCATTTGGGCACGGAGGGCTTTGGCTTCCAGTTCAATTGCCTTGATCATCAATGCTGTTTTTTCCTGTACGTGCTTTTATTTCGATGCTGACTTTTGAGAAAAAATATATAATATTCCAAAACATTAAAACAAGAGCTCCATTTAAAATAAAGGAAAAACCAGATTTTCATTTTCTTGATCTAGAGTTATTCTTCCACTCTGTTATTATTTCCTTTAAATACAACCCGAAAATTCCAAAACAAGTTCCAAAAAAGACTGTTAGAATAATTAATGGGAAAATCGATTTCCAAAAAGATATTTCTGTAAGTCTTAATTTATTGATTATCAAACGCATTAGATGACTAAATAAAATACCCATACTCATTTTGAGTACTAACAGATTTAAACTTTGCAGAAATATGCTTTTAAAATCAGAATCCGAATAATCTACTATAAATGACAGTCCTCCATAAGTTCCCCAGCCCCAAAGCTGGCACTTCCAGTATATTGATACTTTTTTACGCATTAATCAGGTTGAATAAATCTTAGTAATACTGCAGTGCCTTTTGCTATTCCTTTTCATCTTTCTTATCTATCACCTCCAGCTCTGCCTGCCTTTGCTGCAGCAGGTTATTTAGTTCCAGCCTGGTTTGGGTAAGGTTAACTCCTTTGGATTGGTGAACAAGGCCACTGGTAGATCTGTTTTGTTGAGAAGCCTCTCTGCCTATACCATCATCTTCTATAGCAATTTCGATAATATCATTTTTACGAGCCACATTCAATGATACATGGCCTGTGCTGTTACGGGGCATTATCCCATGCCAGATGGCATTTTCAATAAAAGGCTGAATGATCAGTGCCGGCACCTGTATTGATTTCAGATCAATGGATTCATCAACCTTTACAGAATAAGAAAATTTGGTATCAAATCGCAAAGCTTCCAATTGCAAATAATATTTGCAGGTTTCTATTTCGTCATATAAGCTGATCAGTTTCTTATCAGCATTATTAAACAAAGTGCGGATGAGTTTAGAGAATGTGGTGAGGTAGGTTATACCTTTATCTGTTTCTTTTTGCTGCATCAATGATTTTATGGAATTAAGGCAGTTGAAAATAAAATGCGGGTTCATCTGGGCACGCAGTGCCAGAGCCTCCAATTCCATCAGTTGCTTCTCCCGGGTAAATTTTTCTTTTTCTCTTTTTTTAACTGTTCTTATCCTCCACCATAAAATAAGACCAACAATTATTCCCAAACCCAGAATAACTGATGTCCAGAACCACCAGGTTTGCCAATAAGCCGGGCTTACAATGATGATCATTTTTGCTTGTTGCCTGCGCCAGTCTTCATCACCTGCTTTACCCTTTAATTCAAATACATATTTGCCCGGCTTTAAATCGTTTATAGCTACAACACAACTATCAATATTCATCAACGGTAATGTATTCCACCCGTTAGTTACACCGTCAATTTTCCATGCAACCCGGGTATTCTTTTCATCGCTAAGATCATTCATGCCAAATGCAATAAGAATTGAGTTTTGGTTATATTTTAATTTGAGTTCCTTAAGACGTTCAGGAAAAAAAGAAAAAATATCAGATATTAATTCTCCATTTAAAAGGTTGATACGTTTTATATAGGGTGCCAGCAAACTGCTATCCAACTTACTTGTGTTCACAAGCAAAGCTATATTGCTATCGCTGTTGTTTATTATGTTGCTATCCTGTTTAATAACGGGAGCAATTAATTTAATGTTAGAGGCTTTGCACCTGTAAAAAGCTCCACCCTTTATCAAAAAAAGGTTTCCAAGTTTATCCACTTTAATATCTGTAGTGCTGTCAGCCGTTTGCTTTAAAGAGGCGTCATTAATAAAGGTATAAGTTCCGGTTAAAGTATTAAAGACGGCGGGAAGAGAATCCATCACCGCCACAAATAAATCGTTACTAGACTTATGACAAAATGTTTTGACAGGATAATGGGTTGCTGTATTTACCTTCATTTTTGGATAAGGATAAAACCGGATACTGTTTTTTTGTTTATCATAGAAACCCATACCTTTTTCCAGTGTGCTGAACCAGGGATTACCCTGTGTATTTAACTCAATATGAGTAACAGTAAATGAAAGCCTGGGAGGTATATTAAATGGCCTGATCATTTTACCTTCATTTGTTATTTTATTATATCGGTATAATCCATAATTGGTTCCTACCCAGATAATATTTTTGTCAATATTATCCTGCGCAAAAGAAAACACGCCGGCTGCAGGAGCCATCGTAACTTTTTTGCCTGCTTTGCTCCTTTAACGAACACCAGCGTACTATCTACAATTTTTGTTTCTACATTTTCCCATATTTTTTATTTCCCCCACTTTTATCCAATAAAAATTATCTGCTTGAGTGCCAATGAAAAGATCCCCGCTATTATCAATATACAATGTTGATATTTTATCAAATGGTTCTCCTTTGGCGGAAAATTAAATGGTGGCCAGGTAATTGTAGTTTCGTCCGAATTATTAGCAAAATAAATTTCATTGTCATATGTTGCAAAAAAGAAAATACTATCCGGGCCCTCTGCCATTGTGCTAACTCGCTGTTGTGCATGAACAAGTTTATCAATTCTAAACTCTCCAAACTTTTGTACAGTACTCCACGACAATTCACGGCCTTTTAATCTCCATAATCCAACAGAAGAAATGATTCTAATACTCCCTCCTTTTGTACTCAGCAACTCATAACTCCGAATACCAAGACTATCCAATGGTGCTTTTTTAAATAAAGGTTCCTGCTGTGCATATGCGCATGTTGTAAAAAAGCATAAATACCAACACAAAAAAATAACTGTGCCCTGTTAAACTTATGCATGATCTGAATTTATTAACTTGTTTTGCCGGTCAAACCAATTTGGTCATTCACTTAACTACCCAAAAAAAAATATTTTCACCTCTAATAATGTTTCCCATTATAACTGTTCTTCTTTAATTTTAATTATGACTGTTGTACCTGTTGCTATTCCATTTTCATCTTTCTTATCAATTACCTCCAACTCAGCATGCCGCTGCTGCAGCAGGTTATTTAGTTCCAGCCTGGTTTGGGTAAGGTTTACTCCTTTGGATTGGTGAACTAGTCCGCTGGTCGATCTATTTTGTTGCGAAGTCTCTGCCTATACCATCATCATCTATCGCAACTTCTATAATATCGTATTTTCGAGTCACTTTCAATGAGACATGACCTGAACTTTTACGCGGTACAATGCCATGCCAGATGGCATTTTCAATAAAGGGTTGAATAATAAGTGCCGGTACCTGTATTGATTTGAGGTCAATTGTTTCATCAATGTTCACTGCATAAGAAAACTTAGTATCAAATCGCAGGGCTTCTAATTGCAGATAAAATTTGCAGGTTTCAATTTCATCGTACAAACTGATCAGTTTCTTATCGGCATTATTAAACAAGGTACGTATGAGTTTGGAGAAGGTAGTAAGATAGGTTATGCCTTTTTCTGTCTCCTTTTCCTGCATCAATGACTTTATAGAATTGAGGCAATTGAAAATAAAATGCGGATTCATCTGGGCACGTAACGCCATAGCTTCCAACTCCATCATTTGTTTTTCATGAGCGAATTTTTCTTTTCTTTTCTTTTAACCGTCCTTATCCGCCACCACATAAGCAAACCGATAATTAATCCTAATCCCAAAATAACGGATGCCCAGAACCACCACGTTTGCCAAAATGGGGGGCTTACAATGATAATCATTTTTGCCTGTTGCTTTCGCCAGTCTTCATCGCCTGTTTTTACCTTTAACTCAAATAGATATTTGCCGGGTTTTAATCCAGCAATAACAGCACCGCTGCTATCCATGTTCATAGGCGTTGTTAAAATCCATCCGTTAGTTACCCCGTCTATTTTATAAGCAAATTGGTTATTGGATACAGAATTAAAGTCATTCACCCCAAATCCTATGTAAATAAAATTCTGATTCTGGTTATAATTTAATTTGAGTTCATGGATGTTATGTTCCCATTCCCATTCAGTTGAGGATATTACAATACCATTAGCTGTTTTCACATATTTAATATATGGTTCCAAAAAAGCACTATCAGGATTTATAGTGCTTGAAAGTTCATTTCCTGTAGTGGCATACCATATATAAAGCGCCCCGCCCTTTATCAGAAAAAGATTTCCATATTTGTCAGCTTTAATATCAGTTGTACTATCAGCTGATTGCTTTAAAGAGGCATCATTTATAAATGTGTAGGCACCCGTTTTGGTATTAAAGATTGCAGGAAGTGAATCCATTACTGCTACAAAAAAATCGTTATCCGTTTTGTAACAAAATGTTTTTACCGGATACCGGGTTGCAGTATTGCTGTTCTTTTAGGATAAGGATAAAACTGGATGCTGTTTTTCTGCTGATCATAAAAACCCATACCCCTATCCAGTGTGCTGAACCAAATACCACCTTGCTTATTTAACTCAATATGAGTAACGGTAAATGTAAGTCCGGCTAGCACATTGATTGGTATAATAATTTTTCCTTGACTTATCGCCTTATTATACCGGTATAGGCCATGATCAGTGCCTATCCAGATAATATTTTATCAAGGTTGTCCTGTGCAAAAGAAAACACGCCTGTATGAGGAGCGAGGATAATTTTTTTACTGGCCTTTCTCCTTTGCCATAAACATATGCACCATCTACGATTTTATAATCAACATCTTGTAAATATTTTTGATTAGCTCCTTCCTTTATTAGATACATATTATCAGCATATGTGCCAATAAAAAGGTCCCCCTTATTATCAATATATAAGGATGCTATTTTTTCAAATGGCTGACCCTTTGGTGGGAAAATAAATGGTGGCCACCAAAATTGGATGATTTCAGAATTGGGTGAAAAAAATATTTCATTATCCCTTGTTGCAAAAAAGAAAACACCATCAGGCCCCTCTGCCATAGCTCTTACGCTATCTTGTGCATGAATAAGTTTGTCAAGCTTTAATCCTTTCATAGAATTCTCCAATTCTAATAAAACATCCTGCGGCGCACCCCATACTTGCAAATTGTCTTCTTTAAATATCCCTAATCCAGCTGAAGTCGTGATTCGAATACTTCCTCCTTTTGTACTCAACAATTTATAACAGCGTACGCCTAAACTATCCAAAGGAATTTTCTTAAATAATGGCTTATGCTGGGCAAATACATTGCCTGTTACATGTAGCATAATGACCAATCCATAAAATACCTTGCGTCTAAAATATTTGTACATGCTTTAAAGTTATAAACTTGTTTTGCCATTTCATAGTCCCTTTGGCCCTTTGCTCATTTCCTTTGGTAACTGGCATTATTACCCTCATAACCTTCTTATAAATAAATTCTACAGCCCGTTTAAACTACTATTCCGATGCAGGCAAGACTGGATTAAGTTCAAAATCAGCTTTTTTCGTTAACGTCCTTTAACAGTTTATCCCGCCATTATTATAATTACCAACCCAAAAATGCCAACCGTTAATTACTGCTATGTTTTGAAGAATCCAGGTGATAGGTTTGAAGAAGATTTGAAACAACTCAAATTTCTCATTGACCAAAACCGACAACATGAAAAATATATATTACCCTTGCCTTGTTCTGTTCATTTCACTTACTATAACCTCCTGCGTAAGTTCCCTGTACCCCATCAGTGAAAACGAAAGCGATCATATTTTCAGGGGAAGAACTTGTTGGTCACTGGTCCGGTAAGGACATGGGGACGCAGGTGATCCTCCGCAAAGCAGGAACCACGAAATACCAGGTTACCGTAATTGATAAAAAGACCAGCGAGGATGGTGGCAAAAAGGTCTCCTTTTTTGATACCAGTTATTTTTCCGGATTTTTGATTCAGCTGAACAACCGGTATTATTTTGATGGTACCCCGGATACGGATCATCCCCAATTCAGATCCCTGGGAGAAGAGACCAGGACGGCCCTGCTGCCCCTTCATTTTATCTACCAGATTCATATCATTGATAACAACCGGTTGAGTGTGGCCGGAATGGATATCGATGCCATGAAAAAGTATATTGAAAAAACAGCAGCAGGGTCAAACATGAAAAATTAAACAAGGACCATATACTGCTGACTGCCGACGCTGCAGCACTGCAGAAAAATATACTTTCCGGTGAAACAGCTTCATTTGTATTTAATGAACCGGATACTTTAAACCGAAAAAAATAAAACCATGAAACTGATAACAGTCATCCTCCTTTTAATCAGCACCACTGGCCTCTTTGCACAAACCGATCCGGTTAACGGTAAAATACCGGTCTATCCTGTTCAGTTAACTACCGTAAATGATAATATACTGAAAGGTTTATTGCTGGAGGTAAAAGATACTTCTGTACTCATTTACCCCGGTAAATTTAAAGAATGGAAAAAAAATAAAAAATATAAGCCTGTTGAGTTTGGTTATTCAAATATCCGCAAGCTGGAACTGAAGAGAAAAAATCTCAAGTGGAAAAAATATGCTATCAATGGCAGCAAGCAACTGTTTAATGAATTTAATAAAACATCAAAATGAAAAAATTAACCATCATGCTCAACCGCTTCAGATCATTTTATCTTTTAGTGATCAGCCTTATTTTTACAGTGGAAACCATGGCACAAAATGTGCCCGGCAATATTCATGAACCCGTTCCCCGGATCAACTTTATTGTATCGCCCAAACAGAAAAAGCTTGACCTGGCATTCTTTAGTTTCCAGTCCCAGGCCATTTGGATGTATAAGTACCATATCAATGATTATTATTTGATCCTGCCCGGCTCGTCGAAGGAAATGGTTAAAAGATCATCAAGATCCTGAAATGTAAAAAATGCCATGATCGGCAATATCTGGTTCGACAGCCATGGCCATTTTCAACGGCGAAGGTCCCTTTTTGAAATTGGCAAAGAGGAATTCAATTACCAAACCATCCGCGACAGCGCCTTTACGGTTCACCTGAAAAAACTGGCTGCCTATTGCGATACAAATACCAATGTGGGTATTGGATCCTGCTATGGCGGCGCCACCTATACACTTCCTGCCGTTGAAAATTTTCCGGAGCAACGGATGAATGGAGATTCATTGATGATCGGCACCAGCAGGCTGTTTAATAATGCTACGGTGTATGCCTGCGAAAGTTTTGTAATGACGGGCATCGGTATTATGAATGCCAGCTATGCTATGGCCGGAATGCCCGGCAGGAAGAAATTTAAAGACCCCGTATATAAACCCGTATGGGAAAAGCTGGGAGAATGGAACTGTTACTCCGGTAAAAAAGGGGCATTTGAAAAACCCGTAACCGTTAGCCTGCAACATAATGGCAGCATTTCCTGTAAGCAGAGGAATTACCTGTCCTATCCAAAAACCGTAAGAAACTGGAGAAAAAATTCAAAAATTCAAAAGGGGAAATTATAATTTAGCTTACCTGTACCAAACAGCCTGATCGGTTTTATTAATGTAAAAATATAATAAATGAAAATTTTTATTTTATTATTAATGATGCCGATCTGCTGCTTTGCACAGCAGTACCCGGAAATTAAACCGAATGAAAACCTGGAGTATAGAGCCAAAATCATTGCGGACTCCGGTACGGTAAAAGGCTATTTGGTTGCCCATTCGGATTCGATGTTCATACTGAGTTCCACAAAACGGTACATGGCAAATACCGGCATGCACATACCCGTAAATACAATTCAGGAACTGCAGATAAGAAACAAAACAGGTGTTAATTTACTGGGAATTACCTGTGTTACTGTTTTCGGTTTTATTGTAACTGCCGGGTTAACCAATAACGCGGGGGATGTTGATAACGATGGCAGAACTAGTTTTTTGGAATTAGTATTTGCAGCCATTGAAGGCTCTACATCCGGCAACAGGCGCCGCAGGAACAGGGCTTTGATCGTTGGCGCAGCGGGCGGAACCGTTTTATGGCTATTGGCTTAGTGGCTTCCAAAAGACTTTCGATCAGTTTTCCGCTGAATAACCGAACTACATTTTACCATGAAAAAAAGGCTGAAATAAATAAATACGTTAACTTTTAAAAACCCTGGTTATGAAAAAGAAATTATTGATTAATTGCGTAATGCTTCTTTTCTCATTTCAATGCTTTAGCCAGCCTGCTGGAAAAACCGATTACCTGCAAAAGAGTAAAAATCAAAAAACAGCAGCCTTTATCCTGTTGGGTGTTGGCGCCGCCCTGGATATCGGTGGAATTATCACTACCATTTCAAATGCCAATAAACAATTTGATTTTCCGGATGTAAACAAGGTAAATCATAGTGGTGAATACGCTTTGTATATTGCCGGTACTGTCTGCTTAATGGGTAGCCTAACTTTATTTATTTTGTCAAAGTCCAATAAAAACAAAGCCCTGTCACTTGGACTCGATACAAAACAGTTTCAGCAACTTAAAAATGGGAACCTGAATACAGGAAGTTACCCGGCACTGACCATTAAAATCGGGTTTTAAATTTATGGTTTAAAAGATACCTCCAAATACTTTCTTCAGCAGATCAGTTGTCCTGGCCGCAAAATTATTGCGGATATTCCTTCTTCCTGGGCCACCAGGTCAAACAATGCATTGGTGGCTTTACCGGTAACATAAGCGGTAAGATCAGGATTAATTTTTTAAACACAATGGGCAGGCTGTTGTATTTATTTACCATATCGCTGTAATATTTGGTGGCATTCACCTTGTCAAGCGATGCTTTGATCACCGGTGTAAATGCTGCAACCAGTTGGGCTGTTGTTTTCTCCCTGAAAAAATGGGTGGCGCTGGTATCGCCGTTTCTTACCAGCCCGATCGCATCCTGTATGGTCATACTCTTTATGGCATTCACAAAAATGGGTTTGGCATAACCGGCAGCATCTTCGGCCCCGCGGTTGATCTGTAAAATGGCCTTGTCAACCATACTGCCCATACCAATATCCCTTAAGGTGTTCTCAATTTTTCGTGCATCTTCAGGCACCAGTATTTTATAAAGCATCCTTAAAAAAACCATCTTCCCGGTTTAACTTTAATACAGCACCTGTAAGTCCCTGAGCAAGGGCTTCTTTAATTCCTGCTGCAGCTTCCGTTTCTGTTACGCCCGTACCCGTAGTTTGCGGTAATTGTTTCAAAATATCGCAGCCGCAAAAAAGGGCAGTGACCAGGATCGCTGTAAAAATACTTTTCATGATTGGTGTTTTATTAAAAGTAGTATCAGGCAAGTTTCCTGCCAAACTTTTTTGTAAGAGCCCTAAATGGACAAATGGGTTGTATATGGTATATTTGCAGCTAAATTAAAAAGCTGTTGGCCATTAGCATAAAGCAGAAAAATTGCTTCTGACAAATGACTAATGACCAATGACTAATGACTAAAACATGAGTACACAACATTTATCCGAACAGGAGATCATCCGCAGGGAAAAACTGGCAGAACTGAGCAAACTGGGCATTGATGCCTACCCGGCAGCACTGTACCCGGTTAATACAACATCGGTTTACATAAAGGAAAAATATAAAGGCGACTCTAATAAAGATGATTTTGCTGATGTATGCATTGCAGGCCGTATTATGAGTGTACGGGATATGGGCAAGGCAAATTTTGCAGTACTGCAGGATTCAGTTGGCAAGATCCAGTTTTATATCAAGCAGGATGATATTTGTCCGGGTGAGGATAAAACCATGTACCAAACCGTTTGGAAAAAATTAATTGATATCGGCGACATTGTTGGTATCAAAGGTTATGTGTTCACTACCAAAACCGGCGAAACTTCCATTCACGTCAGGGAGTTTTCTATTCTTTCAAAATCGTTACGCCCGCTGCCGATCGTAAAAGAAAAAGATGGTGAGGCATTTGATGAAGTAACAGACCCCGAGTTTCGTTACAGGCAGCGGTATGCCGACCTGATCGTGAACCCGGCGGTGAAAGAAACCTTTATCAAGCGCACCAAAATGGTGAATACCATGCGTGAATTCCTGAATGAACGCGGTGCGCTGGAAGTGGATACGCCTGTATTGCAAAGCATCCCCGGCGGTGCGGCAGCAAGGCCTTTCACCACGCATCACAATGCACTGGATGTACCCATGTACATGCGTATTGCCAATGAACTCTATTTAAAAGACTGATCGTTGGCGGTTTTGAATGGGTATATGAATTCAGCCGCAACTTCCGCAATGAAGGTATGGACCGCACCCACAATCCCGAGTTTACCATACTTGAATTTTATGTAGCTTATAAAGATTATGAATGGATGATGGATACCACCGAACAGATGCTGGACACAGCAGCCATGGCAACCAATGGTACAACGAAAGTAATGGTGGGTGATAACGAGATCGATTTTAAAGCACCATACAAAAGAATAACAATGTATGGTGCCATTAAAGAGCATACCGGTTTCGACATCAGCGAAATGGATGAGGCCGGCATCAGGGATGTTTGCCGTGAATTAAAAATTCATGCCGATGAAAAATGGGGCAAGGGCAAACTGATCGATGAGATCTTTGGCGATAAATGTGAAGCCAGCTACATACAGCCCACATTTATCACCGATTACCCGGTTGAGATGAGCCCCCTTACCAAAAAGCACCGCAGCAAACCCGGACTGGTGGAACGTTTTGAGCTGATATGCAACGGCAAGGAAATTGCCAATGCCTACAGTGAATTGAATGATCCCATTGAACAACGTGCACGTTTTGAAGAACAGACACAGTTGATGGCACGTGGTGATGATGAAGCCATGTTCATTGACCATGATTTTTTACGTGCCCTGGAATATGGTATACCCCAACCAGTGGAATCGGTTTTGGGATCGACCGGATCGCCATGTTACTTACCAACCAGCATTCCATACAGGATGTGCTGTTTTTCCCGATGATGAGGCCGGAGAGAAATGATGATTAAATTTTTCGACATTTTTAATAGCGCTGCTGTGATCATACAGCAGCTTTTTTGTTTTAAATTTCTTAAACCCCGTTCATCAATTTCACCCCGGTATTTCCTGTCAAAAAAAGTTATCTTGTCCGCTCAATTAAAAAACAAATTACATATGATGAAGTTGCTAAAGCATATTGCAGCCATAGCTGTGTTACTGATCTTCAGCCTTTCAACGCAGGCACAAAAAAAAAGAACTGGGCGATGACCAGTATTTTAAAAGCAATTTTAAAGGGATCACCCAGCAACTTCCCCTTTGTTAAATGGATCGATGACAGCCATTTTATTTTAAGAAGAGATGGAAAAATTACGAGGTCGACTGCAAGGAACGGCACCGAAAAAGAATATGTTGAGCCCAATATCAACAAAGGCACGGTTTCCACCACACCCAATATCATGACCAAAGGGAATGACCTGTATCTCCGGAAAAATACAGAAGATATACGGCTTACCAATGATGCCGATAAAGAGATCAATGCAACGGTAAGCCCTGATGGCAATTATGTGGCTTATACAAAAAACAACGACTTATATGCTGTTAACCTGTCAACGTTAAAAGAAAACCGTTTAACCAAAGACGGCAGTGAAACCATATTGAACGGTTATGCAAGCTGGGTTTATATGGAAGAGATCCTTGGACGCAGCGGCAGGTACCGTGCTTTCTGGTGGAGCCCCGACAGCAAGCGCATTGCTTTTTTCAGGTCGGATGATACAAAGATCCCTGTATTTACCATTACTGATGCCCCGGTTTGCACGGGTGTGGTTGAAACACAAAGATATCCCAAGGTTGGAGACCCTAACCCCGAAGTGAAAGTAGGTATGGTGGAGCCCGATGGAAATAATATTGTTT
>JADJBP010000005.1 GCA_016703625.1 Chitinophagaceae bacterium | reverse complement strand
CTTATTAACCTGCCTTCGCTAAAGCTACGGTAGGCAAGTTGGCTTTACTTTATAAAAATAATTTCGTTACTTTATTGAGTTCAGGGCCGGGGCGAACACAGCAACAATCCCAGACAGCAGCAAGCCCCGGACGTTGGCGGCAATTTAAAAGCAACATCTCAAACTATTAAATAAATCATATCCAACCACTTAAAAATGATTTCAAACAAAATTTAGCACGAATTGCTGGGCTGTTATATTTAATAGTTATTGCGACAGGTTTATTTGCAGAAATATTTGTGAGACAAGCATTCAAAGTTTCAGGAGACGCTTTGACTACAGCAAATAATATACAATCGTCAGAAATGCTTTTTCGATTGGGGGTTGTTTCAGACATTGTCAATTTTATTTGTGGCTTGCCATGTGTTTTAATTATTTATTTTTTATTCAAAAGAATAAATAAATTTTTACTTCAACTTGCTCTAATATTTGTTATAATTCAAACTGCAATTATTGCCGTAAATCTTTTAAATCAGATTTCACCTTTACTAATTCTGGGTAACAACACTTACTTAAAATCATTTCAACCCAACCAACTTGCTACCCTTTCACAATTATCACTAAACATACAGGAAGTAGGATATGCTATAGGCCTAGTATTCTTTGGGTTTTATTGCCTGTTAGTAGGCTATGTTATTTTCAAATCTAAAATGGTTCCTAAATTACTTGGAATACTTTATATCATTTCAGGAATAGGATACCTTATAAACAGTTTCACAATGCTGCTTTCAAAAGGATTTGCAAATCCCATATTTTCATACGTAGCTATCCCAATTTTTATCGGAGAATTATCATTTTGCTTGTGGTTATTGATAAAAGGAATTGACAATTCAGAAATATTTAAACCTAATGACTGAGAAAACTGCCACCAACAAAGGTTTTATGCAATTGGGGCATGACGTTGAAACAATCATCAACATATCCAAGCTTTGGTTTCGGTGGACGTAATTCTGACGGGCGGTAGTTCTAAACTTCTCCCGATAGCTATCGGGATTTAGTTATAAATTTAGCTTCAGTTCCGGGCAGACAGTTGGTCAATCCTCCACAGCAGCAAGCCCCGGACGTTGGCGGCAATTTCTCACGGCACTCGGCGATCAGTTACTTTTCGAAATATCTCCATTCGAAAGTTTATTTAGATTAAAAATCAGAAACAGCCCAAGAAGCAAGGCCCAAGCTATTGCAAGTAACAGGTGGATCCATCATGCTGAACTAAGGCTTTTGTATGAATAATTGAATTGCTTGATTCAAATGCGATATTTGCTCCCCAATGAATGCCAAAAGCTAACCAAAGTGATTTGGTTAACCAGACAGCAAAAGCTAAAACAATTCCTAATATAAAAAGATAAGTTAGAACTGGTAAACCATCATTTAAGCGCCAAATATGATTTAGAACGTAAATGATAGCCGATAATAATATCCACCCTAAAGGTTTCATGAACTTCAAATGTCCATATAAATATCCCCTAGTCAAAATATCCTCTGCTATGGAAGGAATGGCGGTCATTAATAATAGCATTGGAATTTGATTTATTGCATTTTAAAAGAAGTGATCATTATAATTTCTTCATAACCTAATTTTACCGAAACAAAAATGGATACCGCAAAAAAAAATAATCCTATTAATAATCCCATACTTAAATTAGCAGCCCATTTATGAGTAAACCCCCAGCCTGGCCGTTTAATCCTCTCCAACCTTGTAGTCGAACCAGAATAAAGGCTACAATCAGAAAACCGATTTTAAAAAGTGGCCATAATCCAAAAAGCGGAAAAATACTCAGGGAAATGATAAATAAAAAAGAGCACCAGGAAACCTATACCAAAAGAAAATATACTTTTTCTAGACATATAAATTTTTCTTTGCAATATAAAAAAAGTTCACTAAACTGTCACCAACATGGGGTTTTGTGTCCCGACTGATGCGGGAGGAAAGACAAAAATCTTCAGCATCAGTTCGCTAACAATCATTGGTTATGGGTGCGACTCTAACAAAAAAGCGGGACAGGTTGTTTGCTAAGTATTTTTAATTTCAATTTATAAATATCGTTTACTAATTTACATCCTGGCTGGGGCGGAAACAGCAACAAACCTGCCTGCCGGCAGGCAGGTACCCAGGCTGCACAAAGCCCCGGACGTTAACGGTAATTTTACAGGCAGACCAATCCAATTAAAAATCTAAAAAGAGAATGCGGATAATTATATTGACAATCACATTTATTTTTTCTCTAACCAATATTTTTGGACAGACAGGCGAAGTGAAACTGAAAATCTCACATTTAACAGGAGATTTTTATATTTATACAACATACAACACTTACGAAGGAGGTCAAATACCTGCAAACGGAATGTATCTACTCACAAATAATGGCGTTGTATTGTTTGACACACCTTGGGACACAACACAATTTCAACCATTGCTTGACAGTATAAAATTGAAACACAATAAAAGTGTGAAAACCTGTATTGCAACGCATTGGCACAGCGATAGAACTGAAGGTCTTGAATATTATAAGAATCAGGGAATTAAAACTTACACAACTTTTTTGACAGATGAATTGAGTAAAAAGAATAACAAGAAAAGGGCTGAATACCTGATTGAAAAAGATACTGTTTTTAACGTTGGGCAGTATTCTTTTGAAACTTATTATCCAGGGCAAGGGCATACAGCAGACAATATTGTTATTTGGTTTGACAAAGAAAAAATTCTCTACGGTGGTTGCCTGATAAAAGGAGCAGACGCTGAAAATTAGGGTCATTTAGGGGACGCTAATGTATTTGAGTATCATTCCACGCTAAAAAATGTTCAGCAAAAATACCCAAACCCAAAATTTATTATCGTTTCACATAGTGAATGGGACAACATAAACTCATTGAAACATTCCATCAAATTGGCAAAGAAACTAAAAAGAAAAAACCTCCGCTAACATGCGCCTTTGTGTCCCGACTGAGGCGGGAGGCAAGATAAACAAACTTCAGCATCAGTTCGCTACCAATCATCAGCTATGGGTGCGACTCCTGCAAAAAAAGGAACAGGCTGTTTACCTACCAGGTATTTTTAATTTCACTTTATAAAATTCGTTTATTAATTTACAATCCCCGGGCTGACGAAATACTAATACCGTACTTCGCAAAGCCCCAGGCGTTAGCAGTCAGTGTAAAAAGACAGTAATAAATCATAGACAACAATAATAAATAAAATCAAATGAGAAAAATAATTTCATTTATGCACATATCGCTTGACGGCTTTGTATCAGGACTGAACGGAGAAATGGACTGGATTAAAGTTGATGAAGAAATTTTTGATCATGTCGGTAAGCGGATTAGCGAAGGCGACACGGCATTATATGGACGGGTAACTTACCAGATGATGGAAAATTACTGGCCTACCGCAGGTGACAAGCCTACAGCAACCAGGCACGACATTGAACATTCAAAGTGGTATAGCAAAGTTCATAAAGTAGTTTTATCAAAAACATTGAAAGACGCGGGGCAGGCAGGTTTGAATAACACAAAAATTATCAGCGACAACCTTTCGGACAACATACATGAAATAAAACAACAGGCAGGTAAAGACATTTTGCTTTTTGGCAGCCCTACAGCAACACATGCACTTATTCAACTGAATTTAATTGACGGCTACTGGCTATTTATTAATCCGGTTATTCTTGGACAGGGCATTCCATTATTTACAGGTATCAAAGACAAAATAAAACTAAAACTATTGACTACCCATCAATTTACCTGCGGCGTAACTGAACTGAATTATATAGTGGACAGGCAATAAAATGAACCACTAACATGGGTATTGCAGCAATCTTTCAGAAATTTCCCAAAGGTTGAATCCGTATTTTACGAATTATAAATTAAAGTCATCGCGGGACTTGCTATCTTTAAAATTCAACCATCAGATATCATGAAACAAATTTTCATTTCTCTGGTTTTTACCTGCTTATTGTTGAATGTTTGTATTGCCCAGGCAGACAGTATTGCTTCGTATAAAAAAACTTCTGCCATGATACCGATGAGAGATGGGATCAAATTGCATACGGTGATATTTTCCCCGGTGGATGCTAAACATAACCTACCCGTGCTGTTGCAGCGAACCCCTTATGGTGCAAATGGCAGTGATGCACCGGATGATACAACTTTTAATGTGCAGGCATTCGGCACAAGTCTTGGGATGATGCTCAGGGAAGGCTATTTTTTAGTGTTCCAGGATATCCGTGGAAAATATAAAAGTGAGGGGGAAATGGAAATTCATCAACCGCTGATTCATTCAACTATTAAAGGAGCGGTTGATGAAAGTACCGATACCTGGGATACGGTGGACTGGCTACTGAAGAATCTAAAAGGGAATAGCGGTAAAGGGGGGCTCTTTGGTATTTCATATGGCGGTTGGCTGGCCCTGGTTGGTGCCGTTGATCCTCACCCGGCACTGAAAGCATCTTCAGAGCAGGCATGTATGGCTGACCTGTTCTTAGGGGATGATTTCCATCACAATGGCGCTTTCCGCTTGAGTTATGGCATGGAATACAGCTATGAGATAGAGTTTGATAAAACAACGGACAGCGATTTTCCTTTTCCGCAATATGACCTGTATGACTGGTATTTAAAATTGGGCTCATTGAAAAATGTAAATGACAAATATTTTCATAATAAAATTCCTACCTGGAATAATTTTGTAAAGCATCCCAATTATGATGAATTCTGGCAAAAAAATTCACCGTTACATTATGTTTCGCATGCACAGATCCCACAATTACATGTAGGCGGATATTATGACCAGGAAGATCTAAATGGCCCGCAACTCATGTACCGGCATATGGAGAAAAAAGACAGGGATAATTATAATCACATCGTTCTTGGGCCTTGGAACCATGGACAGTGGGCAAGAGGCAAAGGAGATAGTTTGGGAAAGATCTCTTTTGGGAGTTCAACGTCTTACTGGTTCCAGGCATTACAAAAAAAATGGTTCGATTTCTGGCTCAAAGGGATCGGAGACGGAAACTTTGAAGAAGCCTATTGTTTTCAAACCGGATCAAATCAATGGAAAACTTATCAGTCATGGCCTCCAAAAGGCACCGTGATCCGTAAACTATATGCGGGCCCCGGTAATACAGCATCATTTAATAAACCCACTGCATCAACAGGTTCTGTATCTTATATAAGCGATCCTGCAAAACCGGTTCCTTACCGTACACAACCCATTGAAGCTACGTATGGCCCGGGCAGCAGGTGGAAGCCCTGGCAGGTGGAAGACCAGCGTTTTGTGTATTCAAGACCTGATGTAATAAGTTTCTCCATGAACAAATTGTCTGAGGATCTAACGGTAACCGGAAAGATCACAGCACATCTTTTTGCCAGTACCAGCGGTAGCGATGCTGATTGGATCGTGAAACTGATCGATGTATACCCGGATTTTGATTCAACAAGCCTGACCATGAGCGGCTACCAGTTGCCGGTAACGATGGAAGTATTTCGCGGACGATTCAGAAAAAGTTTTTCAAACCCAACTCCGTTAACGCCGGGTAAGCCGGAAGAATTTGTTATTGACCTTCACGATATTAACCACACATTTAAAAAGGGGCATCATATGATGATACAAATACAAAGCACCTGGTTTCCGGTAATTGACCGTAACCCGCAAAAATATGTGCCGAATATTTTTGAAGCAAAGGAAACTGATTTCATAAAAGCAACACAGACGATTTATTGTAACAGCCAATATTCAACTTACATTGATTTGCCTGTTATGAAAGAATAAGGAATCACTGTGTAAAAACCCACTGCATGCAGATTACCGAACAACAACATAAAGCTGCCGGGGAAATCGTTGAGTTAATTGCAACAAAGCTTGGTAAAAACAGGGCTGTTCATTCCGGTACGGCCATTTCCGTTTGTGCCCGGTTATCCGGTAGTTTATGTTCCGGTCATTCAATTTTCCTATGAAAAATGGTACGCCCGGCAATGCATTTTTATCAGAAGAGGCGAATGAAAAAGGGCCGGTTTTAATAAATATTCTGGGAGGGATGCTGGAACACTTAGGTATCCATATTGATGCAATAAAGCTTGATGAAATTTCAATGGCAGAGTCTGATCTGAATTTTTTAGACAGCATGATCTTATTGCAGGACAAAGCAGCATTAATTATGAATCAATACAAACTCAACTATGAACAAATGGCATATTCATGTGCCATGGCGACGGCTTTTATCATTAAAGAATGTCAACAGGATTTACAGGCAGCGTCAGGTTTTAATACCGCCGTTTACAGTTTCATTGAGGGGACCAAAACATATCCACCTGAATTATCAGATCCGGGGTCCGGGAAAAAAAGTTTTTTTTCATTTTGGAAATAACCTGCAAACAACGCCTGGCAAGGGGTTTGTGCCCCGGGAGGGCCTGGCTGCACTGGCGTTGCGGTAACTGAATAAAAGATGGCAATAATATGGCACGCAAACAAAAGGAGGAAACCAGTATTCCCTCCTTTTGTTAGATTCGTCAGCAAAAACCATGAGCAGATCTATACTTCGGCCAGCACTGCATTTTCACTTTTTGCCATTTTTAATTTTCCAGGGCTTTCTGCTTCTATAATAACCTTCATTGCTTTTTCTTTTCCTGCGTTTCCAAACACCTCGTAAGCCTCCAGGATATCATCCATGGCAAAATGATGGGTTATTAATTTTTTAGGCTCCAGTTTTCCTGATGTTACATTCTTTAACAACATGGGTGTGGTATTGGTACTCACCAGGCCGGTTGTAAGTGTTATATTCTGTATCCAAAGTTTCTGCAATTGAAGATCTACACTGTGGCCATGCACACCAACAACCGCTACATTTCCGCCCGGCCGCACAATGTTCTGGCAAATATCAAAGGTGGCAGGCAGGCCCACGGCTTCAATAGCTACATCAACACCATCTTTTGTTTCGGCCATAATTTTTTTAATCACGTCTTCCGTACCTGAATTTATAACATCAGTAGCGCCGAATTTTTTTGCCACAGAGAGCCTGTTATCATCCAGGTCTATCATATAAATTTTAGCCGGTGAAAAGAATTGTGCGGTGAGCAATGCCGACATGCCAATTGGCCCCGAGCCTACAATGGCAATGGTATCTCCCGGTTTTACCCGGCCGTTGAGCACACCTATTTCATACCCGGTAGGTAATATATCGCTTAACATTACAAGCGCTTCTTCATCAGCCCCGGCCGGTATTGGATGCAGGCTGTTATCTGCATGTGGTATGCATACATATTCGGCCTGTGTACCATTTATCAAATGGCCCAGGATCCATCCGCCATCTTCGCAGTGTGCATACATTCCCTTTTTGCAATATTCACAACTGCCGTCAGAAGTTATGCAGGAGATTATTACATGATCACCTTTCTTGAAATTTCTTACTGAAGAACCTGCTTCCTCAACTATACCCACACCTTCGTGTCCTAATATGGTACCGGGTTGTACAGTGGGTACTTTACCTTTTATGATGCCGAGGTCAGTGCCGCAGATCGTGGTCTTTGTGAGCCTGATCAATGCATCTGTTGGCTTTGTAATTTTTGGTACCGGAACTTCTTTCAGTTCAATTTTTCCAACGCCACCGTATACAAGGGCATTCATTGTTGCTTTCATAATAATATATTTTTAAATGATGAGATCAAATTCTTAATGCTCCGGAAGTACTTCGTACACTAAGTATATTTAATTCCGATATATAAACAGGTTGACGCCGGTTTTTTATGATATGAAGATAAAAGATAAGTTACGGCTGATTAATGACAACTGTCACAGGTTTTCATGATCCCTGTTACCGTAGTGGTAAGCAATTTGCTTCAATGGAATGGAAAAGCGTATACTTTCAGGCAGGTTTCTGCACTGGTTCTGTACATCGGCACACAAACCGAACAAAGGCATCCGGTACTGGTTTAAAATAAAAAAACTGTAAAATAAATTTGCGCAACTCAAAAGTTGCATATATATTTGCAACCTGAAGGTTGCGTAATTAAACCATAAAAAATGAAGCAGGACATATTCCAGGCCATAGCCGACCCAACACGAAGGGCTATTTTAACTTTAATTGCAATCCAGGCATTAACACCAAATGCAATGGCAGAGAAATTTGATATGAGCCGGCAGGCAGTATCAAAACACATTAAAGTATTACAGGAATGCAAATTGATCAAGCCTGAACAGTCAGGCAGGGAGATCTATTATCACTTTAACCCAAAAAAATGCAGGAAATTGACAATTGGTTAGCTCAATTCAGGAAAAATTGGGAAACTCAGTTCAATCAACTCGACAACGTATTATCAACAATTAAAAAATCCCGCCAACGCTAAAGCTTCGGTGGATAAAACTAAAAAAATGAAAAATGATTTGCTATTTGACTTTACCGTCGACAAAACAACAAAAACGGTATTCATAACCAGGGAATTTGATGCCGGGCTTTCGCTGGTATGGGACGCTTTTACCAAACCGGAAATTCTTGACCAATGGGTGGCGCCTAAACCATGGACATCAAGAACAAAATTTATGGATTTCAAAGTGGGCGGGCGAAGATTTTATGCTATGGTAAGCCCGGAAGGACAGGAACGTTGGGCAATCCAGGAATACAGGTCCATTACTCCAAAGACCAATTTTAAAATGTTTAATGCTTTTGCAGACGCAGGTGAAAATCCTGAATTGCCGGGTTCTGATTGGGATTATACTTTTAGTGAACAAAACGGAAAGACAAAAGTGCATATTACTATTTATAATGAATCGCTTGCCCGCTTAGAGAAGATGATTGAAATGGGATTCAAAGAAGGATTCACAATGAGCATGACCAACCTGGAAGATCTGCTGGCAACTTTATCGCAACGGTCCTGAGCATAAACGAAAGCTTACGACCAAAGGTCACAAAGGATAAAAAGAAAATATACAATCACATTGAGTAAGATAAAACGTCCCGATAACTATCGGGATGAAAAGGCAAAGTAAGTAACCGTAATTTTAATTTTATATGAATGTACAGGAACAAATCAAACAGTATATTACCAGCCAGCCTGATCCAAAACGCAGCGACATGCAGGAGTTGCACAGGTTCATACTACAGGTATTACCGGAATACAAATTATGGTTCCTGGATGGTAAAAACAGTGAAAATAAAACGGTTTCTAATCCAAATATCGGATATGGATTTTACAGCATAAACTATGCGGATGGAACAACCAAGGAGTTTTATCAAATTGGTTTAAGTGCAAACAAAACCGGGATATCTGTCTATATACTTGGTATTAAAGATAAAACATACTTAGCCCAAACGTATGGAAAAAAACTAGGTAAGGCAAGCGTGACTGGGTATTGCATAAAATTCAAAACGCTAAAAGATATTAACATGGATATACTTGAAGCGGCAATCAGATATGGGGTTGAGGCCCGGGATTAAAAAGGTGAATGGATTAAATAATTTTAAATAATACAAGGTGGCTAACAAAATCACTGTGACTTTATATAATATCAAATAGTGTAGAAAGCCAATCACCCTTCTACGTTAAGCAAATGTCCGCGCAGGGAAAATTAAATAAATAAGATCATACAATTCATACATTGATATTTTCAATTCATACTTAACTTTCTTCTGTGTACAGACCAATTTCCTTTCTTCGGCTTGTAATTAAAACCTTAATAAACATGAACGATCAAATCGAATCGCTCCAGCGCCAGCTGGACCATCAAAAAAAACGTTTAAGTAAGACTATACTCTTTGCAACATTAATTATACTGGGCCTTTCTTCACAATTTATGGTTTCATTCAGGGAGACCGATGATAATAAAATATTGCGTGCAAAAGGTATTGTCATAGTTGATGATCGTGGACGGGAAAGGATATTGATCGGTGCGCCTTTACCTCCTTCCGGCAACCGCGTACGTACCGATACAGCCCGCGTGAGGGCACTGTGGTCGCAGCGATTTGGAAATGCAGATCAATATATGAAATGGTACCAGGATTACAATCATGAGGCAAATGGAATACTTATTCTGGATGAACAGGGCTATGATAAAGTTTGTTTGGGCGATGGTGTTCCGGATGCCAACATCGGCCAGCGTATTGGTAAGCAAACCGGGCTAATTTTCTGCGACAATGAAGGATTTGAAAAGGGTGGTATAGGCGTTATTAACGTTGGATATAAACAAAATCGGGTTGTTATGGCACTGGATGGAGAAAACGGAACAGATGCTACTGGCATCTCTGTTATGGAAGATGGTGAAACCGGCTTTTTTGCAGGCGGTAAGGGATATCGTATGTTCCTGGGTGCGTCACCAGCCGACGGTTATAGTGCCGAACCGCTTTTTGGTATGGTCATAAAACATAAGAAAAATTATTGTATAAAATGAACCTGATGCCTGATACCCTCATAAATGATAAATAACATGCCGGCTCTTGGGAAGATAACATGACTTTACAATACTACATATTGAATCCTAAAATTACATGCTGCTAACATAAGCATGTCGCTATTTGGGCATGACAAACAAACTTCAGAATTTTTATTGCTACCTATTATTGTCTATGGATGTGACTCCCGCAAAAAGCGGGTCAGGCTGTTCGCTACATATTTTTAATTTCAATTTATAAATTTCGTTTATTAATTTACATCCAGCCGGGGTCGGACATAGCAAAGTTCCAGTCTCTTGCTCAATAGGCTTTGGCCGACGGCTGTCAGTGATGGGGCCCGGGGCCAAGCCTGCCCGCAGGACTCGGTGAACAGGCGGGTACCCCGGGCTGCATAAAGCCCCAAACATTAGTATCATCTGTAATAGGCTCTGCAATCGGTAATGTAAATGATTAATAAAATTCAAATGGAGACGAACAGGAATGCAGCAAAAATTACAGGATTACTTTTGTTATTACATTTTGCGATAGGTGTAGTTATCAATTTGTTTATACTTGGTCCACTTACATTTACTGATGACAATCTTGCAAGTATTTCGGGAAATGCCCAACAACTGATCATAGCTGTGCTTCTTTATTTAATCAGCGGTGTCATGTATGTCAGTATAGCCATTATTCTTTTGCCGATCTTTAAACCTGTTAATCAAAGATTGGCCCTGATGTTTTTTGGTTTCAGTTTAATCAGTTTCACCATTATTACACTTGACAGCCTGGGTATACTTACCTTATTATCAATTTCAAAAGAATATGCCAAAGGGAACGCTGTTGATACAAATTATTTGAAAACCCTGGGTACTGTATTTTCTGCTGTCAGAATGTGGGCTCATTTACTTGTTATACTTATTGGTTGTGTTTCATTGTTCCTGTTTTATTATTTATTTTACAGATCAAAACGAATTCCGGGAATTATTTCAGTATCAGGCCTTTTGTCAGTTTTATTAATGTTAACGGCTGTCCTGATTGATATTTTTGGACAAGGCTTATACATGTTTTTATTTCTTCCGGCCGGTCTAGTTCAAATAGCAGCAGCGGTTTGGCTTATGATCAAAGGATTCAATAAGCCATCAGTTGAATGACGGAATACACCTGCCTCTAACAAAGTATTTGCCGCAAGCCCGTAGGAACAAACCCGATAGCAGTATCTTGATCAAACCTGGCTGCACACTGAGTCCTGCGGACCGGCCTTAATTCGCAGGAAGCGAAGGCAGGCAGGTACTTAAGTTCCACAAAGTAAAGGACCTTAGCTGCAACAGAAAAACAACACTCCTAAATAAAAGAAATATGAAAAAGTTGAATTATTTATTTTACTTGATGTTGCCTGTACTTCTTTATTCCTGTAACCGGAAAAATAAATCTGAATTCTACCTTCCGGCTGAGTGGGAACCACAGATGGGTGTTATTGTTAACGGACTTGATGATAGTGCCACCTTTGAAATGGTAAGCCAACTCGCAAAAGAAATGAAAATATTCTGTCTTGTTCCCGATTCTGCACAGGAAACTTACAAAAAGAAATTATCGGCAGCTGGTGTAAACCCGGATAGTATTCAATTTTGACCTCATCCACTGAATTTAGCTATGCACAACGCGATGGGGTGCTCTTTCTAAAAAATGGAATTGGAGAAAAGAAACTGGTAAATTTTGCCTGGAATATGTATGGCTGGTATTTTGATACCACAATGAAAAATTATATAGACAAGGATAAGGTAAAGAGAGAACAGTATACAACTGTTCATCTAAAAGCATTTCCATACCCTGTAATCAATTCTTCCATGGTTAATGAAGGCGGTGCTATTGAAACTAATGGTAAAGGAACCATTTTACAGGTAGAATCAGTAAACATGCAACGTAATCCCACAATGTCTAAAGAATTACAGGAAGCTGAATTAAAAAATGTTCTAAATGCAAAAAAGATAATATGGTTAAAAGAAGGTGCTGCAGAAGATCCTTTTGGATGGGGAACATTAATTACAGGGAATTATTTTGGTATGGGTGTAAAGGGACACGTGGATCAATTTTGCCGGTTTGTAAATGAAAATACTATTTTAATTTCATTCCCCGACTCTGTAGAAGCAGCACATGACCCGGTAAAAAAAATAACACTGGAGCGAATGAAAATAAACTATGAAATTTTAAAAAACGCTGTTGACCAGGATGGTAAGCCATTCACCATTGTTAAAATGCCTGTGCCTGATATTGATTACATGACTTTTGCATTGGATACTGCAAGTAAAAATCAGGAAATAAAATTCCTTTCCGGGCAAATCCTTTTTGAACAGAAACATTTTTCAGTGGGCGACACCGTTCATTTTGTACCATCAAGCAGTTATCTTAATTTTTTGATTACAAACAAAACCGTTTTTGAAGCAAAATACTGGACAGCGGGACAACCTGAGAGTTCCAAAATAAAAGATGAAAAGGCAAAACAGATACTACAAAAATATTTTCCTGAAAAACGAATCTATCAAATAAATACAGCTGAAACAAATCATAACGGAGGTGGACTTCATTGTTGGAGTATGCAGGTACCTAAATAGAAATAAATATTTTAGTTTAAAACACTTTGCCCAACAAGGATCTTGTACAACGGGGACAACACCCCGGGTTCAATTCTCATTTTAAATAAAAATGCGTTTCTTTATGAGCATTGTCATGGGTTCAATCAATCCCAATACATGCGTTACTGCCCGCCAGGATCAACCGTTCAGACGGGTGTCATTCCTGTCAGCACCGGCAAGGGCGGGCAGGCGGGGCTATTGGGATCAAACACCCGGTCTGCAAAAAGCTCTGGACCTTAACGGTCAGATTAATAAAATACAAAACAAAATGGTGAGAACACTAATTAACATTGCAGTAATTATTGCTTTATCGGGATGCGGGAGTAACTCCACTGTAAAGCCCCCTGTAAACCATCTGAAAATTAAAAATTTATTGGTTGGCCAAACAGACTCAATTTATAATCAGGCAAAGTATTTTCCTGATAATACACAATTTGCTCTCGCCCTGATTCATGACGGACAAGTTGTTTATTATGGCATTCAACGTTTAAATGACACGCTTATAACCATTGAAAATAAAAGCAAGGTTTTTGAAATTGGCTCAATAACAAAAGTATTTACTACCACATTGCTTGCAAACTTTGTACTCAACAAAGAGGTTGACTTAGACAGTACCATTAATAAGTATTTTAACTTCCCGTTCAAAGACAACCAGGTATTTACTTTTAGGGAATTGGCTAATCATACGTCAGGATTACCAAGGCTTCCTTCCAATATCCGTTTTGATGCAATCTTTAGTTCCAAAAACCCTTACAAAGATTACGATGAACAAAAACTTGATGAATATCTACAAAATGATATTTCCCCGGACTACCCAAAGGGAAGTAAAAGTGCGTATTCAAACCTTGGAATGGGTTTGTTATCCTATTCTCTAAGAAAATTATCAGGAAAAAGTTATGAGCAACTTGCCCGGGAAATGATCTTTGACAAGTACAATATGGTCAATTCAGGTACCAATAAAAGGAAAATAGAAACCCATTTAATCGGGGGCCTTGATGATAAAGGAAGACCTACCCCAAACTGGGAACCGGGAGCCTTAATAGGTGCAGGCGGAATTTATTCAACAGTTGAAGACCTTACAAAATTCGCATTTGCACAATTTGACAGCGCAAATGCTGAATTAGCCCTTACAAGATCTAAAACATACCGGGATAACAAATTCAGAGATGTAGGATTGGGGTGGTTTATTATAAACAGGAAAAACGGGAATAAATGGTTTTGGCACAATGGTGGAACAGGTGGCTATTCAACATCGATGGCAATAGATATTGAGCATAAAAATGGGGTGATCATTTTATCAAACATTTCCTCATTACACAAAAATTTTAAAAATATTGATAACCTTTGTTTCTCCTTAATGAAAACCCTGTATTGAAAAACAAAAAAGCGTTTAACCCTTGTAAAAAATGCAACCCGGTTTTATAAATGTCCCGAATGTGCGGCATGACCTGTTTGTGAACAGGTAATTATTGGACTGTTGGTACGCAAACAACCTTTTACAATTTTATCCGGGAATATATTTTATCAATTCTAACCAATAATGAACTTACGCATACTGAACTTATGGAAGAATTATATAGAAGAATAAAAGACAACTTTGAAGGCGGCGTGCAATGGTATGGCGAAACTGTTAAACTTGACCTGGAAGCAAGAAACCTTATTGAAAGAACTAAAACCAAACCTGAAAAATATAAATTGAAAACAACGAAGAGCTAACAAAGTTTTTATGCAACTAAAGCAATACCCCGGCTACACAAAGCCCGGCATAATAGCGTTTTTTATTGGCTTTTTATCTCTCAAATTGGATATTTGATTTTCAACTGATACCCTGTTTCCATCAATACATTACCGGTAAATAACAGGTCAATACCATGTATATTAATTGATGTAGTATTCTCATTATTTTCGTTACGGAATTATTAAATCAAACCATTGTAAATAAAACCTGTCATGCGCTCTATATTCATCCTGGTCTTCGTCCTTTCCAATATTGTTTCTTTTGCCCAAAATTCAACAACAGAAACATTTAAAAATGACAGTTTAATTATTGTCACGAAGAACCCCGAAAAGGGATTTTACCATGACTACATTTTATTTATACCCAAAAAAACGGCCCTGCATAAAAAAATATTTTGCTGGTGGAACCGAACAACACAGGCAAAATAACAGACAGCATAGAAGTTCATAAAAAATATGCTGTTGACCTGGCTTCCGTAAGTTCGGTCGGGAACAATATTTCTACAGAGCTCAGGATCCCCCTGCTTGTTCCAATTTTTCCGAGACCGGCATCTCAACCGCTTATGTATACCCACGCTTTGGACAGGGATGTTCTGCTGGAAAAATTAACCGAACTAAAACGGCTTGATCTGCAATTACTGGAAATGGTAAATGATGCCAGGTCTGTCTTAGCTTCCATGCATATCCAGGTTGCCCCAAAATTCTTTATGAATGGATTTTCAGCTTCTGCTACATTCACAAACCGTTTTTCTTTCATACATCCCGGAAAAATAAAAGCATTGGCCATAGGAGGATTTAACGGGAAACTTATGCTTCCGTGACATGAAATAAACGGAATTAAACTCAACTACCCCATTGGAACAAATGATTTTCGTGAATTATTCGGCTATGGTTTTGACTCTGGTATATACAGATCCATTCCGCAGTTCATCTATATGGGTAAGCTGGATGACAATGATGCTGTTCAGTTTGATGATGCTTATAACGAAAATGAACGCAACATAATCAATAATAACATCGGAAGATATGTACCCGAAAGATATTTGAAATGCCAGCTCATATACCAGGAGAATAACATTACCCCAATCTTCAAAACATATGAAAGCATTGGACACTGGACCACATCAGCCATGAATTTAGAAGTGATAAAATTTTTCCTCCGTCAAATGCAGGAAAAATAAAAAACAACCGTTAACTAAGCTTTGCCGCCATTCGGGCTTACAGGCATATTCTCCCCATTCATTCGCCACCAATATTTATGTTCCGGCCCGACAGTTTATTAATTGTCTTTTGCAATTATAATAAAATTTCGTTCCTTTAATCAGCAGCAGCACCAGGCGGATACTCCCATAGCCGCGTCACAAAAGCTATAGCATTAACGGCTGAACCTGCCTTGTAAACATCAAAACGAATACTAAAAACAACTATAATTTATGAAAACAGCACAAAATTCCTTGCCAAAATGGATACTTGTTGTATCAGGAGTTATTGCACTACTTGAACTCGGAGTAAGTTTATCATTATGTTTTTCACCGGAATCAGTTTTAGAGTCAGTTGACTTAGAGGCAAAAGGAGTTGACTACTTAATTTATATGTGGGCTGCCCGACAATTTGCACTTGGTTTTATTTTTGGTTTTGCTACTATTAAAAAATCTATTCCCATGCTGACCCTTGCATATATTTTCTTTTTAGTCATGATGGTTGGTGATTTGTTTATTGGAATTTCACAAAAAGAAAATCCACTTATCATTGGTGCATTAGTAATGCTTATTATTTCTTCAGCAATGATATTTATAATAAATAAGAGACATCATATTTGAATACGGCATCTACATCTTTGGCAAAACAGCTTATCGCAAATGGCCCGGCAGGAGCTGATACATGGAAAGACAATAAGTATACCAATGATTGACAGAAATCCGCCACAAACCGCTAACATGGGTTTTTGTACACCCTGGGCAAGATAAGCTACCACCAGCTATGACCTGGCTCCCGCAAAACGGTAAAGGTTGTTTGCCAGTTATTTTTAATTTCATTTTATTAATTACGTTTATTAATTTACACCATAGCCTGGAGGCAGGTACCCGTGCTGCATATAACGCTCAACGCTTTACAAACCATTATTAAAGACACAGCAAAAAACAACAATTATGTTTATTAAAAAATGTATATTATTATTCTTTTGTATGCTGCTGGTAAACGGTTTGCATGCCCAGGGTAAAAAAGAGAGGCTTCATGAAATGATGAAAACTTTCCACAAATACAACATGTTTGACGGAGCCGTTTTGGTTGCTGAAAATGGAAAAGTAATTTATAAAGAAGGATTTGGGTTAGCCAACAGAGAATGGAATATTCCCAATTCTACAGATACAAAATTTATGATTGGCTCAATTTCAAAGCCATTAACAGCTACATTAATTTTAATTCTTGTACAGAAAGGTCTTGTAGATTTAAACAAAACCATAGACGATTACTTAACAGAATTTAAAAACAAACCAGCGGCAAAAGTTACCATCAGGCAATTACTTAACCATACTTCCGGAATACCTAATTACGATATCATAAAAGATTTTTTTCCACGAATCAGCCGCCAAAGTTTCAGTAGAGAAGATTATGTAAAAGTATATAGTGATTCAGCTCTTGCATTTAAACCCGGATCCCGCTATATGTATAGCAGTTGGGGTTATTATACATTAGGTTATATTATTGAAAAAGTAAGTGGAAAATCATATGAACAGGCAATGAAGGATGAAATTTTCAACAAAATAAATATGCAAAATTCAGGCTCTTATTTACATACGCAAATTGTGCCTAAAAGAGCTTCGGGATATGACTATGGTTTTGGCAATTATATTGGTGCTGATTTTAGAGACCAGTCTAACACGATGGGAACAGGAGACATTTACACCACAGTAGAAGACCTCTTTACATTTCATATGGCAATAGCTAACAACAGCTTACTAAATAAAGAATTAACAAAAGAAATGTTTACCCCGGGAATAAGACCGGCAAGGTATGGCTATGGTTGGTTTAATCAAAATTTTAGATATACGTCAACAGATAGTGTATCAGCAAATTACCATTTAGGTTCTACAGAGGGTTTTATCGCCTTTTTTATCCGGATACCTGAAACGAATAGTATGGCAGTCATTTTATGTAATAGTGCTCCAACTGATTTTTTTGGAATCATCAAAAACTTATTAAAAGTACTGTACAATAAACCTGTTGAATTGAAAGAGCCTATACATAAAAAAATGGAAACGATCATTGCAGCATCTAATGCGGAAAACGCAGTAATAGCATATAAAAAAATGAAAACTGACACAGCACATTTTTATGCAGATTGGCTTCAATTGTATTACCTGGGAGAAAAATTACTAAGTTTAAAAAGGTATAATGATGCAAAAATTATTGCAGAAAATAATGTTTTGGAATTTCCTGAAAGGGATTTTATAAACCTGTCGATGGCAAATATTTATTTAGCATTAAACAGAAAAGAAGACGCTGTAAAATTCTACAGGAAAACGCTTCAACTAAATCCTGAGAGTGAAGAAGCTAAAAACAGGCTAAAAGAATTACAATCTAAGTAAAAAACATGTTCATATAAGATCCTGTTGGGCTATATGACGTGGCGACGAATATATGCTCAACCTTTTGTTCTCCGGCCGGCACCAGATCCTGCCGGAGAATAAAACCAGGTTGAAGTTCGGGTCATCATCTTTTGTACCTTTATTCAGCAATGGCCCGGGCTGATGTTTTTCAATTACTGCCCCATCGCCAGGCCTTAACAATAGTACACTGTGCTATCTCATAAAAATTGATATAATCACAAAGGTTAAAACTAAAACGATCAACTTTGAAAACAATTTTTGTAACAGGGGCAACAGGTAACCAGGGAGGTGCGGTTGCAGCCAGCCTGCTTAAAAATGGCTTTAAAGTTAAATTGCTGACCCGGAATACTGACTCAGTCAAAGCACAGCATTTAAAAAATCAACATGCTGAATTGGTAAAAGGTGATCTAAATGATCTGAATTCATTCCGGGATCATCTTCAGGACATTTATGGCGTATTCAGCGTTCAAACTTTTGGAAACGGAATTGAAACGGAAATTAAACAGGGAATGAATTTAGCCAATCTTGCTAAAGAATATGGTGTAGATCATTTCTTATATTCTTCTGTTTCAGGTGCAAACCTGGAAACAGGCGTTCCACACTTTGACAGTAAGTATAAAATTGAGAATCATATCAAACAACTGGATCTGCCCTATACCATCATAAGGCCTGTTTCTTTTTTCGAAAATTTTTTAATACCTGAAGTAAGAAGCAGGATTCTAAAAGGCAAACTGGCCTCCCCCGTAAATAAAAATAAGGTACAGCAATTTATAAGTACAGCTGACATCGGGAAAATAAGCAGCGACATTTTCCTGAACAAAGACAGGTATTTAGGCAAGACGATCACCATTGGTTCAGAAGAAATGGATATGCAACAGGTTGCAACAACATTTTCACAGGTGTTGGGCAAAGAAATTAAATATCAAAAATTACCCCTGTTCATAGTAAGGCTTATTATGGGAAAAAACCTATACAAAATGTTTAAATGGATAAATAAAAATGATCCCATTTTTATAAAAGACCTGGAATCATTTAAAAAAGAATATCCCGGCCTTACCCGATTAAAGCAGTGGGTAACAATAAATTTTCCTGCCGCAGCAGCATGTAACAGCAGCTAACATGAGCTTACCGCAAGCCGGGTACAACCCCGGGTTCTGTAACTTTGCTCCACGCCGGGGCAGACAAATTAGCTACCCTTTTTTCCGGCGATCAAACAGCAGTATAAGAATGACAAAAAAGACAAGATCAAATAAACTATCCCGGTATTGGAAAATAATTGGCCCCGGGCTCGTAACGGGTGCCAGTGACGATGATCCGTCAGGTATCGCAACCTATTCGCAGGCCGGGGCAGCGTATGGACTTTCAACACTTTGGACTTCTATTGTAGCATTTCCGCTAATGGCTTCTATTCAACAAATGTGTGCAAGAATTGGATTAGTTACCTCGCAGGGCCTTACGGGAACATTAAAAAAACATTACCCAAGACCTGTTTTGTACCTGATGTTGCTATTTAGTTTTCCGGCCATAGTAATGAACATTGGTGCAGACATTGCGGGAATGGGAGCTGTGGGTAACCTGTTGTTTCCATCGATTGACGCTTCCTATTTTAGTGTTTTTTTTACGCTTTTATTATTAGGCCTGATCATCTATTTGCCATACCTGAAAATTGCTTCCATTCTTAAATATTTGTGCATAGTTATGTTGGTTTATTTTATTGTTCCGTTTTTGTACAAACAGGATTTTGCTGAAATTATTAAATCTACATTTATTCCAACCATAAAATTTGATAAGAACTTTATTGCCATATTGGTAGGCATACTTGGCACAACCATATCGCCATATCTTTTTTTCTGGCAGGCTTCTGTTGAAGTTGAAGAAATGAAACATAAGAAAACCCACCTTGTTGTGAACAAGAAAATAATTCATGAGATGAAAGTGGACGTGGATTTTGGAATGACTTTTTCGGGCTTTGTTATGTATTTTATTATTTTAACTACCGGCACGGTTTTATTCCAGGGGGGCGTTCATCAAATAGATACCGTAGAACAGGCGGCTATGGCCTTAAAACCGTTAGCAGGAAATTTTGCTTACCTGCTTTTTGCAATTGGTGTAATAGGTACCGGTCTTATTGCAATTCCGGTTTTGAGTGGTTCGCTTTCTTATATTTTTTCTGAAACATTTGGCTGGGAACAGGGCCTTGATAAAAAATTTCATGAGGCCAAAGGTTTTTATATCATCATAGCCATTTCACTCCTGCTCGGACTTTCTTTAAATTATATTGGCATTTCGCCGATCAAGGCATTGATCTATACAGCAATTCTATATGGGATAACGGCGCCGGTGTTAATTGCTATTATTTTGCACATTTCCAACAACAAAAGATAATGGGCAAATATGTTAATACACCGGCCATAAACATTTTAGGATTTGCTGCATTAATCATTATGACCACGGCTGCCGGGCTGTTGATTTATCTGCAATTTGCAGATTAGTAAAGCTGTTGCCAAAAATAGTACTGCCAAAATACAGGGTAATGGACACGTTACATCACCCTTCATGCACCTTTCACAAATTTAAGCATCCACGCCTTTATTGATCCGGTAAGTTAAACAACCAGAGTATAAACATGTATTAATATGGCAATAATAAAACAATTGCCAAATATTATTGTTAGGCCAGTAAGCAACATCATGGAGACCAGATCCCATACAAAAAACGGGGCGTAACCGAAAAGCCATATGAGTAGGAGATAAAAAAAACACCATGTTTAAAAAATTTACCATGGCAGACAAATTACTGTTTGTAGCTGCCTTAATCTCGCTTGTTTTTTCGGAAGTGCTATGGTTCAGCGGGGATCAGCAACATGCCATATTTGTTGGGCTATGGGTACCCACGATCTTATGCTTCGGTATTTATTTAAAACTATTAAAACACAGCAAACATGACTGAATTAATGCCGTATATATCAGGCCTGGTGACTTTATTGTTTGGTGCAGGTTTTTTCTTGCGCTTAAAGAACAAAAAAAATTAAATAGATTTTCAGGAAAGAAAAAAAGAACAACCCTTATGATAATCATGCATGGGATTATTTGCTGCACAAACACAGACAGGCAATTTTGAACCTGAACCTGTCTTTTCCTATACCTGTAATTTTAGAGAAGCCCAATGCCATAAGTATTCCTGACCATGCTTTTGATCGAAGCAAGGAACCATTCAGGGAAATATGAGTGGTAACATTTTGGTAGCTGATTATACATTCATGTCTGAAGGCATTCAATCGATCAGGCAGGTAGCCTTTAAAATGGAAGGAAATTCATTTGTTGAAGGATATGGAGATTTTAAAAACATAGACTCCCTGGATTTTAATACATCTGTGAAATTAGCTGAGGTGCTGTGTCAATAAAGACTTCACACAGCATCGTATTGCAGCACCCTGTCAGCGGCATTGCTCCTTTGGTCGTCATACAATGAAAAGTTCACTTACCTGCAACATATTCCTGGCTGTTTATTAAGTAATTTAATTTCAATTTCTACATTTCGTTTCTTACTTTACATATTGGCAGTAATTAAAGCAGGTAAATGAACAATTTCATTGAGATACAATCCCATACGGAGATTTCAGCTATTGAAATGGCAGAACGAAAAGGTACCGGGCACCCTGACAGCATTTGTGATCACATTGCAGAACATGTTTCCATAGCGCTCTGCAATTATTACCTTGAGCATTTTGGAACCATTCTTCATTATAATGTTGACAAAGCGCTACTCGTTGGGGGGAGATCAAACCCCGTTTATCATGGCGGAAAAATTATTAAACCAATAGAACTGTATATTGCCGGAAGAGCCACTACGGAGGTAAAAGGAAAAATAATTCCTGTTGAAGAAATTGCAGTCAATACCGCCAAACAATGGCTCTCTGATAACATACGTTTTTTAGATGTTGAAAAACACATACATATAATTCCGAAGATCAGGGCGGGAAGCAATGATCTAACAGAGCTCTTTCAGCGGTTTGGCAAAGGCGAGATCCCGCTTGCCAATGACAGTTCTTTTGGGGTAGGTTATTATCCCTTCTCAGCTATTGAAAAAAATGTGTTGGCCATTGAAACCCTTTTGAATAACAAAAGCACAAAAGAGATATTTCCATTCATCGGCGAAGATATCAAAGTAATGGGCGTGCAAACCAGGCATATCAGTCAATTCACCATTGCCATTGCCATCATTGATCAATTCATTGCCAACATTGAAGATTATGTAAATAAGATACAATCAATAAAAGAATTTATCAATACACAATTCGGTTTTATCAATACAGAAATTCAGATCAACACTGCCGACAATTACAAAACAGAAAGTATTTACCTTACCGTTACAGGCACAAGTGCAGAAGCTGGCGATGATGGACAGGTTGGCAGGGGAAACCGGGTAAACGGCCTGATCACTCCTTACCGCCCAATGAGCCTGGAGGCCTCCGCAGGAAAAAACCCTGTGAGCCACATCGGAAAAATATACAATCACTTTGCCTTTGACCTGGGCCGTGCCATTGTTGAAAATCATTTTGCCGAAGAAGCCAGTGTGTTTATTGTTTCTCAAATTGGGAAACCGATCACACAGCCTCAACTATTGAATATAAAACTGAAAAATATTGCTGCAGATCATAAACGAATTGCCGCCTTTGTAACAGAAAAGCTTAATGAACTTCCGCAATACTGGAAAAAAATAATCAATCAGTTTATGTAAATGAACACTTGTGGATTGCAGGAAAGAATAACAGGCAGGTTTAGTGAAGAAAGGCCGTTCCGGGGGACTTAATGAGCAGGCGGGTACCCAGGTTGCCCTAACTATTACCCATCATTTGATGACTTAGGCCAATGCTTTATAAATTGAGCTGACAAGCAGAAATTCATTATTTCCAAAAGTAATTTCTAATGTTTCCTTTAAAGCCTTGTGGTCAATCTTAATGACTTCGAATAATCTATTCAGTCTCCTTGACAAAGGGTTTTGATTTTTAGTCTGCAGGCTCTTTTCTAAATCTATAATACTTTTTAAATTTACAGTTTGGCTGTATCGTGTTTTGTTCTATTACCAGGCATGAATTCCATTTTCTTGGGTATATCAAATAATTAGCTATTGCAAACGCTTCCAGGAAACCTCAGCTATAACTGCTTGTCCTCCTTGCGTTGTATGAGTTACGACATACTTAATTTCATTTCCGTTATATGTATATGAACGTTTTTGTACGGTTCCTTCCCAATTGGGAAATGATGCATGAGATATATTGAACGTAATAGTTTTATTTACTTCATCAGCCGAATATTTCCCAAAATGAGAATTGCTTCCCTGAACTATCATAGCATTTTCTTCAGGGGTACAATTGTTTTTATCGCCAGATACAATTTTTGACCGGATGGTTTTTAAAATCTGAATTGCATAATTCCCTTTGGGATCAAAAATTAACATGCCTTGTGGGTTTTTGCCGTATGGATATACCCTGCTGCTGTCTGGATAAATATTATCGACCGATACCAGCGTCCAGGTTCCAATTAATTGCTCCTGCAATGCTTTTTTACTTTTTTGAGCATACAAAAGAGATACAAACCCCAATGCAAAGATTAAAACGAAAACTTTTTTCATGTTGTTGTTCTGATAATAAGTGTTAATAATTTATTTTAATAATTTCACCTGTAGCAGTGCCTTCAATACTTCTTAAATAGCCGGCTACTAAATCTTCAACAGGAATATCTGCGACTTTTGAAGGACTAATAACATTTATCCTGATACCCCTCTGCATTTCCAATGATGCTGCCATCACAAAACTGTTTATACCGCCATTGACAAGTGCTTTGTCTGCTGCATTTTTAGAGGGCTGATCCCCCATCTTACCCGATATAAGTGTAAAGGAACCGTTATCAGTAACATGGTTTTGCCCGATAAGTACCAGATTAACCTGACCTAAAAGTTTATTTTTAATTCCCATATTTACCCTATCCTCAGTCAGTGATAACAAATCCCCTCCGCAACTGCCGCCTGCCAAGCAAACACATGCTTCAGTATTTTTTACTGATTCAAACATTTCATGTATCGAGCCGACTAATGAACTATCAATCTTTACATCGCCGCTGTTTCTGCCTGCAGTTATAACTTCATGCAATTCAGAAAGTTCGGGTTCAATTAATTTTCCGATTGCTCCACTGGCTCCAATAATTAATATTTTCATTTTAAGAAATTTTGATACTACAAATTTATACTGCTTATGGTAGAACGTACTTGTACATTTTTACACTAATCCTGTATCTTTACACCATGGCAAAAGAAAATTTATACAAGCCTTTTGAAATTGACTATAAAGAATTAAATAAGTTTCCCAGGGCTGCCAGAAGCAATAATTTTTTCGAATTGATTTATATTGTTGATGGAACAGGAGTGCAAACAGTTAACAAAAACAGATTTAATTACCGTAAGGGTAATTTATTTTAATAACACCACAGGACACATATTCCTTTGAAATCATTATACCTACTCAATTTTTTTTTTTACGGTTTAATGATTATTATATAAATACCAAATCTGCAAAGGACAAAGATGCGGTGGAGCGTATGGAATACATTCTGATGAACGCAAGCCACCGGCCTGGCTGCATTTTAAAAAATAAGGCAGATAAACCCCTTATCTCATCACTGATTGAAAGCATTATCAATGAAAACATCAACCAGCAATTATACTATCGTAAAATAATTGAACAAATTGTAAATACTATCATTACTATTGTAGCAAGAAATATTGCACTCAAACTACCGAAGAACATAAAAGAAAATACAGGTGAAACTGTTTTGGATTTATTGCACTATATTCAACAAAATATTTTCGATCCTGCAAACCTAAAATCCGAAAAGCTGAGCGCTCATTTTGGCATTTCACTAAATTATCTGGGGCGTTATTTTAAAAAACAAACCGGTGAGACTATGCAACAATATATTTTCAATTATAAGATGCGGTTAATAGAAACAAGGTTAATACATAGCGATATGCGGATAAACGAAATTGCTTATGAACTTAATTATACAGACGAAAGCCATTTAAATAAGGCTTTTAAAAAACATAAAGGAGTAAGTCCATCTGAATTTAGAAAGAAAAATCTGCAGGGTAATTGAAATTGAAAAATTGATTTAACTTACAAATTGCAGTTGTACAAAACAAATACGGGTATAAAGTTATGTTGCAAAAACCGGACACACAGAAGCCTATTTCACAGCCTTCGCAAATACCTGCTCTTTAACGGAACCGTAGCAGCCATTCTAAACTGACCAAAACTGGTAACACTTAATATGATAGTTAAACCAAATTATTCTGACGCTCCAAAGTATTGTCATTATTATTTTGACCTTGTCACTGAGAATAATTTATTAGATGCATTACAAAATAGCTATAAAGAAACGTTAACACTAATAGCATCAATCCCAACAGAAAAAGAAAATTACAGTTATGCGGAGAGAAAGTGGACAACAAAGATGTTTTGCGGCATATTATTGATTGCGAAAGGGTTTATGCTTACCGGGCCTTCAGATTTTCAAGGTTTGACGATACTGAATTACCAGGGTTTGACGAAAACCAATATATAATCCATTCGCAAAAAATCCAATCGGATTTACAGTCCTTAAAAGATGAATACTCTAATATTAGAGAATCAACACTCAATTTATTTAAGCCAATGACAGAAAATATGCTCGACTTCAAAGGAACTGCTAATACCGCAGGCTTTACTGCGCGCGGACTTGGTTATATGACTGTGGGACACAATATTCACCATTGTAATTTTATCAAGACACATTATTTATAGACATATAAACCTGTAAGACAAACGGTTGCCGCTAATATGGGGTTTTGTTCAACCCGGGCAAGTCCCCCAGTTCTGTCGTTTGCTCACCGTCGTTGAAGGCTTACTTCACCAGCCTTTTATCGCTGCCAATCATCAACTATGGGTTTGACCGTTTATTAAATATTTTTAATTTCAATTTATAAATTTCGTTTCTTATTTTACATAATGCCATGGTCAGACATTCCTGGAAACTCATGATATTTGAAGGCAGGAATACAGAAGTGAAAGCAATTAAGGCTGCTGAAATAGTTGTACCGGCTGATCACGCTTCTGTACCCATGCCACTACTACCTGCTGATTCAACTCAAGCTAAGTAGTTTCCCCGGCAACATTTCCGGCATGCATCAAATACATATTACATTTCAAAAAATAATTATGACAAATAAAAATGACATTGAAATTCCAAAAATAAACTTTGGTAAAGATGGAGAGTTGATCATTACAGCATCACCAACTTCTTCACAACACGACTTTGATTTTTATGAAGGCAAATGGAAACTTCGCAATAAAAAACTAAAAGCCCGTTTAAACAACTGCACCGAATGGACAACGTTTGAATCTACGCAGGAAATGTACCGGGTATTAAATGGCCTTGGAAATATTGACAATTACCTGGCTACATTTAACGATGAGCCATTTGAGGGAATGTCGGTAAGGCTTTTCAATCCAAAGACAAAATTATGGAGTATTTATTGGGCAGACTCAAACGAAGGAGTTTTACAGCCACCTGTTATTGGCTCTTTTGAAAATGACATTGCCCATTTTTTTACAAAGGACAAATTTAATGGAAAAGATATTTTGGTTGTATTTCGCTGGGACACCAGGGATAAAGAAAATCCAATCTGGAGCCAGGCCTTTTCAGGTGACAATGGGAAAACCTGGGAGTGGAATTGGTATATGTATTTTAGTAAGTTTTAAAAAGTAACCGGAATAGACATAAAAGTTCATTCAACAGGAATGGAAATACAGGGTACAGAATTTTAAGTTGCTTCCGGTATTTTTAAAATTGATTTTAACAAGGTCATCTAAAACAGGAAGCTGGTTTACATATGGCCAATCACCGCATAGATAAAACTGTGTACTGCTAACCCTGCCCACAGTTGAGCCAATCAAACAAATTACTGCATTTATTGTTACTATATAAAATAGTAAAAATAGCCATGCAAAATTACCTTATAATCGGGGCCTCCAGCGGTATTGGAAAGGAATTGGCCTGGCAACTTGCCGGATCCGGCAGGCAGGTGATAGCCACTTTTAATAAAAATGAACCAATTGCCGAAAACCCCAATATACATTTCCATCAATTGAACGTATTAGAAGAAATACCTTCTTTAGATTTTTTACCTGATGAACTGGCAGGATTTGTTTACTGCCCGGGCAGCATTAACCTCAGGCCTTTTGAAAGAATGAAACCTGCGGATTTTGAATCAGATTATAAACTGCAGGTAATTGGAGCCATTAAAATGCTGCAGGTGGCTTTGCCCCTGTTAAAGAGATCTGCAAATGCCTCCATCGTGCTGTTTTCTACGGTTGCTGTACAAACCGGTTTACCTTTTCATACCCAGGTTTCAGCATCGAAAGGAGCAATTGAAGGGCTTACAAGATCATTGGCAGCTGAGTATGCCCCTGCTATAAGGATAAACTGTATAGCACCCTCTTTAACCGACACTCCGCTGGCTGCATCCTTATTAAATACCGAACAAAAAAAAGAGTCCAATGCATTGCGCCACCCGCTAAAAAGGAACGGCACTGTGGCCGACATCGCAAATATGGCTGCTTTTTTGCTTTCCGAAAATGCCGGTTGGATAACAGGACAGATTTTACATGTCGACGGCGGTATGTCTTCTTTAAAAAGTTAAATAATTATAGTGTACCTTTTGTAAAAGATAATGACAGATACTTTTTATCGGCCCGCTGGGAAAACCTAATCATGGCAAATTATGCCGTACATCCCGATGTATTAATCCCATATTTACCACAGGGCACAGAGCTGGATTCTTATAATAATAAATTTTATGTAAGTCTTGTTGGTTTTATGTTTAAAAAACCAGCCTCTTTAATATCCCTATCCCGTTCTTAGGAACGTTTGAAGAGATCAACCTGCGTTTTTATGTAAAGAGAACTGAAGGAAAGACGCTGAAACGGGGTGTAGTTTTTATAAATGAAACCGTTCCCTACAAACTGGTGGCATGGCTTGCCAACAAATTGTATAAAGAACATTACATAGCCATCCCTACAGATCATTTAATAGAAATTGCCGATTCGGCAAAAAAATAAAGTATACCTGGAAAATAAATAATGCCTGGAACCATATAGCAGTAACAACATGCAAAGAAAATGAAGAAATGCTGTCCGGCAGTATAGAAGAGTTCATCTTTGAACATTATTATGGATACACAAAAATAAATGATCAGTTATCCCAGGAATATAAAGTAAATCATCCCCGGTGGAAGGTGAACCGTGTAAAAGATCATTCCATTCAGTGCGACTTTAATGCCATGTATGGCAGCGACTTCTCCTTTTTAAGCGAACACAAACCTGATTCAGTTATTGTAGCCGAAGGTTCGCCGGTTACCGTTAACTGGAAGCGATCGACTTTTTAAATGTTATTGTGATGGAACAACCGGATATAGACAGGATAATAGAAATGGCATGGGAAGACAGGACGCCATTTGAAGCCATAAAAATACAGTTTGGCCTTTCGGAGGACAATGTAATTTCATTAATGAGAAAGGAGTTAAAACGAAGCAGTTTTAATTTATGGCGAAAGAGGGTGAATAGCGGCACCAGTCATAAGCATGTACAAAAAAGAGAGCCCGGCATAACCCGTTTTAAATGCAGCCGGCAAAAAACCATATCTATGAATAAAATAAGCAAGCGCTGAGATCCTGAAAAGTTATTTTGCATTTACTAAAACAATCAATTTTTAAAAGAAAAGCAGCTCATAACGCGTTTGGCAAAATACGGGGAGATATGATCCGTATCACAACACCTGGTTCATCGTTCAGCTGCATACCCGGTCTCATCTTAAAAAATTTAGCTGTGAAATTTTTAATCAAGTTTTTATCTTTACGCAGAAGTGGTTAGCCGGGCTTCAAGGAATACTGATACCAGTTACTCCGACCTGGTCTGGCCGTTAGCATGATAAATGCAGTTACCATCAGTTTAAACTTAAATTTGAATTATGAAAAAATCAATGTTACTAACCCTGATTTTAACAGTTAGTATTCTCACTATCGTTTCTGCACAAAGTGAAAAAGAAAAAAAATCCATCGAAATAGAAGTTAGAAAACTCGACAGCCTGCATGCGGCTGCTGTTTTGAATGGCGATCTTAAAGAAATGGATAAATATTGGACAGAAGATTTTATGGTTAACAATCCTTTCAACGAAATCGACAGGGCTAACAGAATTCGTAATGGAGCTGTAACATATATTTCGTTTCAACGAATATGCGAGGCAGTACAAATACGGAAAAACACAGCCATTTTAATGGGAAAAGAAATTGTCGTACCAAAAGGTAAATCTCCTGATGCCGGTAAGACAATAAACAGGCGATATACCAATATATGGATGAAACTAAATGGACAATGGAGATTAGTAGCAAGACACGCAAGTGTTATTTGTTCATAATGTTTTTTATTGCGAATGAGTTTTAAGGAAAATTTTGAAAGTAATTTGAACGCAGAAATACAGGCATACAACAACAAACAAACTACGGCTGACAAAGAGATCTGCAACCTGATTGCAGCCACCATCGACCGCAGTTTGACTAAAGCCGAAAGCAAGATCTGGCACGCCCACCCTGTTTGGTTTTTAGAAGGCAACCCAGTTGTTGGCTACAGCAAACAGAAAGCTGGATTGCGTTTGATGTTTTGGAGCGGGGCAGATTTTGAAGAAGAAGAATTACATGTGAGAGGTAAAAAATTTAAAGACGCTTCTGTTTTTACACGGCAGTTGAACAGGTCAATACAAAAGACCTTACCCGCTGGTTGAAAAAATCAAAAGAAATTCAGTGGGATTATAAAAATATTGTGAAAAGGAAAGGCCGTTTGGAAAGATTGAAATGATCCGTGTGAATTAACTTAAAATACAGTGCATGAAAACAACACCCGAACACAATGAGCGGATTGCAAAAATGACATTCGCCTCGGTATATCCACACTATGTAACAAAAGTAGATAAGAAAGGCAGAACGAAAGCAGAATTGCACCGGGTGATAGAGTGGCTTACCGGGTTCAATAACCGGCAGTTGCAGGACCTCATTGAAAAAAAAGTAACTTTTGAAACCTTCTTTCAAAAGGCAGCATTAAACCCAAATGCACGCCACATTACAGGGCTGATTTGCGGATATCGTGTGGAAGAGATCGAAGATCCGTTAACACAACAGGTGCGGTATTTAGATAAACTGGTGGATGAATTGGCCAAAGGCAGAAAGATGGAAAAGATCCTGCGGGTTGGCTGATACCCTTGCCCGGCTTGTGGGCTACGCAGAAAAAGCACCGCAGGCTTAGTTTGATTTTGTAAATAAAGTTTTCGTTCTTTAATGAGATACTTTACCAGTGGATACTATATCAAACCAACAGAAATATTTAGTGAAATGACAGACAAAAGAAATTCACCCATTGAAATTACCAAAGACGAATTCAAAACTATTGGGTATCAATTGATCGACACCATATCAAATTTTATTGACAGCATTGATGAAAAACCGGTGACTACCGGGGAAACATCAAAGCAAATACAAAATGTTTTAGGCAATGCCCCCCTGCCTGAAGATGGCAGTCCTGTTTCAGCATTATTATCCAGGGCTTCTGATCTGTTACTCGACCATTCATTGCTCAACGGGCATCCAAAATTCTTTGGCTACATCACTTCATCACCGGCTCCAATTGGAGCACTGGCAGACCTGTTGGCTGCTACAGTAAATGCCAACGTGGGTGCAAATATTTTAAGTCCAATGGCAACCGCTATTGAAAAACAGACTGTGAAATGGCTGGCAGAATTTATCGGCGTTGATCCTGCCTGTGGCGGAATATTGGTAAGTGGCGGCAACATGGCAAACCTGACAGCGTTCTTAGCTGCAAGAACTGCCAAAGCCCCAAAGAGTTTGAAAGAAGACGGCTTAGCGAATACGCATGGCGAAATGGTTTTCTATTGTTCAAAAGCAACGCATACCTGGATCGAAAAGGCAGCGGTTTTATTCGGACACGGGTTAAAGGCCATCAGGTGGATACCTACCGATGCAGAAAATAAAATGAATACCGAAATTTTATCACAAACAATTAATGACGATTTAAAAAATGGTAAGAAACCATTTCTTGTGATTGGAAATGCAGGAGATGTGAGCACGGGCGTAGTAGATGATCTTTCTGCGATAGCAACTGTTTGCAAGACACATGATCTGTGGTTTCATATTGATGGTGCTTATGGAATTCCCGCCGCTGTGATCCCTGCATACAAAAATTTATTTGCCGGGATCAGGGAAGCAGATTCCATTGCCCTGGACCCACACAAATGGCTATACGCACCGCTTGAGGCCGGTTGCACGCTGGTAAAAAATCCTCAGCACCTGGTCGACACTTACAGTTCACATCCCGTTTATTACAACTTCAGCAACCAGGATGACGAACCCGCCATAAATTATTATGAATATGGTTTTCAAAATTCGAGGGGCTTCAGGGCATTAAAGGTATGGATGGCTTTGCAACAGGCTGGAAAGAATGGTTACATCAAAATGATCGGGGAAGATATCGCACTGGCACAACTGTTATTTGAGGAAGCAAAAAAACATCCGGAACTTGAAGCAATAACGCAAAACCTGAGCATTACCACTTTTAGATATGTTCCGGCCGGCTTTATGCAAGACGCAAAAAAGAACGAAGCTTATTTGAACACATTGAATGAAAAACTTTTGAATGTATTGCAGGTGGGCGGTGAAGTTTTTTATCAAATGCTGTTGTTGCAGGCAAATATTGTTTAAGATGTTGTATCGTAAATTTCAGAACTTCCCGTAAAGACATTTTAGAAATGGTGGATGTTATCGTTCGCCAGGGGCGAAAGATCCATGAAGCAATTCAGCAAACATGACAACGCTTCCAAATGACTGATACAATGAAAAGAAATGTAGTTCTTGCAAACCGGATCCGGGAAGTATTGCTCAACGGGAAATGGATCGCCAACACAAACTTCAAAGAACAGCTATTAAGTGTAAACCGGGAACAGGCTAATCAAAAAGTTGGCAACCTGAATACCATTGCTTTGCTGACCTTTCACGTAAACTATTATTTAGCCGGCTTTGTAAAAGTTTTTAACGGGGGGAACTGGAGATCAGGGACAAATACAGTTTTGACCTTCCGGAAATCAAGTCTGACAGCGATTGGAATAAATTGGTCAGTGAATTTTTAAACAATGCCGAAATGTTTGCAAACCAGGTAGAACAAATGGATGAAAGCATGCTGGACCAGCCGTTTACAGATGAAAAGTACGGAACTTACCGGAGAAATATAGAAGCCGTTATTGAACACAGTTATTATCACCTGGGGCAGGTTTCCCTGCTGAGAAAAATAATTATGCAGCAATAAGCAGTTGCAGAAAACCAATATTAAATGATATGAAAAAAGGAGCTTTGATTTTTCTGATATTATTGCCAACTTTACTTATGGCACAATCAAATAAGAAAGTCACAGCAGATCTTCTCCGGTCTTTTGCAGATGCATTTAATGCTCATGATGTTGGAGCTATCATGTTGCATATGACAGATGATTGTGTCTTTGAGGCCTCAGCGGGACCGGATATCAACGGAGAAATTTTTACCGGGCAGGCACAGGTCAGGAAAGCTTTTGAAAATGTATTTGCAGCATTTCCAGATGCGCACTGGGGTAATGCGCGGCACTTTATTTCGGGAAACAGGGGCTTCTCTGAGTGGACTTTTACCGGAACCAGACCGGATGGCACCAGGGTTGAAGTTACCGGGTGCGACCTGTTTACCTTTAAGGATGGTAAAATTGCCATTAAGAATTCTTACAGAAAGAACCGCCTGCCGGCAAAATAAAAAATGCCATAAACATGAAAAATATTTTAACGAACTTACATGTATGGACCAGGCAACACAAGATCATTGGGACAGCATTTATAAAACCAAAGACTCAAACCAGGTAAGCTGGACACAGGAGTTTCCAAAGATCTCTTTAGACTTTATACATTCTTTTGGTTTGGCAAAGACCGCAAAAATTATAGACATTGGCGGCGGCGACAGTAAACTGGTGGACCATTTACTTGACGAAGGTTTTGAAAATATTACGGTGCTCGACATTTCTGCCCTGGCCCTTGCAAGGGCAAAAAAACGTTTAGGCTACAACGCACATAAGATCAACTGGGTTGTAAGCGACATCACCAAATTCAGGCCGGGCACCATGTTTGACTTATGGCATGACAGGGCAACTTTTCATTTTCTAACTACCCGGGAACAGGTTGAAAAATATATGGATATTGCAAGAAATGCTGTTATCGGTTATCTTACAATCGGGACTTTTTCCGACACCGGGCCGGAAAAATGCAGCGGGTTGCCTATAAAAAAATACAGTGAAGAAAACCTAACGGCGGTACTTAAAAATGGCTTTGACAAATTACGCTGTATAACAGAAGACCACCAAACCCCATTTAACACGAAACAAAATTTCCTGTTTTGCAGTTTTAAACGACACCTGAACTAAAATATAATACAACAACTTCGCTATACAACATACCATAAAACAACCTTTTCAATATGAAGTTTCAATCTTTAGAACCATTCATACCTTCCGGAAGCAATTTTGAAGGATCAAAACAACTTTTCATGGAATTGGGTTTTACCGTAAACTGGGAAGCCGGCGGTTATGTTGGTTTTGAAAAGGATGCCTGCAAATTTATTTTGCAGGAGTATGACAACCCCCAATTTGCTGAAAACCTGATGATCAGTGTAAAGGTTGACAATGCGGAAGCATTCTGGAATTTAACTGTTGAAAAAAAACTGGCTGAACGGTTTGGCATCAGGGTCACTGCACCCACTCAACAGCCTTATGGAAAAGAAGTAAACCTTATTGATATGGCCGGGGTTTGCTGGCATTTTGTAGAATGATGCAGCCGCAGCCGCATTTCATTGCATTATGACCCGGCGAAGGGTGTTCCAAAAATACCGACTGCCAGTTCTGCCCAGATAATAAACAGCACCACCAGTACCACTGCGCAAATGGCGATCCGCTGGCCTGTTTTTTTAAATGTACGCAGAACAAATTCACACAGTAAACCGGTACCGAACAACAGGGTGCCCGCAATCACAAAATCGGACAGCGACCAGTTCACTTCAGCCGTGAACTGCATGGCGATAAATGGAATAAGCAGGAGAAATGCTGCACCAAGCCTGATGCCGGCCAGTCTTATGTTTTGATGGTTCATTTAAAGCCTGTTTTATATTGAATCACAAAGTTATAAAAAGTACTTTGTATTTCAAAGTGAAATTACAAAAATTTATTTTTTTGCCTTTTATTCAGCACTCAATCAGGGTTTGGGTAGCAGGCCCCCGTGGGCCAGCCATGTATAATTTGACTGGATAGTTTCTAACTTTGATGAAACAATGGTGCAATGCAAAATTTATTTGAGAGGGATATCTATGAAAAAATGATCAGCCGCCTGCATGCACTGGGGCCCGAAAGCCAGCGCAGGTGGGGCAAGATGAACGTGGCCCAGATGCTGGCCCACTGCAAAGAAGCATTTAAAGTACCGCTGAGTGATCACAAAATGCCCCGCAGTATTTTGGGTTTACTGGTTGGCTGGATGATAAAAGCCAAATTATACAATGATGATCCCTGGAAAAAGAACCTGCCTACGGCACCCAATTTTATCATAAAGGATGAGCGTGATTTTGAAAAAGAAAAACAACAGCTGTTAGAATTAATAGACCGGTTTTTCCGGGGCGGGCCGGAAAAAGTTGGCCGTTTTCCACATCCTATGTTTGGCAGGTTTACGCCTGAGCAATGGGGACAAAGCATGTACAAACACCTTGACCATCATTTTACGCAGTTTGGAGTTTAGGTGTCAGGCCAATACTTATATTCCTGAGTTTTAAAAGATAACTGAGTTGCAACTACACTGTAAATTTAAATGCCGGCAAAGTGGCCAGGCAGCTACAGCTTCATCAACCTGTTTGCCGCTTCTTCCAGTGTAGATTCTTTTTAGAAAAACAAAAGCGCAACACTTTATTGTCTTCCCCGTTTTTATAAAATACAGAAGCAGGTATAGTAGCCACGCCGTATTCTTTTGTTAAACGGATGGCAAAATCCTTTTCGCTTTCACCGGTAATATCACGGTAGCTGTATAATTGAAAATAACTTCCGTAAGATGGCAGGGCTTTAAACTTTGTTTGCTGCATCAGGTTTTTTAAGTGATCTCTTTTTTGCTGAAGGAAAGCGCCAAGCTGTAAGTAATTATCCTTTTGCAGTAAAAATTCCGTGAGGGCAAACTGTACAGGGCTGTTGCAGCTAAAACAGTTGAACTGGTGTACTTTCCTGAACTCTTTCATCAAAGCCGGCGGGGCCACACAATAGCCCAGTTTCCAGCCCGTGCAGTGGTAAACCTTGCCAAAGGAAAAACAAACAAAACTTCTTTCATACAGGTCGGGATAACGCAGCATGCTTTCATGCTTTTTACCATCAAAGATCAAATGCTCATACACTTCATCGCTCAAAATAAATATGCCCGTGTCTTTAACTATGTTTTGCAATTGCACTATATCTTCAGTATGTAACACAGCACCTGTTGGATTGTGCGGCGTATTCAGCATGATGAGTTTTGTTTTGGGAGTGATCTTTTGTTTTACCAGGTCCCAGTCAATTTTATAATCGGGATAAACAAGCGGGATCAAAACAGGTACAGCGCCGTTGATCTCAATATTTGGAATATAGCTGTCGTATGCAGGTTCAAAAACGATCACTTCATCGCCAGGCCGTAAAATGGTTGTAAGGGCAGTATAAATGGCATAAGTTCCGCCGGGTGTTATAGTAATTTCGGTTTCGGGATTCACGGGTTGAGCATACAGGCCTGAGATCTTTTCTGCCAGACGCTCTCTTAATGCAGGCAGGCCATTCATGTGCACATATTGATTATGCCCGTCCTGCATGGCTTTATTCACCAGGGCAACCAGGTCTGCGCTCATTTCATAATCCGGGAACCCCTGGCCAAGGTTAATGGCTTTGTGCTGGTTGGCCAGCACACTCATCACGGTAAAAATGGTGGTGCCTACATCGGGAAGTTTACTTTGTATTGTTGGTATCAACAGCTGGTATATTTAAAAATAAATATCGCTTCAGGTTTATTATAATTTGTGTTGCCTGCGTAAATTAATTATACTATCCGCCTGTCCCGATAGCTATCGGGATGTTGAAGGCATGTTACACATTTATACATATACCCTTCGCAAAGAACCTTTAAATTACAGGTACTTATCCCCTTTGTTCCTTTTTATTTCTGCAACGTATTCTTTTATTTCCTGTTCTTTCTCTTTTTTACAGATGAGTAACACATCCTGGGTATCCACCACCACAAAATCATCGAGCCCCTGTAACAGCACCAGTTTTTTATTATCTGCATGTATCACATTGTTGGTGGCATCGATCACCATTACATGTTCACCGGCAACTGCATTGCCCAGGTAATCCTTTTCCAGGTTTTCATAAACACTCGACCAGGTACCCAGGTCGCTCCAGCCAAATGATGATGGTATAATATATACATTATCGGCTTTTTCCATTACGCCATAATCAATGGATATGTTAACACACAGCGGGTAGATCCGTTCGGTGGCACCCTTTTCTTTCTTTGTATTGAAATGCTGTTTTTCGGCTTCAAATACTTCAGCCTGTTCGGGCAGGTGTTTCTCAAATGCTTTGATGATATTTTTTACCTGCCATACAAAAATGCCGGCGTTCCATAAAAAATCGCCGCTGGCAATAAAGGTTTTTGCCAGTTCCTTATCAGGCTTTTCGGTAAATGTTTTTACTTTATATACATTGTCGCTTACCGCATGCTGTTCGTATTGTATATAACCATAGCCCGTATTTGGGTGTGTGGGTTTTATGCCCAGGGTTAACAGGCCTTTTATATGGGCCGTAAACTGTAAGGCATCCTTACAAACTTTTTCAAACCCATCCTGGTCGCTGATGATATGGTCGGCCGGCGCACAGATCAGGTTGGCATTGGCATTTTTTTGATGCAGTTTGTACGAAATATAAGCAACACATGGTGCTGTGTTTTTACGGGAAGGTTCACACAGGATATTTTCTACCGGCAGTTCAGGGATCTGTTTGGCAACAATATCCTTATACTGTTCAAATGTGATAATATAAATATTCTCTGCCGGTATAAATTTTGCAAACCGGTCAAAGGTTGCCTGTATCAATGTGCGGCCGGTATTTAAAATATCCAGGAACTGTTTGGGGTAATCCGTGCGGCTGATGGGCCAAAACCTGCTTCCGATACCGCCGGCCATGATTGCTACGTAATTATTTTTGTTCATGTTGTAATTATATGATCCCTTCTTTTACCAGATCGTGTAAATGAATGATACCTCCATAGGTACCGTTATTATCAACTATTAACTGACTTATATTTTTCGTACGCATTTCCTCCAGGGCATTTACCGCCAATACATCTGATGCGATCGTTTTCGGATCACTGCTCATGATATCCTTTGCACAGAGGTTCTCAAAATTTGCTGTCTTTTCCAGCATTCTTCTCAGGTCACCATCGGTAATGATACCGAGAATATTTTCTGCTTCATTAACCACTACGGCAGCGCCGAGCCTGCTTTGCGTCATAACAACGATCACCTCTTTGATGGATGCTGTTGGTAAAATAAAGGGCTTCGCATTCTGGGCCGCAATTTCGGCAACCCGGAGATATAATTTTTTTCCCAGTGTACCGCCGGGATGGTATTTTGCAAAGTCGCTGCTGTTAAACCCTTTCAGTTCCATCAGGCAAACTGCCAGTGCATCGCCCATTACCATTTGTACGGTAGTGCTGCTGGTAGGCGCCAGGTTTATGGGGCATGCCTCCTGGTCAACAGTTGTATTTAAAACGATATCGCTGTTGAGCGCCAGGAACGATTGCATATTACCAACCATGCCGATCAATGTGTTCCCGAAGTTTTTTACCAGGGGGGCCAGCACTTTTATTTCGGGACTGTTTCCGCTTTTACTGATCACCAGGATAATATCATCGGACTGTATCATCCCCAGGTCGCCATGAATGGCATCGGCAGCATGCATGAAAACCGCGGGCGTGCCGGTACTGTTGAGGGTGGCAACAATTTTCTGGGCAATGATGGCACTTTTCCCGATCCCGCTTACGATCAATCTTCCCCTGCTTGCTGCTATTGTTTTTACAGCCTTTACAAAATGCGTATCAATGAACTGCTTTAACCCGTTAACCGAACTGGTTTCCAGCTCAACAGTACGCAGGGCAATGGTTATTATTTTGTCAGTATTCATCTTAATGCCGCAAACCTACTTCAAATCATTCATAATGCAAAGAACAGCTGTTGTAGTAGAATAACTACTCTATTATGGTTAATATTATTTCGGGTTCCTTTTTTGCAGGTTGATTTAATTTGATTAACTTAAATGATTAAATCAACGGCAGTTCAAAAACGGTTGATTCATATTGGGTTTGATTTTGCAGCGTTTTTGAATTAACTTCGCTGCCCTTAAAAAACCTGTAAAATTATTAATGCTGATACAAGATCAAATACTCAGGAAGGCAACATTATGGCAAAGACAAAATCCAATGGCAAAGAGACAAAACCTAAACAGGCTGTAAAATCATTACTGAAAAATCAACCGGATCTAACTGCCCAGCTTCAGCATCAATTTGGTTTTGATGGTTTTAAAGGGCCCCAGGAAGAAATTATTGAAAGCCTCCTTGGCGGCAATGATACTTTTGTGATCATGCCCACCGGCGGCGGTAAAAGTTTATGCTACCAGTTGCCTGCCATCATCAGCGATGGCGTGGCCATTATTGTATCGCCCTTAATTGCATTGATGAAAAACCAGGTTGACCTGGTGCGCAGCTACAGCAGCAAGGATGATGTGGCCCATTTTTTAAACAGCTCATTGAATAAGGGCCAGCAAAAAATTGTAAAGGATGATCTGACCTCGGGTAAAACCAAGATGCTGTATGTGGCACCTGAAACCATGACCAAGGAAGAAAACATTGCCTTTTTCAAAGGATTGAAAATTTCTTTTTTTGCGGTTGATGAAGCACACTGTATTTCGGAGTGGGGCCACGATTTCAGGCCCGAATACAGGAGGTTGCGGGAGATGATGGACCTGATCGATGAAACCATCCCCGTGATCGCACTAACGGCTACAGCAACTCCAAAAGTACAGAGTGATATTGTGAAGAACCTGGGTTTGCGGAAACCCAAAATCTTCATATCTTCCTTTAACCGGCCCAATTTATATTACGAGATCCAGCCTAAAATAAACCTGGAACAGACCAATAAAAGTATTGTGCGTTTTATCCAGCTGCACAAAAATAAAAGCGGCATCATTTATACCCTCAACCGGAAGACAACAGAGGAACTGGCCAAAATGCTGGTGGCCAACGGCATCAAAGCTGTGGCATACCATGCCGGGCTCGATGGCAAACTGAGATCAGACAGGCAGGACCAGTTCCTGAATGAAGATGTGGATGTAATTGTGGCTACCATTGCCTTTGGCATGGGGATCGATAAGCCTGACATCCGCTTTGTCATCCATTACAATATCCCCAAATCAATTGAAAATTATTACCAGGAAACCGGCCGTGGCGGCAGGGATGGCATGGAAGGTAAATGTATACTTTATTATTCACATAAAGATGTGGCCAAGCTGGAGCACCTGATGAGAGACAAGCCACTCAGTGAACGTGAAGTGGGAGCACAGCTGATCAACGAAACGGTCGCCTATGCCGAAAGCAGTGTGTGCCCGCGTACGATATTGCTGCATTATTTTGGCGAACACTATGATGATAAAAAAAGCTGTGGCCATTGCGACAATTGTTTGCAGCCCAAAGAAAAAATTGAAGCAAAGGACAGTGCGGTCATTGTTTTAAAGATCATTAAGGCATTGGGTGAGCAGTTCCCGGTGGAATATACATTACTCATACTTACGGGAAAGGCTACACCCCAGGTAAAAATGTACCGGCACGAAGAACTGGATGTTTTTGCCAGCGGCAACGACAAAGAACCGCATTTCTGGAACAGCCTGATACGGCAGATGTTACTGGCAGGGCTGATCGAAAAGGATATTGTAGAGTATGGCCTTTTAAAGATCACCAAAAAAGGAACCGCATTCTTAAAGAAGCCGGCATCATTTACAATCGTTTTAAATAATTTATTTGAAGAGGCCTATGCCGACGATGAAGAAGGAGAACAGTCAGCAGGTGATACCGCTGCTGCCGATGAGCAACTGGTGTTATTGCTGAAAGACCTCCGTAAAAAAGTGGCCAAAGAAAAAAAACTGCCGCCCTTTGTTATCTTTTTGGAAAACAGCCTGGAAGATATGGCCACTATGTTTCCCACCACGATGGCAGAACTGGAAAAGATCAGCGGTGTAAGCAAAGGAAAAGCCCTTCGTTATGGCAAACCCTTTTTAGAAGTGATCACCAGGTATGTGGAAGAAAATGATATTGTGCGGCCGGATGATTTTGTAATGAAAAGCGTGGTAAACCGGAATAACAATAAGATATTCATCATTCAGAACGTAGATAAAAAGATCCCGCTGGAAACGGTAGCCAGGACCAGGGACCTCAAAATAGATGAGTTGCTGGAAGAAATGGAGACCATTGTGGCCAGCGGCACCAAATTAAACCTGGATTATGCCATCAATGAAATGGTGGATGAATATGAGCAGGATGAGATCATGGATTATTTTAAAAGCTGTGAAACCTCCTCCCTACAGGTTGCACAGGAAGAGCTTGCCGACAGTAATTTTAACTGGGAACAGTTAAAGCTGATGCGGATCAAGTTTTTGTGTGAGTACGGGAACTGATAAAGCCCTTGCGGAGCAAAATGCTATTGAACATTGATTGTTGAATATTGATTATTGAACATTTTAGTAGAGTACCCGGGCAAATTCTCAATAACCAATGCTCAATTCTCAATAACCAAATAACAAGGTTTCCACTCCCAAATTGGCAATTTGCAAACGTACAGCCAATTGAAAATTGAATAATTTTCTCTTTTTAGCTTTTTAAGCAGGTATTTTCCCTATTTTTGCTGCCCGAAATCGACATTCAACATTCTTTGTTCTTTGCCTGCCTGCCGGTAGGCAGGTTCGATGATCTTAGAGGTGCGGTAGCTCAGTTGGTAGAGCAAAGGACTGAAAATCCTTGTGTCGGCGGTTCAATCCCGCCCCACACCACAAAACCCTGACAGTACTGTCGGGGTTTTTTTATTTGTATTACCATCTCTGTTTAAAAAATACGATCCCGGCGAATAACCGGTAAACATATTAAAAACAAACTCTTTCTTTATTTCTAAGCCCTTGTTCTACTGGCTATTGACCGGTCCCTTTGTAATTGATAAATTATTTAAGAGATATCCGTTTAATACAATCCAATGCAGTTAGGATTTTTGGCTGACTTTTGGGAAATAAATATTAAATTACCTACTCTTAAAACAGCAAAAAGTACACTATGATCATGCTGTAATGGAAATAATTTTTACTGATTGCTGCCACTCTTTAAACAATAATACTCCTGATCATGAAGTCAAAAAATCTACCTTTTAATTTTAGTATTAATAATGTTAACCGGAAAAGAATCCGCTATTTTTTGATCGGATTTATCAGTTTATTTTTTTCACATACTCTTTCGGCACAAACATCTTTTGCCGGTAATGGCAACAATTCCTTAACGGGTGCATATACCATTAATAAAGCCATTGCAACAGGCGGAACAAATTTTAACAGCTTTGCAGATTTTTCCACTGCACTTACCGCTACGGGAGTTACCGGTAATGTTACCGCTACGGTAGTTGCCGGATCGGGTCCGTATAATGAGCAGGTGATCTTTCAAAATATTTCGGGCATTGGCGCCGGTGCAACAGTAACCATTGAGGGAAACGGGGAAACCATCACTTCCGATACTGCCATTATCCAAACCGGGTCAAACCCAAACCGGCACATTATCCGGCTTATCGGTCTTCAGTATTTTACCGTAAATAATTTACATATTGATATGTTCCCCGGCTCTACCGGTTTTATCGGGGTACATATCCTGAATTCCGGGAACAATATCACCATCAGTAATTGTGTGGTGAATATGGGAGCGGCTACCAGCACACTTTTAGGGTGCTTTTGTTGCAAATGGAACACCTTCAGGTATTCTTACCCCGGTGGTACATTTGATCTTATAAATATTACAGGCAACACAGTTACAGGCGGTGGTTATGGGGCCTCTGTAGTCGGGCTTGCTTCCCCGCTTGCAACCAATATTGTGATCAGCAATAATAATTTCAATGATTTTAATTCCAATGGTGTTTACCTGAGGGAAACCAATGGTGCAGTTGTCAGCGCCAATCATTTTGATAAAAGTGCGGGCAGCACGGCCTCAACAAATGCTATACAACTGGCACAGGCTGCCAATATCAATGGGCGCATCTTTGGCAACTTTATCAGGATGTCGCAAACAACCGGAAGCCTGGTTGGTATTTACCTGTTTAACGGTACTGGGCATAAAGTATATAACAACCTCATCTACGATATCCGTTCAACAACAGGTAACATAGAAGGCATCAGGGTCAGGACAGGTGCAACCGCCCCGGAAATTTATTTCAATACCATATCTTTTGATAATGCAACTGCCACTACCGGTAGCTTAAGGGGATTCAGGGAAGAATTAAGCAATACAGGTTCAATACTGAGAAATAATATTTTCAGTATTACCCAAACTACCAGCAGCACAAGATCGGCTATCGAACTCGCATCAACCAGCGTTGTTACCACTGCCATCAACAGCAATTACAATGTTTTTTGGGTGCCGGGTGGCAATGTGGCCATGAGAGGTGCTACTGCTTATGCAACGCTGAGTGCCTGGCGAACTGCCAGCACCCAGGACGCAGCCAGTTTTGATACAGATCCATTCTTTGTGTCGGTTGTAAACCCCGTACCAAGATCAGCTGTAATAAACAACCAGGCGGTAACCGGCACCGGTATTACCACTGACATTACAGGCGCTGCAAGGGGTGCTGCGCCGGACCCCGGCGCTTATGAGTTTTCTCCGCCAAACGGCGATGCGGCCATGACCGGTTTTATTTTACCGCCAATACCACATTGTGCCAATACGCTGGATGTGCAGTTTGAACTGACCAATGCCGGCGGCAACCCGCTGAACAGTGTTACCATCGACTGGGCTGTTAATGGGGTACCGCAAACGCCGGTTAACTGGACGGGGCCATCACTGCCTCCCGGGTTATCTACCATCGTAACTTTAGGTACAGTGCCGGTTACCGGGTCCAATATGTATAATTTTTCTGCAACTTCATCCAATCCTAACGGCGGGCCGACAGCAACCCGGCAAATGATTCGTATACATACAATGGTTTCCGCAGGGGTTTTGAAGGGGCATTTACCATCAATGTTGCAGCCCCTGCTTCTGCCACTAATTTTCAAACATTTCAAAATATTGCCAATGCACTGTCACAACATGGTGTGTGTTCCCCGGTTAACATAACGGTAATGAATGGGTCTTATTTTGAGCAGGTTGTATTTAATGCGATACCCGGCACAAGCCCGGTTAACACGGTTACTTTAAATGGCAACAATCAAATACTGGAGTTTAACCCAACTGTAGCAACCAGTGATCATATATTACAACTGAATGGGGTAACTCATATGATCGTTGAAAACCTCAGGGTAACCAGCCTGCACCTCACACAAGGCAGGGGTATTCATATTACCAACGGGGCATCAAAACTGGTCATCCGGAATAATATCGTAAATGTATCACTGACCAATTCAACCTCTTCTGCATTTGGCATCATCATATCCGGTGCCAACTGGTTACTGGATGGCTCACTTTCAGACAGTGTAATTATTGAAAACAACACGGTAAGCGGGGGCTATTCTGCCATACAGCTATCCGGCGTTCACTGGACACAACCATTAACCCGCATTTCGGTCATCAATAATAATGTACTTGACTGGTATGGCTTTGGTGTTTACCTGTCCTATACCAACCGGGCCTGGTTTCCAAAAACACGATCCGCAGGCCATTACGAAGCAACTCCGGCAGCGACGCAGTTACACCGGCCGGTATTACTGTGCCGGCGGGATCGCTGACTTTTTTACTGGAGAAGAACCGGATCTACGATCTGCACGTAAACATGCCCGGTACACCAACCATCAGCAGGGGAGTGCACATGAGTGGTACTACAACTGCGCCAACATCGGGCACCATACAAAACAATCTCATTTATGGTATGAACAATGACGGCGCCCAATACGGTATCCAGAATAATTCAGTAACAGGACCGGTTAATATTTATCACAATACCATTGTGCTTAACAATGCAACCGGGGCAGGCACATCCAATACCAATGCGATCAACCTGTCAAACACTACGGTTCAGAACGGAATAGATATGCGGAACAATATTTTTATTGTAACCCGTGGCGGCACCGGCGTAAAGCGGATCTATGATGTTTCTGCAACCAGCGCCCCTTTCATTTCCGACTATAATGTTTCTTATTTAAATGCCCCGGGGGGTACACAAACCTTTGCCCAGGTTGGCAGCACAAACTATAATACACTTATTGACTGGCAGGTAACCGGCAAGGACCTGAATTCAGTTTCCCAGGACCCGCTGTTTGTGAGCCGGGTACAGGAAATTTACGCCAACAAATTTCCTGGTTGATGGCACTATAATGGGTACGTCAGTTGTGGGTGGTATTACAGATGATATACTTGACCAGGTACGCAGCGCAAATCCCGACGCAGGGGCATACGAATTCTCGCCGCCGGCCTGTTCATCTCCTGTTGGAGGAACCGCCAACACAGTAGCCGGACCATTCTGCGGTACAGGATCCGGCACTATTACAGCAACCGGCTATTCCACCGGCTTTGGATTCAGTTACCGGTGGCAATATTCCAGCGATAATTTTGTAACCGATATCAATGATCTTGCCGGGCAGACCAATCCTGCCACAGCAGCCACAGGTGTTATTACCTCAACCACTTATTACAGGCTTAGGGTAACCTGTTCAGCAGGCCCTGTTTCAGCCTTTTCAAATATTGTATCCATCACCGTAACCCCGGCACCGGCTGCAACCATTGCCTATACCGGTTCGCCTTATTGCACCATGTAGCAGGAACGGCAACGGTTACACGAACAGGTACAGCAGGCGGTTCCTATTCAGCAATACCGGCAGGATTAACCATTAATGCGGCAACCGGTGATGTAACATTGGGAACAAGTACACCGCGGACATATACAGTTACTTACACTGTTCCGGCTTCGGGTGGATGCCCGGTTTATACCACTACAACAGGCATAACAGTCTCGAATTGTACTGACCCTTGCACTGCTATTACCACAATTGCATGTACCGTTCCTCTACTGCAACTTTAACCGGATCGGGGATTTGGAGCCCGGGCAGTTGTGGATTCAGCACTCCCGGGAATGAAAAAATTTATAGTTTTACGCCGGGTATTACCGGAGTTTATTCTTTACAGGTTACCTCAACTTCAAGTACCGGATTTATAGATTATTTTATCAGGGGCGGCTTCAGGTGGATGTAATTCCACAGGCTGGAACTGTATTTTGGATATATTCAGCCCTACAACAGCCAGTATGGGTACATTAACAGCCGGTGTGGAATATTATATCCTGCTGGATGCGGAAGTAACTTCTTCAGTTACCCATACTTTCAGGTAAATTGTCCATGTCCTGCCGCTACTATTATATACACGGATCACCCTATTGCAGCACAACAGCAACAGCACCGGTTACACGCACCGGTACAGCGGGAGGAACTTATTCTGCAGCTCCTGCAGGGTTAACCATTAATGCTTCAACAGGTACCGTAACACCCAACACCAGCACACCAGGTACTTATACCGTTACTTATACCATTGCTGCAGCTGGAGGATGCCCGGCATTTTCTACCACTGCTGCCATTACCATTACACCTGCGCCCTAACATGTCCATTATTTATAACGGTTCGCCATATTGCTCCAATGCAGGTACTGCGGCCGTTACACAAATGGGTACTGCGGGTGGTACTTATTCCGCTGCTCCCGCAGGGCTCAGTATTAATGCCACAACAGGCGCTGTTACTTTGGGAACAAGTACACCGGGTACTTATTCCGTTACCTATACCATTCCGGCAGGTGGAGTTGTGGAATAACTTTTACCACAACTACCATTACCGTTACTGCTGCTTCGGCTGCAACCATCAGCTATACCGGTTCGCCATATTGCTCCAATGCAGGTACAGCTGCTGTTACCCGTACAGGTACAGCTGGCGGAACCTATTCATCAACGGCCAGGTTAACCATTAATTCAACTACAGGCGCTGTTACCCTGGGTACCAGTACACCGGGTACTTATACCGTTACCTATACCATTGCTGCCGGCGGAGGTGCAACGTTTACAACAACTGCCTCCATCACTATTACGGCATTGCCGGCGGCCACCATCAGCTATGCAGGATCGCCGTATTGCTCCAATGCAGGTACCGCTTCGGTTACCCGTACAGGTACGGCTGGCGGTGTGTACAGTTCTGGGGCCGGATTGTCTATCAATGCAGCCACCGGCGATGTAACTCTGGGTACCAGCACGCCGGGTACATACACCGTTACCTATACCATTGCGGCCGGTAGCGGATGCCCCGTTGTTACGGCCACAACTTCTATAACAATAACTAACCTGCCCGCAGCAACCATCAGTTATGCCGGTTCACCGTATTGCCAGAATGCCGGTACCGCTACGGTTACCCGTACAGGTGCGGCTGGTGGTGTTACAGTTCAACTGCCGGTTTATCCATCAATGCTGCCACAGGTGATGTAACACTGGGTACCAGCACACCGGGTACATACACGGTTACCTATGCCATTGCAGCCGGTGGCGGATGCCCCGTGGTAACGGCTACCGCAACCATTATTGTCAGCGCTCTTTCCGTAGCTCAACTGCAGCCAATGCTTCGGCTACAACGCTGTGCGGACCGGGCCAGTACTTTAAGTGTAACCGGCGGTTCACTCCGTGCAGGTGCTACATGGAGATGGTACAGCACAACCTGTGGGTGGTACTGCTGGTACCGGGGCAACGCTCCAATGTTGCTGTGAATGCAACCACTACTTATTTTGTAAGGGCAGAAGGTGCCTGTAACACCACAACCTGTGCAAGTGTAACCATTACCGTAAATACACAGCCAGCCATTTTTCCATTGCAGGTGCCCCGGGTACCGTGCTTAAGCCGTTCATGACACAACACTAACAGCAACAGTTACTCCGCAGGCAAGGTGACCATTCCTGGGTACAGAAACGGAATTTTAGGTTCCCGGTGCAAACAGTTTAAACGCTTGTTGGGTTCATGCAGATGAACTCGGACAATACTCTGCAAGAGTTACTGCCGCAACAGGATGCACAGCTTTATCAAATGCAATAACTATAACTGCCGGAAAAAGGAGTAACCAGTTGTTCATCACACCCTAATCCAAACAACGGGCAGTTT
>JADJBP010000004.1 GCA_016703625.1 Chitinophagaceae bacterium | reverse complement strand
TGTGAGAGGAAGGGTGCTGGAAGATAAAAAAATTACTTCGGGCCGAAAAGGCGATCATTTATTTACCAACCTGCTGAATATGTATAAGCGGTTTGAAACGGATGAAGTGCTCGGCGCTACCCTGCAGTTACATTTACCCGGCGGTCCACTGCAGGCCATCACAGATAAAGAGGGTTATTTTGTTTTAATTTCAAACCTGCCACTCCCTGTTATCTGAAGAACTTTACTTTAGCATCCCGCTGCAAACTTGTTGATGCACCCGCCTCTTTTACTGCTGTTGTTGTACATGCCGAAATGATGATCCCGCCTGCTGATGCAGAATATGGTATCATCAGCGATATTGATGATACCATCATACGCACCGGTGCAACCAACCCGTTAGGTGCTATGGGCAAAACAGTACTTTTCAGCAATGCAGTTACACGATTGCCTTTGCAGGTGTCACTGCATTTACCGGAAGTCGCCGCAACTGGGACACAACGGCAAACGCACAACTTTTTTTATGTAAGCAGCAGCCCATGGAACCTGTACGACCTGCTGATAGATTATATGGATCACCACGACATTCCGCAGGGGCCTTGCTGTTGAGGGATTTTGGAATACAAAGTGAATCATTTATGAGTGGTGATTATTTGAGCCATAAGTTTACTGCCATAAAACAGATATTGGATACCTACCCGCAGCTGAATTTTGTACTGGTTGGCGACAGTGGTGAACAGGACCCCCTCATTTACCGCGAAGTGGTGAAACATTTTCCGGGGCGTATCATTTGCATTTATATACGGGATGTAGCTGCAGGAAAAAAACAGGAAACAGCACACCAGGTAGTCCTGGAATTAAAGACTGCAGGAGAACATATTATATCATCGAACATACTGTAAAAGCTGCTGAACACGCCGCTGCGAACGGCCTGATATTTACTGCAGAAATTCCTGCTATTGTACAGGATAAAAAGAAGACCTGGGCGAAGTGCCCGGTAAGGTTGAGCCGGGAATCCTGTAAGGTCTCTTTGTTTATATTATGCTGTAACTTTTTGCAACAGTGTGGTTGGCATTGATTAGATTTAATTTAACAGATATCATCTACCGCAATTATTCGGTTGTTTTTCCGTCAAACTGTTCTGCATTTTTTCAGCATCTTCCTTTGTTGCACGTATCGTTCCATCCCGGTGATTAGGCGGGCCATATAAGGTGTACATTTTAAGTGGAGCTGAAGTACCGGTGTTGGTAATATTATGTTTTGCACCTGCTGGCACTACAACCACATCTCCTGCAGCAACCGGGTATTCATTACCATCAATAACACTTGTACCTGTACCGCCTTCAAACCTGAAAACTGGTCTGTATCCGGGTGTGTCTCTTCTCCTATATCTTCACCAATTTTCAGGCTCATCAGTACAAGTTGAAGATGCTTGCCGGTATATAATACTTTCCTGAAATTTTCATTTGCCAAAGTTTCCTTTCAATATTGCCTTTAAATCCTTTCATAATTATTGTTTTTAAACATAAAATATCCTGTGAAGAGAAATATCTTCTTTGCCCTTTTATAATACTATTATTTATCGTTAACAGCCGCCAACAGTAATGCTGCTGCTGCTGCAGATGAAGCCGGGTTTTGCCCGGTGATGAGCAATCCATCCTGTTTTGTATAAATACTCCAATCGGCTCCATTGCTGTATTGCGCTCCCAGTTTTTTAATTCATCTTCCAATAAAAAGGAACTACTGTTGTTAATTTAACGGCTGCTTCTTCTGCATTTGAAAAGCCTGTTACTGCTTTTCCTTTTACCAGCGCTTCGCCATGCCCGTCTTTTACATTAACCAAAGCAGCCGGTGCATGACATACGAAAGCAATTGGCTTTTTATGTTTATAAAAGTCTTCTATTAACTGTATGGAGTTTGTATCATTTGCCAGGTCCCACAACGGGCCATGGCCACCCGGATAAAATACAGCATCATAATCTGCTTCTTTTATGTCACTTAGTTTTACCGTGTTTGCCACTTTATCAATGGCATCAAAATCTTTGTAAAACCTTTCTGTTGCCGGGGTTTGTGCATCCGCCGCTTCGCTCTTGGGATCCACAGGAGGCTGCCCGCCTGCAGGCGATGCAATAGTTATTACTGCACCGGCATCGGCCAGCACATAATAGGGCGCTGCAAATTCTTCAACCCAAAAACCGGTTTTTTCACCCGTATCCCCCAAGGCATCATGGGAGGTTAATACCATCAGAATATTCATGCTTTTAATTTTAGTAAAAGGGTTAAAAAAAAATAACGCCCTTAAAGGTCTGCACAAAATTTTTGAAAAATGTTACAGGCTTTTAATAAATTATTGCATAATTCACAGGTACCTTGTTGGCACAGGAAGCGGCATCACCTATCCGGAATTATTTCGGGAATTGATACCACAAAACTTACATTTATAATTTAATCATAGTGGAAATAGACAGTAGTTGAATAAACACCAATGGCTTTAATTAAGACAACATTGGCGGAACCTACGATGGTTTGAGTGGCACAAGGCGAAGAAGCCGCTTTTCTGTCAATTTTAATTACAGATATCAACTTTTCAAGTTTCCTGTTTAGTTCATCGATCTGTTTCTGCTGGTCTTTGATGGCTTCCAGCAGCACGGGGTTATTTTAGAATAGTCAACGCCCTTATATCCATTCTTACCGGTTACTACCAATTCCGGAAATACTTTTTCTATTTCCTGTGCAATGAATCCAATTTGACCGGCATCGGTAAAACCCATTGAAGGGAATTCATCCCTTTTGTATTGATAGGTTACACCTCTTACCTGTTTCAATTTTGATAAAGGGGAATTGATCTCCTGGATATTTTTTTATACCGCAGATCAGATGCAATGATGAAACTTGATGCCAATATGTTGCCGATCACATGTAATTTTTCTGAAGGTGCAGCGATACCCATTACCTTACATCTCCTGTGTTGGTGATGGTTACCCTCTTTCCAGGTTATTGGTGCCAAAAAGGATCTTTCCGTCATCAAAGTTCCATACCCTTTATTAACATAATCCGAAGGGTCGCTGCCAACTACAAGCCCTGAAGCAGCATTGGCAGGGTTGTTGGGTGTCATCACACTCAACCCGTCATAGGGCAATGTAAAAACAGCATTTGTGGCTATCAGTAAACTCAATGCATGAAAGGGATTGTCGGTATTAACGCCTACAAAACGGTTGCTTGCTTTCAGGTGAATCATATTGATCTTATTGGTACCTCCAAACCACAGATCTCCTGATTCATAGTTCGTAATACGGCAGTAGTTTGAGTGGCATTATCCAATCCAATATGAAACCCGTAATTATTAGCACTGCCAAGAGCAGCCAATGTTGGTTTTATCTGAATTCCCGAATAATTACCGGGCACAGGTAATACAGCTCTTGTATTTAACTTTATAACAAGATTTTCTCCGGGATTATCATCGCCCAAACCAACAAAGTTGGAACTGGCATTAAAGTACATGGCCGGGAAACCACTGGTCTGAATTCTGAAATCAGTAAGATCGGTAGTACCAATATAATGGTTCAGGGAGGATTGTTCCGGTATTGCCGTTCAGGCTCCATGATTCATTATTGTCTGTAACCATTCTTATCCACTGTAAACCGTCCCAGTAGTAATATCCGGGTAATACAGTATTAACTCCTGTTCCTGAATTGACAGTATTATACACAATTAAAGAAGTTGCCGGTGAACTTACAGGGTGGGATCATTTTTGCAACAAGGCCAACTCTTGGAATAAGCATTCCTTTTGTTGTACTGCTCACATCCAGTATCGAACTGCTGTGTGCAGCATCGCCTGTGCTGTTGACAGCAAATGATTGTGCCTGCAAAATATGGGATACTAAACAGGTAACGAGGAGAAAGAATAATACTCTCATTTATTTAGTTTTAGAATTTAATATAATGTAACAAATATATGGAAAAGACTATTTGCTGCAGGTGAATTGTATTTATTGAATTGAACTGTTTTTCCACAGGATCATGCCCCTTACCGGCACAAGTGTTGCCTTTATGCTGCTACTCATTTATCGAAATGATGGCGGGATCGTAATTCACGTAATTCTTAAAATTAAAAATGACAGTGTAAAAGTTTCAGATCATTATTCATGGGGTTTTCACATAAAAGACATTACAATTTAATAAGTACGTTGTGAAAACCCAGCCGGTACAAAAAAACAGCAACATTGACTGAGCCGTTTGCATGTGTATGTGTACCAGGTGGGAACCTGGCTGACGCCCTGTTACTGATATTGAATATAGATCGGTTTGGGTGTAAATTTCAATAATTCCGCAGGGGTGAACATGACCTGGTTTTATTATCGTTCTTATAAAACAATTTAAAGCCCGTAAACTGCACCGACTTTATAAATATACCGCTGGTAGGTACTTCTTTCAATATCTTTTCGCCGAAGCCATCCATATCCATGACTACCTGCACTTCGGGAACCATTTTTTATTTTTCGTAACCCGTAACCATACCCCTGTGTAAAGCGATGTACCACCAATACCTTGGGAGTAAGATTATTTTTATGAACCAATTGGCCAGGATATCAATGGCATCATTGATATCATCAGAAGAGAACGTACCTATTTTAGAACCCGGCCGCTCACCATTCTTCATAGAAAATTCAGGGTCAATGCCCAGGTGCACATTGGGCAGTTGCAAATATTTTTCAAGTGCGGTCACTTCCTCTCTTACGGTACTGTGACCTACCTGGATATCTACAAATACCAGTGCATTGATCTGTTTTGCCCAATCCATAATGGTATCTACCTGGTGAAAAGGCATGCGCAGGCGGTGTTTGCCTCTTGCCGGGTGCAGCCTGTGCCGTAGTGGCAATATAATGTAGGGCCGGTATTGTTTTAACAGACGGGTCTGCCATTTGCCAGGCAGCTACCTCTTCCTGTAATTTTTTAAACATGGAATCTTTGGGTATCTCTCCTAAAATGCCCATCCGTGTTGAATACAGGTTGCCATAAAATGCGATGATCCTGTTATCCGGAAACATTGCCCCGGGCAATGGATACACAGTTTTAACCGGCCATTTCCCGGTAGAATCATGATTACTCAATTCCAGCATTTTTTTATTGTAAACTGCAGTATCAATAACGGAAGTTGCAGCCATGGGTTCGGCAGTAGATCCTTCCACAGCTCTTGTTGTTTTTGTTGTATCGGATTGATCCGAGTCGTAGTTTGTTTTATGGTATTGCCTTTACTTGTATCGTTGCAGCTGACCGAGTTGATAAAAATAAACGGGAGCAATACATATAGCAACGGGATTGCATTTGGCTTCTTCATAGTTACTATTTTGGATTTAGATACAAAAAGTTCGCAAAACTATGCCTTAAACAGAAAATTGGTACTGTTTCTTATGCTGGGGGTGAACTATTTTAAATTAAGTTTCTGCAATAGTATTTATACCGGGGATGAATACACAACCAGGCAAGTTGGGGAGGCGTATACAGTAAGGGAACACTTGCGGCAAATGTGCTGGATATTGTACATTTGACAGAACTTATCACAAATTGTGATACGTGTTTCCAGATAAATATTTGTTCATGCAAATAGAGGAAGAAAAAATAAAGATCATTATCACCGATGACCACTCCCTGTTCAGGCAGGGCTTAATTACTGCTTTAGCCGGTAAAAAAAATATCCAGGTAATTGCAGAAGCACATAATGGGCTTGACCTGTTACAAAAGCTGGAGTACCATAAACCTGACATGATCATGCTGAACTTTAATATGCCTTTTATGAATGGCCTGGAAACCCTGCCAAAGCTGAAAGAAAAATACCCCGGGATAAAGTGATCATGCTGACCATGGTTGATACCCCCAAACAATCTGCAAAATGATTACGCTTGGTGCCAATGCTTATTTTACCAAAACCGCCGGATCTGAAGAGATCTACCAGGGTATTTCCTACCTGAGGAATAACTGGTTTTATATGACCAACCTGGTATTGAATGCATTTATTCAATGTTCCAGACTTGACGGAAATAAAAATTATCATTTTATAGACCAGGAAGCAAACCGGCAGATTTAAAAAGCTTCAAGTGATCCCGCACATTTTATGCTTGTAATTTAGTATTTGGTACAGGGAACACTTGCGCCGGTTGATTTAAAACGGAAACAAGTGATCCCGTATTCATTACGTTTTAAATGTAAACATTGGAAACGGGAACACTTGTGCCGGCAGGGGGCCAGGACACTTGCGCCAGTTCGTATATTATATAACGTTATACCATAACCGTTTCACCGGTTTTTTCATAATTCTACAATATTGTTACATAGTTAACTCTTATAGAAAACGGGGCACGACTGTTGAACCTATAGGCATGTACCAACAATAAAACTTTAACCAACAAGTTATTCTTTAACGTTTTAAATCAAATAATATGAAAACGACAATCTTTAATCTATTTTTCGCCGTTGTAATTTCCGGCCTTGCATTTACATCATGCAAAAAGACTGATCTTACAGAAATGACAGCAACTCCAAACGCAGCAGGTACAGCTAATGCAAACAATGCAGTGAAACCGTCAACTGGTACTGCATCCATTTTAAACCAGGACCTAAGTATCACGTATGCCCGTGATAATGGCGTGGATATCACCCTGAATTCAAAGACTTTACATTCCAATTTGATGGTACCTATCCATCAGGCAACGCCCATGTTTGGGACGACCTGCTGTCGCAAACCGGCAAATGGAGTTCGCCCACAGAATCTACAGATTTTGTACTCTGGTATCCTACTAACATATTTACCCAACTGGCTTATTTAAACCGGGAATGGACAATAGTTGAAGCAAGCACAAGCTTTTACAGGCTAACAGCAGTTGATGGAGATGAGGTGAATTTGCAAGTAAAAATAAAGCTGAATAAGATATTTGCATAGGCATCTTTATTAAAGATCGTCACCGGCATATGTGTGTGTGCCGGTGATTTTTTTTGTCGCCCTTGGTTTAAACCCTATACAATCGGGTAATTCTTCACTGCGCAAGTGTTCCCTCATCTAAGGCTTATCATTTATCAAAATGAAGGGATCACTTATGCTTTATAGTCTTGCCCGGATTGCATCCGGGAATTAGGACTGCAAATGTTCATATATATAAGCTGCACGGATATATTTTATGTATTCGTTTCATAACTCCGGTTGCTACTTGCCCCGCTATCAGCGGGGAACCGGTAGAATTGAAGAGGCATCAAGTGATCCCGTCATCATTCGTTCCTCAATTTGTAATTAATGTGGGAAAACTTGCGCCAGTTGGACACAACGATGATGCCATGAAATACTGAAGATTGTTCAAAAAAATATTATTTCATTTCCAAAATCCTACGTCGACAAGCTCAGCATGACTGCACTTTAAGATGACAAAATAAAACTTTCATCAGTATTATCCGAGTCATCTGTGTTCTATCAAATCAATCCAAATATGGGAGATTGCTTCATCCTTTTTTATGCCTGCGGCAAAAAAGGGCTCGCAATGACGTTCGGATTTTAAACCCCAATCTTCTCATTCACCAACCCCAAAATCTCAGCCTCCAGCTTCATCGTCTTGCTTTCTATATCCTTCCCCTTTGCTATAATATCAGCAGTATACATTTTATCATTATACCCGGTTGCATTTATCCGCACATCCCTACTGGCGCAAGTGTTCCCGTAGAAAATGCCAATCACCTAAACTGATGATTATGGGATCACTTGTGTCTTATAAACTATAAGATTGCTTCGTCGTACCTCCTCGCAATGACGCTTGCTCCATTACACCCCAATCTTCTCATTCACCAACCCCAAAATCTCCCCGCCTCCAGCGCCATCGTCTTATTTTCTATATCCTTCCCCTCAGCAATAATATCTGCAGTATAATTTTTATCATTATACCCCGTTGCATTTATCCGCACATTCATAAAAGCACCGATCACCGCCGAGCGGGCACAGAGCGCACCAACACCGGCATCGGTAAGAATTGGGGTTGCCCTCAATAACCATTGCCTTAATAACTTCCATACTGGCATAGGCAGTCTCCATAACTTTAAAAGGTATTTCAATGGCATATTTAGTAGCATCCTGTATAGCCTGCGTGCGGGCAGCTTTTTTCTTCGGGCTGGCTTTGGGCAAAGCAAATGCCAGCATAATTTTATTAAAGGCGGCGGTATCGGCATCAACCAGTTTCAGCAGTTCGTTTTTATACTGCTCGCCTTTTTCGGCCCAGTTGCTGAACTCCTGCCAGCGGGCATCCCATCCTTTTTTGTGACTGCTGAGGTTGGCTACCATGCAGCCCAGGCTGATACCCAATGCACCCACATAAGCCGATATAGAACCGCCACCGGGCGCAACACTTTCACTGGCCGTGAGGTCGGCAAAGTCATTGAGTTTCATGTTTATTAACCGGCTGTTATTTATATCATTCAGCATATATTCAATGATGCGTTCTTCGGGTTTAAAAGGAGTAAGTTCGTCCAATCCCATGGATTTGATGGCAATTTTTATTAACTCTTTTTCACTTATACCGGTACTGCGCTGCTGCTTCTGCAAAAAATATTTGCCGGCATCGGTAATGGCTTTTAAAGGGATCAACCCTACCAATTCACTGCCCGTTACCCGTATACCCCTTGCAGAAGCTTTGGTACATACTTCATCAAATGCTACATGCACGGGCGTGATATTGATATTGGTAAGATTCATGGATATCTGAGCCACACCATATTCTTCAATATACCAGCCAATGGCTTTTACACTTTTTAGGTACCGGGCTGGTTTACTTTCTTGCCGTCCACTTCTATTTCTTCCGGCCTCCCGTACATCAAAGGCAATGGCATTGGCACGGCGGGTGGATGTAGTATTTAGGTTGATATTATAGGCCACCAAAAAATCCCTGGCGCCGATCACCGTTCCCCCACGTTTGACATCAAATTCTGCCGGGCCAAAATCGGGTTTCCACTGTGGTTCTTTTATTTTTTTAAAAAAGCCCTCGTATTCGCCGGTACGTATCACCGATAAATTATTTCTTGTGGTATCCGGCTGTGCGGCTTCGTATAAATAAACAGGAATATTCAGTTCTTCTCCTACCCTTTTGGCGAGATGTTGTGCATACTTCGCCGTTTCTTCCATGCTGATGTTTGCAATAGGTATAAGCGGACAAACATCCGTTGCACCCATGCGGGGATGTTCTCCTTTGTGTTTGCTCATATCAATCAGCTCCCCTGCTTTTTTAATGGCATTGAATGCAGCTTCTATCACCGGGCCGGGTTCGCCTACCATAGTCACTACTGTACGGTTTGGTGGCTTTGCCGGGGTCTACGTTGAGCAGGCGAACACCTTCTACCTTTTCAATTTCATCGGTGATCTGTTTGATGAGGTTGAGGTCGTTGCCTTCGGAGAAATTGGGAACGCATTCGATGAGTTGTTGGGCCATTGTTTTTTGTTTTTGGGCTAAAGCCCTTTTATAAAGTTTCACTTTATCCCTTGCCCTAAAGGGCAGGGAATTTATTTTGCCGGTAAGACGGAAAGTCGTTCAACTTCGGTGAAATATCTTTCCGTCTTATCTGACTTACCGGCTAAATTATTATGTTTTACCGGCTAACAAAATCTTTCCGGCTTAATAGTCACGAAGTTAACCAGAGAATTTACAGAAACAAAATTGGCTATCTTTTTTCCCAGGCGAGTCACCATTCAGACAAAAATCATATACTGGCATGATGAATATATGCTTCAAATATTTTAATATCACCGATTTTTGCAGTAATTAATTAAGAAACAATGATTCATCCCTACAATTACGTAACCGCCAAAGAGGCTTTATCTATTATTGAAAGCAATACCCGTGTTTTTATTCATGGCAGCGTGTGTACCCCACTTACCTGATGAATGAACTGGCAAAAGAAAGCGACCGTTTAAAAAATGTGGAACTGGTCTCCATCACCTTAAAAGGCGAACTGGAGATCATTAAACCCCAATACCAGGACAGCTTTCACATCAATTCATTATTTGTATCGGCACCCATACGGGACGCTGTGGCTGATGGCCGGGCCGATTTTATACCCGTTTTCCTGAGCGATATTCCTTATATGTTCACCAGCAAAACGTTGGACCTGGATACCGCTATCGTGCAGGTTTCACCACCCGACCGGCATGGTTACTGCTCACTGGGTGTATCGGTAGATATTGCCCGAGCTGCGGTTGACACCGCCCGGCAGACGATCGCCCTGGTGAACCCCTCCATGCCCCGCACCCATGGTGATGGCATGATCCATACCGACAGGTTCACCAAAATGGTATTTCATGACTCGCCCCTGCCCGAAGAGAGTTACAGCAGTAAAGTGGGCGAAACGGAACTGCTGATCGGTAAACATATTGCCAATATGATCGATGATGGCAGTACCCTGCAAATGGGCATTGGAACCATCCCGGATGCCGTGCTGTCATTTTTAAAGGACCATAAAAACCTGGGCGTACACACCGAAATGCTGAGTGACGGGATCATTGACCTGGTGGAAAAAGATGTGATCAACAATAAAAATAAAAGCAGGCACCCGAATAAATCAGTGACTTCATTTGCCATCGGCACCAAAAAATTATATGATTATGTGAATGACAATTCTTCATTCAATTTCCTCGACATTGCTTATGTGAACAACCCCATATCATACGCCAGAACCCCAAAGTGATCGCCATCAACAGCGCCATTGAAGTGGACCTCACGGGCCAGGTTTGTGCCGACAGTATTGGGCCTTACAGTACAGCGGTATTGGCGGACAACTGGATTTTATGCGTGGCGCCGCGTTGAGTGCCGGCGGAAAGCCAATCATTGCACTGAACAGCCGTACATCCAAAGGAATTCCCAGGATCGTTCCCATTTACGGAAAGCGCCGGTGTGGTTACCACCCGGGGGCATGTTCATTACGTGGTTACCGAATACGGCGTGGCTTTTTTGTTTGGGAAGAATTTAAGGCAAGGGCAAAACTGCTCATCGATATTGCTCACCCGGATGACAGGGAGGATTGATGAAGTATTGTTTTGAAAGGTTTAAAGTTTTTCTTTAAATATTTACTTAAACCAGATTGTCAAAAATTAATCCATAAAAAATTTTCATTCATTTAAAGCAGCCAATCGGTCATAGCCGGTGACTATCGGAATTAATTTTAAGATTGTAAATTGAATTACCCCCTTCAGGGTGTATCATCAAAATCATATATTCGGCTTTAGCCCAAAACAAATTTTTGGGCTAAAGCCCGGTTTGTTAGTTGATATTTTGTTTCCGGCCCTGAAAGGCAGGCTAATGAATTTATAACTACATTCATTCAATCGATTTGGCAGCTTTACAAAACTTTTTCAATTTTTGAATGCAGTATAAAAATTAGATAAATTATTCCGTTGATCATCACCTTATCAATCAAATTGGTGCCAAAAGAATAAGGTAAATACGCCAAAGATGGAATGGGTTTTGTAAAAATAAGATTGGCTTTTTGCCGATGGTTATGCTGCCCAGTTCTGCTCCAATTCCATCGCATATGCCCCGTTGATGGTAGCCGCATTGATGGCTTCTTCGGGCAGCATTTTCATTTGGATACAGCTTAAAGCAATTACAAAATTCATATTGCCGGAAGGTGAAGAACCCGGGTTATAATCACTGGCCAGGGCAATGGCGCAACCCGCATCAATTAATTCCCGGGCGGGCTGGTATTGCATGCGCAGGAAAAAGCAGCCGGCAACAGGGTACCGATTGTCGTGCCCCTGCTTTTGAAATTGCTTAATATTTTAATATCATCATCCGTCATAATCTCAAGATGGTCAACTGATAAGGCGTTTAATTTTATGGCAGATTCAATGCCCCCAATGCTATTCAACTGGTTCACATGCAGCTTGGGTTTTAAGCCATAGCTCATTCCGGCTTTGCAGATGGTTTCCATTTCTTCCGGCGAAAAGAAACCGGTTTCGCAAAACACATCTATATAATCGGCGAGTTTTTCGGTTGCTATTACCGGCAGCATTTCATGGATGATTTGATCAATATAACCGGGGTGGTTTTCTTTAAAAGCAAGTGGGTAAGTATGTGCCCCGAGGAAGGTTGACTTGATGCTGAGACTTGATTTTTCTTTTAGTTTTTTGATCACCCGCAGCATCTTCAACTCCCCTTCTACACTCAGGCCATAACCGCTTTTTATTTCGATGGCGCCCGTGCCGAGCTTCGAAACTTCTTCCAGTCTTTTCCAGGCACTGTTAAAGAGTTCATCTTCTGCAACATCATGTAATTTTGCTGCAGAGTTTAAGCTACCGCCGCCCTTTGCTGCGATCTCAGCATAGCTCATGCCTTTGATCTTATCAATGAATTCTTCTTCCCGGGTTTTGGCAAAAACGATGTGGGTATGACTGTCGCACCAGGCAGGCAACACAAACTGCTCATGTGCATCAACGATATGTTTGGGCAACTGCGGAACTTTTAATTCCAGCTCGTACATATGTCCGTAGTCTGCAATGATGCCGTCTTCGATCAGCAGGAAGGCATTTTCAATGTATGGCAGTTCACTCAATGCTTTTCCACGAAGCAGCCTGCTTTCTTCACGGGTGTTTACCAGTTGCTTTATATTGGTGATCAGTGTTGTCATGTTGTGGTCGATGCCTGTCTGAAAACGGGCCCCTGTGTTGTTTATTTTTTTGTAAAGATCGCCCTGCTACGTATAAAATAAAATTCGTTTTCCATATACCTTACTTCCTTGAGGATATTTAAATTGGCCTGCCCGAAGATCAGCGTTTGCCGCAGGTCGGCCACTTTATTATTATCGAATCCCTGTTTTTCGCCAACCACGGTCAAGCGTAGGCCTTTCCTGGCAGTATATACGATATCATACATTTCGCCGTCAATACTCAGTTTATCTTCCTTATCATAAATACGGATGTAGTTGGTATCTGTTTTCTCATTACCAGCGGTTTCAGTATACTTAAAATACAGTCCCAGTGAATCGGCCTGTTCAGTAATTACAAGCACCGGCTGTAAGGTAACCTGGGCATTATTCTTAGTAACATCTGTAAAAACAATAGTACCTCCCCAGTTACCCGGCAGCACTTTCAGGTCTTTATTGAATACAAGGCCCCTGGTTTTTGTGCAAACAGCAGCTGTAGAAAAAGATAAGAAATATGCTGAGAATAATTTTCAAAATAGTTTTTTAGAGTGAATCAAATACCGATCTGCTGAATGCTTCCAGTCCTGGTCACGGGCTCCCATTAAAAGTAAGACAGAATTTTCAGATAGGTGCGGCCTTACTTTTTCTAAAACCGGTTCCGGTCTTCAACAAAGAATGCATTTTTCCCAATGCCTTTATATCATTGATAAGATCTGCAGCCGAAATATCTTTAACAGCAGTACCACCTGCATAAAAGATCTCACTCATCCATATCTCATCCTGCGGCCTGAGAGCAGCGGCTATTTCGGTTACAAAATCAGCCCTTAAAAAACGGGTGGGACCATAACCATGCGGCTGAAACCAGGCTACTACTTTATTGGCAACCGGCTGGCAGGCCCTGATAGCCGATGCACATTTGACCGGGTTGTGCGCATAATCATCTATTACCCAAATACCGTGCTTATTTCCCAAAACCTGGTTGCGGCGGTAAATACCTTCGTAATCTTTTAACACATTGGCACAGGTATTCAGATCAACACCAACCTGGTTGGCAACCGTTACAGCAGCAAGGGCGTTCTCCATATTGTGCCTGCCGATGCTGTTCATTGAAAATTGAGAATTGAGAATTGAAAATTGAATATTAAACCCTTCCTGTTTAAAATCCGTAGCTATATAACCGGCTGATGAATTTTCATCTGAAGAAAAATCCTGCTGCACATTTTGTGAAAGTTGTTTTGCCAAAGCATTCGATTGATTTACAATAAATTTTTTACTGTTATTTTTAAACACAGTAAAAATGCCCATCAGTTCATCGATCTCCTGGTGGTCCTTATCCACATTCAACAACAAACCAATTTCCGGTTCGTATTGTACAATAGAGCCATCGCTTTCATCGGCTTCTATTACCAGCCATTCTCCTGCACCAACTTTTGCATTGCCGATCTTTCCCTGTTTGATGATGCTCACCAATCCTGCCCCGCTGATGATGCTGGGCTGCAGTCCTGCTTTTTCCAGGATATCAAACAACATGGCGCTGGTGGTGCTTTTACCCGATGTACCTCCAACGGCAATGGTCCTTTTGCTTTTGGCGATCAATGCCAGTAATTCAGATCGTTCGATGATGGGGATATTCAGTTGCCTGGCTTTCTGCACTTCAACTACCGTAGCTTCTATGGCCGTTGAAACAACCACAAGATCTGTTTCCGTTGTAATGCCATCACCGCTCTGTAAAAAACAGTGTATGCCTTCGGCTTCCAGTTTTTGTTTGGTATCATTGAATTCCCCTTCCCTGAAATAACGGTCGCTGCCGCTCACATTTTTACCGGTACCGGCCAGGTACTGCGCAATGGCGCTCATTCCTACACCGGCAATGCCGATAAAAAAAACATTTTTAAAATCATGTATCCCTTTGATCATATAGTTGCCTGGCTTTTTTTTGTATGCAAGGTCCGGTAAGCGATCAATGCACTGGCAGCCATTAATACCGATGCCAGTAAGAATGGTGCTCCCGGTAATAAAAAAGGCGCTTCGCTGTGTGTAAAGTAAAAGAATAAATTGTTCATCAGCAACGGACCGATGATGGCTGCCAGGCTCATCAGGCTGGTAACCGTTCCCTGCAGTTCGCCCTGCATATTGGCCGGTACATGCCCGGCCATAACTGCCTGTATTGCCGGCATGGCTATTCCACCCAGGCAATAGGGAATTAAAAAGGCAAACATCATCCAGCTTTCAGTAGCCAGTCCAAACAACAACATGCCCGATGCGTATAATGCCAGCCCGGTATAAACGCTTTTTTCATTACCCAGCCAGGGATTGATGACACGGATCAGACCGCCCTGGACAGTTGCCACCAAAATACCAACCACACCCAAAGAAATACCAACCATCTTTTCGTTCCAGTTGAACCGGTACATGGTAAAATAGTTCCAGTTGCTCATGATGGCATGTGCGCCGATATAAATAAGTAAGATGGCGAATGCCAGGCCTCCGATGGCAGGATATTTTTTTAAATGCAGCAGTGAACCAACAGGGTTTGCCCGTTTCCAGCTAAAGGCCCTGCGGTTTTCCTTGCTCAGCGATTCGGGCAAAACAAAATAACCATATACCCAGTTCAGTAAGGCCAGTGCCGCGGCTGCATAAAAAGGCACCCTGGAGCCCAACCCGCCGAGCAAACCCCCGATCGTGGGGCCAATGATAAACCCGAGCCCGAATGCAGCGCCGATCATCCCAAAATTCTTTGCCCGGTTTTCGGGTGTACTCACATCAGCAATATATGCAGCACCGGTTGTCATGCTGGCGCCGGTAATACCCGCAATGATCCTGCCCACGAACAGCCATCGTAGCGGGAAGCAGTGCTGATATCAACCTGTTTTAATTCGGATATGAGTGTAGGCATTACCGGTATGATAATACCAAAGCCGATCACATCAATCAACAGGGTAATGAAAATAAATCCTACTGCAGCATTTCTGTTTGAAGCCATTTCATTGTTGTTCTTTACACTTTGCAAATCTAGAATTTCTTATTGCTTCTTTTCAATTTTAAACGGGTGGGCTTCGGTGGTCATCACCACTTTTGTAAGATCCAGTGTTGATTCCGGTGCAAAAATAAGATAGGCATATTTTAAGGTTTCGCCAAAAAAGAAACTCTCCATAGAGTTTGACCTTTCAAAGGTCTGCACATTTTTTAACGAAGCAAAAGCCACATCTGTTTTACAATGCCTGATGATATCATCCACCATGACCTTTCCCTGCCACAGGTATTTTAATTCGCCGGTAAGGCGGTACATATAAAAAGCACTTTCAAGGTTCTCGGGCCGCAGGATATAATAGGCGCTGGTAATGGTATCGGTTATAAAATTAAATTCCTCGGGTTCTATATTGAACCTGGTCCACATGTAATAATTGGCTTCCTGTATCTGCCTGCCTGTTTCCACATCGCCGGCAAATGCACAAAGCCCGGCATAAAAAGCCTCCAGTGCCCCGTATGTTGTACCGGTTATCTTACCGTTGTTCATATCAACCTGGTGCAGGAACCAGCCTTTGGGTGTTTTATGGATGAGGTGTTTTTTTATGGCTTTGTTATGCGTATCAAATGCTACTTTAAAATCGGCATCGCCAAATAATAACCAGCTTTTGTAAAGGTATTCATAATAAGAATCAATATAGGCACCGATCTGGCTCCTGCTGTTTACCCATTTGCCTGTCTGCACATCGATCTGCTCTCCCACCAGGTCCAGCACACTCCTGTTTGTATACAGGAACATCATCCCTTTTTTGGCAGCATTGTAATATGTATTGTCGCCTGTGAGTTTTGATAATTTCCCGAATTCCATCATCAGTGTGCCGATTTCTGCCGGGTTATTGATGCCGTCGCGGGTTTTACCGGTCTGCAAATGCACATAGCGGTAAGGCATACCTGTAGCGGAATTAAAGGCAGGCATTAAGCGGTTGGCCAGGTCGGTAGCGAGGGCCAGGAATTTTTTATTGCCATCCAGTTCATAAGCAGTGATCAAACCGCCCAGTAAACGGATGGTGATCTCGAAAACCTGTACATCATTATCAATATTAAAATCGAGCCTGGATAAGATGAGATCCTTTGCTTCACCGGCTTCTGCCCTTAAACCCAGTAACGTAAATGTGTCAAAAGCATCTACGGGCGTCATCAGCATGGAACTTTTGTACCAGGTCTTTGGTTCTTTGGTCAATGGTTTCAGGTCATCGGCACCCCAGGCATATTTTTTATACCCCTGCCAGGCATGTTGTGCAGCTGCTTTCACCTTATGGCACATTTCCTGTTTCATTTCTTCAGAGAATTTTGCGTCTTTCTGGGCAAAACCTGTTGCTGAAAACAAGATAAAAGCCAGGTTGATCAGTATTTTAATTTTTATCATAACTTATATGTATTTGATAAAGATAAGATATAGTTCCGGGCATAAAAAAAGAGCTCCTTTCGGAACTCTTTATAGAAAATAAGTTAATTAAAAATTACCATCTTCCACCACCACCGCTGTTGCGGTTGTTTCCGTAACCACCACGACTTCCGCCGCCGTTGCTACTTCTTTCTTCTCTTTCTTTTGCAACTGAAACAGACATTGCACGACCTTCAACTTCTTTGTTGTTAAGGCCTAACATTGCGTCTTTTCCTTCATCTTCAGAAGGCATTTCAACAAAACCAAATCCACGTGATCTTCCGGTTTCCCTGTCAGTAATTACTTTAGCAGAAGAAACTTCGCCAAAAGTTGAAAAAGTTCGTTTAACTCAGCGTCGCTGGTGTTAAAACTCAAATTTGAAACATAAATGTTCATAATACTTAAAAATTAGAATAAAATAAATAAAATACCTGTGTATTAGAGTAGAAAGCAAACTGAGAAGACGAGAAAACTGTTACGGTAGGAAATCTAACTATAAAAATTGAATCTATCTGTACTGTGTGCTCACAGCAATAATGTCACGATGCAAATGTAGGCGAACTAATCAGTATTAACTAATTAATCTTTCCGGAATGGCTTTAATAGCCAATTATTAACATTTAGTATAGTTCAGGCAATAAAGCCTTCATTACAGGCGGCTTTTGATCAAAGATCCAGGCGGTCCTGTGATGAAAGGAAAGAATTTGTTTTTATGCTGCTTTTTTGCCCATCCCCATTACCATACCTACAATGGCGCCAACAATTGCCGACATTACTGTCATTGCAGCAACATCAGCAGCCATAGCTGTTTTACTGATCACATGGGTTGTTCCATACATAGTACAATCAACTCCCACACTAACCAATGCACCGATAATACCACCGGTGATAAGCCCGCTGCCCATAGAGTTTACATTGCCTTTTAAAAAAACATAGGCCAGCATGAAGCCCATGGCCAGGTTACCAATGGCCAGGTACAGATACTGCATATCGGTTTCTGCCCTTTGTACATTACCGGCAGCACCCTGGTGGTTGTTCATGAAATCCATCAACAACATGCCATAAATAAGCCAGCCTAAAAGAAAGTAAAGGATACCACCGGTGATACCGCCAATGAGCAATTTTTTAATGTCCATAAGTTAAGTTTTGGTGATTAGAAAAATAGAACATGTACCAAAATAATACTTAGTTCATTAAAATGCAAGTATCCGCAGGTTTATCATTCCACATGTAGCAGCCGTAACTGTTAGTAAGCGGTAGTTGTAATGAGAATGGCCCGTATTGAGTATGCTATTTTTTTGAAAAAGATTTATCGATCTGCAGTCCGAAAAAATAACCCCCGATAGAGCCTATTACAGCCCCGATCAACAACCATAGAAGCCACAGGTCCGTTGAACCCATAGCAAAATAAGCGATACCCATGCCGATAATGGCCAGGAAAACGATCCCGACGGGTACGGCGCTCCTGTTTTTCTTTGATCTTACTGAATTGGCGGGCGGATGGAATTCGTGATGGGCTTTCCTTTTCTTAGATTTTGGCATATTTTTTACTTTGAAATTACGATTTTTTACTGAATAGTAAATGCCGGAGATCCAAACTGCCTTTAGTGTCGATCCCGATATTTTTCTGGAGAGATATCTATTTGTTTACTTTAACAGATGTCTCCTATCGTCGACATGACAGCCCGTTTGTGTTTTGTCATTTCGACGGAAGGAGAAATCTAACAGATCCACAATCGGATGTTCAATTAAAACAGGTCATTGCAACCCTGCCAGTTGTTTTGCATATTCATATTGCAGGTCTTCGTGCATGGCAGCAATGGTTTTGGCCGTTTTTTTTAATTGATTTTGATACATGTTTTTGATCACCGGGTTTTTCTCAATGGGTATGCCGGAATTTTTAAGGGTAGTACAGAAAAACAACAGCAGTTCTGCTTCTGTTTCGGCAGAACCGGTATACCGGATATATTTATTCAAAGTGCGGAGTATCTTTCTTAAACTTTTCTTTACAAAATAAAGGCTGGTTGTATTGATCTCTTCAAACTGCTGCAGCATGTCTTTTTTAATATTTTCGACAAATGCGGGTTCATCAAAGGCCTCAAACAACAGGTAGGTCAACAGTTCTTTATTCTCTTTTTTAAATTTCGCCAGGCGAAGGCATAAATCGATCAACTGGTCGCCCGGAATATTTACCAGTTCTGACTTAAGTTCGCTGATGGATGCTGCTTTCATTTGGCTAAAATAGCAAGATTTAATTACCCGTTGCCGTAAATGGAAAAAACCTTCATGAATGAAGGTCTTTCATAGTCTTACCCCTAAGTGGGTTTGAATGGTTTTCAGAAGTATCGGATATAAACGGGGGTTACTTTAATTACTATACAAAGGTGCAGGTTATATTAAAAATCCGGTGTAGGTGATGTTTATTTTTTTGAGTAGAATTTTTTCTATAAGGGGAAAGCTGACCGGATCTATAAGGGATCAGGTAAGTGTTTTAACCATTTTGCCGATCAGCAAACCATTATGATAAACCTCCATGGTATAATTACCCCTGGCGATAGCAGCCGTTTTTAAAGTAAAAGCAAGCCGTTTTGCCTCGCCCATGGTATAACTGAAGTTGAATTTGGACGAATATACTTTCTTACCCTCCGGGGTATTGAATGTACCGGAATCCCAGCTGGAATTTTTCAGTACCCGTCCATCAGGTCCAAGTACAACCACCATCATTTCTGCATTGGTGAACTGGCTGTTAAAATTTACAACGGTAAATGAACCTTCGAGCTGATCCGTTTTCTCTGCAACATTGGTTTCCGTTTCTTTTTCACCGGCATTCATGATCGCTGCCAGCCTGAGGTCTGATGCGGTAAATACCGCGTAAACAGGCGATGTTTTTTCTGCAGTACTGTTTTTAACAGCAATCCCGTTCTTTGGATTTTTACCGGTAGCCTTTTCGGTATTGCCAAGCTGTGTTAATACCTCATCCAATTTTTTATTCTCTTTTTCTACATCCTGGTTCTTATCTTTCAGGTTGGCCACCCTGGTCTGCAGCTCACTTATCTTTTGCCTGGCCTCTGAAAAATTATTCCCGGTATTCCTGTTCTTCAAAATAGCAGCGATCTCATTTCTCAACCTGTAAAACTCAGCCAGTTTTGTGTCCAGTTCAGTTTTTAAAGAGTCGGTTTGAGAAACGGTAGTACTCAGCTGAAGGTCGAGTTCCTGCAGGGTTGCATTAAATTCTTTTTGCAGGGAATCTTTCAGCCGGTTAACCATTAAAGCAGTATCTGCAGCAGCCGGTTTAATGTCAGATCTTGTGTTATTGTTATTTTTGTAATAACTGTATCCCCAGGTCCATATCAAAATAAAGGATACCACAACCAGCAACAGGGATACTAAAAGTAATAACAGGGATTTGGTATCTCTCATGGGTTATACATATTGAATACTGCTTTTTTTATTTGCCGGCATTAAGATTTACAAAGGCCGAGATCCAGCCAACTGAACCATTCTTGACCAGGAAGAATTGTTTCCGTTCAAAAACGCCGTCAAACTGGCGCATTATTTTCAGCATCAGGCCGGTACCGGAGAGTAAGGAGCGCTGGTCAAAGACCTTGTTTACCTGTTTAACATCCTTTGCAGTTTTTACAGGATCGGCAGTATTGGGGGCCAGGTTCTTTACAATTTGCTGGTCGGAATACAGGCCCGGGTTTTTAGCAAGTTTTTCGCTGAATTCCATCACCTCTTCATAACTGACAGGTATGACCGAATTTTCATTCAGTTCCGGGGCTATCAGGTTGGCAACGGCCTAGGCAATTCCGCCGCTGAATGCAATATTATCGCTCTTGGGGAAAGCCCCGCTGAGATTTACCGCATATACGATCTCTTTATCCTCGGCACCGTCGAGTACCCTGCTTAACTGGTTTGTATAATTTTCCGTGGTCTTATCATTACCCATTATTTTTTCGGTGGCATTGGCTACACTTTTTGTGCCCCAGGTGAGTGCAAATAGCTGAAAGGTTTTTGTATCACTGTAAGGGAAATATCCACCTTTATTATTTCCGCTGCCGATATCGATCAAAAATGTTTTATAGCGCCTTGCTTCGGGTATGATACCCAGGTGGGAAAGCCTCGCCTCTTCTTTGATATCAATTACCGTTACTTTCCTGTCGGGTTCATTGATGATGTACTTAAAGGAATTGATCAGCTGATCAATCCAGCCCAGTTTTTCTTCTTTTTCGGCCTGGATATGAACACCGCTGCTGATGGCTGTAAAAATATTAACCGCAGGAATATCGTACTGCTTTGCAGCCACATCATACAAAATATTCATGGCATTCAGGGTAGCCTGGTATGTTGGCTGCGTAAAAGAAATAAAATCAGTATTGATGGTGGTATCTTTCAATATTTTGAAATCCGCATCATCCGTTTCCTTGTTGAGCAATTCTATCAAACTCAGTTTAACGCCTTTTGAACCAACTTCCAGGCCGGCAAAAACATTGGCTTTGCCGTATTTCTGGATGGCATTGTTTTGAGCAGTCAGCAGTAACCCGGTAAAAATTAAAAGAAAGGTTGTGAGTAAGATCCGTTTTTTGATACACCCAGGCATTGATATATAATTTGTTTAAAATTAATGAAATATCATATGCCCTTATTCATTACTGCATGTATGTGTAAAAAATGTGATTAACCATTTGCATGAGCAGGATCAAATGAATGATTAAAAACCTGCCGGCATCCGTTTTTTCAGCATAACAAACCGGTATAGCTGATCCGGTGATCCGCAATACCGGTTAACAATTATGTTGAGGTGATCACCACTTTTTCCATCACATCTCCTCCCCTGATATCATCAATCACATCAAGCCCTTCAATGATCCTTCCAAAACAGGTATGAACCCCATCCAGGTGTTTGGTATTGTTCCTGCTGTGGCAGATGAAGAACTGGGAGCCGCCGGTATTCAATCCACGGTGGGCCATCGACATTACGCCGCGGTCGTGGTACTGTTTTGTACCTTTTAATTCGCAATTGATGGTATAACCCGGGCCGCCGCTGCCGGTACCATTGGGACATCCGCCCTGTATCATAAAATCGGGGATCACCCGGTGAAACGTAAGGCCATTATAAAATCCTTCGCCTATCAATTTTTTAAAATTCGCAACGGCAATGGGTGCATCATCATCATACAATTCAAATTTCATAGTGCCCTTGGCAGTTTGAATCTCCCCCCTTGTCAATTTTATTTCACTCATGATAAAATATTTATTGGTTATTTAGATTTTGCGAAATTACCATTTCCGTTTCATTCTAAATAATTGAATAACCATTATTGATAATTGTTATTTTTATTGCCCGGTAACAACTGCACGCCAATCATTATACATGACCAAAACAAGCTTCCACATTTTGCCTGTAATAGTGACCGCACAATTTTTATGCACCAGCCTGTGGTTTGCGGGCAATGCCATTTTACCCGACCTGGTTTTGCATTTACAAGTACCGGCCACAGCATTGGTTCACATGACATCTGCTGTTCAGTTTGGTTTTATTACCGGAACACTCACATATGCCGTTTTATTGATAACAGATCGTTTTTTACCTTCCCACGTTTTTTTCTGGAGTTCGTTGTTAGCTGCTTTTGCCAACCTGGGTATCGTGCTTTCCGGTAATGGCATAGTACAGGTACTTTTGCTGCGCTTTTTAACCGGCTTTTTTTTAGCAGGCATTTACCCGGTTGGAATGAAAATTGCTTCAGACTATTTTGAAAAAGGTTTGGGCAAAGCCCTGGGTTTTTTGGTGGGCGCATTGGTTGTGGGTACAGCACTGCCGCACGCTGTAAAAAGCCTGACCGGCTTTCTGCACTGGAAAACTGTTTTGTATATCACATCGGGCTTTTCTGTTGCCGGAGGCACATTCATGCTTTTCTTTGTCCCGGCCGGGCCTTTTCAACAAAAAATGCAGTCATTTAAATACAGCGCTGTGTTCAGCATATTTAAAAACAGGCCATTCCGTTCTGCAGTGCTGGGCTATTTTGGACATATGTGGGAGTTGTATGCATTTTGGGCCTTTGTTCCTTTTTTGTTAATAACGTATAAACATGTGCACCCGGATGTAAACCTGAATATTTCATTGTTATCATTTTATATTATTGCCGGTGGCGGACTGGCCTGCGTTGCAGGAGGTTATCTTTCACAAATTTTCGGTGCCAAAAAAACGGCGTTTGTTTCGTTGTTTTTATCGGGCTGCTGTTGCCTGCTTTCTCCACTGGCATTTTACCTGCCACCTGTACCCTTCATCATATTCTTAATTTTTTGGGGACTGGTTGTTATTGCTGATTCTCCATTATTCTCATCCCTGGTTGCACGTAATGCCGACATACAAATAAAGGGAACGGCTTTAACCCGGGTTACCTGCATCGGGTTTACCATCACCATTGCCAGTATCGAATTGCTTAATTATTTATCAGTATATGCTGATCCCCGGTATATATTCCTGGTTTTAGCCATCGGCCCTGCTGCCGGGTTGTTGTGCATGTTACCGGTACATCCAAAAAAGGTTATGCAGAAGTAGCTGCCGTTTTATTATAGAGTTCAATAAATTGCTGTCCCACTTTTTTATAATTATATTTTTTGGCAGCCATAGCAGCGATTTCATTTTTATTAAAATGATCCTTGTGTGCTATAAACTGCCTTAGTTTTTCTGACAGCGCAGCCGGGTTTTCACCTTCCGCGAAGATACCATTCACCCCTTCTTCGATGATCTCATGAAAAACCTGCAGGTCGCTCACTATAACGGGTACCCCGCAGGCATTGGCTTCTATCAGTACACAGCCAAATGTTTCGAACCTGGAATATAAAATGAGTGCATCTGATTGCTGTATGGCTTTTGACAGTTGTTCCTGCGATACTTCACCTTGTGCAAAAGCAATTTGCTGCAGGCCAATATCATTAATCAATGCTTCCATTGATGGATTGACCGGGCCATATAAATACAATTCTACCGGGTGATCATCTTTCAATAAAGACAGCGCCAGGATAATGGCTTCGGTATTTTTTTGATAATTCATTGATGAAATATGTATGAACCGTATTTTACCGGCATCTTGTTCTTGTACGGGATAAAATAAATCTGTATTCACTACATTTGGTATCACACTGTATTTAATTCCCGGAAAACTGGACTGTATGGATTTGCCCAGGTAATTTGAAACTACGGTTATTGCAGAAGCCTTTTTCAGTACCTGTTTTAACCCATTTTTGAAAAATGATGAATAATGGCTTAACTGCTGATCGGCATTTTCCAGGTAAGCGGTCCAATGCTCAGTAACTATAAAAGGGATGTTCCATTTTTTTTTAGCCCAAAGGGCATTGATTCCTGCCTTCATGGCAATATGAACATGAACCAGGCCGGGCCTGCCGTTGTTTTTTACATAATCACTGATGGCATTACGCATATGCATATTATAATCCCGGTATGATAAATATTTATCGAAAAGACTAAAGCCTGTTTTTGGAGGATTATAATAAATGAACTTTTCAGTTAAATTCGGGGATGTTATTATTTCCGTTGTACAGGAATTTATTTTTAAATGAATATCCTTTTTTACAAAAATTACAAACACATCACTGTTTAAGGCAACTGCCCGGGCATGGCGCTGAATAAAATCACCATCAAATTTATCCAGCCTGCCCGGATACCAACTTGCCAACCATAATACTTTTATCAAATTATAATTTTATTTAGCCAGGGCCATGATCGAATACCCTCCCCATTTCTTTACACTCCATTCCTTATTTACAGCAAAGGAGATATTCCGCAGTATTTTTTTTATAAATCTTTTTAATGAATCAGCAGGCTGTACATCAACTACCGGTTTGGTATATACCCAGTCAATGATCTCATAACCCGTATCCTGCAGTGCCCACTCCGCCATTTCCCTGGTAAAAAAATGAATATGGCCAACCGTTTGGCGCTGCTGCAGCATTACATGTGGTTTCAGCACGGTCCTGCAACTCAGGTCGAGCGGAATATGAAACATGAAGTATTTACTTTTCGGTCTCAGCTTCCGTAAAAATCCATAATAATCATCCACGTGTTCAACCACATCGATCACCAGCATCAGTTCGGTTTGTGTAGTTTCTTCAGCAGTAATATCAGCATTGAAAAAACGGATCCTGCCTGATTCATTTTTCCGGGCCAGATCAATGGCCTGCGGAGAGATGTCGTACCCCGTTAATTTTTTTATTCCGGGATCCAGGTCTGCAAGTGCTGCCAGTATTCCCCCGGCACCACAGCCGGTTTCAATGACTTCGGTTACTGCAATATTGTTCTTTTTCAGCAGGTCAAAGATCACTGCAGATTTCCAGCCTGCATCACCAATATCCCAATCAGGATTATTTTTAAAATATTCCCCGCCTGTATACAGATCGTTGCTGCTAACTTTCATTTTTTGTTTTAAGTGAAACTAAAATACGGCTTTTAACCTGTTGCCAGTCAGATGATCTAAAGATAAAAAAATCGGCAACAGCACATGGATATTCTTTTTTGAAAACGGCGATGATATACACCTGGTATACAATATAACCGGCACTGCTGACCATGGCTGCAGCCATGATGCCATGTGTTGGGATAAACAGCATATCGCCGGCCAGGATCACGATCAATGCAAGTACCGACCCGGTGATATTTATACGTATCCTGTTCTTTCCCGCAAACCAGGCAGTTAGTGTAAAAATGCCCGACAGGGACAATATGCCCGGTATCAGCCATAAAAATGGCAGGTACATATCCGTAAAACTTTCACCAAACACAAACGGGAAAAGCCATTTGCCGGTTAGTGCCAAAACAAGGCAGATAAGGCTGTACAAAGAAAATATGCACCTCGACAGAAGGGTTAACCATACATTGATATGTTCATTTTTACCGCCTGCTGTTATGGGAAATACTGCGCCGGCCAGAATGGTTGGCAGGATAAAGAACAGGTGAACCAGTTTTGAAACCTGTATGTAATTACCCAACTGTTCTGCACTGCAATATTTTTCTACAAAGAAATAATCAATGCGGTATAAAAGAAAAAAAATGATATTGCCCAAAAAAGCCAAACCGCAGTAACGGAACAGCAGTTTAAATTCGGGAATTGATACAAAACGGAGGAACCCTTCTTTTATGTATTTTATTTTTGCTGCAATGGCCATGCAGGTGCCCTGTACAAAAAATGAACTGAAATAAACATAAAAATAATTTTCATCATTAATGGCAGGGATAACCGAACTGCCCCCGTAAGGGATCAATGCAATCAGGATAATGGTGGAAATAATGATGATGCTGTTGGGAACAATATAATTATTGTGGGCATAAAAAAAACCGGAACAATAGGTTGTAAGCAGGTTTCCACTGATGAACATTACAGCAGATAATAACACCAGGTCTGCCGGTATACCCCGGTATAATTCATTAAAAAACCAATAAACGGTAAAGAAGGTCAACAGCCCGATCAGCAGCGACCATACAATGGAAAAATTAAAAAGTTTGGCAGCTGGTATCTCCTCCCGGGCAGTAAAATAAATGATCCCCGATTCGAGGCTCAGGCTTGAAAAAAGCAGAACCAGTGCATACAAACTGCTGATATAATAAATGGTTCCGCTTACCGATGCCTCAAAATGCCGGGCAATTAAAATATTAATGATAAAAGCTGCAACATAGTACAGGCCACGCCACAACATACTTTGCAATAAAGCGCTACCTGCCTGCATACCTGTAAATAATGATTTTTTAAACCGGGCAGCCGCCCTGAATACCAAATTCGGGTATCACGATGTTTTTTTGCTGATCGTAACCTATTTTAAACTGTTGATGATCACGGCAAAATCAGCAGCTACCATGCTGGCGCCACCAACCAGTCCGCCATCTACATCGGGTTGCCCGAAAATATCCTTTGCATTATTTGCTTTTACACTGCCGCCGTATAAAATGGAGATACTGCCAGCAACATCGGCCCCGTATTGGTTTGCCATAATGCTGCGTATATGCGCATGCATCTCCTGTGCCTGTTCATTACTGGCTGTTTTTCCGGTGCCGATGGCCCAGATGGGTTCGTAGGCGATCACAAAACCGGTGAGCTGCGCGGCCGTTAAATGAAACAGGCTTTCTGTTAACTGGGTTTCCACATAACTGTTTTGTGTACCCGCTTCCCGTACCGCCAGTGGTTCGCCGCAACAGAAGATCGGTTTTATTCCATGCTCCAGGCAAAGGTTTATTTTACCGGCAAGCATGGTATGGCTTTCGTTAAAATATTCACGCCGTTCACTGTGGCCAATGATCACATAATCCACTGCTATACTTTGCAGCATTTCGGCACTTACTTCACCGGTATAGGCACCGTTTTTTTTGTCGGAGCAATTCTGGGCTGCAACATAAACATTATTTCGCCCGGCCAGTTTTTGTTCAACCTGCGCCAGGTAAGGAAACGGTACGCCAAAGATCACTTCCTGGTCCTTATCCAGGCTATATGGAATGCTGTGCAGTTCATCCAGTAATTCTTCGGCCTGCTGCAGGGTTAAATTCATCTTCCAGTTGGCAGCGGCAATTTGTTTTCGCATGTTTCAGTTGTTTTAGTATAGTTTGTAAATATCTGTCAAAATTTGTTTTTCACGGGCAGTCATATCCAGCCCTTTCATTTTTTTCCAGTTTTCAATATCCACCAATGCTTTACTCAGTTTATAATTGGTGATCCCATCGGCGCCCCACGAAAAGTTGGGGATCAGTTTCGGGGTTAGTCCGGGTGTGATCAGGTTACAGCAAACGCCTACCACCGTTCCGGTATTGAATGACGTGTTGATGGCTGCTTTGGAATAATCGCCCATTAACAAACCACCTTTGTTTCCTGCACTGATCTCTTTTTTATCTGCATCTACCCAATACTTAACATCCCCGGCATTGTTCTTAACGTTGCTGTTGCTGGTACCTGCGCCCAGGTTGCACCATTCACCCAGCACACTATCCCCCAGGTAGCCGTCATGTGCTTTATTGGTATAACCAAACAATACCGAATTTTTAATCTCGCCGCCAACTGTACAATACGGCCCAATGGTAGTGGCCCCGTAAATTTTGGTTCCCATTTTAACAACAGCTCCTTCGCATATGGCTATCGGCCCTCTCAGTAAACTGCCTTCCATGATACGGGCATTTTTACCGATATAGATCGGCCCTTCGGAAGCATTTAAAATACAATGTTCCATCGTAGCGCCGGCTTCTGCAAAAATGCCCGAAGGCTTTACCAGTTTATTGGTTTTGGAAATGGGTTTGCTTTTACGGCCTGAACTGATCATCTCAAAATCGGCCCGTATCGCCCAATCGTTCAACTGGAAGATCTGCCAGGGATAATGAATGGCTTTTATGTCGCCTTTATATACAATGGATCTGTTGACCTTTATTTTATGCAATCCCAGCACTTCCTTATCCGAAAATTTATACGCCATGCCTCCCTCGCTGCCGGTAGTCAAAAATTCGCCGTGCTGCAGTTTCTTTAATTTGCTGATGATCGCTTTGGTAGGTAACACATTGGCATGTATCAGCAGGTATTCATCTTTGCCGATCGCTTTTTCAATTTTGATGGATTGTTCATTATCGAGGTAATGATCTTCCCATTTATTGGCAGAGGCCGTTTTAAAATACCATTCCCATTTTTCACGAATGGTTAAAATACCTACACGGATATCCTGGATGTGGCGGGTATATGTAAAAGGATGGAGATTTTCCGGTTTACAGTATTCTTCTGTAAAAATGATCTTTAGCATATTGTAAATTTACTAATAAGAAAGCAAAATTTGTTTGTTGGCCAGGGATAAACACGAATCTTATTTTATCAAAATTGAATACCTGGATAACTCAACCTCCAGTTTTTTTGAACCACATAGAAACATTATTAAATCAAAATTCCTTTGTATTTATTCGTGAAAATCTGTGTACTGAGCTTGTCGAAGTATTCGTGGCAAATATCTGTGGCAAAAAAATCCCCCCGGAGAACCGGAGGGACTTAAAGTATAGCCATGAAAAACAAACTTAAAATAAAGATAATGATCTCTATAAATTATTTAGCCTTTTTTTCGTACCGTTTGTTGAATTTGTCAATTCTTCCTGCCGTATCAACCAGTACATTCTTACCGGTATAAAAAGGATGGGAAGTATTTGAGATCTCCAGTTTAATGACCGGGTATTCGTTGCCATCATCGTGTAAAACCTTTTCTTTTGAATAAGCAGTTGACCGGCTCAGGAACTGGGTTCCGTTACTCATGTCCTTAAAAACCACCATCCTGTAATTGTCCGGGTGAATTCCCTTTTTCATATGTTTTAATGTTTAGCGTACGGATTTTGCCGTACAATTATGATAAAGTGCAAAATTAAGGCATTTTTAGATAAAAAACACAGGGAAAATGGATAATGTTCTAATTTATAACAGGTAATGTCTTTTTTTTATGTTGCTTTCGACCCTGCATTCCTGCTATATTTTACGAAATATCCCTCTAAGCCCATCCAATTATCCTTTATTCGCGATCCAATTATCCATTAAAATCAGCTTTTCATATTGATATATTGCAGGGCAATACCCACATTCCAGCCCTTGGAAGCCTGGATCACATCCTGCAGGTCATCTATTTTTTTGCCGGTCACCCGGATAATATCATCCATAATGGCTACCTGCACTTTCAACCCGAGCGATCCTTTAAAATCAAAACGGTTTGTTATTTCCTTGCTCACCGTATTGATGGCATTGTCGAGTGTTTGCAGGTCTACTTTACTAACCAGGTCAAATGATGGCATATCGGTATTTTTTTCAAAAGTAAAAAACCTATCGCACAAAGACGACAGGTTTTTACAAAAAGAACCACTTCTTTTCTTCTTTTTATTAACAGCTCATCAATTCCCGCTCTTTACCCTGTTCTGTTCTTCACTGGCACTGCTGCTTCTTTTGCTGCTTCCGGCTTTCAGTTTTCCTTTGTTGAAACGGTAACTGAATGTCAGGCTAACCGCACGGCTGTCGTTCACATTCACAAAATTGGCATCTACCGTACCGTATTTACTGTAACCCTTAAACACACCGCCTGCAAAAATATCACGAACATTTAACCGGATACTTCCCTGGTTTTTTAATACCTGTTTGCTGATACCGGCATTTACCTGGGCCATTGGTTTGATAAAGATCACACCTTCCACTCCTTTTGAACGGTAAAAACCACTCAGTTCAGCTGCCCATCCCTTACTGAATTTAAACTGCTGCTGCAATTGAACCATAAACATTGGATTACTTATTGAAATAGGTTCATTGTTTACCAAACCTTTAAAATGATTGTTTAAGAAACTGGCATAAATATTACCACTCCACCATTTGTTGATGGATTTACTGGCCGTAACGGAAAGGCCTATTTGTTTTGCAGTGGCGATATTCGCCTTCTTAATGTATGTTTCATTGGTCAGGTCGTTTTGTTCCAAAACCTGCTGAATGATGTTATTGGTTGACGTATAATTTACCGTTGTGGTCAAAAACCCTTTGTAGGTATGACTCAACTCCACATTGTGTGCAAACTGGGGGCTAAGATTCGGGTTACCCTCCTGAAATGTGTACCTGTCAATAAAATTCACGAACGGGTTCATGTCCTCGTAATCAGGCCTTTTTACCCTGCGGCCGTAGTTGATAACGTACTGGTTTTTTTCGCTGGCTGTATATTGCAGGTAAACGGTTGGGAAAAGCTGTGTATACGTTCTTTTGAATTTCGTTTCTGTGTATTCAAATTTATTTTGGACAGCATTGAAACTGTAACCTTTTGAAATACCGTTAGCGATGGTATTTTCAGCCCTTAACCCTAACTGGGCACTCCACTTTTTACCCAATGGCCTGCTGTAGTTAACATAAGCAGCATTGATATTTTCATCGTAAATAAAATGATTGCTGCGGGCACTGTCCAGTACAGTATACCCTGTTTTAACACTGTCGTAACGGGCATTGGTGTTATTGGTGATATAGCTGGACTTTATTCCTGCTTCAAACTTTGCACCTTTTTTTAACGGCAATGTATAATCAACCTTACCGCTGTAAATTTTTATGTTTGATGGCAGTGTTCCGAGTAAAACATCGGGTGCCTGTTTAAGGTTTCCCAAATGATCATAATAAGAACTCGTAAGCGGCTGTACATTGGTTGATTTGTATTGTATAAAATCCAGGTCGCCTGTTATCTCCTGTCCGGCCGAATCCAACTTTGTACGGAAATTGACATTACTGCTGAAATTTTTCCACTTTTCATTATTTTCTGATTGTGCTGTTGTTTGGTCAGTTAAAACCATGTCAGGATTATAGATCAGCGTATTGGTATTGCTTTGCCATAAACTTGGATTATAATACCCGTTCAGTACCACACCCACCGTCGTGTTTTTGGATACGGTATAATCCATACCCAGTTTTGCATTGTAATAATGGCTTTGGCTTACCATATCAGTTGACTGGTCAAAGATTGATTTGATGCTCTTGGTATTGGCATCACGGAAATTCCTTACAATGTCCAGTTCCTGGCCGCGGTGATTTCTGTTATAAGCAAGGTTACTGAAGAAATTCACTTTTTTATTGCGGTAATTAAAGCTAAGGCTTTCATTAAAGCGGGCATACCTTCCCTGTGTGTAACCGCTGGTGATATTTCCGTTGTACCCAAACATTTTGTTCTTTTTGGTTTTAATATTGATCACACCTGCATTTCCCGCTGCATCATATTTAGCAGGAGGATTGGTCATGATCTCGATCTGGTCTAACTGGGCGGCTGTCATGTTACGCAACATATTGGCCAGGTCGGGTCCACTTAAATAACTGGGGCGACCATCCAGGTACACAATAACACCGGCTTTTCCTTTAAGGCTGATATTACCGTCCTTATCAACAGTTACACCCGGCGATTTTTCCAAAACTTCCAGTGCCGTGCTGCCGGTACTGGTAATGGAAGCATCCACATTTACAATGGTACGGTCGAGCTTTCTTTCGATCAGTGGCTTTTTGGAACTTACAATTACTTCTTTCATGGATTTTTCGGCGGGAACAAGTTGCAGTACACCTACATTCACTGAAGGTGATGCGGCAGAAATGGTTACCGGGGAACTGTAGGTCCTGGAATGGCCGATCGATGTTGCCAGAACCAGGTAATTACCGTCGGGTATGTTTTCGAATGAAAAATTACCGGCTTTATCAGTTACGGCAACTTTTACCAAAGCAGAATCTTTGGCTTTAAGCAGAGAAACGGAAGCGGCATCAATTATTTTTTGATTACCTCCGTCTTTAATACTTCCGGTTACTTTGTTCCCGGATTGTGCAAAACTGCCTATAGCGATGCTCATAGCAGCCAGCAGGCTGAAAAATTGTTTCATGGCTTTACTTTTTGTTTTTTTGGCTATTAATAAAAGCAGTTATATACTTTGATAACTACTTCACAAAAGTAGGTACTCGGCTTAACATAGTACATTGTTTTGTATTGGACGGTTAATTTCAGGGATATTTGGTAATATACCTGTACGTAACATGAAAGAAAATGTTACAAAATAGAGAAAAAGAGGATTTTTTTGAGGAGTTTTTAGTCCCTGGAAGCAGCTTTTCGTTTAACAATAATGATCAGAATAATGCCAGAAAGTATCAGCAAAGCTGATATGATCTCGGCCTGGGTTGGATGAAATCCCAGAATTGAATAGGTATTGTTTACCCGGAATAATTCTACAGTAAAACGTTCTAACCCATTTACAATGAGATAGATACCAAACATTACACCCGGCACTTTGATACGCCTGCGAATGGACCAAAGTATTAAAAACAATAGCGTACAAACTACAGTTTCATAAAATGGGGTTGGAAAAACGGGTTGGGGTAATGCCCTGCAATGTTCTTCTGTGCAACCAGGCATCTGAACACCGTCCTTATTAACATTTTGAGGGTATGTGTAAGCTGCCATCCATACAGGCAGGAATGATGGCGCCTTCATATATCTGTGCGGAACCTGGTCAAGGGTTTCATAAGTTCTGTCTGTAACCTGCACAAGAGTTGAGTCTTTATCATACACTTCGCCCTTTAAATAATAGGATGCATGCTTATTTAATTGGGCCTGGTAATCACCGGGACCGGCCTCAACCACCTTCCCTTCTGCATTAACTACATAAGCACTGTTGTAAATACCCCAGTCTCCATCACCGGAAACCTGGCATCCGATACGCCCAACGGCATAGGCCAGTAACAAAGCCAAACCCGCTGCATCTACCAAATGGATCACTTTTATCCCTTTTTTGGAAGCATACCAGCAAATGGCGATCGCGGCTAAAATCAAACCACCATAAAAAGTTAACCCGCTTGCAGAAAATAACCTGCCGATCGGATCTTTGATAAAATCGCTCCAGTTTTCGAGGTTATCAAAAAGTTTAGCGCCAATAATACCGAATATCAAACCAAGGATAATGATGTCTCCTACCCTGTCGTGCGGCCAGATGCGTACATTCCGCCTTTCGGGTTCCTTTAATTTCTGCTTGTTTTTTTCCCACCATTTGAACCCTGTTAATAAACCGGCCAAAACCAAGCCACCAACTATATTTCCCTGAGAAGAAAAAATATAATCCTGGGGGTCCATATCTGCAGGCTTATTAAAAAACAGCCCCAATATCTTATACCCGAAAATAAATCCAACAAAAGCATTTAGGATCAGATCTGTGAAAGAAGCCGGTTTGCCAACTGTGATCATTTCTTCCCTGGGTGATAATAAACCCTCTTTTTCCTTACGCTGTAATTCTTTGCTCAGCACAATAGCAGCCGTAACAAAGCCCATGGCAACCATCAACCCGAATGTATTTAAAAAGCTAAGCCCCTGCCATTCCACGCCAAACCAGTCCTTAAAAGCATAATATAAATTGGGATACATCTGTAATGTTGGGATTTTAGTAATTAGGACTGCAATATACTGATTCGTTGAATATTAGTAAACTAAAGCTGTGCTGTACAGTATCCTCACTGCTTTGATAAAAGAAAACCTCCCGAAAAACAGGAGGTTTTAAATATTTCTTACTGATTGGATTAATTACAGTGCTGCTCAAACGCACCGATCAGGTTTTCAGCGATCATTTGCGCACTGCGGCCTTCAATATTATGACGCTCGATAAAATGAACCAGTTTTCCATCTTTAAATAAAGCGATGGCCGGTGAAGAAGGGGGGTAAGGCATTAAATGCTCCCGCAACTTCCTTACTGCTTCAATATCAAAACCTGCAAAACTGGTGGTAATATGGTCGGGCTTTTTGCCGGCATTATGTACGGCCATTAAAACACCCGGGCGGGCAGTACCTGCACTGCAGCCACAAACTGAGTTGATCATAACCAGGGTTGTGCCCTTTTCAGCCAGCTTGGATTCAACAGCTTCGGCAGTTAAGAGTTCAGAAAAGCCATTCTCTGTTAACTCTTCTTTCATGGGAATTACAATTTCTTCAGGATACATATGTTTATTTTAATTTTTTTACCTGTCCCCGCAATTTTAGCGGGGGAGTCCAGGTGCAAAATTACATACTTCTTTTATAAAAGCCGGTTATCGGGTTCTACATTTCCCGATATCGAAATATAAAAATCAGAAATTATGACATCCTGAACAGCCGGTAACAGCCATTCTGGCTTTAATAAACCCACTGTTTTGAAATTTTGTCTTTAAAAACGGGTTGGAATATAATTTGATATTTTGATCCCGGAACAAAACATGTTAAACCTAAAATAATAATAGCTATGACACTCGTGAAAGTTAACAACCCGATCAACAAGACCTTTGATGGTTTTATGAATGAATTACTGAATGACCTTCCGGTCAACCTGGGAAAGTCAGTTCGTGAAGATCTATTGCATTTTCCACCTGCGAACATTGTTGAAAAAAATGATGTTTACACAGTTGAGCTTTCGGTACCGGGTATGGAAAAAACAGATTTTGCGGTAAAACTGGATGGTAAAATTCTGACCATCAGTTCCGTGAAGAAAACCGAAACAGCCCCGGAGAATGAAAAAGTGATCCGGAAAGAATTCAGCTACAAAGCTTTTCAGCGCAGTTTTACGATCGATGAAAAAATTGATGCAACCAATATTACGGCCAGGTATGAGAACGGTATTTTAAAACTGGACCTGCCTAAAAAAGAAGAAGTGAAGAAAGTAACCAAAGAAATTACCATTCAGTAAGCAGTAGTTTTTTTTCATAAATATACATACAGTTGGTTTGAACGGCCTTCCCATTCATGGGAAGGCCCTTTTTTTAATCGCAGTTATCTTTTCTCCTGGTATCCAGAATGTACTGGATCTTCCATTCATTATTCAGCCGTACAAGCTGGAAAGAATTTACACCACAGCTGTAAAATTTGCCGTTAAAGTATAATTTATAGGGTGTCCACACTGCTGCCATTGCCCCATCTGTTTTAATATCCTTAAAAACAACCTGTTCATCTGCTGCACCTTTGGGAATAGATGCAACCATTTTCGCAAAATCACTGACCGTTTCTGTTCGTACATTTGTTTTACCATCCTTGCTCCTGGCAAAAGTTTGTAAAAAAGCGCCATCAGCAAAACAGGATCTGACCATGTTGCTGTCGCTATCTTTCATACCAATGAACATTTTACTGATCACGGCTTTGATCGAATCTTCAGCTGTTTGAGCAGATGCTGCATTAACGTAAACCACGGTTACCAGCAGCATTAAGCAAAAAGTCTTTTTAAAATTGTACAGCATATTTCCTGTTTTATGTACCGTAAAAATATAAACAGTATGGCTTGCCCGGTACAATATTACATGAGTGGCAGGGGATCAAAAAAGATCAATAACCGAGTATCTTCAGCATGCTCTGTGCCGTCTGTTCTTTTGCGTAAACCCAGTCGTGCAATTTCCCGTTCTTGTCGTACCCAACGATGATATGTTTTGGCGAAGGGATCAGGCAGTGTTTGATACCGCCATAACCGCTGATCTGGTCCTGGTAAGCACCGGTGTGAAAGAACCCGACATATAAAGGTTCGCCTTCTCCAACTTTAGGCAGGAACACTTCCTTGATATGTTCTTCACTGTCGTAATAATCATGGCTGTCACAGGTGATACCGCCCAGCACTACACGATGGTATTCGTTATCCCATTTATTAATGGGCAGCATCAGGAATTTTTCGCCAATTCCCCAGGTATCTGGCAGGGTTGTGATAAAAGAAGAATCGATCATATACCAGGTCTCTTTATCGTTCTGCATCTTTTCACCGATCACACTGTATATATGTGCCATACTCTCTCCTACGGTGTAACTGCCAAACTCTGTAAATATATTGGGCATGGGTACCTTGGTTCGTTTACAGGCAACTTTGATGTTGCGTACAATTTCATTGATCATGAACTGGTAGTTATAATCGAACCCGAGCGAATGTTTGATGGGAAACCCGCCACCGATATTGATGGAATCCAGTTCGGGGCATATTTTTTTAAGCTGGCAATACAGGTTGATCACTTTATTCAGTTCACTCCAGTAATAAATATCATCTTTGATCCCTTTGTTTAAAAAGATGTGCAGCATCTTTAACTGGAACCGGTGTTCATTACCCTCGATCTTATCCACATAAAATTCCAGGATATCCTTTGCCCGGATACCCAGGCGGGATGTATAGAACGGGAAATTGGGTTCTTCCTCTGCAGCTACCCGGATACCCAGGTTGAAGGGCACTTTTACAGATTTGATGTAGCCGCGAAGTTCATCCACATTATCTAAAATAGGAACCACATTTTTAAACCCGCTGTTCAGCAGGCTGGCGATCCGGCTGATGTATGGTTTTTGCTTGTAACCGTTACAGATAATATACACATCCTTATTGATCTTTCTTTTGCGTATAATTTTTTAATGATGTCGATATCATAGGCATAAGAGGTTTCCAGGTGAATATCATTCTTCAATGCCTCTTCCACAATAAAGGAAAAGTGAGAGCTCTTTGTACAATAACAGTAATTGTATTTGCCTTCGTATTTATGTTTCTTGAAAGCATTGGCAAACATCTGCTTGGCCTTATTGATCTGCTTCCCGATCTTGGGCAGGTATGTCAGTTTCAATGGCGTACCATACTTGTCGATCAGTGCTTTCAGGTCAAGGTCGTTGTATTGCAGGTATTCATTCTTTACTTTAAAATCTTCCTGTGGAAATTTAAAGGTTTGCTGCACCAGGTCGTTGTAGGTATTATCCATTTACAGGTTTACTTGATTTTTGTGATCAATTTTTTTACAAAAGTAACAGAATGTGGATATTTACATAAAAAAAAACCGGGTGTGAAATATCACGCCCGGTTGTATAAAAATTTAGTGCCTGTGCTTACTTAACAGACTCGATCAATTTCTTAAATGTTTCCGGCTCATTCATAGCCAGGTCTGCCAAAACCTTACGGTTCAGGTCGATCTTCTTTACCACAAGCCTGTTGATGAACTGGCTGTAGGTCATTCCTTCGGCCCTTACGGCTGCATTGATACGTGCGATCCATAAAGTACGGTATTCACGCTTCTTTAATTTACGGCCAACATAACTGTATGTTAAACCTTTTTCCATTACATTTTTGGCAACGGTGTATACATTTTTACGCTTACCATAGTATCCTTTGGCAGCTTTTAAAATCCTTTTGCGGCGGGCCCTGCTGGCTACTGCATTTACTGAACGTGGCATATCTTAATTTTTTTAAAGTTAATAGTTGTTTTTACCGGAAGGATTATTTCAATCCCAGTAATCTTTTTACAAAATGCAGGTTTGCATCACTTACAACACCATCCATACGCATACCACGCTTGCGCTTGGTTGATTTTTTGGTGAGGATGTGACGTCTGAAAGCTTTCTGATGGGTGATCTTACCGGTACCGGTAACTTTAAAGCGCTTCTTGGCGCTGCTGTTGGTTTTAACCTTTGGCATTACATAACTGTTTTAAGTTACTCCCTGCTGGCGGCCCCGAAACGACGGGACACTTGTTGAGCCTTGTGGGAAATGTCTGAAAAAGCGTATTTAGCTCTTTCGGGCGGCAAAGGTAAGGGAAATGGGAAATATAGCTGTTTTGAGACTTACCCACCTGACGTTTATAAACAGAGATTGCTTAAGGGGCCAAAAGCATTTTTAACGTGGGACCCCCATAGTTGAAACGCAAATCCCCCAAACGCCAATTCCCATCACAGATCTTCAACGTCTTTTGCTGCCCTCTTCATTTTCAATTTGAGGCTTGTGCACCGAGACGGCGCCCCACCACACAAGAGGGGAATGGGAAGAATTGGAGGGATTTTGGGAAGTTTTTTGTAATACATTTTAAGAGCGGGATACATTTCTAAGCAGGTTCTTATCCATTTTACTCATCCATCCCCTCACTCCCTTCCACAGTCTTACCGGAGTTTTTCAGCATCTGGTTGATCGTATCGATCTCCACCGGGGTAAAATAGCGCCATTTGCCGGGCGGCAAACCGCTTAATGTGATGTTCATGATCCGGGTACGTTTCAGGCTCTCTACATTATAGCCCAATGCCTCACACATGCGGCGGATCTGCCGGTTAAGGCCCTGTACCAAGATAATTTTAAAGCGGTTTGGGCCTTCCTGTTTTACAAAACATTTTTGGGTGATGGTCCCTAAAATGCGTACCCCGTTCCGCATTTTCTGTATAAAATCCAAAGTGACCGGTTTATCCACCGTAACGATATATTCTTTTTCGTGCCCGTTGCCGGCCCGGAGTATTTTATTTACAATGTCGCCGTCATTGGTTAAAAAGATAAGGCCTTCACTTCGTTTATCCAGCCTGCCAATGGGAAAGATCCTGGTTTTATAATTTATAAAATCAATGATGTTTGTTTTGTCCTTCAGATCGGTGGTGCAGGTTACGCCTTTGGGTTTATTCAGCGCCAGGTAAACGGATTCCTTTTTCTTTTTTTTGATGGGTTCGCCATCTACCAATACCACATCATTCTCACCCACACGGTTACCCTTTGTTGCTTCTTTACCGTTAATGGTAACACGCAGCTGCTCAATGTATTTATCGGCCTCACGGCGGCTGCAGAAGCCGGTTTCGCTGATGTATTTGTTGAGACTTGTATCCATTAATGTTTTTTTCTCCCTGGTTTGACGGTAATTTGGGAGGGGGGGGGGAATTTCCCCCCCGTTTCGCCTTTTTGGTTTTTTTCGTCTTGGCCCCTCCTGGGGCTCCGCTTTTTTCCTTAATTGTTAAAATAAATGCTTTAGCCCTTCTTCGCATAAAGCTATCAGAGATATCAAGCAAAATAAAAAAGGGAAGCAAGAACTCCCCTTTTATTTAACTATTTAAAATGCGTTATAATTTAGACTGGGCCTGCTGTTTTCTTTTCGATAACTTGGCTTTGGGAGCAAACACAACCAGCATACGCTTTCCTTCCATTTTAGGCAGGCCTTCCAAAGCACCCACATCCTTTAATCGGTCGGCAAATTTCAATAACAGCAATTCGCCCCTTTCCTTGAACATGATGGCACGTCCCTTGAACTGCACATGGGCTTTAACTTTATCACCATCAGATAAAAACTTTTCGGCGTGTTTAACCTTGAATTCAAAATCATGGTCATCGGTATTGGGCGTAAAGCGGATCTCTTTAACCTCGCTGGTCTTGGATTTCGCCTTCATCTCTTTCTTCTTCTTCTTCTCTTCGTATAAAAATTTATTGTAGTCTATTATTTTACAAACCGGGGCTTGGCACCGGGGGAGATCTCAACAAGGTCGAGGTCCTGCTCTTTGGCAATTTTTATAGCATCTGCCAGTGAATAAATGCCTGGTTCCAGGTTTTCGCCAACCAAACGGACCTCAATGGCCCTGATCATGTGGTTGGTACGGTGTTCCTGTTGTTGTTCTTTTTTAAAACGGGGGTTAAAGGTACCCCGGGGTCTTGGTGGAAATGCCATTTATTGTTTTTAGTTTATAATGTTGTTTGTGCTTATCAAAAGTAGTTTTTTAATTCAAAAAAGCCTGTAGCAATATATTTATTAAATGTTACTAATCCAAATTAATCCGAAAAACAGGACTGTTGCATTTTGTTTTAATCTGATATCCTGTTTTTTATTTCGGATGATATTTCGGTTACAAATTCATCGATCAGTTTAACACCCATGTCGCCTTTTCCCTGCCGGCGTATGGCCACTTTTCCTTCATTCATTTCCTTTTCACCGATGACCAGCATATAAGGCACTTTAGCCATTTCAGTATCCCGTATCTTCCTGCCTATCTTTTCACTACGGTCGTCAATTTCGGCACGAATATCAGCTTTTTTAAGCGTTTCCAGAATTGTATTTGCATAATCCATAAACTTATCACTGATGGGCAATATTTTTACCTGCAACGGAGCCAGCCAGGTTGGGAATTTACCGGCATAATGTTCCAGCAAAAACCCGATGAACCGTTCATGGGTTCCCAACGGGGCCAGGTGAATGATCAATGGCACTTCCGGCTGGTTATCCTTATTGGTAAAACTGAGTTTAAAACTCTGGCCCTGGGCAAAATCTACCTGGTTGGTAGCTAACGTAAATTCTTTGCCGATGGCACTCCATATCTGTACATCAATTTTAGGTCCGTAAAATGCGGCTTCATTCTGTACTTCCACAAAAGGGGTATTGCTTTCAATCAATACCTTGCGAACCATGTCCTCTGTTTCTTTCCACAATTCCGGCTCATTCACATATTTCTGTCCCAGTTTTTCCGGGTCGTGCAGGCTGAGGCGCATCACATATTTATCTACACCGAATATTTTAAAATACTTGATATACATTTCATTTACTGCCCTGAATTCCTGGGCAAACTGCTCTTTGGAACAATAAATATGTGCATCATTCATGTGCAGGCAACGTACCCGCATCAGTCCAAATAATTCGCCGCTCTGTTCGTAACGATAACAGGTACCATATTCTGCAATGCGGTATGGCAGGTCCTTGTAGCTCTTCTGCTCTGCATCAAATATCTTATGATGATGCGGGCAGTTCATGGGTTTCAGGTAATATTTTTCGCCATCCATTTCCATGGGCGGGAACATGCTGTCGGCATAATACGGTAAATGCCCGCTGGTGAGGTACATACTTTCTTTGGCAATATGCGGGGTTACAACTCTTTTATACCCTGCCGCATTTTCGGTTTCCTTGGCAAGCTTCTCCAGTTCTTCTATAATAACTGTTCCATTGGGCATCCATAAGGGCCAGCCCGGGACCCACATTGTCATCCATTGTAAAGATGCCCAGCTCTTTTCCCAATTTCCGGTGATCCCTTTTTTTTGCTTCCTCCAGCATCAGTACATATTCATCCAGTTCTTTTTGATTGGGGAATGTAACTCCATATATCCTGGTTAGCTGTTTATTTTTTCATCGCCTTTCCAGTAAGCACCTGCAATACTGGTAAGTTTGATGGCTTTAATAAAACCGGTGTTTGGTATATGCGGGCCGCGGCACAGGTCTGTAAAACCTCCCTGCGTATAAAAAAGTGATCTCCCCATCAGTCAATCCACTCAACAGGTCCAGTTTATATTCATCATTTTTTCAGTAAAGTATTGTATGGCTTCAGCCTTTGGAACTGCTTTTCGGATATACCGGTTATTCTGCTTAGCCAGTTCATTCATCTTTTTTTCCAGCAGTGCCAGGTCCTCTTCGGTGATCTTCCTGTCGCCCAGGTCCATGTCGTAATAAAATCCTTTATCGATCGCCGGTCCTACCCAGAATTTTACACCGGGAAAAGCCGCTTCCACAGCCTCCGCCATGAGATGGGCAGAAGAATGCCAGAAGGTTGATTTACCATCAGTATCATCCCAGGTCAACAGTTTAAGTGAAGAATCATTTTCCATTGGCCTGTGTGCATCCCATACTTCTCCATTGATACTGGCAGCCAACACTTTTCTTGCCAGTCCTTCGCTGATGGACTTTGCAACATCAAAGGCAGAAATTCCCTGCTCATATTCCCTGATGGCACCATCCGGTAATGTTATCTTTATCATATCTTTAGTAACAAACCTTTACGGCCTGCGGCTGCAAATTTAACGAAGTATTAGCTATGGAAAAATTAATCTAAAATATCTTTGCAAATCATGAAAATGGCTCTTTGTATAACTTGTTTCATAATGGTTGGATTGGCGGGAAGTGGCCAGCAACTGGAAGGCGGGTGGAGCGGTTATTATTTAGCAGGGAATGTTTCCTTTTTAAAAACTGAGTTATATGTCACCATAAATAAAATAAATGATACCCATATTGAAGGAACCTGTACAACGATTGTAAAAAATGATACTTCGGTCTGTTTTTTAAAAGGTCGTTTTACAAGAAATAAAAAACTGTTCCTGGAAGAGACCGGCTTCATCAGGAATTATGCGGATACAGTACGATCAAAAAATTCCTGTTTTCAGCAATTTACCCTGTTTTACAGGGAAAATAAAAAAGGTATAACATTACACGGTGACTTTACTACAAAGACTTGTGGGGATGGTACCGTTTTTTTAACAAAAAGGTTATAAAGCATAATGATAAAAATTTTACAATTCCTCATTTTCACTGGATTTACAACTGGCCTGTATGCCCAAAATTTTACCGGCCAGTGGAAAGGCGAGTTTGTTGACAAAAGCTCAGCTTTTGTGGGCTGGGGCGGCGACCGTTGCGAATACATACTTGAATTGACCACTTCCGGCTCCAGGGTAACCGGTTATTCCTATACCTATTTCAGTGAAGGCGGGAAACGTTATTATACCATCTGTAAATTAAGCGGAACATTTAATAAGGCCACAAAATATATTGAAGTAAAGGAAACAGAAAGAACAAAGACCAATGTTCCGGTTAATATCCGCAATTGTTTCCAGATACACCGTTTAACCTATTCGCAGGACTCCACAGAACAAATACTGGAAGGAACCTGGGTGCCGGTACCCAACCAGGAAGGAGATTGCGGGTTTGGTACTACCATGTTATCACGCAGGGTATTGCAAAAAAACCCGGTCTATTACAACAATACCATTACGAAGAACAAACCAAAAACTACGGCCCCTGTTGTAAAAGCAAAGCCCAAAACAGCATCCCCGCCTGTTGTAAAAGCCAATCCCGTGCAACCCGTTAAAAAACCCGTTATTAAAACAGAAACAGCCAAAAAAGCACCGGCCACCGGTTTAAAAACGCAGCCTGAGAAAAAAAATACAACAGAAACCGTGGTAACAGACAATGCTAAAACAGAAAAGCCAGGGAATATCATAGCTGACCCGAAGCCTCAAAAATCTATCCCGGCAGAAAGGAAAATATCAGATAAAAGGTACGAAAAACGAAATACGGATGTGATCAAGACCATTGAGATCGATAACCCCGGTTTTACGGTAGCCTTATACGATAACGGTGAAATTGACGGGGACAGCATTTCCCTGTTCTTTAACGGCAGTTTATTATTATCGCACAAGCGGTTAAGCGATAAACCCATCACCTTAAAACTGAATGTAGATGAACTCAGGGATATTAATGAATTGATCATGTATGCCGAGAACCTGGGCACCATACCTCCCAATACGGCACTGATGGTGGTAAATGACGGCGATAACCGGTATGAAGTAAGGATTTCCTCAGACCTGCAGAAAAGCGGGTTATCCGGTTTGTACACAGGCCCAAAATGAAACAATAAAGTAGCTGGTATTGCGTTATTATCACAAACCAATATCACTATAGTAATGAAAACTACTTATACTTCCCTGCTTATCATTGCCGGATTATTTTCCGTTATTTTCCTGTTTAATGCATGTGCAAAGCCCGACAACAGTGCCATTTTACCTAAAGAACAACAGGTTGTGGGAACCTGGAGTATTAACAGGATCCAGCTTAAAATATATATAAATGGTACATTTATGATGGATACCATTCTTAAACAAACGCCAAACCCCGTAAATTATGTAAGTTTTGATGCTAACGGTGGTTTTGAATACAAGTTTAATACAGCTTCAGCTGATGTTGGCTCTTATGAGTTTGCCGGTGGAGGTGCATTAATTACCAATTCCACGCCAAGGTCCTATAACTGGACCACGCTTACTTTAACCAATAAATTGTTTACAGTAGTTTCGAAAGAACCGGATCCGGCATTCCCGGGTGCCCTGGTTGAGCGTTATCAGACATTTGTTCGCTAACCCATTATTTATATACTGCAAAAGGCATCCCTGTAAAACGGGATGCTTTTTTTTGCCTAAAATTTTACATTCCAGGTTATGGCAGGAATTACCGGGAACAGGGAAACCTGTTTTGCCTGTATCTCCAGTGTTCCGTTAAAAGGGCTGCCGGTCTGGTCAAAATAAATAAAATAAGGATTCCTGCGGTTATATGCATTGTACACACTGAACACCCATTCGCTTTTCCACTTTCTTTTTTTATTCTTTTTAGGGGTGAGTGTGGCGGCAAAATCAAAACGGTGATAGGCAGGCAGCCGGTATTCATTAATGCGGCTATACTCCTGTGTTAGTATGCCCCCACAATGTAAAACCGCTGGGGCAATGTTGCCGCATTTCCGGTACCAAAAACAAATGCTGCTGATAATTTCCATTTTTTATTCAGCTCGTACATGGCCACTATGCTCATGTCGTTCCTGCGGTCGTATTTGGCCGGGTATTTATCGCCGAAGTTCCATGCAGCGAATTTACGCCAGGTCCAGCTCAGCGTATAACCCATCCAGCCGGTTAACCGGCCTTTGGTTTTATTGATAAAAAATTCGGCACCGTAACTCCAGCCTTTACCGAACGTGAAGGAATTTTCTGTATCATCCAGCCCGGTAGGCGTATAACCTTCCTTGTATTCGATCTGGTTCTGCATTTGTTTATAGTACAACTCTACCGAGGTTTCATACATGTTGTCTTTAAAATTTTTAAACAACCCCGCTGCATATAACCAGCTGATCTGCGGCTTTACTTTATATGTACTGGGAACCCAGATATCAGTTGGTAATGTAGTGCCGGCATTGCTTACCAGGTGTATGTATTGCAGGTTCCTGGTTACAGATGCCTTTACCGATGTTTCGTCATCAAGCGCATAACGCATGGTTAACCGCGGTTCCAGTCCGCCATAGGTTTTTACCGCCTTTCCCCTGCCGAAAACCGTACTGTCGAGCCTGTTGCCATTCTCATCGGTCTCATAAATTTTATATGGACCGGCCTGCTGAAACAAACTGTATCTCAACCCCGCATTTACTTTAATCTTTTCATTGATCTCCCAGTCATCCTGGATATACAACGCAGCTTCGTGGCCAAATTTTATTTGTGCATTATTAGGCTTAAAAACGGTGGAATCCTGTTTACCGCTGATGACAGAAGGGGTGAATTTATGATAGGTATAAATACCGCCAAACTTCAGTTTATGGCCTGTATACGGGTACAGGTCAAAATCCTGTTTGATACTGAGGTCCCTGATGCCCGATGCCAGTTTCAGTTCAAAATCATTTTGCAGTGCATTGAACGTAAAATTATAATCGTTATATACAACCGTGGTGTTGCCAAAAAGTTTATTATTGAAAATGTGGTTCCAGCGCAGCGTACCGGTTGTATTTCCCCAGGGGATATTTATTTTCAAACTCTGTTTGCCATTGGCAAAATCAAAAACATCACGACCAAAATAGCCACTGAGGTAGATCCTGTCCTTATCGGAAAAAGCATAGTTCACTTTTGCATTCAGGTCATAAAAATAATAGCCGCTGCCTTTAAACTGGCTGGTAGATTTGATAAAGGGTTTTGTGAGTGCATCTATATAAGTACGCCTGCCCGAAATGATAAAAGAAGATTTGTTCTTTTTGAGCGGGCCCTGTATGGAAAGCCGGGAGGCGATCACCCAATGCCGGCATCTACCTGTAATTTTTGATTATTGCCTTCCTTCATCGAAACATCAAGCACACTCGACAGGCGCCCGCCATATTGTGCAGGCATACCGCCTTTAATAAGCGTAACATTTTTGATGGCATCGGCATTAAAGATGGAGAAAAACCAAACAGGTGCCCGGTATTGTAAACGGGTGCATCATCCAGTAAGATCAAATTCTGATCAGGTCCTCCCCGCGAACATAAATTCCTGCACTGCCTTCGCCTGCATTTCGAACCCCGGGCAGGAACTGGATCGTTTTTAAAAGGTCCACTTCACCCAAAAAGCCGGGAGCGATTTGATCTGGTCCATGGGCAGGGTAAATTTTCCCATTTGCGCATTCTTCACATTGGCATCCCTTTTTTTTGCAGAAACCACCACTTCCTCCGATAAATATATTTTCGGCAACACCTCAAAATTGATCCGGGTGTCTGCTGTAAGTCTTAATGAAACAGCTTTATAACGGTAACCAATAAAGGAACAGATCAGGGTATAATCACCTTCATCCAGCGTGATGGAATAAAAGCCATAGAGGTTACTGCTGATGCCTTTGGCCTGGCCCTGTACGGTAATGGCAGCGCCGATCAGGGTTTCCCCATTCAGTGAATCTTTAATATACCCGCTGATGGTGTATTTTTTTTGGGCAGAAGCCTGCGTACAACCCAGTACAAAAAGAAAAATAATCAAATAAAACTTCATGGTTACAGACTTGATCCGGGTCATTCAGACTTTAATCATTTTATATTTTTACTGTGCCTTGATGGTATCTTTTACCATACCGCAATGCAACATGGTTGCCCGGTATTTTGGATGCTTTTTACCCAGGTACGGGTTGAATACCTCTTTGGTTCTGCTGATCCAGTTAGCTTCTTTATCATCGTCAAATGCCATGGGGCAGTTTTGCCAGTACATAATTTCTCCTTCGTAATTAATTACCCTGAAAAAAGGATACAGGTTCTCTGAGACCATGCTGAAGTCTTTTCGCATTTCCTGGATATCTGTCATGTTTAAAACAGATTCTGCATTGCTTTTGATACCGGTCAGGCTGTTTAAAGCCATATCATAAATATGGGCAGTATCATTCTTTAATTCATCCATCGGGATGCTGTCGAGTAACTGTATAAATCTCCTGTTGTGTTCCTTAACCTTTGCTGTATCTGCTTCAACAAAAGCATCAGCCATGTCAAAATAAGCATTCATGGCAGCAGACACTGCACCGTTAAAAGCTTCAGAATGCTTTTTTAATGCAAAAGGTTCGAGTTTTGCCTCATTTTCGCTGCTTTTTTTATTGCCTGACGAATACCAGTAATACCCGGCAAATGCCAGGATAATGACCAAAATAAATAACAAAATATTTTTCATAAACACCGATTTTTTTACAAATCTAACTACTCATTAAATATTTTGATGCTATTATTTAAAGAATTACTGATATTATAACAGTAAATACACTTTAAGGTTCGATAATCGTTATTTTTGCCGATTATTTAACCGTTCAGAAAAAATTTATGCTGTTAGGACTTCAAAATGTAACCTTTGAATTTGGTGCCAGAACCATTGTGGAAGATGCCACATGGCATATTCAACCCAATGAACGTATTGGACTGATCGGTTATAACGGAACCGGTAAATCAACCTTATTGAAAGTATTGACCGGCCAGTACAGCCCTGCAAAAGGCACGGTTGAAAAAGGGCGGGAAACAACCATTGGTTTTTTACACCAGGATCTGCTTGGCTTTGATACCGAAGATTCTATCCTGGAAGTAGCCATGGGCGCTTTTGAAAGAGTGAAGCAATTAGAAAAAGAACTGGAATTGTTAGGGCACGAACTGGAAAGAACCGGCGACGAAAGCCTGGCTCATAAATATGCTGACCTGTTGCATGAATTGGAAGTATTGGATGGCTACAGCATTCACCACCGTACAGAAGAGATTTTACAGGGCCTTGGTTTTGCCAATGCCGACCTGGGGAAACAATACAAAACCTTTAGCGGAGGCTGGCGTATGAGGGTGCTTTTGGCAAAAATGATCCTGATGAACCCCGATGTGTTATTGATGGACGAACCTACCAATCACCTGGATCTGCCGAGTATTGAGTGGCTTGAAAAATACCTGATCCATTATCCCGGTGCCGTGGTCATTGTATCGCATGACCGTTTCTTTTTAGACAGGATGGTAAATAAGATCGTAGAGCTTTATCAAAGAGAATTACATTTTTATACGGGCAACTATTCCTATTACGAACAGGAAAAAGCACTGCGTATTGATATGCAGCAAAAGGCTTACGAAAACCAGCAGGACTATATACGTCAGAATGAACGCTTTGTTGAACGCTTTAAAGCCAAGGCCAGTAAAGCGGCAGCAGCACAAAGTATTGTTAAGCGCCTTGAAAAATTAGACCGTATTGAAAATGTAGAACTGGAACGCCCCAATATGCGTATCAATTTTGCCATTGATAAAACACCGGGTAAAATTGTGGCCACATTAAAACATGTGAGCAAGAGTTTTGGCGAAACAAAAATTTTAGAGGATACCGGTGCTGAAATAGACCGTGGCGACAAGATAGCATTGATTGGTGCCAATGGTAAAGGAAAATCTACTTTATTAAGAATTATTGCCGGTACCGAATCATTTTTTGGTGAGCGTGAGTGGGGACATAATGTAGAAGAATCTTTTTACGCCCAGCACCAGCTGGAAGCGCTGAACCAAAATAATGATGTACTGGAAGAACTGAAAGAAGCCCGAAGCGGAAAAACTGACCTGGAGCTGAGAAGTTTACTGGGCGCTTTTTTATTTAGTGGCGATACAGTTGAAAAGAAAATTAAAGTATTAAGCGGTGGCGAAAAAGCCAGGGTGGCTCTGGCAAAAACCATTGCCAGTAAAGCCAATTTTTTAATGCTGGATGAACCTACCAATCACCTGGATATTCACTCGGTTGACCTGCTGGTAGAAGCATTGAATAAATATGAAGGGACCATTGTACTGGTAAGTCACGACAGGTATTTTATAAGCCGCATTGCCAATAAAATATGGGATATAGAAGATCATAAGATACGGGAATTTAAAGGCACGTATGCCGAATATGAAGAATGGAAAGAAAGGAAGGAAAAAGCGGATGCTGCTTTATTAAAAGCGGAAGCTGCCAATAAACAATTGGCAACAGGCAATAAGCAATTGGCAAAAGAAACTCCAGTCAAAACAGAACAATCAAAACCCGTTACCCAACCTGCAGTTAATAATCAAAACAGCGGCATAGATAAAGAACTAAAAAAGGAACTGGCAAAACAGAAAAACCTTTTTAAACAACTGGAAGATAAAATAGCAGACCTGACTAAGAAGAAAGCCCAACTGGAGCTGGACCTGGCATCACCCGCTGTATATAGTGATAAAAACAAATTCCTGCAAACAGAAACTGCTTATAAAGCAAATGCTGATGATCTGAAAAAAACCAATGCGGAGTATGAAATTGTTTTTGAAAAACTGGTGGAACTGGAAGACAAGGCCTGATGCATTAATATCTCCTTTTAAAAAAGATCAATAACATTTGTAAAATAAAATCCCCCCGATTCATCATCGGGGGGATTCTTTTTATATCTCTACAAACTATTAATAGTTTCTCAAAGTCATTTCCACTCTCCTGTTCTTGGCACGTCCTGCAGCAGTCTTATTATCTGCAACCGGAGTTGTTTCTCCGTAACCTGCAGAAGCTAAACGGCCTTCGTCGATACCTTTACTAACCAGGTAAGCTCTAACAGCAGCAGCTCTTTCTTCTGATAAACCCTGGTTGTATTCGTCACCACCCTGTGAATCTGTATGACCGTCGATCTGTACTTTGAAAGAAGGATTTTCGTTCAGGATAGTTACAACGTCATTTAATTTAGGGAATGATTTAGCCAGTAATTTAGATTTAGCAGTTTCGAAGAAAATGTTCTGAGCTGCTAATTTAACACGCTTGATGATCTCTTCACTGATAACCGGGCAACCGAAATTGGAAGCTGGTCCTTTTTCATTGATACACTTATCTTCTTCATCATTTACACCATCACCATCAGTATCCGGAATAGGACATCCGTGGTAACGGGCAAGACCTGGAACAGTTGGGCATTTATCAACTTCGTCATTGATACCATCACCATCAGTATCCGGGATCGGGCAACCCTGGTAACGGGCAAGACCCGGAACATCAGGACATTTGTCATCACCATCAGCGATACCATCTCCATCCCTGTCAGGACAACCCTGTAAAGAAGCAAGACCGGCAACATCAGGACACTTATCATCGGCATCCAGAACGCCGTCGCCATCACGATCTAAAACAACCGGTGGTGGTGGTGGTGGTGGTGGCGGTGGTGCTTTTTCTTTACCGATATTCTGTGCTAAACCAATTGAATAGAAGATGTTGTCACCGGTAACTTTCTTATTGCCATAAGCAGGATCTTTTTTAGTCAGGTCCCACCTGTAGTTAGCCTGGATAAACATATAAGTTATGCTGTTGAAATTAACCTGGAGGCCAAGACCTGCAGGTATATAAAAACCAAATTTATCTGTGTAATATCCTGCACCGGCACCAACAGTTAAAAACGGATTTAATAAAGCCGCATCATCAAAAGGGCGCAGGTTAAGGGTTGGTTCCAATTCAGCACCGAATTCAGTTTTTTGTGTTTGCCCGGTACGGATCGCACGGTAATCACGGAAACTAAAATTGGCTTTTATGGCAACGTCAATTTTTGGGTGAATCCCTTTCCAATATGACAAGGAAAATCCTTTATCCATATCTTTAAACTTGCTGTATACTTTACCGGTTATCGGATCTTTAATACCCAGGGGTGCCTGAAAATCCTGCATATTATAATGTAAACCGAAAAGCGGACCCTTTTTCTCTCCCTTTCTCGTATTTTTTTGGGAAAAGGCACTTGTGGCTAAAAGAGCTAATGCCAGAACTAGTGTTAGTTTTTGTTTCATAAACTTTAATTTTATTAAAATTTTTATCTGAGTTATGTGCAAATATAATGTTAAATTAATGGAAAGGCAAAATTTGTATCTAAATTTATTATTTGTGTTAAAATAGTTAGTATCAGACCTTTACCAATTTCCATTTCCCCTTTCTGAAAATGAATACACTTACCAGGGCCAGTAAGGACTCTGCAACCCCTATCGCAATATATACCCCCGTTGAACCCATATCCCGGTACTTTGCCAAAAAATAAGCCAATGGGATCTGTAAAGCCCAAAAAATGAACAGGTTGATATAGGTGGGTGTTTGGGTATCGCCGGCGCCGTTAAATGCCTGGCTGATGATCATACCATAAGCAAAGAAAACATATCCTATAGCCAGTATTTTCAGGCATTTTGTGCCTTCTGCCACTGCTGCAATATCCTGTGTAAAGAACAACATCAGGCTTTCCCCAAAAACAAAGAAAACGACGGCAACAACTGCAAAAAAGCAAAACGTAAGAAAGGCTGTTCGCCAGACCGATCTTTCCGCTCTTTCGGGTTTACCGGCACCCAGGTTTTGCCCAACCAGCGTGGCAGCAGCATTGGCTAGTCCCCAGGCAGGTAAAATGGTGAATATACAGATGCGGATGGCAGTTCCGTAACCTGAAACCGCTGCCGGGCCTGATTCTGCAATGATCATGGCCAAAAAGATCCAGCTGCAGCTGCCGATGATAAACTGGAACATTCCGCCCGAAGATGTTTTGAGAATATTCCAGATCAAAGAGAATTGCACGGTAAATTGATTTCGTACCAGTTTTACCAGCGATCTGCCATTGAATAAATAATAGAACTGGTATAATACGGCAAAAGTCCTTCCAATGGTAGTTGCTACTGCAGCTCCCACAATGCCCATTTCGGGAAAGGGCCCGATCCCCAGGATCAGCAACGGATCCAGTACAATATTTATGGCATTGGCGATCAGCAGGGCCCGCATGGCGATAGCAGCATTGCCAACACCCCTGAAAACTGCATTGTTGATAAAGACCAGTACAATAACGATGTTACCGGTTAGCATGATCTGCGTAAATACATAATTTTCTGAGGCCACCTTTTCTGTGGCCCCCATCATCATCAATATCTCTTTTGGAAAAATAAACCCAATTACACTGATGATAAGTGAAAGGAATGAGCCCAGCAGAATGGCCTGTACGGCTGTTTCAGATGCGGCTTTAAAGTTTTTTTCACCGGCCCGCCTGGCAACCAAAGCGGTTACACCAATGGATAAACCCCAGGCTACCGAATACAAAATCGTAAGTGATGCTTCGGTTAAGATCACTGTTGAAGATGCTTCAATGCCGATCTTATTGACGAAGTAAATATCAACAACCGCAAACAAGGCCTCCAGCACCATTTCCAGGATCATGGGAATAGCGAGTAAAAAAATGGCCTTATCGATACTGCCGGTAGTAAAATCACCGGTATCGCCTTTTAGAGCCTGTTTAAATAATTTAAAATACGTATGAATTTTTTGAGATAAAATGGCCATGATAGTATTAAAATAAAATGGTAAGAAAATAGATTAATTGTCACGCAGGTTTGCGTTGTACCAAATGATAACTAAGGAAGTCAATACTTTACCTTAGCTGATTAAATACTTCATAGCAGAAAATTGTAGGAGGCAAAAATAGATATTTTTTTTATTTAAAGAAACTTTGTAAATAAAAAAAGCCTGTACAGGCTTTTTGATGTGATCTGGATTGGATTCGAACCAATGACCCTCAGCTTAGAAGGCTGATGCTCTATCCAACTGAGCTACCAGACCATTTTTTTGCAGCCGCAAAGCTAAGAAAAATTTACTTTGCATCTAAACTTAATTGAAATGGAAGTAAAAATGGAAGCCTCCTGGAAGGAAGTTTTAAAAAATGAATTTACCAAACCTTACTTTCAGCAGATCGTAACCTTTATAAAAACAGAAAAAGCAGCCGGGAAGATCATTTATCCCCCGGGTTCCCTCATCTTTAATGCCTTTAACCAAACCCCCTTTACAAAACTGAAGGTGGTAATACTCGGACAGGACCCCTACCACGGCGAAGGCCAGGCACATGGCCTGAGCTTTTCGGTACAAAATGGCATTAAGCCGCCACCCTCCCTGGTGAATATCTACAAAGAAATTCAAAATGACATCGGCATTGCCATGCCGGCCACCTATGGTAATTTAACACGCTGGGCCGAACAGGGGGTTTTGTTGCTGAATGCAGCACTAACGGTTAGGGCTAACGAACCAAACAGTCATGCCCGGTTTGGCTGGGGCGATTTTACGGATGCTGTCATCCAGAAAATATCCGATGAGAAAAAGGGCATTGTATTTTTACTTTGGGGTAAATTTGCACAGGAAAAACAAATACTGGTAGATGAAACAAAACATGTTGTATTAAAAGCTGCACATCCCTCCCCCTTATCGGCGCATGCAGGTTTTTTCGGATGCAAACATTTTTCCAAAACAAATGATATACTGGTAAAACAGGGCAAGGCACCAATAGACTGGAAATTATTGACCCCTTAAACAATTGAAGTAATTTAAATGAATGAACATATAAATACTAAAAGCGCTGCAGGCCTTCCCGGGATTGGTTTAAACATTTTTGGGAGAATCTGGGCTTTATGGGGACTGGTATCTTTTTTAATTTCGTTCCTGGTCATTTTTATCCCTTCCATGCTGGCCAATCTAATGGAAGATCCAAAAGGACAAAAATATTTTATTGATGTGTCAAGGATCTGGATGCGGGTGTGGCTATTTTTAATTGGATGCCCGGTAAAGGTCACCGGTCAACATTATTTTAAACCCGGCACTGCTTACATTGTTGTTTTCAATCACAATGCTTTACTGGATGTTCCTTTATCGGCTCCTTTTGTGCCCGGCCCAAACAAAACGATTGCCAAGGCATCCTTTGCCAAAATCCCACTGTTTGGATCGTTCTATAAAAAAGGTTCCGTGCTGGTTGACCGCAACAATGATAAAAGCCGTACCAAGAGCTTTGAAGCCATGAAAAAAGTACTGGCCCTTGGCATGCACATGTGCATTTACCCCGAAGGAACAAGGAACCGTTCTGCCGAACCCATCAAACCATTTTATGACGGTGCATTCAGGCTTGCCGTAGCTACACAAAAAGACATCATGCCCTGCATTATTACCGGCACCAAAAAAGCCATGCCGATCAATAAAAAATTCTTCCTGCTGCCGGTGAAATTACAAATGCATTTTCTGCCGCCGGTCTCTTCAACATCAATAACGGTAACCCATTTAAAAGAAAAGGTTTTTAATGTAATGCTGAAGGAGTATGTGGAGAAAAATAAAGTTGTTTAGAAGGTTTAGATGGTTTAGAAAGGTTAGAACGGTTAGAGGGTTTAGAAGGGTTAGAAGGGTTAGAAGGGTTACCTGTGTTTGAGGCTTTTCTAAACCTCCCTAAACTTCCCAAAACTTCCCTTTCTATACTTTCCCAAATAACTAAGCTTTCTTAACCTGTTCTCATTTACAGATCATAAAAATACCTCGTCCGGTTTATTTTCAGGTCGCGCAGCAGGCCCGATTTGGGACTGATGCTTATATTGAAAGAGCGGTACTTTCCTACCGGTGAAATATTGATCGCCATTTGCCAGCAATGCATTTCCCTGCTCAGGTACATACTGATCATGCCCAGGTCTTTCAGGGTAATATTGTATGATCCGTTCATACCGAGCTGCCATTTGGGCGTAAGGTTTAGTGAGCCCGTCCAGCTTACATTCTGAGAAAAAAATGCCTTATAGCCTGTTCCCAATCCGTTAGGTACACGGTTATAGCTAAACGCATATGAAAAACTGAAACTCCAGGGAATATTAAAGTTGGCGACCTCGCCCGGGTTATTGCTGATATAGGCTGCTTCCTGCTGGTATTCATTTAATGGCAATCCCGAAATGCTGTTAAGCTCGCTGTTCATTTGATTGTTGACCGGTAACTGTTCATTTTTATCGCCGCCGCGAAACTGGCTTTGAATGGCAATATTGGCGCTGGTTAATTTGCCGAGTGCCACTTTCCTGTTCCACACGAGTTTATCTATAAATTCGCCGTTACTGTTGGTTAAATAAGGTACCACAACAGCGCTGGCCGAAATACTTATTTTTTCAAAAAGGTTGGTGCGCATATTGATATTAAACGGGCTCAGCCTGAAGGAATCCTGCAGGAAATTATACCCGCTGGTGATACTGAATCCATCGATGAGGGTGATCTTTTTAACTGCGGCAGCAGATGTATCTTTTTTGTTACGCACTTTCATCTGGATATTATTATCGATCCCAAAATTTAACCCGCCAAACCTGCCTTCACCAAATGCCCCAAAAACACTGCGTTCATAATAGGAAAACCTGCGGGAATTTCCAGCACTGTCGATCTGCGATGTATACCAGAACTGCTTGTTCATATCCGGTTTATAACTGGCCGATAATGTGGGCCGTATTTCATGGCGTATGGCCTGTACCTTACTGTTCTTTTTAAAAGTGAACATCCCGAAGATGCGGGTGGAGATACCCATGCCAAAACTCATTTCACGGGCAGTAAAAAATCCTTTCCGGATGCTGGTGTCTATTTTTTTATCTGCAGCTGTTCCAGCGCCTGGTAAATTTTTCCTGGTACCATTTTTCCTGGTACGAAATATTGGGTGCAATCTGGAAATTACCGATCTGCGGCAGGGATAAAGAAATGGGTACATTATGAGCAGCACCCCATTGATAATTCCTGGCAAACTCACCAAAGAAATTGCCCAGCGTATCATAAAATGAAGAAAGGCTGCGCACATTGGTATTTAATGCAATCCCGATATTCTCAAACCATTTGTATTGCCCGATCACTTCCTTACGGCGAAAAGGATACAGGGTGTTTACATTAAAACCAATATCCGGTAAATTGATGTTGACCTGTTTGGTGTTGGTGTTTTGATTGTGGTTACCGCTCACATTCAGGTTAAACGGTTTGTCCTTCCATATTTTTGAATACGTGATGGAAGAATTCAGCTGGTTTTGAAAATTACGTTGCGGGCTGTTGGGAACCGATGAATTACACCCGCTGCTGCCTGCATTGAGGCTGGCATTGAAACTTACGCCGGGACGGGCTTTTGAATCGGAACTGTGATTCCAGCGTACATTAAAATTGCGGGCCCCCGACCGGTCGAGGTCTCTCAGGCGTTGAATATCCACCGACATACTTCCCTGGTAACGGTACCGTTTATAATACCGCGGACTCAAATTGGCCGTCCACCCGCCATAGGAATAAATAGTTCCCTGCAAAACAACATCCCACATATCGCTTATCACTTTATAATAACCCAGCCCTTCCAAAGCCAGGCCCAGTTGTTCATTGGCCGTAAATGTCGGGGCCAGTATGCCCGAACGCCTTCCTGTCTGTAACGGGTAAATGCCAAAAGGTAAAACAACGGGAACGGGTACATTTTCAAATTCGGGATGCACCGGGCCGGTAATGGCCATTTTTTTATTGATGAATTTTATTTTTTTACTTACAAATGCAAAGTGCGGCGTATCCAGGTTACAGGTAGTAAACCTTCCCCGGTAAGCATAAAAAATATCATTATCCACTTTTTTGATCCGTTCGCCATAAATGAACAGTTCTCCCTGCTGCGTATAGGTGCCTTTTGTTATTCCTTTACCGGATTTCATATTGAACCTGATGGTATCACTCTGCGTTTTAAAATCAGCCTGGTTGAACAACGGGTAAGAGATCACGTTCCCGTTACTGTCCTTTAACAGGTAGGCACTCACGAGATTGGTTCGCTGGTCAAATTCGATCCTGGGTGCATACAATTCGTTATCTATATATTTTACACTGGTTTGTTTGCCATACAAAATAATTGTTTTGGCAGGAATGTCCATCACCATCGAATCATCGGCATGATAAAATACCGGTGCATCCAGTGCATCTTTTGATGTTCTGAAAGAGAATGTATCTGCTTTGGGAATGATAGTTGTATCCGGATTTATTTTTAGCGCAAGCGGCTCTGCTGCCAGGTTACTATTCAGTTTCTGGCTGTCGGTTTTATTTACCGGAACGGTATCAGTCGTTAAATAACTGTGAAAGTCACCTGCATTAAAACCGCCGGCACTGCAATTCATCGTTAATGTGAACAACAGCTGTATCAATACCAATACCGATATATATTTTGCCTTACCTTTGTTGCGTTGATTCATAGTTAAGATTGGCAAAAATAGCTATAAACTCCCGATAGTTACCGGGAGAAATTGTGAATAACCGATTTATTACTAACCCCGAATAAAACGAGATGAATATGTTCAGGAACAAAGTGCCCTTTTTATTTCTGTTTGCTGCTTTACATTTGTTAATATTAAAAGAATCATCTGCCCAGGGTCCGAAATATATTAAAACAATTATTGTAGATGCAGGGCATGGCGGAAAAGATATGGGCGCTACCGGTCAGTATGAAAATTCACTACGTTCAAAGGAAAAAGAAATTACGCTTGCCATTGCTTTAAAACTGGTTGAAGAACTTAAAAAACAGATGCCTGATGTAAAGATTGTTCCTACCCGTACCACCGATATTTACCAGACACCCACCGAAAAAGCAAAAATTGCCAATGAATACAGGGGTGACCTTTTTTTATGTATCCATGCCGATAGTGGTCCTTTAAAGCAGGGTAAAAGACAAATTGGCGAAAGAACAGTGACCCGCTATAAGACCACGTATACCGGTAAAGGAAAGAAAAGGAAGAAAGTTAGAAAACCGTACGAGGTTACTGAACCGGTGTATGAGTATTTTAAGATCCCGCTCACCAGGAGCGGTACCAGTGTATGGATATTTGCGGCACATAAGACCAGTGATAAATTAAAAGCCATCATGGATGGTGATGAAAATTTTGAGATCGAAACGGGTGGCCTGGATTCAACAGAGACCACTTTTGATTTCAGGTCGCCGGAAGGAAGAACCATTGCTGCTATTTATGCCAAAAGATACCAGGAAAGAAGTGACCGCCTGGCCACACTGGTAAATGAAGAAGTGGAAAATACCGGCAGGCAGGCACTGGGCGTTAACCAGCGGCAGGTGGGCATTTGGGTTTTACAGGCTACCAATATGCCGGCCATTTTAATTGAAACGGGCTTTATCAATAACCCCGAAGATGAAATCTATATCAACAGTGAAAAAGGGCAGCAGGAACTGGCCGTTGCCATAACCAAAGCCGTTCAGCGGTATAAAGCACAGGTGGAAAGCGCAAATAACTCCGGCAAACCTGTTATTGCTGCAATAGATAAAAACCAACCGGCCGCTTCACCCGAATTTGAAAAAAGAACTGTAAAAGACACAAAGACCATCCAGGTAAAAAACAGCCAGGTGAAAGTGGACCTGTATGATGACGGTGAAATTGACAATGATATCGTTTCTGTTTACTTTAACAAGCAACAGATCGTCAATAAAAGATCTTTGACGGCAACAGCGCATTCTTTTACCCTTACCGTAGAACCGGGAAAATACAATGAGCTGGTGTTGTTCGCAGATAACTTGGGAAGCCTGCCGCCCAATACAGCGCTGATGGTGATCACAGATGGTACAAACAGGCATGAAGTACGTTTGTCGGCCGACCTGAAAAATAATGCTTCAATACAATTTGAATTAAAGAATAATAATTAAATTACTTTTGACTTAGGCTTAATCATTTCTTTTAACTAAGCTCAAAACCATCATGAAAATTTCAAACGAAACAAAAATAGGTTCCTTAACGGCCATTGCCATCGTATTATTGGTATTGGGCTTTAACTTTTTAAAAGGAAAAACATTCTTTGGTAAAAGCCATAACCTGTTTGCCAAATACACCAATGTACAGGGCCTGGCTGCTTCAAACCCGGTCATGATCAACGGCCTGCAGGTTGGCACCGTGTACAGTATCACTACGGATAAGAACATGAAAGAGATACTGGTGAATATGAACATGACCAAGGATGTGAACATCCCGGTTAATTCCATTGCCATCATTAAACCTTCTTTACTGGGCATAACCAGTGTAGAAATAACATTGGGCGATGCCAAACAGTATATCCCTAAAAATGATACCATAGCTACGGAAGCTTCTTCCGGGATCTTTACGGATGTATTGAGTAAAGTAGACCCGGTCCTTTACCAGGTTACCAAGGCTGTTACCTCCATTGATTCGATCATGATGAGTGTAAACCATATCCTGGACCCCAACGCAAAAAACAATATCGGGGCCACCCTTGCAAACCTGAACAAAACAACGGCTAACCTGATCGGAGCTTCTGCATCATTGCAGGTTTTACTAAACACACAAACAGGTGCCCTGGCCGGTACACTCAATAACCTGAATTCATTTACTTCCAACCTGGATAAGAACAGCGGCAAGATCAACAACATGGTAAGCAACCTGGATAAAACCGCTACCAACCTTTCCAATTTAGACCTGCAGCAAACACTCAACACCTTAAATACAACCATCGGCGACCTGAAATCAACCATCGGCAAACTAAACAGCACATCCGGCACGGCCGGATTATTGCTGAATGATACCAAACTGTACAATAACCTTACGGCTACTGCCAATAAACTGAACCTGCTGATCGATGACCTGAAAACAAACCCGAAAAGATATATCAACATATCCGTGTTTGGGAAAAAGAATACCAGCACGGGTTTATTGGTCCCCTTGCCCGATACTGTAAATGCTCCTTATCTCAATCAAAAATAATTTTACCATTCCATTATCATATTAAATCCCAATTTACAGGCTGAAATAAAAATTGAAACTTTGAGATTGAAATGTACAATCAGCAAATGCCTGATCCTTTTTTTAATGGCCAGCAGTTTACAGCTTTCTGCACAGCAGGTCATTCAAACAACCGCATCTGGTGATACCATACGTTCCATCGAAATCCTCCGTGGCAACAGTTTAAGGCTGATCACCATTGATTCAGTTACTTCACTGGAGACCATTGCCGGTAATGTGATCATCAGGGAAGGACTTACCACATTTTACTGCGACAGTGCCACCATCAACCGCAAGACCAATATTGTGGAGGCTTTCGGGAATATTCACATCAACGACAACGACAGCATTCATACCTATGCACAATACCTGCGTTATGTAGGTGCAGAACGCATGGCCTATTTAAAAAAGAAAGTAAGGCTAACCGATAAAAAGGGCACCCTGTACACCGATGACCTGGAATATAACTTGCGGACCGGCATTGCCATTTACAAAAGCGGAGACAGGATCGTAAATGAAAAAACGGTATTGACCAGCCGGGAAGCGGTTTACTATGCCGATACCAAGGATGTGTATTTTAAAGACAATGTTCACCTCGTGGATCCCGACCGGGATATTTATACCGACAGTTTGCTGTACAATATAAAAACAAATATTGCCACTTTTATTGCCAAAACAAAGATCGTGGGTAAGGACGGAAGCATTATCAACACCAATGCCGGCACCTATAATTTAGCCACCGGGGAAGCCATTTTTACCGATGGCGCTTCGTTCAGCGACAGCACCCGGAGCGGTTCTGCCCGTTCCATTGCCTTTGACAAAAAGAACAATACCCTGCAAATGCAGGGCAATGCCAAACTGGTTGACAGTGTCAATAATATTACCGTCCTGGGCGGAGAAATATATGCTGATATGAATGTAAACTCCTTTTTTGCCAGCCGCAAACCGGTCATGATCATCCACAAGGACGGTGACAGCACTTACATTGCCGCGGATACGCTTTTTTCGGGATTGCGGAAATACGACAGCCTCGAAAGAAAGGTGTTTACACAAACAGATACCTTAAAGACCACGCTGGCCGTTAATACCAATGATGCGGATTCTTCCATCAGGTATTTTATCGGTTTTCACAACGTGCGCATCTTTAATGATTCATTACAGGCCGTGAGCGACAGCCTCCACTACTCTACCGTTGACTCTACCTTTAAATTATTTGGGGAACCGGTTGTGTGGAATGATAAATCGCAGATCACCGGCGATACATTATACATGTTCACCCAAAATCAAAAACCAAAACGGTTGTACGTTTTTAATAATGGCATGATCGTTAACCAAACCACGGAAGGTATGTTTAACCAGATAGCCGGCCGCACATTAAACGGATATTTTGTGGATGGATCCATTGACTTTGTAAAGGTAAAGGGCAGTCCTGCCGAAAGTATCTTTTACCCGCAGGATGATGACAGCGCCTACGTGGGCATGAACCGCAGCAGCGGCGATGAGATCAATGTTTATTTTGTGAAGAAGGAACTGAACAAGGTGAAATTTGTAAATGATGTGAACGGTGTATTATACCCGATACGTGATATCCCTTCCGATAAAAAAGAATTGAAAGGATTTAAATGGCTGGATAACCGCCGGCCAAAAAACTGGCTGGAACTGTTTGAATAAAACCGGATCCCCGTTCAAACAACCATGTTTGTTGATTTTAATTTTCAGTACCACAAAACCTTTTCATTGAAATACAATTTATCAGCCTGTATTTTTAAAGTGCTGTTAAATGAAGGACCGGGTATTGGAATATGAATTTATTATTGATATGTTTGATCAGGCAAACCAACCTGCTGTTAAGTTATACCTTCAAACCAGATCTGATGAAACTGTTTCTTACCACATTGCTTATTTGCCTGGCAGCACCAGCACTGTATGCACAGGATCTAAGGCTGAATGACTCTGTTATTTTTATCAACAATAAACCCATAGCATTATATGCGAAAGAACTCAGCAATTCGCCGCAACGCTATAATATGGAAGTGTACAGTTTTTCTGATTATGTTTTAATAAAAGCGGAAGTCATCAAATTCAACGCACCGGTTGCAGAGTTAAAACCATTTTATTATTACGAATTAACTTTCCCTCCAACTGCAGATACCTTTGCCATATACATTGAAGAAGAAGCTTTTCCGCTGGTGCTGGCAAAGATCATCAGGGATTATAACCTCATCAGCAAAAATGAACTGATCCCGAAAAATGTATCGCGTTTTATCAGCCATTATTACGGCGGGCCCGCATTGCTTGCTAAAATAAGATCATTTGAAGATCACCTGAATGAAACGAGGTATTTTAATGAACAGGTGGTTCGTGACAGGTCCAAACCGGTCACCATTATCAATGACCGGGTAATCATGCAGGATGGTGTTAAAATAGGTCTGATCACAGAAAATAGGAATTTTACAGTTACCAACAGGCCTGCAGGAATTGCCATTGACAAATCCAGTTACGGCCAAACAATAGTTTCTGTTACAGACCAGGTCATTAATACATCAACTGAAACAGTGATCTTACTGTACAATGGCAGAAGAGTTGATAACCTCAGGTATTATACTGCCTGGTCGCGGGAGGATCCAAAAAATAAAACAGCACAATCTACAATCGCAGCTGAAAATAATTTATACCAGGTTTCCAAAGCTGCAAACAAAAATATTGGCAATTATACCGATCAACTGCTGATGCGGGTTTGCTTTTTAATTGAAGATTACAGCCTGTAATTTTTATTATCTTACCAAAGCTGTGTTATAAAACAAATTTGTACCTTTTTGAGGTTCTATTTCAATGTAGCCAGCGCTTCTTTAATTTTTGCAAACCCTTTTTCTATATTTTCCACGCTGTTGGCAAAAGAAATGCGGATACAGTTGGGTTCGCCAAAGGCCCTGCCGGTAACTGTTGACACATGTGCTGAGTTCAATAAATACATACAAAGGTCATCTGCATTTTCAATTTTATGTTCACCATCAGCTTTTCCAAAAAAAGAATTCACCTGCGGAAAAACATAAAACGCACCCTGTGGTTCGCTGCAAACCAGTCCCGGTATTTTTGTAAGCAATTCCATTACCCTTTTCCTGCGTTTGGTAAACTCAGCCAGCATCATGGCAGTTGGTTTCATATCACCGGTTAAAGCAGTTATGGCTGCCCGTTGTGTTACTGCATTGGCACCACTGGTAATTTGTCCCTGTATTTTTTCACAGGCTTTGGCAATGGTTGCATGGGCTGCAATATAACCCAGGCGCCAGCCCGTCATGGCATACCCTTTACTCAACCCGTTTATAATAATGACCCTGTCTTTTAAAAAATCAAATTGTGCTATGCTCTGGTGACTTCCTTCATAATTAATGAATTCATAGATCTCATCACTCATTATGAATACATTTGGATGCTTTTTAAAAACTTCGGCCAATGCCCTTAATTCTTCTTTAGAATAAACTGCCCCGCTTGGGTTGCAGGGCGATGAGAACATGAACAGTTTTGTTTTTTCGGTTATCGCGGCTTCCAGTTCTGCAGCGGTAATTTTATAATCATTATCAATGGAAGTGGTTACCATGTTAACTTCTCCGCCGGCCATGCGCACGATCTCTGAATAGCTTACCCAATAAGGTGTTGGTATGATCACTTCATCGCCTTTGTCTACTATACTCATTACCGTATTGGCAATGCTTTGCTTGGCGCCTGTGCTCACCACAATTTGATCAGGCGTATAATCCAGGTTGTTATCTCTTTTCAGTTTTGTACAAACCGCTTCCCGCAAATCAAGGTAACCTGCAACAGGCGTATAATGGCTGTAATTATCATCAATGGCTTTTTTGGCAGCAGCTTTAATATGTTCCGGTGTGTCAAAATCGGGTTCGCCCAAACTCAGGTCGGTAATATCAAAACCATTTGCCCTTAATTCACGTCCCAGTTTGGCCATCTTTAAGGTTTCCGGTTCATTAAATCGTTGCAGTAAAGAAGATAATTGCATTTGCTGTTTTTTTGGTATGGACAAAAATAGCCATTAATCATAAGTAAATAAAAGAGTTGACAGGTCAGGCCTATTTTTATGGTTCCTTATCCGTTCGTGATCATAAATAACCCTCCCGAGGTTTTTCATAAAAGGAAAACCAATGCTGTCATAATCATAGGTATCATCATTTAATATGCCATCACTGTTGCAGTATATAACGGCTGATACGAAGAACTCAACCTTATTTTTAAAATCAGCAACATAGGCAACATCGGTCAAATGGCCGTAAGCATTGCCCACTTTATTAAAAACCCGGATATTTCCAGGCAATTTTCCTTTTTCTTTACCGAACAATAAAAATTTACAGTAAGCCGGCCAGTATTGTATGGTATCGGCAGCATACGGCGGGAATGTACTTTCGGTTGGGTACATGCTCATATATTTTAAAACAAATTGCCGGTCATCCTCTGTAATATTAAAGCGTTCATTTGCCGGCACTTTATCCGGGAAGACCAGGCCGATGAGTATCTTATGCAGGTCTTCCAGACCGATCCTGTTCTTTTTTGAAAAATCCATGGGCGCCTGTACCAGTTTGCCATTACGGTAATATCCTTTACCGATACTGTCATTGCGAACAGCATATGTGGCAGCGTTTCTTTGTGCCGGCTGATGATACAAAACGCGGCTGCCGGGATCATAGAATGTTACCGGGTTGGTATTCCTGTTCTCTTCTTCCGATAAAAAGATCTCCAGCCGGTGCAGGATCTGCACATCTTTATACCCTTTTTTATGCATTTCATTGTTGATATAATCCTGTCCTAAAAATTCATACAGGCGGTTGTATGCATCATTGTCGCTTACCAGTAAGATCTTTTTTATATAATTGGCAACAGTTGGTTTGCCATCTTTAGTGGTGGGGTCATTGTAAACAGGCGTTTGACCGCTGAAAGCGGTTTCGGTCAACATAGTGCTGTTTCGGTCGATCTTCAGATCCTTTAATTCATTCAGCTTTTGCAGGGCCAGCAAAACAATGGGCAGTTTAACGGTGGATGCCGGGTAAAAATATTGGTTTGTATTGGTATTGTACCGGTGATGCTGCAGGGAAGCATTACCGTTCAGGTCACGGTTCACCTGCGTATATAAGATCTGTACATTCAGCGCTTCCCTGTTTTTCAACAGTTCGCTGAAATATTGCGGGTAACTTTTCAGCAATGAATCCAGGAAGGGATCCGGGTACTGTGTTGTTATTTCCATAACAGGGAATTTATCATTTTTATTTTCCATTTGTTTGTTGTGTTTAACAGCACTGCAGGAAAGGAAAAAGCATATTCCGGCCGTTAAATGAAGTATTGCATTATTTTTACAGACCATATGACCGGTTTTACATGCAAAATGGGTAAAATTCTAAAATTAACCATCATAAAAACTAAATGGGTTTTTCCCCTATCTTTGCACACTTCTAAAATTCAAACGAAGAAGCTACTAAAACGACTATTATTATGAAACTAAAAGGTTTGGTTTGGTTTTTTACTATTGCACTTACAGTTATTTCAATCTGGGAATTATCATATACACTGGTAATCCGTAATTACGAAAATACCGTAAAAGCACAGGCAACCAAAATTGTGAAAGCTGCTTACCCGGATTTAAAAGGTGAAGAAAAAGAAGCAGCCATCGAGTTCAGGAAAAAACGCATTCTCGACAGTACAGCTGACAAGAAGATTTACCCGGTATTTGGAACAACCTACAAGCAGTGTAAAGCCAATGAACTTAACCTGGGTCTTGACCTGCAGGGTGGTATCAGTGTTACATTGGATGTAAGCCTTGCTGACCTCTTAAAATCATTAAGTAATAATTCAAAAGATCCGGCCCTGCTGAATGCGATCAGTACTGCAAACCAGCTTAAAGCATCCAGGGAAGATGATTTTATTTCACTTTTTGTTGAATCATATATCAAGCAGAATGGTGCCGGAAAACTGGCCGGCATATTTGCAGGAGCAGAAAAAGATGTTAAGATCAATGATAATGATGCCACGGTTACGGCTAAACTAAAAACGGTAGCAACCGGCGCCATTAAAGAAACCTATAAGATCCTGGTACGCCGTATCGATAAATTCGGAGTTGCCCAGCCCAATATCAATTTCGACGAAAATAAAGGCATCATCAATGTGGAACTGGCAGGCGTAACCGATATTGACAGGGTACGTAAACAGTTACAGGCATCAGCCCGGCTGCAGTTTTGGGAAGTTTACCGCATAGATGAACTGGCTGAGTCACTGAAACTCGCAGACGAAAACCTGCAGAAATACCTGAATGGTGTAAGTGATTCGGGTGTAGTAGATTCTACAAAATTACTCGACAATGTAAATCCGTTTTTCAGGGTAATTAACCCGCAAAATCCGCAAACGGATCCGGCTACCGGCAAACAATACTTTTCATCAAGTATTGGCAGCGTGGCCACACAGGATACTGCTGTATTTTACGAATACCTGAATAATGATGTGGTAAAAACTGCTTTACCGGCAGATGCCAAATTTTTATTGGGTGTTGAAGAAAAAGCAGCAAAAGGAAATCAACGTTTTTTCCAGTTATATGTTGTTAAAACCCTTCCGGGAAGCGAGAAAGCGCCACTGGAAGGTGAAGGTGTAAGTAAAGCCTCGCAAGGTAATGATGAAAAAGGCAAGGCCGGCCATTAAAATGGATATGACCAGTGCAGGTGCAAAAACATGGGCCCGGCTAACTGCTAAGAACGTGGGCCGCCCAATTGCCATCGTACTGGATGATATTGTTTATTCAGCACCCAATGTGAACGGCCCCATTGAAGGCGGAAGTTCTGAGATCTCAGGAAATTTTACTGTACAGGAAGCCCAGGACCTGGCCGACCTGTTACAATCAGGTAAACTGGATGCACCTGCCAAGATCGTGGCTCAACAGGTTGTTGGACCTACACTTGGTAAGGAAGCTGTAAGAGGAGGCGCCATGTCCTTTGGTATTGCATTCCTGGTGATATTTATATTAATGTTGGTTTATTACAACACAGGTGGCTGGGTTGCCAATATTGCCCTCATATTGAACCTGCTGTTTACCATTGGTGTATTAACGGCAATGGGCTTTACTTTAACGGCACCCGGTATCGCCGGTCTGGTATTGACCATCGGCCTGGCAGTTGACACGAATGTTATTATTTTTGAAAGGATAAAAGATGAACTTACAAAAGGTAAAGCATACCAGCAGGCGATAATTGCCGGTTATAGCCGCTCACTGGCTCCTGTAATTGATGCGCACGTTACCTCTTTGTTAACCGCATTCATCTTGTTTTATTTTGGATTAGGCCCGGTACTTGGCTTTGCCACTACCCAGATCATTGGTATATTATTATCCTTATTCTGTGGTATTTTGGTTTCCAGGCTCATTACAGACCTCTGGACCAAAAAGAACCGCCATTTTAATTATTTCACCAATTTTTCAAAGCGCATTTTCAGAAATGCAAAGTATAAGTTTGTTGAATACCGTAAAGTAGCCTATGTTATTTCCGGGATTGTATTACTGCTTGGCATTGGCGCATTTTTCAATGGCTTTCATTATGGTGTTGAATTTAAAGGAGGCCGTAGTTATACCATTGAATTTGACCGCCCTGTAATCAATGATGATATCCGTGAAGACCTTAAAAGGCGTTGGATGGAGATAACCCCACCATTAAAACAGTTGGTGACAACCGGCATTTAAACATTACCACCGCTTATTTAAAAGAAGCAGATAATGCCGACAGTGCTGTAAAAACAAGATTGTACCAGGGACTTAAAAAAGTTTTGCCAGCTAACCTTACTTATGAAGAATTTGTAAAAAGATAAATTCATCAAAGGTTATTCAAAAGTACAGCCCAGTATATCAGATGACCTGAAACGCGGCGCTGTAAAAGCAACCATTTTTGCGATATTGGCCATCTTCCTGTATATCTTCTTCCGTTTCCGCGACTGGAGATATTCAGCTGGTACCATATTAACACTGATACATGACGTATTGGTTACTTTGATCGTGTTCTCATTCTTTAAAAATATAGTACCGTTCCCGCTTGAAATTGATCAGCACTTTATTGCAGCCATATTAACTGTAATTGGTTTCTCGATGAATGATACCGTGATCGTTTTTGACAGGATACGTGAATATTCCAGGGACCTTAGAGGTGCAGATAAGACAACCATTATAAACCGTGCCATTAATGATACCCTGAGCCGTACCATAATGACTTCCGTAACCGTATTCCTTGTAATTCTTATTCTCTTCGTTTTTGGAGGTGAAGTAACCCGTGGATTTGCTTTTGCGATGTTGATCGGTATCATTACAGGTGCTTACTCTTCCATTTTTGTGGGTGTACCGGTATTGGTTGATTTTGCAAAAGACAAACCTTTAGGAGATGTAGATACAGTGGTTGAGAAAAAGAAAGTTTCTTAAATTTTTATTGTGCAATAAGATGAAGTGCCCCGTTTTTTACGGGGCACTTTTTATTTGCAGGAACTGGTATGGCTAAAATACGTGCATAAAAAAAGCACTGTTATTAACAGCGCTCAGTAATGTTGAAACCAAATTGAATTGGCTACACGGCAAAGCTTGTTCCGCAACCGCAGGTTTTGCTGGCATTGGGATTATTGAAAGTAAACCCACGGCTGTTCAGTCCGCCCTGCCAGTCAACCTCCATACCCGCCAGGTAAATGCCATGCGATCTTTCCATAATAATGGCAATGCCATCAATTTCAAAACTATCATCCTTTTCAGTTTTTGTATCAAACCCCAGCACATAGGTCATGCCACTGCATCCCCCACCCTTTACTCCAATGCGTAAAAACTGTTTGGTATCAAATCCTTCTTCATTCATCAGCCTTTTAATTTCATCTTTAGCTGATGGAGTTAATGTAACCGGTATTGTTGTAGTTTCCATATCTGAATCTTTGTACAAAATTAAATAATAAATGCAGATTGCTTTTACGAATTACGATTTTCATGTAAAGAATAGCCGGTGCACAGCATAATGCGGGGAAGACGGTAAGCCGTTACTGTAAATAATTGTTCCCCTTGCCGGCATAACCGGGTTTATAAGCCATTTATTCGTGCACACAATCCCTTAATTTTGTTTTAAATTAATAAACTATGGAATTATCATCCGGAATGGTTCAAAATATTATCCTGGGCGCTATTTTTATGTTTTTCATTGCCATTGCCTGGCTGCTGGCCGAGTTTAAAGGCATGAAGGACAATATCATAGAACGCCTTGGTATCAATAACGAAGTGGTCAAACTAAAATTACAGGCACTGGAACGTTTTACTTTATATGCCGAAAGATCTTCCTTAAAAAACCTGATTTCCCGGACTCCGGCAGCAGGCATGACCGTTGTTGATCTTCAACTGGCCTTGCTGGATGCCTTACGTTCAGAGTATGAATATAATGTAACACAACAGATCTATGTAGATCCAAAAATGTGGAAAGCGATTGGTAATTTAAAGGATCAAAATACTTTTATCATCAACCAGCTTGCTGCTACCCTGCCCCCGGATGCCAACGGGATAGAACTGAGCAAGCGCATTTTGGAATACGTGGCAAGCACCGATTCCGAATTGAATGAAACTGTTTTAAGTGCATTGCGGTTTGAAGCAAAACGAATATTATAATTTGTGCGCTCCCCCCCTGGCGGCCGCTTTTTTTTATTTATGGCTACCGATAAAAAAAATTCACCGACTCCGGTATTGAAATTAAAACGATCTATACACAGGAGGATCTTTCCGGGATACCCCAACCGGGGGGCGGGGGAACCTTCCCTTTTACCCGTGGTGTGCAACCTGATATGTACCGGGGTAAATTATGGACCATGCGGCAATACGCCGGTTTTTCAACTGCCGAAGCCAGTAATGAACGCTATCATTATTTATTAAGCCAGGGTGTAAATGGTTTAAGTGTGGCTTTTGATCTGCCCACACAAATTGGGTACGACAGTGACCATCCGCTGGCAGATGGCGAAGTGGGTAAAGTGGGTGTGGCTATTGACAGCCTGGAGGATATGGAGATCTTATTTAAAGGAATTAAGCTGGATGAAGTAACCAGTTCCATGACGATCAATGCCAGCGGATATATTTTACTGGCTTTTTATATTGCCCTGGCAAAAAAGCAGGGGGCAGATCTTAAAAAGATCTCCGGTACCATCCAGAACGATATTTTAAAGGAGTATGCCGCAAGGGGAACTTACATTTATCCTCCCAAAGCTTCCATGCGCATCATCACCGATATTTTTGAATGGTGTGCTGCGGAAGTACCCAAATGGAATACCATTTCCATTTCGGGTTACCATATACGTGAGGCCGGCAGTACGGCCGTGCAGGAAATAGCTTTTACTTTAAGCAATGGTAAAGCTTATGTACAGGCAGCACTGAACAAGGGTTTGGATATCAATATTTTCGGCAAACGCCTCTCCTTCTTCTTCAATGCACATAACAACCTGTTTGAAGAAGTGGCCAAGTTCCGTGCAGCCAGGCGCATGTGGGCAACCATCATGAAAGACCTTGGCGCTACCGATGAAAAAGCCATGATGCTGCGTTTTCATACCCAAACGGGCGGCAGTACCTTAACGGCACAGCAGCCTTATAATAATATCAGCCGGGTTACGGTACAAACACTGGCAGCTGTTTTAGGCGGAACGCAGTCCTTACATACCAACGGTTATGATGAAGCGCTGAGTCTGCCCACTGAAGAAGCGGCCGGCATTGCCCTGCGCACCCAGCAGATCGTGGCTTTTGAAAGCGGTGCACCCGACACGGTTGACCCCCTGGCCGGCAGTTATTTTATAGAATCGTTAACCCATGAAGTGGAAGCCGCTGCCTGGAAACTGATCGAAAAAATTGATGCCATGGGCGGCAGCGTTGCAGCCATAGAGCAGGGATTTATCCAGGATGAGATCGCAAAAAGCGCTTACGAATATCAACGGCAGATCGAGAGCGGAGAAAAGGTCATTGTAGGCGTAAATAAATTTCAAACCGAAGAAAAAACTACTATCCCTGTTTTTAAAGTGGATGAACATGTACAAAGCCTCCAGGTTGAAAAATTAAAAGCACTTAAATTAAAAAGAGATAACAAAAAGGTTGCGGCTTCTCTAAAAACCCTTCATGAAAAAGCATTGAGCGGCGAAAACCTGATGCCTGTAGTGTTAGAGGCCGTTGAAAATTACTGCACACTCGGCGAAATTTCGGATGAACTGAGAAAAGTTTTCGGGGAATATAAATAAGGGCCACTGATTAATAGAAATCTGTGAAAGTCAAAAGTCAAAATTCAAAAACTGGTTCAGTTGAGTTTAGATACTTTTTTGAATGTTGACTTTTGATTTTTGACTTTTGACTTTTCATTTGAAATCCTGTTTTTTACTGAACCACCGCCCTGTTTACCGCCAAACGCTTACCGCCAGCATCTCTTAGCTCGATCCAGTAAAGGCCTTTACCATGTGCCCTGATATCTATATCTATTTTCTGATAAGGGATCGTTTGCATAAAAGTTCTGGTAATAATTCTTTCTCCCCTGTTATTATATACCGTCAACGAACGTTGCAATGCACTATTTGTTTCGCTGTAATATCTTACCTGGAACATGCCGGCACTCGGATTGGGGTATGTAAAAAGGGTTAATGCAAATGAATGGACAATGGTTATGATATTGGAAAGATCGGTACAACCGTTAACGTCGGTAACTTTCAACTGGTAATCACCCAACCCGCTTATATCCACCAGCAGTGTATCAGCCGTGGCGCCGGGTAATACTGTTCCATTATAATACCAGGTGTAAGTAGCTGCGGGATTTGGTGTTACGGTAGAAAATATAGTGGTTGTCTGTCCCGGGCCAATAATTAAAGGGTTTGCGGTTATAACAATATTTGGCAACGTGTAAACAGTTAACATTGCAGCAGCTGATGTTGCACCTGAACATCCTGATCCCCCATTTACCGACACCCTGAATAAATAACCGCTCATGGTAACCGGTGGTGTATTTATTAAAAGCGTAGCTGTTAGCGCCCCGCTGAAAATTCCTCCGTTAACAATGTTACTGTATGTGCACCTGCATTGGAACTTTGCTGCCATTGGTAAATAAAAGGCCCTGTACCTGCCATGGCAACACTAAAACCGGCTGAATTGCCAACACAAACAGCCTGGTTAACCGGTTGTTGAGTTATAGAAATTGCCTGGCCTACTGTAACTACTACAGTGCGTGACGGTGATGTACATGTTGGTGATGCCTGTGCGAAATGAACTGCTCCAATAAAACCAGCTGGTGTTATGGTTGGCGCTGACGGAATATTAATTCCGCTATAACCAATATTTGTTCCGGTTATAATTTCACACCCACCATCATTAAAAGAATAATTACCCGGACTTAAAGTGCTGTAAGACAGGTTAGGTGCATTGGTAATTGTAATTGCCTGTAAACATATGCCATAAGAAGCCCCGCCGGAATCACAAATTGCAAATTTGAGATAAATGGCTGAACTGCCGAACCTGTACCTGTAATGGCAGCTGCCCCAAATTGAACCCAGCCATTAGCAGCAGAAATTGCACCTGGTGGCCCGTTGATTGCTGAAGTTTTGTAATATGCATAAACCAATGCTGTACCTGCTGCCAATGTTCTGCTATCGATTTGCAACATTCTTATAGGGTATGGATGATTATTTTTTACATTAAAAGTAATGGTCGAATTGCTATTGTTACTTACAAAATTTGTAGCGGTTGTACATAATGTTGGTGGTAAACCTTGTGTTGTTACCTGGTAAGGATATACACCTGCCGGTGTGGGCCTGGCCCAGACAGAATCTCTTTGTGTTCCGGCAATATAAGGTATGGTAGCAGCCGGATCCATAAATAATCCTGCAGCCGGAGTCCATACTGCAGGAGTAGCCGGCAAAATTCCGAGGGTATAGTTAATTCCTAAACACCAGGAAGTTAATATACCCACATCTCCTGTAATGCCATCATAAAAGCCAAGGGTCCAGTTTCCGTTTGGTACACTATAAAGTAGAGCCCAGGTTGTTGCAGTTGGCAGCATTCCGGTTGGGCCGCCTGCACCAAATCCACCACCCCCACCAGGCCCAAACAAATCAGGCTTGAAAGTACCTGTATACGGATTGACTCCTGCACTTAAAGCAGTTATTCCGGCTGAACTGATAATTGTATTGACAAAACCTGTTGTGGGACCAGTACCTCCGCTAGCAGTAAGGTGATAATCAAGATTCAGGATCTGTCCATTGGGTGCTCTTAATACAAATACCATATTCCCTATCCGGGTATGCGTCATATTGATGGTTACATTTATTTCCGTTATGGTACTGTTGGCCGGAAGGCCGGATACAGCGATGTTGTTAGAAGCCCCTGCCGGGTTATTATCAGCTACAGGAATATTAAGAGGTCCTGAACAAAACTGTGCCGTGTTGGGTGTTGATAATACTTTTAGTTTTATGGCCGGGTCGCCCAGGCAAATAACAGCCGGATTGGGTGTTACTATTGGTGCAGGAGGCGTATAATTTACCCGGGCCGTTGCTGTGGTACTGCAACCGCTGGCTAAAATAGTTCCGGTAACAGTATATTCCGTATAAAAAGTTGGTGCTGCGTAAACTGTAGTAGTATTCGTTCCGGTATAAGGTATTGTGTGTGTACAATTGGTATATAGCCCTGCTAAAGGCGACCAAACATACGTATCTGCATTACCACTTGCGGTGAGCAGGTTACAAGGTCCCGCACCTGCAACTCCACCACAACTGGTTGCCGGTGTAACATTAACTACAGGGCATTGGGCAATTGCGTGTGTGCCAGTATACAACATTAAAAAAAACAAAAAGCTTATACTTAAAAACTGCTTTTTAAAATTGTTGTTTACAGTATAAAGGCGAAAGTAGAATTTCTTCATGCAGAATTGATTGGTGTATGATATAGCTGATGCACTAACAAAATACTGATTATAAACTACAAATTATATTTTATTAATAATCAGTTATTCCCCCTGTTTTATTTTTTCCCGTTGCAAAAAAAATCCTCCCCGGAAAACCGGGGAGGATCTGTATGTAAACTTTGTTATTGATTATTGAATAACAACCCTGCACATGGATAAACGGTTACCGTTAAGGTCACCTATCTCAACCCAATACATGCCTTTTCCATAAGCACGCATATCCACATCCATCCTGTCGTATGGACGGCCAATGGTGTAATACTGGGTAAACACCCTGTCACCTTGGGCATCAGAGATCGTTAATGTACGTGGTAATACGTTATTGGCAACACTATAGTACCTAACCTGGAATTTACCGCTGGTTGGGTTCGGATAGATGAAGCATTTAGCGCTTACAGAATCTTTAATGGTGATGATGTTGGAAACATTGCTGCAACCATTAACATCATTAACACGTAACTGGTAATCGCCAAGCCCATCTATATCTACAGTGATTGTACCTGTTACAGCACCTGCAACTACAACACCGTTCCTGAGCCAGGTATAAGTGGCCGCAGCATTTGGTGTAACCGTAGAAGAAATGGTTGTTACCATACCAGGGAATAAACTGGTGTAAGGACTGGCTGTGATCACTACTGTTGGTAATGGATTCACGGTCAAAATAGCATTACGGGATGTTGATGCTGCACAAGGTGCTGCACCTGTAACTATCGCATGGTATTGATAACCGCTCATGCTTACCGGTGGTGCTGTAACTGTTAAAGTAGCCGTTGTTACACCACTGTAAACACCGCCATTTGCAATGTTCGTCCAGGTATTACCGTTATCAGTACTTACCTGCCAACGATAGGTGTGAGGGCCTGTGCCATCGGTTACCGCAACAGTGAAGGTTGCAACTTTATCAGTACATATTGTCTGGTTAGCCGGTAACGCTGCATTTAGCGTTGTTGGCTGGTTAACCGTTACAACCACCGTACGGGCCTGTGATGTACATGGAGTTGTATTATTACCAAACAAAACCCGTCCTATAAAGGCCCTTGGTGTATTTAACGGAGCTATTGGAGCAACACCTCCGGCATAACTGGCGTTTGAGCCTGCGATCACATCACAACCTCCACCTGAATTGATATAAGTACCGGCAGCAACTGTGCTGTACCTTAAGTTACCAACAAGGGCAGCTGTTGTTGATTGGAAGGCAAGGCCATAAGTAGCACCTGCAGGAATAACCAGGCTCAGGCCTGACAACATTGGTTGCGGCGTGGTGGTGGTTGTATTTGCAATTGCCGTATAAGGACCGGTTCCGGCAACATTCCAGCCATTGGCTGCAGATATTGCACCCGGAGCTCCGTTAACCGGAGTGGTCTTGTAAAACAAAGTAGCAACACTTGCACCACTTGTTGAAGCAATACTCTCAAAACCGGAAATGGTAACCGGGAAAGCGTTGTTGTTCCTGAAATTGGTAGTTACCAGTGCAAACTGGTTGTTATTGGTAAATGTAGTTTGTATGGCAGTTGGCGGAAGCCCAAGGCTCTGAACCGTTACCTGGTAAGGATAAACACCTGATGGTGTTGGCCTTGTCCATACAGAATCAACGGGAGTACCTGCTACATAAGGAACAGTAGCCAGTGCATCAGAGAATAAACCTGCTGCAGGAGACCATACTGCCGGGGTAGCCGGTACACCCTGAACATAGGTAAATTCAATTTCCCAGTTCGTCAATGTTCCAATGTCAATAGCACCTCCATCATACATCGCCAGCGTGTAAACGCCGTTTACATTGGCTGGTGTAAGTGTACTGATCAGCGCATTGAAGTTGGCCATATTTGCGGTGTAGCCTGTTGGAGCCGCAGGACCATTGCCTGTTGCTGCGATCTGGCCATCAGGCCTGAATGAAGCCGTATAAGGATTCGATCCTGTGCTTAATGCCGGGGCACCAGCCGCAGAAGTGATCACTGTATTTAAGAACCCTGTAGTTACTCCACCAAACGAGTTAGATAAGAAGAAGTCAAGGTTCAGCACATTGTTATTCGGTGCTTTAAGTGCAATAACCAGGTCACCGATAAAGGTATGCGGGATGGTCATTTTTACTTTCATACCGGTAACAGTTGCATTTGCAGGTATACCGCTAACTGTTAGGTTATGCGATGCACCGGCCTGGCTGTTATCCGGGATGGGAACACTGATCACACCGGAGTTAAAGGCCATCACAGAAGAAGTTGCAGATGAACTCTTCAGTTTAACGGCCGGATCTCCAAGGCACATGGTAACAGAAGATGGTACTATTGTTGGTGCCGGTGGTGTATAGTTAATAAGCGCAGATGCAGTATTGCTGCAACCGGTTGCTGTACTTGTTCCGGTAACGGTATATGCTGTGAAAGCTGTAGGTGCTGCATAAACAGTGGCACTGTTGCCACCGGTGTAAGGAATAGTTGCTGTTGCATTGGTATATAAACCTGTAAGTGGAGCCCAGGTATATGAATTGGCTCCGCTGGCTGTCAGCAATAAACCATTGATACCGGCAACACCACCACAACCTGAAGCTGGGGTAACGGTTACAGCCGGTAATGCATTTACTGTTAATACAACTGCATTTGAAATATTGGCAGTTCCAACAGGTGCACATGAACCACTTAATACTGCGCGGTAATTGTTACCACTCAGTGCAAGGGATACCGGGTTAATGGTAAGCGTTGCTGTAGTTACACCCGAATATGGTGCCGCGTTTGCCAGGTTAGTCCATGGACCACCAGGGCCTGTAGTACTTACTTGCCATTGGTAGGAAAGACCGGTTCCTGTTCCAGCTGCAGTAAAGGTTGCAGCAGAACCATTGCAACTTGAAACACTTGTAGGCTGTGTAGTTACAACAGGGCGATCGTTAACGGTTATGGTAATATTTGCCTGGCGAATGCAACCTGCCCCATTATCAACATTAACCGTATAGGTTGTAGTTGTCATTGGAGAAGCCGCAACCGGGTTAGATGTTGTTGAACTTAAACCAGCCGGTGGGGTCCATAGAGAATGTACCGGTAGTTACAGGGCCGATCGAACCATAGGTCATAATCAAAGAAAACCTGGTGATCGCACCCTGCATTCTCACTCCACAATTGTTGAGGAGCCAGTAGCTAAAGGAAACTGCATACCCATCCTCAATAACGGTACAGGGAAACCTGCAATAGTGGTTGTATTCGGTGCAGCCCTGTAAGAATTTACATTTACACGGTTACCCATGATGGCAATAACTTCTCCTGCAAGTATTGGAATATTTACCGGTATGTTACCAACTGCCGGGTTAACCTGGGTTAAGAATAATGTAGTGAACGCATTGGTTGTTGCAGGGAATGCTGGAGGAGGTGTAGCACCTGTCATCCGCATAACCGCAATGTTTTGTGTTCCAGAAGACGCATCGGTTGGAACACGAAGTGCCGTCATGGTAAAGTTAACCGGGGCAGTAAAGTAATAACCTCTTACGCTTCCGGTGAAAGTGCCGGTTTGGCAACCAAAGGAATGGTAAGCGGGCCTGCGATATTGCCTTCATGAACTGTTAACAAAGTTGGATCTCCGGCACAAATGGTTGTACCCGGATCGGCAACAATAACAATTGGAGAAGAAGCAGTGAATGTTACTGTAGCAATCGTAGAATTACCCGGTGCACATGATCCAAACTGAACCACAGCACGGTAATACGTTGTTTGTGTAATATTTACAAAAGTATAGGTAGTTGTTGTGTTGGCAATGGCTGTCCACGGGCCTGCAATATTGGTTGCAGATTCCCAGCGGATCACATTACCCACATGACCTGATAAAGTTAATAAACCGGTGTTGGTAGTTCCGCAAACCTGTGAGGTTGCCGGAGTTACCGAACCGCCTGTTGAAGCAGCCGCAACAGATAATCTTGCCGGGTTACTTGTTGCATTTGGAGCACATGTTCCTGTAACCACACAACGGTAATAATATCCATCCATACCGATAGCGGCCGGATTAATGGTCATGGTTGAAGTGGTAACATTTGAATATGGAGCCACATTCGTTAAGTTGGAATAAGTTCCACCGATACCGGTAGTGCTTACCTGCCATTGTTAGGTTACCCCACCTACAGCAGTACCAATACAGGTATAGGTTACTGAATTCCCTGCACAGGCAGCGGCATCAACAGGTTGTTGGGTGATGGTAGGTTCACACGCAATTAATTGGGTGATCTCTGTAACCATATCCCTGAATGATACCCTCGTATTGGTTGCGTTGAATAAACCTGAGCGCATGTTAACAGCAGCTTTGTAGCTAAGTGTAATATCATCAACCCACCAGCCTGCAGGTGCAGTTGGAGCAGTTGTATTGTCATCAGATCCAAAACGGAAACGCAACATGACAGAACTGCCATTAAAGGAAGCTAAATTAATTTTTGTATTGATGAAAGTACCCTGAAGACCGGTAAATGCTGCCCTTCCTGATATTGCATTTGTAGGTGCAGCACCAAGGGCTCCATTATATCCATTCAGCGTAAAGTTTGTTGCACCAACATCATTCCAGCTGGTACCTCCGTTTGTACTGATCTCAACAACACCTCCATCCCATCCTTCTTCGGTATTCCATCTGTGCCAGAAACTTAATTCAGGATATGAATTGAGTGGTAAAGCAAAAGTGGCTGTTGTTGCCAGTCTTTGATCACCGGCAGTAGCAAGATTCACAACATAGAAAGAATTGGGAGCACTGTTACTTACAGTAGTTGATACTGCCCATGGTGTTCCAACAGATCCCGCCGTGGTCCATGCTGCAGGTATTGTTGCCGTTGCAACAGGTTCTGTAAACAAGGTAACAGGAGGGAAATAAGAACCCGGTTTTGCATTAACTGTAAACGGATAGTTTGTTGTTCCGGCACCCTGGTTAGCTGCAAAGCTTACTACGCGGGTAGCAGCATCATACACACCACCACTCACATACGTAACGTTGGTTGGCAGCGTATCCCTTAATGTGTAACCGGTAATGGCGGCACAGGTAGTTAAACTATTTGTATAAATTAAATTCGATGCTTCAGGTATTGTTGAAGCGCTTACTGAGGCTGCCATGGTAATGGGTGGTGTGAAATCCACCACCTGGTCATTGGTACTTCCAGTTGAACCTTCAGACGCAAAAGCACCAACACCCCTTCTCCTGAAGGCTTCCCATATCGCACAACTGTATGTTCCGCCATATAAGATCTGGTCGGCCTGTAAAATCGCATTTCTGCCGCTTACAAAACCCGGAGAACACTGTTGTATCTTTAAGGCTTCCGTTACAATTTTCATTGCAATGACATTACCACCACCGGCAGCAAAATTATAAATATTGGGATTTATAGTGCCTTGCTGGTTGATGATATTCCAGGTCATATCCCAGATTATCGTACACCATAAAAATCCAACTCCGTGCGGTACAGCCAGACTTGGTAAATTGGCATAGGTGTAGTTATTGATCGCCATATCTGTAGTATACCTGGCCGGCCTGATACCGGGACCGGTTGTTGCCTGGTTTACTGCATAAGTTCCAATACCCCTTGGTGAATTGAAACCTGTATTTAATGTAGCTGTTGCCCAATTCTGGGTAAGCATTAAGGCATAATAATCGCTCCAGCCCTCTCCCATCTGCTCAGCATTTCCCAAACAACCCACATTTGCAGGTCCGCCTGTTAAACGATTACTGATACCATGGCCATATTCATGTACAATGATGCCATTGTCCACATCGCCATCCCTGTCGGGCGTTGGTGCTGTCCATAAATACATCTGCATTCTTCCGCTTCCGCCATCAGCCGGTGTTGAAAAGTTTGCGTTATTGCTACCGCCGGCATCCTGTGCTTCGGCATTTACGTGGTCATTTCCTGCACCGCCACGGCCCTGGTTATCATCCTGGAAATTTCCGTTTACCTCATCAAATCCATACACATACATTACATCATGTATCACATTATTCCAGTAAAATAAATTGGTAATGTTGAATTGCTGGTTTGGAGGACTTGTTACAATTGGTTCCTGGGTAAAATCAGGTAAAAAATCAAAAGTTAAGTTGGGTAAAGCTGTTGTAGAACTGGCCGATTTGGCAAGATTCCCGGTATTGGTTGGGGCTGTACGGTCATGATATGCCCAAACATTATTACCCCTGGAGTATTCATAATCAGTAGCACCTGAACCGGTATGCCATTTTAAAGAAGTGGCATTTCCCGGGGCCGATAACCATGGGTCTACACGTGTTTCTGTTGTAAAAGGTGTAGGTGTATGGATCGGGCTCTCATAAGGATAAGGTATAACCCTGTAAGTGGCCGTATTAACTACAGCAGGATCATCCGATTTTTTAAACTCTGCCAATTGTTTATCTGCAGTTATTTTAGCAGGATTGCCCATCGCAAAAGCAGGGTAATTTACCCGGCCATGTACATCAGGTGTTCCCCAATCACAATAATCTGTATAGTTATCCATGCCTAAAATACTGTTATTGGTAGCATCTACACGTACCATCCAGTAATCGGCTGTTGTTTTTGGTATTATATATACATGCCAGGAAAGGTTGATCTCACGCATATTTTCCATCGGCGTCCACATCAGCTGGGCTGTAATATTTTCACGGGAAATTCCCATGTTACCGAATTCAACAAAGGTTCCGTTGTTTTTCCTGTTAATGGCAACAGCCATCTGGGAAGCACGCAATCCCCTGTCGGACAAAGCAGACTGCACAGCTGATTCAGCTGTTACTGCAGGTACCCCTGACCGTGCGTTTATAAATTTTTCCACGCTCCGGTGAAAGGCACCGGCCTGGGAAACCAGTTTGTCGCCTTTGTAGGCGAGCACCAGCATTTGGTTATAAACCGGAATACCTTTGTAAGTCTGGTTCAGGTAAACCCTTCTAACGCCGTAAGCGTTATCGAAGTAAGTACTTGAAACCATCACATTACCGAGGCCTTCAGCAGTAAGACCCAGTTCAGCTTTGCTTGCGCTGACCAAACGGATCGCTGCATTCTCTTCAGCATTGGTATTTTGAGCATTTAAACCAAACACACAAAATAACAACGGTACAAAAAAGAGGAAAATTTTTCTCATAATTGATGTTGTTTTAAATTTTGAATACATAATAAACAGGTGCCTATTAAAAAAAATCAGTAACTTTTAATTAGATTAATACAGGATGTTAAAAACAGGATACACTTTGGATTTGAAGAAAAGCGGAAAATAAAATATATGTGAAAGTGTAAAGTTTTTTATCATAAGTTCTTTTGGTTATAAAATATAATTTGAAACAGCTTTTGATTTGAATGCACAATAATACGAACAAAAGGTTAAATAAATCAAAAATCCAAAAAGTATTTCAAACTTATTTATAAGTGGTATTTTGTTGCCTAAATCATTCTTTACAAATGAAAAAGCGGATATATATTATTGCCTTTTTTACTTCTTTTGCCAGCTCAAATGCAGTAGGACAGGATCTGACAAAGACGATCCGGGAAAAATCTGAATCGATACAAGGGCAGCTTACAAACTGGAGAAGATACCTGCACCAGCACCCGGAACTGGGAAACCATGAATTTAAAACAGCCGCATATATTACTGACCAGTTGAAAGGCCTCGGACTTGAAATTAAAACCGGTGTTGCCAAAACCGGCGTGGTAGCTATTTTAAAAGGTGGAAAACCAGGTCCTGTAATTGCACTGCGGGCAGATATGGACGCACTGCCCGTAAAAGAAAGGGTGAACATTCCTTTTGCTTCAACAGACAGCGCCATTTACAACGGCACAAAAGTACCGGTTATGCATGCCTGCGGGCATGATGCACATGTAGCCATGCTGCTGGGCGCTGCAACGGTTTTATCATCCATGAAGAAAGACATAGCCGGTACCGTTAAATTTATTTTTCAACCGGCAGAAGAAGGTCCGCCGGAAGGGGAAGAAGGTGGTGCCGGTTTGATGGTAAAAGAAGGGGTAATGGAAAATCCCAAAGTAGATGTGATCTTTGGCATGCATATCGAATCGTGGATACCTGCCGGGGACATACAATACAAAACCGGTGCTTTTATGGCCTCAGCCGACCGGTTTACCATCCATGTAAAAGGCAGGTCATCGCATGGATCTCAACCCTGGCTTGGCGTTGACCCGATATCCATATCGGCCCAGGTCATTGAAGGACTGCAACATATTGTAAGCCGGCAAATGGACCTGACCAAAGCACCAGTTGTTATTACCGTTGCCAAAATAACCAGCGGCACCCGTTTTAATATCATCCCGGAAGAAGCATTTATGGAAGGAACTTTAAGGACACTGGACCCTAAAATGCAGAAAGACGTACAGGCAAGAATAAAATTTACGGCTTCAAAAATTGCAGAATCTTCCGGGGCAACTGCGGATGTAGTTTTTTATGAAAAACGCTGGTAACCTACAATAACCCCGAACTGGCTGAAAAAATGCTGCCTTCCCTGCAACTGGCAGCCGGTAAAAATAATGTGCGGCCGATGGAATGGGTTACCGGTGCCGAAGACTTCAGTTATTACGGCACAAAAGCCCCGGCATTCTTTTTTTATTTTGGCGGAATGCCCCGTGGCAATGATCCAAAAAATGCACCGCCCCACCATACCCCCGATTTTATGATCGACGACAGCAGGTTATTTGTGGGGGTGCAAACATTTTGTCAACTTGTTTTTGATTACCCGGTATCCATGAAAAATTGAAAACTAAAATTTAAAATCTAAAATATATGAAACGGTTTGTATTTTTTTCAGCCATGCTGATCTCCTGCACATCATTTGCCCAAAACAATATGACGCCGGAACTTTTATGGAAACTGGGACGGGTTTCCGGCCTGGGTATTTCAACCAACGGGAAATATGTTTTATATTCTGTATCAACTCCGAACGCTGCTGAAAACAAAAGCAGCAGGAAAACATTTGCTGTTCCCATTAACGGCGGAAATCCAATACCGGTAAGTAATGCAGACAGCATGTTAACCAATGAGAAGATCTCCCCGGATGGAAAATATATGATCAGTCATGCGGAAGTGAAAATAAAAAAAGTTACCGGGAAGGAATATTATCCAGAACTGCAAAAATCAAATGTGTATGTATTTGACAACCTGAATTACCGGCACTGGGATACCTACGAGGACGGAAATTTTGATCATGTGATGCTGGCGCCGATAACTAACGGAAAAGCAGGAACGCCCATTGACCTGATGCCGGGCGAACCTTATGATTGTCCGCAAAAACCCTTTGGCGGCGGTGAAGATTATGTATGGAATCCCAACGGTAAGGAAGTGGTGTACTGCACCAAAAAGAAATACGGTACAGCCTATGCCGTTAGTACAAACACCGACCTGTACAGCTACAACCTGGAGACCGGCAAAACAACCAATCTTACTGCAGGGATGATGGGCTACGATATCAATCCTTCCTTCAATAAAAAAAGGTGAAATGGCCTGGTTAAGCATGAAACGGGATGGCTATGAATCGGACAAGCAGGATATTTATGTAAGCAACGGCATTACAAAAATGAACCTGACCGGCTCACGGGATGACATACATGTAAACGCCTACCGCTGGAGCGAAGATGGCAGGGATATCTTTTTTACCGCCCCGGTGAACGGCACCATGCAATTGTTCTCGGTAAATTACCCGGGCCTTACTAAAATGTTACCATTGGTAAAACAGGTCACCAAAGGCGATTTTGATGTATCCGCGATCATTGGCCAGTCCGGCAATACACTGGTTGTTTCCCGTACTGATATGAACCATGCCCCTGAAATATATACGGTTGATATCGCCGGCGGGAGCATGACGCAACTCTCACATGTAAATGATGAGACCTATGCATCGATCGGTATGAGTAAAACGGAAAGGCGTTTTGTAAAAACAACCGATGGAAAACAAATGCTGGTATGGATGATCTACCCGCCCGGTTTTGATCCTGCCAAAAAATATCCTGCCCTGCTGTACTGCCAGGGCGGCCCGCAATCGCCGTTAACGCAATCTTATTCCATGCGCTGGAATTTCCAGCTGATGGCTGCCAATGGGTATATTGTTATTGCGCCGTCAAGGCGGGGCATGCCGGGTTTTGGCACCAAATGGAATGAAGACATCAGCAAAGATCACGGCGGGCAGGCCATGAAAGATTATTTAAGCGCCGTTGATGCCATCAGTAAAGAAAGGTTCATTGATCAAAACAGGATCGGGTGTGTGGGTGCCAGTTATGGTGGCTATGCCGTATTCATGCTGGCAGGCATGCACAACAACCGGTTCAGATCCTTTATCAGCCATGATGGCATCTTTGATTTTAAAAGTATGTATGGAACAACAGAAGAAATGTGGTTTGTGGACTGGGATTACGGAGGACCATACTGGGATAAGAAAAATATAGCTGCACAAAAATCATATACCCAATTCTCCCCCAGCAATTTTGCTGACAAATGGAACACCCCCATATTGATTTACCAGGGAGGCAAAGATTACCGGGTACCTATCGAGCAGGGGCAGCAGGCATTCCAGGCGGCACAGTTACGCGGCATAAAAAGTAAGTTCATATTACTGCCCGACCAGAACCACTGGGTATTAACGGCACAGGATGCGCTGGTTTGGCAACGTGAATTCTATCATTGGCTGGAAGCTACTTTGAAATAAACATCCCTTTTAAAACAATTGCAGTTTAACGTTTCCGGGAAGCAGCATTGACCTGCAGGGACATGTCTTTAAATCTTCAATTGCCGTTTATCCTTTTTAAGGTTATTCTGCAATTTACATTGCTTGTTTGCTGTATCATTGCAAACTAGTTAAATGATCCAAAAAGTACTTTACCCAGCACACTATGCATTGGAACCCTAAAAGCAAATTGAGCATTATTTCAATTTTCCTGCTGACACTAATCTAATTCATCCCTAATCGTGTATCCGGCCAGGTTATAATAAAAGGCAAGGTCATCAATCAAAAAGATGCAACACCGGCAGCATCAGCCAATATCAGCCTGCTTCATGAAAAGCAGGCAACGTTTTCAAATAAAGACGGGTATTTTTCGATCTCCATTAATAATATTAAAAGCAATGATACCCTGCTGATCACTTCGGTTGGTTATGAAAGCCTGCGGATACCTGTTTCGGCAGCATTATTAAAAAAGGAATTTGTTTTAAGGGAACAGGTAAAAAACCTGGAATCCGTAACTGTTTTTAATAGAGCAGTACTGGGCTCAACAGTAGAAACCGTAGGTTATTTCAGAAGCTGGAACACGAAACGTACCGGCGGGGAAATAGGCCGCACCTTTAAACTCCCTTACAAAAAATATAAAATAGACAAAGTTCGGTTTAAAGTGGCCAATTTTTGTGATACCTGCCTGCTGCGCCTGCATATCAGGCAGGTTACCGGTGAAGGTGAACCGGGTGAAGAGCTATTAAAAGATTCCATTTCAATCACCATCAACAAATTAATGCTGAATGGCAAGATACCTGAATTTGACATCAGTGAATATGACCTTACTTTCAAAGAAAATGAATTGTTTGTAAGTATTGAAGTGCTTAACTGCAGCACCAGGCCAAAAGAAACCTGCAGTTTCAGTTTTGCCGGAACCGAAAAAGGTGCTTACATATATAAATCTACCGGTAACGGTGAATGGCAGATCACGGATGATTATACACTTTACCTGAAACTGTTTTTGAGGTATTAGGATGCAATTGTTTGGGAAACCCCGTTTTTCACCCGGTTCAATGGGCAAAATCAATTTCAAAGTTTCCTTTGATCCTTTCCATGGATGGATTAAAATAGCCGAATTTTACATTCGGGAATTCTTCCCTGATCAGTTCCATCATCTGCTTAACGCCCATGCTTTCGCCGGTATCGGTAACGCCAATTTTTCCCAGGTACCAGTCGGGGTCAATATTGAAATTGCGCCATTGTATCATGCAGAGATCCGTTTCGCGGATCAGTTTCCGCAATGCTTCGTATTCTTCAATGCTGTCTGTCATACCCGGGAAAACAAAATAATTGATACTTGTCCAGCCGCCATAACTGCGCACGGTCTTTAAACTCTCGAACAGGTCTTCAAATGCATAATTATTGGGCAGGTAATAGGAAGTGTAAATATTTTTACGGGCCGAGTTGGTACTTACCCGTATGCTGTTCAACCCAACTTCACACAAAGCTTTAACCGCTTTGGGCATGCTGCCGTTGGTATTGATATTGATGCTGCCTTTTTGTGTATGCTTTCTTATTTCAATAATGGCTTCTCGGATCGTTTCCCACATCAGTAAAGGCTCCCCTTCGCAACCCTGACCGAAACTGATCAATGGAAAAGGTGCTGTTTGGAGGTGCGGCACGGTAAATTCAATGATCTCTTCAGCCGTTGGCTTAAAAGTGAGCCTGTCCTGTGTACTGATGATGGTTTCATCTTCGGGCTGAAAAGAGATACAGCCTATACAGTTGGCATTGCAGGCAGGCGAAACCGGTACCGGGCATTCCCACCGGCCGATGGCCAGGTTCCTGGCAGCCGGGCAGGTATAGGTCATGCAGCAGTTTTCCATTAAGTGCTTAACCAAACGGTTATGGGGATACGCTGCCAATAAATTTGTGGCCCCGGTTTCGATCTGTTCTTCAGCATACCCTTCGGCTTCCTGCCGGATATCCTGTTCAATACGAACTGCCGGCACATATATTTTTTCGTTCAGCCATCCTGCAGCGGTATAACAGAACAACGGAAGTGTGGGTGCATCTTTTGCCGTTTCGTAAGCGGCCATGTATAAACCGGTATGCGCAGGAGGAATAAAAGCGGCAACTGCCCATCCTTTTTCACAAAGCCTCATCGCTCCTGTTTCCACATCAATGCCAATGCCTTTGCGCCCGGGCAGTTCATAAAGATTCCCGCCGGTGGGCAATTCGATCCATTCATCAACAGGCACGGGCAATGCATCCCAGCCACTGCGACCGGTTGCATAAAGGGAAGTATCTTCAAAATATTCCCTTCGCCGTCGGAGTATAATATGTATGGGCTTGCTGTTAACATGTTTATCTTTTGTTTTTTTTACAAACCACCGTCAGGGTTTGTCCCGATAGCTATCGGGACTGACGGGGGTATTTTGGAATTTTAAACCAGGTCATGCTTATGGATCTGTTTAAAACAAAAATCATTAAACTTTATTTCAGCAACTGTTTCATTTCCATCTGCAATATCGGCCTGGATGATCCTGTTCGAAATAAAATCAATGGTCAGCACATTATCCTTTAAAACTATATTATCCATCTGTTGCCAGGGATACATGATGGTGTTAAAGATACGGGTGAGGTGAACTCCCTGTGCTGAACACAATACAGTAGTTTTTTTTCCCTGCACTACCGTAACAAATAAAAACACCGCACCGAAAATAAACAGGGCAATAACACCTGCATGTTTTAACCAAAAGTTAGCGTATAACAAAGCCATGATAAAACTGAATGTTTCCATTGTTTTTTTTTGCTGCCGGAAGAAAAAATATACGGTATAAATAACCCCGTAAAATCCCAGGAGAATATAAATACCCAGTTTTACATCCCTGTCCTCCGCATTTAACCCGAACACTGCAGCAGCCACAATATGCAGAAAGAACAGGAACCAGACAAACGTGTTGTACGCCTTCCTGTTATTATCTTTTAAAGTAAACCTGTACTCCATCAGGCCGGGTTTGATGCGATCATTAAGTTACACAATTTAAACAAACACCGGGCACCTACATTTTCATCCCACTCATCATTGCTTACACCCACTTCATTCAGGTCGAACCCAACAATATTGCGTCCGCTTGCCATTACTTTTTAAAGAGATAAAATACCTGCTCGGTCTCAAAACCGCCCTGGACAGGTGTTCCCGTATGCGGACAAAGTTTTGGATCCAATCCGTCAATATCAAAACTGATATATACTTTACCGGGCAAATGATCAACCATTTCATCAACAAGCTGTTTCCAGCTCTCGCCTTCATACAAACGCTCTTTCAGATCTTTATCAAAATAAGTAACCACACGTTCTTTATTGGCGCTGATATAATCCACTTCTTCTTCGCAATAGTCACGGATACCAACCTGCACTATTTTACTGATCTGCGGTATCTCTTCCAGTGCATTGTACATAATGGAAGCATGCGAATAGGTAAACCCTTCATATGATTTCCGCAGGTCACAATGTGCATCGATCTGTAAAATGCCGTAATCACCATGCTTTTCTGCAATGGCTTTCATAAAGCCCAGGGGCGTACTGTGGTCACCGCCGAGGAGGCCTACCAGTTTACCCGAATCCAGCAATTCTTTGGTGCGTTCAAATACCCAGTTATTTAAAAAATCACTGCCGGCATTGATCTCATTCAGCGATTTGAACATGAATTTATTATCAGCTACTATTTCTTCGTGCGCTATATAATTGATATACAATTCTGCTTCCTTGCGCAGGTAATCGCTTTTCATCAATACCTTCTTATCACAGGGACGCATGTAAAATCCCTGTTTCCACCCGTCGATCACATCGGCATCATAAAGGTCTACCTGCAGGCTTGAATTATAAATATGTTCCGGGGCCCTTGCTGTACCTGCATTATAACTTACCGTAACTTCCCAGGGAATGGGTAAAATGATCAGCCTGGCTTCTTCTTCTGAAAAAGGCAAGCCAAAAATATTGTTGTTGGGGTTTCCAACCGAGTTGGGATCAAAATTGGATAGGTCAGTCATCACTTTTATTTATTATTCAGGTAGTGTTAATTACGCCAGCTTAAAAACGCAGCAAAGATAAGCGACTGTTATACAAAGGAGTTAAGTGATCTATAAAAATTTAACAATTAATATCAATGCCTGTGGCAGACTGGCCGGCATGACTTATATCAGGTGATGGTATGACTAAAAAATATAAACAAAATGTAAAGAAAAACTTCAATTGAACTAACTTTGTCCTGAAATATATACCATGAAAAGAACACATATCATATTCCTGGTGGCCATTGCCGCACTTATTGTTGCCCTGATCGTTTTTTTCGGCAGGTGATTTTTCCACTTACGAAAGTATCAGTTCGGCCCAGAAAAAGCAGGGAACCTTTGTTCACCTGATCGCCAAACTGGATAAAACCGAACCGATCGAGTATGATGCCATCAACAATCCCAATTACCTCAGTTTTTATGCTGTTGACAGCTTAGGCGGAAAAACAAAGGTTGTTTTTCACAACAGCAAACCAACCGACCTCGAAAAAAGTGAACGCATCGTTATGAAAGGCACTATGAAGGAAGATCATTTTGAATGCAAGGATATCCTTTTTAAAATGCCCGAGTAAGTATAAAGACGATAAAAAAGAACTCGAAAAAACCATAACTAACCAACAGGATTCACTTTATAAATAAATACACTTAATGGAATTTGAAGGCGAACACTTACTACCAGGACAGATAGGGCATTTCTTTGTATTGCTTGCCTTTATTGCATCCATCCTCTCTACTATTGCTTTTTTTACAGCCAGCCGTAAAACCGACCTGCTGGAAAAAAGATCATGGCTCAAATTTGCAAGGCTGGCATTTATCACGCAGTTGATCGCTGCAGTGATCATTTTCATTACCATATTTTATATCTGCGCCAATCATTACTTTGAATATATGTATGTGTACAAGCATGCATCTTTAGAACTGGAACCAAAGTATTTACTGGCCTGCATCTGGGAAGGACAGGAAGGAAGCTTCTTATTATGGGCCATCTGGCACAGCATACTTGGTATCTTCATCATGCTAAAATCAAAAGAATGGGAAGCGCCTGTAATGACCGTTATCAGTGTGGCACAGTTCTTTTTATTAATGATGCTGCTGGGTTGGTATATCGGGGATATCCGCCTCGGAAGCAGTCCCTTTACATTAACCAGGAATGAAATTGAAGGCCCCATTTTCAGTCAGCCCAATTACCTTAGTTTTATTAAAGATGGTATTGGCCTCAATGTATTGCTCCGCAATTACTGGATGGTCATTCACCCGCCCATTTTATTTTTAGGATTTGCAGCAACCATAATTCCTTTTGCCTTTGCATATGCAGGTATACAAACCAAACGATATGGCGAATGGGTAACCCCTGCCCTTCCCTGGGTACTTTTCAGCGCTGCTGTTTTGGGTACCGGTATCATGATGGGTGGCAAATGGGCTTATGAATCCCTGTCTTTTGGCGGGTACTGGGCATGGGACCCGGTAGAGAATGCTTCACTGGTGCCCTGGCTGATACTGGTTGCCGGTTTACATACCATGGTGATCTTTAAAGCTACCGGGCACTCTTTAAAAGCAAGTTATTTGTTTGCTTTTCTCTCCTTTATATTTATACTGTATTCAACTTTTTTAACCCGTACAGGTGTATTGGGAGATACTTCCGTTCATTCATTTACAGATGCAGGCAAGGCGATCAACGTGATGATCCTTTTGTTCGTGTTAAGCTTTACTTTACCGTCACTCATTTTACTGGCTGTACATGCAAAAAAGATGCCCGCCGAAATCAAAGAAGAAAGTACAAATTCAAGGGAGTTCTGGATGTTCATCGGTTCACTGGTTTTCTTTTTGAGTGCCATTTTCATCATTGCTAAAACTTCGGTACCTGTTTACAACAAAATATTTGGTACCAGTATTGCACAACCCGAGAACGTTGAATTCTCATACAATAAAGTGATCATCCTGGTTGCCATCATTATTGGAATATTAAGCGCTATTGGCCAGTATTTTAAATACAAAAAAACTACAGGGTCTTTTATTTTTAAAAAGATCGCATTGCCCACTGTTATTGCAGCGGTTATCACCGTGCTGTTAGCCATTTTTTACCCGCTTACCTATTATAAAATGGGTGCCGGATTTTTGGGTGCTGCCTATTTCGCTTTGTTTGCCGCCATTTATTCGGTGATCGCAAACGGGGCTTATATCTGGACCGGCCTGAACGGGAAACTGAAGTCGGCCGGTGGCTCCATTGCCCATATTGGTTTTTCACTGATGATTGCCGGGATCCTCATTTCGTCGAGTAATAAAGAAGTGATCAGCAACAGCCGGGCAAATGGCATTAACCTGCAGATATCCGGTACTGACCCAATGACCAAAGAAAAAGACAACCCCCTGGAAAACCTTACGCTCATACGCCAGGTACCTGCCAGCATGGGGCAATATGAAGTAACTTACCTGAAGGATTCTTTTGGAAATGAAAAAGGCCGGCGTTTTTATGAATTGCTGTTCCAGAAAAAAGATGCCAATAAAAAGATCATTGAAGAATTTACACTCACGCCCGATGTGTACATCATGAAGGATAACAACATGAGCAGTAACCCGGATACCAAGACCTATTTAAACAAGGATGTATTCACCTTTATCTCTTATGCCATTAACAATGATGCCATTGAAGATACGGGTAGTTTTACCATACATGAACTTGCCGAGGGTGATACTGCTTTTTACAGCAATGGTATCATCATACTGAACCGTGTAGTAAAAAACCCGGACAACGAAAAGTATCATTTTAAACCAACAGATGCCGCCCTGATGGCTGATATTACGCTCATCAGCAAAGACAGTTTACGATACCCTGCTTCTCCGTTAATTCACATTGATGAGTTTGGCCTTAACCAGGTAGACGATACCGTGTATGCGCAAAATATGTATGTAAAATTTGCAGGCGTTACTGATAACCGGAGAATAAAGATCGGTATCAAGGAATCGGATAAACTGATCCAGTATGTAACATTGAAAGCATACGTTTTTCCTTATATCAACCTGGTATGGCTTGGACTTATTATCATGGCCATGGGTGTGATTACGAGCGCTGTTAAAAGGGCGAAACTTTCAACTTTTTACGCTGCACTGGCCCTCGTTTTTGCCGCAGCCGGGCTATTCTATATGTTTCTTTTAGCAAATTAGTATCACAGTCGGCCTGTAATTGCCTGGTAACTTTTTCTACTTTTTTGTCAGCATCAATGTACAAAATATTGCTATCGAAAAAATGTTGAAGCAGGGCTGAATCTTTTAAAAAGGAATCAACCATTTGCGGTACCCGGTAAGTCAACATGGTATCGCAGTTTGACCTGATTGCTTTATAGGCGCTGTCGATCCTGGCTTCCGACAAGGAATCATTATAATGCTGCATTTCCATTGTTAATGACTCCTCCCCGCTGCCGGAACAGCCCCAAATAATACACAACACACAATAAATTGTAAACTTTAGGGTTACCTTAAGCATCAAAATGAATTAATTATTGGTCTAAATAGTAAATTTACAATATGCCCAGGCCAAACCGCCTTCTTATTTTACATAAATGCATACTGCTTTTTGTGGTATGCATTGCTGTTGATGTGCACCAGGCATTGGGCCAAACAGGAGTAAATGATACCCTTACCACCTATGCTGTGGTTTATGATGGCGATACCATTGAAGCCAAAACCTTAACAACCGTTGACCTGTTTACCAGGGTTAGCCTTGCCAACAAAGCCAGCCGTGCCAAATGGACCCGTTTACGCAATGCCATCATTGTAACTTATCCCTATGCTTTACGTTCGGGTGTAATTTTGAATGATATGAATGCCAAACTGGAAACCGTAAACCAAAAATCTGACCGCAAAGCCTACATCAAAACAAGGGAAAAAGAACTGAAAAAGGAATTTACCGACCCATTGAGTAATTTATCCATTTACCAGGGAAAGGTGTTGATGAAACTGATCAACCGGCAAACAGGCAATAATTGTTACGACATCATCAAGGAATATAAAGGAGGTTTCACTGCCCGTTTTTATCAAACCGTTGCGTTCTTTTTCAGCAGCAACCTCAAACAGTCGTATGACCCTGCCAACGATGACCATGAAATGGAAATGATCGTGAAAGAGGTTTGTCAAACCTATGGCTTCAGCTATGCTGTGTACCGCCCCATGTAATCCATATCAACATTAACAGTGTTTTTCTTCCTGGTGTGCCGGTTTAATGCGATCACCTGAACAATTACCTGCCCCTGTTTTTGCAAACTTTTTTCCCTTTTTATTGTTAATTGGATCTCATTTGTGACCGCTGTCATATCAATTCTACAAACATTTTGACTAAAATGATCTAATTTGCACGCAGAAATTTTAAACCAAGCATGAAGCTAGACATTTTGGCCTTTGGAGTGCATCCTGATGATGTGGAATTGAGTTGTGCCGGTGTTTTATTGACAGAAAAGAACAACGGTAAAAAGACAGGTATCATTGATCTCACGAGGGGTGAACTGGGAACAAGGGGTACGGCCGAAACCCGGAGATCAGAAGCAGCAGCGGCAGAAATATTAGGTGTAGCAACCCGGGAGAATTTAGAGATGGCCGATGGATTTTACAAAATGACGAAGCACATCAGAGAAAGATCATAGGAGCAATAAGGGCATACCAGCCAGAAATTATCCTGTGTAATGCGCCGGAAGACAGGCACCCCGATCACGGGCGTTCATCGAGGCTTGTGGCAGAAGCGGCCTTTTTATCAGGCCTTCAAAAGATACAAACTGACAAAAATGGTAAAAGCCAGGGTGCCTGGCGGCCAAAATATGTGTTCCAGTACATACAGGACCGTTTTTTGCAGCCAGACTTTGTAGTGGATATCACCAATGTGTTTGAACAGAAGATAGAGGCAATAAAAGCATATAAAACACAGTTTCATGGGGGGGCAGAATCGGTGAATGAGGAGCCGCAGACCTATATTTCAACCCCGGATTTTTTAGACAGTGTTGTTTACCGGCACAAATGGTTTGGAAAAATGATCGGTGTAAAATATGCGGAAGGATTTATATCAGAAAAAATGATCGGGATCAGCAATTTCGACGCATTCATAAAAGAAAATACTTAACAGCAAAATTCAATTATTCCAGATGGCAACGCCCAAATTTACAAATGCAAAAGGCTCAACCTTTTACTCGGAACTCAAAACCCGGGTCAACAACTATTTCCAGGAAACAAAAACACCGGCACATGGTGATTTCAGCCTTTACTTTAAAGCGGTATTGTTATGGACGCTGTATGTTGCCCTTTATATACACGTTGTATTCTTTACACCGCAGAACTGGATCGCTATCCTGGAATGTTTTGCCATGGGCGGTTTAACAGCTGCCATTGGTTTTAATGTGATGCACGACGGCGGCCACGGCAGCTTCAGCAACAGTAAGATCTGGAATAAGATCGCTGCTTTCTCTGTGAATGCACTGGGTGCCAGCGGTATCATGTGGAATAACAAGCACAACATCATTCACCATACCTATACCAATATCGATGGTGTGGATGATGATATCGAGATCAAGCCTTTATTGAGGATGTGTGCTTCGCAAAAAAGATATTTCATTCACCGTTTTCAGCATATCTATGTTTGGTTTTTGTACACCCTGTTGTTGCTTGTATGGGTCTTTGAATCGGATTACCGAAAATATTTCAAGAAAAAAGTAGGTACCGTGCCCATTAAAAAAATGAGCGCCTTCGATCATTTTGCATTCTGGTTTGCCAAGGCTGCCTATTATTTCATGATGATCGTACTGCCCATCATGCTGGTTGGATTTGTGCCCTGGCTCCTGGGATTCCTGATCATTGCCATGTTCGCAGGATTTGTGTTGAGTATTGTTTTTCAACTGGCACACACGGTGGAGGAAACCACTTTCCCGGTACCCAATGCAGATATCAATACCATTGAGAATGAATGGGCCATACACCAGGTAGAGACCACGGCAAATTTTGCCACCAGGAATAAAGTGATCAGCTGGCTTGTTGGCGGTTTGAATTTCCAGATAGAACATCACCTGTTCCCTAAAATCTCGCATATCCACTACCCTGCCATCAGCAAGATCATTAAACAAACCTGCAAGGAATACGGCGTAAAATATATTGAATTCAGAAAAATGCGCCATGCCATCGTTTCGCATGCCACGCACCTGAAAAACATGGGCAGGGCCTGATAAGAACCTGCTCATTATCAAACAGCCTTTTATGATCTGCTTTTACAGGGATGATAAAAAGGCTTTTTCAATTTTAATGTATAAATTTTCAACAATGACAGAAAAACATGGAAGAGTCACCTGTTGATAAAAATAGCTTTCCCCTTAAAGAGGTGACTCACCCACTATTGCACATCTTCCCGTAAATTTGCCCCTCAAATCAACAATAATGAGCGAAGAAAAAAGCCTCAATTTTATAGAAGAAATTATAGAAGAAGACCTGGAGAAAGGTAAATACAAATCTATCCTCACCCGTTTTCCACCCGAACCCAATGGTTATTTACACATTGGGCATGCCAAAGCCATCTGCCTAAATTTTGGATTGGGGTTAACATACGGTGGTAAAACCAACCTTCGCTTTGATGATACCAACCCGGTAACGGAAGAAACCGCTTATGTAGACAGCATCAAAGAAGATATACGCTGGCTGGGATTTGAATGGGCCAACGAATTTTATGCTTCTGATTATTTTGAAACGCTGTATGGCTTTGCGGTTGATCTTATTCAGAAAGGCCTGGCATATGTTGATGATTCATCTGCAGATGAGATCGCTTTCATGAAAGGTACGCCTACAGAGCCCGGAAAGGATAACCAATTCCGCAGCAGGACCATTGCAGAAAACCTGGCGCTGTTTACTGATATGCGGGCAGGTAAATATACCGACGGCGAAAAAGTGTTGCGTGCAAAAATAAATATGGCGCATACCAATATGCTTATGCGGGACCCCATCATTTACCGCATTAAACATGCACACCACCACCGCAGCGGCGACAAATGGTGCATTTACCCGATGTACGATTTTGCACATGGCCAAAGCGACAGTATTGAAAACATCACCCATTCCATTTGCACGCTGGAATTTATACCACACCGTGAGTTATACGACTGGTTCATAGAAAAACTGGAGATCTTTCCCTCAAAGCAATACGAGTTTGCCAGGCTTAACATGACCTACACCGTGATGAGCAAAAGAAAACTGCTGCAGCTGGTGAATGAAAAGCATGTAAACGGCTGGGATGATCCCCGGATGCCCACGCTCAGCGCTTTCCGCAGAAAAGGATATACACCCGAAAGCATACGTACATTCTGCGATAAGATAGGTATTGCCAAAAGAGAAAATTTTATTGACCTGGGGCTGCTGGAATTCTGCCTGCGTGAAGACCTGAATAAAAAGCCCTTCGGGTGATGGCAGTACTTGACCCGGTTAAGCTCATCATTGATAATTTTGAACCCGGGCTGACTGAGGCATTAAGCAGCGAGAACGGACCGGATGAAACCATGGGTAAACGGGAAATTCCTTTTTGCTAAAGAACTCTGGATAGAACGGGAAGATTTTATGGAAGAGCCCGCAAAAAATGGTTCAGGCTGGCGCCGGGCGCCATGGTGCGTTTAAAAGCGCTTATATTGTAAAGTGTGAAAGTTATTTAAAAGATCCATCAGGAAAAGTAACCGAAATTCACTGCACTTACATACCCGAAAGCAGGAGCAATCATGATACCAGCGGCATTTCTGTAAAAGGCACCATTCACTGGGTAAGTGTTGCACATGCGGTAAAAGCCGAAGTCCGTTTATACGACCGCCTTTTTACATCCGAGAACCCGTTGGGCGATGAAGGTGATTTTAAAGACAGCATCAACCCCGATTCGCTGAAAGTAATTCACAATGCTATGGTTGAACCCTCGCTTGCTGAAGCCACATTGGAAAGCCGGTACCAGTTTATCCGAAAGGGATATTTTTGCCTGGATAAGGATTCAACCCCTGATCAACTGGTATTTAACCGCACCGTTACTTTAAAAGATGCCTGGGCAAAGGAAGTGAAGAAGGTTTAAACGGCATTGCGGGGAAGCATGACGACGCAATCTGCCATCTACGGAGCTAAACCTCTTTCTTAACTGCAAGTTTTAAATTCGGGAATCCCGAACTGATCAGCATCACCATTGTACAGCCAACCATGAGGTACAAGGCGGGTAATTTTTGCGGGCAGTAATTATTATAACAGGAACTGAAAAGGATATAAGTTTTTATGGCATAAGCCAGGGTAATGGCACATACAAAAAGGTTTGTTCTTTTGGCCCAGATCTTTGGCAGCAGCATAAACAGTAAAACGAGGGCTCCAAAAATGGTCAAAAATTTTCCGGGCCTGCCATACTGGTTCTGGTAACTGTAAAACCCGGTAAATGCCTGGTTGATATCAGCAAAATACACCCAGGGTAAAAAGCAGGAAACAATTAATGTTATACAGGCGGCCATGCCGATCCAGTGCAGGTATTTTACAAACATATTTTAAACATAACAGCTTTTTTAAAATGCTGTTGCAATACCGCGAAGTTAAGTATTTAACTATAAGGGAAGTCCTTTAAAAGGGAAGTCAGGCTTTAAAAGGGAAGTCAGGCTTTAAAAGCCTGGCTTCCCTGTGCAATGACCAGTTTGTGTTTTTGCCGCCTTCTGCTGGTTTAGAACTCTATTATTAACCAGATCACGTAAAATCAACAACAGCGAAAAAAAATTACCTTCACTAAACGACTGTTGCTTCATTCGCCTAAAAAAACATCATGAAATTCTTCCCGCTTATAAAATACCCTTTTTTAATTGTTATCCTGCTGTTGTCCATGTTTTACCTAAGCAGCAGTTTTGCTTTAATTCCGGTTATCCAGAAATTACTATTTATTGTTGTTCCTGTTATTTGCGTAGCAGCAGGAATTTTGGGAATGAGGATAATTTACAAAGCCTGTCCTTTGCCTTTGAAATTAAAACATTGGATCGCAATGATCAGTTTCAGTATTATAGTGGGTACCCTGATTCTTTTCGGCTTTTACATATCTTCAATTTCCAGCAAAACAGAAGGGTTATTTACTTCGTATGAAAATACTTTCCGTTTTAAGAATATTACATTTTATACTTATGAAACCGGCTTATTTGGGCCTATTACCCATGTCCGTTACAGTGAAAAAGGTGAATGGGTATCTCATTCAATCGATAAAATACCATTTAGGTGTTATGCGGACTCTGTGCGTATAGAGCAAAAGGATACAGGTTTCCTGATATTTGCTGAAAACCAGAAATTTATCTTTCTCCCTAAAAGTAAAAAGCTCGTTACTGTACCGGATTAATTTACTGAAACTACTTTTCTGGACAATACCCTGTTATAGAGAATTTTTGTCCATCAGTTGATTTCACTGATCCACTTCCCGGCAAATGCCCTGGCAGTTTCTACTGCGCTTTTCCCGGCACGAAAAGCCAGTTTCCAGCGGTTTCCCTTGCGCTCATAATCAGGATTAACAAAATATTTGATGCCGTTCTTTTCTGTCAACTGTGCATTAAAATCAATATCGGCAGTGGCATCCATAAAAGACTGCAGTTTTACCCTGATATACTGTAAATGATCAGCCGGGTAATTTTCTTCCCAGATCTTTATCATGTTTTCATTTGACTGCTGCATTATTTTTTTCAGCGATTCATAATTCCGGGTATAAGCTATTATGGATTTATTGGCGGGATCTTCAGCTGCTTTTAAATTATGCTTTGCCGCATCCAGCATTTGAGCTGTTATATTTTTCATATCGGGGCCAGCCTTTTTATATGCATCTTCTGCATTTTTCAAATACTCCTTTGCCGACTTTATCATGGATGCCCTCATTTCTTCGGGAGTTTCTGTTTTTTGGGCAGGTGCCGGTTTATTGTTCTCCCGCAACAGTGTGTATTCGTTTTTAAAAGCAGCAGAATTTGCATATTGCTTTGCATACCCCGCCAGGTCATTTACAATGGCTGCACGGTCGTTCACCAAAATCTTATGAAGATTACGGATGCCATACAGATCCAGCGACCCGGCCAATAAACTTCCCGTTATTTTACTGTTTGCCTGCTCCTGGCTTAAGCCAAGCTGTTTTAAAAGTCTGCTGCCTGTTTTTCTGCCTTAAAAGAAAACAGGAACAGGCTGAGGATTGCCAGGAAGAACAGGGCAACGCAGAAACGAAGCATAGCCTGCATCCTGTGAAAAATATCTTTCTTCATTTTTTCAACTTTTATATTGATTAAAAATTTACCAGTTCAGCATTTGAAAAAGGCATGGCAGTAAAATCTCCATTGCCTTTTTCAACATGCCCAGCAACCGGTTGGGCTTTATTGGTATTGATAGAATCAATACTGTTTTTCCGGATACTTTCCACCTGTTTATCGGTCTTCTTCATTTCGGCATAAAACCACACCGGGAATGCCAGTACCAGTACAAATACCAGTAACGTGAATTTTAGCTTTTCCATTTTTTAAAATTTTGTTTTTAATTGATGATGTAAAATTGCAACGGAAATGCTGCTTTTAAAAGCATAGCCTGTATGGGTTGTGTGGATATATGGATGAATTGTACATTACATATAAAATCACCGGGTAAAAGGAGGTCAGGGTTGCAAAACCAGTCTTCCCGCTGCTGTGACTGCTTTTTCACTATTGCCGGTAGCTGCTTCCAATGCCCTTTCGGCCTGGAGAATATGGCGGTTGATATGTGCCGTTAAAAACAGGAATGTATCGCCCAGTTTTAATTTAATGAACGGTGCTATGGAGATCGGCACCTTTGCCCTGTTCAGATCGATCATTTGGGCTTCGGTTAAAAGCCGGCCGAGTAATTCCAATTGACTGATAAATTCCTGGATGACTTTCGATGCATTCAGCTCAAGCCCGGGCTGATGGTTTTTGGGAGAATGCATTTTCTTTTTTGGCCTGCCATTGCTTTGCGGCAACATGCTGTTGTAAAAATAATTCCCCAACCAGCTGCCTGTAAAGTAAACTGAAGGTTCTGTATTTGCTGCCGTAGCCATTGCTTTTTCAATGGCCGGTAAATAATAACGTCCATAGCTGTTCAAGTGTGCCAGGCATTGTGCAGCGCTCCATGCGCCCGGGGCCGGTTGTGCAGTCATTTGTGCATTGGATAAAAGTTGCCAGGTTGAAATGGCTTTGTTGATGTTGATCTCTGTTTGTGCATACAGGTCATCCAGCAGACGTGTTGATTCCTTTTTCATGATGATTAATTTTAAGGATGTAAAAATGAATCACCCCGGCAGGTTTATTCTTGGTAAAAACCATGATTTTTTGATCAGATGCGCACTTTGGCCAGCAGTTTACTGAAATTGGTTGCATCAATACCCAGGTAACTGGCAATGTATTTATGCGGAATTAAATGGAGCAGGTGCGGGCTGCGCCTGAGCAGGGTCTTAAATTTTTCTTCAGCGGCAAAGCATTGTATTTCCACCATGCGTTCCAATATGCCGGCAAAAGCTGCATTGGTAAGCACCCGGATCAGGTGTTCCAGCTGGTGATGCTGTTTCATCAGGTCATCCAGTTGCCTGAAACTGGTCTTCAGGAATTTAGAAACTGTGAGTGTTTCGGCAAAAAACCTCGAGGGGGTTTGTGTAAGAAAACTGTCGGCCACACCGGCAAAGGATGGTGCATAGGTAAATACAATGGTTGCTTCCCGGTCCTGTTCATCATAATAATATACCCGCTGAATGCCTTCGGTCACAAAATACAGGTGCCTTTCGGTATCGCCTGCACGCGTGAGCATGGTTTTTCTTTTGGCTGAAAAGGGTTCCCAAATGGATAAGAACCGGTCAAGCTCTTCCCCGTTCAGCGGGCAAATTCCTGCAATGAATTTTTCAAGTGATGCAAGCTGTTCCATGATCTTTTTCGTGTAAATGCCATCACGCATGTAGTTAATGCCACTTTATTTTAACTGCTGTTCCAGGTAATCAATTGCTTTTGCCATTACCGGGTCAGTCTTTTGGATATAATCGTTTAATGTTGGTTTTACTTCCATGTCGGGTTTAATTCCATAACCAACAAATTCCCTGCCATCGGGGTATGTATCCTGTTTTGTACAGATCCTTGCAGAACCACCGCCCGGAAGCCCAAACATAAAGGGCTGCCCGGTACTGCCGAATGTATTGGCGCCCATTTTTTTCATATGCTTTTGATTATCGGCATAAATTAAAAAATCTTCGGCAGCCGAAGCAGTATTGTGGCCGGTCAGGATCACCGTTGGTACCACGATCCGTTTTGCATCCAGTTTAAAAGTATCTGCACTGTATTCAAAGTCGTAATAATAACTGTCGTTATAACTCAGCCATGCTTTTTTTGCCCATGCATTACCTGTTGTATCGGGTATTTCCATAAATTTTCCCCAGGCTTTATAAGATGGTATGTGCATCCTGCTCCTGCTTTTTGAGCCGAACAATATGGTATCGTTGGTGAGGTATTTTAAAATGGCTGTTCCCACTTCAGTGTTGCCTCCACCATTATAACGCAGGTCAATGATGAGCCCCCTGGCTTTGTACAATTCGGGCAGTTTTTCAATGAAAAGACTGTCAATTTTTTTATCACCAAATGAATTTAAAGCCATATAAGCAACCTGGTTTTGCTGCCAGCTAAAATCAAGCAGTTTCCTCGCCGGTTCAAAATCAGGATACACTTCTTTTTCTTCAGTGGCCCTATGCGTAAGCGTAAATGCAGCAACCTTACCGCCCGGTTTTTTAATTTTTATATGATACCTATCTCCTTCCATGCCACGCAGCAACCCTGATATACACATGTCCTTTAAAACATAATCAGTAGATGAGGAAATGTATGGTGCCACCGCTTCGTCAATGTATTTTTGAGTGGACTTCCCGTTTACTTCAATGATCTCACTGCCAACAGGGATCTCATTTTTTTTGCTGAGATTGGTTCTTACAATGATCGCCCGGTCATCAATATTTTCGATGAACAGCCTGTAATCGCCAAACATGGTATTCATCTGTTCAATACCTTTTGGAAAATAAACATTCGTATGCCCGTCTTTCAGCAGGGCACAAAACTTTTGCATTTCGCGGTAATATTCATAATCGTTTTTTGTGCGTTGTACATCAGTGATCATTTTTTTATACGTACTATCCCACATTTTCCGGTCAACTTTATGCAGGAAGATAAAATTGTAATTCACTTCCTGCCAGAATTTTGAAAGACCGAAAACCTTATCTGCTGCTGAAAGCGTATTGGGCATCTGTGCTTTTACTGAAAAGAACAGCAGTGAACATACGAACAGTAAGTTGAATTTTTTGATCATCGTATTGAGGTTTACCTGAATTATTGCCGCAAACTTAATTTTTCCTGTTTTTTAATCCAACAGCATTTATTTAAATGGTATAAGGAACAGGATTACATTTATTTTGAACCAAACACTGCGCCGGCCAGCAAACTTATAAAGCCGGTTATATTGGCGAATTGCCGGTATTGAAAAATATCCATCCACCGGGTTCTGTAATCAGCCCAGTTGGCAGGGTATTGATCTGCCGGCCAGGAATTGATCATCGCATTGATGGGCATATTACCTTTCAAAGCCAGCACGGTATCCGCTGCCAATGCCACAAAAGCAATGGCCGCCGTAATGAACAGTAAACTGCCGGGAGCCTTCATGTTGCTGATCAGCAGCAACCCGCAGCCCAGTAACCCGGCATACATGGGTATCTTAAAATTTGCATTGAACTGTATGTCGATCAATTTGCGGAGTTCAATATAGCTGTTGGCCTGCAGGCTGGTCTGCACATTTTTTAATGCGATGATGTACATGAACGACTGGCTTACGATGATACTGTATGCCAGTATGGTTAACAGCAGTAGAATTTTGGTTTGCATGTCCGGTTTATTTTTGAAGATCGATCCATTTTACGGCAGCCTGTATTTTTTTATCATTTTCCGGGTTGAAGAAATCATCGCCGCCCAATACTTCAATATCCGGTTTTACATTTTCCGGGTACACATTCCCGTACCTGTCCCTCAAATATCCTACGGCCAGCACCATCCCATAATCATTCCCGTGTAAAAAAAATCCGTCATTCGCTGTTGTATACCCTGCCGTTGTTTCACCGATCAAAGCAGTTTTATCCCTGCCGATAAAGCCCGCAGCGAGGCATTCCCCGGCGCTTCCGGTTACCGGTCCAATGACCAGGGCAACGGGATGGGCAGACAGGTCGCCGTAAGTTTTTGGAAGCGGCGTAATTACCCTGCCGTTTACGGCTACCCCGTTATTTGTTATGGAATTTTTTTCAATACTGTCTTTGATGGCAGTGGGATAAATGGCAAAATCTGTTTCACCCAGCACATTGCTTAACCCGGCAAACATGGGAAACATATTGCCGCCGGCATTTAAGCGGAGATCAATGATAATGCCTTTTGTATTTTCATTGATCACGGTAAACAGGGAATCCTGTCTACGCTGTGCAAATGCGGTCATTTGTGCTTCGGTTTGTCCGCCAAAGAACGGAATGGAAATGTAGGCATATTCCTTTTTCACAATGCCCGCATAGATCTTCGGCCCTTTTGATGCCGCTTGTTTTATGTTTTGGGATATACGGCCGGTATCTGGCCGAAAAGCCGGGTTACGGTATTCCTCGTCTCCAAAAACCAGCCAGCCATGTTTATCGCCAAGTGCATTGAAGGCATACTGAATGCCTGGTGCCGCTTCCTTAAACGTTGCTGCATTTTTTGATAATGCATTCGCGGTATCCCGTATATTTTTCCAGTTTAATCCGGCGGAAAAGACCGAGTGCTGTTCCATCAGGTTTAAAGCTTTGCCAATAAAATTTTTTACACTGTCAGGCATCTGTGCCTTTACAGGATTGGCAGTAATAAAGCAGCATATAATTATTATTGACCTCATGATTTGTACAAATTTAATCAGTTGCGTAAAATTTATTTGTATACCAGGGTATAATCCTGGAAAACAGTTTAATGCCTCCCCGTTATACAGCTTATTCTTCCGGCTCCGGGTATATATTTTCGGCATACCAGGTATGCAGGTGTTGATTGGCTGCAGGTTTCATTAACTGCTGAAACCAAACCGGGTATTTACCCATACTGTTTGTTACAGGATCATGATCTGTCATAAAAGCCTGCGGATTAAATTGCCTGTCTGCCGGAAAATTTGCAAACAGGATCCGGGTATCTGAATGCTTTTTTAAAGGATGCTGGCTTGCACCTGCTTGTTTGTACGTGTTTTGCATGGCTATATTTTTTTAATACTGAGTGCAATTTTACAACTGTCTTTGTTGTACCGGATGCTGTTATTACATGAATTGAGTAACCATGCGAATGAATTGTGGTAAGATGCAGTTTGTAATGGATACCTTTTTCCTTACACGCCAGCTTATGGCCTGCTCAACAAAAACAAATCAAATGATAAATAATCCCGTTTCTGTTTTTATATTTGGGTACCGGTATGCGAAATATATTTTTAAAACTTATTCTACTGTGCAGCCTGTTACTTTTCAGTTTCAGTGCCTTTACCCAGCATAAAAAAAATTACCTGTTTACCCGGTTTGGCAAAGTGAACGGGTTGGCTGCCGATATGGCTTTCTGTGTTGCACAGGACTTGCAGGGGTATATCTGGATCGGTACCGACCGCGGGCTTCAGCGATATGACGGCAAAAAGTTCCTTACATTTCGTAATGATAAAACGAATGCAGCATCAATTCCGTCAAATGCGATTAGTGCATTAAAGATCGATAAAAAAGGTAGGCTCTGGGTCATCAACTCCAATAAACAGGTTGGGTTTTTGCATACGGGTACATTCAGGTACACCCGGGTAAAAATAGCGGTACCCGAGGCATTCAAAAAAAACAATATGCTGCCGTTGATCGAGGATCATGACGGCATCCTGCATATTTCCATCCAGGGATATGGTGTGATCACTTATAATGAAAGTACCAATGAATTTTCGGCAGCGTATAACAGGATCATCTCGGTTGACGGCAGCATAGCACAGGAAATAAATGCAGGAAGCAAAAGGAGAATACCTGGTCACCACCCTGCGTGGCTTTGACCAGTATAACAGCCTGACAAAAAAATGGGCTCCACGTAACAGCAGTATTTTTTTAAGCAATATGAACAAAGTGCTTATAGAAGAGAATGCAATGGGCCCGGCACATATTTTTACAGATAAAAAAGGACGTACCTGGGCAGATATGTGGCTTGACGGGAAAAAGGGACAAGGGCCGCAGGTATTCTGTTATGATCCAGCCGCCAATCTCTTCACCGGGTATAAACAAAGTATCGGCATGGCTGCCATGGGCTACCATTCCATCAATGGTTTACTGGAACAGCAGGATGGCAGCATTTGGCTGTATGGCACAAACCTGTTTGCCCGTTTTAATGAATCCAGGCAAATGTTTGAAGATGTACGCAATGAAACATTGAAAGTAAACGGCATTGACCTGGAAAACATTTTCCAGCTTTATGAAGACAAAGATGCCAATATATGGATTCCCAGTTCAAATGGATTGTTCATGTTTAATCCAGGCAGGCAGGTCTTCAGCAACCTGCCCAATAAACGTAATGATATAAAACCAAAGGAATATAAAAATTCAACGGATGCCATATTGCAGTCAAAAAGCGGCATCATTTACAGCAGTGCCTGGGGCGGCGGTATTTTTGCATATGACAGCAATTTCAACGTAGTACAAAATCCCATCATTCCTGTTGCTGCACACAACGATGGTATTTCCGGCTGGGATATGCATGAACGTTCGAATGGCGAGATCTGGATCGGCATGCAGGGCGGAAGTATTCGGGTATACCTGCCCGGTACTAAAAAAATGGCTGAAATAAAAACAACGGTATTTGATAATAAAACCGTCAGGCAGGTCATAGAAGACAGTTCCGGCAATATGTGGATGGGAACCCAGTATGGCCGTGTAATAAAATGTACCAGGGCCAACTGGCGTGATACCGGTTCATTTAAAGTAATGCTGGATGTTAAGGGCCGTGTTACCAAAATGATGACCGATAAAAAAGGATTTGTATGGGTATGTACCGACAGGTACGGGCTTTTTAAACTGAATGCCGGCGATGGATCCATTGCTGAACATTACGATGAAGAATCTCCGCCGGGCAGGCGTTTACTGACAGCTGGCGCCAATGATATTTTCCAGTTCAACGACAGTATTTTGCTCATCGCCAGCGGCGACCTCAATATTTTAAATTCCAGAACCAATACCATAACCTATGCGGGGGTGGGTTTTGGACCGGAACACCCTAATTTAACAAGCATCCTGAAAGACAGGCTGGGATATATCTGACTTGCTTTTTCGGATGGCCTTGGCCGTATAGAATTTGGAAACCCGATCCACCTGTATTTTGGGTCTGAAGACGGCATATTAAACAACCAATTCCAGATCAATGCCTCGGCTTTATTAAAAGACGGCAGGATCTTACTGGGTACCAACACCGGCCTGTTGCTGTTTGACCCTGCTAAAATTAACCTGCCCAAAAAAGCTGCCCCGGTAATCATTTCGGGTTTCCAGCTGGGCGACCGGGAACTGCTTGTGGATTCATTGCTTAAAGAGAAAGAAATCACACTCCCCTATTTCAACAATACGTTTACTGTTGACCTTACCACATTCAGTTATCACAACGACTTTGCCGTGATGTATATGCTGGAAGGGGTAGACGAAAAATGGATCTTTTCCAACACACAAAAAGTAACATACCACCGCCTGCCTCCCGGCAAATACATATTTAAGGCAAAATCCGTTTCAGCTACCGGTGATGAATCAGATACCATTACAACAGTCATCATTGATATTGTACCGCCATTCTGGAAAACCTGGTGGTTTTATGGTTTGCTGATCATAAGCGGGCTGCTTATTTTTTACCTGGCCGACAGGGAAAGGCTGCTCCGGTTAAAAGCAACACAAAAACTGAGAACGGATATTGCCCTCAGCCTGCATCATGATGTGAACACAGCGCTGAATAACATCAACCTGATGAGCGAAATGGCCAGGATGAAAGCGGACAAGGATATTGCAAGATCAAAAGAACTGATCGGTCAGATCAGTGAAAAAAGCAACGATATGATCATTGCCATGGATGATATGCTTTGGGTGATAGACCCGGCCAATGACAGTATGGAAAAAACCATATTGCGCATGAATGAGTTCATTGATGCGTTGAGGAACCGCCATGAAGCGGATATTGTTATTACCATTGATGAAAAAGTGAAGCACCTGAAACCGGATATGAAATTGAGGCATGGATTTTTCATCATTTTCAAGGCAGCACTGAGATGCCTGGTACAATACTCGGGTGCCAAACAAACCCTCGTAAATATCGGACTGCAGAAAACGATGCTCAGTCTTACCATGAAATCATCAGCTGCCATTGATCCCCGGGAAACCAATATTAAAAGACACCTTGATGAAATGAAAACACATGCCGGCAGTATGCACGCAGAACTGGATATTCAAAATGATAAAACAGCCTGTAACATAATACTGATCATCCCGGTTAAGTAACATGGGTCGGGACGCTATCTTTTGCAACGCAAAAGGGTGGCCTGAACCATGTTATAAATATGTTGAATTCCTTTTATGGTTCAGCCCCCCGCAATTTGCGGGGTACCGACCCTGTTCCGTGGTTGAGCCCGCTTGAAGTGTACCGACCCTTATTTCCCCATCCATTTTTTAAATTCTGTCACTTTCTCCCTGCTTACCAATGCTTCTTTATCAACCGCAGGTTTTAAAGTTAAGATGAGCCGGTTGCCGAAATAATCATGTATCTGCTCCACGCTGCTGATGGAAACATAAAAAGAACGGCTGATGCGGAAATATCTTTCCGGGTCAAGCATCTCCTCCATTTCATCCATCGTGTAATCCACCACGTATTTTTTATTGTCGAATGTTTTAAAAAAGTTAAGCCGGCCATCACTGTAGAAATAAGCGATATCATCCGTTTCTATAGACACCAGTTTTTGTACATTCTTTACTAAAAAGCGTTTACGGAATGATGTTGGCTGTAATTTTTGCTGCAGTTCCTTCACCAGCATTTCCATATTAATGGAAGGTGCAGGTGCGGCTGCGCCAAACATCTTTTTATATTTATCCAGTGCCGCGGCGAGGTCTTCTTTCTGAATGGGCTTCAACAGGTAATCCACGCTGTTTACCTTGAATGCCTTTAAGGCAAACTCGTCATACGATGTGGTGAATATGACCGGGCTCTTCACTTCTACCTGGTTAAATATCTCAAAACTCTGGCCATCCAGCAGTTCGATGTCCATTAAGATCAGGTCGGGTGTCTCATTTTTTTTCAGCCATTCCACCGAAGCCGCAATACTGTCTGTATTGGCGAGTACTTCAATATCTTTTTCGAGGCTGAGGAGCATTTTGTGCAGTTTTTTTACAGCCAGTTCTTCATCTTCAACAATTAATATTTTCATAATGATGCCGTTTTAGGTTTTTGGTTAATGCTGTTTGTTATCATCAGTTTATCCCATATCAATGGCAATACTGCCGTAAATTGTTTACCGTCATTCATCACCTGGAAACCGGCCTGGTTAAGCAATGCATACTTCTGCCGGATATTCTTCAGGCCCACTTCACCGGATGGCGCTTTTTGTGCCCGCTGCCGGATATTATTGTTCACCACCAGTTTATTACCCACCGTGGTAAACACTTCGATCTGCAGGGGCAGCGATTTCGAAAGTGCATTGTGCTTTACCGCATTTTCTACCAGCATCTGCAGGCTGAGTGAAGGCAGCAGGTAATCATCATAGCGTTTGTCGGTCTCGATCTGTAACTGGATGGCATCTCCATGCCTGGTCTTCAGCAGTTCATAATATGACCTGATAAACCGGATCTCATTTTTCAGTGTACTCATGCCGTTCTCATTATTGCGCAGCAGGTAACGGTAAACCTTACTCAGTTCATTTAAAAAAACCTCGGCCCGATGTTTGTCTTCAGTTATCAGGGAAGATAAAGTATTGAAACAATTGAATAAAAAATGCGGGTTCACCTGGCTCTTCAGCATGTCAAATTCGCCCTGCAGGCTCAGCTGGGTGTATTTTTCATTTTCAGTAAGGCTCTCCTTCCATTGCTGGAAGATAAAATCTCCTTCCCAGATCACCATGGCGATGAGGGTGATGCCCAATGCAATTCCATAGCACATCCAGAATTCGGTGCTGCCTGCCTGAAACTGGGCCAGCGGCATTTGCATGATGCCGGCTATAAAAATGCTGTTTGAAATGCCGATCATGATCGCCTGTTTAACAACCAGCGCTATGATGCGTTTTAGAATATCACGGTAAGCCGCAAACGTATCATGAATATACCTGGTCAGGATCACATCAAAGTACCAGATACAAAGACCAACACATATCATAAATAAAAAACCATATACCCACAGGTTTGCTGAGCTGTACCAGTTTTTGCCAAACAATACAAAACTGCAGCCTGCTGCTATAAAAGGCATCAGTACAAAAAAACTGATCCACTCTACCCTATTTGGCCAAACCCATTTCATGTTGCAACATTTTGGTACCCGGTATTAACGGAATGGTTACAGAAAAAATATCATGATTCCTGCTGATCTCCACCCGCTCATCACTGATCAGTTTATATTTTTCCATCAAATTGGCGATCCCTTCTATCCCGGCCGATACTGCCGTTTGTTTTACCTGCATGTTATTCTGCACCAGCAGTTTCCCGTTTGGATCAATACCAATTAAAAAAGAAAGCGGGCATTCTTTTAAAAGTACATTGCTGTTAATACTATATTCAAAAATGGTTTGCAGTATTAACGGCGAAACAAATTTGTTGTTCGCTGTTTCATCGGTATCCACCTGCAATTGAACACAATCGCCATACCTGGCTTTGAGTAAATAAAAATACGACCTGATGAACTGTAATTCCGTTCCCAGCGTTACCATTTTTTCATCAGGGCTGCGCAGCATGTAACGATACACTTTAGTCAGCTCATCCAGGAATGTGGAGGCCTTTGTTTCATCTTCACTGATGAGGCTCGACAGCGAATTCAGGCTGTTGAACAAAAAATGCGGATTCACCTGGCTCTTCAATCCCAGTAACTGGCTTTGTGTATAGGCCGTTTTCAGCTGTTCTGTTTCTGTAAGCGTGTTTTTCCATTTTTCAAAACTGTCTACGCCTTCGTGAACCATGGTGATGATGATATTGATCAAAAAACTGATGCCCAGTGTCCAGTAATACCGCGTTTCATTCAGCGTATAATCAAAAAGGTTAAAATGACTGTAACCCCTGAACAGCAGGGTGATCACCAGTGACTGTATGATGCCGATCAATAATATCGTTATACCCAGTCTTTTGATCAGGTTCCTGTTTGCAGGAAGGCGGTTCCTGACCGTTACCGCTATCCAGGTAAAAACAAACCAGGCCAAGGTCATGATCAGCAGCACGATAAGCCCCGACCCGGTGAATACCCCGGGTTCTGTAAAAAACCGCTTCCCGAATAACAGGCTGTTCAGCAGGATCACTACCGGCGGCATGTTGATGGCCAGTATCTGCAGGTCCTTTTTTGTATATTGGGGCAGTCGTATCATCGGTATTTATTTTACTTTACTGTATACAATGGACCGGGTTGCCGTTCTTTATTGTTGAGTAAAGCAGTATTACAATTTACAATCTTTTTTATTTTAATGCGGCTGTCTTCATCATGGGCGGGTTATACACGCGTATGAATTGAGGAAAACCACGTATGAATTGTGCTTTGGTTTGTATCAACTGCATATTCCTGTAAATAAAAATCTCTCCATACAGAGAGATTCTTATTTGTATTTGAATGATCATGGCTTATAATTCGGACGGCAGCTTTGGAGCAGGTACGATATTGCGTACCGGCTTTGTTGTTTTTAAGTACGCAAAGATCGAACGGATATCATCATCGCTCATGTTCTTATAAACAATCCAGGGCATTGGTGGTAACAGGTCGCGGCTGCCCTCAAGGCCCTTGTATTTGCCTTTACGCAAAGCCGTCATGAATTGCTCTTCTGTCCAGTTCCCGATACCGGTTTCATCGCTGCTGATATTGCCGGCAAATGACATGCCCCACATACCTGCTGTGTTGGTAAAGTCGGGGCCAAACATCGACCAGCCGTTCTTTATTGAATTGGTATCCACCTTTCCCACCGGCCTGTCGGCTGGATAACCTGAGAAGCGCAGTTCCGGAATGATCTCGGGGCCGTGTGCTCCCATTTTTTTAGGCGAATGGCAATCATCACAACCAATGGAATTTACCAGGTAATCATTCCGGCATCTGTAACCAGGTTACCTTCCAGTGTATTTTCATTTACCATAGCTGCATTAATGGCATTACCATCTTTTGATACTTTTATAAAAACACTATCACCCTTTACTGAAATGGAATACATGGATCTATCCAAATACCCTTTCACCGGGGATATCCATATTCCCTTCCCAATTACCTTCGTTCATTTTAATCCGGATGACGGCCGGGCTGCAGTCTGCTTTACCCTGCTCCATCACCCAGGTACCGCTTACATTTTTTCACCGGGCAGCAGGGTTACCAACCCGGTAACAACTACGCTGAAAAGCACTACAATGAATTTCATTTATTATTTTTAGGTTCACAGAAAATTGATGCTGTAAAACTATTGCAGCTAAAACAGCAGGGAAAGCCGGTACGGCATGGAATGGGATTATGGCAGGATGAATTGCGGAAAGGGAATAAAAAGATGGGATTACAAAAAATAAGGGTTGCCGAAGCAACCCTTTACTGAAGTGAGGTCCCGACCGGATTCGAACCGGTGTAGAAGCTTTTGCAGAGCTTTGCCTAACCACTCGGCTACAGGACCATAAAAGTCAAAAATAAAAAGGAAAAATTATAAATGGTAAGCTATTTCTCATTTCATTTTTTACAAGTGCAAAAATAGGGTAATTTTAAAGAAAATTGCACATCACAAATCTAAAGTTAAAATTATGGGCAGGATCGCAGAATCGGAACTGATCATTAATGAACGCGGTGCTGTATACCACCTCAATGGCAGACCCGAAGAGATCGCTGAAACCATTATCACCGTTGGCGATCCCGACCGGGTGGGAGAAGTAAGTAAATATTTTGATAATACAGAATACCGGAATAAACACCGGGAATTTGTGACCCATACGGGTTTTATCGGTAAAAAACGGATCAGTTGTGTAAGCACCGGCATTGGCCCCGATAATATTGATATTGTTTTGAACGAACTGGATGCACTGGCAAATATTGATCTTGAAACCAGGCTGATCAAAAATGAATTGACCCGGCTGAATATCATCCGCTTTGGCACTTCGGGTTCTTTACAAAAAGATATCCCGGTCGACAGTTTTGTGGCCAGCACGCACGGCCTCGGCCTCGACAACCTCATGCATTTTTACCGCTTCGAAAATAATGAAGAAGAAAAGCAGCTCATCCAGGCTTTCAGCACCCATACCCAGTTAAGTTCGGGTAAGGTTTCCCCGTATATCAATATGGCAAGCGCTTCGCTGATCAAACATTTTACTGAAAATTATCACCATGGTATCACGGTAACCTGCCCCGGTTTTTATGGTCCGCAGGGACGGGTGCTGCGTTTGGGACTGGGCTACCCGATGCTGATCGATAACCTAACCAATTTCAGTTTTGGCAATTACCGAATCACTAATTTTGAGATGGAAACATCGGCCATTTACGGATTGGGTAATGCACTGGGGCATCATTGCCTGAGCCTGAGCGCTATTGTTGCCAACCGCATCAGCAAACAATTTTCAGCAAACGGTGTATTGGCTGTAGAAAATTTAATAAAACGATCATTAGAGGTGATCGCCAATTCAAGCATATAACTGTAATAATGAAAATAGAATTTTATAAATACCAGGGCACAGGAAATGATTTTGTGATACTGGATAACCGCGACAATAAGTACAGTGAGCTAACACCGGAACAGGTAAAACAGATCTGCGACCGGCGCTTTGGTGTTGGAGCCGACGGCCTGATGTTGCTGGGCACAAAAAATACCTCGATTTTGAAATGACCTATTACAATGCAGATGGAAATGTCAGCAGCATGTGCGGTAACGGGGGAAGGTGCCTGGTAAAATTTGCCAACCTGATAGGCATTCATAAAAGCACGTATCATTTTATTGCGGTTGACGGTAAACATGAAGCAGAAATTGACATGCAGGACAATGTACGTTTAAAGATGCAGGATGTGTATCATGTGGAATACCATTCGGGACATAACGTGGTAAATACAGGCTCACCGCATTTTGTAAAGTTTGCCAATGATGTGGCTAATATTGATGTTGTGGAAACAGGCCGTGAGATCCGCAACAGCAAACATTTTAAAGATGAAGGCATCAATGTGAATTTTGTGGAGACCGTTGACGAGGACAGTATATTTGTACGTACCTATGAACGGGGCGTGGAAGACGAAACCCTCAGTTGTGGTACCGGTGTTACCGCATCTGCATTGATGAGTGCACATAATGAGAATGGCTTTAACCGGGTGGAAGTAAATACTTATGGCGGAAAACTGAGCGTGGAATTTGACAAGATAGATGACCAGCATTTTGAAAATATCTGGCTCTGCGGCCCGGCAGAACTGGTGTATAAAGGCGAAATAGAAATATGACAAAAACAGAGATCATAACAGCGGCAGAACTTATTTTTAAACAATTAACTGAAACATGTCATGCTGTTGATGAAACTGTTTTTTCACAGGCCCCAAAATAAATGGTCGGCAGCAGAAAATGTACAGCACCTCATTATTTCAACCAATACCACTACCCTCGCCTATGCATTACCCGGATTTTTGGTTCGATGGATCGGCGGCACGCCAAACCGAAGCAGCAGGCCGTATGAAACGGTAAAAGAAAAGTATTATAAAAAATTAAGTGAGGGCGGAAAAGCCAGCGCCCGTTTTGTTCCCAAACCAATCGAAATAAAATATGGTAAGCAAAAAATAATGGCGAACTGGCAAAAGGCTACTGCAAAATTCATAAGAGCTTTACAAAATAACAGATCCGAAGCGGACCTCGATAATTTCCTGGCCAAACACCCGCTGCTTGGGCGCATTACGCTGAGGGAGCTTTGCTATTTTACCATTTTTCATACCGAACACCATTTACTCAGTATCCATAAAACGAGGGAAACCACATGATACAGTATTTTAAAATTGCAGAACAGAAAACGATCGCTGTAGATAAAGCAGAAAATGCGGTATGGGTAAATGTGCTGCCGCCGCTTAAGCAGGAAGAATTTTCCGAACTGAGTGAAACGATGGACATTCCCATTGACTTTTTAAAAGATTCACTGGATATTGATGAGCGCAGCCGGTACGAGATCGAAGACGATGTAAAACTGATCGTGATAAAAACACCTACCGAAAACAATTCATTCAACCTGAGTGATGCGTTCTATATCACCATCCCTATTTGTATCATCTTAACCCATAACCAGATCGTAACGGTAAACTCGTTTGAGAATGAGGCCATCAAAAAATTCCTGAACACGTTCCAGCATCGTAATACCGACCGGACGAATATGATGGTATTGAAAATTTTTGAAAAGATCACCAACAATTTCCAGGAATATTTAAAGGAGATCAATACCCGCCGCAACAGCCTTGAACAAAAACTGTACGACAGCAACCGCAATGAAGAGCTGCTGCAACTGATGCGTATCCAGAAAAGTTTTGTGTATTTCATCACGGCCCTGCGCAGCAACGAACTGCTGATGATGAAGCTGAGCCGTACCAATCTTTTAAAATTAAATGAAGATGAAAGGGATTTCCTGGAAGACCTTATCGTGGAAACATCGCAGGCCCTTGAAATGGCAAACACCTATACCACCATCCTCAACAGTACGCTGGATGCCTTTGCCAGCATCATCAGCAATAACCAGAATGCAGTACTGAAAAGGCTTACCACGCTTACCATCTTTTTAAGTGTGCCGCTATTGATCGCCAGTATTTATGGCATGAATGTACCCATTCCCTACAAAGACAATCACATGGCATTCTGGCTGCCCGTTATCCTTTCGGTCATCATTCTTGGTTTTGCGATCTGGAACTATTTAAAAAGGGTGCGCAAATGATCAGCATGTTCAACATCCGGGTGTATGGCATTTTGCTCAATGCTGAGCGCCAGGTGCTGGTAAGCGATGAATTCATACGCGGGGCATACATCACCAAGTTCCCCGGCGGCGGGCTTGAGTTTGGCGAAGGCACCCGGGATTGCCTGCAACGCGAATTCATGGAAGAGCTTAATTTAAAAGTAAAGGTCACCGATCATATTTACACCACCGATTTTTACCAGCAAAGCGCTTTTAATAAAGCGCACCAGATCATCTCCATTTACTATTTTGCTGAAGCACTGGAACCTATAACTGCCCCGCTGCGGACAACCCCATTTGATTTTGATGCGCAACAGGTAAAGATCTATGAAGAAACCGGCGAAACTGAAACTTTCCGGTTTGTAAACTGGCCCGATCTTACACCCGACACCGTTACCCTGCCCATTGATAAACACGTGGTAAAATTGTTAACTGAAAAAAATAATGGGACAAAATTTACTTGATCAACCGATGATCCTTGAAGAGGAATGGGTAAGGATTGAACTCCTGGAAGAAAAGCATTATGAACTATTGCTGCCTGTGACTAGGCATACCGACCTATGGTCATTTACATCCGCCAAAATAAAAGAGCCCGGTGATTTTAAAAAATATTTTGAAACAGCCCTGCTGGAAAAGCAGCAAAAAAGATCATACCCTTTTGCTTATTACAATAAACAAACCAATCAATATGCAGGCAGCACCCGTTTTGGCAATATTGACCTGGCCAAAAAAAAAACTGGAAATTGGCTGGACATGGATACACCCCTGACCTGCACGGCACGGGGTTTAATAAACACGCCAAGTTCCTGTTGCTCTCTTTTGGTTTTGAGCAACTGCAGCTAAACCGTATAGAACTGAAGACCAGCCTGCTGAACCTGAGATCACAAAAAGCTATGCTGAAGATCGGCGCTGTTAAAGAAGGTGTTTTGCGCAGGCACAGTATCAATGACGACGGAACGGTAAGGGATACCGTTTATTTTCAGTTTTATCAGGAAGAATGGCCGGAGATAAAGAAGAGCATCTTTGGTGAATTTGCTGTTTAAAAATCTCTTTATTTATTGTACTGTCAGCCTGAGCTTGTCGAAGGCGGGTTAGATAACGAAATTATTCCGCCTTCGACAAGCTCAGGCTGACATCCTATTTGAAAATGTAAATTTTCTAATTGATGCACTCCTCCCTTTTACATAATTTGCTGTTTAAAAAATAAATTCTACTTTGTACCAAATAACTATTTATGAAAAAATACTATTCCTGTTTATTGCCACTGCCCTGTTTTCCTGCAATCCTTTTAAAAGTAAAGATGAGATCACCATCAACAAATATTTATTTGACGAGGTACAAACAGGCGGCGTAAACGTTATACCCATTGAAACGCCCAAAGGCACATTCAAAGTATGGACAAAATACATGGGCGATAACCCTAAAATAAAAGTATTGCTGCTGAATGGCGGTCCGGGTGCCACGCACGAATATTTTGAATGCTTCGAAAGTTTTTTATTGCCGCAGAACATTGAGTTCATTTATTACGATCAGCTTGGCTGCGGGCTTTCCGATAATCCCAATGACACCACCTTATGGGACCTTGACCGTTATGTGGAAGAGGTGGAACAGGTACGCAAGGCATTGCATTTGAATAAGGATAATTTTTACATTCTCGGACATAGCTGGGGCGGCATATTGGCCATGCAGTATGCCTTAAAATACCAGGACAATCTAAAAGGCCTCATCATCAGCAATATGATGAGCAGTTGTCCGCAGTATGGTAAATATGCACAGGAGGTTTTAGCGCCTCAGTTCGATCCAAAAGTGCTGGATACCATCCGGCAGATAGAAGCAAAGGGCGATTTCAGCAACCCAAAATACATGGAACTGCTGATGCCTAATTTTTATGCAAAACATATCTGCCGCATTCCATTGGATAAGTGGCCCGAGCCGTTTAACCGTGCTTTAAGTAAATGAACCAATCGTTTTACGTTACCATGCAGGGCCCCAGCGAGTTTGGCATTGCCGGTAAATTAATAAATTGGGATGTCAGCAAAGAACTCCCCAAAATAAAAACGCCAACACTAACCATTGGCGGTGCACATGATACCATGGATCCGGAGCACATGAAATGGATGAGTACCCAGGTACAGAACGGCCGTTACCTGGCTTGTCCCGATGGCAGCCATATGGCCATGTATGACGACCAGAAGAATTATTTCCCGGGACTGATAAAGTTTATTAAGGATGTTGATGCGGGGAGTTTTAAGAAATGAGTTTAAGGTTTAAACGTTTATCCGTTAATACGTTAATTCGTTAATTCGTTAATACGTTAATTTGTATAAGAGTCTTTTAATCAAAGGCTCTTTTTCTTTTTCAGAAAGTCTGCAAACAGTTTCGCATATAGCATTTTTCTAAGAATATAATTACCACAGTTGAAGCTACAGTAGCACAACAGATGAACATAGCTGTACGGCAGGAACAGTCTGTCCTGATAAAGTCGGGAGGCTGTAATCGTTCCTGCCTTGACTTTTTTGCTACTACTGAGCGAAGTCGAAGTATTGTGTCAAGACAAAAAGTAGATAATTAAAAAATCCCGCATAATGCGGGAGATTTTATAAAATCTATCAGCCTGTAAGCCGGATTCTGTTTACCCTCCGTAGCTTCAGCGAAGGAGGGTTTCCCCTCCCCACCTCACCACATTCAGATAAGGTCATCATTTATCTTGCCGCAACATTACTGTTACGATCTTGCTGCCTACCCTTCAACGTTACTGCAGTGCAGTGATCGGGCGAGCCGCCCTTTACCGGCAAGCCGGAACGCTGATATACGTGGCATTACAGCACACAAGGTTTACCCGGTAATTGCATTACTGCAAAAACCCGTGAGCTCTTACCTCACGTTTTCAGCCTCACTTCCCGACCCTCTCCAAAGGAGAGGGAGAAGGCAGTAATTTTCTGTGGCACTGTCTCCCCGCTATAAACGGGACCGGCCATTAACCGGTGTGTTGCTCTTTGCTGTCCGGACTTTCCTTCTCCCGATAAATCGGGAAACGATAACCCGGCTGATAGGTGGCAAAGGTAGTTTATAATTTTTGGGATGGATTAGTGTGCTTTTATATTATTTTTTTATATATTGTATTGTAATTGTATAATTACTCCTATGTATAACCCGGCAATTAAAAGTATAGTATTAAGTTTTTATTTTCTGGTTATATTTTAAATAGAAATGAATAATTTAATAGCATATCATAGCGTACATGATACCGTTATCGGCAAGCTAGTTCCAGTTTATATTAATAGTAAATTAATAACTTAAATAAATAACATGAAAAATTTTATCTTAACCAACTGGTACAAATTGATGATAGGTTCATCATTGTTTATGGCTTCTTTTGGGTTTATGATTTATTCTGTTACATCAGTGAATGCTAAAGATTTAATAAGTTCAAAACTAAATCCAAATTATCAGTCCATTCCAATTAATTCAGATGGCTCAATTTCTGTTAAATTTTCCGACGATCAACTGGATAAAATCATCCCAAAAAATGAGGATGGCAGTATTAATATAAAGCTTTCTGAACAGCAATTGAAAACATTGCAACCTAATACAGTTCAAGAAGTAGATATACAAATGATAAACGGCCGTCAGGCTGGGTGTTATGTAGCATACCAGGTAGATGGAAAATCTTATTATAGTCTCGCTGTACAGACTCCCTGATTAGAAGTTTATATGAGGTTATTTAGATAAAAGAATTTCTTATCATTCTAACTAATTCATATTTACTAAACCAAACAGCAATATGAACCCTGAAACATTACAACTCAACAAGAATGGTGAAACGCTTATTATCACCAGGTCGGCTGCAGAAACAGGCGGACAATTAACTGAGTTTGAAGGCATGGATGAGCCAGGTATTGGGCTACCCATGCATGTTCATTTTAAGCAGGAAGAGAAACTAAAACTGCTAAAAGGTAAACTGCGTGTAAAAACATTGACGAAAGAGTTTTCCCTGGCCGAAGGAGAAGAATACATTTTTGCTGCCGGTGAAGCCCACAGGTTTTGGAACGAGGGCAACGAAAGGAATCACTATTCGGGCTATGTAAAACCTTCAAACAACTATGAGTATTTTATAAAACAGGTTTACCAGTCTGCAAACGAGGCCAATGATGACAAGCCAGGCCCTTTTGATGCAGCTTTTCTTTTAACAAAATACAAAACAGAAATGGATATGCTGGTTATTCCCAAACCGGTTAAGCTGATCATTTTCCCGATCCTGTTGTTCATTGGTAAACTCACCGGTAAGTTCAAAAAATTTGCGGATGCACCGCCGGCAATAAAATAATCTGCATATATGAACGGCTTAATCATTAAAAGGCCCCTCGCCTATTTTATCGACTTTTTGATCATGTGGTGCGCCTGTTTGTTACCGCAACTTATTACCTACAAAGTTTTTGACGGGGTGCCTTTTAAATATTTTACCCAGCCTTACCATATTTATTTCTGGGTTTTATCTACAGTTTCCGTTCCCATTTGGCTTTATTTTATTCTGCAGGAAATGTCAGCCCGGCAATCTACCATTGGGAAAAGATTGATGCATCTAAAAGTTATCGGTAATGCCAATGAAAAGATCAGCATTAAGCAATCCTTTACCCGCACATTTGTTAAACTATTGCCCTGGGAGATCACGCATATCGGGCTGGTACCCATTTATTTTTCCGTCAACCCAGAAGTGAATTTATTTCTGTACCTGGCCAACGGGCTTATTGTAATTTATATCATCTACTTTATCATCAAAAAAGGTGAGGTCGCCATCCATGACCTGCTGCCGGGGACAAAAGTGGTCTTGGATTAGTAATCCTGGTGCAATCGGGCAAACTAATGAATAGTTGTCATTTCTCTCCTGCCCGTTATTGGCAATGAAACTGATCATTTATACATGGTTTTTAGGTTTTAGGTTTTAATTTTTTTGTTACTTTATTATGATCTCTAAAAAAATAAAATAAGCATCATGGCAACAAAAAATAAAAAGAATTGTCATCCACACAAACAGAAGCCCTGCTCAATACATTAAAAGCCCGTTTTGAAAAGAACATGGACCGGCATAAGGGCATCAACTGGGCTGATGTTCAGGCAAGGCTGAAAAAAAATCCTGTCAAACTATGGGCACTCTTTGAAATGGAAAGCACAGGTGGTGAACCGGATGTTGTTGATCTTGATAAAAAGACAGGCGAATTTATTTTTTATGATTGTTCGGCGGAAAGTCCCAATGGACGCAGAAGTATTTGTTACGACGATGCAGCGCTGCAGGCGAGGAAAGAAAATAAACCGAAGGACAGTGCCATGAATATGGCAGCAGTAATGGGTATTGAACTGTTAACAGAAGAGCAGTACCGGTACCTGCAGTCCCGCCAAAAAGCGGGAGGAAATTTTGATACCAAAACATCCAGCTGGATACAAACACCCACCGGTATCCGCAAACTCGGCGGCGCCATCTTTGCTGATTTCCGCTATGGCCAGGTATTCGTGTATCACAACGGTGCAGAATCTTATTATGCTGCCCGGGGTTTCCGTGGATCGTTAAGGGTATAATTCCTCATTTTACGGGCAGGCAAAAGGAAGAATGCAATAAACGCTTACATTTGGCAAATGAAGCATTTATTAATAGCAGGCCTGCTCTGCAGCATTTTAATATCCTGGAAGTTTGACCCTGTTGAACTGGAAAAGAAAGAGATCCTTGAAGGTAAAGTGGAAATTCTTTTGCCCAAACATTTTGGTATCATGCCCGAAGAAATGCTCCTGCTAAAATATCCCTCAGAAAACAGGCCCACACTGGTTTATTCGGATGAGAACGGTACAGTGAATATTGCATTTAACCTTACTGCCAGCAGGGCATCGCAGCAACAACTTGAATCCTATAAAAAGGTTTTTATTTCTACTTTTTAAATCTTCATTTCCCACTGCCGAATGGGAAGGAAATGGCATCAAAGAGATCAATGGAAGAAAAGTAGGGTATTTAGAAGTGGTTACCCAGGCCATAGATACCAAAATATATAACCTGTTGTTCTTTACAGATCTTGATGGCCGCCTCTTAATTTGTACATTTAACTGTACTGTTGAAAACCGGGTAGAATGGAATGAACCGGGGAAAAGGATCTTCAATTCATTGACCATAAAATAATTGCCTGATGTTTGCATCGGGCAACCACAAACAAATGAAAAAATTAACCTGTATTTTTTTACTGTCCTGTTTTATTACTGTTTCGTTTGCACAAACAGGAAAAGATCCTGCAACCAAACCATTTGTACTGGGTGTTATTGAAGAACTCCCATCTACGATCCTGGCAGAAAAAAGAATACTGAATATTTACCTGCCGGAAGGTTACCATAAAAATGATTCTTCCAAATACCCGGTGATCTATTTGCTGGATGGTTCGGCCGATGAGGATTTTATTCATGTTGCCGGCCTGGTGCAGTTCAATAATTTTTCCTGGATAAACCGCGTACCCAAAAGCATTGTGGTTGGCATTGCAAATACCGACAGGCGGAGGGATCTCACTTTTCCTTCATCACTGGCCGAAGATAAAAAAATGTCGCCTACATCCGGCGGTTCGGCTGCTTTCATCAATTTTATTGAAAAAGAATTGCAGCCATTCATTGAAAAAAAATATAAGGCCAATAGAACCAGGACGATCATTGGTCAATCGCTGGGCGGACTATTGGCCACTGAAATTCTACTGAAAAAACCGATGCTTTTCAATAAATATATAATTATAAGTCCCAGCTTATGGTGGGACAACGGTTCGCTGCTGCAGCTTTCATCAACACTCCTGCTGGAAAGCTTTAACCAGGTAACGGGTATTTATATTGGGGTTGGAAAAGAAGGCCTCACCCCTAGCCCAAACCCACGTGTAATGGAAGTGGACGCCAATGTACTGGCCGAAAAGATCAGCTCAACAAAAAGTAAAACGGTACAGGTTCATTTTGATTACCTGCCACAGGAAGACCATGCAACCATTGGCCACCAGGCTATATTCAATGCATTCAGGTTGCTGTATTCAGATGAAAAAAATAATTGAATTTTTATCCGGGTTTAACCAGGTTTAAAAACTCATAAAAATTATGAGCTCTAAGCCCCCTCTCCACCGGAGAGGGGGTTGGGCCTGCCTGCCGTTAGGCAGGGGTGAGGCTTTTCACCAGTTCCTCCGCTGCCCTCCTCCCGGTTTCTGCACCGCCATTCATATAACCCTGGAAATCGCTGCTGCAATGCTCCCCGGCAAAGAGCATATTCCCAACAGGTTCTATTTCGGCGCCGCCAATGGTTGTCCATTGCCCGGGTTTATAACAGGCATAACTGCCAAGCGTATGCGGGTGAGTGGGCCAGTAAAATATTTTATTGATGCCGTTGTAATTTTCAGCAGCACCCGGAAATATTTTTTCCAGCTGCGAAACATATTCTTGTACTTTTTCGGGAACTGTTTTATCGATCATCTGTTCACTCATGATGCCACCCGTTAAAAAAGTATACCCACCTACAGTTCCGGGCTGCAGTTGAGATCCGTCCCAGCCCAGTTGAAAAGGCTGGTCGGTAAATACCTGCCCGCTGGCTCCCTGTTTTCGCCAGTAACGCGTTTTAAACCCTGCAAACATCTTTGCATTCTTTCCATATCCAAGTTCAGCAATACATTTTTTCTTTACTTCGGTCATGCCGTCTATTTCCAGCATGATGCTTCTCAGTTTTGTGAACGGAATGGTACAAACCAGGTAGTCGAATTTTTGCGTGTGCCCGTTGGTGAAACTCACTTCAAATCCCTTTCCTTCCGAACGTATTTTTGAAACCTCGAACCCGGTCTTTACCGGCGGAATGCGTTTGGCCAGTTCATCTACGATCCGCTGGTTGCCGCCTGCAATTTTATAACGTTCATCACTTTCGCCAAACAATTCCTCTCCTGCGTGTTCGGGGTCAAACAAAAACAACAGGTTAATGGCAGACTGTTCTGTAATATCCAAACCATACTCAGTGGTAAATGCAACATCAAGCATATTTCTCAGCCAGCCGCTGATCCCCTTTGCATCCAGGTAAACGGCGATGGACATCCTGTCAAAGGTATCGGCATTGCCAAAGTCTTTGTAAGTGATAGATTCTGGCAGCGAATCAATATCGGCCTTGATACTTTGTACATAGGGTTGTAATGCCTTTACCAGGTCTTTGGCCGTATATTTTTTACCGTTGAAATGAAAGATCTGGCGTATGAGTTTATCGTCTTTTTCAGTATCAACCAACCCCAGTCCAAATGCCTTTGCCAGGTTTAAGATATCGGTATGATTACTGTCAACAAATTCTCCACCCAGTTCGGTGGTAATACCCTTTCCCATCATACCGGTTGCAGTATACATTCTGCCACCGGTTCTGCCGCCTGCTTCAAAAACGGTTGACCAGATATTGGCATTTTGCAGCACATAAGCAGCGTGCAAACCGGCAACGCCGGCGCCGAGAATACCGATCGAAAATTTTTGCGGTCCCCCGGCTAAGCGCTCCAGGTAAGTGGTTTGAGCCATCGCCCCCGCTGTTGTTAAACCTGCTGCACCCATAAAGGCTTTCCGTAAAAAATCCCTCCGCGAAGCATCCATCCTTTCAGGTTTTACAGAACCGGGTTCATATTTTATTAATGCCTGTTTAAAAGCTTTTTGTAATAAGCGCAGCAGGCCAGTTCTGGGTTTTTTCATTTTGTTTGTTTTGGCTTGTGTATTTATTAGCGCTGGATAATGTTAGTCAGGCTATAATAAATAAATATATATTTTTTATAGTACGTTATCAAAAATTCAGGGCTGAAATTTATAACTGCATTGTAAAAAGTTGCTGTACCTGTAGTTTGGCTACATTACTGTCTGGTCAATCAAAAATGAAAAAAATATGGTCAATGGCTGTAAAAGCAAATCCGGGCAGGAATTGATCAAACATTTGCCTGGATCGGGGAACAGGTAAAATCAATACTTAGCTATCCCACAATTTTCAAATCCATCTTTAACTCAAAATATTTTTTCGGAAAAGAATTTTTATTCAACAGCAAAATTTACCGCAGCTTCGGCATGAATAAAAGTGGTATCAAAACCGGGATGCTGCAATCTGCCTGTTTAACCAGTATGGGTATTTCGGTACATCCCAAAATAACCCCTTCAGCTCCCTGTAACCGTAAGGTTTCAATGATCTGCAGGAATTGTGTTTTGCGTTCGGGTAAAAAAATGCCCTTACTGAATTCTTTATAAATAGTATCATTGATCAGTTCAATATCCGCTTCACCCGGAATGATCACTTCAATACCTGCAATTGACAGCCTGTTCCTGTAAAAATCAAGTTGCATGGTATATTTGGTACCAAGTAAAGCTACTTTTTGCAAACCCTTTGCCCGGATGGCGGCAGCAACTGCATCTGCAATATGTATTACCGGTATAGAAACAGCTGCCTGTACTTCATCAGCAATTTTGTGCATGGTATTGGCGCCGATCAGGAGGCATCCGGCACCGGCTGTTTCAACAGCTTTGGCAGCTTTGCAAATGATGATTGCAATGGCTTTCCAGTCCTGTTTTTGGTGAGTACTTCAATCTCTGCAAAATCAACAGAATATAAAAAATGGTTGCTGCATGTGTACCGCCCAGTTTTTTGTTGGTAAGTTCATTCAGTAAACGGTAATAATCCAGTGTGGAGTGCCAGGTGAGGCCGCCGATCATGCCGATTGTTTTCATTAAATAAAGCTACATAAAATTGATCATTAACAATTCATTAAGCATTTAACTGCGTTTATCCCTTGCCAGCAATCATAACGGCTGTATATTTGCGGCGCAATTCAGAACTACCGCGATAGATAATGGTTTTTTAAACCTCCTGTTTGCCCTGTAATCTCCCCGGCCGGGCCCAGAGCCCGTGTTTTAGAGGAACACATTCGTAATGAACAAAAACCAGAAATATGAAAAGTGAATCAATTGGTGCCGGTGCACCGATCAGTAAAAAAGACCTGAAAGATCTGTTACATGAAACAAAAGAAACCCTTGCAGTTGAACTGAAAAATGACAACAGCAACAGTACATTCGGTTACCTTGACCTTTGGAATGTACAAAAAAGACAAAGAACAGCTGCTTCTATGAGAAGAAGGCTGATGTAATGGTGAAATTATTTTTTAAAATAATAATGATGCCTTAATGGAATTGAAGCATGGCCTGCAGGTCATGCTTTTTTTATAACGATCACATCCCCTTTTTTAATTTCCGGCAATTTTGTACATTTAATCATGCATACAATTATTGCCCAACTGGAAAAAATTATTACGGATTATGCTCCCCGGTTACAACAGCTGGATGAAGCGGTATTTGCCCACAAACCTTCACCTGTAAAATGGAGTGGAAAGGAATACCTGGGGCATTTGATCGATTCGGCACAAAATAATATCCGCCGCTTTGTATTGGTACAATACCAGGATAATCCCTTTGTGATTTATGATCAGGAAAAGTGGGTAGCTGCAGCCGGTTATCAACATTACCCGGCTAAAGACCTGGTTGACCTTTGGGTGCTCATCAACAAACACCTGGCCATTATCCTTAAAAATATTCCGGAATCAGATCAGAACCGCGAAGTACAGACACAGGACCTGCATTCCATCAAATGGCTGGCGGCAGATTATAACAAACACCTGCTTCACCACCTGCACCAGGTGTTGCAGCTGGAACCCATCCCCTACCCGTAATATTTTTTGGAAAGCAGGCTAACGGAGCAATATGGACGTACCCTGCCGTTTGTGCGTATATCCATCTACGTCAACTGCTTCGATCATCCATACCACCGTTTGCATATCCTGGCGTTGCCCGTTGATCCTGCCATCCCATCCCGGCCGGTCGCTCTGCGCCTGGTACAGTAATTTGCCCCAGCGGTTATATACCCTGAAATAATTTACGGTACTGATGCCCATTAAAACCGGGCGCAGGTAATCATTCAACCCGTCGGCATTGGGCGTAAAAGAATTTGGAACATAGATCTCTATCTTTTTACGCGTTTTCACCAGCTGCGTATCAACTGTTAAACAACCCGATGGGGTTTGCATGCGGATATAATATAATTGGGAATGTAATCCTTTAAATACCGGGTTATAAACGCCAGGGTCATCAAGGCTGATGGATGGTGTCCACAAAACGGAAGTCCCGATTGGCCTGGCTTGCAGGGGTTCGGGAAAATTCATGACGGCCGTTTTTTCTGCATACGTGATCCCCGTTTCCGGTGCATCGATCACTACAACAACCTGTTTTACCGTTAAAGGCTGCGGGCATTGACTGGTATTGACAGATAACGTGATCGTATAATTGCCCGGCGAAGGATAACTGTAAACCGGGTTTTGCAATGTTGAAGTTTGCCCATTTCCAAAATCCCACAGGTAATTCAATGTTGTGGAGGTATTGTTGATGGTTTTATTGGACAAAGGCAATGGCAGGTTTATACAAACAGCATCTGCAAAAAAATCAGCAATGGCATAGGGATGAACTTTTACATTAAATGAACTGCTGTCGGCACAACCTTTATCCGATGTGGCCACCAGTTTTACCGTGTAATCTCCTGGCACAGCGTAACTGTGTGTAACATCCGTTGTAGTCGAGGTTGTTCCATCTCCCAGCGTCCACACAAATTGCTGGGTGCCGGAAGGAATACTGCTGGTATTAATAAAATTAAACTGGTTGTTGGTATAACACTGTTGCGGGTTGGCAACATTAAAACCGGTAACCGGTGATGGGTTAACGGTTATATCGAAAGTTGCGCTGTCGGCACAGCCCAGGTTACTGGACGTTACCAGTTTTACCGTAAACGAACCGGGAACGGCATAACTGTAGTTTACATCTCTTGTGGTTGCTGTATTACCATCCCCAAAATACCATTGATACTGCATATTGCCGGCGGGCATTGTACTTGTATTGCTGAAAACAAAACTGTTGTTCTTCAAACATTGTATATTGGTATTTACCGTAAAGCCTGCAAGCGGGCTGGTATTTACAGTAACCGTTGACGTTATGCTGTCGGCACATCCCTGGTCTGAACTTACAATCAGTTTAACGGTATAGGTTCCGGGCTGGGTATAACTGTGCACGGGATCGGTGGCAACAGAACCGGTGCCATCCCCAAAATCCCAGGTAAACTGCAGGGTGCCCGAAGCAATGGTACTGGTATTGGTAAAACTGAACTGGTTATTGGCCATACACTGAACCGGGATATTTACGTCAAACCCGGCTGTGGGTGCGGGGTTTACGGTTATGGACACAACGGAGGTACTGATGGTGCAGCCTGTAAAACTGAACAGGGTGGCATGATAGGTGCCGCTTAGAAAAACGATCAACTCGGTTTGTGTGGCGCCCGGTATGGCCACATTATCGCGGTACCACTGTATACTATCGGCGGGCGATACACGCAAAGTATCGGGATTGGTGCCGTCAAAACAAAATACCGGGTCGCCGATGAAGGTGAGGGTACTGTCCAGGGTAGTAGCTGTTACCAGCATGGTATCCCTGGTGGCACACCCACCCCCGGCATTGGTGGTGGTGATGATGTATTCCGTAGTTACCGCAGTAGTAGCAACCGGGTTTGCGATCGTGGGGTCATTCAACCCGGTAACCGGGCTCCAGGAATATGCCAGCCCGGGCCTTGAATTGGCGCCTAATTGTACAGGGGATCCGTTACAGGAAAGCCTGTCGGGGCCTGCAAAGGATTGTAATGTAAGGGTATCAAATAAATTGGCATACAGGGTATCCAGGCAGCCGAAACCATTGAACGGTTTCAATTCCACAGCGATGGTACTGCCTGATGGCGGCGGAGGGGTAAAATTAATGGTTTGTGTATTTCCGAGAATGGTTGTAAAACCGGCATCCCACCAGGTATAGGTCTCATAACCAAAAGGTGCTGTAACATTTATAAAAGCATCATCCGGGCAATAGGTAGCACCGGTAAAAGAACTGCTGCATTCAGAGTTCACATCTATATAAGCATATCCGAAATGAATAGAAAATACACAATCGGCAGTTTTAAAAAACAATTGAATGGTTTTACCGGCCAAACCGTCCAGCTTTATGGATGTAGCTGTCCAGTCTTTGCACCAAACCGGTGTCCCGGTTGGATTATTGGTTGATAAAAAAAATCCCGGTAAAGTCGGACTGCTGGTAGAATAAAAGAAATTGAATGAAGAACATAAGATCAACTGGTTGTCGGTAAGGTTCCTTATTTCTATTACCATCCTGGGCTGTTGATAATCAAAATGCTCGGGGCCCTGGAAAACAACGGCATAATTATAAATAAGGTTGTAGGTATTTTGATTGGCAGGGATGGTAAAAGTATAAGACAGCCCTTCTGCTTCAGCGCCACCTATATCATTTCCCAATTTTATTGATTTTCCGCTTCCGTTGGGACAGTTTACCGGGAACAGCCCGAAAGGGTCACGGCCATCCCCGGGAAATGATGAAAGCATGGTATGCCTTCCGGGAATGGGCCCCACCGCAGGCACCAGGTCGATCACATTTTCATTGGCGCCATTTACATAGGTTACTCCAGTCCAGCATTGCCAGTTGGTAAAATCACCATATTCAAAATCAATATTGGGCGGGCATTGGGCCTGTATAGGATTAGCGGCAGCCAGGAAAATGATCAGGAGCGCTATGCATCTTATCCGGAACTTAAAAATAACAGGTAACTGGTGTAGAAGTGTTGGCATTATTCAGCGATCACTACCAGTAAATATAATCTTTTGGTTCTGAATTGTCAATGCCGCCCGTCAAATACCGGGGGCTTCGCAATTTTACCATGTATAAAGATTACAAATTCATGGCAGCATCAAAAATAGCTTAGCGCATCAATACCGTTGTACCCTGCCGTTTATGCAGATTTCCATCCACATCAATGGCTTCGATCATCCATACCACTGTTTGCATTTCCTGCAGTTGCCCGTTTATCCGGCCATCCCATCCCGGGCGATCGCTTTGCATCTGGTACAGCATTTTGCCCCAGCGGTTGTACACCCTGAATGAATTGACCTTTACAATACCCATCAGGTTTGGACGTAAATAATCGTTCAGTCCATCGCCATTGCCCGGGGTAAATATGGTTGGCACATAGATCTCGATCTTCTTTTTGGTACGGACATACTGTGTATCCACAGTTATACAACCACTGGCTGTTTTCATTTCGATGGTATAGAGTTGCGGAAGCAATCCTTTAAAATACGGCGTATAACTGTGGCGGTCATCCAGGCTGGTGCCCGGCGTCCATAAAACAGTATTGCCGATCTGCCTTGCCTGCAGTTTTTCGGGGAAATTAAAAATGGCTTCTTTATCGGGATAACGGATACCTGCCAAAGGCGCATCAATATTTACGGGTAATTGTTGGGTGGTAACTGTTTGCGGGCATTGGGCCGTACTCACAGACAGGGTAATGGTAAAGTTTCCCGGTGCCGGGTAAGCGTAAACAGGGTTTCGCATGGTTGAACTTTGCCCGTTACCAAAATCCCAATCATAAATAAGGGTTGATAATGTGTTATTATTGGTGGTGTTGATGATCAGTAAAGGCAGGTTGGTACAGCCCGGTTCCTGTAATACGAACCCGGCAAACGGGTATGGATGGACCTTTGCCTGGTAAAAAAGCGTATCCGCACAACCGTTTTGTGATGTAACAACCAATGTTACAATATAATCACCGGGCTGTGCATACTGGTGTGTTACATCAGTTGTATTTGCTGTGTTACCGTCCCCCAGGTCCCAGTTGTATGACATTAAACCTGCAGAAATGGTACTGGTATTGGTAAAAATAAACTGGTGGTTGCCATAACACTGTACCGGTGCATTGATGGTAAAACCGGCTACCGGTTTAGGGAAAGCGCTCACATTAAAACTGGTGGTATCCGCACAACCCTGGTCGGCAGTGGCGATCAGCTGTACCGTATAGTTTCCCCAGGTTGCATAACTGTGCACCACATTTGCAGTGGTTAATATGGTACCGTCGCCCATATCCCACCTGTATGATATATTACCCGAAGAAACCGTACTGGTGTTGGTAAAAGTAAACAGGTTGGTTTCGGCACATTGTGTCGGCAAATCAACTGTAAAACCGGCAATGGCGCTGGGATATACGATCACATTAAAACTGGTGCTGTCAATACATCCGTTATCGGAGGTAACCAGCAGTTTTACGGTGTACGTTCCTTCTATGGCATAACTGTGTGTTACGTTTGCTGTTGTGGCCGTGTTGCCATCACCCAGGTCCCAGTTGTATTGCATAGTACCCGATGCGATGGTACTTGTATTGGTAAAAATAAATTGATTGCCGTTAAAGCATTGGCTGGCAGCACTTGAAGTAAACCCTGCAACCGGGCTGTCGTACACGGTAATATTCTGTGTTGCGGTACTTAAATTGCAGCCGGTAAAACTGAACAGGGTAGCATAATATGCCCCGGTTTGCAATACATTGTACTGGGTTTGGTTGGCCCCGGGAATGGCGACCCCGTTCAGGTACCATTGAATGCTGTCGTGCAACACTACTTCCAGTACGGCTGTTTCGGGACCGGCTGAACAAATGGTGTTTGGCCCGGTAAGCGTAATGGTATTATTGATGACTGCCGCATTAACGATCACGGTATCCCTGGTCAGACAGCCTCCGCCCGCATTCGTTACCGTTAGTATGTATTCGGTTGTGACCGACGGGGTGGCAATGGGATTTGAAATATTGGGATTGCTTAAATTCGTAATGGGGCTCCAGGAATAAATAAAGTTCGGTGTTGGATTTATACCGAGCTGTACCGGTGCATTCTGGCAGGATAAGCGGTCTGGCCCGGCATTGGAAATACGGTTAACGTATCCAGTAAAACTGCTGTTAACGTGTCATTGCAGCCATAACCCTGCATAAGGTGTAAATGCAACCTGCAGTGTAGTACCTGCCGGTGGTGGCGGAGTAAAATTGATCGTTTGCGTGGTTGCCAGGATCGTAGCAGGATCAGTGATATTCCACCATGCATAATTTTGGTAACCGGATGGAGCCGTTACATTGATGAAATTATCATCCGGGCAATAGGTTGCACCTACAAATGAACTGCTGCATTCAGAATTCATATCAATATAGGCATACCCAAAATGACTCCCATTTGTCAATCCACAACCTGTAACCGTATACGTAATCCTGATCGTTTTACCGGCAAGGTTATCCAGTTTCATTGATGCCGCTGCCCAGTCCTTACACCTTACCGCACTACCATTGGGTGCTGTAAAGCGGGAGTCAAAGAAACCAGGCAGACCGCTGCCAACTACGATGGGCGGCAAAGGGCAGGGTAATGGAGTATTATCTGTAATATTTTCCACTGAAACGATCAGCCTCGGCTGTAATAATGGAGGGTGGCTACCATTATTGGCGTCATTTAAAACAAGGGCATAATGATAAATTAAATTGAAGGTATTTTGACCGACAGGTATCGTAAATTGATAAGAAACTGCATCTGCTGTTTGCCCGGTAGTTTCATTACCTATTTTAATGGAATGTCCACTGCCATTGGGACAATTTTTCGGAAATTCTCCATAATAATCCAGGCCGTTACCCGGAGGATCTGCTAACATATCATGCCTTCCTGTTACCGGAATGGTTGGATTAACATTGATAACCCCCATATTATTAAAACTTCCCCACCAGCATTGCCAGTTATTAAAAGTTCCTGCCTCAAAATCTATATTTGGAGGGCATTGTGCAAAAGTTAACCTGCTACCGCTCAAAAACAGGAACAGCAGCAATAAAAACTAAAATGATATTTTTTAATGGTAGTATTTTTTTAATAGTTGTATTGGCATGACGGTTAAATGCTATCGGTGAAGTTAAACTTAATGTATTAATTTATCAATTTTTGGATTGTCTGTTTTAAATTTGAATATTTTTATATGTAGATTTTATATAACAAATATGCCCGGTTAATTTCTGATTCAACAGCCTATTTTTAACCTAAATACAGGGTTCTATGGTAACGGTACAATCATTCAGGCAAATGGCGCTTTCACTGCCCGGAGTTATTGAACTGCCTCATTTTGAGCGCACTTCGTTCCGGGTTAACCTGGAGGGCAGGAAAGCAGTTATAAGAATTATTGCCACCATGGATGAAAAAAAGAAGATCGCTGTGCTGATGCTGTCTCCCCTCGAACAATCTGTATTTTGTGCTTTTGATAATACCATTATATACCCTGTACCCGGCGCCTGGGGCAGGCAGGGTTGTACCATTTTGAACTGGCTAAGGTCCGGAAGTCTATGTTGCAGGATGCCTTGCAGGTAGTTTACCGGGATATGCTCAATAAGAAGAAACCATAATTACTCCACACCCATGGCCGCTTTTTTCATATCAGTAGCCAGGTTCTTTCCCAGGTATTTTTCGATCCAGGCATGAACGCCATAAATGACCGGGGTCAATAAAATGGCTACTACAAATTTGTAGATATAATTACCGGTGCCGGTAACCAGTACCTGGTGCAGGTTCCAGGGATCACCCTGCCCGGTTTGTAAACGTTTGCCCACATAAAAAGCAATGAAGAGTACAATAAAACTGTCGATCAGTTGGGATACCAGTGTAGAACCTGTTGCCCTTAACCAGATGTTTTTTTCACCCGTCATTTTTTTTATGCGGTGAAAAACGAATACATCCAGCACCTGTCCTACCAAAAAGGCAACCATGGAACCAATGATGATCCAGATGCCCTGGCCAAATATTCCCCGAAAGGCATTATCCGGTTTATCAATGCCTTGGCCAATGGAAAAATATTCGGATGGTGAAAGGCTGATTGCACCTGTAAGGATCAGGAAAGCATAACTGATCAACCCAATGGTGAGGTAGGATAAGAATTTAACCCCCCGCCTGCCGTAATATTCATTGATGATATCCGTCATCACAAAAACCACCGGCCACAACAACACACCGGCCGTTAAATGAAAGCTGAACGGGCTGCCAAACAGGTTGATATTGGCCCGGGGCACGCCCACCGTATCTTCCAGTGAAAATATCTTAACGCCGATCACTTCAGCCAGCAAAGCGCTGGTTATAAAAATTCCGGCCAGCAAAATAAAGAGCTTGGTGCTTTTATCTCTGAGGATATGATGTATCATTCAACTTATTTGAAAATGAAATGAAAATAAAACTGGCACACAAAAATGATGATGTTAAAGATAATTATCCAGCGGGGAATTTTAATGTCCGTTTTAAAAGAATAGAAAATAAAGATCAATATTAAAAACAATGCATTCACCACGATGGCGCCATACCCCAGGATCACCAGGATATTTTCTAACCAGGGCAAGGGGATCACCTGCCCGCGGCTGTCGTTGTTTCGGTTACGCATTTCCAAATACCAAAATACAACCGATAACAAAAACAGAGGTTGCAGAAGACGGTGATTTTGGAGAAGAAGCGCATGATTCGTTAATTGGTTAATACGTTAATTGGTTAATTCGTTAATTGGTTAATTCGTTAATTCGTTAATTTGTAAGTTCATGTCCGAATGATTCGTTCAGGCGTGGGTTTATTCGTAAATTGCAATTCTGCCTACTCACGACTCACGACTCACGACTCACGACCCCGACCCCTTCCTCCCACTCAGCATCGGCACAAAACTAAAATTATCAAAAGCTTCTTCCATAGTTGTACCATCTGCATTTTTTGTGATACGCAGCATCCGCTGGTAAGGTCCCTCATCAACCGGGATCACCATGATACCGCCGGGTTTTAACTGTGCGATCAATTTAGGTGGAATGAACGGGGCAGCTGCGGTAATGATCACTTTATCAAAAGGTGCATAGGTGGGCAGGCCTTCATATCCATCGCCATAAAAGAATTTAAGGTTTGGGTATTGGTTCTTAAAATGAATTCCTTCGTTTTTCAAATAATTTTTTATGCCGCTCTATAGTAAATACCTTGGCGCCCATTTCGGCCAAAACGGTAGCCTGGTATATACTTCCGGTGCCGATCTCCAGTATCTTGTCGTTGGGTTTTACCTGCAGTAACTGGGTTTGATACGCAACGGTATAGGGTTGCGATATGGTTTGTCCTTCACTGATGGGAAAGGCCCGGTCCTCATAAGCGATCTTGTCAAAGGCGCTGTCTAAAAAATAATGCCGGGGAATATTGTTCATCGCCTGCAGTACGTTCTCATCGCTGATCCCTTTTTCCCGCAACAGGTCCATCAGTTTTTTGCGTAACCCTTTATGCTGGTAACTGTCTTCGTATTTTCTCATTGGCCCCTAACCCGTAATGGATGATTTAAAGTATTAATTATCTTCAAAAGATTGTATTTAATGTGCAAGGTAAAAAATGTAGTATTAACCATGAACATTTTTAACCGTTACTGTATTCCGGTTTTTTTTTTGAACCACAAAGGCATATAGGAAACAACGAGAAACATATAGAAATTTACTTAATTGTAATGCGGAGTATGTTCATCAAAAATACCTTTACTGCCTTATTCCAGTCATTCAATACATCATTCCGTTCTTTATTGAGTGACTGGCTGGCTTTGTTAAAAGCATCCGATGCTGAATTGATATCCTTTACACTTTTGTTATACGTATCCACATCTTCTTTTGAGGGGCTGCTCTTTTTCTGAAATTCCTTTTTAATGGTCTCAAACCGTTCTTTGGTAATAAAAAACTCACTGATGGTATTCAGCTTTTCATTCACTTCCTTTACATAAAATTCATTACAGTTTTGCAGGCGTTCAATAAGGCAGGATCGCCCTGGAAGGGTTTTGGGACTTCAGTTTTTCCAAACCTTCCTGTGCATATTTCAATAAGGCATTTTTATTCTGTTCAATGCCCGTAATATTATTTTTGGAAACGGCCTCCATCATATAACCTTCCTGCTTATAGGCCTTAAAAAAAATAAGGTATATGGCATTATAATATTTATTGGTTTCGCCAACCTGTTTCATCTTATCTGCCAGTACAGAACTTTCTTTGGTTAACGTGATATTATTTTTTGCAGCAAAGGTTTCGGTGGCCAGTTTCATTTTATCGTTTCCTTCATCCAGTTTTTTATCAACCATTTCCTGTGCCATCATGTATGCCTCCATATCGTCGTAACTCTGTTCGGCGATCTCTTCCATATTGATGAGCGTGCTGTAATCTTCATTCAGCACATGGTAATACAGTTTGATAAAACTTACGGTACTGTCGCGGTAACTTTTATCGCCCTTAAAGATGGCAGGCCGGCAATATTCATCCGGGCCTCCTGCACTTCATCCAGCAGTTTGGCTCGCAGGTTCTCTACTTTCTTTGCCTTTTTACCGTGCGCAGCCGCACTGGCATAAGCCATAAATTTTTTAGATACATTTTCACGCTGTTTGCTGATGGCATCCATGTATTCGCCCGGATTGCTGTAATCCTGTGCCACAGCAGCAAAAGCAAAAAAGATCAAAGCGGGAATAACTGATAACAATTGCTTCATACAGGGTATTTTTTTTAACTGATCAAAAAATAAATTATTTTCATGGATGCCATAACTGGTTTTTATTTACCTGTCCAGTCCATCATGATACGGTATGCTTCGGCAAGTAAAATATCCTTTTGCACCTGCTGCAGGTACGCATCATTGATCTCTTTACTGTGCGTGGTGGATACCTGTACCCGCTGCAGGTCGAAACCATTATTCCGCACAACAATGGCAGCATCATTCACTTTATCATTTTTGCCGAGTGCTTTAAACATGCTGAGGATCTTTGAATAATGAACGGCATAAGGGTTCCACTGCAATGGAATGGTTCGCCCTGACCTGTATGCTGCAAGCCAGCTGTTAAATGTACTGATCGTATTAAAATAGGGATGGCTGGAAACCCTTTGACTGCTTTTTGCAGCCAATGCCTCCACCGGCAATGCAGCAGCCGGCTGGTAAATGCCCGGTTTGCTGTTATCGGGTTGCAGGGCACTCAGGTTGGCCTTTTCTTTATACAATTCATCCGCATACATATCGGGCAGTACAATATCGGGTACCACCCCTTTCCATTGTGTAGTGGAGCCGTTTACCCGGTAAAATTTACGCTGGGTAACTTTTACAAACTCTTCGTAATTTTTATCTTTGGAAAATGGCAGGGTATCCATCGGCAATACAACCTGTGCCGTGCCTTTACCATAAGTGGTACCTCCAACGATCAATGCCCTGTTATAATCCTGCAGTACCGCAGCCACAAACTCACTTGCGCTGGCACTGGCCCCATTGATCAAAACCAGTAAAGGTCCGTCGTACATGGTACCCCGGTTCGGGTCTTTTAAAAACCTGACCTTTCCGTCTTTTTCCTTAACCGATGCAACCGGGCCGATGTCAATAAAAATTCCTGCCAGCTGCATGGCTTCCCACATGCTGCCGCCACCGTTATACCGCATGTCGAGTATCAGCCCGGCAATACTGTCTTTACGCAGTTTTACAATTTCTTGCTGATATCATTGGCGCAACCATCATAGTTTATATCTGCTTCACCTGGGCCGGATCCTCTTCGCGGGTGTAAAAGCCGGGCAGGTTTATATAACCGATATTTTTATTGCCGCGCAGCACATAACTTTTTACGATGCTTTCTTCATCGTCGATTTTTTCTTTGCGAAGTTTTACCTTTTTTATTTCTCCTGCAGCCGTTTTAACGGTCAGTTCCAGGTCGCCCATGATGGTGCCGCCGAGCATATTTTCCAGTTCATCGTCATCCATTTCGGCAACCTCCTTTTCAATCCCATCGCTTTTAACCTTTACCAGCACATCGCCGGTATGCAGTTGCCCGCTGCGCCATGCACTGCCGCCGGGTTGTAAAAAACTGATGGACAGGTTGCCCTTTTCATTTTCTTCCAGTTCAAACCCCGCGCTGTATTCCGAGGCACTCATCATGGTCTCAAATTCTTTTTTGCCCTGAAATTCATGTAGCCGGTATGCGGATCATAACACCAGGCAATGGTATTCAGGTAATCATTTTCCAGGTCTGCCTTAAAAGTTCCGGAGTTTTGATCAATGCATCTATAAATGCCCTTCCTGTTTCATTGCTTTTTCACGGGCAGCTTTTTCCAGTTGTGCAAAATCAGGCGGGGTTGTTTCGCTGACCGGTTTACCGGCATCTGATAACTTATCAGCCATATTTTCAAGCACCCGCCATTTTAAAAACTGTTGCCATCGCAGAACCAGTTCATTCGTATTTTGTGCATAGCCTGTAAATGGCCAGTTGATCTGATCCGGTTTGGAAAAATCAAATGGTTTTGCCAGTAATATTTTCAGTATGCTGTCTGTTCTTTTTAAACAAACCTGGTACATTGCAGTTGATTTTTTAAAAAAATCCCAGCCATTGCCCAGGAGTTCATCATCCAGTTTGGTTTTATAGGTCTCCAATACAGCCATTTCTGCCTGTGTAAAAAAAATTTTTTCATCATCCAGTTTTTCGATCCATTTATCAAAAAAGTATGGCCGAAGTTTTGTCATTCCATTGAACCGGCAGGTAATGGTTTTGATCGAGAAAGCGTTTAAGGATCATTGTTTTATTGTGCAGGCTTCCGGGTGCAGGCTGTGCATATATATGGCACGGTGAAAAAAAGCAGTAAGAGCAGGCAGATCTTTTCATAAAACAGTTTTGGCAGCGGAACGGATAACAATGTAATACCTTTCTTTCAGAATAAATACGATTATTATAAAACCCCGACGGCGGCTATAAGCCCCGTCGGCGGTTAATTTAGAAACCGTCGGGTTAATTTAGAAACCGTGAGCGGTTAATTAAGAAACCGTCGGCGGTTATTAAAAACCTGTCAGTGATTTTTTAAGAATTAAATAACTGAAATTATTTTAACCCCATCTCATCAACTATCCTTTTGATCTTTTTATCCAGTAATTTTTCTGCTGCTTCAAAATCATCCGCATTTTCGAGTTTTGCATTTACACTGAAATAGAATTTTATCTTAGGCTCCGTACCGCTGGGACGTGCAGAAATTATTGCACCACCGGCCAGTACAAACTGCAGTACATTGCTTTTGGGCTGATCAATGGTCCAGGTTTCACCATTCTGGATATTTTTTCCAATTTGTAATTCATAATCCAGCAACTCCACAACAGCCGCACCATCAATAACAGACGGCGGGTTATTGCGGTATCCTTCCATCATGGCTGCAATTTCTTTGGCGCCGTTCATGCCCTTTTTGGTGATGCTCACCAGGGTTTCCTTATATAAACCATACTGCACATACAGGTCTATCATTTTATCATACAGGGTGCGGCCCTTGTTCTTTTCATAGGCTGCCATTTCACAACTCAGGGCCACTGCGCTGATACCGTCCTTATCCCTGATGCGGTCACCGATCATCAATCCAAAACTTTCTTCGCCCCCGATGATATAATTTTCTTTATGCTCTTTATCTTTTATCAGTTTTGCGATCCACTTAAAACCGGTAAGCACATTATAACAGCTAACCCCGTTCGCCTTTGCGATCACATCGATCATGCCTGTGGTTACTATGGTCTTGATCACCATATCATTGGGTTGGGCAATGCCTTTTGCCTTACGTGCCTCGATCATATAATTAAATGCAAGTACTGCAGTTTGATTCCCGTTCAGTAAAACCCATTCACCTTTTTTATTTTTAACGCCGATGGCTACGCGATCAGCATCCGGATCGGTACCCAGTAAAATATCTGCATCCAGGGCGGCTGCTTTTTTCAGCCCCAGGCTCATGGCCTCTGTTTCTTCGGGATTGGGATAAATGACCGTAGGAAAATTTCCGTCGGGTATACTTTGTTCTTCAACAATATGTACATTGGTAAACCCAAACAGCTCCAGGGCCCTTGGCACCAAAACAATGCCCGTGCCATGTATGGGAGTATATACAATTTTCAGATCTGCCTGTGCCTTGCAGATATCAGGATAAACGGAAAGGCTTTTTACCATGTTGAGGTAATCATCGTCCATTGTTTTGCCGATACTGATGATATTGGCTTCGCCGCCTGTCCATTTTACATCATCCACCGAAGCGATCTTTTCCACTTCTTTAATTACATTTTTATCATGTGGCGGTACCATCTGTGCACCATCGTCCCAATAAGCTTTGTAGCCATTGTATTCTTTGGGATTATGGCTTGCTGTACAAACCACCCCACCCTTTACAGCCATTTTTACGAATGGCAAAACTCAATTCCGGGGTTGGGCGCAAGGCTTCAAACAAATAAACTTTAATGCCGTTGGCTGCAAAAACGTTTGCTGTGATCTCAGCAAAAAAACGGCTGTTGTTGCGGCAATCGTAGGCAATGGCAACACAGATCTCATCCTGGAAGCACTGCTTTAGATAATTGGCATAACCCTGTGTAGCCATGCCCACTGTATATTTATTCATACGGTTGGTGCCAATACCCATGATGCCGCGAAGTCCGCCGGTACCAAATTCAAGGTCTTTATAAAAAGCATCTTCAAGGCCTCCCGGGTCGCTCTTTTGCAATTCCAGTATTTCATCTTTAACGGCCTGGTCGTAATTACCGGTTAACCATTTATCAATTTTTTGCTGCGTTGCTGCTTCCATAGTTTTATGTTTGTGGCTTCAAAAATAAATTATTCATACTTTATAAAAATAAATTAATTAGATTTGATATATGCTTCCAGGCTGCAATATATATTTGACCCGTTTTTTGGTGAAACCAATGGTAATTATTGGCCTGATCTTTTCATATTCCAATGTTGCATCTGCGCAGGTTTATTATAATGATGTGGTTGGAAAATACCCCCTGATGAATCCACTTTTATATGCTGCTTTTAAAAACCGTTAAAACCGGGACCCTTACTTTCCGAATATGTAAAACCATCAAAGTATGAGATGATGCACTGGCCGTATTTTCCATTAAATGCAGCCCAGGTAGAAGCCAGGAACAGGGAATGGGATAGAAGAAATAAACAATCCCTTGGCCAGCAAATAGCAGGTGATATAGCCAGTGATATTATTAAGAACCAGGTCAACTCGATTATATACGGCAAAAAGATGCCCGTGGCCGTACGACCGAAGTTTTAGATCTTCCTTATTATCTTTTCCGTAAATCTTACCCAACACCATAACAAAGGCCTGTTATGCGTATTTTTGTTTTTTATGAATTCAACCTCTGTACATAATTCAACTTCACCTGCATGCCGGCATGGAGCTTGGCACAGTTCATCCGTATCATTTTGGTTCACTTGCACAGCCAGATCATTATTCTGTGTTTTTATAAGTATATTTTTCTCCACTTCAACTTTGGCCCAGGATTCATCCGGCAATAGCTTCAAACCAAATAACGGATTAACGGATAAACAGATTAACGGATTAACCAAACCACAGGATGCTGCGCATAAACAAATAAACAAAAGGGTAAAGATCATCGCCGCCACAAATATCATCGGCTACAGCGGTGCCATGCTTGGCCTCTACCACGCCTGGTACAAGAATTACCCGCAAAGCAATTTTCATACTTTCAATGATATGCCCGAATGGAAAGGGATGGATAAAATAGGCCATGCCTATGGAGTATATGCCGAAAGCCTTGCCAGTATGGAACTCTGGCGCTGGACAGGTATTGACCGGAAGAAAAGGATCTGGTATGGCGGACTAAGCGGGCCCGTGTACCATACCGTTATTGAAGTACTGGATGGCTTCAGTGCAGAATGGGGATGGAGTTGGGGGGATGTAGGCGCCAACTTTATCGGCAGCGGTATGCTCATTGCACAGGAACTGGCCTGGGATGAGCAACGCATCCAGTTCAAATTTTCTTATCACAACAAACAGTATAAAGACCCTACATTAAACCAGCGAAGTGATCAGCTTTTTGGTAAGAGCACAGGCGAACGCTTTTTTAAAGATTATAATGGCCAAACGTATTGGCTCAGCACAAATGTGCGCTCCTTTTCCCCGGAAAGTAAATGGCCAAAATGGCTGAACATTGCGGTGGGGACTGGTGCCGAAGGCATGTTTGGTGCCAATGAAAATAAGGGTAAGGATGCAAACGGCAATATCATTTTTAACCGTACGGATATTAAACGTTACCGGCAATGGTACCTAAGCCCGGATATTGACCTCAGCAAAATTAAAACCAATAAAAAAGGATTGAAACTGGCCCTGCGTTTATTGAATGTGGTAAAGATCCCAATGCCTGCACTGGAATATGCAAACGGAGGTTTTAAAGTAAGGGCAATTGGTTTTAGTCAGAATATTACACGGTTGTATCCTCATTAACAATTTTTTGTCAGTCAGAGCTTGTCGAAGACGGGTTAGCATAAATTAGCCCCGGTTTCGATTCGCACATGCGTAGCCACTAATGCGGAGCAACGCAAGCTCAACCTAACAGCTTTCAAACTGATGCTTTACCTAGTCCATCCACGCTCCTGTTACTTCACCGTTCTCCACTTCCACCCGGATATGTTCATCGGCCGTGGTTGAAACTGAAAAGCCCACATAATCCACATCCACCGGGAAGGTTTTGTGCGTTCTTTCTACCAGGGCCATGGTCTGAATTTTTTTAGGATATTGTTCAAGCAGGGGTTTTAAGGCATACAACATGGTGCGGCCGCTGTTGGCCACATCATCAATGAGAATGATGATCTTATCATTGAAGTCGAAGGGCGCACTTAATGTAATGGCCGAGGGATGTTTTTTATCCATGCTGAGTTCCAGCACGATCACTTCCCCTTTAAATACTTCTTTTATATACTGGCTCATTTTTTCCGCAATAACAGTCCCATGCGCTTTAATACCGATCAGTACCAGTTGATCTGCAGCATAGTTTTCCTCCACTACCTGCAAAGCCATGCGCCGCAGTTTTTTATCTGCTACTTCGGCGGTGAGTATTTGGTTGTTGTGTTCCATCGTTGCACGAATTTAAGTGTTAACCACAGATTTTCGCATAATAACCACAGATTTCCACAGATTTGTTTTTACAGATTAACACAGATAATCTGTGAAAACCTGTGATTTAATCCTTGTAACCTGTGGTAAAAAAAACAATTACCTTAGCGGTACAATTTCTAACATGCAAATCATCCAACAAATACTTTTCGTTGCAGCCACAGCTATTGCCATCTGGCTTTTTGCCAAAAACATCGGCATTATACGGCGGAATATTTTTTTAGGAAAAGCGGAAGACCTCAGCGACAATCCTGCAAAAAGATGGAGAAATTTAATACTCCTCGCATTCGGGCAAAAGAAAATGTTCCGCAACCCGCTGGTGGCAGTAATGCACTTTATTATCTATGCAGGTTTCATCATTATTAATGTTGAAGTTTTGGAAATTGTACTGGATGGCATGCTGGGCACACACCGTTTGTTTTTACCCTACCTGGGCAGCCTGTATACTTTCCTGATCAATTTTTTTGAGATACTGGCTGCAGCTGTACTGCTGGTTTGTATCATCTTTTTAGCAAGAAGAAATATCATTAAACTTAAGCGCTTTGTGAGCAAAGACCTCAACGGCTGGCCACGCAGCGATGCCAATTATATTTTATTCACCGAGATCATTTTAATGACCCTGTTCCTCACCATGAACAGTTCCGACAGGGCTTTACAATTAAAAGGAGCAGCACATTATGCCGATACCGGTAATTTTATTTTATCCGGCATGATCGCCCCGCTGTTAAATGGTTTTTCCGAATCATCATTGACCGGAATTGAAAGAACCTGCTGGTGGCTGCACATCCTGGGCATATTTGCTTTTTTAAATTACCTGCCTTACAGCAAGCACCTGCATATTTTACTCGCTTTCCCCAATGCCTGGTATGCCAGGCTTGAGCCCATTGGAGAAATGCACAATATGGAAAGCGTACAGAACGAAGTTAAATATATGATGCAACCCGAGCTTGCCCCAACAGAGCAGGCTGCAACCATGAAATTTGGTGCCAAAGATGTATTTGACCTTAGTTGGAAAAATTTGCTGGATGCATACAGCTGCACGGAATGTGGCCGTTGCAGCACCGCCTGTCCTGCAAACCAAACGGGCAAATTATTAAGTCCACGCAAAATCATGATGGACACCCGCGACCGGCTGGAAGCCGTAGGTAAAAATATTCGAACTAACGGCGAATTTAAAGACGATGGCAAAAATCTTTTCTCTCACATAACTGTTGAAGAACTCCGGGCCTGTACTACCTGTAATGCCTGTGTGCAGGAATGCCCGGTCTCCATATCTCCTTTAGAAATTATTTTAGAACTGCGCCGCTCCCTCATCATGGAAGACAGCAATGCCCCGCAGGAATGGAACGTGATGTTCGGCAATATTGAAAATAATTTTGCGCCATGGAAATTCAGCCCGGATGACCGGGATAAGTGGGTTGAGGAGATGGCCTGACGCCCTCGTGTGACCATTTCGCTAAAGTTTAACTTTCAGAGAGTTTGGAACCCTCAGGAGTTTTTGCTTATTTAATTTATCCTGGAAATGTATAAATGGAATAAATCAAAATAATCACAACGCCGGTGAAAATAACCGGGCTATCCGGTCAGCCAGTTTAAAATAAAATGCACGGTTATTCCATAATTTTGCATCTACTTTTTTGGCATTTTTCAGATCATCAAAAAATACTTTTCGCAGGTTTTCAGCAACGGGCACATCATATACAATGGCATTTACTTCAAAATTCAATTCAAAACTCCGGTAATCCATATTGGCGGTTCCGATAATAGACAATTTGCCATCAGTTACCATGGTTTTGGCATGTATAAATCCTTTTCGTACAAATAAATTTCCACACCTGATTTTAACAGGTCGTGATAATTCGCCTTGGATGCAGCATTCACCAACCGGGAGTCACTTTTCCCGGTACCAGTAATTTTACAGAAAGTCCACTGGAAGCAGCTATCCGCAGTGCGTCCATAATATTATCGCCCGGTATAAAATAAGGAGTTGTTATGAGTATCTCTTCCTTTGCAAGGTATATTGCCTGTAAGATTGAGAATAAAACAAAAGGTTGTTCCGAATCGGGACCGCTGCCAACAACCTGAACATAAGTATCTTCTTTTTGGATCAGGGGCTTTGCAAAATGCAGGTCTGAAGGCTGCAGGTTTAGGCCACTGCAAAAATTCCAATCAGACAGGAACAGGTATTGCAGGTAATAAACTCCGGGGCCATCAATACGGAGATGGGTATCACGCCAGAACAATTTTCCCTTTTTATTATTAATGTATTTATCGCTTACGTTAATGCCACCGGTAAAGGCTGTTTGCCCGTCAATGATAACAATTTTGCGGTGGTTGCGGTAATTAAACCTGTTTGCCAGCAGGAAGAAATGGACTTTTGAGAATGGGTATATTTCAATGCCGGCATCCTGCATTCTTTTTCAATTTTCCTTTTAATACCCGGGCTGCCAAAATCATCATAAATAAACCTTACTTCGATACCGGCTTTCGCTTTTTTTATAAGTAATTCTATAACAGCGCTGCCAATTTCATCCAACTCATAAATATAATACTCCAGGTGAATGTGATGCTTGGCATTTTCCAGGCAGGATAATAATTCAGGAAATTTATCTTCGCCGTTCAGCAGCAGTTTAACTTTATTATTGCGGGTTAACGGGCTTTTTAAATCTTTGATCAACATGGTGGCCAATTCTGCGTGTTGCATCACAGCAGCATCTGATGCTGTTACGATGGATTGCCCGTATTGGGGAACATTCTTCTTTAATTGCTGTAAAAGCCTTTCATCTGCTTCAGCTTTTTTTGAGTATAATTTTGTTTTCCAATAGTTGATCCCGAATGTGAGATAAAAAACGATTCCGATCACCGGTATAAAAATGCAAAACAACAGGTAAGCCAGTGTTTTGGTACTGCTGTGTGTTTCGAATATTACCCTTAAACACACTACCAATAAAAGAAACAGGTAACCGGTGATCATGATCCAGGTCCAATGCATAAATAACAATTGTTGTTGAGCTAGTTTGGTAAAATTACCCTTGTTTTATTGAAATGTAAGCAAACTGTTTTTATGTCCGCACATTAATTCCTGTTTGGTTATACTTTACAGCAGGCAATCTTAAACTCTACCGGCAAGCTAATGTGAATAATACAAAATATTTTTAAAATAGTGTAACTGGTTTCTTCTAAAATGAGTACATCTTTACCCAGCAAAACTAAATTTACAATTTAACTACATACCGATATAAGAATAAAAATACTTTTTTAGATAAATTTTATTATACTGATCATTTAAACAAAAAATAAAAATGCCCATGTTAAAAAAAACAAACCTGCTTACTGTATTTTATTTACTGATCATTTCAATGACCTTGAGCTCCTGCGAAGCAATCGCAGGCATATTTAAGGCGGGTATGGGAGTCGGTATTTTTATTGTGATAGCGATAGTGGCGGTTGTGGTATTTATTGTTATGCGGGTCCGTAAAAAATAAACATTATTACCTGTCACAACTTACATCAATCATGAAAATACCATCAAAACCAGGTTCTCAAAATGGTTTAGAGTTAAAGAAATCTTCTGCCACAGGCATACAATCACCACAACACGTGACCTCATTTGATGATGGATCAAAAGAAATTAAATCCGAAAAAGCTTTACCAAAAGCAAATCCCTGAAGATCAAAAAATGCAACTTCTGCTGACGCGATCCAGGCTTTAAAATGCCATCTTTAATGAACGCCTGGAGCATGTAAACAAGTGTTGCCCGGCGCTTATCCCTTTCACAGCTTCCTTTTATAAATATAAAATCGTTTCTTTAATAATAATTAATTCCATGAAAAGATTATTATTCAGCATGCTGATATGCCCGTTCATATCAATGGCGCAAAAACCAATGCCCAGGTATGAAAATGATACACTCTACACTTCAAGCGGGTTTAAAATTTTCAGGGGCCAAACCCTGGAGTTTGAAAAAGGTACCATGAGGGATGGAAGATTCAGGTATATCAAGGTAAAAAATGGCTTTTTTTCCAAAACATTAACCGGCCGGGTTGTTATTGTAAAAGAAATAACAAAATATGCCGTCACAGTTATTGGTAATGGCTATGTAGATATTACCGGTTACCTGTTACTGGATGGTTCAAGGGAAATGATCGTTTTACATATAGCTATAGACAGGGCAATAGAAAATTCTCCGGATCTACCAAGTGAATTAAAGGTACCTGGTGAATGCAGAAATACCCGGCAAAGAAATATCAAACAAGAACTGACAACTGCAAAAAATTTATATGAAGATAAAGTTATAAAAAAAGAGGAATATGCTGCAATGAAAAAGAAAATATTAAACCAGTAATACCTTAATGATAAAAGTATTATTTACGTTCCTGCTCAGCCCGCTGATGTTACCTGCACAGGACCCAAAACCTTATTATAAAAACGATACATTGTACGCTACCTGCGGTTATGCATTTTACAAAGGCCAAACATTGCATTTTGCCAAAGGCACCGGTAAAAAAGGTCAATTCAGGTATATCACTATCAAGAATGGTTTTGCAGCCCATTCACTTATCAATTCTTCAATGTTGATAAAAGATTTGCAAAACATTCAAATAACACCACTGGATGTTGGTTATGTTGATATCATTGGCACTGTCATTTTTAAAGACAGTTCAAAAGGAAATGTTGTGATACAAGTGGCATTTGATAAAGCTATTGAAAACGATCCCAATTTACACACGGAATTAGTTGTGCCGCCTCAATTCAGAAACAGCAGCAGGATAATACTCCACCAGCAACTCAATAAACTTTTTACATTATATGCATCGGGATCTATAAGCAAAGAAGCATATGAAGCACAAAAAGTAAATTGTTGGAACAATAGCTAAATGACTTGCCACCGTTCTTATCTCATCAAAACTGGTATATTGGTAATAATTCTTCGAAACGAAATCAGGTATTAACCTGATATTGTTTTGTTTTTCATTGATTACACTAAATCCTTAACTTTATCAAAGACTTATAAAATTTCATTATGAAGAAATTATTATTCACCATCCTGCTCTGCCCGTTATTTTCAACAGCGCAAAACTACCTGCCCCGTTTTGAAAACGATACACTTACCACAACCACCGGCTATAAAATATATAAAGGACAGATATTGCAGCTTGCCGGCGGTACATCGGCAGCCGGATATTTTAAATACATAAAATTTCATCCGGGCCTGGCTAAAAACAATACTTTTTCTTTACAGAACAGCCGTTTACTGGTCAATAAATTAAGGAATTATAAAAATGCAGGTGGCGATGATATCAGCATCAGGATACAGGGCATTGTAACCTATGCTGATGGCAAAAAAGAAGAGACAGATATCATCATGGATTTTGAAAAAGCGATCGCAGGTTCGGGTGGGCTGCCCGCCGAATTAACGGTACCGGAAGCATTTAAAACAAGCCTGCCCCAAACAATGGTAGCTGAAACTAAAAAACAACCTGCAGCTGCTGAACCCAAAAAAGATAAAGCAGCCGGCAACATCAACAATCTTTTGGTTGCAGATGAGATCAAAAAACTGTTCGAACTTTACCAGGCAGGCGCATTAAGCAAAGAAGAATATGAAATGCAAAAGAAAAAATTACTCAACAGGCAATAAGCATTTAAGTGGTTTGGGTTCATCCCCGTGTAAATGATCATTTATTAAATTGTACTTAGGATTGAATATGGATACCATACAAATAAAAAAACTGCCTGCCCGCCTTCGCAAAGCTTCTGCGGAGCAAGGCCGGATGGCAGGCAGTTTCCAATTATACCAATAGCATTAATTGCTGTAGTTTCTTACATACTCTTCCAGTTCATTCCTGCTGGCCTCACTGTCGAGCAGGTCGTACAACAGGTTAAAATTATTGCGGTCGGTAATTGACCGATAGGATAATTTCGCCAATATAAGCCTGTTGCTTTCTATCGACACCAAAGAGATCAACTGCTTGGCCTGGGCAGCACTGAAATTATTAGCCGTATTGTTAAATTCTATGGTCAGTGCATTCATTCTTTCATTGGGAAAGAATTTTAAAAAAATGGCCTGGTACAAAGCATTAAATGCCGATTCCGGCATAGGTACCCAGGTATTGCTTCCTCCACCGGTACTGTAATTATTCACATAAACCGCTAATTCATCTTTGGCAGACTGGCCGGGCAATGTATTAAATACCAGGTTAAAATTATTGCGGTCTGTTATACTGCGATAGGATAATTTGGCCAGCTGCAGCCTGTTGCTTTCGGCACTTACCAGTTGAATTAAACGGCTTGCCTGGTAAGATGTAAAATAATTACTGCTGTTATTAAATGCATTGCTGAGGGAATTCATTTGTGTACTCACTGGCCATTGATCCCGTATAGTTTGATACAATGCATTAAAGCCTGCATCTGACATGGCAACGCCCTGGGTGCCGCCACTGTTATCATTAGTTATAAAAGCTTCCAGATCATTTTTACTGGCCTGGCCATAAAGCAGGTCTTTTACCTGGTAAAAATTATTGCGGTCGGTTATACTACGGTACGATAATTTGGCGAGTTGCAGCCTGTTGCTTTCGGCACTTACCAGTTGAATCAGGCGGCTTGCCTGGTAGGCAGTAAAATAATTTGCGGTATTATTAAATGCATTGGTGAGTAAACCCATTTGCGTATTAACGGACCTCTGCTGCTGAATGGTTTGATATAAAGCATTGAAATTGGCATCAGGCATGGCAACACCCTGGCTGCTGCCGCTGTTATAATTTTTTACATAAGCTTCCAGTTCATTTTTGCCGGCCTGGCTGTAGAGCAGGTCTTTCAACCGTAAGAAATTCACCTTGTCGGTAATTGACCGATAAGATAATTTTGCCAGCTGCAACCTGTTGCTTTCGGTGCTTACCAGTTGAATTAACCGGCTGGCCTGGATGGTTGTAAAATAATTTGCAGTATTGTTAAAAGCATTGGTGAGTAAATTCATTTGGGTACTAACAGACCTTTGCTGCTGAATGGTTTGATACAATGCATTGAAATTGGCATCAGTCATGGCAACACCCTGTGTGCTGCCGCCGCCATAATTCTTTACATAAACTTCCAGCTCATTTTTACTGGCCTGGCCGTACAGCAGTTCATTTACCTGGTAAAAATTACTGCGGTCGGTTATACTGCGGTATGATAATTTGGCGAGTTGCAGCCTGTTGTTCTCGGCCGTTACCAGTTGAATTAAGCGGCTTGCCTGGTATACCGTAAAATAATTTGCCGTGTTATTAAAAGCATTGGTGAGTGAATTCATTTGGGCACTAACGGGCCTTTGCTGCAGAATGCCCTGGTACAATGTATTAAAGTTTTCATCAGACATGGCACTGTCAGGGTTTACTTCCTGATTGTAATCATTTATATAATCCTCCAGATCATTCCTGCTTTCCTGGCTGTTGAGCTGGTCAAATACCTGGTAAAAATTATTGCGGTCGGTTATTGACCGGTAAGATAATTTTGCCAATTGAAGCCTGAAACTTTCACCATTTACCTGTTGAATCAATTGTGATACCTGGGAGGATGTGAAATAATTTTGTGTATTGCTGAATGCATCGGATATCACACTTTTCTTCCGGCCGGTGAACGCTGGTTTCTTACCTGTGCCAATAAATTATTAAATTCGGCAGTATTCATCGGTGGCATATTTGCATTTACCCCTGTCCGTTTTGTTTCTATCAATCCCAGGCTGCCGTTTTTGTTAACCCTTACCAGCATATCGTACCCGGGCCTCAGGTTAAATACGGTTGATATCCTTTCTGTGTTGTTTGCATCGGGATCTGTACGGCTAACCTGTAAACTATGCTGTCCAACAACAAGGTTGTTAATCGCAATGCTTGTTTTTTCCCCTTTTAAAGTACTGTTCGTAAGATCATAGTTTCTTCCATCCACTGCTATTTGAAGGTTTTTACTGCCATTCACGGTAATGGTTACTTCATTACTATATTGCTGTGCATATATGGTTAAAGCTGTAAACAGGAAAATAACAATAGCTGATAACTGTTTCATGATTTTTATTTTTATGTATTAAATTTTAACGCTTACATAATATCCGGTTAAGTGACAGAAAGGTCTTTTCCATGCCTGGTATTGTATTTATTGACAAACATGGCGAAGTTATTATATCACAAATCCCTTATCAATGACATGCATTATCAAAAACCATGACACTGGTTACAATGCGGTCATGAATAACCGGCGGTTAACATACTGCTTAAATCTAACATGTATTGTAATAGAGATTAAGGCAACAGCCAAAAGGTTGCGTGGCGCAGGGTAAATAAAATTGTGGCGGTTAGTTGAAAAGACTTTGGTATGCCGGATGTTTCCATGCCACCGGACCGGGATCATTGCTTAATATAAAACTTCACCCCGGTTTCCATACTGCTGAATGCAAAATCATGCAGGCCCTGCTGAAATCCCAATATAAGGCCGAAGTTCTTTATCCGCTTCTGTACATCAAACCGGAATACAACAGGTTTATCGCCGCTGTTCTCGAGATACCCGATATAGCCTGCTATATTCGTCTGCAGTTTCCAGTTATTTTTATTCCACTCCAGCCCGGTACCAAACAGGATGGCATCATCCTGGTTATTTTTATCTGATTCTATCTGCCAGGAATAAAAACCCAGCATACCCGTCCAGGTTAGTCCAGAATTTTTAAATGGCTTTCCAAATGAAAGATCAAAATAATAACCGGGCGCATCAACATCCCTGGCTGCACCAAATCCCGAACCCGAAGGAAAACGGTATCCCATCCTTAACTTCAGCCGGATGTATTTTTCCCATCTTTTCAATACCTGGAAATTTGTATTCAGGTGCAATTCCCCCTCTCCTTCCTTATCATAATAAAACTGGGGGAGATATGCCGCTCTTCTTTCATGGCATGGGTCAGGGTGTAATGCTCGTAAGGCACCCACACCAGGTCCATCGAAATAAAACCCTTTACCAGGCAGTAATTGGCATACAGGGTGAGGTTCTGAGTATTGTCGCCATTTGAAAAATGAAAATTGCCTGAAGCCCCGATATTAAAGCTGCTGTCGATAAGGCCATTGCCCAAACGTGGTACCGGCAGCGCATTTGGCCCCTGGTAAGCAGGAAATGTACGGATGTACCTCGACCAGTGACTTACCCCATCCCAGTTAACCACCTGCGACCATTGGGCAAGTGTCTGGGAATTTGCCGATATCCACAATAAAAAGGAGATCAAAACTAAACAAATGCGCATGTGCAGGTTAATTGTTTTTAAAAATAAAACTTCCGGCAATCAAAATAATGTTTTTTCGCAGCTAATTGTACAGCTAAAAATGAAAGCGGCAGATAAATCTGGTTAAATTGCAGCAACAAGCTAAAAGCTCAATAATATTATGCATGGTAAAAAATGGTTTGAGATCAGCAACGCAAACGAAATTGATTCGCCTGCACTCCTGGTTTACCCGGAAAGGGTAAAAGCCAATATACTGACTGCCATAAAAATGATTGGAGATGTAAACAGGCTTCGGCCGCATGTAAAGACACATAAATGTGCCGGCGTTGTAAAGCTGATGATGGATGCAGGCATAAGCAAATTCAAGTGTGCCACTATAGCAGAAGCAGAAATGCTGGGCATCTGCCAGGCAGCAGATGTGTTACTGGCTTACCAGCCTTTGGGTCCAAAACTGCAACGCTTCATTGCATTGATCAAAAAATACCCGGAAACAACATTTTCCTGTATTACCGATAATTTGATATCTGCAGGTGAACAATCCAATGCTTTTACTGCATGCAGGATTACAGGTACCTGTATATATTGACTTAAATGTGGGCATGAACAGGACAGGAATTAAAGCCGGAGATGAAGCGTTGAAATTATATGCTTATTGTTCAAAGGCTGAAGGGCTCATCCTAAAAGGCATTCACGCTTACGATGGGCATATCCGGGATCTTGATTTTACCTGTTAAGAAAAAAAATGTGATGACGCTTTTCCTTAGTGGAAGAAATGACTGATAAAATTGAAACCCTGGGTTTACCCAAACCAATGATCATTGCCGGCGGCTCGCCTACATTTTCTGTTCACTGTACAAGAGAAACCGTTGAATGCAGTCCCGGTACTTTTATTTACTGGGATAAAGGTTATATGGATCTTTGCCCGGAACAGGCATTTATCCCGGCGGCGGTTTTGCTGACAAGAATCGTTTCAATGCCCGGCCATGGAAAAATATGCACCGACCTTGGGCATAAATCGGTTGCTGCCGAAAATGAAATAACGAAAAGGATCTTCTTCCCTGGATATGAATGGCTTCATGCGCTTACACAAAGTGAAGAGCACCTGGTGCTGGAAAACAAAACTGCACAACAGTTTGCTCCCGGCGATATCCTTTATGGTTTACCTTATCATATCTGTCCTACAGTAGCCTTGTATGAGCGTGTGCAGCTTGTAGAAAATGGCAGGGCAGTTGCCGAATGGAAAAATACTGCAAGAGACCGGGTGATCAGCATTTGATATACAATCATCTGAACAAATATCCGGCAGGCATTGACTGCACTTACCCACACACTAAAAGAGCGATCATTCAAAAGTGGAAGTGGCCGGGAGAAAGAAAAATATCTGTAACAGGCGCCGGCAGGCAAGGTTTAATTTACCATCAGGGTTTTGTAAAACCATAAGCCCACCGGATCAACAAAATCTGCAGGGGTAAACGAAGCACTGTGATCCAAAACCTTGGATTATTTTCATCCATAGCATTCAACATCATTTGAATATTGGCCGGGAAAACGGCCACCAGCAGGGCAATGATGCACCAGGCTGCCATTTTCCCAGAAAAAGGGAATAACAAAAAAAATCCAAACAATATTTCAAATAAGCCGCTGATAAAAACCAGTTCTTTATGCCAGGGTATCCAGGTTGGCATCATTTTTAAATAAAAATCCGGGTTGATAAAATGATTCACACCGGCTGCCATATAAAAAACAGCCATGATATTCAATGATATTTTTTTCATTGATCAAATGTATGCTGTATACCGGAGTATGAAAGTGCTGCCATGCTATTTCATTTTTCAGTAAATATTTTTACATTAGCAAATATTGTTACTCAATTACATCAATCAACAAAAACCGCAGTGTATGTTTATTGGACATTTTGGCATTGGTTTCATAACCAAAAGACCAATGCCGCAAATTTCATTAGGCACTTTATTTTTAGCCGTTCAGTTTTTAGACCTTTTATGGCCGGTGCTGTTATTACTGAATATTGAACAGGCTGCAATAAAACCCGGTACCGGCCACGCCCAGCCAATTGAATTTACCCATTATCCCATATCGCACAGTTTGGCCATGGTGTTGGTTTGGGCCATGCTGTTTGGTTTTGTTTACTGGCTGTTTAAAAAAATGTAAAAGCAACTATTGTCCTGGGACTTTGCGTGTTAAGCCATTGGGTACTTGATCTCATCGTACATTTGCCCGACCTGCCCCTTTACCCGGGAAATGATTCCCCGGTTTTTGGTTTAAAGCTCTGGAATTCGTTTTGGGGAACTCTATTACTGGAAGGTAGTATTTTTATTGCCGGCCTGGTTCTTTATCTGCGTGCAACAGTTGCAAAAAACAAACAAGGTAAATTTGGTTTGTGGATTTTGACCGGGCTGTTGCTGATCTCACATACAGCTAACCTGCTTGGCCCTCCCCCGCCCAATATGCACGCAGTTGCCTGGGCCGGTAATTTACAATGGCTATTTATAATACTGGCTTATTGGGTTGACAGGAACAGGCTGTCAAAGTAAGTATGAAGCCGTAATAAGAATTATATTTTAAAATTTTCCACAAGACTCAAAGATCACAAAGCAAAAATCATTTATACTGAAAAATTCTTTGTGTTCTTCCGGTCTTTGTGGGCAACTTATCAAAGAATCCTCTAACAATTGCAATTGAAAAAATATGGTATAGCTTTTTAGTAACTGGATTTTTCTTTGGATTCAAGTAATGTTTTCCAGATCAAGGCAGCAACCAAACCGCCAATAACGGGTGCAACCAAAAACAACCACAACTGGCTCAGTGCCTTTCCACCGGCAAAAATGGCCGGGCCAATACTGCGTGCAGGGTTAACCGATGTGCCGGTAATGGGTATGGCCACCAGGTGAATGAGCACCAGGGTAATACCGATTGCAAGCCCGGCAGTAGTAGCATTTCCTTCTTTGGATGTGGTGCCGAAGATCACCAGCAAAAACAAACACGTTAAAACGGCTTCAGCAATAAATGCTGCCGTAAGATTATAATTCCCACGGTAACCTTCAACCCAGCCATTGGAGCCAAGCGCCCAGTCGCCCAATTTTTCGTAGCCTGACTGGTTTGAAACAATAAGATACAGGACACCAGCACCGGCAATGGCACCGGCAATTTGTGCAACCACATAACCGGCAGCATCCTTAACATTCATTTTACCGGCAGCCAGCATGGCGATGCTGATGGCCGGGTTGATATGGCACCCCGAAATGGGGCCAATGGCATAAGCCATGGCTACCACAGCAAGGCCAAACGCAAATGATATACCCAGTAAGCCAATTCCCGAAGGCCCGGTGGTTGATATGCCGGAAACCACAGCAGCACCACATCCGAAGAGCACCAGTGAAAAAGTGCCGATAAATTCTGCAATAAGTTTTTTCATGATGTTAGTTTTAGTTGAGTTATTTAAAAGGTTTCAGAAAGATACTCAAATTTTAAATTAATCATATGCTACTTATACACACAGCCATTCATTTTGAAACCATTTATTTTTTACGTCTTACCGGCAAAATACAATATAGCCGGGAAGACGAAAAGACGGTAATTCACAAACCGATGGCCCAAACCAAAACCTCCCCGCTTTTTTGTACTTTTGCCCACCACAAATAATAAGTAACACATAAAATGGAATTGACTAAAAATTTTGAGCCCGGAACAGTTGAGGAAAAATGGTATAAACACTGGCTAGCCCAGGGGTATTTTAACAGCAAACCCGATGGCCGCCCTGCTTTTACCGTAGTGATACCCCCGCCCAATGTTACCGGTGTGTTACACATGGGCCATACCCTTAATGAAACCGTACAGGATATCCTGGTGCGCAAGGCACGCATGAGCGGTTTTAATGCCTGCTGGGTACCTGGCAGCGACCATGCTTCCATTGCCACTGAAGCCAAAGTGGTAGGCATGCTCAAAGAAAAAGGCATTGATAAGAACAGTTTGAGCAGGTCAGCATTTTTAAAATATGCATTTGAATGGAAGGATAAATATGGCAGCATCATTTACAACCAGATCGAAAGGCTCGGCTGCAGTGTGGATTGGGACCGTACCACATTTACCATGGACGATCATTATTACCAGGCTGTAATAAAAGTTTTTATCGACCTCTATAATAAGGGCCTCATCTATCGTGGTGCCAGGATGATCAACTGGGACTCATCTGCAAAAACCGCATTGAGTGATGAAGAAGTGGAATACAAAGATCTGACCGGTAAGCTTTATCATCTCCGTTACAAATTAGATACAGCTGATGAAGCATATATAAGTATAGCAACGCAGCGCCCCGAAACCATCATGGGCGACACAGCCATCTGTGTGAACCCCCATGATGAACGCTATGCCCATTTAAAAGGAGCATATGCTTTTGTTCCGCTGATCAACCGCCGCATACCCATCATTTTTGATGACTATGTTGATCCGGCCTTTGGAACCGGTGCATTAAAAGTTACGCCTGCACACGATATCAACGATTATAACCTGGGTTTAAAACATAACCTGGAAGTGGTTGATACCATCAACAATGATGGTACCATGAGTGCAGCCGCACAGATCTATGTGGGCGAAGACCGTTTTGTGGCCCGTAAAAAGATCATCAAAGAACTGGAAGAGAAAGATTTTCTTACCAAAACAGAAGAATACAGTACCAGGCTGGGCTATAGCCAACGTACAGGGGTAGTTGTAGAACCAAGGATAAGTACGCAATGGTTTGTAAAGATGAAAGAACTGGCAACGCCTGCACTGAAAGCAGTGGTTGACGGAGATATAAAAATTCATCCCGGTGATAAATTCCTGGCAACCTATAAATACTGGCTGGAAAATGTAAAGGACTGGTGCATCAGCCGCCAGCTCTGGTGGGGACAGCAGATACCGGCCTGGTATGATGAAGATGGAAAGATGGTGGTTGCTGAAAATGAAAATGAAGCATTGGAAAAATATTATACGATCTACCGGGAAGATCCGAAGAACGGGCTTAACCGGGATGCAGATGTACTGGATACCTGGTTCTCTTCCTGGCTTTGGCCCATGGAGGTTTTTAAAGGAATAACAGAACCGGGCAATGCAGATGTAAAATATTATTATCCCGGTTCGGTATTGGTTACCGGCCAGGATATTATTTTCTTTTGGGTGGCACGCATGGTGATGGCGGGCATGGAATACGAAAAGCAGATACCTTTTAAGGATGTGTATTTTACCGGTATGGTAAGGGATAAACTGGGACGTAAAATGAGCAAACAGCTTGGCAACAGTCCCGACCTGCTGGAACTGATCGATAAGTATGGCGCCGATGCTGTTCGTTTTGGCATTATGGTTTCATCACCTGCCGGCAATGACCTGATGTTTGATGAGAACAGCCTGGAGCAGGGCAGGAATTTCAATAATAAGATGTGGAATGCATTGAAGCTGATTAGAATGTGGGCCCCAAAAGCAGTCTAGCCCTTGGCAGTGAGCACCAATCACCACTCAATACAACGTTTGCATTGGATGGTTTGAGAACCGGCTTGAATCAAGTAAGAACTGAAGTTGATGCTTTAATGAAACAGTTCAGGCTGAGTGAAGCTTTAAAAACAATTTACAGTTTGATCTGGGATGATTTCTGCAGCTGGTACCTGGAATGGATCAAGCCCGGTTTTGAACAGCCGATCGATGAAACCGTTTACAATAAAACGATCATTTATTTTGAAGAACTGGTGCAGTTGCTGCATCCTTACATGCCTTTTGTTACCGAAGAGATCTATCATTTACTAAAAGAGCAAAGTGATGATCTTTGTGTAAACCAGTTTGCTGCTGTAAAAACGGTTGATGAAAATATGCTGGCCCAGGGCGAATTGCTGAAACAGGTGATCACCGCCATCCGCGATGGCAGGAATAAAAATCAACTGAAACCAAAAGAAGCGATCAAACTTTTTATAGAAACAGCATCCGGGGAAAGTTACGGTTCCATCCTCCATATTTTAAGCAAACAGGTAAATGCCGAAGCAGTTTCATTTACCGGTGAAGCCATTCCCAATACCATTGTTTTGACGGTTGAAAAAGATAAATTTTATATTAAAACGGAAAAGGAACTGGATAATGCAACTTTAAAAGACGACCTGCTGAAAGACCTGCTTCACCAGAAAGGTTTTTTATTGTCGGTTGAAAAAAAATTAAGTAACGAAAAATTTGTTCAAAACGCCAAACCCGAAGTACTGGCACTTGAACAGAAAAAGAAAGCAGATGCGGAGGCCAGGATAAAGGCCATCGAAGAGAGCCTGTCAACGATCAGTTAAAACCGTAAAAGGATACTAATTGTTGCGTACTTTCGTTACTATATAATAACCGGGAACTATGGCAAACCATGTAAAATGTATACTGACAATTGTTTTTACGCTGTCATTAACTACCATTTTGGCGCAAAAGCCAAAAACGGCACCAGCTAAACCAGTCACTTTTCAAAAGTTTACCCCACCCAGGTTAACGAGCATGCTGGGTATCCGGAAAGATACTGTTTCTGTTTATGTGGAGGAAGCAGTACAGCTGGTAAAATTACCCCTGAAGATCACGGATGATAAAAAAAATAACTACACCATTTCATCTTACCGGTTAATGTATAAAAGAAGGGCTGTAACAGAAGATGAAGCTACCGGAAAAGTTACGCCTGTGATCAGCAATGTTTCAGACCTGTTCAGGGAAACCCCATTGCCCACACTCTGGATAAAGATCCTGACCGAACAAATGGCCCCGGGCGAAGAATTGCATTTTTTCGACATTGTTGCCAGGGATCCCCAGGGCCGGTTTATGTTTGCGCCCGAACTCCTGATTCAAATTAAAAAATGATGATGATCGCGGTTTGTAAGGTTGGTACCGAATCAATTCCCGTAATACAACACCTGGCTCAAATAACCTGGAAACAGGCTTATGCATCCATCATCAGCCCGGAGCAGATGGCCTATATGCTGGAACTTTTTTACAGCAACACTGCATTGGAAATGCAAATGCAAGGTGGTCACCAATTCATTGTTGCCTTTGAAAATGATGAAGCAGTTGGTTTTGCATCTTATTCCGAAAAATATGCCGAAGGTTCTTCTGTTTACCGCCTGCATAAGATCTATATGCATCCGGCACAGCAGGGAAAAGGCATTGGTAAATTATTGACCGGTTTTATCATCAATGATCTAAAAACCATGCAGCCACTGATCTTGAACTGAATGTAAACCGCCACAACAAAGCATTGGATTTTTATAAAAAACTTGGCTTTACCATTACCCGGGAAGAAGATATTGATATCGGCAGCGGTTATTTTATGAATGACTATGTGATGAACCTGGCCTTAAACAAATGACCAGTGACCACTGACGAATCAAAACTCCCACACTCCCGACTCCCGACTCCCGACTCACCACTCACCACTCACCCATACAGCAACTGGTATGTCTGCTTGATGACCCCCATCACAAAAATACTCTGCACATGCCCCATATTCTCGATCTGGCTTAATTTGTTCACATGAAAATCGTAATAGTCGTTCATGTCTTCGCAGATCACCTTCAGCATAAAATCAAATTCGCCCGAGATATTATAACACTCGGTTACTTCATATAACTCATGAATGGTCTTAATGAATTTATTGCCTGCATTCTTATTGTGTTCTTTCAGAGAAACATAACAGATAACGGTGAGCCCTTTTTTCACTTTACTGTGATCCAGGATGGTCACGTACTGTTTGATAACCCCGCTTTCTTCCATCCGTTTAATGCGTTCATGAACAGGCGTTGTGCTCAGGTGAATTTTTTCGGAGATTTCCTTTACGGTGATACGGGCATTCTCCTGTAACAATTTAAGAATGGCCATATCTTTTGTATCCAGCGAAACACCGGGTTCAGGTGATTTTTCTTTTTTGATAGCTTTTGCCATGAGTTACTTAATGTTTATCCTGATATTTTTACAAAAACAGGCTTTTCACCCAAAGTTATAAAATTATTCAGAATATTATCCTGAATTGTTTAGATTTGCAGTCTAAAAATTACAATATGTCAACAATAACAAAGAATGTCATTGATTTTAACCTTGCCTACAAGGTAAAAGATATGACGCTGGCCGAATGGGGCCGCAAAGAAATTATGCTGGCCGAAGCAGAAATGCCGGGCCTGATGTCGATCCGTAAAGAATACGGTCCGTCTCAACCATTGAAAGGTGCAAGAATTGCAGGTTGCCTGCACATGACCATTCAAACGGCTGTTTTGATTGAAACCTTAACTGCCCTGGGTGCAGAAGTTAAATGGAGCTCGTGCAACATTTTCAGTACACAGGACCAGGCTGCTGCTGCAATTGCGGCTACGGGTGTGGGTGTGTTTGCCTGGAAGGGACAAACGCAGGAAGAATCTGACTGGTGTATTGAACAGACCTTATTTTTTGGAAGCGAAGACCGTCCGCTGAATATGATCCTGGATGACGGTGGTGATCTGACCAACATGGTATTTGATAAATACCCTGAGCTGATCCAGCATGTAAAAGGATTGAGCGAAGAAACCACAACCGGTGTTCACCGTTTATACGAGCGTATGGAAAAAGGTACATTGCCTATTCCTGCCATCAACATCAACGATTCTGTTACCAAATCTAAATTTGATAACAAATATGGTTGTAAAGAAAGTCTGGTAGATGCGATCCGCCGTGCCACTGATGTAATGATGGCCGGTAAAGTAGCTGTTGTTGGCGCTTACGGTGATGTGGGTAAAGGATCTGCAGCTTCATTAAAAGGTGCCGGTTGCAGGGTTATCATTACCGAGATCGATCCCATCTGTGCTTTACAGGCAGCGATGGACGGTTTTGAAGTGAAACCCATGACCGAAGCGGTTAAAGAAGCCGATATCATCGTTACAGCCAGCGGTTGCCGTGACCTGATCACTGAAAAACATTTCCGACTGATGAAGGATAAAGCCATTGTTTGTAACATCGGCCACTTTGATATTGAAATTGATATGGCCTGGCTGAATGAAAACTACGGCAATACCAAGAACACCATCAAACCACAGGTTGATATGTACACCATTGAAGGCAAAGATGTGATCGTACTGGCTGAAGGCCGTTTGGTGAATTTAGGTTGTGCAACCGGTCACCCGTCATTTGTAATGAGTGCATCGTTCACCAACCAGGTATTGGCACAGCTTGAGTTGTGGACCAACACCGATAAATACGAAAACAAAGTTTACGTATTGCCAAAATTCCTGGATGAGAAAGTTGCCCGTTTACACCTTGCCAAGATCGGCGTGGTACTGGAAGAATTGACCGCGGAACAAAGTGCATATTTAGGTCTTCCAAAAGAAGGTCCGTTTAAAACAGAGGCTTACAGGTATTAATATTTATTTCCTGGCTGCAGGAATATTAAAATACAAAACCCATCCACCAAAAGCGGATGGGTTTTGTTTTATTACTGCATTTTATTTAGTGGCTGCCATGATCGGGGCCCTGTCAATATACTGATTAAAGATATCCATCTTGCCTGCATCATTGTAATGCTGGGTATTGTGTGCCCAAAAGCAATTGACTTTCCGTTCTTGTACTTTACACTCACTTTATACCAGCTTAGCATCCATTTACCGGTAGGCACGTTAGCAACAGGACTTGCATTGGCCATCAGCGGAAGCGAGATGTGATCAGAAAATTTGATGTTGTCGATGATGTTGAACCTGCCTGTATAATAGTCTTTCACAGCCTGCTTGCCGGCAAGGCTGTCACCCCCCGACCACCTGAACATTACATTATCAGCCATACCTGTAGTATAGCCTTCAATATCCTTGTTTTCAAAAGCGGTGAAGGAAGCCATTGTGGAAGCAACCAGGTTGCTGTCATTGAGTATTTCAACCGGTGGCTTTTCAGCAGGTGCTGCAGCAGGAGTTGCTTCAGTAGCTGTGTCTGTTTTCTTTTCTTCATTGCAGGCAACCAGCAAGGCAGCCATACAAAATACCAAAATGATCTTTTTCATACGTGTTTAGTTTTGATTTGTTTTGAATGAATAAAAAATGCAGGTGCCAGAAGAGTAACCATTTTCAGCAGGGACAAGAATAAGTGACAAAATAAACATTTTAACTAAAAATTCAAATGGTTGATAAAATATTTTGAAACGGGCTTATACATAGTGCAAAACCAAAACCCAAAGCGCCTGTTCATGATCTTTTGAATTAGATTTGCAGCATAAAAATGCAGCCATGACCAAACTCTCGGTAAATATCAACAAACTGGCCACCCTCCGCAACAGCCGCGGAGGCAATAATCCGGATCTTATAAAAGCAGCCATGGATATTGAACGGTTTGGAGCAAATGGCATAACCGTTCACCCCCGACCCGACGAAAGGCATATCCGCTATGCCGATGTTTTTGAACTGAAAAAAGTGGTGACGACCGAATTCAATATTGAAGGCAACTGTACCGAAGCAAGATTTGTTGACCTGGTACTTGCCAATAAACCAACACAGGTTACCCTGGTACCCGATAGCCTCAACCAACTCACATCAAACCATGGATGGAATACCATTGAGCATGCAGCTTATTTAAAAGACATGATCCGCCGTATTTAAAAATGCAGGCATTCGTGTTTCAATTTTTGTTGACCCGGTGGTGGAGATGATCGAAGGCGCAAAAGCGGTTGGTACAGACAGGGTTGAATTATATACAGAGTCTTATGCAAAGCAGTTTGCAGTTGGCAGTTCGCAGTTGGCAATAGAGCCTTTTGTTGCGGCAGCAAATAAAGCAAATGAGTTGGGATTGGGTATTAATGCCGGGCATGACCTGGATCTGCAGAACTTAAAATATTTTGCAGAAAACATTCCAGGTTTATTGGAAGTTTCCATTGGCCATGCATTGATCTGTGATGCCATTTACCTGGGATTGGAGAATGCAGTACAGTTATATAAGCGACAGTTAAAGACTGAAGCATAAACAGTAATGCTAATTTTAAGCATTCAGGTATTACTTAAAATATATATCATGAAAATCAAAGCTTATATAAAAGGATTTATGATAATTTTCGGAATAGCACTGGTTGCGAATATCCTGATCTCTCTTTTTTGGAATTATTTCATCAAAGACAAAGGACTGATCATAGATTGGGAAACCTGTTTCAGAATGGCTATTCTATTTGCCATTATTATTCCTTTAACCCAGCTTAACAATAAATCAACCGGCTGATCTTACATTGCCGGTCGCCCTGGCAATAACTTACGCTTCGATGACACTTCAACTACGCTCACACTTCGACTACGCTCAGTGTGAATAACGGCAAACAGCGGAACCAAGACTAGTTCAATATCTTCGCCAGTTTTCTTTCCAAAGCTGCCCCGCGTAAATTTTTTCCTACTACTTTACCATCCGGGTCAATGAGGAAATTTTGCGGTATGCTGAATATCTGGAATTGCTGGGCAACTGCATTACTCCAGCCCTGGAGGTCGCTGATATGTGTCCAGGTCAATCCATCCATATGAATGGCATCCATCCAGGCGGGTTTTGCTTTATCGAGTGAAACACCCAATACAGTGAATTTTTTATGCTTGTATTTATTATAGGCAGCAACCAGGTTTGGATTTTCCTGCCGGCATGGCCCGCACCAGCTTGCCCAAAAATCTACCAGCACATAATTGCCGCGCAGTGAAGAAAGACTAACGGGAACGCCTGACGTATCAGGCTGCGAAAAATCGGCCAGCACAGTACCGGCACCATTTAATTTGCCTTCTGCGATCTGCTGGACAATATACTGTCCCATAGCCGATGATTTGATCTTTGGATCCAGCAGGTTGAACAATTCTTCGGTCTTATATACATCTTCAGCAATCTGGTTAAACCGGATCACCGCCAATGGCGTGATATAATCGGATGTATGCGTACTGACAAATTCACGGATCAGGTTCATGGCTTTAGCGGTAAGGGCCGAATCGTATTCACCCGTTTCTGAAAAAACAGATTGGTATGGTTCCAGTAAATTATTAAAATCTTCAAATGCCGTGTGCGATCCGGAGCCGGTAATTTTTGCTTTATCAATGGTTGTTTTATCACCTGTAATACTAACTACACTGTTATCCATAAACAAGGTGATATAAGGAGGCTGTTTGTTAAAAAGGATGATCTTAAAATCGGGACGATCCATTTTTCCTTTAAAAGAGAATTTATTTGCCTGTACGGTTGTTGACAGTTCAGTTGCACCGGTTTGCCCGTTCAGGAATTCAACGGGAGTTCCTTCCGGAAACCCGGTAACGGTAGCATTGATCACAAAATTGGTTGCAACCGGTTTAACAGCTTCCGTTGCCTTGGATACAGCCTTTGTTTTTGATTTGGTTTTCGCTTTGGGCTTAACCTGGGCAAAGGTGAAAGCCGGCATCACACTGTATCCTGCAAATAAAAAAAGTAAAAGGAAAATTCTTTTCATCATGTAATTTTAAGTAACGCAATTTACTGAGTTTTATGCAAATGGTTCATCCTTTTACATTAATTATGAAATCTTTAGTAGTATGACCAATATCGGCTGTATCCTTTATTGCATGTATATATGCAGAGCCGATAATAGCACCCCGGGTGAATGTACAGGCCGCATCAAAGGTTTTTTTATCTTTTATGCCAAAGCCGGCCAGCATCGGGTTCACTAAATTCATATGCTGTAATTTTTTAAAATAAGCCTGCTGCTCCGCTTCATTAATGGCCGCATCAGAACCTGTTGTGGAAGATGCCGAGACTGCATACATGAAACCGCTGCCCAGTTTATCAATTTGCCGGATCCGTGCTTCACTCGTTTCAGGAGTTATCAAAAAAATGAATTTCAGTCCATGCTTTTTAAAATGCTGCTGATATTCCGTTTCAAATTCATGCATGGGCAGGTCAGGCAGAATAATGCCATCGATACCGGCCAATGCTGCGGCAGCACAAAATTTTTCAATCCCGTATTGTAAAACAGGATTGAGATAACCCATTAATATTACCGGCACTTTAATTTTACCACGTACATCTTTTAACTGTTCAAAAAGGAACGGAATGCTCATCCCGTTCTGTAAAGCCTGCATATTACTTTGCTGGATAACGGGCCCATCGGCAATGGGGTCACTGTAAGGAATACCAAGTTCGATGATGTCGGCCCCGGATTGCTGTAATGCTTCCATTACTTCCATGGTTGAATGAAGTTTGGGAAAACCGGCAGTGCAGTAAATATTTAAAATGTTATTTTTCTTTACCGAAAAAAGCTGATCGATCCTGTTTTTCATGGCTATTTTGTTTAGGGAGCAAGGATCACTTCCCGCCCGTCTAATATGATATGATTGTACCTGGGTTTGGCATCCACATCCAGTATTAATTTAAAAAGTGCTTTCTGCTGATCTGCTGACCTGGGAAATGTAACAATAAGACTGTCACCGGTTCTTTCTACTGAATAATTTTTTCATCAAAACCTTCATCCAGGCAACTTAAAAATTCATACCGCACTCCATTGATGTTGGCTTTCATTTTTATTGAACCGGAATATTCAAATACAATCGCCCATTTTTCATATTTCAGATCATGATTGAAAAATGGATCATTACAGGAAAAAAACAAAAAACAGCAGAAGCAGGAGATCATGTATTTCATAATGGTAAATGTTTCATATAGGTATCCAGGTCCTTATCTCCCCTTCCGCTTAAACAAACCACCACAACATCATTTTTATTAAAGTTGATCATTTTCAATGCATGAAGAGCATGTGCTGATTCCAGTGCATGAATGATACCCTCCAGTTTGCTCAGTTCAAATGCAGCCTGCAATGCTTTATTATCGGTAGCGCTCATAAATATGGCACGCCCGCTTTCGTGTAAGTGTGCATGCAGCGGGCCAATACCGGGATAATCAAGCCCCGCTGAAATGCTGTGTGGCTCTGTTACCTGGCCGTCTTCATTTTGCATAAGCAGGCTTTTACTGCCATGCAGTATGCCGGGTTTGCCAAGTTGTGTCGTGGCGGCACTCATACCGCTGTTGATGCCACAACCTGCCGCTTCTACGGCAATTAATTTTACCTGTGCTTTATCCAAAAAATGATAGAATGCACCGGCTGCATTACTGCCACCGCCAACACAGGCAATCACATAATTGGGATCTTCAAGGCCGGTCTTTTCCAGCAATTGTATTTTTATTTCTTCGCTGATGATGCTTTGCAAACGTGCCACCAAATCGGGATAAGGATGCGGCCCCACCACACTGCCAATGATATAATGTGTATCCAGCGGGTTGTTTATCCAGTCGCGGATGGCTTCATTGGTGGCATCTTTTAAGGTTTTACTGCCACTTGTTGCCGGTATAACGGTAGCGCCCAGCATTTTCATTCTTGCCACGTTGGGTGCCTGGCGTTCAATATCTTTTTCGCCCATGTACACAATGCACTCCAGCCCTTTTAATGCACATACCGTTGCTGTGGCCACTCCATGTTGGCCTGCACCCGTTTCGGCAATGATCCTGGTTTTGCCCAGTCGTTGCGCCACTAAGATCTGTCCAATGGTATTGTTTATTTTGTGTGCACCGGTATGGCAAAGGTCTTCCCTTTTTAAAAAGATCCTGGCATTGTATTTTTTGCTGAGCCTTTCGGCATAAAAAAGCGGCGTAGGCCTTCCGGCATAATCGTTTAGCAGGTACCGGTATTCACTTTGAAAATTGTCGTCATAAATGATCTCCAGGTAATTATCCTGCAATTCCTTCACATTGGGGTACAGCATTTCAGGGATGAAGGCTCCACCAAAATTTCCATAATAACCATGTTCATCAACATTGAATTTCATTGTATTTTTGTTACCAGCTTTGAATCTATTCTTTCCTTGGCACTGCCACCCCCCAACCGCCCCCAATAAAATTCCCCCCCGGGAGAGGCTCTACTTTAAACCCTGCCTGAACTGTAATACCAGTGCCATATCCTTTACACCGGGTTCTTTTTCTACTTTGCTGTTAATATCCACCGCATAATAATCAGGATGTTTGAAAGCTTTTACTTTGGCAACATCATCCACACCGATACCCCCGCTTAAAAAGAAAGGCTTTTCAATTTTACTTTTGCTGAGCAGTTTCCAGTCAAACTGTTTACCACTGCCACCTTCCACATCTGATGAAGCCGTATCAAAGAGGTAATAATCACAAACCTCATCATAATCAGCCACCATCTCATCAATGGAAACTTTACTGTCTTTCACTTTAAAAGCTTTGATCACTTCTACATCTTCCGACAATTCTTCGCAAAGATCTGGGCTTTCATCGCCATGCAGCTGCACCACATCAAGCCCGTAATCTTCCACCACCTGCATGATCTCATCATAACCTGCATTCACAAAAACACCTACTTTTTTTAAGTCGAAATCTGAGTTTTTCAGATCTTCCTTTGCGATCTTATCGCCCACATAGCGGGGCGAATCCTTATAAAATATCAACCCGGCAAAATCAATATCCAGCCCGTCTAACTGTTGTAACTGTTTCAATTGGGTAATGCCACATACTTTCGTGTTCATAATTATCCTTGTTTTAGTTTTTGTACAAATTGTTCAAATGCTGCTCCCGGGTTTGCAGAGCTCATAAATTTTCCTCCCATCAAAAAACCAGAAAACCCGGCCTCTTTAAATAACCGGATGGTTTCAGTATCTTCTATCCCGCTTTCAGCAATTTTAATTTTACCGGCAGGAATTTTTTTACCCAGTTCAACCGTCCTGTTTATATCAAGGCTAAAGGTTTTCAGATCCCTGTTATTAACACCAACCATATCCACTTCACTGCAAATATGCCCCAATTCAGCTTCACTATGGATCTCCAGTATTACTTCCAGGTTCAATTGCTTTGCAAATATAGCCAGGTCTTTCACATCACCCGGCTTTAAACAGGCTGCGATCAGCAAAATAACATCAGCGCCAAGCGCTTTTGATTCGGTAACCTGGTATTTATCAAAAATAAAATCCTTTCGTAAAACCGGGATAGTAGCCGTGATTGCGGCATTTAAAAGGTCCTCGTTATTCCCGTTAAAGAACAGCGGTTCTGTTAAAACTGATAAAGCAGCTGCTCCATGTAATTCGTATGCGGCAGTCACATCCGGTACATCTGCATGGTCGTTAATGATACCTTTTGAAGGGGATGCTCTTTTAAATTCGGCGATAATACCTGTACTGGTTCCGGCTTCCAGTATCTTCCGCAATGACTTCGTTTTTTTTAAAAAGCCGGGCATCATTTCCCATGCCTGCACGGGGATGTGCTGCTTTAACCGGGCAACGGTTTGTTTCCTTTTGGCAATAATTTCTGCTAAAATATTACTCATGACCCTGCGATTAGTTTTTGTAAAGACCGGTAAGCCCTGCCGCTCTCCAGGCTCTCTACCGCTGCCTGGTAACAATCATCATAGCTTTTATATGCGCCTGTGCACTGCAATGCCATGGCCGAATTAGCCAATACGACCGCATTTTGTGCCCAGCTGCCTTCACCTTTTAAGATCGCCAGGAAAATTTTTGCGGCATCTTCAACAGCATTGCCCCCGTGAATATCCATGGCAGAAACGGTACGTTTTCCCAGGTCTTCTGCACTGTAGATCTTTTCGCCGGCATTGGTAATTACTTTTGCATCTCCGGTTAAAGAGATCTCATCATAACCGTCCATGCTGTGAATAATAGTGAAAGCGCTGCTGCCCTGCTGTAATATATAATTATAGATCCTCGCCATCTCCAGGTTATAAACACCCACCAACCTGAATTTTGGATCAGCAGGATTCACGAGGGGGCCGAGCATATTAAAGAAAGTGCGTACTCCAAGATGCTTTCTAATTGGTCCCACTACTTTTAAAGCAGGGTGAAATAAAGGCGCATGCAAAAAACAGATATTGGCATTCTCCAGCTCTTTCTTCAATACATCATTATCTTTTTTGAAAGTATAACCCATCTGTTCCATCACATTGCTGGAACCACTGACAGAAGTAGATCCGTAATTTCCATGTTTGGCAACCTTTGTACCGGTACCTGCAACAATAAAACAACTGAGTGTGGAAATATTGAAGGTATTTTTTCCATCTCCGCCGGTGCCCACAATATCGATCAGTTCCTGCCCTTCCAGGTCAACCCGCACACACAATTCCATCAATGCATCGCGAAATCCCTGCAGTTCATCAATGGTGATACTGCGCATTAAATAAACTGTGATGAACGCTGCGATCTCTGCATCACTATATACATTGGTTGAAATATTATGCAATACTTCTTTTGCCTGTTCTCTTGACAGGCTTTTATGTTCGAATAAATAGTTTAAGGTCTTTTTCATACTTTTTATCACTGAGGTGCAGAGATCCTGGGTTTTTCTCTGCGGCTACCCGTCTACGCGGTTATTTTTCAACCAGTTACGCATTATCTTTTCACCATCCGGGGTTAACACACTCTCTGGGTGGAATTGAACCCCCTGCACATCAAACTGTTTATGCTGCAATGCCATGATAAATCCATTTTCATCCCTTGCTGTAATTTCCAGTTCAGCAGGAAAATTATCGTCACTCACGATCCAGCTGTGATAACGGCCAACTTCAATGTCAACAGGCAATTCATAAAAAAGACTTTTGCCAATTGCCCTTTGCCTGTTGCCTATTTGTATTTTTGTAGCAACACCATGAAAAACCGTACTTAAATTAATTAACCTTCCTCCAAAAGCCTCTGCAATGGCCTGGTGCCCCAAACACACGCCCAGTATGGATTTGATTGCAGCATATTCCTTTATCAATGGAATCAGCAAACCGGCTTCTTCCGGAATACCGGGGCCAGGTGATAAAATAATTTTATCATATCCCGCTACATCTGCCAAAGCGATCTGGTCATTCCTATACACATCAACTTTTTCTCCTGTAATTTTTTCAACAAGATGAACCAAATTGTAAGTGAAGGAATCATAATTATCCAAAACAAGAATTTTCATCATCCGATATTTTGAGCTTGTGTAATAGCCTGTTTTAAAGCATTCAACTTATTATTCACTTCCTGTAATTCTGTTTCCGGATCACTGGCTGCAACCACCCCTGCCCCTGCCTGGTAAACCAGTGTATTGTTCCTGCTTAAAAATGTACGAATCATAATGGCATGATTTACCGATCCGTTAAACCCAATAAAACCGATTGCTCCACCATAATAACTGCGGGCGGTTGTTTCAAATTCATTGATCAGCTGCATGGCCCTTATTTTTGGGGCGCCGCTTAACGTACCTGCAGGAAATGTTGTGGCCAATAGTTTAAAGGGATTTGCATCCGGGCCAACCTTACCCGTTACTTCACTCACCAAATGTAGTACATGGCTGTAGTAATTTATTTTTTTGAACTGCGTTACTGTTACTTCACTGCACATACGGCTCAGGTCGTTTCGGGCAAGATCAACCAGCATCACATGCTCTGCATTTTCCTTTTTATCATTTTCAAGCTTAACGGCCAAAGCTTTGTCCTGTTCATCATCTCCTGTTCTTTTAAAAGTACCTGCGATCGGGTGAACAACCGCATTTCCACGTTCAATGATCAACTGGCTTTCGGGAGAAGACCCCATCAGTTTATAATCACCATAATCAAAATAGAACAGGTAGGGGCTGGGATTGATGCTGCGCAGTGCACGGTATACATTGAATTCATCGCCGGTAAAGGGCTGTTCAAACCTCCTGCTCAGCACTACCTGGAAAACATCGCCCCGGTAACAACCAGCCACGCCTTTCTTCACCATCTCAATATATGCTGCATCGCTGATGTTTGATCTTTCCGCTCCATTACTTTTAAAAGGGAAGCCGGGCACATCCTTACTCCTGATCAGGCTTTCAACCAGTTCAACCTCACTTTCTATTCCGTTAATATGATTTTCACAGATAAACAATTCATCTTTAAAATGATCAATGGCAATTACGTATTGATAAAGGCGATAGCGCATTAACGGAATGCTCCCCCCCTCTCCTTCAGGAGAGGGGCTGCGGGATTGGGTGAGGTCTTCAAAAAACTGCACCGCATCATAAGCACTATACCCAAACAATCCCTGTGCAACATGCACGGGCTTTGCAGCAGCTTCTCTAATTTCAAAACGATGCATAAAATCCCATAACAGTTGTGGCACATCTGCTGATCTATCCAGTTTGATCCGTTCTGTATTTTGTGCAGGTAATTTAAATTCAATGGCCGTTGGATTACTGATCTCGATGCCTGCCACTGCATGAATGCCGATAAATGAATAGCTGTTTTCCCCTGCATGAAAATCTGTACTCTCCAGTAAAATGGTATCTCTGAACCTGTCCCGCAGCCGCAGATAAATACCAACCGGTGTGTACACATCGGCAAGCATCTTTTTGAAAGTTGTTTTTATCTCTATTTTTTTCATACACTTTTATCCGCCCCGGCGAAGAACTTGATTCTATATAATTTATTTATGCGGTTCTACTTACAATTACTGCATTTATTCATTTTACCCTTACCAGTTCCCCCTTTAGGGGGCGGAAGGGGCATTAAAAAACCCGGCAACTTGTGCCGGGTTCAACTATTTATATAACAATAGCAGTAAGGCACGTCATTTGACAATGCTCCACCACCCACCGTTATTATTTGTATTGATCATTTTCATTTCTATTGCAAATATGTGCACAAATGGCTTACTAAAAAATGTATTTCGTAAATTCCTAAAATTTTACAAAATGATGATACAACAAAAACAGGAAGGCAGTAAGGGTTCTTTTTATGTTGAAGAAGCTGGAATTGTACTGGCAGAAATGACGTATTCCATGACCGGCAACAGCCTGATGATCATTGACCATACAGAAGTGTCGGATGAACTGAGAGGTAAAAATGTGGGTTATCAACTGGTAAAAGCAGCTGTTGAACATGCCCGTACAAATGATATCAAAATAATACCGCTCTGCCCCTTTGCAAATTCGGTTTTTAAAAAGAAGTCTGCAGAATTTGGCGATGTACTAAGGCCTAATTGAAGTAACTTTATCAAAACATACAAATGAAACTGATCATATTTGGAGCAACAGGCATGGTAGGAAAACAACTGGTACAGCAGGCTTTATTCAACGGAGATCATGTACGGGCATTTGGCAGGAATGTATACACCACCGATTACCTGCAGACCGAAAACCTGCAACTGGTTCAGGGTGCACTGTTTGATGAGACCGAAGTGTTTAACGCCATTAACGGCTGCGATGCTGTTTTATCGGCCATTGGTGGTGCCAGCGACGGCACGGATAAAGCAAGAACCCTGGGGATGAAGAACATCATCAAACAAATGCAGAAGACGGGCGTAAAAAGGATCGTCGGCATTGGCGGACTGGGTGTTTTAAATGCATCTGAAAATTCATTACTGGTTGATCAAAATGATTACCCTGCTAAATTCAAAGCGGTGGGACTGGAACACAAAAAAGCATTTGAATTATTACGCGAAAGCGATCTCAACTGGACCTTTGTTTGTCCATCCGACATTATCAACGAAGGGCCAACCGGCAGTTTTGTTACCAATGCCGATTATCCACCCGAACAAAATAATTATAAAATAAATGCCGGCGACCTGGCCCTGTTCATGCTGAATGAACTGGTAAAAAATGAATTTGTAAAACACCGGGTTGGAATATCAAACTAAAAGATATAAATCTTTTGACACGCCAAAGGAACCGCAAAAACACTAAAATAAACTTTTAAACCAGATCAACATGAAAAATATTTCTTCTTCTATTAGTGTTATGTAGTACTTCACTTTTTGCCCAGGATGCCATTGAATACCAAACACCGCCCAAAGAAATTTATGACCTGGTAATGGCAAAGCCTACACCCGGTGTAGTTTCGACAGTAAAGGGCAATATATGCTGATACTGGAGAGAAGCGATATGCCATCAGTTGAAGACCTGGCCCAGCCTGAATTACGCATAGCAGGATTGCGTATCAACCCGAATAATTTTGGCCCCAGCAGAAGTGCATATACTACCAACATCATTATTAAAGATGTAAAAAGCGGGACCGAATTTAAAATTAACGGCTTACCGGCAAATTTAAAAGCCAGCAACCTGCAATGGAGCCCCAATGAAGATAAAGCAGCATTTACCAACACCACAAACACGGCTGTTGATATTTATGTGATCGATATTAAAACCGCAATGCAACCAAAATTAACAAATTGGCTGTGAACCTTGTACTGAATGCTGCCTTCGACTGGATAGATAATAACAGCCTGTTGTATGCAGCCATAAACAAACCGGTAAGCATGGCACCCAAAAAGCCTGCAGCTCCCAATGGGCCGGTAGTACAACAGAACTTAGGAAAGGTTGCGGCAAGTGTAACTTTCCAGGACCTGATAAAAACCCCTTTTGATGAAAAATTATTTGAATTTTATGCTACTTCCCAACTGGTAAAAAATACCAACGGTGTTGAAACAAAGTTTGGTTCCCCGGCTATTTACAGCAGTGTATCTGTATCGCCGGATAAAAAATATGTACTCATCAAAAGAATTGACAAACCATTTTCTTACCTGGTTACAGCAGGTGGCTTTAACAGCACCATGATGATAACCGATATGAACATGAATACCATAAAAGTGCTTGCCAAATTACCCAGCAGTGAACTGGCCCCAAGGGGAAACGACAATGTATTGAATGCTCCCCGTGGATACAACTGGTTAAATAATTCGCCGGCAACCGTAAGATGGATCGAGCCGCTGGATAGCGGCCTCATCAAAAATAAAATGGATTTTCATGATGCAGCCTATATCCTGGCAGCGCCATTTACCGGCGGCCCCAGGGAACTGGTTAAAACCCCGGAACGTATGTTTGGTGTAACTGATATTGTTAACGGTTCCTTTTTTGTTACCGAAGGCTCCAGGGCAAAACACCGTACCAAAATGAGCAGGTTAACTGCAGATGGTAAAATGGAAGTATTGATAGACCGCAGTACCGACGATGCTTACAACGATCCCGGCACGCCACTCAGTGAAAAAAATAAATGGGGACGTGAAACGCCGAAATTACTGAACGGTTCACAATTGGTGATGAGGGGCACGGGTGCATCTGCAAAAGGCGACCTGCCATTTTTAAATACATTTGATATCAATACAAAAGAAACCAAACAACTCTGGCGTTGCGAAGAACCTTATTATGAAACGGTGACCGATGTACTGGATTTTGATAAGATGATCATTGTTACCAACAAACAAAGCCAGACCGAACAACCCAATTACTATGTACGTGACCTGAAGAACAATTCAGCCAAAGCCATTACTGCATTTCCCGATCCGCAGCCCGGGCCGCGTGGCATTACCAAACAAAAGATCACGTATAAACGCAAAGATGGCGTTGACCTGGCGGCCGACCTGTATTTGCCAAAAGGTTACGATGCAAAAAAAGACGGCCCGCTGCCGGTAATGATGTGGGCTTACCCACGTGAATTTAAAAGCGCTGCCGATGCTGCACAGTTGCGTGGCAGTAAATATACTTTTACCCGGGTAGGTTATGGCTCCATTGTTTTTTGTACACACGAGGGTTATGCCATTATGGACAACACCGAGTTCCCCATTGTTGGTGAAGGTGATAAACAACCCAACGATAATTTTGTAGATCAACTTGCCTGGAGTGCCGAAGCTGCCATAGATAAAGTTGCAGCAATGGGTGTTGGCGACCGCAACCGTGTTGCGGTTGGTGGTCACAGTTATGGTGCATTCATGACCGCAAATCTTCTGGCACATACAAATTTGTTTAAAGCAGGCATTGCCCGGAGCGGCGCTTACAACCGTACCCTCACTCCTTTTGGTTTTCAAAATGAAGAACGTACATACTGGCAGGCACCCGAAGTGTACAATGCCATGAGCCCTTTCAGTCATGCCAATAAAATTAAAACCCCGCTGCTGATCATACACGGCGAGGCAGATAATAATCCCGGCACCTTCCCTATTCAAAGTGAACGCCTGTACAATGCCGTTAAAGGACATGGTGGCACCGTACGTTTTGTACAACTGCCATTCGAAAGCCATGGCTATGCTGCTAAAGAAAATATACTGCACATGCTGTGGGAACAAAACCAGTGGTTGAATAAATTTGTAAAGAGCCCTAATTCACCGTATGTAAAATAACACAGAGCGGAGTCGAAGTGTGAGCGAACCTGTCCCGCTGAAAGTGGATGTTTTTTGTCCTGAGCGAAGTCGAAGGAAGTTCACACTAATTTCGAGCGAAGTCGAGAAATGGGTTAGCATATATTTAGACTTTATTTATGAAATAATTTTAATCCCATTTATACTACAAAGGCCGGCTCTATGCCGGCCTTTGTACTGAATCCTGCTGTATAAAATAATTTAAACTAACTATTTTTTATGCAGCTTTTAAATTATCTTACCATTCCTTTCAATATCCTTCACACCATTTTATATTTTAAACTAACATTATGAAGAAACTGATATCTTTCTATTGCATGGCTGTATTTTACTGTATTTCTGCAACAGCACAAATTGATGCCGGCCTTTTCCGTTACCCGATGTTTCAAAAACACAGATTGTTTTTACTTATGGCAATGACATCTGGATCATGCCAAAAGCAGGCGGCTCTGCAGAAAAACTAAGCTCCCCGGCCGGTGTAGAAAGTTTTCCAAAATTCTCACCCGATGGAAGAACTATTGCATTTAGTGGTAATTACGATGGTAATTCAGATGCATATACTATACCTGTAAATGGTGGTGTGCCATTACGGTTAACATCACATGGATTTCCAGACCGGGTAGTGGATTGGACACCCGATGGTAAGCGGATACTCTTTGCTTCGGGCCGTGAAAGCGGCCGGAACAGGTTCAACCAGTTTTATACCGTTGGAGCAACAGGCGGGCCTGCCGAAAAATTACCATTTGCCTATGCCGAATTTGGCTCCTACTCACCCGATGGAAAACAGATGGCTGTTACTTTTATTTCGCAGGCTTTCCGCAACTGGAAAAGATATCGTGGCGGAATGAATGCAACCATTCACCTCTTCAACTTTACAAACAACAGCTCTCAGAATATTTCACTAAATGAAATGGCCGCAAGCGAATTCCCCATGTGGCATGGGGAGTATATTTATTTTTTATCCGACCGTGGATCAGAAGAACGGATGAACCTCTGGAGATATGCAGTTACCGGTAAAAAATACGAACAGCTAACTAATTTTAAAGACTATGATATTCACTTCCCTTCTGCCGGTCCCGATGATATCATTTTTGAACAGGGCGGAAAATTATACCTCTTCTCTTTTGCAACACAAAAGTCAGGCGCTGTACCAATAAATGTGGTGACCGACAAAGCTGCATTAAAACCAAGATCAGTTACTGCCGACAGGTATGTACAGCATGCCGGTATCAGCCCCGATGGTAACCGTGCCCTTATGGAAGCAAGAGGCGATGTTTTTTCTTTGCCCGCCGATAATGGTTATGTAAAAAATATCTCCCGTTCAACAAATGCAAACGAACGCTACCCTGCCTGGTCGCCCGATGGAAATACCATAGCTTACTGGAGCGACCGATCAGGTGAATATGAATTATGGCTGGCGCAGCCCGGTAAAGAAGATGCGCCCAAAAAAGTAACCAGCTATGGCGCCGGTTTCCGGTATAAATTATACTGGAGCCCCAACAGTAAAAAAATTGTTTTTATTGACAATGCCATGAAAATAAAAATGTACGATATAACCAATGGCAGCACAACCGATATTGACCAGGCCCTCCGCTTTATGCATGGCGGCTGCGAAGGATTTTCGGTATCCTGGTCGCCCGACAGCCGCTGGTTCACGTACAGCCGTGACCTTAACAATTACCACAATGCTGTATATATTTATGATACCCGGGATAAAAAAAATACGCAGGTAACAGATGGTTATTATAATTGCGATAACCCGGTATTTGATACCGAAGGAAAATATGTTTACTTCACCACCAACTTCCCAACCTTGGCAGCGCCCAGGATACAAAGACATCCCTTAAATATTTTGATATAGACAAACGGGAAGAAAAGAATATTTTAGACGACATCAATGATTACTGGCTTTGTGCCAATACCAATAAAATGTTGGTTCGTCGTGGTGCTGCATATACGATCATAAAACCCGAGGAGAACCAGAAATTTGAAAAGACGCTTCGCCTGGCCGAAATGGAAATGATGGTTGACCCTAAAGCCGAATGGAAGCAACTCTTCGACGATGCATGGCGAATGGAACGGGATTATTTTTACGACCCGGGCATGCACGGCGTAAACTGGAATACAGTGAAGGACCGTTATTCAAAAATGCTGGAAAGTGCGCTCACCCGTGAGGAAGTGGACTTCGTCATCGGCGAAATGATCGGCGAACTGAATGCCTCGCACACCTACCATGGCGGCGGCGATATGGAAAGGCCAAACAATAAAAATGTGGGTTACCTGGGAGTTGACTGGCTGGCCGAAGGAAAATTTTACAAAATAAAAACCATTATCCGTGGGGCTGCCTGGGATGCGGCTACACGTTCACCACTTGACCAGCCGGGTATTGACATCAAAGAAGGCAGTTATATTCTTGCTGTAAATGGTATGCCCATTACAACAGACCAGGAGCCTTATGCTTTCTTTACAGGCCTGGATAAAAAAACTGTTGAACTCACCTATAATTCAACCCCATCTTTTGCCGGTGCAAAAACAGCCATCGTGCAAACCATGGATAATGAATACCAACTCCGTTTTTTGGCCTGGATAGAAGCCAACCGCAAACGGGTTGATGCAGCAACCAATGGAGAAGTGGGTTATATCTATGTACCCAGCACCGGGCGTGACGGGCAGGAAGAACTCACCCGCCAGTTCAATGCACAGTGGGATAAAAAAGCATTGGTAATAGACGAACGCTTTAACAGCGGCGGACAGATACCCGACCGTTTTATTGAAATGCTTAACCGTACACCCCTGGCCTACTTTGCAACCCGTGATGGTGCTGCATGGCCCTGGCCACCCTTTGCACATTTTGGCCCCAAGGTAATGCTGATGAATGGATGGAGCGGATCGGGCGGCGATGCCTTTCCTGATTATTTCAGGAAGAAAAATCTTGGCCCATTGATCGGTACAAGAACCTGGGGCGGTTTGATCGGTATAAGCGGCATGCCACTCTTAATTGATGGTGGCAATATAACAGCACCAACTTTTAGAATGTACAACCCCGATGGCAGCTGGTTTAAAGAAGGCCATGGTGTTGACCCTGATATTAAAGTTGATGAAGACCTAGGTTTAATGAGCAGGGGCACCGACCCACAACTTGAACGTGCCATTATAGAAATAAAAGCAGCATTAAAAAGTAAAGGATATAGTGCGCCGAAGACGCCGGGATATGAGAAAAGGAATTAACGCAGTTGCTTGGCAACTACGAATACTTTTGAGTTCTGTAATCAGAGAAAAATATATAACTGTATAAAAACTGTAAAATGACTAAAAAGAATAAAATTTCAGCAATTGTATTCTCAGTCTATATTCTTCTTACTTTCTATGTTTTTGGAGGAGGTATAGTAAATTCTTTGGTGGGGTACCGCACCTGGCGTGCAGTAGGCGAAAATGAATTTCCTGAATTTCATCAAATTGACAGTGCGCTCATTATCCCGCTGTTTGTCATTTTCTTTTCTTATCGTTCATCCCCCAGGTATTATTATTTTGGTTTCGGCCTGTGATCATATCAAAATGGTTAATTTGGCTGGCACTTGGTTTTAACCTGATAACGCTGATTTCAACTGTTACTATTCAAATCCCAATTCAAACTGAACTTGATAAAAGATTTTCACTGGAATTAATTGATCGCCTTATATCCACTGATATGATATACAGGCGAATTCCAATGGCACTAATGGCTGTAACAAATTTCTTAATGTTATATAAAGTAGTAAAACAAGCTGTGAGCAAGCCAAATCTTTCAACACAGTTTTGAGTATGCTGCTCTCGTCCTCGTCTCTGACGGGGATGCTATGGTTTAGAGACTTAGTCTCCCTAAGATATTACCACAATAAAATGTAAGCAACGGAACACAGAGCATAGCAGGCAGGCTGAAGCTTGCCATGGAAACCAGGTATTCCGAATGATCCGGACATACGCACGCGTTTATAAAGAAATTATATTTTATTTAGAATAGCATTTAACTTCATCCAATGGAATTTTCAAATACCCAAATTGAGATCCGGGACCTGCCCGCTATTGAGCACGTTACTTTTCGTTCGCTTGAAAAAGAATATTTAACCGTATCCCGGATCAGTTTTGTTATATCCTTCCTGGTGATATTGATAATTGGCCTTGTGTTATTCTTTTTGATTGATCGTTTCAGGACACCGGTTCTCATTTATTCGTCGGCTGCGGTATTTATTTTTTGTCGGTCTTATCCTGGGTCACAACTACAATAAGCTTTAAGTATAGTGGATATGCTATCCGTGAAAAGGATATTTTGTTCAGGCATGGATGGTTCATTTGCAAAACAAGGGTTGCCCCGCTAAAAAGAGTACAGCATGTAAGTGTACAATCCGGACCAATAGAAAGAAAGTTTGGCCTTGCTTCCATCTCCATTTATACAGCAGGTTCGGATGAAGCTGACCTGACCATTAGAGGAATTAATACGGAAACTGCTCAACAAATAAAAGAATGGCTAACCAGTCAAATGAATGGAGAAATTAACAGATAATTACAAAGGCTGGGATAAACCCCAGCGGCAATCTGCAGGGGCAATTTTTATCATGTTCCTGAAAACCGCGGTGGCATTAATAAAATCATTCTGGCCTCTTTTAATAATCCTGGTACTGAGAAAAAAAGGAGATGAATCATCCGGCAATTACATCCTGCTTATAATTATTTTATTTATCAGCCTTACTTTTATCGTCACACTCATTGAATTCTGGTTTTTCAAGTTTCATATAAAACAGCACAATCTTATCATACAATCAGGTTGGCTGAAGAAGAGAACAATTACCATTCCTGTTCAATATATACAGGAAGTACACCTTGAACAGAATTTACTGCAGCGATTATTAAAAGTTGTATCAGTGAATATCAATAGCGCCGGCTCCCAAAAAGTTGAGGCAAATATAGACGCATTACCTTATAAAAAAGCAGAAGAGCTTAAAGTGTTATTGCTCTCACAAAGCCATGTAGGTAGCGGGCAGGCAATAGAAGAGATCATTCCAAAAAAAATGATAACAAGTCTGGGCACCGCGGACCTGATGCGTTTCAGCCTTTCCACAAATCATCTCGAAACATTTGTTATCATTAGCGCGTTGAGTTTGAATTTAATTGATGATCTGAAAGAAGCATTTAATATCGACAGTTGGGGTTTAATGCGATCATATGCTGATAAAGCTGCCGGTGAAACCACCCTGGTTGTCTCCATATTGGTTATTGCCGGTGCACTCATCTCAGTTGTTGCATCTGTTATAAGAACAGTGATCAAATTTTACAATTTTACAATAGAACAGATCCAGCATGGATGGAAAATATCTTTTGGTTTGATCAACCGGCAGCAAAAAATAATCCCTTCCAATAAAATACAGGTTTTAACCTGGAAGGCAAACTGGATCAGGAGAAAATTAAACTTCTGGATCATACATGTACAGTCGATTGGTTACTCAATAACAAAGAGAAAGCAGCTTATCCAAATTCCGGTTACTTCACTGGACCAGGTTTTATCCTTAATTCCGGTCTATCAGCGATCACCGGTATTTGAAACTAATAAAGGCCATAGAATAGAACCAGCGTACTGGAAGAGGAAGCTCCTGTTTACTGCTACTCCTGTTACGCTGATCCTCGTACTGATCATTTATTTATGGATAGGAGTTGCAGCTATTGGGGTGCTGTTGTTGTTTTTTTACCTGGCATGGTATTTTAACAAATGGTACAAGGTTTTCCGCTGGCAGATAAATGATGAAGGAATTCAGTTATTTTCGGGTGTATGGGGGCGAAAATATAGTTTATTGACCTGGAAAAAGATTCAACAGGTAGCGGTAACCCAAAACCCCTACCAGCGAACTCATCAGTTGGCAAACTGCATTTTTTTTAGTGCCGGCGGCAGAGTAGAACTTCCCTATATTCAATTGTCAGCTGCAAATTATTTAGCAAACCTGTCGTTGTATTATGTTGAAAGCAGGGATGAGCATTGGATGTAGCAGGAATATATCTCGTCCCTGTCTAAGACGGGGATGTTATGGTTTATAGACTTAGTCTCACCCGGCAGCGGCAAAATAAGATTTACAAAAAAAAGTTGGTATTCGAAACTTTTGTCACGACGGCACCTAAGATCATCGCCTGCGTTCCTTCAGGTATTTTATAAATGCTTCAGCAAAGGTTTTATCAGGCAGGATCAGATTGGCAAAATCAATTGTTCCCTCATCCAGTTTCTTAAAAGCCTCTATCTCAAATTCTTTTTCATATAATTTGCCTTTGATGGCATATAAAGGAACTTCAATGCATTTGTCATTGGTCTTTGTCTTCCATGAACTACTTGCAAGAAAATATATTTTTCTTTCAAAGTCAACATTACGCAAAGGAATTACAACGGTAAAGATATTTGTTCCGGAAAACCAAAGACTGTCATTGCGGAGAAAGTATTTAAAGGAACTGCTGCGGCCACTACCTGTGTAAAATTCAAAATCCACATCATTCCTGTTTTCAAATATTTTTTCGAGCTTTGCCGCATGCCCATCCTGCGGCGCCGACTGGCACCAGGAAGTCATATGTAAACACAGCCCTACGATCAACAGGTAAAAGGATCTCATAATTATTTTTTTTAAAAATAGTAATAATAAACCAATTTTTCATTTTTTCTCAGCAGGTGCCGGTGTAGCGCAAATCACCCGTAAGTCCGCTGTAACAGCTTTAACTCAAAACTTGCAGCTGTTATTTCTTTTATCTATTTTACGCTTAGGTTAACTATTAATAGCTGCTACAATGAAAATCATAAAACTATTTATCCCGGTACTGTTACTTATTACAAGTATGCACAGCTCAGCCCAATCAATTGACAAGATCAAACTGGTTAAATTCATTGACAGCATTTATAAACCATTCAACAACAAAAATTCGCCTGGCTGTGCCGTTACGATAATCGAGAACGGAAAACTGATCGCCAAAAGAACCTATGGTATGGCCAGCATTGAATTGCTTGTCCCTTTTTCGCATCAAAGCGTAGTAAAAATCGGATACTCCGAGGCGAGGGAATTTATTTCCATTGCTGCTGTATTAATGGAAAAGGATGGTATCATTTCTTTGAATGATAAAGTAAGAAAGTATTTTCCAAAATTACCGGAATGGTCAGAGCCGGTAACCATCTGGGACCTGCTTAATCATCGTAGTGGTTTTGTAGATGAATGGGCAAACTTATTACTGATGCATGGCGCCATGTTTAATCGCCTGGATAAGGAACAGTTCTTCCGCTTGCTGTATAAACAACCGGAACCTGAGGTTGAGCCCGGCAAAGGATTTATGTATTGTAATTCTGATTTTGGTTTATTGCGGTTGATCATGGAAAAAGCATCAGGTAAAAATCTAAGCGACTGGATAAAGCAACGGATATTCGATCCGTTGAAAATGAATAATACAGGAATGCAAAAAAATGCATTGGATATTGTTCCAAACCGTGCAACTAAATATTCATATTCCGGAAATGGTTTTAAACAGGATAATGTGCCGAAGACATCACCCGGTGGAAATTATTTTATCCTCACCTGTGCTGATGACCTGGTTAAATGGTCTTCAGCTATTGGTGATCCGGGTTCGGAGTTTAATGCGGCGTACAAAAAATTATTGCAAAATGTGCGGATGATACCCGGCAAAAAGAATCACTATGTTACCGGTCATAGCCTCGATACCCTCAATGGTCAGGCAGTGATCATACATGAGGGAGTTAATGGTGAAAATTTTCTTACACGCATTCCTTCAAAAAAATTAACGGTCATAACGATCGGCAACCTGGATGGAGAAGGTTTTTCCGAACAAAATAAATTACTTCGTGATCATATCATGCACGTAAAAAAGCCTCCTTTCGTAAAACCGGTTTTTGCAAAAAAACTGGTCCCTATTACGGAAGCTGAATTAAAAAAATACGAGGGCAGGTATCGCTGGCTGAACCAGGTATCATGGGAGAGTTATAATGAGAAGAGAAAGCTCAGCGACTTTTACGCAGAGAATGGCAAATTGAAATTAAGGTATACCGGGAATTATGTTGTTGAACTTATCCCGGTTGGGAAAGACCTTTTCTATTACCAGGAAGACTTTGGTATGGAGATAAAATTTATTCAACCTGATGCCAATACTCCTATGAAGGTTACTGTTACTTTTGATGATGGTTTTCCGGGTGCGACCATGGAGAAAGAACCGGCTAAGTGGCTGCCATCAACGGAAGACCTTAAAATGTTTACCGGAAAATATCATAGCAGGCATCTTGATTACTATTGGAATTTTGAATTGAACGAACAGGGTAAAATGGTTTTGCATAGAGCAACCATGCCTGATGCTATTGTTGAACCCGACGGCGAGAACCAGTTTCATTATATTGGTGAAAAAGGCCCTGGTGACGGGTTTGACCAATGGATATTATTTAATAAAGATGCACAAGGGAATATTAATGGTTTAACTGTATGGTCTGCCCGTGTAATGCATCACCGGTTTGAAAAAGTAAAAGAGGAATGATAAAATATCAGATCACTATATGTTTAAATATAAAACCCTCCACAAATGGATGATCATTCCCATGCTGATCATGCAGGCCGGTATCTTTTATGACTACTGGGGCGATTTTTCAGACAACGCCTGGTCTGTACATATTCATTACCTCACAGGGACCGTATGGTATCTCTACCTCATTATTCAGCCTTATTATGCCACGCACGGGCAAATGGCAAAACATCGTACCAATGGCATCATCGGAATGTTCATTGCCGGTGCGGTATGCATAACTGCGTTGAGCATGTTGCACCGGGATATTGTTTCTGCTGAAGGTGCAATAGCAGACCCTGATCGCTTCGGCCCCTTCAAACCCTGGTTCTTCCTGGGCGTGGCAGCTGTAGAGATCGTAATGATGATAGCTTTTGGATATGCTGTAATAAAAAGTATCATTCACCGGAAGGAGTTGGAAGATCATGCCTGGTGGCTGATATCAACTGTATTCATTATCATGATGCCGGCACTGGGTCGTGGCGTACAATTTGTGACTATGGCCATGTATGGTGATAACTGGCCCGATATTGATATCATGTCCTCACTTTATTTTACAACAGCCCTGATCATTGCCATGTTGCTTTTTTTTGCATGGAAATATGGAAAGCTAAATCATCCTGCTACCTTGCTGGCTTTAGCCGTGAATGTATTCAATCTTTTTTTAGAACCTATCGGAAGATCGGAACCGGTGCAATTGTTTTTAAAAGCGCTGATCAAAGGATAAATAATCCTGGAAACAGTTGTAAAAGGATAATCTTCACAGGAGCTGAAAAACAAATATTGCTTACATTTATTAAATGAACAGTTTCTTAAAAGATCTTCAACTTAGAATCTTCCTGCTCATTTATTCATTAACGGTTTCGCAGTTTGCTGTACAGTCGCAGCCTTTACCTGGTTTTACAAGCACCGGCATTTTCAATGAGCAGGAATTGACCATCAACGATCAATGGAAAGATGTGATCATCAATATCAATGCTCCATTACAATTGAACCGAAGCGCCAAAACTTACCTGGTGTTTTATGCATTGCCCAATGGCAACAGCATTGAATGGACAAAAGAAAGAAAATGAAAGAAGGCGAGGATTGGCATTTCGATATTCAGCATATTGCTGCACAAACCAGGTATGTACGGCATGCCGACAAAAAGAATAATTACATCATTGCTTATGTAATGACTGGCCAAAAAAGCTGGCCCGCCTGGAAACGCAGTACGCCTGATTCCATTTTCATAATCAAAAAGATCATTGACAGCATCACTGATTTTTTTAAAAGCTTTGAACCACAAATAGTACTTAACGGCCACAGTGGCGGAGGCAGTTTTATTTTCGGTTACCTGGATGCTGTAGAAAATATACCTGTCAGCATAAAAAGGATCGCTTTTCTTGATAGTGATTATGGATACGATGAAGTAAAGCATGCACATAAACTGGTAAACTGGCTGCAGACCGGCAAGGCAAATAAATTACTCGTACTTGCCTACAATGACAGTATTGTGATCTATAACGGAAAGCCCCTTGTAAGTGCTACTGGCGGTACCTGGTATAGAAGCCGCCTGCTGCAGCGGAACCTGGCCAAGACTTTTGATTTCAGCACAGTTACAGATACTGCTTTCATCAATCATACAGCTTTAGGAGGAAGGATACAGATGATCCTGAAAGAAAATCCTGCCGGGCTTATCTACCATACTGAGCAGGTTGCCAGGAACGGGTTTATCCTGTCGCTGTTATCAGCTTCCAAGTTTGACAGTAAGAAACAGTTTACCTATTTTGGAGAACGGGTTTACCAAAACTTCATCAGTGATTAGAAATATTTTCATAGCAGTATATTGTATAACCTGCATGCAAGCCTGCAGTAACAGTAAACAATTTACCCTGCCCGTTCCTGCTGATGCAACACAAAGAATAAGCGGCACAGATTTTTATAAAACAGTGGCTGCCTGGAAATGGGCAGCCAGGGATTCGCTGGCTGTACAGGAAATATTAGCAGGCAATATGCCTTCCTTTTTAAAAAAATTTGTTGCGGTTACTTCATCTGTTACAGACAGTATGGGTATCTCCCATCAGGCTGTTTTTTATGTATCGCCCGATTATCTTGCTGTAGGTACCGATGCAGACTGGGCAAGAATTCCATTAACTCCTATGGCTGCACAAAAAATTGCAGACAGTTTCCATTGCTTTTTTCCTACACGTAAAATGGTTGACCTTATTTATCAGTAAGCCACTATAAAGCTGGAACCGGTACCGATGTATGCATTCCGCGACAGCAGTGTAACCATGTGGCAGCATCACCTCATCATTGAAGGCCAGCGTAAAGGAAGAAGTGGTTTAATTGCAGGCATTAAAAAGGATCTAGTGCTTTCGGGAAAAATATCAAGAGACCCGAAAGACAACAGGGAAGGCATTTACGGCTGGCACCAGTTGAACGGAAAACCTATTCAACCCCTTTACACCGGGCATATAAACTGGTGGGTGGATTACAGCCATGGTATTAGGTTGATCTGGCAAACGGTCAAAGTAGATGGAAAAGAAATGAATTATACAGAAGTACTGAAGCATCCCCTTTACCAAAAATTACTTTGCGATGAGGATTGCTGTGATTTTTATAAGTATCCGTATTAAATAATAGCCGGATAGAATTCTGAATCCGCCCCTTGTATTCAGGAATCATTTTTACTTAACTTCAACCAGGGTTCACAATGAACAAACTACTAAACAAAATTTATGAATAAAACACCACATTCATTATATACCATCCGTTTTACCGATTGTGATCCATTCGGACATTTGAATAATGCCCGGTACATTGATTATTTTTTAAATGCCCGTGAGGACCATCTGAAAGATGAATACCAGCTTGATCTTTCGGATTTTTACCAGCAGGGTGTAAGCTGGCTGGTTGCCGGCCATGAGATCAGTTACCTGCGCCCTGCAAATTATAATGAAAAGGTATCCATTAAAAGCGCATTAATACATATTGCCCCCGGATCTTTACTTGTTGAAATGATCATGATGGATGAAAAGCAAAGTCACCTGAAATCATTCATGTGGACCAGCTTTATTCATGTAAATGTAAAAACGGGTAAAAAGGAAAATCATTCTGACTCATTCATGGATTTTGCCAGGTCGGTAGCAATAAGTGATGTGGACATTTCGAAAGGTTATCAACACAGGATGAAGGAAATTATTGAAACTATAAAACGGCAAAAAATATGAACGGAACTAAAGCTGCTTTGTTGTATCCTCGTTTTATCTCAGGGCTATGCTTCGATATCATGCTGCTGCCGTTGGCCAAACACTAAACGGCAACCAAAGGTGTGATGCATAATAACTAATATTCTCCGCTGGCACCGCCACCACCAAAACTTCCCCCTCCAAATTTGGAATCATTCGCCGGCAGGTTGCTGCCAAATGTTTCTGCGATCACCAGTGCTTCTATATTCATTTTATCAATTATATACCTTTTGCTGATTTCAGCAGATGTAAATCCATTTTTAGGTTGTACAAGCCATTTTGTAAGTGCATAAGAAACTGTGATCAGTATAATGCCACCCAACAACATTACAATTTCTACCGGCAAAACAGTGTGATAATAACGCACGGTAAATACAATAGCAGCAACCGCTATTAATCCAACTCTTAATAAAACAGCATCCTTTTTTTGCACCCCTCCCAAAATATAAACCAACGGAATAAGTATAGTAAATATCCAGAACAACCAGCCAAAGGGTATACTTTCATTTTCTTTTAATCCAAGGTTAAACATGCTGTTGCTCATTTCCCGTACTACATAATAATTAGCGGCAGCATAAAAACAAATAAGCATAGTGATCTCCAAAACGGTGCCGCAATGCCGGTAATGCCTGTTGCTGTTTTGATGCACTGTTTTTTAATAAAAAAATACATGAAGGCAGCAATACCCATCAGTAAAAAAGGAGTGGTTGCTTTTGCCGTACTGCCCAGGGGACTATAATAAAAGAAAACAACCGCCAGCAAAGCCAAACCTGCAATAGCGCTCATAAGCATATCTGTAAAACGCAGAAAAAAATAAGTAGCCAGCACAAAAATGATCAGCGCATTTCCAGAAGATGAAATATCGCCCAATAGATTTATTCCTGCAATGATACATATGCCTGTTATCCATAAGAGGGCATCATCTACTCCTGACCTGTAATGATATTTCGTATGAATAAAAAACTCCAGGGCGCCATAAGACAGTAATCCGAAAAATATAGTAAGTCCCCCGATACTTCGCTCTATACTGTCTAAAAAGATCAATGAAAAAAGTCCCAGTGAAAAGCAGGCGATCACCACTGTGAGGATGAACAGGCCAATTCTTATAAAGAAATTCGGGCTGTAAAATCCAACAGGAAAAATGGTTTCAGCAGCCTCCTTTTCTGCTGCGCTGACAGCATTTGCATAAAATGCATCTTTAATGGCATCCCTGGCTGCAAGATTATCCAGCCATGTTCTATTGTAGGCAATCATAGGTTTTTAATTTTTTTATTCATCCGTATTAAAAAAAATATGAGGCCCGTGGCGGATAGTATAAAATACAGGCATAACCCGTAAATGCTGCCAATACCGGTATCAGCCGAATCAAATATCAACCGGATAATGCAGTAACTGAGCCCGGTATACAAATACAAACTCCCGGTGAGCAGGTAATAGAATGATCTTTCGGCAATGGCTTTCCGGTAAACAAAATAACAGATGCCACCCAATACCAGGAACCACAGTAAATAAATGGTTTCAAAATGAAACATCCCTGCGAGGGTGGATATAAACAATATATGTGTACCAAAATTGCTGTATGTAAATTCAAAATGCTGTTTTATTTTTTTTGATGCAGAAAAATAACCTGCAGCAATTAAGCATAGGCCCAGCAAAAAACCGGTGATGATAATTGTTTCGCTGTTAAAATCATTTTTTTGTAAAATACGGGCCGGTGTAACTGCTATGCCTGCCCATGCGGCAAGCGTGGTGATTGCCATACTGTGTACACCCAGGTGATCGAAATAATAGGCAGTAAAGAACAATACCAGCATGGGTATAAAAGTAGCCAACCCGAACCTGTTGCCAAATACATTGTATTGAAACTGGAGATAACCAACAAAAGTGATGAATGTAAGACAGCCCAGCAACAGGATATAATCGAAAAAGAATCGGGCGATAAAACCTTTGAATTTGAATAAGGGAGCTTTTTTTTGAAGCAATAAAAAAAACTTCCGGCACATACCGCAGCAATCACAAACAATATAACCTGGTGACCGATGGTATCTATATTTTTATATACTAAAATACTTAACCCGCCACTCAACAGCAATACACCCAGGTAAAGCATTGCTTTAAACTCCCAATGAACCGAAAATAATTTATTGGACTGAACAGCTTTTATTTTTTGGAGCGATGCATCAGAAACATGTCCGCCGGCATGTAATTGCTCAAACAATGGTAAATTCATTTTGTAAAATAAGATATTTATAGATACCATCAGAGGACGCAGGATCTTGCTTTAGCGGAAGCTTAAGTGAAGTCTTTTCATTTTTCTAAATGGATACTTTTACAACAAAACTACATCCTGCTAAAAGCGTCATAATCAAGCAATTCAATATCTGGTGAAAGATATCCCTGCTTAACAGGTTCTTCTTTCATCAGGTCGGTGCTCAGGTATTTTTTATTGCTGTCGCTGAAAACGGTTACCACATTCAATGGCCGCTTTGATTGCTGTTGAAGCCGGATGGCGCCGATCAGGTTTGCACCGGAAGAAATACCAACTGCCAGCCCCAGTGTTTTGGCCAGTTTTTGCGCCATTAAAATAGAATCCCCATCAGAAACCTTGATCACCGGATCCATCTCATCCAGTTTCACAATGGCCGGGATGAATTCATCAGATATTCCCTGGATGCGGTGGGACCCTGTTTTAAACCCGGTAGAAAGTGTAGGTGATTCTTCCGGCTCCAGCGGGTGTATTTTTATAACCGGGTTCCTTGACCGCAGGTATTTACCCACTCCCATGATCGTGCCGCCGGTGCCAACGCCAGCTACAAAAGCATCGGGATTTATATCGATGGCCTGCAGCTGCATCCAGATCTCCTTCGCAGTTGTTTTTTCATGCGCTTCGGCATTGAAGGTGTTTTCAAACTGCCGGGGTAAAAAATGGCCGGGTCTGCAGCCGACATCTGTTCACTTAAAGCGATGCTGCCCAGGAAACCGCCCTTTTCTTTCGACATCAATATAACCGATGCCCCGAGGCTTTCAATGATATTGATCCTTTCGCGGCTCAGCCAGTCGGGCATAATGATCTTTACCTCATGCCCCAGTGCCTTACCAATGGCACTGAATGAAATACCGGTGTTGCCACTGGTAGCTTCAACAATGATATCGCTGCTTTTAATTTTGCCCGACCGGTAGGCCTGTTGAAGAATGTATAAAGCCATCCGGTCTTTGATACTGCCCGTAAGGTTGTAATGCTCACATTTTACATACACCTTACCCGTCACATTTTTGTACCGGTAAAGGATCTCTATCATCGGTGTGTTACCGATGAGGCGCCAGAGATGGTTGAATTTATTTTCTAATTTCGTTTTCGTACAATAAAACTAAAATAAACCAGCCGGAATTAAAACCAAACTGACCAATATCATGAATGTACAGAAACTGATTTCATGTTGTAATGCAAACCCTGCGGCTGTTGCTTAAAAACCAGCTGATAAGGATCATATACATGCTGCTGAGGGCCCTATGTATTTAAACCAAAATAATATCAAAATCTACGGGTAAATCTTCTCCAAAAAATAATTTCCCTGGCTTCTCTCTGGCACATTTATTGATATAAATCACCTGTTCCCGCTTTAAGAATCCAATCCTGTCCCCCTGTAAACAAGCATAGAATAATTTCTATACAGAATTAAAATAATTGCTACAATTCCTGTTAAAAACCACAATTAAGTTTGCATTTTAAGCGTTTCGCTATTATTACGGTTCAATCCTGTTTAAAACATCAACCAATATTATGAACAACAGCAGACAAAAAGAGCTTTTACTTATCATTCATTCCAGTTTTTTTTCAAAAGCATGGGTAAAAAGCGCCCGTGCAGAATCCGAAGGATGGTTTTCGCAAAAACAGCAGTTAAAGGAAGCCTGCCAGGATGGGTTGATACCGGAATTATTACCCGAATGTTTTGAAAAAACCAACAATACACCGGCACCCGTATGGAAGATCAATGATGCCAATACCTTTATTGACCTTGTTTTTGTAAATACACACAAAAAAAGGAAAAGCAATTCTCCTTAAATCCTTATATTTTTATGCAGGTACAGGGATATAATTGACCCTGCGGCAGAAGTTAAAGTCCTCACCGTTTTCACTATGCACACCCGGCTCCTATTACATAAACTGCCGGCATTATAAAAATTTTACCCGTTTCTTTTACTGGATCACCAACTGCCTGGTGCTTGATAATTCCTTCCCGGTTATTTTAACTGTATAAATACCAGCTGATAAGTGATGGTTCACTGTAATGGTATTGTTATTACCGAATTGCTGCTGCAATTTTAGTCGCCCAACATGGTCATAAACCAATACATCAATGGTACCGGGTATGTTTTTCAGTAAATTGATATTAAAGGAAGCCCCGGAAGCGGGATTGGGATAGATATCCGCTGAATGGCCCGTTTCTGCATTCCGTACCCTTTCTATGGGTGAAAAAGAAAACTTGCCGTCAATATCAACCTGTTTCAGGCGGTAAAAGGATATACCGCTCATTGACTGGTTATCAAAAAAAGTATAATCCGTTAAATGGCCATTGTTATTGATACCGGGCACCCTGCCCACTATGCTAAAATTAACTCCATCAGCCGAACGTTCAATATCAAAATACCCGTTATCTTTTTCATACTCGGTTGTCCAGAAAACTTTTACCTGTTTACTGTTGACCGCACTGGCCTTAAAAATTTTCAGGTTAACTGGTAATTGCCCCGGAGCTGGGCTTTTGCGGAAAAAAGCAAGCAATATGGCGATGCCCGTAATAAAATTTAATTTCAGGCCGGTTAAAACCCTTTTTTGCAGGCTGAGGTTAAGCTTACACATAATTCTTGGTTTAAAGAGGTTAAATAACAATTCAAAAACCGTTTAGCAAAACGGGGCCTGGTTCAAAGGAATTGAATGATGTAATAAGCTGAAATGGATGGGGTTGGTATATTCTTAAGGATAAGAAATTTGTACGGTCAAGGGCAAATATAATATAATAAACCTGAAAAAGAAATAAATATATAAAAATGGCTGGTTCCTTTTCTTGCTTGTTTACTGAAAGGCAAATCACCCCCTAACCCCCAAGCAATCTGTGGAATATGTTGTATCTCAATAAAGTTTTGAATGCAATTTTTAATTAATTTGAGTTGATATTATTTTCAAAACCTGTTATCAGAACATAAAATTGTATATACATTTATGACCATATTCAGCAGAACCGATTCTGACAATCTCCACTTCCGGGAGCTGGTTGCATTACTGGATGCAGACCTTAAAATAAGAGATGGTGACGAACATGATTTTTATGCCCAATTCAATTCCATTGAAAACCTGCGCAATGTGATCATCTGTTATGTTGACAATAACCCGGTGGGCTGTGGAGCCTTTAAAAAATCCCATGAACACCAGGCAGAAATAAAAAGAATGTTTGTGTTGCCGGAATTCCGCGGGCATGGTACCGGGCTGAACATTTTAAAAGAACTGGAAATATGGGCTATGGAATTGAATTATTCGACATGTATCCTGGAAACCGGTAAAAAACAACCTGAAGCGATCAGGCTGTATCAAAAAGCGGGATATACCATCATAAAAAATTACGGGCAATATGAACATGTAGAGAACAGCATATGCATGTCGAAGTTGATCGTATAAACTTCCGGCAACGCAAAAAGGAACCACATTATGAAAGTAATTTTTGAATTAACTTAAAACGGGAAGGGATCTATTAAAACATAAACCCTGAACTATAATTTCATCAACAAATATTTTTAATGAAATACGCAAATGCTGCTTCCTGCTTTGGATTTATGGGTGTGATCCTTTTTATAGCAACAACCATCATTGCTGCAATGCTGGTTCCGGGGTACAGTCATGTTTCACAACTCATCAGTGAATCATATGCCATTGATACAACATATGGAATGCAATTGAGATTTTTTGGTTTTTTACCGGCCGGAATATGTATGGCTGTTTTTGCTTTTTTAGCCATGCGGGTTTTGCCCAAACATATTTTATCACGGGCAGGGTTTTACGGTATTGGTATATTTTACGGATTGGGAACGGTGGCCGTCAGCTTTTTCCCCTGCGATGCAGGATGCAATAAGGAATTTATTGATCCCAGCTTTTCACAATTCATACATAACCTTACCGGTACACTCACCTACCTGGTTGTTCCTGTTCCTTTGATCTTTGTTGCCATTGCAGCCCGGAAATGGACTAATGCAAAACCGGTTGTTTATTCCGGGTTTATTTCAGGCATAGTGGCCATGGTTTTTATTGGGATCCTTTCAGCCGGCATGGATGCTGAATACGCAGGTCTTTATCAACGCATCATTGAAGGCTCGATACTTGCCTTTATCGTTACCTGTTCAATGTACCTGCTCAGGCTCCGGAATAAAGTACCGCAATAAAACTGGTGAAAAAATTACATTACCGGCTAAATAACCAAACAGGCACTGCCCCAGAACTGTTTAATTAAATTTACTATATAAAATGAAACAGCAATACAAGACCAAAAGGCTTACACTAAAACGGCTTACCCGGAGGATGCTGATTTTATTTTTGAACTGGTAAACACGCCGGCCTGGATCAAATATATCGGTGAACGAAATATAAAATCAAAAGCAGATGCTGCAAACTATATTGAAAAGATCCTGAACAACCCTGGCATTATATATTGGGTTGTACAATTAACCGGCGGGCAGATCGCCGTTGGTATCATTACTTTCATTAAACGTGATTATTTAGCACACCATGATATCGGGTTTGCCTTTCTACCGGTATATACCAAAAAAGGCCTTGCTTTTGAAGCAGCTTTTACTGTATTGAATGAGCTGCTCAAATTGCCTGTACACAGGCATATACTGGCCACAACCATCAAAGAGAACAATGCTTCTGTTCAATTATTAAAAAAACTGGGGTTCGCATGGCAACAGGAAATAAACAGTGGAAATGATATACTGGATGTATATGGTATTACGAAAGACAAACTGATCATACCCCAATAATCACACTTTGTACGGTACCTGCATTCCGGGTAAACATTATCTTTACTGCATGCATCAATTTGATGTACTTTCATTATACCCAACAATTACCATGAACCCGGCAACAACTTCATTACAGGCATTATTCAACAGGATACCCAGGAGGCATTCCCTGGAAAATGTAAAAGAAATAAACGCGATCCTTGGCGAATATGAAGTGTTATTACTGGCTATTGAATCGATAAACCCTTTTTATGAAAAAAACATTGCTGCTTTCTTTGACGACAAAGAATCGGCATTGTCAGTCATAAAAAAATCAACAGATCCCAAAGCTTCCAAAAAAAATAAAGACAACCTGTTTGATGAGGGTTCCGGCATTTTAAAAGAAAGCATACAGGCATTGCTGGTATTATTTGCCGACGGGACAAGAATAACCTAAAATCGTTTCAATAGTACTTTTTCATTATCCAAATGGATTACTCTTTTCCGTTTTTAATTTTTTACTTTTATTCTGTAATTATCATTACTTTTAAACATTAAATTCTCTAAATAACCAAAACTGCATTATGAAAAAGATCATCTTTCTCTTTATCACATTATTTACACTCCAGGGATTTGCACAGGAAGTAAGCAAGGAGTATGACAAAATCGGTAAATTTTATCATGGCGTTGCCATCGTATGGAAAAACGGGCTTTGCGGTGTGATCAAATCCAGTGGTAAGGAAATTGTTAAGCCGGAATACGAAAAAATACGCCCTTTTGGAAGTGATGGCATTTCATACACTACCAAAGAAGGGAAAATAGGATTACTGTCCATCGAAGGAAAAGTAATTACTGAAAATATCTATGAATCGATCGCACCATTCAGGAACGGGCGTGCAATTACAAAAATGAATGGACTTATGGGCATGATCAACAACAAGGGAAAAGTGTTGATCCCCAATGAATACCAGAAAATAACTGTTGGCAGGTATGGTGATATAAGGGCTGTTAAAGACGGCCGGGAAGTAATGCTGGATGTTAAGGATTGACGAACCATTCAACTAAAGATACCAATGGGTAACCGGTCAAAATTGGCGGTTACCCATTTTATTTGTTAGGGGTTTTTTACTGCCTTCTTAATTAACCCTGACAGAAATTTTGACTTTATCCTGTCATTTTTTTCCATTTTTTACGTCAATTTTTCATTTTTTTGGGTCGATGCCCCGGTGGCACAAAAATTGATTTTTTTGATCTGAAATTAATTTTTTAACCATTAAAAAGGAGGTAATTATGACACTGTTAAAAAGAAATGGAAGCCTGCTGAATCCATTTCCGGTACTTTTTGATGATTTTGTTAACCGGGACCTTTTCAACTGGGGAAATTTAAATTTTTCCGACACGAACACCAGCATTCCTGCAGTGAATATCAAGGAAACTGCTGAACATTATGAAGTTGCTGTAGCTGCTCCCGGTATGACTAAAAAAGATTTCACCATTGAACTGAATGGAAATGTATTGACCATCAGTTCGGAAAGAAATGATCAAAAAGAAGTAACGGAAGAAGAAAGGTATTTCCGTAAGGAATTCAGCTACCAGTCATTCCGGAGAACCTTCACCCTGCAGAAGGATGTAGTGGATATTGACAGGATCGAAGCCAGGTACGAAAATGGTTTGCTTCAGCTTTTGATCCCTAAAAAAGAAGAAGCAAAACAAAAGCCGCCACGGCTGATAACCGTTTCTTAATGCCTGAACGATGTGTTTTAAAAAGTTGCCCGCAACCAGGGCAACTTTTTTGGCCAAACATCCGGAAATAAAATGCATTGTTTAAGCAATGGTAACCGAGCAGGAAAGAACATGCAACAGTTCCTGTTCATTCAATTTGAAATTAAAAAAATCAAACCTTTTTACGCCGGATCTGTTTATTAGAAAACACAAAAATAAATTTTATGCAAAAAAACATTTTTTCAATCCTTGCTGCTGTAGCTTTCAGCGCAATAACACTTGTAGCCTGTAATGACAGCAAAACAGAAACAACCGAAACAACTCCGGAAGTAGTTAAAGAAGAAGTAGTGGCTCCTGTGGCCCCAAAAGACATTGTTGATGTTGCCATCGGATCTCCCGATCACACAACACTGGTTGCTGCAGTAACTGCAGCCGGCCTGGTAGAAACACTGAAAGGTGCCGGTCCGTTTACCGTATTTGCTCCAACAAATGCAGCTTTTAGCGCATTGCCTGCCGGAACGGTTGAAGGCCTGCTTAAACCTGAAAGCAAAGAAAAATTAACCGGCATTTTAACCTACCATGTGGTTGCCGGTGCTGTAAAGGCCGCTGACCTGAAAGATGGCCAGAAAGTAAAGACCTTACAGGGTGAAGAACTAACGGTAACCATTAAAGACGGTAAGGTCATGATCAATGGTGCCAATGTAACGGCAGCCGACCTGGCCGGAAGCAATGGCGTGGTGCACGTAATTGATGCCGTTTTAATGCCAAAAAAATAAGGCAGTTTTTTGTTTATATCTAAACATTCAGTCCGGGAGCAGCGCAAGCTGCTCCCTTTTTTTTTGTTAATATCCCTGTAATCTATACTTTACCGGAAGTGCAGCTATATTGTCACAACTAAACTTTAACATTTAAAAGGAGCTGCAAATACATCATTGGCATAATTTTTACCAACTTTGTACTAAACAATTCACTTGAAAAAATATTTACTCTTTTTATTTATTGCAGGTTCGCTTTCCACCAAAGCACAAAAGGTAGAAAGCATTTATGTAAACCTGTATACCGACAGTTTGAAAAAAGGCACATTCAATTATATCAACATAGATGGCAAATTATCCAATGGTAAATACCTTCCGCTCGACAGTACACATCTCATCTTCTGGGCTTCGGCCGGAAAATTCAATGGAAACAGTCTGTGGATAGACCAGAATATTGCAGCAGATAAAGTGGATGTAAAAGTCAGGTTACGGTCAGATCCTTCTATGGTTAAGGAATTTACGATCTATATCAAAAAGAAACCCGACCCTGCATTAAAAACCCTGGATGAGATCATGAGCAGGCCTAAAACAAAAAAAGGATAAACATATTTAACCACAATAAGAAATGCCCGGTAAATCAGGAAGATCTGCCGGGCATTTTATTGTAAGGTGTCAGACGGTTTAAAACCGTCAAGACACCTAAGAAAATTTCTTAGCGTCTTCTAAAAATTTAGCCAACCCGATATCTGTTAACGGGTGTTTTAATAATCCTAAAATTGAATCAAGGGGGCAGGTACACACATCGGCACCGGCCTCAGCACAACTGATGATATGATTGGGATTGCGGATAGAAGCAGCCAGTATCTCGGTTTTATATCCCTGTATGTCGAATATCTGGCGCATCTGGTGAATAAGTATCATGCCATCCCAGCCGCTGTCATCAATGCGCCCGATAAAAGGCGAAACATAGGTTGCCCCGGCTTTTGCAGCCAGTATGGCCTGCCCGGCACTGAATACCAGTGTACAGTTGGTACGGATACCGTTATCCGTAAACCATTTCAATGCTTTAATGCCATCCTTTATCATGGGCACCTTTACCACTATGTTTGGATGAATGGCAGCCAGTTTTTTTCCTTCAGCAACAATGCCGTCAAAATCTGTTGAGATCACTTCAGCGCTGATATCACCATCCACCATTTCGCAAATGGTTTTGTAATGAGCCATAACCGCTTCCTGGCCTTTAATGCCTTCTTTGGCCATCAATGAGGGATTGGTAGTAACACCATCCAGTATCCCAAGGTCGTTTGCTTCTTTAATTTGTGCCAGGTTTGCTGTATCGATAAAAAATTTCATATGCCCATACCCCAAAAGGGGATTTATTGTTTAGTTAAAAAAATTTGACTAGCGCAAAAGTAAAATAATTGAAAGAGTTATACAGAAAATATTTATACAGTCGGGCTGCTGAAAATTGTTAATTAGTAATAGTGAACGGGTAAGATTGGCCGGCTTCAGTTCAGGGCATAAAAATGGCAAGTTACTTACATCGCACCGCTCAACCACCTACCCTTGCTACCTTCCGGTCCTGGGGGAGTTCAGCAGGAGCTGGTCGTATAAGACTTGCCGGCGCAAAGATAAGGATCAATTAAGAATTAAAAATTAAAAATGTTTTCGGATGCTGCCCGCCCGGCTGAACGCCGTCAGGACGGGGATATACGGTACTTGATACTGGATACTGGATACTGGATACTTGATACTGGATACTGGATACTTTCTGCCTTTTAAAAACTTATTCCGGGCTGATCTGTTCTCGAATTTATTCTGCCAATACCAATTAACTGATCGGTACGGTCGGTAAATGATTTATAATACATTAAAATGGTATAACTGTTCTCCGTTTCCCAATAATCACCTTCAAGGTCACGCCGCACAGCAGGATTCTCTTTATCCACGGCGATATAAGTATAATTGTAATAACCCTGTTTTAAATAAGCAGAGGTCTCATACATCCCCGATTCTGCATTATAGATCATCCTGGTTTTATCATTAAATTCATAATTCGTTAACTGCCCGGCCAGGTAAATGTCTTTATTGGCAAATGGGATACCATTTGGAGCGGCTAAGCGGAAGTGTACGGTAGCAAAATCACCCTGCCAGTAAGGATTAATGGTTTCATAAGTTTCAACAAGGTACATACCGTTCAGGTCCCGGAAGTAAACATAGCGTTGCGCACTGCGGTCGGCATCCGGGAAAAGAAACATATCGGTTGAATTCTTTTTGTAATCAGCCCGTTCTACCCGGTCGCTCTGAAGCCTGAAGCTGCGCAGGTCGAGCCAGCGCCACTCTTTACCTGCAGGAAACACCATATTGTTTTCCATATTATACTCCAGTGCACTGCCCCTTACAAATGTTGGTTTGATATCCTTAAGCGAATTATCCCAACGGTTATTCTGCAGTATGACCACTTTAACCTGCTGGGCTGCACTAAAAGTATTTAATCCTTTAATGTTTGCAGTGAACATTATTTTCTGATGGGTTTTAAAAAGCTGTGGTGTAAATGGCTGAACTACCTGTCCGCCAATGGATGCAATCTGGTCGAGTACCATCATCCGCCGGGTAAATACCAGTTTTGAAATATCGCCGTCCAAAAAAACTTTTAACATATAATTTCCCGACATGGTCAGCGTTGTGCCCCTTTCGGGCAACAAAGCCTGGTAATGCGTGTACCTTGTTAAGGCAATGGAAGAGTAACGGTAAGTGGCTATACGCTGCTGGGTAAACCCTTTGGTATATAAAAACGGGCTGATATCAACCGGTTTCCAGTCGTAATCACAAAGCTGCAGCGTGTAATAATAACTCTTCACATTGGCATCCAGGTCATCAAAATGAAGTTCCAGCTGATCGGTACTGTTCATTTTATAAACCGGTAACGAGCCCTGGTCGCCATACATATGAAAACGTATGGCTTTAATATTGTCCTTATAAACCGCATCCGGGTCCTGCGCAAAGGCAGTTACAGTAAACAAAAAAGCAATTATTAGAACGATAATATTTTTTTTCACCGGTTTTTTTTGTCCTTTCATGGTCACCGTTGCAAAACTTTTCTGTGCTTCCTTCTTTTCGGAAAAAGGAAAAAAGTACCCGTCCTGTACATCCCTGCAGATTTCAACTTTTCCCATGTTATCTTTAATCATTACGTTTAAATAAAATACTTTTGTAAGATACCAAAAAATATGCCGTTTGAATGTATCTGTATTCATAGCAAAACGAATTGCCTTTAACCGGCAAAAGACTTTTTCCAGGTTCATCATCAGGCTGGCCATCAGCGCTACGGCCATCAGCGTAGCCATAATGATCGTGGCCATGAGCTTTGTAAATGGTTTTCAGCAGGTGATCAGCAATAAGGTTTTCAGTTTTTGGGGACATATACGTGTACAGCAAAATGTAGAGAACCGGGTGAGCATAGCCGAAGAATACCCCATAACGCAAAATGACACTATAGAAAGATTCCTGAAAGACCTGCCCCAGGTGAAGACGGTGGAGCGTTTTGCAACCAAATCGGCCATCATCAAGAACGATGCAGCCATTGAAAGTGTATTGCTGAAAGGTATTGATTCATCATTTGATTTTAACCGGCTTCAACCCTTCTTACAGGAGGGTAAATGGATCTCGTTTACAGACAGTGGTTACAGCAACGGGATCAATATCTCCACGTTTACTGCCAACCAGTTAAGTGCAAAACTTAACGATAGTGTCTTTGTTTTCTTTTTCAGGGAGGATGGTACAAAAACAGCACGCTGGTTAAAAATTGCCGGTATTTATAAAACTGCCATTGAAGAATATGACAAGAATTTTGCACTGAGCGACATCAACCTTATCAGGCGGCTGAACAACTGGGAACCGGACCAGATCGGCGGTTACGAACTTTTTTTGCATGATTACAAAACAATAGATTCGGTTGATAATTTTATTTATGCCGAACTGCCGCAAAGCTGGTACAGCAGGTCTATCAAAGAAATTTATCCCAATATATTCGACTGGCTTGGACTGCAGGGGCAGATAAAAAATATTCTGCTCTTTATCATGATGGTGGTTGCTGTTGTTAATTTAATTACCTGTTTGATCATACTGGTTTTGGAAAGAACCCCGATGACGGGTATCCTAAAGGCATTGGGTGCATCTGACTGGAAAGTGCAACAGGTCTTTTTATACAACACATCTGTTATTGCCATAACCGGTATTATTGCCGGTGCTATATTGGGACTGGGTATTTGCTGGTTGCAGGAAATGACCGGTTTTATTAAACTGAATGAAGAAGCCTATTATATGAGCGCTGCTCATGCCGAGGTCGTGTGGTGGCAGGTTTTATTGATCTGCTTGGGTACGCTCGTTGTATCATTTATCACTTTGATCATTCCAACGCTGTTAATTAAAAAGATAAAACCGGTTAAGGCGATACAGTTTAGGTGAGTTGGCTGTTTTGATAATTATCATTTCATTTCAACCGCCGTCAGGGTTTGCAACCGCTGACGGGGTTTTTGAAAACCCCGTCAGCGGCTATCAGCCCCGTCGGCGGTTAATTAGAAAAGAAAACTTATCAAGGATTATCTTACATGCGAAAGAATGATCCCCGCAGCCACCGCAGCATTCAGCGATTCTGCCTTACCGGTACCCGGAATGGTGATCTTTTCAGAAACCAACTTCATCACTTCAACACTCACCCCGTTTGCTTCGTTTCCTATAACTAATATTCCTTCGGTCAAACTAACAGTTTTTACATCTTTTCCCTCCAGCGTAGCAGCATATATTTTCACCTGACTGTTTTCATTGAGCCAGGCAACAAGGTCTGTGTACATAACATTAACCCTGCCCAAACTCCCCATCGAACTTTGCACCACTTTGGCATTATACATATCGGTGCAACCTGTTGAGCAAACTATATTTTCTACGCCAAACCAGTCGGCAATGCGGATGATGGTGCCCAGGTTGCCGGGGTCCTGGATGGTATCCAGCGCCAGTGTGATCCTACCCCTTGTTTCAATATGAACCGGATGTTCCCTTTTTTCAAAAACGGCCAATACAGCGTTAGCGGTTGACAGGGATGATATTTTTGAAAGCTCAAAATCCTTCACCGGTTCAATGGCAATTCCAGGGAATGCTGACAGTACCTTCCGGTGTTCACTGATCCATGCTTCCAGTGCAAAAACTTCCTTACAAAGAAATTTCCGGCTGTTTAGCAGATCCATGACTACCTTCGGCCCTTCGGCAATGAACAAGCCATGTTCATCCCTGAATTTTTTGTGCGCTAAACTTTGAATATATTTGGTATGCGTTTTGCTCAACATAGTCGCTTTTATCTTTTTATGCTGGTTAACCCTTTCAATAAGTTCAATTCCTTATTTCAATTACTTTTGATTGTTATCGCCTGTATTTCTGTATCCTCCTGCATCATTCCGAAAAAGTATCAAAAAGATAAACCTTTTATCACTAAAAACAGTATCGAAGTTAAGGGAGGAAAATTTACCAAGGATGAAAGAACAACGGTAAAACAACGGTTATATGCCCAATTGGACGACAGTTCCAGGATCAACGTGATCGATAAATATTTTATCCGCCACGTGATCATGAGCCCGCCGGCATACGACAGCAGTTCATCTGCCAGGTCGGCAAGAAACATGGAAACGTCCATGCTGCACCTGGGCTACTACAAAGCCAAAGCCAGCTTTACAGCCGACACCAACCAGGTTGGCGATCAGCAAAGGGTTCATGTTTCATACACGGTAGATGTAAATAAGCCCACTTTAATTGATACCTTTTCTTATATACTGCGCAGGCCCGACCTGCAAAAACTGGCCGTAGAAAACATTGATAAAACCCTGATCAAAAAAGGTGAGCCGGTAACCAAGGCAGCCGTGCTGGGCGAATTAAACAGGCTTGTTGACATTTACCGCAACAATGGCTATTATAAATTCACTTCCGAAGAACTGGTGATGCGTGGAGACACCACCGTTGCCGCACTGACCACCATCACCGAAGATATTTTTGAACAGTTGCGTTTACTTGCCGAAGCCCAGCAGGCCAGGGACTCTCCCACCATCAAACTGGCCGTGGTGCTGAACCCCCCGGCCGATAGCACCAAATTAAAGCCATATTATATCAACAATATTTATTTTTTCCCTGATTACCGAAATGGGGACAATATTAATGACAGTGGTTTAACCGTAAGGTACCTGGCCAGGAAACGCTGTGATACCTGTATTGCTGATACCAATTTTATTGTAGCTTATCACAAAAATCTTTTCAGGACCAGGTTGCTGACCAGGAACCTGTATTTACGAAAAGGTGACCTGTATAACCAAACTGATTTTTATAAATCGCTGAACAGTTATGCCAGGGCAGGATTATGGCAAAGCACCAATATTGTAGTTGAAGAAGTTAAGAATAAAGACAGCCTGCATAAAATTGACCTGTTGGTTCAACTGATCCCGGGTAAGCAGTATGGTTATGAAGCAGCCATTGAAGCCAGTTACTCCGCATCCAGCAATACCAACAGTGTTACTGCCGCCAATGCCGGTAACCTGCTGGGTTTATCCGGCAATATCTCTTTCATCAACCGTAACTTCCGGCGGTCCGGTATCAAAATGACCAACTCGCTGATGGCCGGGGTTGAGTTTAATTTCAGGCCCGACAGTAACAATAAGAAGAACCTGATCAATTCCAACGAAGTCAGATACACAAACAATATCATTTTCCCGGGTTTTATTTTCCCTTTTGGAAACTTCAGCAGGGATGAGCGTTTTACACTCACCGAATCATTCATCAATACAAAGGTTTCCTATATAAACCGTATCAATTTATTCAACCTGCAGTCGTTTAATTTAGCGGTTGGTTATAACGGCACCACCCGCAAGAACCGGCAATGGATCTTTAAACCGCTGAATTTTGAGTTTGCCCGTTTATACAATGAAACTGACAGTTTTAAGAAAACCCTGGCCGATAACCCCTTTTTGCGGTATTCATTCAATACTTCACTGATTGCCGGTGCCAGTCTCGGTTACAGGTATACGAAAATAAACCCCAAACACAAAAACAGGCAGCACAGTGTAAAAGCCAACCTCGAAGAGTCGGGACTGATATGGGGCAGGTTTGGCCTTTTTGAAAAATATATGCGTAATTATGTAAAAGCCGATGCAGAATATATTTATTCAGTTAGCCGCTCCAAATCGGCTTTCGTGTTCAGGATCTTTGGTGGCATAGGCATTGCTTCCAAAAAAGATACTACCCTCCCGTTCTTCAAACAGTTTTTTGGCGGCGGCAGCAACAGTATGCGGGGATGGCCTGTAAGGGGTATCGGAAGGGGTTCACAACCGCTGGCACCCTATGGTTCCAATTCGTTCAATGACCGTACCGGGGATATACAGCTGGAAACAAATATTGAATACCGTTACAATATTTTGCAGATCATTCCCAATTCACTGGTATTAAGGGGTGCATTATTTGCTGATATCGGTAATGTATGGAATTTCAGGAATTCGAAACCTGGCGGTGGTACAGACAGTACCCAGTTCCAGTTCAAGAACCTCTACAAACAACTGGGTGTTGCTTTGGGTACCGGCTTCCGGCTTGACTTCAATTATTTTATTTTACGGTTTGACCTTGGCTTCAGGTTCAAACGCCCCGATATTGCTGCCAATGACGGCTGGCAGATCCCGGATATCAACTTTAATAATTTATTTAAAAGAGGTGTACAGGTCCCGGATCCGAATAATCCAGGCAAGACCTATAATGACAACCGTTATAAAAAATGGCGGTACGAGAATTATAATTTAACGATCGGGATCAGTTATCCTTTCTAGGAATGTTAATCCGTTAATATGTTTATTGGTTAATCCGTAGAACTCAATCATTAAGTTATTTATTCAATCTATTACGGAACAACGAATTATAAGAATGTTAATCCGTTAAATTGTTTATTGGTTAATCCGTAGAGTTCAATTATCAACTTAGTAATTCAATGTATTACCTATTAACGTATTAACGTATTACCTATTAACGTATCAACGGATTAACAGATTAACGTATTAACGTATTAACGTATTAACATCCCCTCAAACTCTTCCATCCCAACCGCATCCTCATATTTAAGATCTCCTATTCTTGTTCGGCATAAGCTGCTTAAATAGCCTCCACAACCCAATTCGGCGCCATAATCATTGGCCAGGCTGCGGATATAAGTGCCGGTTGAACAGACCACTTTAAAATGAACCACGGGTAAATCGATTTTTGTGATCCCGAATGACCGGATGTTGATGCTGCGTGGTTTTAATGCCACTTCTTCTCCCCTTCTTGCCAGTTCATATAAAGCAACGCCGTCTTTTTTTATGGCTGAGAACATGGGTGGCAATTGTTCAATATCGCCAATGAATTTTTTGGTTGCTGCTTGCAGCATATCCGTTGTAAGCATTGAAATATCTTTCTGCTGTACGGGTTCGCTCTCCAGGTCGTAAGTTGGGGTAACAGCGCCCAGTGTAATGCTGCCGGTATATTCCTTCTCCTGCGCCATATACTCATTTATCTTTTTGGTGAACTTGCCGGTGCATACGATCAATAATCCTGTTGCCAGCGGATCCAGTGTGCCGGCATGTCCAATTTTTTTTATTTGAATTAAACTCCGCAGTTTACGTACCACATCAAATGATGTCCAGTGCAGGGGTTTATTTATTAAAATTACTTTACCATCGGCATATGGCTGCTGAATGGCTGGATCAATGGGTATCCTGGCCACCCTTTCTTTTTTAACCGGTTCTTCTCCTGCCTGTATCAGCTTGTTGGTATATCTTTCTCTATAGGTTGTTTTACGTGCCAATGGTTGTTTTAATTTTATGCAAACCTAAATTATTAATGGTTGCGGGCAAGGGATATTTGATAGAGGTTATTTTGTTCCAGCGGGGTTTTCACCACTTACCTCACAAAATAAAATCACTTAATGTGAAACCCCGATGAAATAAAATACGTTAGATAAATTTATATCGCCTGCCTTGCCTTCAATTCTAAATATTTATTAACCGCATTGATGGTGAGTTTTTCGGGTGGCGTTAAAATGGAAAGGATACCATGCTTTTTTAATTCCTTTACAATGAGCCTTTTTTCAAACTCAAATTTTTCAGCAATGGTTTTGATGTACACTTCTTCAACATTGCGTGCATCCAGGTGCGACAGGGAATGCAGTTCTGTGTTCTCAAAGAATACCACCATCAGCAAATGATGTTTGGCAATGGAACGCAGGTAATTCAACTGGCGGTTCAAACCGGACAGGGATTCAAAATTGGTATAGAGTACGACTAGGCTGCGGTGCTTGATGCGGTTGCGTATCTGCATGTACAGCATTTCATAATCACTTTCCAGGAAAGCGGTTTCCTGGTTGTACAAAAGCTGTAAAATATTTTCACGCTGAATAGGTTTACGGTCGGCAGCCAGTAAAGAACCCATCTTGTTTGAAAAGGTCATCAGGCCTACCCTGTCCTGTTTCTGCAGGCAAACATTGGCAAGTACCAGGGTGCTGTTAATGGCATAGTCGAGTAAGGTCAAACCGCCGAAAGGCATTTTCATTAACCGGCCCTTATCGATGATGCAATACACCTGCTGCGATCTTTCGTCGGTATAATTATTCACCATCAGCGATCCTTTACGCGCCGTTGCCTTCCAGTTCACGCTGCGTACATCATCACCCCGGACATATTCTTTGATCTGCTCAAACTCCATGCTGTGGCCTATCTTACGCATCCTTTTGCTGCCCGGTTCGGATTGTATGGTGGTTTGGGAAAGCAACTCATATTTCCGCATCTGTAAAAATGAAGGGTATACCGGGATCACTTCTGTTGCATCAATATTGTGCCGGCGTTTTAATAAACCCAGTAAGGACCGTACATAAATAATGATGCGCCCAAATTCATATTCGCCCCGCATAACCGGGCGCAGTTTATACAAAATATTCTTTTGTTCAGCTGCCCGGAAACGATGCAACAACCGCCAGTCCCTTTTCTGGAACTGTACCGGCAGTTCATCAATGATCTCCATATCCACTTTAAAAAGCATATTGTTTTTTACCTGCAGTTCAACTTTGTTTTCATCCCCGTTGCTGAAGCGGTCTGCGGTGATCCGCCTTGCCGATGGCGGCTTTCCGTTTACAAACAGGAAGAGATAATCAACAAACAGCAATACCATAAAAACCCAAAAAAAGACAATGACGAATGCATACATATCCGGAATAAAAAACGACAGCACAAACAACACAATGCAAAGCCCCATCGCCCCGTAAAACCTGGCCGGCAGGTATAATGCACCAATGTATTTATTTAAAAAATTCATAGTATTCCCTTTCAGGTGATCAGGTGATCCTATCTCGGTACTTCAATTGATTTTAAGATCGTTTCTATCAGGTCATCAGCAGTAATGCCTTCCATTTCTTTTTCCGGTGTTAATATGATGCGGTGCCTTAAAACATGGGGTGCCATTTCAACAATATCTTCCGGTGTAACAAAATCACGCCCCTTAATGGCTGCATTGGCTTTTGCCGAACGCAGGATGGCCAGCGAAGCCCGGGGTGAGGCTCCCAGGTATAAGGCAGGGTTATTGCGGGTTTCATGCACGATCCTTGCAATATACTCTACCAGCTTGGGTTCTATGATCACCTGCTGCACCAGGTTTCGGTAATGCTGCAGGTCGTGCGGCATCAATAATTTTTGTACAGTTTCCAGCATTTGTGACTGTGTTTTTCCCTGCTGGCGGTTTAAGATGTTGATCTCTTCATCCAGCGTTGGGTAATTCACTTCTATCTTAAACAGGAAACGGTCCAGTTGTGCTTCAGGCAAACGGTAGGTGCCCTCCTGCTCTATCGGGTTTTGTGTTGCCAGTACCAGGAACGGGAAACGCATCTGGTGGGTAATACCGTCAATGGTTACCTGCCGTTCTTCCATCACTTCAAAAAGCGCTGCCTGGGTTTTTGCAGGAGCCCGGTTGATCTCATCAATTAATACAATATTGCTGAAAACGGGGCCGGCCTTGAACCTGAAATCACCTTCCTTTGGATTAAAGACAGATGTGCCGATCACATCACTGGGCATCAGGTCGGGGGTGAACTGCAGGCGTGAAAAATCAGCATCAATGATCCTGGCCAGTAATTTGGCGGTGAGTGTTTTTGCCACGCCGGGTACACCTTCAATTAAAATATGCCCGTCGCATAAAAGGCCGATCAGCAACAGGTCAACCATTTTATATTGGCCTATGATCACCTGGGCGATCTCGTTCCTGATCGCATACACCGACCTGTTGAGACCACCCAGGTCAATGCGCTGTTCAAATAAGTTATCTTCCATCTGTTTTAATTTTTATGCCCAAACCCTTTCTTTGGCTACGCCCGGTGGCTGCAGTTTAAAAGGTTTAAGTTGTTAACTGATTTATGTATGTTTTCCTTTGCTTTTATAAAAATGCTGGATCTGTTCATGCAGGGCAAGCAACTGGTAATCGGTTACCGTATCACTGCCGTGTGTTGCTGAAATAGTACGGTACAGGGTATCCACTTTATCCTTTTCCACGCCGCTCTTCCTGCTCAGTACAACCATGAAATCGTCACCAACATGGCTGGTATTTAAAAAATAAGTGTTGCGGATGTACTCATTAAAGTACGTGATCATCTTGTCCGCAATATTTTTATTGTCTTTTTTCTGCAGGTACAAACGGCCGATCGTTTCGGTAAATGTAACCGTTGTATTCTCATTGGGCTTAAGCAGTTCAATGATACGCTGTACCCGTTTACCGCCAAATAAAATATACAGCAGCAGCAGGATCAACGCCAGCCAGAAAGCAAACTTCAGCGGCGGGTGTTTCATGATCTCGCCAAAGGTTGAAAAATTACTGCCGGAATCGCCCCGGCTCCGCATTTTGTTGTAATGATCATCCCAATACACATTTTCGGGTATTGACTGTGTAAAAGCAAGCGCATTTACCAGGTAGTTATAATTGTTACCCTTCAGCAGAAAATAATTGCTCAGTGCCCGTGGTTCACATTGCAAAAAGAGTTTTCCTTTCCCGTAAAAATGAACAATGAAATTGGGTTTCTTTTTATCATTGTATCCCAGCACCCGGGAATGGCTGCTGTCGATTTTATTAAAATGATTCTGAAACGGGTGGTAATAATAATTAAAATTAAAACCAGGCTGCAATACATTATTTACCCCGGTATTATTCATCACATCAAAGACCCTTTCAGCCGCAGGGCTTATATTTACCTGTGTACATCCAATTTTTTTCAATAAGATATCATCAATGAAAGCAGCTGAAATAAATAGGCTGTTACCGTCATATACATAGTCCATCATGGCTTCTGCCTCTGCTTCATTTAAAAACAACCTGGGGGCGATGCAGATGTACAAGGCATTGGTATCACTGATGTTTTGCCAGGTCTTTTTAAAATTTTGTCTTTTATCGCGGATGTTTTTGCCGGCATACATGGCAGCAACCTGCCGGTAGGCGATATCGGCTCCAAAAGGTTTTTTATCTTTTTTGGAATAGGTTTCAACCAGCGACGGCAGTTTTTTTGCTTTGTTGCCGCCCAGGCATGCGCTGAACAAAACAACCAGGGCAGTTGCCATAAAATAATATGTGCATGTAGTCTTCAAATAACCCCTTATATTTTTTTATTAAAACTGGTAAAATTGTTTTCGATCTTTTGGTAAATACTTTTTTCAATATCAAACTCCCCGTACCATACATATTCGTAGTGCAAAGTGAGCGCTGCAAATTCATTTTGATGGCCGGGGTTTGTAATTTCACGCACATACTGAAAATTGGTTTTATCAGGTGCCAGTTCAACAAAATTTTTAGCCGCCAGTGCATGTAAAGTGCGTAAATACTGGTATCGCACTGCCAGCCTGTACTTGCCGTTTTGCAGGGCAGCCCTGATCAATGCATCAAAATCAGTATCATGACCGATCTCTTCTTCTTCCACTTCGGCAGCTGCATTTTTAGCAGCCGTTGACCTGCGCTGAAACACACCATCAGCAAGGAATAAACGGTAAATGATGAAGAGTACAAACACGATCACCACCATCCAGAATAAAAGCTGAACAATACCTGAACCGAGTATCCTGCTTAAAATTCCCGGGCCCGAATAGGTTGATTTCAACTCTTTTTTCTTCCGGTTCTTTAACAGGCTGTCTATGTATTTGGTATAGGCATATTCGGGCAGGTTTTTCCATTGCTTTACAGTGTCGTAAGGAAGCGATATGTCATATTGATATAAAGTGGTATCGACAGCTTCTGTTTCTTCATATTCCTCTTCGTCAGTTATGTTATCTGCCGGGGCAGGTACAATAATGGTCTCGTTGCCCGGGGTTACCATTTCTTCTTCGGTCTGCAATAGTGACGTATCCACGTAAATGATCTTTTTCTGCGCCGAGGCACCCGCTGCAAAAAACATCCATACAACCGATATGTAGATTATTTTACGCATTTTCTTTTTTCACCCGGTTAATGATACCATCGGGCTGAATATAATAACCTTTCTTATGTAAACGGATAGGGAGTATAACAAAATACCAGATGATGAATAAGAAAGATACCACCAATATGCTGATGCTGGCCCAGGACGGTAACCCGGGGTTGTTTGCTTTATCGTAGGTCTGGCTCATTAAATGGGTAACATAACTTTCGAAAAAAGCCGCTACGATAAAAACAGGCACGAGGCTGATCAATACCTTGGCGGCATCTTTTGCATTTCTTTTAAAGGATACTTTACGGGAATAGGTACCCGGGAACAGGATACCGCTGGCCAGGATAAAACCTGCTGTGGCCGCAATTACAATGGCCGAAATTTCCAGTGTGCCGTGTATCCAGATAACGAGCACCGATTTTGTGCCCAGCCCTTTTGCAAAGAACATATACTGGAACGTACCCAGCATCAATCCATTGCTCCACATGATGTACATGGTAAAAAGGCCAAGGGTAAAGCCTCCCACAAATGCTTTAAAGGCAACGCTGATATTATTAAAGCCGATCCACACAAACATGGAAAACGGGTTGCCGTCCTTGTACACCCCGAATGGATCGCCTTTTTCAATATTCTCTTCCGTCATGTCTACGTAACCGTTACCCAATACGCCCCTGATAAAATCAGGATTTTCGAGGGATGAAAACACGCCGATGGCAACGAACAGTATAAAGGCAACAGTGGTAAATAAAAAAATGGGGTGATACCTTTTAAACAACAATGGAGTTCAAATTTCCAGAACCGGAATACCCGGCTGTATTTTTCTTTCCGGTTCCGGTAAATGCTTTGATAGATGCCGGCAGCAATTCCGTTTACCCAGCGGGTAACCTTACTTTTGGATAAAATGTTTTGGCATAGCTCAGGTCATCGATCAGGTTGATGAAACGTTCGGCCGTTTCATCCGGGTTATCGGTCGGCGAGTTCTGGTAGGTATTCCATTTCTCCGCATTCTTTTTAATAAACATCGCTTCCCGCATCGCTGAAATTTAGGCGTTACAAATTGATCCTACAAATTGCTGATTTTTTCATTCATAAAAAAATCCATGTTTTGCCCTATCTGTTGAATTCAATCAGTATTTTGCAGCTGCTTCTGCGCTCAAAGAGCTGCAAAGAACACCGTAACATGGCCATCATTCAAATAAGTACCGCATTTAATATTGACCTGGAATTTGAGATCGCAGCCTTTCATAAACGGCTGCTGGCCTATTTCATCGACTTTGGGATATTGCTGCTGTACCTCTACAGCATGAAATACGTGTTGTATAATGAACTTTTATTACACCTGGAAGCAAATGTGGGACTGGATATCCTGCTGATATCGGTTCCCATGCTGTTGTATTCTTTATTAACAGAACTGTGGCTGAACGGCCAAACCATCGGGAAAAAAGATCATGGCCATCCGGGTCATCAGCCTCGAAGGCGGCGAACCAACATTTGGCCAGTACCTGCTGCGCTGGATCACCAAATTTTATGAATGGCCTTTTTTATTCGGCTATATCGCATTTTCAAATGCCAATGTACTGGCATACACTTTTGTGACTGGGTTGTTTGGCATTGCTGTGGTGATCATCATTTCAGTTACCGCTAAAAACCAGCGCCTGGGCGATATGGCTGCAGGTACAGTGGTTGTAAACTCAAAATCGGCACTTACAGTGGCGGATACTGTTTTTATGCAGATCGATAAAACAAATTACAAAGTGATGTTCCCGGAAGTGATGCGGCTGAGCGACCGTGATATCAATACCATTAAAGCCGTGTTGACACAGGCTTCCAAAAGCAATAACTACGAAATGTGCAACCGGGTTGCCCTCAAGATCAGGGAAGTGCTGAACATCAGTTCTGATATGCACGTTGACCAGTTTTTGGAAAAACTGCTGGAAGATTATAATTACCTGGCCACGAAAGAATAAAAAACAGCTGTTAAAGTGACTTAAATAATTTGAAACTGGTCCACCCTTACTGCATCATGGCGGCACCAATGCCGATTACCAGTGCCAGCACCATAAAAGCAAGATATACGATGGTTAATATACCCATCATCCGGTACAGGTTCTTTAAATTCAGTAAAGAATTATTGAGCGAATCCTGGTCACAGGTAAACAAAGCCAGTTTCATTTTTGATGCAAAGCGGAATAAAAACAGCGACATGAAAAAATACAGGGCAGCGATCAGCAGGTAAATGAAAGTTACCATGCCGGCACCCGCAATGGAACTGCCACCGCCGAAATCACTTTGCAAAGAACTCAGTATAGTACCCGCAAACAAGGCTACAATAGCGATAAGCCCGCTTAAAATAAAACCAACGATGCTTAAAAAAGTACCCCACTTCGCCGTTTCCGACAGGTGTGCATGGGCTGTTGAGTCGATCTGTAACTCAGTATTTAAAAGGCTTTGATTTGTTTCCATAAAAATGTGTTGGTTTGGAGATATAAATCTGTTAACTGATGCTGCCGGCATAGGTTATTGCCAACACAATAAAAAGTATATAAACGATGATACCCACAAACTGTAATGCTATTCCGATAATGGCACATATGCGCCCGGCCCTGATGTTATTGTAAGATCCTGGTGCATAGCTTTCAGGATTAGCCCTGTACAATGCAACATCCCTGTTTGATATGACCAGGGCAATTATACCGCAGATAAAACAAACAACTATTGATAATATCCCTAAAACAAGTGTGGCAGTGGCATTGGGCAGCTGGGCATTGCCGTTATTGAGGTTACTGCCGGATAAATAATCCCTGTTTTGGTCAGTCATGGTTAAAGCGTTTTGGTAACTATTAATCTGTAAATATAACTTACCATAATTATACCTGCACACAAAATGTAGGCATATTTTAAAATATTTGCCCCATTCCTTATCCCGGCCATCACGTGTATACTTAAAAAGGCAAACAGTAAAATAATGGGTATCAAGGCAGGGAACATCATTAAGCTTCCTGACAGATCACCTTTCATCAATAAAATAAAACTGCGCTGCATGCCGCAACCCGGACAATCAAAATGCGTTATCGTTTTAAATAAACAGGGAAGTTGGTGGGATTCAAGCCAGTGGATGATATTTAAAAGATATAAACTCATTTATAGGTTAATACGGTAATTGGTTAATTGGTTAATACGGTAATTGGTTAATTGGTTAATCCGTTAATTTGTTAATTTGTTAATTGGTTAATGTGCTCATACGGATTAACGGTTTAACGTTTAAACGGATTAACGTTTTAACGGTTTAACGTTTATACGAATTAACGTTTTTACAGATTAACGTTTTTACGGATTAACGTTTTGGATAACGTTTTTACGAATTAACGTTCTTAATACGCCCTTGCAAATAAAACCCGCTGACTGCTTTGATTACCGGTCAGGATACATTTGCCTTCCTCCTGTTTGTTGTTCATCGGAATACAGCGGATGGTGGCCTTGGTCAGGTCTTTGATCTTTTCCTCAGTTTCGGCTGTGCCGTCCCAGTGTGCAGAGATAAAACCACCTTTCTCATCCAGTAGTTTTATAAACTCATCCCAGTTGTTTGCCTCGGTTGTTTTTTCGGTACGGAATGCCAGTGCCTTATTATACATGTTCACCTGGATATCATCCAGCAACAGTACAATATTTGCTGCAAGCCCTTCCACCGGCATGCTGTTCTTTTCCTTGGTATCGCGGCGTGCAACTTCCACCACCTGGTTTTCCAGGTCACGCAGCCCCATGGCGATCCTTACCGGTACGCCCTTTAATTCATACTCGGCAAATTTCCAGCCGGGGCGGCTGTTATCATTGTTATCGTATTTCACCCGCAGGCCCAATGCCTTCAGGGAACTGATGATCTCATTGGCCTTAGCATCAATAGGCACTTTACTTTCCTCGCCTTTATAAATGGGCACGATCACCACCTGGAAGGGTGCTATTTTTGGCGGTAGTATCAATCCCTGGTCATCGCTGTGTGCCATGATCAATGCCCCGATCAGCCGGGTTGAAACACCCCAGGATGTTGCCCATACATATTCCTGCTTATTTTCTTTGGTTAAGAATTGTACATCAAATGCTTTCGCAAAATTTTGTCCCAGGAAATGCGAAGTTCCCGCCTGCAATGCCTTGCCATCCTGCATCATCGCTTCAATACAATATGTTTCAACAGCCCCGGCAAAACGCTCGCTTGCTGTTTTGATCCCTTTGATAACAGGTACGGCCATATATTCTTCCACAAACGTGGCATACACATCCAGCATCTGTTCTGTTTCTTCAATGGCTTCTTCCTTTGTTGCATGTGCTGTATGGCCTTCCTGCCAGAGAAATTCGGCGGTACGCAGGAATAAACGGGTACGCATTTCCCAGCGCACCACATTGGCCCACTGGTTTATCAGTAAGGGAAGGTCGCGGTAAGACTGAATCCAGTCCTTATATGTATTCCAGATAATGGTTTCAGAAGTTGGGCGAACGATCAGTTCTTCTTCCAGTTTGGCATCGGGGTCAACCACGATACCGTTACCGTTGGGGTCGTTCATCAGGCGGTAATGGGTTACCACGGCACATTCCTTGGCAAAACCTTCCACGTGAGCCGCTTCCTTACTTAAAAAACTTTTTGGAATGAACAGGGGAAAATAGGCGTTGACATGGCCTGTTTCCTTGAACATTTTATCCAACTGGTCGCGCATGTTTTCCCACAAAGCAAAACCATAGGGTTTAATGACCATGCAGCCGCGTACGGCCGAATAGTCTGCCAGCCCACCTTTGATCACCAGGTCGTTGTACCATTGCGAATAATCTGCTGCCCTTGATGTTAATTCTTTACTCATTTAATTTTATGTTTTTGACAGGAATCTTTTAGCACTGCGTTAACATCGTACTGTATAACTTTATTGTCTGTTAATGAACGGTTATGCAGTTACCAGGAACACCCCAATGCAGCACAAAAGTAGTAACTTCAATATTAAATGCTTTAAACATTTCGCCATGCAACCAAAAACTCTACTTGTAGTATTATCTGTGGCTGCTTTCTGCAGTTGCAGCACAGCCTATAAAGCAGGCCAAACCCCGGATGATGTTTATTATTCCCCTGCCAAAGTTGTGGAAGAAAAAAATGATAACGATGATGACCGTAACCGCAACCGGTACCAGAACCGGAACGATTACGAGATCACCATGGGTATCCGCGACAGGCGCTGGCGCGATTTCAGGGATGATTATGAATACCAAAACAGTCCTTATTATTTTGCCACCTGCAACACGTATAATTATGGATATTATTATAATCCCTATTACTATCCATGGGCCATCTATACCGGCAAAATAACCTATTCGGCACCGGTAAATACAACCCCGCGAATGGTTAACCTCAATGCCTACAATGGTTATAATACAAAAGTGGCTTCCGGAAAAACCTCGGGCACTTTAACCTGGTCCAATCCTTCCACGCAATATAATAACAGCAACCGGAGCAGTACAAGGAATGAAGGAAGGCAGGTCATTTTACCTATAGGAAATTCTAACAATACAAGAACTTATTCACCTTCTTCAAACAGCGGCAGTGGCAGCAGCGGGCGGTCTTCATCAGGCAGCAGCGGATCAGGTTCAACCGGCAGGCCGGCACGTGGCGGGTAATGTCGTCAAACTTTAGTGCCTCTTTTATAAGGAGTGCATTTACAAAGAAAGCCTGTTAAACATAATTAATTTTTGATCAGGATCATTTGACTGATAAATATGATTGCATGAAAAATATTTACTCCTTTCTTTTTTATTCATCAGCACATTCAGTTTTGCACAGGTACCGGAGGATGCGATCCGGTATTCCTTTTACCCGCAAACCGGTACAGCCCGCAATATGGCCATTGGAGGTGCCATGGGTTCACTGGGCGGCGATATCAATGCAACCTTTGTAAACCCCGCCGGGCTTGGTTTTTACAAGACCAATGAATTTGTGATCACACCCGGTTTCTTTTTAAACAACAACAGGGCAAAATACCGCGATACCGATTCAAAGAACAGCAGGAACAGCCTGGGTTTTGGTACCAGTGGCTGGGTATTCGGGCACAGTGACCGCAACAATCCCCAAAGCAGCAGCGCTTTTAGTCTCGCCATTACACAAACAGCCAATTTTAATAATGAGATCCGTTATACCGGGTTGAATAATTTCAGTTCGTTCAGCGAAATGTTTGCAGAAGAATTTGCAAAGAGCGGATTATCCATTGACGAGGCATTAAGTTCGAATTCTCCTTTTCCTTACACATCTGCCCCTGCATTATATACTTACCTTATTGATACGGTAAGTGTTGGCGGCAACATACAGGTAAAGGGTGCTCCTGAATATATTCTGGATGCCGGCCAGGCATTGCGGCAGGAAATGATCAAAAAGACAAAGGGAGCTATGTCGGAAATTGCAGTTGGCTTTGCCCACAACAGTAAAGACAAATGGTTTATTGGCGGAACGATCGGTATACCGCTGGTGAGTTATAGCAGCAATACCGTTTTTAAGGAATCGGATACCTCGGCAAACACATCAAATTATTTTAAACGTTTTGAATATACCGATGATTTCACCACAAAAGGTATGGGTGTTAATCTAAAGTTGGGTATCATTTACCGGCCGCAGGATTATATACGGCTGGGACTTGCCATACACACGCCTACCTGGATGTTTTTAACGGATACCCGTACCAGTTTTTTAACCACGGAAGTGGAGAATCCCATAGATAATTTCAGTGTAAGCTCCCAAAGATTTACCAATGACCAGCCGGGCAAGGCAAACTATATACAGAGCACACCGTTCAAGGCCATCATCAGCGGTTCCTATGTTTTCAGGGAGATCTCGGATGTAACAAAACAAAAAGGATTTATCAGCGCCGACATTGAATACGTGCATCACAAAGGCAGCAGGTTCAGCAGTGATAATGAAGAAGTCACCGCAGAAGAAACAGCCTATTACAAAGCCCTGAACCGGGTGGTTAAAGCCGATTATAAAGGCAATTTTAATTTCCGGGTGGGCGGGGAATTAAAATTCAATATCATAATGGCAAGACTTGGATTTGCATATTATGGCAATCCTTACAAAGACGCAGCTTATAAAGCCAGCCGCATGTTATTAAGCGGAGGATTGGGTTACCGCAATAAAGGTTTTTTTATCGACCTCAGTTATATACATGCCATGAGCAAAGATGTTAGCTTTCCGTACCGGCTGGAAGACCGGGCAAATACCTATGCCATGCTGAAACAAACCAGGGGCAACGTGGTTGCCACTGTTGGGGTTAAATTTTGACCAGGATTAAGTGCTTATGGATGCCCCGGAAATTTTTTCGGGGCGTTTTTTTTGGTTGAATTGTTTTGGCGTGGTAATTTTTAAGAAAATAACTTAGGTTTTTCAGTAAAGAGTTGGTCTTATTTCATATTGAACCCATAAAACTTTCGAGTATTTTTGAGTTAGCTGTGATTTTACAGAAACGTTATATAAATTTAAATTTTATTTTTAATGGCAACATATATAATGCCTCATTTTGGGCCACTTGATCATACATCGCTGGATGAGTATTATGATACTGAAACCGATTTTAATGGTACAAAAATTCAAATAGACTTAAATTTCGGAAACAAAACTATTGATCCTGAAAAGCTGGCAATAGTTAAAGATTTCATTGACAATATCAGAATACATGACATCAACAACAGGAAGTATATTGACAATGACTACAATGAGGATGAAGGAGATACAGTAAAATTTTATGTACAACATCATTTAGAGGACCTGGGCGAAAATGAACTAACAACCTTGATTGATATTAACAGTAAAAGTTCAGAGCACGAAAAGCAATTGCTTAAAAAAATACATCTCGTACGTGTAGGTATATACCCTGAAGGTGAAGATCAATTCGCAATTTTTGACTATTCAATTGGCCAGGAAATCACCAATTACTTAATTGTAATCAATACCGATGAAAACGGGAACCTGGATTATATGACCATGGAGAGTTAAAAAACCACGGCTAACATTGAACTGAGATTAAAATAAAATATATAGATATGAGATATACATTTTTAATATCGTTAATAATATTTGTTGCATGCAACAATAACGAACAAACAAATACAACTACAAATGTTGATACTTTAAAAACCATTCCCGAAACACTCCAGGTAACAAAACCAGCAGAGCCTGAACCCCCTTTACCCAAAATATACGCTAATAAACGTTTTAAAGATGTAACCGTGGAAAGGATCGGACAGGATACATTTGTAATACGTGGGCAGGGCCAGATCTTCGAAGCAAACTTTAACTGGGTTGTGGAAGACGGGCACAATGAGCTAAAGAAAGGCTTCGAGATGACTGATGCCGGGGCACCTGAATGGGGCAAATTTGAATTTACCATTACTGTGCAAAAACAGCGTCAGCATTCAACATTAACGCTTATTTTATTTGAATCCAGTGCTAAGGATGGCAGCCGTCAATATGAATTGCCAATTACTTTATACTAATTAATAAATAACCAATGATGTATTTATAAGTCAGTCAACAAAAGTTTTGCTGAAAGGTTGAACGAACAATCAGTACCCTGCCTTCCAAATACCCGAAATTGATTTACAATTTGTATTTTCAACTCCTTTCAGTACAGGATATACGAAAAAGATGGCCCGTTGCCGGACCATCTTCAATAATTATTAATTTAGGTTTATTGATTTCAACCCAAATCAAAACGATCCAGGTTCATCACTTTATTCCATGCAGCCACGAAATCACTCACAAATTTCTCTTTGGCATCATCACTGGCATACACTTCGGCAATGGCCCGCAGTTCAGAGTTGGAACCAAATACCAGGTCTGCACGTGTGGCCGTCCATTTAACTGCACCGGTTGCACGATCAGTGCCGATAAATCCCTGTTGTACCTTATCAGCTGCTTTCCAGGTGGTGGCAAGATCAAGCAGGTTCACAAAGAAATCATTGGTGAGCGCTTCCGGTGTTTTTGTAAACATGCCATGTGCTGAGCCGTCGAAATTGGTATTGAGTACCCGCATACCGGCTACCAGCACGGTGAGTTCAGGTGCGGTGAGGGTAAGCAGTTGCGCTTTATCTACCAACAGTTCTTCTGAACTTGCAACCGCTCGTCTTGCATCCAGGTAATTGCGGAAACCATCTGCAACGGGCTCCAGTGGGGCAAATGATTCTACATCGGTTTGTTCAGGTAGTGCGTCTGCACGTCCGGGTTTGAACGGCACTGTTATATTATGCCCGGCAGCTTTGGCGGCTTTTTCCACAGCGGCACATCCTCCCAGTATGATAAGGTCGGCCATTGAAACCATCTTACCACCGGATTGGGCGCTGTTGAATTCTTTTTTGAATGTCTGACAGTTTATTTAAAACGGTCGCCAGTTGGGCAGGGTTGTTCACTTCCCATTCATTTTGCGGGGCCAGGCGGATACGGGCACCATTTGCGCCTCCGCGTTTATCGGAACCCCGGAAAGTGGATGCCGAAGCCCAGGCTGTTGATACCAATTGGGATACTGTAAGACCTGAAGCCAGTATGGCAGCCTTCAGTGCAACCATATCATTTTCATCAATGAGTTTATGCGTAACAGTTGGAATGGGGTCCTGCCATATCAGTTCTTCTTTTGGTACTTCCGGACCGAGATAACGTGCAATTGGCCCCATATCCCTGTGGGTTAGTTTGTACCATGCACGGGAAAATGCGTCTGCAAATTCATCCGGGTGCTCAAAGAAGCGCCTTGATATCTTTTCGTACGCAGGGTCTTCCTTCAAAGCAAGATCTGTGGTGAGCATGAATGGTGCATGTCGCTTTGACGGGTCATGTGCATCCGGTACGAGCCCTTCTCCTGTGCTCTCTTCGGCTTCCATTGGTGTGCACCGGCAGGGCTTTGGTGAGTTCCCATTCATAACCAAACAGGTTCCAGAAGAAATTATTGCTCCACATGGTTGGCGTGGTGGTCCAGGCTCCTTCCAGTCCGCTGGTGATCGTATCGGCGCCATGCCCGCTGCCAAATGTATTTTTCCAGCCAAGGCCCTGTTCTTCAATGCCTGCGGCTGCCGGTTCCTTCCCAACATATTTACCCGGGTCGGCAGCTCCATGGGTTTTACCAAAGCTATGCCCACCTGCAATCAGTGCAACGGTTTCTTCATCGTTCATGGCCATGCGTGCAAAGGTTTCCCTTATATCACGGGCTGCTGCAATCGGGTCAGGGTTGCCGTTAGGCCCTTCCGGGTTCACATAAATAAGTCCCATCTGAACGGCTGCAAGCGGGTTCTCCAGGTCGCGGTCGCCGCTATAACGCTTGTCGCCCAGCCACTCCGATTCAGGTCCCCAGTAAATATCTTCTTCAGGCTCCCAAACATCCTCCCGCCCGCCGCCAAAACCAAAGGTCTTGAAACCCATTGATTCAAGGGCACAGTTCCCGGCAAGGATCATCAGGTCGGCCCAGGAAATTTTCTTACCATATTTCTGCTTGATCGGCCATAGCAGCAGGCGTGCCTTATCGAGGTTTGCATTATCAGGCCAGCTGTTGAGCGGCGCAAAACGTTGTGTGCCTGAACCTGCTCCTCCACGGCCATCTGCAATGCGGTACGTGCCGGCGCTGTGCCATGCCATCCGTATAAAGAAGGGGCCATAATGGCCATAATCGGCCGGCCACCAGTCCTGTGACCTGGTCATCAGGTCAAACAGGTCTTTCTTCACGGCATCCAGGTCGAGGGACTTAAATTCTTGTGCATAGTTGAACTCCCCGCCCATCGGGTTTGACCCGGGTGTGTGTTGACGGAGGATATTTAATTTTAACAGGTTGGGCCACCAGTCACGGTTTTTAGGTCCTGCACCGGCACTTTGTTTTAGTACGCTGCCCGAAAAAGGGCATTTAGATTCTGCAATTTCTGCGTTAACATCTAACACAGGTGTGTCAGGGCTTTGGTTACTTTCCATATGTGTATATATTTAATTGTTTTCAGCTATAAAGTTACGTGAATTGTTATTTATACCATGACAGAAAGCCGGTGTTCCGGTCAGTTTTTTAATGATTCCCATCATGAAAAACAACTGTGACCCTGGTTGTTATCCAGCCATTGTAAAACATGAAAAGTGATGGATTGTTTAGAGGCGTGAAAATCCTTTTTAGCTGGACGCTCGTCCTCATCTCTGACGAGCCTGCCTGTCGGCAGACAGGGATGTAGTGGTTTTGAGACTTAGTCTCAAAACCTGGCAAAATAACACCTGCAGATTTACAAACCCGCATTTTTGATCAATTCCAGCAATTTCTCAAAATCCGGTTCACACCACAATACTCCTTCATCCTTTTTAAACCAGGTCATCTGCCGTTTGGCATATTGACGGGTATTTATTTTAATGATCTCTACTGCGTCTTCCAATAAAAGGTCGCCGGCCAGGTGGCCAAACAGTTCGCGGTAGCCTACAGTTTGCAATGCATTTAATTTTTTAAAGGGAGCAGTTTTTTTACTTCATCCAGGAGTCCGGCCTTCATCATGGCATCTACCCTGCTGTTGATATTTTTATGCAGTTGTTCTTTGGGTATTTCCAAACCTATCTTTATAATATTAAAATCACGGTGCTTTTTTTCCTGTGTTTGAAATTCGATGAGGGATTTACCTGTAGATAATTTTACTTCCAGTGCACGCAACAAACGGTGGGGGTTTTTTATTTCGCCCCTGGCATAATAAAGGGGGTCATTTTTCTCCACTTCTTTCTGCAACCATTCCAGTCCCTCCCATTCAAATTCGGCGTTTATTTTTTTTCGGATCTTTTCATCAACAACAGGCACTTCATCAATACCCTGGCAAAATGTTTTTACATACAGGCCTGTACCACCAACCACTACAGCCACATCATGATGTTTAAAAATTTCATGAGCTTTCGTTAATGCATACTGCTCAAATACGGCCGTGTTCATCCCGTCCTGTATGGAATGTGAACTGATGAAATGATGTTTTACCATTTGCAGTTCTTCAGCTGAAGGCTTGGCCACACCAATATTCAGTTCGGTAAAACACTGGCGGCTGTCGGCCGAAATGATTGCTGTATTAAAATGAAGGGCTGTTTGAACAGCAAGGGAAGTTTTGCCTACTGCGGTAGGGCCAACAATGACGATGCAGGTCTTTTTCATTTGTTGTCGTTTTAAGATTGATTTAAAAGGATAATGACTTTTAAAAAATGTTTTAGGATGAAGGCTGGACTTTGGGCCTGGTAAGACTGTTTAAAGGTTTTAAACCGCCGAACAGCATTAAAAATCCATCATTCGCTTCATCAGCTGTTGCTTCCTCTTCTCCATCCGCTTCCACGCCATCGCCATCTTCTCCTTCTTCACTGAATCCATCAGCAAGCGCTTCAGGACGCAGGTCGTATTTTTCTTCCATCTCTGCCAGGCGGCTGTCCACAAGGCCCTTTGTACCATATTGCGAGGGGGCAATGCCTTCGGTACGGATACAGCAGGGGTAAGTAAGTTTACTGCTTTCTTCTTTATCTACGGTGATCAGTTCTACCATAAAATGCCAGAACTTATTAAAATCATATTCGTAAATGAATTTTTGATTTGGATTGCTGATCTCGGAACCCAATATGGTTTCGGACATGATCAGCGGTTCAACCTTATAGTCCTTGTCATATCTTTCCAGCGATATTTCCCTTCCCCGTAACCAGTTATCATTACTGCGGTAAAAAGTTGCTTTGTGCATCGAATCAAATTCGAAGCTTTTTAAAATGCTGCTGTGCAGGTCTAAAAAAGTCTGTTTGTGTTTAATTGCAATATCCCTGTACACACTGTCATCATCTTCCCAGTAAATTCTGAATCGTAAAATAGCCATATTGTAAAATTAAGAATTAAGAACTAAGAATTATGAATTAGCGGGAGAAATTCCTGATTCTTGTGCTTTTAGTAACATAAACCTGTGGGCCGCTTCATATTCATTGGGTATGATCCCGTCAAGGATGGCTTCACGAATTGCATTTTTAATATCCCCAACTGCCCGGCAAGGCTGCAAATTAAATGTTTGCATGATCATTTCACCGGTAATGGGTGGCTGCCAGTTGCGCAAATGGTCTTTTTCTTCCACTTCGGCACAACGTTGGCGCACCATTTCAAAATTCTCCAAAAAGCGCTTTACCTTATGCTTATTTTTGGAGGTGATGTCTGCTTCGCACAAGGTCATCAATGCATCAATATCTTCACCCGCATCAAATAATAAACGGCGGATGGCGCTGTCGGTAATATTTTCTTTGGTAAGACTGATGGGGCGCAAATGCAGTTCCACCATCTTCCTCACAAATTTCATTTTTTCATTTTGCGGAAGTTTCAGCTGGGTGAATATTTTAGGGACCATACGGCCGCCAACCACTTCATGCCCGTGAAAGGTCCAGCCATGGCCTTCCTCAAACTTTTTGGTAACGGGCTTGGCAATATCATGCAAAACCGCAGCCCAGCGCAGCCAGGGGTCATCCGTTTTTTGGCAATAGCATCCACCACCTGTATGGTATGGTAAAAATTATCCTTATGCCCCATGCCATCTATATATTCGGCCCCGGCGAGTTCAACCATCTGCGGAAAAATTATTTTTAATAACCCGCTTTTGTACAACAGGTCAAACCCAATGGATGGTTTTTTGCACATCAGTATTTTATTCAGTTCATCTGCGATCCGTTCTCCACTCACAATTTTAATGCGTTCGGCATTTTCGCCAATGGCTGCAAAAGTTTCGGGGTGAATTTTAAAATTCAGCTGTGCTGCAAAACGAATTGCCCGCATCATCCGCAGGGGGTCGTCACTGAACGTTTGTGCAGGAGCCAGGGGCGTTTGAATATTCTTTAATTCAAGGTCTTTAATACCGTTAAACGGGTCAACCAAATTGCCAAAGTCATTTTTGTTCAAACTGATCGCCATGGCATTGATGGTAAAATCACGGCGGTCCTGGTCATCTTCCAGGGTACCGGTCTCAACAGCGGGTTTACGGCTGTCATAGCTGTAACTTTCTTTGCGGGCGCCAACGAATTCGATCTCAAATCCACCTGTCTTTATTTGAGCCGTTCCGAAATTCTTAAAGAAACTAACCTCCGGTTATGGAGCGAATTTTTCAGCAACTTTAGCCGCCAGTTCAATACCATCACCCAGGCATACAATATCCATGTCCTTAGTTTCTCTTCCCAATATCTTATCCCTTACAAAACCACCGATCAAATAACTGGGCATACCGAGTTCTTCGGCAGAAAGCGCAATTTTTTGTAATACTTCCAGTTCTTTATCGTTGCATTTTATATACATGGATAGCAAAAGTAAAGGGGAATTTTAGATTTTAGATTTTAGATTTGTGATATATCGTTAAGCATCAATCCAGATAATTGCATATTATTTTAAAAAGGATCCGCATATTCCAAATCTAAAATTGTCAATCTACAATCAAAAATCCTTTTCGGCATTAATCTTGTCCATATACTACCCCACACAAAAAACAAACAATTAACAGTGTGCTTTGACATTTTGACCATATATTGAGAAACTTATGAATGATAAATTTTATTTACAGGGACACGAGGATGAAATGGAGTTTATGCCGATCATTCCATTGAATGAAGAAGATGACGGAAGTGCTGATGATCAGGTGATTCCGGACAATATCCCTATTTTAGCTTTAAGAAATACCGTGCTCTTCCCGGGGGTAGTAATTCCCATAACTGTAGGCAGGGATAAGAGTATAAAAGCGGTAAATGATGCATACAAGACTGACAAATTGATTGGTGTGGTAGCGCAAAAAGACAGTACCGTGGAAGAACCAACGGTGAGCGACCTGGAAGATATTGGTACAGTTGCAAAAATTGCCAAGCTGATCAAGATGCCAGATGGCGGAACAACCATCATCATACAGGGACGTAAGCGTTGCAAGATCGATGAGATCACTTCAGATGATCCGTATTTTAAAGCTAAGATAACGGTGTTATCCGACGAGGTCTTAAAAGACGATCCTGATTTTGATGCCATGATCGGAAGTATCAAGGACCTGGCCGGGCAGATCATCAACCTCTCCCCCAACCTGCCCAGCGAAGCAGCCATCATCTTAAAAAATATTGAGAACCCTTCGTTCCTGATCCATTTTGTAAGCAGCAATTTAAACAGCGATATCAAAGACAAGCAACGCCTGCTGGAGATCAGCAATATTAAAGCAAGGGCCGAACTGCTGATGAATTTAATGCAGACCGAACTGCAGTACACCGAACTGAAAAATAAGGTAACCAATAAAACCAGGGCCGAACTGGATAAACAGCAGCGTGAATATTTTTTACAGCAGCAGATGAAAGCCATCAAGGATGAACTGGGTGGCGATAATGTGGCTGAAGTAAAAGAGATGCTGAAAAAAGCCGAAACCAAAAAATGGCCGACGGCTGCCAAAGAAATGTTTACCAAGGGGGCCGAAAAACTGGAACGGATGCATCCTACCACACCCGATTATTCGGTGGTGTATAATCACCTTGACCTGATGCTTGACCTGCCCTGGGACGAATACACTGAAGATTCATATGACCTGAAAAAAGCAAAAAAAGTGCTTGACCAGGATCATTATGGTATGCAGAAGATCAAAGAACGCATTTTGGAATACCTGGCCGTTTTAAAATTAAAAGGCGATATGAAATCGCCCATACTTTGTTTTTTAGGCCCTCCCGGAATTGGTAAGACCAGCCTGGGTAAAAGTATTGCCGCAGCCATACAAAGAAAATATGTACGGGTGAGCCTTGGAGGTTTGCATGATGAAAGTGAGATACGCGGCCACCGCAAAACCTATATCGGCGCTATGCCCGGCCAGATTTTACAATCCATCCGAAAAGTAAAATCAAGCAACCCGGTGATGATACTGGATGAGATCGATAAAGTGGGCAGCGATCATCGCGGCGACCCGTCTTCAGCTTTGCTGGAAGTACTGGATCCCGAACAGAACAATACCTTTTATGATAATTACCTGGAGCTGGAATATGACCTGAGCAAGGTTTTATTTATTGCAACAGCCAATAACCTCAGCAATATTCCTGCTGCATTGCGTGACAGGCTGGAGATCATTGACCTGAGTGGCTATGCCGTGGAAGAAAAGATAGAGATCGCCAAGCGCCACTTAATACCCAAGCAAAAAGAAATGCATGGCCTTACAAACCACCAGTTCAAATTAAGTGATACGGTACTAGAAAAAATGATACAGGATTATACACGGGAAAGCGGGGTAAGGGAACTGGACAGGCAACTGGCCAGTATCATGAGGTACCAGGCAAAGGAATTTGTGATCAAAGGAAAACTGAAAGCCACCATCACCAGCAATGATGTGGAAAAAATACTGGGCAAACCCAAATACAGCAACGACCTGTATAAGATCGCCAATATGCCCGGTGTGGCTGTTGGTTTAGCCTGGACCTATGTGGGCGGTGATATTTTATTCATAGAAACACAGCTCAGCGATGGCAAGGGTGAATTAAAGCTCACCGGTAACCTGGGCAATGTGATGAAGGAAAGCGCCAGTACTGCCCTCACCTACCTGGAAGCAAATTGTAAAAAAGTGAATATTGCCCCGGAAGAATTCAATAAAAAAGATATTCATATACACGTGCCCGAAGGCGCTGTGCCAAAGGACGGCCCCAGTGCAGGCATCACCATGCTGTCGGCACTGGCAAGCGCTTTTACCGGCCGTAAAATAAAACCCTATTTAGCCATGACCGGTGAGATCACGTTACGTGGGCAGGTTTTGCCGGTGGGTGGTATTAAAGAAAAAGTATTGGCCGCACGCAGGGCCGGTTTAAAAGAGATCATCATGTGCTGGCAAAATGAAAAGGATGTAACGGAAATAAACCCCCTGTACATTAAAGGCATAAAATTTCATTATGTAAAAACGATGCAGCAGGTACTTGAACTGGCATTAACATAAATTTTATAGATCGCGGACAACCAACAGCATCATTTAACCGTATATATAGCAGTTAAGTGATCAACAGGTTTCATGTTGGTTGTTTTAAGGGTTAAAGGAAATTCCCGTCCCGTATCTACGGGATGGGAATTTTTTTATTGATAATGATAAAGGGTACTACCTCTTCCTGTCCATCCAGTCCACTTCTTTATTGGTAGAAAATGCCTGGATGATGGCGATCAAAAAAAGTCCGCCTACATTCGCTGCCAGGTAACTAAGTGTAAAACAATTGTAGCCGGCAATATCTGTATTGAAGCGGGTAAAGAATTTGATCATATCGGTTACCAAAACAAATAAACTGACCCCTATACCTGCAACAAAAAATATTTTTGACAGGATCCGCACCCAGGCAACCGGGTGGCTTTTTTGTTCTTTTAAAAAGATCACATACACAGCCGAAAAAAGTGCAGGCGCCAGGGTAACCACGCCAAGGCCAAAAATAATATCGGCCACGCTGGATGAAACCAGTTTTGAGATGCCGTAAAATGCAGCAACGATCAAACCCAATGTTACCGGCACCGACAGGAACAGCAAAAAAATGAGTACGTAGAGCTTGGAATATTTGGTGAACTGGTCATCCATTGATGGTAATAGTTGATGGTTAATTGTTCATAGTTAATTGTTCATAGTTAATAGTTCATGGTTGATCATTTTCGATAAAAGGTATTACCTATGAACTATCAACTATCAACCATGAACTAATTAAAAATAACTCAGTTTGGTCTTTGGCGACAGGGTTAACAGTGTTTCATACATCAGTTTGATCGTATTTTCAATATCGTCTTTATGCAACATCTCCACCGTGGTATGCATATATCGTAAAGGAATTGAGATCAACACCGAAGGGCACCCGTCATTGGCATAGGCAAATGAATCGGTATCGGTTCCGGTGCTCCGGCTAACAGTGTTGAACTGAACGGGGATCTTGTTTTTTGTGGCGGCTGCCTGTACCACATCCAGCAGTTTATTATGCACCGCCGGTCCAAATGTAAGCGATGGCCCTTACCGCAACTGCACTCGCCCTGTATCATTTTATTGATCATGGGTGTGGTGGTATCATGGGTAACATCAGTAATGATGGCAATATCCGGTTTTATCCTGCGGGCGATCATTTCAGCGCCGCGTAAACCAATCTCTTCCTGTACTGCATTAACGACATATAAACCAAAAGGAAGTTTTTTCTTATTGGCCTGCAGCAAACGGGCCACTTCGGCGATCATAAAACCACCAATGCGGTTGTCAAATGCACGGCCGATCAGGTAATCATAAGCGATTTCTTCGTAACCTTCTTCATACGTGGCTACGGCACCGATATGAATGCCCAGGGCCTCCACTTCCTTTTTATTACGGGCACCGCAATCCAAAAATAAATTCTCCACTTTTGGCTGAGTTTCCTTGGTGTCGGTATTGTTCATGCGGGTATGAATGGCCGGCCAGCCAAATACTGCTTTAACAGCGCCCTTTTTACCGTGCACCAACACCCGCATAGATGGTGCGATCTGGTGATCCACGCCCCCGTTGCGTTTCAGATATATTAACCCTTCAGGAGAAATATAATTCACAAACCAGCTGATCTCATCGGCATGGGCCTCTATCACCACTTTAAATGGTGCATCGGGATTGATCACGCCTACTGCCGTTCCGTAAGGATCGGTAAAATGGGTATCCACAAATGGCTTTACATATTCGATCCATAATTTTTGTCCGCCGCTTTCAAAACCGGTAGGCGACGGATTGTTGATATATGTTTTTAAAAAACGGTAAGACTGATCGTTGAGGATGCTTTTTGATCTTTTTGCTTTAGCCATAATTTAGATTTTATTGCTGCAAAATTATGCAGAAGCAGTTTATAAACAGCATTTTAATTCCACATACATATTTTGCCACGAATGACACAAATTACCACGAATAATATTTTCCATTTGTGCGACCTGCCCAGGCAGGTTCGCATTCGTGGCAAAAAAATAAGTAGATTAAAAATACCGGCATTAAAATGCTTATAAGATACCGGCTACATAAGTTGCCAAAGCAGAAAATAACATCATCCCGTCAACAAAAAAATAATAAAAAAGATAGCTACGCTTTTTGGCGGCATAAAATAAACAAACAACAATGCCACCGTGGAGACCTGCAGTGCCAGGGATTGATTCAAGGTGATGCCATAATCGCGGAACAAAAAATTTGACAGGAATAATGTTGCAAAAATGATATACACCAGCGCTTTCAAAACACCGGGACTAAGGTCGGTGGCCAGGCTGCGCAAGCCCCTTATTTTATCAACTGTTTTATCCCTGTTGTCGAAAATGATACAAAGCATCAGCATAAAAAGAAACCGCCGTGTGATGATGAAAATTTCGGGACTGTCTAATTGCCAGTATGTTTTTTGAATGGGTAAGAAAGCGGTAACATAGCACCATGTAAATGCCAGCAATACTGTTTTTAAAACCCCGCCCGCCTCGTAAACTGTAAAAACTTGACTGGTAAAAGGGGAATGGAATACAAAACCGTTAATAAAATGGCGGTAAGGATAAAACCGGCGGGTAAAGATGACCGGTATTGGCAATAGGCTGTTCCGGCTGCAGCCGTTAAAAGAATGACAAGACCGGTGGTCTCTTTTTTTAAAAGGCCCGGAATTTGGGATACACCGGCAAAGGAGAACTTACTTAATATCCAGTAAAAGTTATAACTGCACAGGGTTGCAAAAAAAATAAACCCGTACATGAAACCGTTTACCCGGAGGTCCAGCAAATGTGCTGTTTGAAAAGCCATGGCAACTGCACAGATGGAAACAAAGATCGAATGTGATAAGATGAAATAGAACCATTTCATTAAGGGAATATTATAAAAACAGGATCGGTGGTCTTTAAAACATTGCTTTTGTTTTTAGCAAAATCCTGGATATATATTTCATAAAACAGCGTATCTGTTTTAGGGCTGGGCCGGGTACTTCCTTCCAAAATGATCGATGTATTAAGTGTTATTTCCACATCTGCTTTGAAATTTCTGCCTGTAGCAACAGAAAGATCAGGCAGCCTTAAAGTAGAATCAATTTTACCGGTCAACAGGTTCTTAATAAAAATTTTAGATGTATCACTACCCGTGAAACCCAGGTCACCTTCTGCATCGGTAACTTCAAGGGAAAGTACGGGCATTACCTGGAAGGGAATATTCGTGAAAACAGCATTGGGACTTATAGATTTATAAGCTATTTGCGGCGCTGTAGTGAATTTATCTTTTTTACAGGCTGTAAAAAAGAAATATTGCTATGGTAAATAGTAAACTGTATCGCATCTTTGTGTATTGTATGTCAAATTTAATGAAAGCCCGTGAAACATTCCGTTAAAAATATGGATTTCAAAAATAGGCTGTTTGCTGCTTCGGCCGCGAATTTTAACGAATTAGCCGTTGAATTGTTCAATTATCAATACCAAAGCAACGGGGTTTACCGGCAATATTGTGATGTATTAAAGATAAATACAGATGCGGTTGATTCCCTCCAAAAAATACCCTTCCTGCCCATTTCCTTTTTTAAAACCCATAAGGTAACATCGGGCGAATTTGAAGGAGGTACCATTTTCGAAAGCAGCGGAACAACAGGGTCCGTCAACAGCAAACACTATGTAAAAGACCTTGACCTGTACCGCGAAAGTTTTACTACCTGTTTTGAAAAATTTTACGGTCCGCCCCGGGATAAATGCATACTGGGTTTACTGCCATCTTACCTGGAAAGAAAAAATTCATCATTGGTGATGATGGTGGAATCGCTGATCGCTGCCGGTGAAAACCCATTGAGCGGTTTTTATCTGTACGATCATGAAAAACTACACCGCACCTTAATGCACAATGAATTACTAAAAATATCCACCCTGCTCATTGGCGTTACGTATGCCTTGCTTGATTTTGCCGAAAAATATCCCATGCAGCTGCGGCATACGATCGTAATGGAAACCGGCGGGATGAAAGGAAGAAGGGAAGAAATGACCAGGCAGGAAGTACATGCCCAATTAATGGAAAGTTTGGGCCTAAGCCTGGTACATTCGGAATATGGCATGACGGAATTATTATCGCAGGCCTATTCAAAAGGAGATGGCATATTTCATTGCCCCGGCTGGATGAAAGTGTTATTAAGGGATGAAGACGATCCTTTCAAGGTCAGCATGGCACCGGGGAACAATTCAAGATCAGTTACCGGTGTGATCAATATTATTGACCTCGCCAATATATACAGTTGCGCTTTTATTGCCACTGATGATATCGGCCGTTTACACGCCAATGAAAGCTTTGAAGTGCTTGGCAGGATTGACAGCAGCGATATCCGGGGATGCAGTTTGATGGCTATATGATTATACTTATCAACATATTATTTTCAGCACCTGATAAAAAATGATTGAGGTTTGAATTTTTTAAACCAATACCCTTATCTTTGCACTCCAAAAATAAAAAGGCTGAATGGGTAGTAATTACTTAATAAAGCTTTTTTAATAAAGGATGAATTGGTAGCTCAGTTGGTAGAGCAATACACTTTTAATGTATGGGCCCAGGGTTCGAGTCCCTGCCAGTTCACAAACCCCCGTTTCCCGGGGGTTTTTTATTTAGTAAATTTGTGTTCGGCAAATTAATCCCGTTATTTTTGTATATAATATGAACGCAGATTTTTTCAAAAACAAAGTAGTAGCAATAACAGGCGGCACCGATGGTATCGGCAAGGCCTTGGTTGATGCCCTTATTCAACTGGGCGCCAAAGTGGCCACCTGTGGCCGTAACCAGGATAAACTGTACGACCTCCAGTTATTACACTCCGGTAAACCCCTGCACAGCCTGGTAGCTGATGTAAGCAATTATAACGACTGTAAAAATTTTATTGAATCCACCATCGGGTTCTATGGCGGCATTGATATCCTTATCAACAATGCCGGAATTTCCATGCGGGCCCTGTTCCGCGACCTGGATGTAACAGTTATTGAAAAAGTGATGGATGTTAATTTTAAAGGCACATTGTATTGTACAAAACTTGCACTGGAGACCATCATAGAACGCAAGGGAACCATTGTTGGGGTATCTTCCATTGCCGGTTACCGGGGATTGCCCGGCCGAAGCGGGTACTCGGCCAGTAAATATGCCATAAACGGTTTCCTGGAAGCATTGCGTACCGAAATGATCGGCCACGATGTAAATGTGATGTGGGTTTGTCCCGGGTTTACCAGTTCAAATATCCGCAATACGGCACTCAATAAAAAAGGAAACTCGCAGGGAGAAAGCCCCATGGATGAAGGTAGAATGATGCCTTCTGAAAAATGTGCGGAACATATTTTGAATGCCATCGAAAAAAGAAAAAGAACACTGGTACTTACTTTTAAAGGAAAACAAACTGTGTTTATCAATAAATTCTTTCCGTCACTGGCTGATAAACTTGTAAAAAAATTCTTCTATAAAAACGGAGAACTCATACGTTAAAACGTTAAACTGTTAAAACGTTAATCCGTTTAAACGTTAAACCGTTAATCCGTATGAGCACATTAACCAATTAACAAATTAACCAATTAACTAATTAACGGATTAACGAATTAACCAATTAACGAATTAACCAATTAACCAATTAACCCATAACAATAAATGCCCTTATTAACCCTTACATCCGACATTGGCCAGCAGGATTTTCTGATCGGTGCTGTTAAGGGACAATTATTACAAACCATCCCTGGTTTTACTTTAATAGATATCACGCATAACATTTCACCATTCAATTACCCGCAGGCAGCCTATGTTTGCCGCAGTGCCATCAAAAATTTCCCTGCCGGCACTTTTCACCTGATCCTTGTAAATTTATTTGATGAAAGGCCCGAACACATGTTACTGGCAGAACACCATGGCCAGTTCATCGGTTGTGCCGATAATGGATTATTAACCATGATACTGGAAGAGATACCCCAAAAAGTGGTGTCATTGGCGCTTGATAAAACGCAGCAAAAGAATACCATTTACTGCACTACGGTTTTTGCCAGGGCTTTCAGCGAACTGCAAAATGGTAAAACAATTGAAGAAACAGGTGATGCAGGCATATCCATTCATGTTAAAAATCCTTTAAGGCCCATGCTGGGGAATGATTTTATAGAAGGACAGATTATATTTATAGATAATTTTGAGAACGTTATTGTAAATATCAGCAAAGACGAATTTGAAGAACAGCGAAAAGGGCGGAGTTTTAAGATCATTTTTAAAAGAGATGAGGTCATTGACCGGAGCAGTGAAACCTATGCAGATGTGAATGAGGGTGAAAAACTGGCGCTGTTTAATTCCGCTGGTCACCTCGAAATTGCCATCAACAAGGGCAATGCTGCGGGTTTACTGGGTTTGCAAAGTTTTGCTGAAAAACAATTGCAACAAAGCCAGTATATGAACAGCCGGCTATTTTATCAAACAGTAAAAGTGTTTTTTGAATAGAAAGCCCAATCCTACCCTCCCGGGCAATACCGCAGGAAAGGGACACCCGGGCGAATATTGAATTGATTACTATCCGGAACCAAAAAAATTAATAGCTTTCCATATTGAATCTGGCAAATTATCCATTTAAATAAGATCAATCCTCTTTCAGGGATAAAAGATTTGGCATTTATAAAGAACATATCATCCGATCAGTCACCCGATAAGGAACTGCTTATTGCCTTTAAACAAACGGGCAATATAAACCTGTTAAGTACACTGTACCAGCGATATATGGACCTGGTATTTGGTGTTTGCCTTAAATATTTTAAAGATGCCGAGCGCAGTAAAGATGCCGTAATGGACATTTTTGACGAATTAAATACCAAATTGAGGGTTCATGAGGTGGAAAATTTTAAATCATGGCTGCACGTGCTGGCCCGAAACCACTGCCTGATGCAGTTGCGCAGCCCCCGAAACATTAAAACCACGGAATTCAATCCCGTTTTTATGTATTCCGAGCAAAATACGCATCTGAATGGCGAGGTGTTGGAAAAAGAGGAAAATTTTAAGAAATTAGAGCAATGCATGGATAGTTTGCCCGATGAACAAAAACAGGCTGTACAATTATTTTACCTCGAAAGTAAATGTTATAACGAAATTGCAGCCATAACCGGGTTCGACTGGAATAAAGTGAGGAGCTATATCCAGAACGGCAAACGAAACCTGAAACTATGTATGGAAGAAAAACAGTTAAGGACCGATGAACAGCGATAATAAACATATCAATTATTCAGCAGCAGATATTGAACAATACCTGGCAGGTAAGCTGTCGCAACTGCAGATGCATGCCATGGAAAAAGCCGCCCTGGACGACCCGTTTTTAGCCGAAGCCATGGAAGGTTATGAAGGCATGAAAAATACCGAATGGAACAATCAATTGGTAACACTTCGTGAAGAGATCGCTAAAAAAGGAACGGCAGCAAAAGTAATTCCCTTACACAAAACAAAAAGCAATTGGTGGAAAACAGCAGCAGCCATCCTGTTACTGGGTACAGCAACTACCATTACTTATATTTTAAACAACAATGAACCTGCAGAAAAAAATGTTCCGCAAATTGCAAAAACCATTACCGTTATACCCGACAGTATAACACAACCCGGAACTGCAGCAATACCATCTGTTACGGCTTCACTGAATCCTACTGCATCTGCAACAACGGAAGAAATTAAGGCAACCAGTGAGTTGATCGTTAAAACTGAAAAGGCTAAAACGCAGGCTGACCGGTTTATCACGGATCCTAATGCCCCGCAAATAAGAGCATTGGAACAGAACAATACCGCAGCAGGGATTGTGAATACCGAAAAGGTTACCGACCCGGTTCCTGCCGCCGCAAACAATCCGGCAGCCATCAACAGTAATGATCAAATTGCTGATGAGTCAAACCTGGCAAAAAATAAAGCGGCAGCAAGATCAATGCAGGAAACAGAAGCTGTCAGCAGGCAAAAAACCCAGGCCAATACTACTTTTAAAAAAGAAACTGCACTCAATAATTTTTTCACCGCACAGGTAGTGGCACCGGATAATACACCGCTTCCCTTTACCAATATATCCATTAAAAAGGAAAACTTTGGCACTTATGCCGATGCTAAAGGAATGGTGAGACTGGTATCTACCGACAGTATCTTAAACATTGAAGTCAGGTCGGTTGGATATACCCCAAAAATGTTTATGCTGCGTACCAACCAGTCACCTGCAAAAATTGTATTGCAGGAAGATGAAATTGCCAAAAAAGATACCCGCATCATCGGCAATGCAGGTGTAAACAGCAGCACAACATCACGCCGTGCAAGGCTTGTAACCGATTCTGCCGTAAACGTAGAGCCGGCAGATGGTTGGGAAAACTACAACACCTATGTTGCCAACAACCTGGATATACCGGAAGATATGATGAACAGGGAGCTTCGTGGCGAAGTGGAAATTTCATTTGATGTAAGATCAAATGGTACGATCTCCAATATCCGTATCAATAAATCGCTGGGCGCAGGGTATGATGAGGCAGCCAAACGGCTCATCCTGGATGGCCCGCAATGGAAAGTAAAAAAAGGCAGGAAGACCTCCGCTAAGGTTAAAGTACAGTTTTAAATACTCCTTATTCTGCAGATGATCATTTTAAAAATTAATTACAAATGTGCTGTCATGTCGACGTAAGGAGACATCTATTATTTGTATACGCTTTCAGTTGTCTCCTGCCATCGGCATTACAAAAAACATACTTCCTTTTTCAAGGTGACCCACTCCCCCTTTTTCAAACATCTTCTTCTTTACACAGTTTTCATTAACTTAGTCCCCTAAAAATAAATTTTATGAAAAAAATATTAATGACGGGATTCGCAATTGCCGGCTTTGCATTGTTAAGTACCGCACAGGTAAGAATGCCGGCTCCATCGCCAACACAAACCGTTAAACAGGAATTTGGCATTGGCAGCATCGAACTCACCTACTCAAGGCCTGTTGCAAAAGGGCGTAAAATTTACGGCGAACTGGTACCCTATAATAAATTATGGCGTACAGGTGCCAATGCTGCAACCAAAATTGTTTTTTCTGAACCGGTAGAAATGGGCGGAAAAAAAATTGATACCGGCAGTTATGTGCTGTACACGATCCCCGGTATGGATTCCTGGGAAATCATCTTGAACAAAGGCCTGAAAAACTGGGGCATTGACGGGTATAAAGAATCAGAAGATGTGGTACGCTTTAAAATAGAACCACGGAAAATGAAAAATAAAATGGAATCATTTACCATGGCATTTTCGGATGTATTGCCCGAAAGCTGCAACCTGGATATCAAATGGGCAAAAACCCTTGTAAGCATTCCTATCAATTCCATTTTTAAGGATAAGGTGAGGGCACAACTGGAAGCAGCCATGAAAACTGATAAAAAACCATATTGGGCCGCTGCACAATTCTACAATGAATACGATAAAAATTTACCCAAGGCACTGGAGAATGTAACCAAAGCCATTGAAGCCAATGACAAGGCATTCTGGGTGTGGATCTATAAAGCAAAGATCCAGAAAGAAATGGGCGATAAGGCCGGCGCCCTGGAGAGTTCAAAAAGATCAATGCAACTGGCTGTAGAAGCTAAAAATGACGATTACCAGAAAATAAACCAGGACTTCCAGAAGTCGTTAAAATAAATTGATCAACCTGTTTTTTAATTAGCCGGAAAGACGGGAAGGCGGTATATGTTTTAAGAGAAACAGCAAAAACGTCTTCCCGTCTTACCGGCAATTATTTTTAAAAAAAATTATTTTGGCGCCTTTTGTTGTGTAACCAATTGTAAAACAGAAGCAATAACAACAACCAGGATGGCGCCAATGGCATTCAGCCAGAGAAAGGAAACAATATTCTGCCTGTATATAATGATGATGAGAATTTCTGAAATAACAGCCGCATAAAAAACTGCATGGCCTTTTATGAATTTCATGCCCAGCGCCACTAAAAAAATACCAAGAATAACGCCATAGAATAAGGATCCGAGAATATTTACTGCTTCTATCAAACTGTTGCCGATATTTTGGGCAAACATGGCGATAATGATACAGAAAACACCCCAGCCAAATGTGTACCACTGGGATACATGATAATCCCTGATCTCTGTTTCTTCCTTCACAAAGAATTTTTTATGAAAGTCTACCACAGTTACGGCTGCCAGCGAATTCAATGCCGCCGCAATACTGCCCCAGGATGCCAGGAAAATAATGGCGATGATGAGGCCGATCAGCCCCACCGGTAAATAATCCATCACAAAGCGTAAAAAGATATAATTGTTGTCATTGGTATCCTGTCCAGGCAATGCCTCTTGCAAAACTTTTTTGTACTGAACCCTCAACACACCTGCCTCTTTAATGGCATTGCCTGTAAGTGCAGCTTCATAGCGGGTTTCCAAAGCAACCAGCGAATCTTTAAAAACGGTTTCTTTGGCAATGGTTACCTTGGCCTGGTCGAAATAAATGGGGGCTTTATTAAACTGGTAAAACGAAAATATCAGTATCCCCAGCAATAAAATAAAAAACTGCATCGGCACTTTTACAAGGCCGTTCATCAACAGGCCCCGCCTGCTTTCGGTAACATCCTTGGCAGTAAGGTAACGGCCCACCTGGCTGTGGTCGGTACCAAAATAACTGAGTGCCAGGAAAAAACCGCCGATCAAACCGCTCCAGATATTGTATTTGTCCTGCCAGTCGAATCCCTTTTCGGTAAAACCGGTGGTGATGATATTCATTTTGCCCAACTCGCCGCTCTTGCGGAGCGCATCGGTAAACCCGATGGCATCCGGCAGTAATTTAACGGCCAGGTACCCAACAATAAATAATGCCACGAACACTATGATCATCTGCAGTTTCTGCGTATGTGCCACAGCTTTAGCCCCGCCGCTCATGGTATAGATGATCAGCAAACCGCCCATCACCAGGTTGGTATAATAAATATTCCAGCCCATTAAAGAACTTAATACGATGGAAGGTGCAAAAATGCTGATGCCCGTACTTAAGCCACGCGACAGTAAAAATAAAAGGAAGTAAGTGTCCGGGTTTTCAGGTCGAACCGGTTCTCCAAAAAACTCGTATGCCGTATACACTTTTAACCGGTTGAATACCGGTACAAAAAATATACTGATCACGATCATGGCCAGCGGCAGTCCAAAATAATATTGCACAAAGCGCATCCCGTCGCTGTATGCCTGGCCCGGGCCGGTTAAAAAAGTGATGGCGCTGGCCTGTGTACCCATGATGCTCAGCAGCACCAGGTACCATGGCAATGACCGGTTACTTAAAAAATAACCATCCAGGTTTTTGGTTGTACGGCTTTTATAAATACCATACAGCACAATGCCGGTCAGCGTAACACATAATATGATCCAGTCTATTCCGCTCATACACCCCAACTCCGCCACCGATAGCTATCCGGTGGCGGAGTTATTGCAGCTTTAAAATGTTAACAATTGTTGTTTATTCATACAGGGAGTACTTATTTGAATTCAACAGTAATTAAATAGAAAATAATTATCTGCACAATTAAAAAAAGAAGTACCCCAGGTACCATTTATTCCAGTATGATCTTTCGTTTTTCATTATTCTATTATTCTGTCATTCTGAGCGGATGCGGAGAATCTATACAACAGAAATCCTTTTAAAGTAGCGATGTTTCGTTCCTCAGTATGACAAAAATCATTTTACTTTATTTATCTGCTCCTGTCGTTCGCGATCAAATTCGCAAACAAACGGTAAGCCCCCGGCACACCCGCAGGCAGTTCCCTGAAGAAGACCAAACCGGTGTATACAAATCTTCCTTTTCCATAATTGGCAATGATGAGGCTGCCGTCATGTTCTTTTTCGCCGGGATCCTTCATACTTAAAATATGTTTATAGGCAGTATCCGTTTTTTCGGCATGGTAAACACTGCGCTCCTGGACCCAGCCTTCAAAATCCTTAGCGCTTATTTTATTTGGATAGTTCAGTGCCGGGTGATCAGGGACCAGGAAATTTACTGTTGCATCTTCATCAGTGATCCGGTTGCGGCTGATGTTAAAAGGATAAGGAGCAATTTTTGCAACAACCGGGCCAATACGGTTACTGGTATTGTATTGAACCAGCAGCACGCCGCCATCTTTTACATACTGCATCAGCGCGTCATACACATTGTTCATCCACTCATTGGTATTGTATGTACGAACACCCGTTACGATCGCATCAAACTGTTTTAGATAAGCAGACTGAATATCAGATTCCTTAAGCGATACAACCCTGTAACCCATTGCAACCAATGCTTCCGGGATCTTATCTCCTGCCCCGGGAATATAACCAACCAGTTTCCCTTCAATTTTAAGATCAAATCTTTTTGAATGAAAAAATGTCTCCTGTGTATAACTGATAGCCGGGATATGATCATAATTTACCTGGTGTAGCTCCAGGAACGGATTGCCATCTTCATTATATAATTTATATTGATTGGTAACCGGATCAAAATTACCGGCACCGGAAATTGAAGCAGTGCCATAACCCCCATCTAATTTAAAAGTTTGATTTCTGTTGAGTAAAATACTGTTGTTAACCGCCATATTGGTTCCCGAAGCGGTTCTTATGTAGCTTTTGAAAAGATTACTATCCTTAAATGATTTTATTTCCCACTCATTGTGTCCTTTATTTATGATCAGTTTTGGATTTGACTTAACTGAGAATGCAGGTATGATGTTCACCGGTTGATAGATCTCGCCTTTCACGGGGTCTGTATATTTATAACGAACAGGTTTGGTAAATTTAAATTCCTTTCCTTCTATCAGCATGCTGAAAACAACACTCAACGGATCACTTTCTCCCTTACCTATCTGCTGTTGATCGGTAACATTAAAACTCCCCTTCTCCATCGGTTTCTCCAGCCAGTAAGGTTGCGTAAGTTTTGCATTGGGACTGATGAACATACTGTAAACCTGTACTGAATTTTCATTTTTTTTTAACTGGTCAAAAATTACATAGTCATTATTCAAATGTGCATCAGCACTTAAGATATTGGCACCGGAACGGTTGTTGACCACTAAATTTATTTTCAGGCTATCGCCCTGAACAGCATATTGTGAATTGGTGGTTGCCTCCATGAATAACCCGCTGCAATTTTGTACCAGCTCTTTTATTTCATTTAATTTTTGATCTTTCCAGAAATCATCTTTCAGCAATTCAACCTTTTTGTACAGGTCAACCAAAGCTGCTATTGATCTTTCGGGATGTGATACATCAAATTTATCGATGATCTTATTTACTACACCCGCCAGTCCTTCTTCAGCAGTTCTTTTCCAGCCAACCACTACATTTTCCACCAGGTCATTAACCGGCGCTGTTCCTTTAATGGTTTTAAAATATTCGATCACACTGCCTCTTTGTGCAGCCACGCCAAAACCCTGGCTCTTGTGCTGGCTACGGCTGGCAGCAGCTATTTCACCATAACTTTTTCCGAGTATGGGATTATAATCGCCACAGTCCATTTTAAACTGGTCATTGCTTTGTGTATTGGTGCCGCCAAAATTAAACGTATTCCACAATATCCTTTTGGCCTGCCATACCGTAACACCATGTTTAAAATGTTCAGTGAATCTTGCCGGGTCTGCGGCAGCATCAAAAGCTTCAACAGCAAGTATTGCCGAAGCAGTGTGGTGCCCATGCCCGCCTTCACCGGTAGTAGGGAAACGGGTAATGATCACATCCGGGCGGAATTTGCGGATCACCCAAACCACATCACTCAATATTTTATCATGGCCCCATGATTTCAAAGTCTCTTCAGGGCTTTTGCTGTACCCAAAATCAAATGCCCGGGTAAAGAACTGTTGAGCGCCATCAATGCGGCGGGCAGCCAGTAATTCCTGGGTGCGTATCAAACCCAGGTCAACGCCCAGTTCATCACCAATTAAATTTTGCCCGCCATCGCCACGCGTAATGCTTAAATAACCGGTGCGGTATAATTTTTCATTGGCCATATAAGCCAATAACCGGGTATTCTCATCATCAGGGTGAGCAGCTACATAGAGTACCGATCCCAATACATTGAGTTTTTTTAACTGCAGTAAAATTTCTGCCGCGTTGTATGATTTGGGAGTTTGTGCCTGGGTAATTAAAAATGAAAAATTAAAAATTAAAAATGCAGCAACAGATCTTTTAATCATAATAAATATTTAAACCTTAACTTTTGTTTTTGACTTTTAATTTTGTTTACTGTCCTACCAGGAATACAGCATTAGCCAGCATCATCTTCCCGTTCTCCCAAAAGTTTCTGAAGATGGGATCATCTGCAAAAAATATCACGGAACCCCTGCCCATCGGCTGCACACCGATCACCGTTCCGTCTTTTATTTTTTCACGCGCTGTACTGCCAACAAAACCGGCGGCCTGGTTTTCTTTTTTAATGATCCCCACATTCCAGCCATCTTTCATAAACTCGTACATGGCGCTGCCCAGTTTCAGTGAATAATAATGATTACCATACCCAAATGCCAGCGGGTGTGAATTGTCCATTTCCACTTTGTAAATGGCCCCCGGGTTATAATTTACAATACCATCCCTTTCCCGGTTCTCAAACCGCTTTATGTCCGTATACAGATTTTTATCGTCCTTCTTTTCCTCTTTCTTCTCCTCTTCTTCATCCTTCTTTTGTTTAATCCCCCATTCCAGTTTTGCAACCTGTGCAGCAGCATTATCCAGTGCAATGATCTTTCCTCCCTGCTGTATCCACATTTTAATTTCTGCAGCCGACTCTTTGTCTTTTAAAAATTCATAACGGCCATCGGGCACGATCAACACATCTGTATTTTTTAATGCACTGCCATCAATTTCTTCAGCATTGATCAACCCAACAGGGTAATTCAATTGCTGTTCAAACAAATGCCATACTTCGCCTGCTGCATTTGGATTAACACCCTTGCCGGTTAACATCAGCACAGCCGGTTTTTTAACCAGGTGAACCTTATCACTTCCAAAATCAAAACCGGTATCCATAAGACCTCCGCTCACGGTTGTTACCGGGGCATTGAATGTACGGGCCATGTTGGCAAACTGCTGTAATTTATCTTCGTTCCCTTTTTTTAAAACAATGATTGTGCCTTTTTGATAGGCTTTTCCGTTATGGGTAAATTCCCGTTCGGCATACCGCAGTTTTATTTTAGCCTGCAACAGGGCAGCTAAAAATTTTGCATCGGCAAACGAATTATAACTTACCAGGTATCCATAAGCATCTGTTGAAACGGCAGCTCCGGTACCTGATTGTAAATAATTTCCAACAGCCAGTTTTTCTTTTACGGCATAACTTTGTACACCATAAACAAATGGCAGGCTCCAGGCCGTAATGTCGTAGGTAAGCGAATCACTTAATTTTGATTTGGGCTCAAACAAAACCTTTACCAAAGCCGATTTGGGCTGATAAGCCGATATGGCAATAGAGTTTGAAGCCGAAAAAGTTTCATCCCTGCCGGTGAAGTAATTATAGCCTTTTAATGATGAAGCATTTGCACTTCCATACACGATACCGTTATTATCAAAAAAGCTTTTCAATGCCTGCCGCTTGCCGGCATTGTTTTCGGTGACCAGGTAGGTTTTGTACTCCCCAATTCCCGTATTATTGGCATCATCAAAATATTTTTTGAATTCACTGATCACTTTTTCAGCATACCCGGATGTAATTTCGATCGTACTCATACTGGTGGTAAAATGATGTGCGATCCTGTCTTTTAAAGTAAGTGTATCGTTTTCAGCTGTGATCACTGCCAGTCCGCCACGGCTATGCCCTGCCTGTTCGTAGGTCATACCAATGGCACCGTTATAGGTTGGGTAAGTATCCCCATAGGCCGGGTAAAACAGGTCGAAGATCTCCCTCGTAAAATACAACCAGCCGTTGGCATCAAAATATTTGGCATGGTTTCTACCGATCGTACCCTGGAAATCCCTTTGCCATTTTGTGATCACTTCATGAAAGGGTTCGGCAGCCGGTGCAAAATAATATGGATTATCAATATCCTGCTCATGAAAATCACAATGTACCTGCGGCATCCATTCGTTGTATTTTTTGATGCGTGCCTGTGTTTCAACCTGTGTTTGCCAGGCCCAGTCGCGGTTCAGGTCAAAATTATAATGATTCAGCCTGCCACCCGGCCAGGGTTCACTGTGTTCCCTGGTATGGGGATTGGCATCCGCATTTTTTCCGGCCATTTGTGTAAACCAGTTCACATAACGGTCACGCCCATCCGGGTTTAAACAGGGGTCAATGATGATCACGGTATTCTTTAACCAGTTTTTGGTTTGTGTATTGACCGGGTTTAATAATTCGTACAGGGCCTTCATGGATACTTCGGAAGAACTGGCTTCGTTGCCGTGCACATTATAACTAAGCCAGACAATAGCCGGTGTGGCTGTATTGGCCGGTTTATCTTTTAAGATGCCGGTGAGCCGCAGGTTATTTTTCCTGATCTCATCCAGCCTGGCTATATTCTCCGGTGAGGAAACAATGGCCAGCAACAGGTCCCTGCCCTCATAGGTTTCACCATATTTTTCCAGCTTCATCATCTGGGGCATGGCAGTAGCGGCCTGGTTAAAGTAATTTACGATCCGGTAATGTGGCGTAAACCTGCTTCCGAGACCGTAGCCTAAAAATTCATCGGGCGATTTTAACTGTGCGATCAAGCTGCTGCTGGTAAAAAGCAGTAAAAACAAAAGTATCCTGGCGATCATGGGTTGATTTTAGTCCTGTTTAATGATATGATTCCCTGCAAAATATTTTGTGAAAATAATGAAAGCAAACCATTTAGATATGCCACTCGTACTTTTAACAATTTTGTACATTTCACTGTCATTAATAAATCAAGGGTGTTTAAAGCCTTTAATTTGGAAGTAATCAGGTAAATTCGGACAAAAATTCCATATGCATATCCCTAAAATATTATTCATTGCTTTTGTATTACCGGTTACTTTATTTGAGTTTACCTATGCCCAGCCGGCAAATGCAAAACAATACAGCATTCAAAAAAAGGTAATTGGCAGTAAAAGCGCAGTTGTTTCTGCACACCCGCTTGCAAGTATGGCAGGGTTAAGTGTTTTAAAAAAAGGTGGCAATGCCTTTGATGCAGCCATCGCCACACAACTGGCCCTTGCCGTTGTTTATCCCGGTGCCGGCAATATCGGTGGCGGAGGTTTTATGGTAGCTCATTTACAAAATGGCACAAATATCACTTTAGATTACCGTGAAAAAGCGCCCGGAAAAGCCTCCAGGGATATGTACCTGGATGCAAAAGGCGAACCGCAATTGAATTTATCGCAGCAGGGACAACTGGCTTCCGGTGTGCCCGGCACCATTGCCGGTTTATTTGCAAGCATGAAATATGCAAAACTTCCCTTTGCCACATTGATACAGCCCGCTATAATCCTGGCCGAAAAGGATTTGCCATAACCGCTTCACAGGCCGCTTCTTTCAACAGTAACAAAAAGATTTTTTAGCCCTGAATACCGCTGCAGTTGCATTTGTAAAAAAAAAAGACTGGAAGGCAGGTGATATCCTGGTTCAGAAAGAACTTGCCGCCACTTTAAAGCGCATCAGGGACCAGGGGCAAAAAGGATTTTATGAAGGAAAAACTGCCCGGCTGATCGTTGCCGAAATGCAAAAAGGCAATGGGATCATCAGCCTGGAAGACCTGAAGAATTACAAGGCGGTGGAAAGAGCCGGTTTTGATTTTAATTACAAGAATTACCGCATCATCACCATGCCGCTGCCCAGCAGTGGCGGTATCATTTTACAACAGATGATGAAAATGATCGAAGACAGGAATATTGCAGCCATGGGTTTTCAAACAGCAGCTTCAGTACAACTGATGACCGAGGTGGAACGCAGGGCTTTTGCCGACAGGGGTGAATATTTAGGTGACCCCGATTTTGTAAAAGTACCGGTAAACACCCTGGTAAGCGATGCCTATTTAAAGGAAAGAATGAAAGATTATGAACCCGGGAAAGCCGGTAACAGTAAAACCACATCAGCCGGTATCATAAAAGAAAGTGAGGAAACCACGCATATCAGTATTGTGGATGAATATGGCAATGCCGTTGCAGTAACAACTACCTTAAATGATTCTTATGGCAGTAAAACAGTTGTTGCCGGCGCAGGTTTTTTGTTGAATAACGAAATGGATGATTTTAGTGTAAAACCCGGGGTACCCAATATGTATGGTGCCATTGGCAATGATAAAAATGCCATTGCCCCCGGTAAAAGAATGCTGAGCAGTATGACGCCAACCATTGTTTTAAAAAACGGCTCACCATACCTGGTAGTTGGTTCGCCCGGAGGTACCACCATTCCCACCAGTGTATTTCAAACCCTGGTAAATGTGCTGGAATTTAACATGACACCCGAAGATGCAGTGAACAAACCAAAATTCCATCACCAGTGGTTGCCGGATTTGATCGATGTGGAAAAAGATTTTCCCGATGCCGTGAAAAAACAATTGCAGGATATGGGTTATACCCTGAAAGAACGGAGCCCGATCGGGCGTACAGAACTCATCCAGGTAAAAGAAGCGGCGAATTCACCGCGGGTGATCATTGCCATTGGCGATAAAAGAGGTGATGATGATGCCCGGGGTCGGTAGGAACACGCCTTCCGGCGTGTTCTGTATTACAAGCCTTCAGGCATGTAATGCCATAAAATTCCAGCAGGTTTTTACCCCCAAATGAATGTAAATGATTAGTTAAGTCTGCCCTGGTTGGTAATATTAAATTAAAGTTTGGTACCTAATTTGAAGTTACCCCGTTGAATAGCTATTTTTACATCTAATCATTAAGCCTGCGCAGTATTCTAAACATATCAAAATGGATCTTGTACACACTGATTTTCTGGTTGGTGCTTGCCGTTTTATTCATTTATGTTCTGCCGGCATATAACTGGTTATTTGTGGTCTTACTTTTGGGTTGGGCCCTGGCCTGGGGCATCCTTTTTAAAAAAACAAAGCAAAAACTTGCTTTTTTCGCTTTCCTGGTAATATTGCTTTTCTCTACCTGGGGCCTCTTACAGTTAAACCCGGTTCAAAACTGGGTTTTATCAAAAGTAACAGCAACATTATCAAAGAACCTTAAAACAAAAGTTACGCTGGGCCATGTTAATTTCGGCCTTTTCAATAAACTCTCTTTCGAAAAATTACTGGTTGAGGATAAAAGCATGATACATTATTATATGCCGGGGCAGCCAAAGTAAATATTACAGACTGGTTCTTCCTTAAAGACAATGCCACCCTCACCTATTTTGGGTTAACCGATGCCGTAGTGAATATAAACCGGACAGACTCTGTGTGGAATTACCAGTTCCTGGTTGACTATTTTTCGGGGCCAAAAAAACAAAACCTTCCAAGGGAGGTATTGAATTTGACCTGCAGGTACTGCATTTGGAAAATGTTGTTTTCAGCAAAGCCGATAAATGGATCGGGCAGGATATGAAGGTAGCCATTCAGAAGCTTGATCTAAAAGCTGATGTCATCAATTTTAACAGGAAACAGATCTATATTGCTGACCTGATCCTGGATGCCCCGGTATTTACACAGTCTGTTTACAAAGGCAATAAACCAAAAATTGAAAATAACAACCTCCGTGACCTGGTTCCCAAAATGCCGGTACTTTCGGCCTTACAATGGAATACAGACGGATGGGAGATCAAAGTGGCCAATATTGAGATCAACAATGCCAGTTTTAAATACGATATTGAAACCCCCCGCGGGATCTATACTGATCAATTCGACGGGCAGCACCTGCAGTTTACAGGAATTACCGGCAGCCTCAAAAATGTTTCTTTCATCAATGATACATTAACCACCGAACTGAAATTAAAGACCCGGGAACGAAGCGGGCTGGAAGTATTGAACCTGCAGTCGAAAGTGAAATTCACACCGGATATCATGGAGTTCAAAGACCTGTTGCTGGAAACCAGTAAAAGCAGGATCTCCAATTATTATTCGATGCGGTACAAGGATTTTGAAGATGACCTCAGCAGTTTCATACATAATGTTCAGCTGGAAGGCCGGTTTAAAGCGAGTACGGTTCACAGTGATGATATAGCCGTTTTTGCACCCCGGTTAAAAACATGGAACAGGAAATTTTATATTGATGGCAATGTAAAAGGTACCATAGATAACCTCTCTGCAAAAAAGATCATTATTAAAACTGCCAATACCATTGTTGACGGCACGATATCAACAGTACTTTCATTGATTTCAGATCCAATAACCTGCAGACCAATTATACCGACCTGGTAACACTGGTTCCTTCATTAAGATCGATCAGGCAGCCCCGGTTAACCGAACTTGGCAATATCCGCTTTAAAGGTAATTTTACAGGTTTTATTAACGACTTTGTTGCCTATGGCATGATCAATACAAACCTGGGTAACCTCAATGCTGACATAAACATGAAACTGCCGGCAAATAAGGTACCAACCTATTCCGGTAAGCTCTCTTCGGCAGGTTTTAACCTGGGCCGGTTTTTTAATAACCAAAAACTGGGGCAGGTTTCCTTTGAAGGAAAAGTAAAAGGAAGCGGGTTCAATGTAAAAACCCTGAATGCAGATTTTGACGGGAAGATCCATTACCTGGAATTTTCGGGTTACCCCTACCAGCAAATAACCGTTAACGGTACTTTTGTAAAAAGCCTGTTTACCGGGCACCTGGAGATCAATGACCCCAACCTGGTCATTAATAACCTCGATGGTTCCATCAGCCTGCTGGAAGATACGACGAAATTTAATTTCATAGCCGACCTGCAAAAGGCGAATCTTCAAAAACTGAAGTTCACCGAAGGGGATTACAGTTTATCAGGTTTGCTGAGCCTCAACTTTAAAGGCAATACCATTGATGATTTTATAGGCACTGCAAAATTATATGATGCAACGCTGAGGCATGATACAACCCGGTTATCCTTTGATTTCCTTACCCTGCAATCATTAATGGAAGGCATTGATAAAACCCTGACTGTTCAGTCGAACGAAATTGAAGGAAAATTAACAGGACAGTACAACATATTGCAGCTGCCTGAAGCCTTCAGGGTTTTCCTGAACAGGTATTATCCGTCGTATTTTAAAAAACCGGCTTATACACTTGGTGACCAGGATTTTTCATTCAATATCAGTACAAGGGAGGTTGACAGCTATGTAAAGCTGTTCGATAAAAGGTTATCGGGTTTTAACCATTCGGTTTTTTCAGGTAATCTTAAACTGGCTAAAAACGAATTTAACCTGAATGCCCAGGTCCCTGAATTCAGCTTCGACGGCAAAAAATTTACAAATACCCAGGTAAATGCCATTGGTAATAAAGACAGTTTGAATACAGTGGTATCGGTCAGTGACGTATTCATTACCGACAGCCTTCATTTTCCAAACAGCAAACTGATCCTTTCATCCAGCAATGATATTTCAAACATCAGTTTATCAACCAGTGCCAGCCAAACCATCAGCGATGCACAGCTGAATGCCAGGATACAAACTTTTACTGACGGAGTCAAGATCCATTTATTCCCTTCTTCCTTTATTTTAAATGATAAAAAATGGAACCTGGCCAGGGATGGCGAGATCACGCTTCGCAAATCATATATTGAAGCCAGTGATGTAAAATTTACGCAGGGCAACCAGGAGATCGTGATCTCAACCGAACTGGATGAACTCACCGACCATACCAACCTGGTTGCAAAATTAAAAACCGTAAACATCAATGATTTTACACAGCTCTTCCTGAAAAACCCAAGATTGGAAGGAGTATTGACCGGCACATTGAAACTCAGGGACCCGTTTGGAAAACAGATCATCGAATTCGATGGTTATGCAGATGATTTCCGGTTCGACAATAAAGATATTGGCAAAGTAAATATAAAGGGCAATGTAAATACCTCAACCGGGCTGGTTACCGCTAAAGCAGATGCCGACGGTAAATTGTACAAATTTAACGTGGATGGTAAATTCAATTATAAGGATTCTGTGAACAATCAAATGAATTTTGCCCTGCAGGCAGAACGGTTCGATATCGGCATCCTGGATAATTACCTGGGCGGTATCTTCAGCAATATGAAGGGGAATGTAAATACCAAAGACCTGAAAGTATATGCAGGCCCGGACCATAACTATATAACAGGTACGGTTAACGTTACAGAAGGCGAACTGAAAGTGAAATATACACAGGTAGTTTACAGGTTTACCAACGAAACCATCATTTTTAATCCTGATGAAATTGATTTTGGCTTGCTGCAGTTAAGGGATACCTTAAACAATACCGGAACTGCCAGCGGTAAAATACAGCACCGGTTCTTTAATAAATTCGGTTTCGATAATATCCGTTTTGAGACGGGCAAGATGCTTTTGCTCAATACCACCAAAAGGGATAACAACCAGTTTTACGGCAAGGTGATCGGCAAGGCTTTAATGACATTGAACGGGCCGGTTACCGATATGCGGATGAATATTACCGGCGAGCCATCGGCAGTTGACAGCAGCCATATTTTTATACCCACCAGCAACAGCCAGGAAACGGGCAAAATAGATTATATAGATTTTATCCAGTACGGAAGTAAAATGGAAGATGAGTACATCGGCAGGCAGGAATCGAATTTCCTGGTGAACATGAATATAACAGCTAACCCTGCCTGTAAAATTGACCTGATCCTGGATGAACTCACCGGTGATATCATCAAAGGCCGTGGCAACGGCTTGCTGAAGATCACCGTGGGCACCAAAGAACCACTGTCCATCAGGGGACGTTATGAGATAACAGACGGTGAATACAAATTCAATTTCCAGACCTTTATCCAAAAATATTTCAGCATCACCGATGGATCTTCCATTACCTGGAACGGCGACCCTTATGAAGCACAGATCAATATTGATGCCGAATACCTGGCTCCCAATGTTGACCTGAGCAGCCTGGCAACCAGCCGTGGCCGTTACCAGCAAAAATCTGACCTGCTGATCGTTGCACACCTGACCAATACCTTAAAAGCGCCGAAGATCTCTTTTGAATTTGAGATACCGCAGAACAAACAAACCGATTATTCAAAAGACCCCGTATTGCTCGAAAACCTGAAAAAATTTGCCAAAGATGAGAACGAACAGAACAGGCAGGTTGCTTCGCTCCTCCTGTTCAATACCTTTATCAATGATAATAACGGCGGGTTTGGTGCATCCACAGCCTCTTTTTTATCAGGTACTGCCGGCCAGGTTATTTCCGGCTTTTTAAACAACCAGCTCACCAAGGTCTTCCAAAAACTGTTCAATGACCCAACCATCACACCCTATATCTCTTTCAACTCCAGTTATAATTTAACCAGCAGCGAACTGATCAATGCACTGGAAGCTTCCGGGAACTTTGGTTTTAAAAAATCATATATCAACGGTCGGCTGGTGGTATCCCTGGGTGGCAATATTGATTACAACAATCCATATATTTTGCAGGCCCGGAATACAAACGTGCTGCTTACACCCGATATTACCGTAGAATATCTTTTAACAAAGACGGAAAATTAAGGATCGTAGGATTCAACAGAACTGTTGTAGATGCTACATTAGGGCAAAGGAACAGAACCGGTCTGCGACTGAGCTACACCCGCGACTTTGACAAACTCACCAAAGCTGAAAGGATCGCCCAGCGTGAAGAACGCAGGAAGAACAGGGATAAAAAAAACAGTTAAGTATTTAACCGCTAAACGCACGACTCCTGACTCCAGACTCCTGACTCCCGACTCCAATTTCCCTATTCACGACTTCATGATCTCATGCCCCATCTTATCCTTCTTTGTTTGTAAATACTTTTCATTATGCGGGTTGGATGCGATCTCAATTTGTACATTTTCCACCACTTCCAGGCCATAACCCAGTAAACCGGCACGTTTGCGTGGATTATTACTCATCAGTTTCATTTTGCTGATGCCCATATGCCGTAAGATCTGTGCACCTACTCCATAATCCCTTTCATCCATATCAAATCCAAGCTCCAGGTTTGCTTCCACGGTATCCATGCCTTCCTCCTGTAATTTATAAGCCTTCAGTTTGTTCAATAAGCCAATACCCCGCCCTTCCTGGTTCATATAAAGTACAAGGCCTTTGCCTGCCTGTTCCACCATTTTCATAGCATGGTGTAACTGGTCGCCGCAATCGCACCTCAGTGATCCAAGTATATCACCGGTCATACAACTGCTGTGTACCCTTACCAAAACAGGCTCGTCTTTTTCCCAGTCCCCTTTTTTCAATGCCATATGAATTTCGCCGGTATTCACCTGTTCAAATGCAACCAGTTCAAAAACGCCATATTTGGTGGGCATTTGTACCCTTACGGCTTCTTTAATTAATGTTTCCTGCTGTAAACGGTATGCGATCAGGTCTTTTATGGAAATGAGTTTCAGGTCAAACTGTTCAGCTATTTTTTTAAGTTCGGGCAACCTGGCCATACTGCCATCATCATTCATGATCTCAACCAGCACCCCGGCTGGGTCAAAGCCGGCCAACCTGGCCATATCAATGGTTGCTTCGGTATGGCCGGTACGGCGCAATACCCCACCCTTTTTTGCACGCAGGGGAAAAATATGCCCGGGCCTTCCCAGGTCACCGGGTTTGGTTAGCGGGTTGATCAAAGCTTTAACCGTTTTTGACCGGTCCTGCGCCGAAATACCCGTTGTACAGCCGTTTCCAAGCAGGTCAATGCTTACGGTAAATGCCGTTTCGTGCAGTGACGTGTTGTCAACCACCATCGGTTGCAGGTTTAGTTCCCGGCAACGGTCTTCGGTCAGGGGTGCACAGATAAGGCCCCTGCCGTACCTGCTCATAAAATTGATCACTTCGGGTGTTGCATTTTCGGCAGCCGTAATAAAATCACCTTCATTTTCCCTGTCTTCATCATCCACTACAATGATCAGTTTACCATTCTTAATATCTTCGATGGCGCTTTCAATAGAATCGAGCATAATTTTTATTTAAAGTGCAAAGTTAACCGGAATTTAATGAAGGCCATTTCGGTTTTGGTAAATTGTTAGGGAAGGTTTCGTTTTGATCAAAAAAACAGTTTGCCTGCCGGCCGGTAATTGCATTAAATATTAATCGCATTTTACGGTTATCCCGTAAATGCATCAAATGCAAATCCATGTTATATTTTGGTTAATCAATCATTACCATTGGATGTAGCTAAAATTAAGTTTCTGTAGCCTGATATTTTGTTAATAAAAGTTGGCTGATTTCGGCTTTTATTTAGTTTCTTTGCCATCGTAAAACAAACTATTATGAGAATGAAAAAAATTGTACGTTTACTAACGTTACTGTTAATTTTACCATTTGCCATTTCTGCCCAGGTTACAACCAGCAGTATTTCCGGAACTATAAAGCAATCCAACGGAGAATCCCTGGCAGGTGCAACAATAACAGCCATACATGTACCCACAGGTACCAAATACACAACGATCAGTACAAAGAGCGGAACATTTACACTACCGGGATTACGCCCGGGCGGTCCGTATACTTTTAATGCCCAGTTCGTAGGACTTAAAACCCAGGATATAGAAGGTTTGATACTTACCCTGGGAGATGACTATAACGTGAACCTGGTTATGCAGCCTGTTGAACAAACACTTACCGAGGTTGTAGTTTCCGGGGGCAAAGCAGCATCCAATATTAAAACCGGTGCTTCTACCAATGTTGGCCAGCGTCAGATCGCCACTTTACCCTCCATCAGCCGGAATATCACTGATTTTACCCGCCTTACACCACAGGCCAACGGAAATGCAATAGCAGGAAGGGATGGCAGGTATAATAATTTTACCGTTGATGGTGCAAACCTCAACAATAACTTTGGATTAAGTACCGACCCTTTACCGGGTGGTAACAGCCAGCCAATATCTTTAGATGCGATTGAGGAAGTGAGTGTGAATATTGCTCCTGCCGATGTAAGGCAATCTAATTTTACAGGAGCCAATATTGCTTCTGTAACCAAGAGTGGTACTAACCAGTTCAAAGGAACCATTTATGGTTTTTACAGGGACCAGAGCTTTATCGGGACAAGAGTTGGCGGAAGTAAATTACCTACCCAGCCTGATTCAAAAAGTACCGTTTATGGTGCCAGTGTTGGTGGACCCATCATTAAAAACAAACTGTTTTTCTTTGTGAATGCTGAAAAGGAAAAAAGAGTAGCTCCGCCTTTAACTTCTTTCAGGCCAACCGGCGGTTCAGGTGGCGGAAACGTTTCGCAGGTACATATTGATTCTTTAAATAAATTCTCGAATTACCTGGCAAGCCAATATGGTTATTCAACAGGCAGTGCAGATGGTTTACCCAATGCCAATATCAGTAACTATAAAATACTGGCCCGTATCGACTGGAATATTAACACCACGCATAAACTTACACTTAAGTACAGTGAAATGGTGGGAGATGATGACAGGCTGATGTCGAACAGTGTACCAAACGGAGGCCAGAGTGGCGGTCCAAATACCTGGACAACCAATCCCCGTTTTGGAAACAATGCCATGTCTTTTGAAAATTCACAATATAGTTTCAGGGATGTGGTTAGATCAGCAGCCATTGAATTAAACAGTAACTGGAATGGTAAATTTTCCAACCAGTTGATCGCTACCGGTACCAAGATCCGCACAACCCGTTCTACACCAGGGGGTGTTTTTCCTTTCATTGACATTATGGGCGACCCTACCAAAAGCGGTGTGGCCGCTACCTATGCCGGTGGTGCCAAGCAAAATTACATGAGTGCCGGCATGGAAAATTTTTCTAATAATAACGATGTAAAAAATGACGTTTACAATATCACCAATAATTTCAATTATTACAGGGGCAAACATATCTATACAATTGGAGGTACTTATGAATACCAGTATGTAGGTAATATGTTCATGCCTGGATCTCAGAGTTATTATGCTTTTGGATCACTACAGGAATTTATGACCCCTGGTACTAACCCGATTGGATATACCTATACATTCTCAAGAATTGCAGGCAAGGAAAAAGTGTATTCCGCAGAAATGAAAATAGGCCAGTTAGGTTTGTATATACAGGATGAGTTCAATATCAATGCCAGGTTAAAATTGATTTTGGGTTTACGCGTGGATAAACCAATTTACCCAACGCAACCTTTGGAAAACCCAGCCATTACAGCTTTAACATTCCCCGACAGGTATGGCAATCCTACCAATTATTCAACCGGCATGTGGCCTAAAGCAAGATTCTATTATTCACCAAGGATCAATGTACGCTGGGATATGAACGGCGATAAGAGTATGATCATCCGTGCCGGTACCGGTGTATTTACCGGAAGAATACCCTTTGTATATCTAACGAATATGCCTACAAACAGTGGTATGTACCAGGTTAGTGTTGTGGCAAATGCCGCACAATTGGCCCAGATCACTTTTAATCCTAACCCTGCTGCTTACCAGTCGCTGTTTACTGTAAGCGCACCTGCCCCCAATTCGGCCGGTTTTGTTTTAATTGATAAAAAATACAAATTCCCGCAGGTTTGGAGAACCAACCTGGGATTTGATAAGCGCTTTGCCAATAACTGGACCCTCACCATGGATGCCATTTATTCCAAGGACCTGAATGCAACAGTTATGCGCAATGCAAATCAAGCAACACAAACAGGGACTGTAAACCTGGGTGGTTCAACAAGACCGAGTTTTATTAATAACTCAAGTGCAACCCGCAGGTTGTACAGTGCATATGCCAATGCGATCGTATTGGAAAACAATAATGCAGGTGGTTCTTTCTCATTCACTGCCCAGGTTTCAAAAGCATTTACAAAAGGATTTTATGCTTCGTTGGCCTATACTTTCAGCGCTGCCATGGATGTAACTGCCAACCCGGGTTCTACAGCTTCATCTACCTGGGGTTTTAACAACACTTCCGGAACTCAAAATACCAAAGAGTTATCTTATTCATCTTTTGCTACGCCACACCGTATACTGGGAACCTTTTCATACCGTAAAGAATTCCTGAAACACCTGGGTACCACGATATCTCTTTTTTATGAAGGTGCACAACAAGGCCGCTTCAGTTATATTTATGGCGCCGCTGGCGGAACAGCTCCAAGTGGTTTCTCCAATAGTGCAGATATCAATTATGATGGAAACAGTTCTGACCTGATGTACATTCCGAAAGATCCTTCGGAGATCACCTTTGTTCCATTAACAGTTGGTTCCGGCGCAACTGCAGTTACCTATACTGCGCAACAGCAAAAGGATGCATTCTTTGCCTTTATCGAACAGGATAAATACCTGAAAAGAGCAAAAGGAACTGTAGCCGAAAGGAACGGAGCTGTAATTCCTTTTTACCACAGGCTGGATGTAAGGTTTTTACAGGACATCTTTACCAATATCGGATCACGCAGGGCAACCCTGCAGTTCAGTGCTGATTGTACCAACTTCCTGAACTTAGTCAATAAAGACTGGGGTTTACGTGATTTCTTTGTAGTTGGAAACCCATTGAGGGCAACTAAAAATGCAACTACCGGGGAAGTAAGGTACCAGTTGGCTACTTATACACCAACCGGAACCACTACACCCATTTTAGTAGACAGGACATTTGTTAAAGGTATTTCTACAGCAAGTACCTGGCAATTGCAACTGGGTTTACGTTTGATATTTTAATGTAACGTTTTTACATAAAGAGGGGCTGTCAGTACATGACAGCCCCTCTTTTATTTTATGACCGGGTTGTGCTGAATAAAAAAACCATACAATTTTGTAAAAATCCACACCATGATATCTTGGCCGTATATTCCCAGCAATATCATAACCATTATACAAGTAAACCAGTATGCGGTTTTACGCAATTTTATCCTGCTGACCATCGTAATTTTTTTTAAAATTAATGGCGGTTCCTGCAATTAATAATTTTCATAACCCGGTTTGCTGATGACCAGCTTCATTCAAAATCCGATCTGCACGTGGCCGATATTCTATTGATGCAACCGGTTAAACCAAAGGCGAAAATATTTTTTTAATCACTGTATTTATTCATGTTTACAATTCATTAAACTGCCCATTTCCCTTTTAACTGGTATGCAGTTAATATGATAAGAACACCGATACCAAGGTATAAAAAATGCAGCCAGTTTGCCATCTGTATCAGCAGCATCTGCACAACGATCCATCCTGTGATCAACAGCCCGCCTGCCAGTGCCCAGTTATATCTGCTCCGGTGCCTGTTCAGGTTATATGCAACAGCCAGCAGATTAACTCCGCCAACAACAGTGGCCAGTATAATTCCTGGTATCAAAAAATCCCGAAAGGAGTTCCCTCGAGCAGGCTGACCGACATGTTCAGGATCACACCTTCCGGATCGCTCATCATGATCAACCCCGAAATAAGACTGGTGAGTGCAACAAAAGCAACCAGAATAAATAATAACGTTTTCATTTTTATAACTTTTATTTTTTCCGCGCATACAATCCAACCAATTCTCCAAAGCCAATTACATGTTCACTCATTGCTATTTCCAATTGCTGCTTAGTGGTATTAGCCTGAAGGTCGAGTAATGCACCAAGGGCATATACTTTAAAAAAATAACGGTGCGTTCCTGAAGGCGGACAGGGCCCACCGTAATGCTGTTGTTTAAAATCATTCATGCCTTCAACACCATGTACTTCATTTTCCAGGATATGGTGCGTTACGGGTATGTTCCATACCACCCAGTGAACCCAGTCTCCGGCCGGCGCATCCGGGTCATCAACGATCAATGCCAGGCATTTGGCTGCTTCCGGTATATGTTCAATATCCAGCGGTGGATTTATATTTTTCCCATCACAGGTATATTGAACCGGGATCATGCCTTCGTGTTGAAATGCAGTACTGCTGATCTTTAACTGCCTGTAATCAACTGCCCGGGTTGCTTCGGTATTCAACATCAGGTTTTTCATTTTACTATTATTTAAGGCCCTTCGGCCGGTGGTGGCATTTCAAAAGGCGGAGGTGTTTCAAAAGGATCTTCATCCGGAATGATCTCGGGATCCTCTAACGGGATAACAGGGTCTTCAGGATCAGAAGGAGGTTCCATTTCCGGGTGCTTTTCCGGTATTGGCATTTCTATTGGTTTGCCCGGTTGTTTTTTTGTTGACATTAATTGCAGTTTTATTTTTAAAAATATTTTTACACTCCAAACGGGTATGTCTCCGGCATCTGCTTTCCATCGGGTTCTATATGCAAAGGATATACTGACTTAGTTTCATCCAGGTAAATAAATGCATCATAACGCAGGGGCAAAATGGTGGGTACATAATTACCGTACTGTTCATACTGCGGGTTGTACACTACGCCAATGGCACGGTGGCCGATGTGATTTTCCATGAACATATCATTGCCCGAAAAATCATCCATCAGCATTAATTTATTTTCGGGATCTGCCCGGTGCAGTAAATACTCCCAACTTCCCTTAACGGCTTCGGGTACACGCATGGATTGCATCCGGGCACCCCAGTTTTTCCCGGCCATCACCGTTCCCCTGTACGAACCAAATCCAACCAGTACCACACCTTCTTCATGGTGCTGCATCCTGGCCAGTTCGCCAATATTGAACATTCCATCATCCACCATATCGGTTGCCCTGGCATCCCCGATATGTGTATTGTGTGCCCAAACTATTACTTTTGAATTTTTTCCGTGAAATGTTAATAACCGTTCCAGCGTATCGGCCATATGCCTGTCCCTTATATTCCAGCTGTGTGGCCCGCCTTTGATCATGGCACGGTAATATTTTTCAGCATTAACAGTGATCATTGCATTTTGTTCCGCACTGAAAACATTTTCATGATCTGTATTGTACGTAGGCAGTTTTTGCCTGATCTCTTTCAATAAACGAACGGCTTCATTTTCACATAATTCAGGAACAAACTGCGATGCCCTCGCATATGAAGTTCCCTCATCCTGCTGATATGGTTCAAAACAATGAAAAGCTTCTTCGGCAACCTGTAAGGCAGCCGGGTCAGTTTTTTCAAGATACTGCATAATGCTCTGCATACTTTCCCAGAGACTGTATACATCCAGTCCGTAGAAACCGGCTTTTTTATAAACCGGCAATGCAGCATTGTGTTGCCGTAACCATCCTGCAAGCGCCATGATCTCCCAATTGGCCCACATCCACGTAGGCCAGCGGTTAAAGGCATGCAGCACACTGGCTGCGTTAAGACTGTCATTATCATAATTTTTTATAAACCGGTTCAACCGGTAACAATCAGGCCAGTCGCCTTCCACAGCAATAAAATTAAAACCCTTTTCTTCAATAAGCCGTTTCGTGATCTGTGTTCTCCAGGTATAATATTCATGGGTACCATGGGATGCTTCACCCAGCATCACGATCCGCGCATTCCCGATCCTGTCCATCAGGGGCTGCAGGTCTTTTTTAGTTTGCAGGGGATACGACCATTGTTTAATACTGCTCACCAATTCCCGTTCTCCCGGCAAAACCTGTTTTGTGAAATATCGTCTCATGATCTTATTATTTATTCCAAACCACTTACAAAACAAATATTTTTCGGGCCCAGATAAAATGCCGGATATCAACCATTGTAATGATCTTCATCACTTATCTGCAACCCCGAAAACACGCAAATGCCCATGAGCAATATCAAGGTTTGCCTTGATGATGGTCATTATAATCCATATGCCGAAGCGGTAGATTTGTTTCCATAAAATCAACTATTATGTCAATAATCAATCAACGGGTTACCACATTACATGATCTGCTGGATTATGATGCCGGTAAATTTACAAGTGCAGAAGCACAGTTAACCAAAAGTTTGGCCGAATGGATAAATATGGCCGGTTCCCTGAAACTCAAAACCGTGTTGCAGAAGTACCGTGATCTTGTACAACAGCATATTCAAAACCTGGAAGATTTTTTTGATGCAGAAAAGATCAATGCCATCAGCATGAGCAACCGGGTGATGCATGCTTTTATTGAAGAACTGAACGAAAAACTCAGTAACTGTACAGATGCAGAGATCAAAGATGCCTGCCTGCTGGCGGGTATCCAGGCCATAAATCATTTTAAGATCAGTATGTATGGCACGGCTGCTGCATTTGCCAATACACTCGACATGGAAAAACAGGCTACCCTGTTTCATGCAGCAGAGATCAATGAAAAACAGATCGATGACCGTTTATCACAACTGGCAGAATATGAGATCAATAAAAATGCCAGGGCCCCGGTTGTTTTACCCAGGTAAAATAATAAAATGCAAATGCGTTTTCATAAAGAAGTGGTCATAGATACTGGTGAAATTGCACTACAGGGAGAACTGGCCATTCCGCAGGATGCTGTGGCGATCATTATTTTTTCGCATGGCAGCGGCAGCAGCAGGTTTAGTGAACGTAACCGGAAGGTGGCCAGGTACCTGCAGGAAAAAAAATTCGGAACACTGCTGTTTGACCTGCTGACAGCTGCTGAAGACAGGGATCATTATAAACGGTTTGATATTGACCTGCTGACCAAAAGACTTACCGGTGCGGCTGAGTGGCTGGAAAGACTCCCGGCCACAAAGGATTGCCGCATCGGCTTTTTTGGAGCCAGTACAGGTGCGGCATCTGCATTAAAAGCTGCTGCCAGGCTGTCACAGATCGGGGCAGTTGTTTCAAGGGGAGGAAGGCCTGATCTGGCCATGAATGATTTACCTAATGTTAAAGCGCCTGTCCTGCTTATTGTTGGCAGCCTGGATACGGATGTTCTGCAAATGAACCTGGGATGCATACCGGCAACTCGCCTGTGAAAAAAAATTGACCGTCGTTGAAGGGGCTTCTCATTTATTTGAAGAACCTGGAAAAATGGACATGGTTTCTGAACTGGCAGCCAGCTGGTTTCAACAATATTTAACTGGTTCACCCCATAAAATTTATCATGATGCTGGGCAAATTAAATGAAACACAGATCAGCAATATTCTGACAGGCCAGGTGATCGGAAGACTGGCATGTACTGATGGAAAACAACCTTACATTGTTCCGTTAACCTATACCTATAACGGTAAATATATTTACGGGCAAACCAATGAAGGCATGAAGCTGGATATACTCCGAAAAATCCGTTGGTATGTTTTGAGGTAGACATCATGACCGATATGAGGAATTGGCAGAGTGTAATTGTATTTGGGAGGTTTGAAGAGCTAAAGGGTAAACAGGCTCAAAAAGCAAGAGAACTGCTGTTCGGGCATGTGTTTCCCCTGCTGACCAGCAGTACCATTCACCCTTTTGAACATGAAGTAAGGGGTAAAGTGGATGATAAAACTAGAGTGAAATATGTGATGTACAGGATCAGGATCAAAAAAATAACAGGCAGGTTTGAAAAACAATAAAATAAGTACGCTATGTTTTACAACAGGCTGGAAGCAGGTTATTTATTGGCAGCCAAACTGAAAAAATACAGGAATGAACCCGGTATTGTTTTGGCAGTACCTCGCGGAGGCGTACCTGTTGCCTATGCCGTTGCAAAAGAACTGGGGTTCCCTGTTGAAGTGATTCTTACCAAAAAGATCGGCCACCCTACCAATAAGGAATATGCCATCGGGGCCGCAAGTCTTACCGGTCATTTTATTATACCTCATGATAATGTAAACGATGAATATATTCAGCATGAATTAACAAACATCCGTACCAGGCTGAAAGAGATGCACAAAAAATTCATGGGTGACAAAGAACCCGAAAACCTGCGGGGAAAAACGGTGATCCTGGTCGATGATGGTATTGCAACCGGCAATACACTGCTGGGTACGGTGAACGTACTGCGCAAAACCGGGCCGGGCAGGATCGTGATCGCCGTACCGGTAGCATCGGAAGATGCCGTTGAAAAATTATCCAGAGAAGTGGATGAAGTGATTGCAGTCCTGGTACCCGATGTATTTTACGGCGTTGGCGGATTCTATGAAAATTTTGAACAGGTAACTGATGAGGAAGTCATGTTTTATCTCGATAAATTAAAGGAAACAGGCAAAACATTATGACCGTTTTCTGCAAGTAAAAAACTGTTCTCGTATAAATTTTCACCCGGATGATCACAATCAATAAAATCTTTGACAATGCTCATTGATACGGGCTCCGCAAACGGGTTACTTTACAACAGTAAATGGAAACAATTATTTATTCACCCGTAAAAATAAAAATCATGAAAAGCGATATTCAGATCCAGGAAGATGTAATGGAACAATTAAGATGGGAACCATTCCTGCAGGCATCAGAGATTGGCGTTGCTGTTCACCACGGTATCGTAACTCTATCGGGGCATGTTGATTCTTATGCTAAAAAACTCACTGCTGAAAATGCAACCAAAAAGATTGCCGGTGTAAAAGCAATTGCTGAAGATATTCAACTAGGCGTGTCTCCGGCATTTAATAAAACGGATACCGAAATAGCAGAAACAGTGTTAACAGCATTAAAATGGCATTCCGCCGTGCAGGAAGAAAAAATTAAAATAAAGGTGGAAAATGGTGTTGTTCGCCTGGAAGGTGAAGTTGAATGGGACTACCAGCGTACCAATGCCAAATCAGCCATTGAAAACCTGACAGGAGTACGTTCGGTGATCAATTTAATTACCGTGAAACCTAAAGTCACGGTGGAAGGGATCGGGCAAAAGATCAGTGCTGCCTTTCACCGGAGTGCTACCATTGATTCGGGAAGAATTTCTGCTGAGGTTGCCGGAAACAAGGTGACCCTGTATGGTAAAGTGCGCACCCTTGCCGAAAAAGAAGATGCAGAAACCGCTGCATGGAGTGCCCCCGGTGTAAGAAGTGTTATAAATAAGCTGGAAGTTGAAGTTCCTGAATATGCCTTTGAAGATTAAGGATGTAAATATTTGCCGTACCTGGAATGAAATTGATTTTGGGATAAACTGTTTCGGTCTATTCATGACTGGAACAGTTTTTTTATACCGGTTAATAATAAAAACATGCGGAATAGAAATCTTACATGCGCCATATTATAGACCTGCCGGATGAAAAAAGCATCGCGGTGAATTTAAAATGAGCAGGATCTCTCATGCGTTCACATTATCAAACCTTTACTGTACTGGTCACCTGGTCAGGGGTTTCTGTTTGCTTCTTTACCTGCTGTCGTACAAGCCGTTTTAATTCTTTCAACGCATCTTTTGCAGATTTTTCAAAATTTTCCGTGCGTGTACGTGTATACAGTGTTTCGCCGAAAATGTTCAGCCTGATCTCACAGATCTTATTTTCTCCGCGGGTTACATCCAGGTCTTCCTTCAGCATAACTTCAGCCCTTGATATCTTTTTATTGATATGCGAAAGTTCCATGATCTCTTTACGGATGGAATTCAGCAGTTTTTCTGATACCTTCCCAAAGGGGGTATGAAATTCTATGGTCATAACAGTTAAATTATTGATTAAAAAATAATGGTTACCTGTTAAAAGTAAAATGATCCGTTTACTGTAAAAATGATGCCCGTCAGTTTACATGCTGATATTGAATGGCATGGGTATGGATCGCCGGTTTTTTGACTTTATACAGGCATGTATATTAAACCGGGCGTTCTTTGCAAAATTCACCGGAAAATGACCATTTCCGGTCATTTTAACCAGTTGTGGATCCATATTCAGACCGGCGTTGAATGAATACAGGAACCGGAACGGTCATCAATCGTTTTTCACTGTCAACAATATCCGGTAAAATAATAACGACAATCACAGTTCCTGTTGATGACTGTCATTGAAATGAACCTTACAGAAAATATACCTTTACATTATAAGGATCCGGGATAGCCTGGTTAAACAGGGAGAACTGATTAAGCTGATAATAAAGCAGTAAATAGTAACCTGTAAACAGCACAAAACTGTTCAAATTAATTATAGGCAATATCGGATCGGGGCAAAATGTAACAGCAATATAAGTTTTACAATACTTTGAGCTGTACTGATTCAATTCAAGGCAGGTTTGTTAACCTGCCTTGTTTTTTTCGGTCACCGGTTCCCGGCAAGAGGGTACACATACCGGGTAAAAAAGGATGACCAGGATCAGTAAAAATTAACAAAACATCATTACATAAAACGGGCAAATATTTTAATTTTAAAGTATTAAAAGATTGCTATATGACAGCCCCCTTAACCTATAGCCGGGATTGTGTTGTTTATCCCGGAGTTTATATACCACTTCCTGAAGTGGAAGTATTATTAAAGAAAACAAAAACAACGGGCAGGGATACTGCTGAAAAATTACCTGTAAATATGAATGATTGCCCGGATTGTTATATGATAGAAGTGATCATGCCTGTTGTGAGAAGAGAGGATATTATCATTCAGGTGCATGATCATATTTTATCCATCGCTGTGTTGCATATGGATTGCGAAGCCTTCAGCAAGGGAAACCTGCAGATCCATGAATTTGATTCAGAATGCCTCGAACGGCATATCCTGTTGCCAAATCATGCCGATGCCGAATTTGTAAGTGCTGAATACCGGGAAGGGGTACTCTATCTTCATATACCTAAAACAAAGCATCCGAAAAAAGATCTTACAAACCGGATCGTGGTTTATTAATGACACCAGTTCATGAGTTTTACGTTCAGCCATCCCTACCAGATTGATCCGGCTTTCAAAAAAAAAGTTGCTTATTTCTGTATGGAGTTCGCGATACACCAGCCTTTAAAGACCTATGCCGGTGGTTTGGGATTTTTGGCCGGCTCACATATGCGGAGTGCCTATGAACTGAAACAGAATATGGTAGGCATCGGTATCTTATGGAAATATGGTTACTATGACCAGGTACGAAAACATGACCAGTCCATGGATGTACTTTTCCAGGAAAAAGTGTATGGTTTTTTAACAGCAACAGATATAAAATTCACCATCAGGATTTCGGGCCATGAAGTTTTTGTAACAGCTTACTACCTGCCGCCTGAAGTGTTTAAAACAGTGCCGGTTTTTTTCTCAGTACCCAGGTGCCGGAAAATGATTACCTGTCGAAAACCATCTGTGATAAATTATATGATGCCAACCCCGAAACAAATATTGCTGCAGCCATTTTACTGGGTGATGGCGGGGCCAGGCTGCTGGAAAAACTGAACTGGTTGCCCGATGTGTATCACCTGAATGAATCGCATGCCCTGCCGCTTGCATTTCACCTGTACAAAAAATACAGGCAGCCGGGTGAAGTAAAAAAAAGGCTGGTATTTACCAATCATACACCTGAACCGGGGGGAAATGTAAAAAATGAACTTTCCTTTCTTGACAAACTGGGTTTCTTCTGTGATATTCCCCTGGAGGAAGTGAAACAGGTAACCCAAACCGAAACAGAAATATTTGACCATACCCTTTCTGCGCTGCGGCTGGCCGGCAGGGCAAATGCCGTTTCCCTTTTGCATCAACAGACATTATGCAATATGTGGAAGGATCATAAAGGCACCTGCATAATTCATTCCATAACCAATGCCCAGCATTTTTCTTACTGGGCAGATGCTGAAATGTATGCGGCCCTGGCAATGCATGATCATGACACCCTTATCAAAAGAAAAAAAGACTGCAAACAATTACTGTTTGAAGAAATTGCAGACCAGAACGGGGAAATTTATGATAAAAATATATTGACGATCGTATTTGCAAAACGTTTTGGCGGATATAAACGCCCGGAATTACTCCTGAATAATATGGACCGGTTTCAGCAGCTGGTAACCAACACCAACAGGCCCGTTCAGATCATCTGGGCCGGGAAACCTTACCCGATGGATTATACGGCTATTGCTTTGTTTGATAAAATTGTGAATACCTGTAAAATATACCCCAATTGTTCCACCCTGGTTGGTTATGAAATGAAATTATCAAAAATGCTTAAACAGGGGGCCGATGTCTGGCTGAATGTTCCCCGCCTGGCACATGAAGCTTGCGGTACCAGCGGAATGTCGGCAGCCATGAACGGGGCTGTAAATGTATCGATCCCTGATGGCTGGTTCCCGGAATATGCTGTTCATAAAAAGAACAGTTTTATGATCACGCCCGCGGATACACGCCTGCCTGTATATGAACAGGATGAAGCGGATGCCGTTAGCTTATATAACCTGTTGGAAAATGAAATATTACCCATGTATTATGATGATCCCGGTAACTGGCTGCACATCATGAAGAACAGTATGCACGATATCCTGCCTCAGTTTGACAGTAACCGCATGGCGCGGGAATACTATGAAGTATTATATGCTGACCAGGAAAGCTGATTGCTGATCATGCAGGTCATGTTGTCCCTGAATTATTTTATAAACCTGCCAGGCAGGAGATGTCTTCATCATTAAATATTTGACTGACCTGCATTAAACAAATGAAGTATTATGTTTTCTACTCCTTCTCCCGGTTATGATCTTTTCCAGTTCAACTGCAAAAAATACAATGGAAGATGCAGCACCAACTATTAAAAATTCAAATAATGACAAAGATTCTGTTTTAAATACAGGTTGAAGCACCGGGGTATATGTGATCATAAACTGTAACAGGAAGGCGATCAATACCGCACCAAGAAGCGGTTTGTTTGAAAAAATACCGATACTGAACAGCGACTGGTTTTCGGATCGGATGGCAAGCACATGCCCCATCTGGCATAAACACAATACATTAAATACAATGGTTTGCCAATGCAACCCGTTGTTGATGGCCCATCCCTGTGCTGCCAGTGCAATTCCGGCCATCAGCATCCCAACCCAGATCATGTGCAGTCCCCTGCCATTGGCAAAAACAGTTTGCTGCGGGGGACGTGGGGGCCTGTTCATGATATTTTTTTCAGCTTTTTCAAATGATAATGAAATGGCAGGCAGCCCGTCTGATACCAGGTTGATCCACAGAATATGTATGGGTAACAATGCCACCGGTAAACCAAGCATGGGACCCAACAACAGGGTCCACAGTTCACCTGAATTGGTGGTCATCAGGTATTTGATGAACTTAAGTATATTATCATAGATCCTTCTTCCTTCCCGAACAGCTTTTACAATGGTGGAAAAATTATCATCCAGCAGGATCATGTGCGCTGCTTCCTTGGAAACATCGGTACCCGTGATACCCATGGCAATACCGATATTGGCCCTTTTCAGGGAAGGTGCATCATTTACCCCATCGCCCGTCATCGCTACATAATGTCCTTTTTGTTGCAGGGTTTTAACGATCCGTAGTTTTTGTTCAGGAGATACCCGGGCATACACTTTTATCTTTTCGATCTTGGCCAAAAAGCTGTCGTTATCCATTTCGGCCAGTTGCTGCCCGGTGATCACCAGTTCATTTTCATCGTGGAGGATCCCAATCCGCTGTGCAATGGTTTTTGCAGTAATGGGATGGTCGCCGGTGATCATAACCGGTACAATGCCGGCTGTTTTACACTGGGCCACGGCATCAGCCACTTCTTCCCTTGGCGGATCAATGATACCGGCCAACCCCAAAAACTGCAGTCCGGATTCGTGTAATGCACTTTCGGGATGCAGCGGCATTTCAGCCCAGTAACGGCAGGCAAAGCCAAGTATACGATGACCATTAGACGCCATATCATCAACCTGCTGCAGCATCAGGGGCAGCTCAATATCCACACAGCGCTGCAGTAAAATATCGGGTGCCCCTTTTGTAAATGAGATGACCTTTCCATCATGGCTGTGGAAGGTTGTCATGAGTTTCCGTTCAGATTCAAAGGCAATTTCGGCCAGCCTGGGCCATTCGCCTTTTTGTACCTGCAGTTCATTGGCCAGTTCCATCAGGGCAATTTCTGTACTGTCGCCAATAATATGCCGGTCATCATCTTCTGCCGTATCATTATTCAATCCAAAAGCATACAGCAATAATTTCACCTTTTCCTCCCCGCTAACAGCGGATATGTCGTTTCTATCAAACAGCCTGCCATTTACAAATACATCTTCAACATGCATCTTATTTTTGTAAGTGTGCCGGTTTTATCGGTACAGATATAGGTAACTGACCCCAGTGTTTCCACAGCCGGCAATTTACGGATGAGGCTGTTGAACCGGATCATTCTTTTAGCTGCCAGTGCCAGGGAAATGGTAATCACGGCCGGCAATGCTTCCGGGATGGCAGCCACCGCCAGGGAAATGCTGGTAAGCACCATTTTGGTGATATCCTCTCCCCGCAACCAGCCTGCCACAAAAAAAAGGATGCACAAAAACAGAACCAGTATGGAAAGTTTTTTGCCAAAAGAGGCCATGCGTTGCTGCAATGGCGTAAGTGTTTCATCTTCCTGCAGCATTTTGGCAATACGGCCCAGCTCTGTCTGCATACCGGTAGCAATAACGATACCGGTACCACGCCCATAGGTTACAAAGGTTCCTTTAAAGGCCATATTTGCTTTATCACCAAGTGGCAGGTCATCTGTTTCCAGCGGTTCTGTTATTTTATCAACCGGGTGCGACTCACCGGTGAGTGCTGCTTCCTCGATCTTTAAATTTACTGATTCAATGATGCGCAGATCTGCGGGAACGGCATTTCCGGCTTCCAGTAATACCACATCGCCGGGAACCAATGAAGAAGCCGGCAACCAGGAACTGCTTCCGTCGCGGAGCACCCTTGCCTGGGTAACAGCCATTTGCTTTAAAGCCTGCATGGCCTTTTCGGCACGGTATTCCTGAAAGAAACCAACAAGGGCATTTAATAAAACTATGACGAGGATAACGATGGTATCTGTAAGGTCGCCGATGAAACCCGAAATGACCGCTGCAGCCAGCAGGATCAGGATCATCACATCTTTGAACTGGCCGAAAAACATGCCGGCAATACTTTTCCTTTTGCCCTCCTGTAATTCATTGGGACCAATTTGATCCAGTTTTTCGGCAGCAGCAACCGTACTGATGCCCTGCCGGTTCGTTCCCAGCAATTCAAATAACTCAGGTATGCTCAGCCTGTGCCAGTTCACACGTATCGGTTTATTTTTTGATAAATAAATGTATTATAATAACAAGATATAAAATGATCAGGATAAAAGTACCGGGACTTATAAATTCAAAATTATTTTTCCGGGAGTTAAATAAGTGACCCTTCCCCACTGCTGCGTTCATAGTGTTCTTAAAGAATAATATTTTACAGAAGAAATCTATTTATTGTGTACAATAAACAATGGTGTATCCAGTTCTTTCATCAGCGTATCGGCCATACTGTTTTTGAACCACCGCGATAATTCATTGCGCCGGTAAGCACCCAAAACCACCAGTTCACTTTCCGGGTGATCCAGCAGGTGGCCAAGTACCTGTTCTTCAATATTCCCTTTAACAACCGTATATGTTGCTTTTGGAAAATGTCTTTTTATGAACTCCCGCATTAATTTATTTTCGGGTACCCGTAATGTTGACAGAAATGTGTCTTTTACGGTGAATACCTCAACAGGCAGATCATTCAGGTTGCCAAAAAGATAACTTAGCATTTTGATGGCATACAGGGAAGAAGGTTTCCCGTCGTATAACAATACGATCTTATCAATCGGTTTAAATTTTTTGGGCACCACCAGTACCGGGCATTGTACATCCCCGAGCAGGTCTTTCATAAACCGGGTAGGCGGTTTTTCGGTATAATGGGTAAAAGTCTCATGTTCGCTGATGATGACCAGGTCGGCAAACATGCTTTCATGTTTCAGTTCCTGTAAAGCAATATTTTTATCCCTGTGTATAGTAAATGGTATCCCGGCTTTACCGCAGGCGCTTTGAAACAGTTGCACCGCATCATCCCGCTTTTTTTTATCTTTTGCATCCAGTGCTTTCATTTCAGCCTCAGGATTGGCAGCAGAAACCAATACCCTGTAACTGTCATAGTTCCGGTAAATGAAATCATCTAGGAAAACGCCCACCAGGCTTGCATGGGCAAGTTTTGTTAATTGAATGGCATAGTTCATTGTACTTGCCGACATTTTAAATCCATCAAATACTGCTACAAACTTTTTCATGATCTTTTATTTTAGTATGGATGAAAAAAGTATTTTATATTTAAAATTAAGGGTTCAGGCAAAATAATCAAATGACTTGTATCACCCTGCAGCATGATCATCAGCAACTGATTTTTATACTGCATTTTAAAAATACAGTTATTTCTTAATTGAAAGGGATATGCCCCGGCTGATCAGGCTTACTATTGATACTGGATATAAACTGGCTGTGGTTTCAACTGCAGTATGTCTGCAGGCTGCATGATCTGTTTAACCGTTTTGGTATCATTTTTATAAAACAGTTTAAACCCGGCGAACTGCAGCGGTTCTTTATAAATGACCTGGCTATAGGTATTTTTCTTTTTAGCCGGGAAACCAAATCCATCCATATTGATGACCAGTTGCACCTGTTTAAGTAATTTGATCTGTTTATAGTTTGTAAGCATACCACCTGTAAACCGGTGCACCACCAGTATCTTGGGTGGCAGGTTAAATTCTTGCACCAGTGCAGCAAGGTAATCCATGGCATAATTGATATCTGCTGCATCCAGTGTGCCGATCGATGTTCCGGGAACCCTGCCATTCTTCATCGAAAATTCCGGGTCAATGCCCAGGTGCACCTGCGGCAACTGTAAATATTTCTTTAATGCAGGCAACTCTTCATTCAGCGTACTGTGACCCACCTGTATATCTAAAAACACGATACCATTTACCTTTGCTGCCAGTGCAAGCGCTTTATCGATCTGTGTAAAGGGCATCCGTAAACGGTATTTATTGCCGGTACCCGGATTTTTTTGTGCAGTAACTGCAATATAATGTATGGCAGGTACTACAGGTGTAAGTGTATCTCCCAATTCCCAGGCTTTTACTGCTGATCTTAGTTTTTCCAGCATTTGTTCGGGCGGGTACTCGCCCAGGATACCCATATGTGTAGAATAAAAATTACCATAATAGGCAACAACCCTTTTGAACGGCAAAACAGCTCCTGCAGCAGGGTAAACCGTTTTTGGTGGCCAGCGTCCCGATCGGTCACCATTGGCCAGTTGTTTCATTTTTCGGATATACAACAACGTATCATCAAGTTGAATTGCTTCTGTTGTTGCTCTATTTATATCAGGGACCTTATTGTTTAATTTTAAAACATCTGGTTTGCTTTGCGATGAACAACTGTTCAATGATGATATCATTAATATATGAATCAGGGTATGGATTATAAAATTCATGTAACCGGAAATTTACAATACGCAGCTAAATGATAACTGCCGTTTTTTAGCGGGTCTGTTAAACCGTATGAACGAAATTAGACAGTACTGCTGTTAATAACGATGATTTAGATCAATATGGCAGATGATTTAAACCTTGGGTATAGTTCCCGGTACAGTGTACTTTTAAACCCGTTGATGGTATTTTATTAATACATTGGCAGTTAAACCATTTTTTTGTATGTCCCAATTAAAACCAGGCAAGTCCCCGGATTTTACTGATAATAATAAAGTGAAAACAGTACGCGGCGGCTCAGCTTATTTTAACCTGTTGGTTCAACTGATCAACGGGGCCACAGAAAGTATTCACCTGCAAACCTACATTTTTGATGATGATGAGACCGGGACAATAGTTGCCAATGCATTACAGGATGCTGCTGCAAGAAAAGTAGAGGTGTACCTGCTGGCCGACGGGTACGCATCACAGTCCATGCCGGATTCATTTATTGAATCGCTGAAATCAGCCGGTGTGCATTTCCGCTATTTTGAGCCATTCTTTAAAAGCAAAAACTATTATTTTGGAAGGCGGCTGCACCATAAAGTATTTGTTGCAGATGCAAGATATGCTTTGGTAGGCGGCATCAATATTGCCAACCGCTACAATGACATGCCCGGTGAGCCTGCCTGGCTTGATTTTGCACTTTTTACCGAAGGAACTATAGCGCAGGAACTTTGTGTGCTTTGCTGGAAGACCTGGAATGGATTCCCGGTGAAAATGGATATTACACCCTGTGAAAAAAAACAAATCCTGTTTGATATTAAACCGGAAGAAAAGACAAGGGTAATTATGCGGCGTAATGACTGGGTACGGCAAAAAAATGAGATCTCATCAACCTATATTCACATGCTGCGTTATGCCCAAACCAATATCACCATTTTATGCAGTTATTTTTTACCCGGGAAATTGATCCGCCGATTGATCAGGAACGCAGCCAGGCGGGGTGTTAAAATAAAACTGATCTCCGCAGGACATTCCGATATAAAACTGGCAAAATATGCCGAACGCTGGATGTACGACTGGCTGTTGCGGAATAAGATTGAATTGTATGAATATCAACCTGCTGTTTTGCATGCCAAGGTTGCAGTTTGCGACAGCCAGTGGTTTACCATCGGGTCCTACAACATCAACAACATCAGTGCCTATGCCAGCATTGAACTGAACCTGGATGTACATCATGCTGCCGTTGCCGGGCAAATGGAAGCTACGCTGCAACATTTTATTGAAAAGGATTGTACAGCCATTACCCTGGAAAAACACCTGCATTCAAAAAATATTTTCAAACAGTTTGCCCGCTGGAGCGCTTATGAATTTATCCGGCTGGCCTTTTTCCTGATTACTTTTTATTACAAACAAAAGCGCTGACAGGCTTTTGCTTCCGGTGTTTTTGAACTGCAAAACGTATACAATAAATTTCAAAAAAACTTTATTCCATTCTTCCTGATGGCAGACTGCCTGTTTTATCATATTCCGGAAACCTGGTGTAAACAGGAAATCTACATTTCCCTGAAACCATTCCGGGATGTGCAGGTTGACCAATCTCATTATTCCTGATGACCATCGTCTTTGCTTTCCCTTTTTACAGTTAATAAATTTGTATTGTTAAAATAATTTAAACATTAAAAATAAAAAGGGAGGTAATCATGGGAACTCAAGCATTAACAAAAATGACCGAAAGAATGCCATTTGTATTTGACGATTTTTTCAAACCCTGGAATGAATGGTTTGATGGTGGTTTATCGATGCGTCCAATGAACATTCCTGCTGTGAATATCACAGAACATAAGGATGAATTCCTGGTGTCGCTGGCTGTTCCCGGAATGAAAAAAGATGATTTCAAAATTGACCTGGATGGCAATTTACTGACCATCAGCAGTGAAAAAGAAGAGAATAAAGAGGAAAAAGACAAAAAGTTTACCCGCAAGGAGTACAACTATTCCTGTTTCAGCCGCACTTTTACGCTGCCTGAAGAGATCAATAAAGAAAAGATCGAAGCAAAGTACGAAGATGGTATTTTGAAGATCGGTTTGCCCCGCAAAGAAGAGGCAAAAAAACTTTCAGCAAAACACATTGCTGTAAATAAGCCAGCTACGGTATGGCTTAACCTGCCCCGTCATGAGTAGTGATGGGGCAATTTTATATAACAGGTACGGTTACTGCTGATTGACGAAAATCATCTTATTTAATGATCAATATACTCATCCGGTGACTTTGAAAAAAATACCTTTATACCTGTTAGTACAAGAAAAAATGATATTATGCAAAACGATTTAACCGCTACCCGCCATTTAAAACCTGAATTTATGTCACCAGCAAAATTAACGCAGTTGCAATTTGAAACAGTTTCCTGGCAGCGTTTACTGGATTTTATGACCGATGAAAACATTCATCACAAGAACAGGCTTTCAGAGATCCTTAAAGACAGGTTTGATAAAACCTGCTGGAAGAAGTTGATGGTTTTCAAAACAGGTTCATCAGGATGGATGAACTGATCGCATTGCTGCGGCACGACCATGCCGAAGCCCGGAAAATACTTCAACGCGAAACGTATGCTGACCCGCTCATACAAAAGAAAATCACCGGGTGCATGAAAAAGCTCCGTAAAAATATGATCACGGCAGAAGAACAGTTTGGTAAACTACAATCAGCGTTCAATCATTTCCTGATTGAAAATATTATATAACCATTGAAACACCGGTACCATAAAGCTGGATCCGTATTCCTGGCAGCCTGCATGTTTCATTTTGCTGCATTTACCCAGGTCAACCCCGTAATATCCCGGAATTGCTGGCTGATCATATTTACGGGGGCGGTTAGCCTTACTTTTTTTAGAAGTATCCCCGGTTTTCCCGGAGATCACGGCAATTGAAAATAAGATCAAATCGCTGCTGATCGTAATGGCCGGACCGGGTTTCCATGAACCCGCCGTAACGTCTGCTGCTGTAGATACTGCAAATAAGCCACTAATGGCAAGACTTTACCAGCTGGGTATTATTGGCGCTGCAGACCGGTACCTGCCCGACAGTAACCTGAAAGAAAAAATAAAAGAAGTGCAAAAACAATTTGACCTGGTACCTGATGGGGTGCCGGGTAAAATGACCCGGGCACAGTTGAACATCCCTTTATCCGTAAGAATGCAGCAGCTAAACCTGGCCGCTAATTATTACCGCTGGCTGTATTGCCTGGTGCAGCAGCAGGCCGTGATCGTAGTCAATCTTCCGGCAGCAAATTTAACAGTGTATCAAAACCGGGAGGTACTGCTTCGTATGCGCATGATCGTGGGTAAAAGATCAACCCCCCACTCCCCCTGGCAGCCAGGATCAGCGAAGTGATCCTTTATCCTTACTGGCATGTGCCCAAAAGCATCGCCACCAAAGAACTGCTGCCCGCCATAAAACGCAACCCCGGTTATATTGATGCCGGTAATTACCAGGTGCTGAACAAAGCCGGTAATATTGTAGATCCGTATTCGGTAAACTGGCATGAGCTTAACCAAACCAATTTCCCTTACCTCATTCGCCAGAGTACGGGTTGTGATAATGCATTGGGATTATTAAAATTAAATTTCTACAACCCTTTTGGGGTTTACCTGCACGATACCCCCAATAAAAATTTATTCAAACAGCAAAAACGCTTTTACAGCCATGGCTGTATGCGTATGGAAAAGCCAATGGAAATGGGACACCTTATTTTGGGACAAAACCGGGTTGCCATTGATACCCTGGACCAGAAAGGATGTTTACGAAACCAGTCGCCGGTTACAGTTAAGGCCAATGAACGCATGCCGGTTATTGTATGGTATAATCCAGTTGGCATTGATTCTGCCAACCGGGTTATTTTTTATGAAGATGTATATGGTAAATTTAATTGGAAATAAATGAACAGAAATAACGCCTATGCCATATATTGGCAACAGGTACCTTTATCATGCATCCAAAACGGAAATTGAAGACCACTGATATTTATTTAAATTTTTAACAATTCATCCTCAACTTTACCCAATTCGACATTTTAATTTTCCTTAAAAACTTCACCAATATAATTTTGCTGTGCATTTAAAATAACTTATGAGTAAGCATACAGCAAAGAAAAATTCAGGATTAATTTTAACAGTATTATTTGTTATCCTGCAGGGGTATATCGTACGTGGAAATACAACCTTCGGCCTTTATGGATCAGGTGGGCTTATACTATTTCAGGATTGCCGCTTTTCATTTTAATATATTCCTTCTTCGGAATAATCATATTCGCTTCATTTTTACCTGAACTTGATCGTTCCATAGGTATACGTTCAGACCGAACCATTATAAATTCAACTGATCATTATAGTGTGACCTTTTTAAAAACCAGCAAGGAAACGAATGGCTCATATGAAGAAGTAAAAGTTGAATTAGACCGGGTGGAGGCAATGAATGGCATTATCACACAGCATTTGTTGAAAAATTTCACGTTATACAGGGAGACCTGACTATTGGTATGCAAGGCAAACCGGTATTATTAAAAACCGGTAATGATACAATAGCGCCAAAAGGCATGATGCATAAGTTCTACAACACGTCACCCAATCCTGTGACGTTTTTAGTAAAAATCGAACCGGCAAGGAGTTTCGAAAAAACTATCCGTTCAGCATATGGTTTAATGAATACCGGGCAATCATCGCCTGATGGAATTCCCAAAAATCCGTGGCATTTATTTCTAATTCTCGGGTATAGTGATTCTTATCTACAGGGTGTTCCTGGCTTTATACAGGAACCATTAATAAGTGCATTGTCTAAAATTGCACAATGGAAAGGTGTAGATAAAGATCTTGATCCATTTTGCAAATAACCCTTCGTATTCTTATTCATGAATGATGATTCTGATGTAGCAATTATCCGGTATGAATAACGGGTCTGACTTAACTGTTGTTTATATAGCATTGCTGCAATTTGGGCGGGCAATCATATTTTCAGTACAGGCCGCCGGACACAGCAACAAATACCCAACTGGCGGCAATACCCGGCGCTGAATGACTACAATCCTTATCTATACTGATGATCATCATTCGCCGGCTATTTAAACAAGGGTACCTTGTAATGCATTATTAAAGCAAATAATCATGAAAAATATAAAATGGATCCTGGTTTCCCTGCTGGCATTTGCTGCATGTACTTCATCACAGATCACTACATCATGGAAAGCACAGGATGCCCTTCCGCAAAAATATAATAAGATACTGGTGCTGGGCCTCATCCGTGAAACAGACCGCACGATACAGGAAAATATGGAAAATCACCTGGTTGGTGACCTGCAGGCATTGGGTTATACCGCCGTATCCTCATTGAAAGAATATGGCCCCAAAGCATTTGATAACCTGGATGAAGCTGCTGCCATACATAAATTAAAGAACAGCAGTGTTGATGCCGTGATCACCATTGTGTTGCTGGATAAGCAGAAAGAAAGCAAATATGTTCCGGGCAATGTATATTATTCTCCCTACAGTTATTACTCAAACCGCTTCTGGGGATACCGCACCACTTTATACCAGCGTATTTATGAACCGGGATATTATGTAACCGATACCAAATATTTCTGGGAAAGCAACCTGTATGAAATGGCTAACCAAAAACTCGTTTACTCGGTACAGACAGAATCTTTTGACCCGGCCAATTCAGAAAGCCTGGGCCATGAGTATGGCCAGTTGATCGTAAAGGATATGGTAAAACAAAATATCCTGAAACAATGAACGGGCTGAAAAAGGTTTGCAGCTGTTGAAGGTTGGTAATTTTAATTGCGTAAAAGTTCCAGTTTTTTTTGATTGGTAATGATGATACTGCCATCTGTTTTTTATATCTATAAGTTTTTCATTGCGGAAGTCACTGAGTGTGCGGATGAGCGATTCCTTGGCTGTGCCGGCAATATTTGCCAGGTTTTCGCGATTGATGCTGATGGCAAAATCCGTTTCATTTTCCCGCCTGTATTTTTGCTGCAGTATAACCAGTGCATCGGCAACTTTTTTACGCAGCGAATTATAAGCCAGGCCCAGCAACTGTTCTTCTTTAGTTGAAATATTTTTAGCCAGCAACCTGATAAACTGTTGAATCACTTCTTTATTATCGTTCATCAACCCGTCAAAATCTTCTTTGGGAATCACGGCCAGTTCGGTATCTTCCATGGCCTGTGCCGTATCCCGGTACGTGGTTCCTTCCAGCAGGGCAACATATCCCAGGAATTCACCGGGGCTGTACAGTTCTGTTACCAGTTCCTTACCATCATCATTTGTTTTAAAAGCCTTTACTTTTCCCTTTACAATATAAAAAAGCCGGTTGGGGTGATTACCTTCCGTATATACCAGTTGCTTTTTCTTATAGGTATTTATATTGCGGTCTTCTGTAAGTGCATGCAATGCATCATGACTGCCTGTAGCCTGCAACAGGTGTTTGAGCCCCTGCAGCCCGGGAGATAATTCCTGCCTGATCATTTCAATTTTTTTCAGGCGGCTGTCAACTGCATCCAGCAATTCGGTTCCGGTAAATGGCTTGGTGATATAATCATCTGCACCCAGTTCCATACCCCTGCGCAGATCGGCACGTTCTGTTTTGGCTGTTAAAAAAATGAAAGGCGTATTTTTAATACTATCGTTCTTATGAACAGCATGCAATACACCATAGCCGTCCAGTACCGGCATCATAATGTCGCATATGATCAGGTCAGGTGTATGTTCCAGTGCTTTTTCCACACCAACTTTCCCGTTCTCTGCCATGATCACCTTGTAGTTGGAGAGTTCCAGTATCTCTGCTGTGTTATTACGAATGTCATCATTGTCTTCTATCAGCAATATCTTTTTCATATAATTCGTGTTTTTTATTAAATGTGATGATGAATTCTGTGCCTTTTTCCAGTTCACTTTTGCAGGTTACCAGGCCATTCATCAGTTCGGCATATTTGGATACGATGTGCAAACCCAATCCTGTACCCTCTATATTACCTGCATTGGCACCGCGGAAAAAACGCTCCATTAAATGCCGCTGGTCTTCCCTGGATATGCCGATACCATGATCCTTTACGGAAAGGATGATACTGTTTTGCCGGCATCTTGTTTCGATATTGATGATAGTTGTTTCAGGCGAAAACTTGCTGGCATTGGAAACCAGGTTCATGATGATGTGTTTCAACAGGGATACATCCAACAGCACTTCCGTATTGCCTGCATGGTTGTAATGGATCTCCTGGTCCTTTTTCAGTGTATTTTTTATCTCGTCAATTACCTGTACGATCATTTCCCGGATATTAAAATTGCTCAGGCGCACCTGTATCTTTCCTTCTTCCAGTTTGCCTACACTCAGGAAGTCATTAAGGATATCTGTAAGCATGTTAACCGATGACAGGATCCGCTGCAGGTGTTTCTCCCTTTTTGACTGTTCATCACTGCCGGTATATTTTTCAATTAAATAGGCTGAGGAAAGTACCGTACTCAGCGGTGTACGGAATTCGTGGGAGGCCATAGATACGAACCTTGATTTTAACTCACTGAGTTCCTTTTCTTTTTTCAGACCTTTCCGCAATTCATCTTCTATTTTTTTTAATGTTGAAATATTCCTGATGATCACCCCTGCTTTATGTACAGTCCCGTCTTCTTCCAGCAATGGAAATGCATCCATCACATAGGTGTTTCCTGCTATCTGACCCGGTAATTCAAAATCAGCAATAACCCTTTTTGTGTTAAAAACATCTGCCAGCTTTTCAAGCATAACCCGGCGTAATTTCTCAGGAAAATTTGGATATATTTTTTTACCGATCAATGCTTTGTGATCTGTATTCAGCCGGGTATGCAGTTCACCGCCGGTGTACACAAAACAAAATTGCTTATCAATTATACTGATTGATCCATCAGGATAATTGCGCAGTAACTGCAGAAATAACTGCTGCACATTTTTTAATTCATCGGCAGCCTTTATACGTTCAGAAATATCCACTGCCACACCCATATAACCGGTGATCTCACCATGCCTGTCCCGGATGCCTGTAATCGTTAATGAAACAGGGAAAGTTGTACCGTTTTTGCGAATATAGGTATACTGCTCTTCCTCATGAATATTCCGCTTTGCTTTTCCACCATTACCTCAAAATCATTCGTAAAGGTTATACCAAATTTTTTACCCAGGCTGATACGCTTCCGTTTTATTTCATTTATATCATGAAATAAAACAGGTGTACTTTTATTAATTACCTCTGAAGCATGATACCCTAAAGCCTGGCATGCCTCCGGGTTGAAATATTTTAAGATCCCTTTTTCATCAGTTGCGCTGATCATCACACCTGCATTATCAAAGATCGCTTTCTGAAAAGAAATAGCCTTCCGCAGCCTTTCTTTTGACATCTCCAGTTGCCGGAGGGTTGCCTGCAATTCCTGTGTGCGTTTTTCCACAGTTGTTTCCAGTTCATTTTTTAATTTCAATATCTCTGCTTCATCCTGTGTACGTGCAGAAATATTTTTTATAAAAGCGATCACATACTTAACATCCCGGCTGTAGTAATTGCCAAGGCATATTTCCACGGGAAATTCGGTACCGTCTTTTTTAAGGGCAAACAGGTTCTTTCCGGCGCCAATGGGACGGCATTGCATTTCCGCACTATAATGTTCCCGCAGATGAACGTGGCTGTTGTGAAACCTGGCAGGGATCAGTGTTTCAATTGCCCTGCCTGCCAGTTCGTTTTTGCTATATCCAAATTCCTTTAAGGCAAAAGGATTCACAGCTGTAATTGATCCATTACTGTCTGTAACCAGTATGCCAATGCTGGCATACTCAAAAATGGCTTCAAAATCCAATACGTCATCCATTTTATTTGGCGCTATCATTGTTAAAGAGGTTTTTAAACATTGATACATGAACAGACCTCTAAATTGCTTAATACTTCGGGTTAAAGTGCTGATCATCGTCAGGAAATGGTATGATCAAATGCATAATTAGAAACCGGTGTTGATTTTTCTTAAACCTGCATGCATTATACAGCAGCTGACATTACACGGTTTTGTTCCAACTCCCGCAACTTGAAGATTTGCGGCCGGAGCGTATTCATAAAGATGATTTGAGGTTAAATACAAGCCCAAATTACCTGCAGTTATTTCCCGGATCGGGACAATTGCCCGGTAGTGAATATGACAGATTTCAGGAAATAAATGATGCCCGATCCGGAAGTTGGGTCCACCTGGATAGTAATCGGAAGTTTCCGGATAGCCAGCCCGTGCCTGCAGGCAGGAGCGGTATTCCTTTACGTGAAATACAAAATGTATAAACCCGGTAATGGAACAGCTTGTTTTATAAAATCATATCCGTTCCGGCAATGGTTTCTGCAATGAATTTTTTTAATTCACCCGGCATTACCCCGGTGATATCATTCATTTCACCTTCAGTAACAAAAAAATGGAGCGCTTTAAATACAGCCCCAACCGCCACTTTAGCAGATGCCTGGTTACCAAAATCATATCCTGCCATGCCGGCATCTTCCATCTTTACTTCATCCAGGAAATCATCGAGGTGGCGGATACGGTTGAATGGTTTATTGAATTTCCAGCCATCCACGTATACGCCTTTCATGGCCATGGGTAGCTGGGCAAGCAGCTGAAATGATTCTTCGTGTACCAGCCGGTTCCGCAAAGCATGCAGTACGGAACGCACGATCCTGCCCTTGTCTACGGGCACTTCCAGGTCTTCTGCAACCAGGCCAACAAATTCATTTCCTTTAATGGCATATTTTTCAAAATCAAGTGCCACCGGTATTATTTTTTAGATTTGGAAGCAGCGGCATGTTCTATTTCAAAACTGAGTTTGGCGGTAATACGGTATTCAACAATTTTATTCTTGTTAACCACCGCACTGTGTTCCTTGATATAAACGGAACGGATATGTTTAAGGGTTTTTGATGCTTCATTCACAGCCTGCTGTGCTGCATCTTCCCAACTTTTTGTGGAACTGGCCATCAGTTCGAGTACTTTTAAAACTGCCATAATGTGTAATTTTTATAATGAAAAAATCCGGCTCCCGGTTTTTAAATACCGGCTCCCGGAATGTGTGCCTGAATAATCATTTGGTAAACACTTTTTTTAACCTGGTCCCGGCTCTTTTTGCTATTTTTTTTGCCAGGAAACCAATACCCAGAGCGATGGCTCCTTTTATGATACCCTCCTTATTGACTGCCAAATTGGTAACCCCCTTAAAGATGCTGCCCATGGTATCCTTTGCGATATTGGCCGGACTTAAACCTTCTTTCACTGCAGACCAGTTACCCCGCATCCTGTCTTCCAGTTCCTGCTGTTGCAGCAGTAACCGCTGTTTTTCGGCCTTTAACTGTTTTATACTTTTAATCTTCTTCATCATCATTTCCAAATAACTGTTTGATCATGGCGTTCATAACGGGCAGGCGTATGAGCCGGCCCCTGGCAAACCATACGATTATGGCTATCAGCAGGTAAATCCCGGCAACAATAAGGAAACCGGCCCAGTTTTCACCAATCCATTCACCCAAAACAAGGGCCAGGGCAATACCTGCAAAAATGATAAAGAACAAAAAAACTATGGCCACAACCATACCGGCAGCCAGGTTGGCTATGATCGCGGAACTTTTTTCTGCCACGGTTAATTTGGTAGACTCGATCCTTGTATTAACATACTCTTTGACCGAATCTGCAAGTTCTTCTTTGTTGGCATATGCCTTTTCCATTACGATAATTTTATTATCATACAATACCTGTTCCGTGAACGGTTCACCTATGCAAATTCCTCAACTTTTTCCTTAACGGTCTTTTCAATATCCTCTTTGAACTGGCTGAATTTTTCTTTGCCTTTGCTGAATTTGTCCTTTACATCATCGGCTAATTTCTTTCCCTGTTCATTGATCTTCCTCCTGGTTTCGGAACCTTTATCGGGAGCAAATAAAATGCCCAATATAGCGCCGGCTGCAATCCCTGCAGCAACAGCAGCTAATATTTTACCACTGGTGTTCATAACAAAAGATTTAGTTGTTAATAATGAGTACAAGTTAAATATAATCTATTTTTTTATCAATGACAGCTCTCAATAATATTACTGACACTGGTCATGAGAGTTGACAACAGCTGTTTTCCGGTTGTAACTGTTTACAATCATCGGTTTAGGTGACCACAGATATTATTCAGCAACTATTCTCCCTTTACCTTTGCTCTGGTTTTTCATAGGATGTTGGATAAATACGGGGTTGTATTTTTATACCGGCCCCATTTTTTTTTGAAAAAGTACCTGGCATTAAAAGTAAATGAACCGTGTTCAAAAATTAAGGAAAGGAAGATAAAATCAGGGTTTCAGTTATTCTTAGCTTTTTGTGTTTCCGGTTTCCTGAAATAGCCTCTCAACAGGAAATTATGTTTTAAAGTGAGTTGCCTGTTCCGGTTATCCATGTTTTCAATCATCAGTTTTGGTGACCGGAATTATTATTCAGTAACTATTCTCCCTTTACCTTCACCTTGGTTTTCAGGATTTGGATAAACGGGGTTGTTTTATACAGGCCCCTTTTTTAAAAAGTACCGGGTATTAAAAGTAAATGAACCGTGTACAAAAATTAAGGAAAGGAAGATAAAATCAGGGTTTCAGTTATTCTTAGCTTTTGTTTTCCTGCTTCCGAAATAACCCCTGAACAGGATATTGTGTTTCAACGCTTCCATATTCTGGTTAAAATTGTCAGTGCCTTTCTGAATATTTTCAAGGCTGGTATTAAGTTTTATCACCATCGTTGAATCCTTTAGCAGGGCATTTACCGGTCCTTTACCGGTATTTACATCCTGTTGTATACCGGCAACCATTTTGTTGATCTCAACCGCCAGAGCATCCGCTTCCTCGCCAACTGACCTGATCTTAAGTACTGCTTCATTCAGGTTTTTTGCAAAAGCGGTATCGGTTAAAAGTGCACCTATTGAACCCTTGCCGTTTTTTACATCTGTTACAATGGCATCCAGGTTATTCACCATATTGCCGGCTTTACCCGTTGCCGAACGGATGTTGGCAACAGCAGTCCGCAGTTCACGCGGTATGGCATCATCATTCAGCAGCCCCACAATGCACTGCTGTTGTTTATGCGTTGCACTGTTGTTTTCAGGTCGGCTGCAATGACCGCCACATCATTATTGGTTTTGTACAATGTCTGCAGCATATCATCAGTTGCTATTGCCTTCTTCACCGGCAAAATATCTCCTGCTACAGCAAATTCCCCGGGTTCATGTGATGGCACAATATTGACCACTTTATTACCAACAAGCCCGTCGGTCCCGATGGAAACCAGTGCAGTTTTACGGATGATGGACTTCATTTTTGTTTCTATGATCATAGTTACTTCAATGACCGTATCACTCAGTATCTTCACTTTTTTTACCGTACCAGCATGAATACCCGAAAACCGTACATTGTTGCCGGCCACCACTCCCTGTATATTTTCAAACCGGGCTTTCAGCACATAGGTCTTGCCGAATAAGTTACTGTTCCTGCCGATCATATACAGCAGGAGAACAAGGAACAATAATCCGCCCAGGACAAATGTGCCTAATTTTACATTATTAACGAGTCTTTTTGCCATAAGTATATCTATTCAAAAAATTGTTTCACATTAGGATCGGGGTTTTTCAGTAAGCTGTCAAAAGTACCGCTTGCATAGCACCTTCCATCAACCAGGATCACAACCCGGTCGCTTGCCATGCGTACACAATTCATATCATGCGAAATGACCAGTGATGTGGTATTGTATTTTTTCTGGATCTCCACGATCAGTTCTATGATCCCTTTGGCTGTCATCGGGTCCAGACCTGTTGTAGGTTCATCATATAAAATGATCTCCGGTTTCAGGATCAAAGTACGGGCCAGGGCGATCCTTTTGCGCATGCCGCCCGACAGTTCTGCCGGCATCATATCTACGGTATGTTCCAGGCCAACATCTTCAAGGGCTTCCATCACCATCGTATTTACTTCATCCTGCGAAACCTCTATCCAGTGGCGGCGCAATGGGAATTCCAGGTTCTCCCTTATCGTCATCGAGTCGTACAGGGCATTGCTCTGGAATAAAAACCCAACTTTAGCCCTTATTTCATCCAGTTCCTGTTCATCAAGATCCGGAATATTTTTTCCGAACATTTCAATGCTCCCTTTATCGGGCTCCAGTAAACCTATGATACATTTTATTAAAACGGATTTACCTGAGCCTGATTTTCCCAGCACAACCACACTCTCCCCTTTTTGTATCTCCAGGTTAAAATCTGCCAGTACATGGTTATTACCAAATGATTTGAACAGGTTGCGGATCACCAAAACATTTCCGCCCGGCGAGGGTGTTTCTTTACCTGCAATATGTTCTTTTTCGGCGATCATGTTTTTAATTTAAAACCCAGCGCATCAGCCACCTGCACTGCCAACAGGTCTATCACAAAGATCACAACCGATGATACCACTACAGCAGAATTGGCTGAACGCCCTACCCCTTCGGTACCCTTGCTGCTGGTATAACCTTTATAGCAACCGATGATGCCCACAGCGAAACCAAAAAAATAACTCTTGATAAAAGCCGGCAATACATCGGAGAATGAAAGATTGTCAATGACCTGTGTCCAGAATAAAGAAAAGCTGGTGGTACTCCGGATATTTACACCGAGCCAGGAACCATACAAAGAAATGGCATCACCAAGCAATACCAGTACAGGCAACATAAGTGTAGCGGCCAGCACCCGCGTTACTACCAGGTATTTAAAAGGGTTGGTCCCGCTCACTTCCATGGCATCTATCTGCTCTGTAACCTTCATGGATCCCAGTTCTGCGCCAATACTGCTACCTATCTTTCCGGCAAAGATCAATGCAGTTATAACCGGGCCAATTTCCCTAATGATGGCAATACCTACTATGGCCGGTAATTGGGATTCTACTCCATAATCAACCATGGAAGGCCGTAACTGCATGGTTAAAACAAGACCCATGATAAATGCTGTTAAACCAACAAGCGGAAGCGAATTATACCCGATCACATAACATTGCCGCATCAGTTCGGCAATTTCATAACGTGGCCTGAACCATTGTTTGAAAAAACGGCCTGTAAAACGTGACAGCTCACCAGCTTCGGTTAAAAATAATTTTACTTTCAACGGCAAAAACTTATCTGAAAGAATAAACTAAGTTATCCATTATTCGTCGTTTGTTTTATACAGATGGTCAGTATAACTGATGATTATCATCATAATAAAATGTACTGCAGGCTTAATTAAATGCTTACTGACCGGCCATTCCGGATCCCAGTTTTATGACCAGCATTTGCTTTAGCAGCCGCTTTTCAATCATCCAGTTATTTTTTACCCGGACCAGCTTTTTACGGTTATAACTGTTTAATCCATTTACCCATTTTTTATCCAATAAAGAAATGGCCATACACCTGTCCTGGAAGCTTCCCAGATCATCCAGGAGTTGAAAATAATACGCTTCATCTTTTTCTTTCCAAATACCCTGTGAAATTATGGCTCCTTCAGATTCATCAAAGATCTTCAGGTTATAGAAAAGGTCTTTCAGGTGTTTACGGATGGTATGTAAATGGTCATCCCGTAACTGGCGGTATTTAATGATGGTACGTACAGAAGCCCATTTTTGAGATACAAAATCACGGAAACGCTGAATTGAAAATTCATCCGGGATCAGGGCATCGGTTTTATTTTTGCATTTGTCAACCTGCTTGCCCTGGCCTATTTCAGCAAAGCCTGGTTTCAGTTTATCAATGGTTTGCTGCAGGCGGTCCAGGTAATCCTGTGGCCTTTCAAATTCGTGTACGATGATTTCACGTATCCGTTGCTGTTGTAATTGAAGGTCACGGATCGATCCTGCAATACCGTAAGCCTGTTGCAATTTTTTGGAAATTTTTATTTTTTCGTTCTTTTTATTCCCGGCATTGATCATCCGGAAAAAAGCCCGCAATTTTTTATAGGCAACCCTGAACTCATGTATCGCATCTGCATCAAAATTATCAGCCACTTTTTTGATTTGCATTTTCAACAGCCTGTAATGATCGTTGGTTATATGCTTCAGCTGCCTTTTATTCATAAAACAGTATTGTAAAATATCAATTTCAGTTACCCTCCCGTATCAAGGCATATAACCTGTCTGCATCTTCTTTTTTACACAACTCCGTTCCGGTATTCATCGTTGCTGCCGTACCACAGGCTACGCCGTATTGTACAGCCTCCAGCAGGCTTTTGCCCTGCGAGAGGTAAAAAACAATTCCGCCAACCATACTGTCACCTGCGCCAACCGTGCTTTTTCTTTCAGCAGGCGGTGGCTTTATGATGGCATGCATATCTCTTGTTACCAGCATGGCGCCGGCAGCACCCATCGATATGGCCATCACTTCACATTTTCCGGCAGCGATCATCCCCCTGGCGATATCTTTAATATCATCCGGTTGCAATTCAGTTTTGCCGGCCAGCGAACTTAATTCGCCCAGGTTTGGCTTAAGCATAAAAACGCCTTCATCTGCTGCATGCTGCAGGGCTTCACCGGATGTATCCACAATAAATTTTGCATGATTGTTTTTGGCGATCTTTGCCAGTTGTGCATAAATGTTCAACGGAACACCGGGCGGTAAACTGCCGCTGGCAATGATGAATTCCGCATTTTTTATGGCTTCCACTGCCTGCAGGCATTGTTGCCATTCGGTTTCGGTTAACCGGGTTCCCGGCATCCCAAAACGGTATTGATTATTGGTGCTGTCATCCAGTACAATGATATTTTCCCTGGTCTCATTACCGGTTTCAATAATGACCGATGGCACATTATCTTTTTCCATCAAATGATTGAAAAATTTACCGGTATACCCGCCTGAAGGAAAAATGGCAACGGCCGATCCTCCGAGTTTTTGGATGGCCCTGGCCACATTGATACCGCCACCACCGGGTTCCAGTTTTGGTACAGCGCATCTTATTTTTTTTTCGGGTATGAGTTCGGGTATGGAAGTGCTTTTATCTATACAGGGACTAAAAGTAATGGTGATGATGGAAGCCATAAGTTAAGGTAAGCCTTATTCGGGTTCATTCATTGAAATTACACTTAAGTAAATCATTTATGCGGGTACCAAAAATTGCAATTCCGCTTTTTTAATGTTCTCGATCCCTTTCAGGAGTGCATCCGGGTTAAAAGAGATACTATCGATGCCCTTTTCCACCAGGAACTGTGCAAATTCAGGAAAATCGCTGGGGGCCTGTCCGCACAAACCAATTTTTACTCCTGCATCCCTGGCCCTGCTGATCATGGTGGCGATCATTTCCATCACGGCTTCATTCTGTTCACTGAAAAGGTCCGTGATAATGGCAGAATCCCTGTCGATGCCCAGTGTTAACTGCGTAAGGTCATTGGAGCCAATGGAGAATCCATCAAAGATGCCGGCGAATTTTGTGGCTAAAATAACATTACTGGGTATTTCGGCCATCACATAAATTTCCAGGCCATTAACACCCTGTTGCAGGCCATAGCGTTGCATTACAGCGATCACTTTATTGCCTTCATCTATCGTTCTGCAGAACGGGATCATTACTTTTACATTGGTGAGTCCCATATCATCCCTTACTTTAAGAATGGCCTCACATTCAAGCCTGAAACCTTCCCTGTACAGGTCATTGTAGTACCTGGATGCGCCGCGGAAACCGATCATCGGGTTCTCTTCCTGTGGTTCAAAATCACTGCCCCCGATCAGGTTTGCATATTCATTGGTTTTAAAATCGCTCATCCGAACGATCACGGTTTTGGGATAAAAAGCTGCAGCAATGGTAGCCACCCCTTCCGCCAGTTTATCAACAAAGTATTTTTCCTTATCCGGGTAATGGTGTGTTAGCGCTTCGATCTGCAGTTTAACGGCTGCATCCTTTAACTCATTGAATTTAACCAATGCCATCGGATGTACCTGAACGGAATGGGTAATGATAAACTCAATACGCATCAACCCTACACCGTCATTGGGATAAAAAGATAATTTAAATGCTTTATCTGGATCTCCGGCGATCAGCATCACCTGGGTATTTTCCGGTTTTTTTATATTGGAAAAATCGAGTGCCGTTTCTTTATAAGCCAGTTTGCCTTTGTACACAAAACCGGTTTTGCCTTCGCAGCAGGAAACGGTGATCAGGTCCCCGTCACTGATCTTTTGGGTTGCATCGCCACAACCCACAATGGCCGGTACACCTATTTCCCGTGCAACAATGGAAGCGTGGCTGGTTCTGCCGCCTTTATTGGTTATGATCGCACCGGCATTTTTTAAAATGGGATCCCAGTCCGGACTTGTGAGATCAGTAACAACGATCTCGCCCGGTTGCAATTTACCGGACTCAGCGGCTGATTGTAATACCCTGGCAGTTCCTGTTGTTATTTTAGTTCCGATGGCATTGCCTTTGGTAAGGATCTCACTTTTATTCAATAGTTTGTATTCCTTTACCAGCAATGGATTTTTTTGGGAGTGAACCGTTTCGGGCCTGGCCTGGATAATGAACAGTTCATTGGATATCCCGTCTTTGGCCCATTCAATATCCATGGTCTTGTGGTAATGTTCTTCAATGATCATTGCCCATTTAGCCAGCCTGGTTACTTCTTCATCGGTCAACACAAACTGTTCCTGCATGGCTGCAGCGGTAGCGATATTAACAACAGGATTTTGAACATCATTGCTATATATCATGGTGAGTGCTTTTTCACCCAGCTTTTTTTGAATGATGGCATTTTTACCCTGCAGTAACGTTGGTTTAAACACATAGAATTCATCCGGGGTTACAGTTCCCTGTACAATATTTTCGCCCAATCCCCAAACACCGCTGATGTGAATAATATTGGTAAACCCCGATTCGGGTTCCAGCGTAAAACAAACCCCGGAAGAAGCTTTATCGGATCTAACCATGATCTGCACGCCAATGGATAAAGCAACTTTTCATGTAAAACCATTATCCTCTCGGTATTTGATGGCCCGGTTGGTATATAATGAGGCAAAACATTTTTTGGTTGCTTCCAGCAATGCGGCTTCTTCCTGTATATTAAGATAGGATTCATGCTGCCCTGCAAAACTGGCCTGTGGCAGGTCTTCGGCCGTGGCGCTGCTTCTTACAGCTACGGCGCATGATGAATTGACACACAATTCCCGGTAGGCTTCCACTATAGCAGTTTGCAGTGAATCCGGCAATACGGCATCCATCATTAATTTCCTGGCTTTTGCACCTGTTGATTCAAGGTTTGTATATTTTTCCCGGTCAAGCTGCTGCATCAGTTCGCGTAAAGGAGCATGCAGTGAATTTTTGGTAAGCATTTCTTCAAAAGCAAAAGCATTTGTTGCAAAACCATCCGGTACGGGGGATGCCTTTGGCTGAAAGTTTCGAAAACATTTCACCCAGTGATGCGTTCTTGCCACCCACAGTTGCAATATCTGTTATCCCGATCTCCCTGAAATGTTTTATATAGTGATTCATAGCATCCGGATTGAAAAATTACTGGTGAAGTGCCATTACCGGTACATGGCTGTGTAATACCAGGTTTTTTGTATGGCTTTTGTGAAACATCTGTTCAAATAAATTATGCCTTTTGGGCAGCACGATCAGCAGGTCAATTTTATTTTCATCTGTAAACTTGATAATACCCTCGTCGGTATTCCCGTTGCTGATAAAATGAAATTTGGGATTTAAAGACATCATCATTTCCTGCATCAGCGCCGATTCAAAAACAATATCCGCGTCAAATACTTCTGTTTTACCGGTGTTCAGCACATGCAGTTCTGCATTAAAATCATGCACCAGCATTTTAATTTCCTCGATGGGTGTGGTTTTAACCACTTCGGTGAGATCACTGGCCAGGCCAATTTTTTTAACGGCTGAAAATTTGGTTCCGGGCGGAACCGTGATCAACGGCCAGGCCAGGTTTTTCATGGCATGCACTGCGTGTGTGCCAAACAGTATATGTTCTGCAGCTGTTTTTCCCTGGCTTCCCATAACCACCGCATAGGGTTTTACCCGTTCACAAACATCTTTGAGTTCACTGTAAAATGCACGCATGCCCACTTCTGTTTCAATGTTGAGTTTATTGCCGGTCTTCAGCATTAATTCATACTTGAGATGTTTCATATCCCTTTCGGTGCTGCGCAGCATATCTTCGAGGCTAACCACGATCGGCAGTTCGCTGTACCCAACCGGTGTTTGAACAACTGTTAACAGTAACAGCTTTGCATTTATGGACAAAGCCATATCTGCAGCATAATTAACCGCGTTAAAAGCGGCGGGAGAAAAATCGGATGCAACGAGGATCGTTTTCATAATAAAATTTTTAATTTAATAAAATAAGATCAATGCAATGTGTTGATATTCCTTCAATACCCCTTCGTCCACGAATTCCACATCCCCGCCATTTTCAAGTACTTTTTCAATCACATCATCTACCGCATCTTTGATATACGAATAGCGATTATACGGCTTAATGGCTTTATAGATGATCTCATCACTGCTGCCACGTTCTGCCGCATACATATAATTTTTTCAACCAGCAGCAGGCGGCCTTTACAGTTCATGGCTTCCCGCCATACATCCCGCATACCTTCAGCCAGTTTCTTTTACCGGCTGCTTCTTCCAGCTGGTTCAGCAGATCTTTTGTCTGTACCTTTTTCCAGTTCGTGATATGCGGTTTCAGTAATTGCCTCAATTTTGGCAATGTGGTGTCTTCGTAATTCCCATGCAAATATTCGATCACGTTCCCGTTATGTTTGGTAAGTTTTTTAAAATGGCCCAGTACTTTTTCTGTGGCCAGTATAAAAAGCGGCAGCGGGTATGCTTTCAGGATAATATCCAGTGTGTTGTCGATATGGTGTAAAAATTTTGCAGCAGTATTTCTTTCCGTTCGTTGACATCTGAAAAATTGGCTACTCTTTCCGGTATATCATTCTTAAATGCTTCAGCTGATCCAGGTGTATTGGAAACGATCCGGATCAGGTCTTTTGAATTTCCGAGAAACATCCTGCTTTCATTGCTGCTGATCAAAAGCACCAGGTATTTATGCAATTGCTTTTTGCTGTATACCAGGTCGCGGATCTCAAAAGATTCATCAATAATGATCTTTTCTTCAACTGCTATATCCAGGTAAAGTACTTTTTCAAAAACAGGTGACACATAGATGGCAATACTTTTTTTGAATGTATTGAAATTTAATTTACTGATGATGGCTTCCAGTTTCTGTATCACCATTAATGCCACTTCATCCGGGTACTGTTCCATGAGTTCGTGCTCCACCTGCTGTGCTGCACGTTTGAGATCCCGGGTCAATGCTGTTTTTACACTCATTTTGGGTTCAAATGGCATAATCACTGAAACCGCAGGCCGGTAATGAAGCGCTTCAAGCACTTCCTTTATTTCGGGGGTGAAATCTGTGTTCATCGTGCTCTGTTTTAAGTAACGAATATACTGCCGGGATCGCCCTGAAACACTGACGGCAATCAGTTATATCTTTGATTATACTCAGTTTACAAAACCCGTGAAAAAGGTGTCCACCGGAACATCAGTTCCCTTTGATACGAGCCAGGAAAGATAGTACAGCTTGACGTTCCCACCCGGCAGACCGGCCCCGCTGCACCACCAACACAGTATCCTTCGGATGCTGGAGATAATAATAAAATACAAATTTACCTTTAGGGTCCCGCCAGCCAATGATCTGCCCGAAACGAAGGTCATTGAACACCAGTGTATCGTTCCACTTTTCAACGGTATAAAACTGTTGCGAAAATCTTACCAGTTGCTGCAGGTCTTCCTGGTCACTAACCGGCAGCAATAATGAATCGTTGCGGGGAAAATACTGAAATGTGATCTCTTTTTTATCGTCGAATAAAGAACGGAACCCTACATGGTAACCGCTGTCGTTACCGGCAACAACATACCAGAGCAGGTTTTGCAAAGGTGCCGGTGTAGTTAAATACCTGGTATAAGGGATCTCCTGTTTTTGAAGGATCTGCCTTACATGAGAATCTATTTTTGTTTTATTGACAACACAATACAGCAAATACAAAGCACTTACACCCAGCCCAAGGCGCCACCATTTTGTACGGATGGGTTTCCTGGATCTTAAATAGATCAGGGCCACACAGGCAATGCCGGGCCAGAAGGAAAAGAACGGGTCGGCCACATAAATGGCATTAAAGGAAATGCGCCGGTGGCTGAATGGTTCAAACCAGCCCACACCATAATTGTTGAAGGCATCAATAAAAATATGGATGAAGATAACTGACCCGAAAAACATTATCCATCTTTGTAAAGGGATATTATGCGGACGGTGTAGCCGTTCAGCAAGCAGGGCCAGCATCGGAGTGATAATGGCACAAAAAAGAATCGAATGCGTAAAGCCCCGGTGGGCAAGCAGGTTGGAAGTAGTGTCCATCCAGAGAGAAGCAATAAAATCAATATCCGGGATACTCTGTGCCAGGGCTCCCCACAGCATGGCTTTTTTGCCAACTGTTTTCCCGGCAAATGCTTCGCCCATACAGGCACCTAAGGCAAGATGGGTGATGGAGTCCATGATCAAAAATTAATTAAGGCAAAGGTCACCTGCAAAGAACAAATAATCTACATCCTGCAGCGGAATATATCAAGACCGTAAAGTAATCCCTATTACAACCCCTTTAAAAATTCATTATGGATCAGGTCAACCACATCAACCAGGTTCTTTGATTCTTCAAATACTTTCAGTTGCCTGTCGGCACCGGTACCCTGTTCCAGCATTTTATGCACATGGTTGATGGCATGTCGGCTCCCCAGTTCAGGTATCACATCGTCAACAAAATCCAGCAGTTCATAGATCAATACCCTGGTATTTACTTCCATTTCCTTGCCAAAATCGATCATGCTGCCATCAATACCATAGCGGCCCGCCCGCCATTTATTCTCATTCAGCAATGCCCTGGAATAGATGATGAAATTGAGGTTCTGGCTGCGCAGTTTATAGATCTTGGCACAGATGGCCTGGAATAAAGCTGCAATGGTAATGGTTTCCTGCACCGTCATAGGTACATCACAGATCCTGAACTCTACGGTGTTGAAGAACGGGTGGACCCTCAGGTCCCACCATATTTTTTTTGCATTGTCAATGCAATTGGTCTTAACCAGCAGCTTGATATAATTATCATATGCTTCAATGCTGTCGAAATAATCGGGTATGCCTGTACGTGGGAATTTATCAAATACCTTAGTGCGGAAAGATTTATACCCGGTGGTACGGCCTTCCCAGAAAGGCGAGTTGGTACTTAAGGCATAAATATGCGGCAAAAGTAACGGGCCGAGTTGGCAATATGTATCGCCATCTCCCGGTTATCCATACCAACGTGAACGTGTAGCCCAAAAATAAGGTTACTGCGGGCAGCTTCCTGCAGTTCATTTACAATTTCACTGTAGCGGGCATGGTCGGTGATCAGCTGCTTTTCCCAGTGGCTGAAGGGATGTGTGCCTGAAGCACCAACCCAAAGGCCAAGTTCATCGGCAATGCCACTGATGGTTTTGCGTAAGGTACCCACATCCACAAAAGCTTCATCAATGTCCTGGCAGATATCCGTTCCCACTTCCACCACGGCCTGGTGCATTTCTGCCTTAACCTTGTCTTTGATCACCTTCTGGCCTTCATGTACAATTTTCTGTTCATGGCTTTTCAGTTCCCTGGTTTCGGGGTCAATCACCATGTACTCTTCCTCAATACCCAGTGTAAAATGTTTGTAAGACAGGTTTGCCATGTATTTCTATTTATATAGTTTCTTTTTTGCAGCGCTTTTTTTAATATAATCTCCCCAGGTTAAATTATCCACATTGTCTTTATGCTCGAGTGCTTTTTCAATGGCATAGGTGGCCGCTGTTTCAACAACCCAGTCAAAATTTTCCTGCCCAACACTGCTCACTTCTGCATCCGGTGCCGGGTTACAAAAATCGATGGCATAAGGAACACCGTCACGCAGTGCCAGCTCTACGGTATTAAAATCATAACCCAGGTAGTGACAAATGCGCAAAACAATATCCTCCATCAGTTTATACCTTTCGGGCGATGGATTAAAATCAGCTACATAACGCAGGTGGTGCGGATTGCGTGGCTCATAAGGCATGATGCGGACATATTTCCCGCCCACACACTAACAACGGTAATATTCATCAAATTTGATCTCTTCCTGCAGCATCATCACCAGTTGTTCGGTTTCGGCATGTTTTTCAAAAACTCTTCCATGCTGTTCAGCTGGTAAACACTTTTCCAGCCACCGCCGGAAAATGGCTTCATGTAAGCGGGGAAACCGATATAATTGAAAATGCCTTCCCAATCCATGGGATAGGCAAGGTTGCTGAAAGATTCTTCGCTGGTATCTGTCGGCAAATCCCTGGAAGGCAGGATAACGGTCTTGGGCACAGGCACATCAATTTTGTGGCCAGGCAGTTATTAAAAATTTCTCATCGGCACTCCACCAGAATGGATTATTGATGACAGTGGTACCGCACAAAGCAGCATTCTTTAAATAAGCCCTGTAAAAAGGTACGTCCTGCGATATACGGTCAAAAATTACGGCATAGCCTGATGGTTCGCCCTGCATAACCTTATCAATACGAACAGGTTCTGCCATTACACCTTCGATGTTTTTACTGTTAACCCTTTTGATGAATGCTTCCGGGAAGCTCCTTTCTTTACCGAATAATACCCCTATTTTCTTCATGCCTGTTTATTTATTGATTAATAATAGATTTTTAAGCCTGTTCAAATATATTTTTTCACGGCCAATTAAACAAATTATGTTTTATGGTGCTGCGATTTTACACAAAACAGCCGGCCATCTTTGTTTCAACCCGGATAATGCCGGTGTATTTTTGTATTTTTGAAAATATGTCAGTAACCAGGGCAGCCGGTATCTTAGTTGAGAATCATGTTATTTCTTCCCGTTTTTTGAAACGGGATGTACATGTTGATTTTTATTTTCCGCCAAAATCAGTACCACATAATGACTTAAGCCTTTTATTGATCAATGACGGGCAGGACCTGGTGACGATGAAGTTTGAGGATATCCTGGAAGATCTCTATGAAAATAAACAGATCAACCATCTTTTTTGTGTGGGTATACATTGCGGTAAAGACCGGAAAAATGAATATGGCACAGCCAAATACCTCGACTATAAAGGGCGTGGCGCACGTGCTGGCCTGTATAACCATTTTATAATGGAAGAGTTAATGCCCTATATCCGGAGTACTTTATTGATCTATTCGTTTAAGGAAAAATGTTTTGCCGGTTTTTCCCTGGGCGGCCTCTGCGCACTCGATTTTGTGTGGAACCATCCGCGGGAATTCAGTAAAGTGGGTGTTTTCAGCGGTTCATTGTGGTGGCGTGATAAGGACCAGGACGATGCAGATTTTGATGAAGATATAAACCGCATCATGCACCGGCAGGTCAAAGAAGAAAAAAATTTTTATCCCTGGCTGAAATTCTTTTTTGAAGTGGGTACGCTGGATGAGGTTGCCGACAGGAACCAAAACGGCATCATAGATTCCATTGATGATACGCAGAGTTTAATTGACATCCTGGCTGATAAGGGATACGACCGTAAAAACAATATCCATTACCTTGAATTGAACAATGGCCGGCATGATGTACCAACCTGGGCCAAGGCCTTCCCTGATTTTTTGATGTGGGGATGGGGGCAAAACTCCTGAGTTTCTTACACGACTGTTATTATCACTGATTTAAAATAAGGTGTTTTCACGGTTTTCTATTTCTCCAAAAACTACCACTTTGTGGTATAGGATAAATTGAGATCAGTTTGTACTTTACATCAACTATTTTAATTTCCAGCAATGGCATCTTCATCAAATAACCTGGGCCTGGCATTGTCCGGAGGTGGTTACCGGGCGGCAGCTTTTCATGTAGGAACCTTAAAAAAACTGGATGAACTTGGGATCCTCTCAAAAGTAAATGTGTTATCTACAATTTCAGGGGGCTCCATCACCGGCGCATACTATTGTATCAATAATACTTCCTTTGAAGTTTTTGAAAAAGAGATGAAAAAATAATCTCAACAAAAAGTGTGATCAGGTATATTCTAACTTCATTTATTTTCATAAAAGCAGTTTTGTTTTTCCTGGTCTTTATTGCTGCAGCCATTTATGCTTTTTTCACGCCATATCCCTGGCTTTCTGTTGTATCGGTATGTGTAATGGTTACCCTTTTTGTTTTGTTCCAGTTTAACATATTCCCGGTCAGTAAGGTCATCGAAAAAGCATATGATAAGTTTTTGTATAATAATGCAACCCTTTCACAGCTTTTAGATCAAAAACCCAGGCTGGCAATAGGCTCTACCAATATTCAGACAAACAGGCCCTTTACTTTTTCAAAAGATAAGATGGAGGATGCCACGTATACCTACATGAAGCCTCCCGTTCTTTTTAAGAGTGAAAAATTTCCACTCTCCAGGGCAGTGATGGCCTCATCCTGTGTACCCTTTGCCTTTACACCTGTAGGCTTCAGCAGTGAATTTTATGCAAATGAAAAGGACATAAATAAAGTAATACCGGTGTTGGTTGATGGCGGTGTATATGATAACCAGGGTATTCATAAGATAACACAGAGACTTAGTTCCTATGAGTGTGATATCATCATTACCAGTGATGCAGGTAACAAGTCGCCCTTTAAAAAATCGTATAACAATGTGATCGTACTCCTCATCCGTACGATGGATGTTTTTATGGCCCGTATCAAAAATTTTCAGATGATGCAAAATTTGTACACGAATACAGAGTTTGCGAATAAACAAATTGCATACTTATCATTGGGATGGGATATTCAGAACTGTATTCCGGGTTTTATCGATAACCTCCAGGCAGGCCAGGTAACTGCATCGGTTATTGATAGCCATAAAATTCCGGCCGAATGGGTGAAAAATGTAAAACAATTCCGTGACCAGATACAGCAATTACTGGAACAAAATGTTAATTATAAAAAAATTGAATCCCAAAAATTAACAGTTGCACAGTTAAATATTGCCCGCAGTGTAGGCACAAACCTTTCATGCCTAAGTGTAGAACAGGTCAATTGTTTATCGGGCCATGCAGCAAATATCACCGAATTACAGGTGAAATTATATTGCCCGTCTTTAATTTCTTAATAATGGCAAACAAAAAGAAAAGGAATATTGCCATGTTTTTAGGTGCCGGTGCATCCAAAGCATTTAATTACCCGGTAACGAAGGAAATTTTAAATCTTATTATAACAGATATAAAATCGGGTATCTTATTTACAGATGATGATATTAATGACAGGCAGGCCGAACTGTACAGAATTTTAGTGAAAGAACTGATCATAAATTTATCTCCGGGTTTGAGGCCGGCTTTTGAAAACGGTAAAACTGCTGAAGAAAATAAGTTGCCCCTCATTACAGACCTGCTTTCACAGGCCGAGCATTTATACAACAATGAACATACATTGGCCGATTTCAATTTTGATATAAAAAATCCTTTACTTGGCGATATAAATACTTTAAATGAACGCTGGAACCTGAAAGATGTGATCACATTACTGGAATGGGCAATTATAAAAGCAATTAATAAAGAAGGCAATAAAAGCAAAAAAAAATTAGACAGATTTATCAGTTGGGTAAGGCAGACCAATGTTTCTGAGAATGCTTATATTTCAATCATTACCAGCAATTACGATTATGCTGTAGAATGGAATTTGCTGGAATATGGCGAGGGAAATGATGCACACAAATTAATAGATTATGGCTTTAACTGGAGGGATGTTGGGGACGGAAAGGTTTATTTAAGACCCGATAATCCTTTATTCCGGATTTTTAAATTGCATGGCTCTACAGATTGGTTAAAATGCCATAGGTGCGGTTTTATTTATATCAACCCAACAGAAGATATATATGACCTGGCTTTTTCAAATATAAAGACACATGCCAACACCTGTCATTGTAATTATTGGCCTTTGTCTCCTGTGCTCGTTACACCTTCCTTTAGCCGTACTGTTAAAGACACCAATCTTTCGCAGGTATGGCGAAATACACTGGAGTTATTAAGAACTGCTGATGAATGGGTGATCACAGGATATTCTCTTCCTGGCGAAGACCTGGATATTAAGTCATTATTTATACGGGCATTGAAAGGAAGGGTAAAAGCCCCGCTAATAAAAGTGATTCAGCAATCAAAAAATTCACAGGTTCAATATGATCATTTTTTTGGAAAAGAAAATTATACGTTTATTGAGGGAGGATTTGAGCATTATGATTTATCCGCTATACAAACAGGTTGAGATTTGAATATAGTGAACAAATGCAGCTGAATTGTATTGAGATCTTGATTGGGTGTAAAAAAATTATTTAAAACTGTAAAAAATAAATTATGGCAGTTTCAAAAATTGATGACAGGTTCATCGAACGTATTATTTTCGGGAAATTAAAGAACAACAATCGCTTTACACAGGATTCCCCGGTTTATCCCGATGTAAGGCTTGATTACTTTGAACACTTTAAGCAATTGGCTACATACAGGTGTGATGTGATCTTATCCCCCGCACCGGAATACTACCGCATCAGAATTGACAAGATTATTATTCAAGATACTTAATGAGGATGAAGGAAATAACAATAGGATCTCAGATTGGGGATTGGCCAGCACAGGTGAATCTGTTGCTGTTAAATTAACCTTTAAGGAACTGGTTACGAAAATTCTGCCGTTGACCCAATTTTCTAAAAACTGTTTTACGATAAGGAAGGGGATTTCAATGATTCTATGGTTTGGCTACAGGAACTTGTAGGAGCGATGTTGTACGCTGCAGATAAAAAAAATGCTGCAAAAAGAATCCCGGTTAAAGTTGATGATCAAATGAAATTATTCAGGAATGCTTTTATGAAGTCTGATTATTTTAATATAATCAAAAAAGATCCTCCGGATCCCCTGGCCATATTTTCTGTAAGTAAAAACCGAAAAGCAGAACTGGCTATTGTAAAATCGGTACCGGCTACCAAGGCAGATGCAGGAAGAAAAGTTTTCGACATCGACGGAACCGGAATGGTATGGGCAGTATTTGATACAGGTATTGATGCCAGGCATGAAGCATTTAGAAAAATTGATCCAGCAACAAAATTACCATTTAACCAGGCTATGGAGTCCCGGGCTGCCGGAGGGAGAAATTACACCAGGATTATCGAATCATACAATTTTACTAAATTCAGGGATAAACTCATAGAAGCAACCCTTAAAGCGAATCCTCCCCGTGACGAAATAGCACCCGGCAAAAAGAAGGTCGTCAGCAAAACAGCTGATATAGAAGGTAAAAGTTTAAGCCCGGTGGAATCAAATAAACTATTGAATGAAGCCGGGAAAGATCTTAAAACCGGCAGGATGCTTGACTGGTCTGTCATTGGCCCCTTACTTAAGATTCCGCATATCGAAGGAGAATATGATAAGCCGCTTCATTCTCATGGTACCCATGTTGCCGGTATAATCGGGGCTAATTTTAATGTAGACAACCCGGATGGCAGTGCGCCTTTTATTGGTATGTGTCCCCGTATTGGGTTATATGATATCAGGGTATTTGATAAAGATGGTGCAGGAGATGAATTTAATATTCTTGCAGCGTTGCAGTTTATTCGATGGATGAATTCTCAAAGGGATGGCATTATTATCCACGGGATCAATTTAAGTTTTTCACTGAAGCATGAGGTAGCAAGTTTTGCCTGCGGGCAAACGCCTGTTTGTGTAAGTTGTAACAGGCTGGTTGCCGAAGGAACAGTTGTTGTTGCAGCAGCGGGAAACCAGGGCCAGGCTATGTTTCGTGCTCCTGAAGGAGTTGAAGCACAAGGCTTTCGAACAGTTAATATTACTGATCCCGGCAATGCCGAATCTATCATCACCGTGGGGGCAACACATAGCAACAAGCCACATACTTATGGGGTATCTTATTTTTCGAGTAAAGGTCCTACAGGCGACGGGAGGCTTAAGCCAGACCTTGTGGCGCCGGGAGAAAAAATTGAATCAAGCTGTATTTCCCCGGATAGTAATAGTAATGTGCAAAATGCTACTGAACAAAGGGACGGGACTTCTATGTCAGCGCCACATGTTTCGGGTGCGGCTGCACTGTTGCTCGCCAAACACCGCGAATTGATCGGGAATCCGAAAAGAGTAAAAGAGATCCTGTGCTCAACTGCTACAGACCTGGGCAGGGAAAAGTATTTCCAGGGTTGTGGTATGGTAGATGTATTAAGGGCAATTCAATCTGTATAATATTTTTAAACAATAAAATTATCCAGTTATGATATTTACATTGGAAGTATTACAGGCCGATCATGGTGATTGCCTGCTGTTGCATTATGGCAAAAAAACAAAACCAAAAATTATTGTAATTGACGGAGGCCCGTCAGGTATTTACAAAAACTTTTTGAAGCCCAGGCTAATGGAGATCAGGGAAACTGTTTCACCCGGGAAGCCTTTACCCATTTCAATGGTCATGGTCAGCCATATGGATGATGATCACGTAAATGGCATTCTTGCACTCACCAATGAAGCGGTAAAATTGCAAAATAATAATGATGCGCAATTTTTTGAGATGCCTGATCTTTGGTTCAATGCCTTTGACGATATAGTAGGCAATTCAGAGGTTCCCGGAATTGCCAGTGTTGCCAGTTCAACAGTTGCGGATATAAACGCTATCCCGATGTTTAAAGGCCTGGATCATTCCGTTTCTGCTGTAATTGCTTCAACCGGGCAGGGCCGCCAGTTACGTAATAATGCTGTAACACTCACTGCCATGGTAAATAATCCTTTCGAATCAATAAAAAAAAATAAGGCCAATTTAGTACGGGGAGGCGATAAAGATTCTGTTATAAAGTGGGATGAATTGAAAATAACGGTGATCCATCCAAATACCCAGCGTTTAAAAGAGTTGCAGACTAAATGGGATAAGGATCTGAAAGTACTGGCAAAAAAACCCGGAAGCGGTATCATTGTTGCTGCGCTTGCCGATGTTGATAAGTCACCTTTTAACCTTTCAAGCATTGTATGCCTGGTGGAGTCAGAAGGAAAAAAAATATTGCTGACCGGCGATGCCCGGAGTGATGATATCATGGCAGGATTGAAAGCAAATAAACTGCTGGATAAAAATGACCGCATTCATGTTGACATCTTAAAAATGCCTCATCATGGCAGCGAAAGAAACCTTAATCCTGATTTTTTCAAAATGGTTTCTGCAGATCATTATGTTATATCAGCTAATGGAAAGCATGATAATCCGGATAAAGCCACCCTGGATGCTTTTATTGATAATACTACAAATGGCAAAGCCGCTACTTTACACCTGACTAACCATGAAGGCGAGAAAGGACTTAAGAAAAAAATAGATACTGCAATGAAAAGACTCAAGAAAGAAGGAAGTAAGCTTAAAGTTAATTTCCGGAATGATAAGGCCGTTTCAATAGTTCTGGACCTGGGGGAAAAGATTGATTTTTGAGTTTATAACCCATTTAATGAATAGATATTATTTTGTATCAATTCCTTTAAAAGAAAACCTCGTAAATATTTAATTTACAAGGTTTTGTTCATTAGTGTTGTGACCGCGTTAGGATTCAAACCTAAAACCTTCTGATCCGTAGTCAGATGCTCTATTCAGTTGAGCTACGCAGCCATTTTAGGCTGGCAAAGATAGGAGTTTATTGTATTCCTTCAAAACAGGAATTTTTATGGACACATTTACCCGCACTAACAGAAGCTTTGTTACATTTATCCCATGAAACTTCAATTTTGGGCCATCGGCAAAAACCATGAACCTTATGTAAAGGATGGCGTTGAGCTTTTTACAAAAAGGATCTCCAATTATTACCCGGTTGAGTGGAATATTTTACCCACACCCAAAAATGCCGCCATGCTCAGCGAAATGGACCTGAAGAAAAAAGAAGGCGAAATGATCACCGGTTTTCTACAAAAAGAGGATTACCTGGTATTGCTTGATGAGCACGGTAAACAGGTTGGCAGCGATGGGCTGGCCGCCTTCATTCAGCAACGGGCCAATGAAAGTGTAAAAACAGTCGTGTTCCTGATCGGCGGTGCTTATGGTGTTAGTGATGCGGTTAAGCAACGCGCCAACTACCAATGGAGTTTATCCAAACTGGTTTTCCCGCATCAACTCGTAAGGCTGATCCTGGCAGAACAGGTATACCGGGCATGCAGCATCAACCGAAACGAAAAATACCACCACAGTTGAAAGAATGATATAGATTTGTCTCTTTTATATAACGGATAAAGACCCCAGCATGAATTACCAGGATTACCCGATAACCATTGCACTGATCGCTGCCAATGTGATCTTTTCCTTAATTGGATTTTCAAATGCTGCACTGGTTGACAAGACCATCATGTGGCCCTACCGCGTTGCCCGGGAAAACCAGTATATCCGTTTTATAACATCGGGATTTTTACACGGCGATTACATGCACCTGATCTTTAACATGTTCACCCTTTTCTTTTTGGCCGCAACCTGGAACTGTATTTCAGTTATTACGGACTGGGCGGCAATATCTCCTACCTGGCACTTTATTTTTTAGCGTTGATCGTTTCTGATATACCCAGTTTTTTGAAACATAAGGACGATTACAATTACCGTTCACTGGGGGCATCCGGCGCCGTTTCGGCCGTTGTTTTTGCAACCATTATTTTCAGTCCCTGGAGCAGTATCTATATTTTTGGAGCATTAAAGATTTCCGCTACCGTATATGCCGTATTGTATATTTTTTACTGCGTGTATATGGGTAAAAAAGGAACAGACAATGTTAACCATGATGCCCACTTATGGGGATCTTTATTCGGGCTTGCCTATACGCTTATCCTGGTGGCCCTGCTGCAACCGGAATTATTTACCGGCATCATTGAACAGCTCAAACATCCAAGTTTATTGGGCAACTGATAAACTGATCTGTAAAATATCTTTAGTGGTATCCCTGAGCTTAAACCGGTCATCAATACGTAGCCCAACAACCCAGATGATCTTTTTATCCATTTCGATCACCCATGTTCTTTCTTTTTGAGTGAGAGAAAGTTTCTGATCAATAAAAAAACGACTGAGCTTTTTTTTCTTTTGCATACCCAACGGATAAAAATAATCACCTGGTTTCCATTTGCGCAGCAACAATGGGAATGAAATGAAAGATGCATCCAGTTGAGCCGTCAATTGATCATCCGCAGGACGCTGTGCGTTGATAATTGATAATTGATCATTGATTATTTTTTTTACCTGCAAACTGCCCACTGCAAACTGCAAACTGCCTTCCCCTTCAATTAAAATATGTTGTGCCTCCGCAGTCTCATTTGGCGAAATAATGAGCCAGTTACGGTTTTTAATTACCCGGTGTGTGGCAGATCGAATGTATTTACCTGTTTCACTTTTCAGTAAAGCGATCACTTCATCGGTCTGTTGTGCCGTAAATCCATATGCTTTGATGATCTCGTACACGATGCTGTGCAGTGGTTCAGCCTTTACCAGTTTTAAAACCGGTATATGCATCTCATTCCCTTTTGGCTCCAGCAATTTTTTCTTCAACAGTTGTATGGATTGATCGTACAGCATTTCCATTTCACGGAATCGTTCAATATTATGCAACAGGTTTTCCTCTACCTGTGGAAATACTTTTTGCAGGTCAGGGATCAACCGGTTCCGGAAATAATTCCTCGTGTACTTTTCAGATGCATTGGAAGAATCCTCAACAAAGTCAAGCTGATTTTCATTTGCAAATTGCAGGAGTTCTTCCTTTTTTGCAAACAACAGTGGCCGCCTGGTCTTACCCTGTTTTGGCAGGATACCGTGCAGTCCGTTGATGCCGGTGCCTTTAAAGAAATTCATCAGCAGGGTTTCGATATTGTCGCTGGCGTGATGGGCAGTTAAAAGCCAAAGGGCAACAGGCAATGGGAAATTGGAACCTGGAGGGGCCGGCTCTTTTGACAATTGCCTGTTGTTCAAAATTTCATCAAACCATTTATAACGCAATTGCCGTGCTGCCACCTGGATGCTGAGCTTTTTTTCAGAAGCATATGTTGAAGTGTCGAATTTTTTTATGAGTACTTCAACATTATATTTTTTACCAAGTTCCTGTACAAATTTTTCATCCCGTTCACTTTCTGCTCCACGCAGTTGAAAATTGCAATGGGCAATGATAAAATCATACCCGGCCTGTTTGCACAGTTCACACAAAATCACCGAATCCACGCCCCCGCTTACAGCCAGCAGGAGTTTATCTTTTTGCAAAAAAAGATGCTGCTGTTTGATGTATTGTTGAAATTCTTTTAAGAGATCCATTTGATGTATATGCTTTTATTCCTCAATATCCTCCAGTGCTGCCTGCAATTCCATCCGCGAATGATGGTCATTGGCCTTTTGGGCTTCTTCTATCCCCCGTTTATATATCCTGATGGCTTTGTCAAAATCGCCAACCCGCTCCAGTAATTTTCCCAAATGGTAATACGAACCGATATAGGTTGGCTCACGCAACAGGATTTCATTGAATAATTTACGGGCTTCCTCATCCTGGTCGATCTTAATATATTCCAATGCCAGTGCGTGTTGCAGAAAACTATCCTTGCCCGATGTTTTCATATATTCCAGCAATTTTTCTATCCTGCTCATGAACAAATTATTTTTTGTGTTTTTTAATCAATTTATCTTCGCTTCTCTTATCTTTGCATTAGTTGCATAAACAACTTATTTCAGGATTTCTAAAATATTACTACATGAAGATCTTAGTTTGCATCAGTAAAACACCTGATACAACGGCAAAAATAGCCTTCGCCGATAACAATACGAAATTCGCTGCAGATGGCGTTCAGTGGATCATCAATCCTTACGACGAATGGTATGCCCTGGTTAGAGCAATAGAATTGAAAGAAGCAGACCCGTCAACTGTTATTCACCTCGTTACAGTTGGTGGCGCCGATTGCGACCCCATCATTCGTAAAGCACTGGCATTGGGCGGTGATGAGGCTTTCCGGGTTAATGGCGACAGCCCTGACAGTTTTTACATAGCTTCCCAAATTGCAGAGATCGCTAAAAAAGGTAATTACGACCTGCTGTTTACCGGTAAAGAAACCATTGATTACAATGGGTCATCCATTGGCGGTATGCTGTCCGAATTACTGGAACTGCCCTTTGTTTCTTACGCTGCAAAATTTGACCTGGAAGGAAACACAGCCGTCATTGTGCGTGAAATTGAAGGCGGCGAAGAAACCAATAAAGTTGCCTTACCCCTGGTAGTTAGCTGCCAGAAAGGAATGGCCGAACAACGCATTCCAAATATGAAAGGCATTATGGGTGCAAGAAGCAAGCCTTTAACTGTTATTGAACCGGTAACAGTTGATGCCTTAACAGCCATTGCAGCATTTGAATTACCTCCTGCAAAAGCAGGCGTTAAGTTGGTTTCACCGGATACTCCTGAAGAATTGGTGAGATTATTACATGAAGAAGCAAAAGCGATCTGATAAACTTTTAAATTAATTATATGTCTGTTTTAATTTTCCTGGATCAATCTGAAGGGCACATCAAAAAATCATCTTTAGAAGCAGCCAGTTACGGTGCTAAGGTTGCTGAACTTTTGGGTACAACTGCTGATGCTATTGTATTAGGTAATGTGGCCGGTGATCTGACCACTTTAGGAAACTACGGTATTAAAAAAGTGCATACCGTAAAGGATGATACGCTTGACCATGTTGATGCACAGGTATTCACCAAAATAATTGCCGATGCAGCCAAAGCCATTGATGCCCGGGTGATCATCTTCTCCAATAATTTTAACGGAAAGGCCATTGCTCCCCGTTTAAGTGTTAGATTGAAGGCAGGGCTGGTTTCAGGTGCTGTTGCACTACCGGACATAAGCAATTCATTCACTGTAAAGAAAAATGTTTTCAGCGGCAAGGCATTTGCCCATGTTTCCATTTCAACAGATATTAAGATCATTTCGCTGAACCCGAATTCGTACAGCATTACCACTGCCGGCGATGTTGCTGAAATTGTTGCTTTTGGGGCAACCATTGATATGGCAAAAGTGCAGGTAACCTCAACAGATAAAGTGGTTGGCGAAATTCCCCTGAGCGAGGCCGAGATCGTGGTTAGCGGCGGGCGTGGATTAAAAGGGCCCGAAAACTGGGCCATGGTCACCGATCTTGCCAAATTACTCGGCGCCGCAACAGCCTGCAGCCGCCCGGTTGCCGACAGCGACTGGAGGCCGCATCATGAACATGTTGGACAAACAGGACTTGCCATTGCACCCAATTTATATATTGCGATCGGTATCTCAGGAGCCATTCAGCACCTGGCCGGGGTAAACCGGAGTAAGGTGATCGTGGTGATCAATAAAGACCCCGAAGCGCCTTTCTTTAAAGCAGCTGATTATGGTATTGTGGGCGATGCTTTTGAAGTAATGCCAAAAATAATTGAAGCAGTAAAGAAATTAAAGCAGGCATAATTCAATTAAAATATCAACAGGTATTATATTTAAGCCTTTCAACTAAGTTTTGAAAGGCTTTTATTTTATATTTGCTGATTGATTAAGAAGTCCTTTTGAAACAGCCTGACAGGTTATGAAAAAATAGAACTGGAAATCGTGGCATTATCGCACAGCATTACGCAAACCCATTCCTATGCCGTGGTATTGGGAGAGGTGAATGGTTTGCGCCGCCTGCCCATTGTGATCGGCGGGTTTGAAGCACAGGCCATTGCTGTGGCCCTGGAACGCATGAGTCCCAGCAGGCCCCTGACACATGACCTGATGAAGAATTTCATGATGGCATTTAATGTTGAGTTGCATGAAGTGGTGATCAACGACCTGCAGGAAGGTATCTTTTACAGTAAACTGGTTTGCAGTTCGGCAAACGATACTGTTGAAATTGATTCCAGGACATCGGATGCACTGGCATTGGCTGTACGTTTTGGCTGCCCCATTTTTACCTACGATAATATCCTGGACCAGGCCGGTATTTTAATGGAAGATGACGGAAAAACAAAATCAGTATCCCCCGTTACCACCGAAACAGGCGGCAGCGATGATCTGAAAGCCTTGTCACTGGAAGAACTGGAAGGATTGCTTGCTGAAGTACTTGACCATGAAGATTATATCCGGGCCATTGCCATTCGGGATGAAATAAAAAGCAGGAAATCAAAATGAGCAATGAATAATTAAGCATGTTTTCATTTCAAACCCTGCTTAAGACAGAATCATTCTTGATTTATAATGCTGAATTCTTAATGATAACATGATCGTATTTCCAAATTGTAAAATAAACCTTGGCCTGCATATTCTTGATAAAAGAAAAGATGGTTACCATAACCTGCAAACCATATTTTACCCGCTGCCTTTTACCGATGTACTTGAATTAATACCCAATACAAACAGCAAAACCGCCATTGAATTTACCGGAACCGGGACTGTAATTGATGGAAACCCCGAAGACAATCTTTGCATCAAAGCATATCATTTATTAAAAAAAGATTTCCCGCAACTGCCCCCGGTGAAAGTTCATTTGCATAAGGCCATACCTATGGGGGCCGGACTGGGTGGCGGTTCGGCCGATGCATCATTCATGTTGATATCGCTGAATGAAAATTCAGGCTGCTCATTCCCGAATCTCAATTGATCCAATACGCATTGCAACTTGGCAGCGACTGCCCGTTCTTCATCAAAAACAAACCCGCTTTTGCCACGGGGCGTGGAGAACTGCTGGAAGATATTGAGCTGGACCTGTCTGCATATACAATCATACTGGTCAACCCGGGTATTCATATCAATACCGGCTTGGCGTTCTCAAATATAACACCATCCCCTGCAGAAAGGTCCATTAAAGAGATCATTCAAAACCCTCCTGCAACCTGGAAAAATTCTTTGAAAAATGACTTTGAGATTCCTGTATTTGAAGCACATCCTTCCATAAAAGCAATTAAAGAAACACTTTATACAAAGGGCGCTTTGTATGCTTCCATGAGCGGAAGCGGCAGTACGGTATTCGGGATCTTCAATAAAAGCGTTGACCTGGCAGCGTTTACAGAAAAGAACTATTTTACAAAAATCATAAATTAGATTATCTTCGCCTCAAATTAAAGTACATCAACAGGCTTTTAACCATACCATCATTTCTTAACAGCAATCTCGACCTGCTCAATCATCGAGGATAAGCCCCTGTATCCTTTCTGTACAAATGCAGCAAGGATAATATCCCTGACCTTAATTTTCCCATTCACTTTTTTTATTTTAACGATCATGCAGAGCACTATAGCTGTTACAGCCAATACACAACAATATTTAGACCTTGAAGAAAAATACGGGGCGCACAACTATCATCCATTGCCGGTTGTATTAAACCGTGGCGAAGGTGTTTTTTTATATGATGTGGATGGTAAACGTTACTACGATTTTTTAAGCGGTTACTCTGCCGTAAACCAGGGGCATTGCCATCCTAAAATTATTGCATCCTTAACAGAGCAGGCGCAAAAACTGACATTGACATCAAGGGCTTTTCACAGCAGCGGTTTGGGTGAATATGAAAAATATATAACCGGTTATTTTGGATACGATAAAGTATTGCCCATGAATACCGGTGTGGAAGCTGTGGAAACAGCTATCAAACTTTGCCGGAAATGGGCTTATGAAGTTAAGGGCATCCCATCCAACCAGGCACGCATTATTGTTTGTGATGGAAATTTCCATGGCCGTACCATCAATGTGATCTCTTTCAGCAGCGACCCGGCTGCAACAAATAATTACGGTCCTTTTGTTGCAGGATACCAATCAATACCTCACAATGACCTGCCTGCACTTGAAAAAGCACTGCAGGATAAAAACGTTGCGGCATTCCTGTTTGAACCCATACAGGGAGAAGCGGGTGTTGTTGTTCCTGATGATGGATATTTTGCAGGTGTACGTGCATTATGTACCGAATACAATGCATTAATGGTTGCCGATGAAATACAGAGCGGACTTGCCCGTACCGGGAAAATGCTTGCCTGCGATCATGAAAATGTGAGGCCCGATATATTGATCTTAGGAAAGGCATTAAGCGGCGGTGTTTTGCCGGTGAGTGCCGTATTGTGTGATGATGAGATCATGTTGACCATAAAACCGGGCGAACATGGAAGTACCTATGGCGGCAACCCGCTTGCCTGTGCTGTTGCCATCACTGCCCTGCAGGTATTAAAGGATGAGCACATGGCCGCCAATGCCGATGCTATGGGAAATTTATTAAGAAGTGAATTGAAAAAACTGGACTCCCCTTTGTTTCAGTTATAAGAGGCAGGGGTTTATTAAATGCCATTGTAATTAAACACCAAAATCCTGATGCAGCCTGGGAATTATGTTTACTGTTGAAAGAAAACGGCCTGCTTGCCAAACCTACACATGGCGACAAGATCCGATTTGCACCACCGCTGGTTATCAATAAAGAGCAGGTGATGGAGTGCGTGGGTATCATCGGTAAAAGTTTGGAGCAGCTTTCTTAAAAATACCCATTCATGGAAGCAGGTATTTATCAAACCTGCATACGATTATACTAAGCCTTAAAAATTGTACCTTTCTTTTTTAATCAATGATTATGAAATCCCTTTTTCATAACCACAAGGCAGATTTCCGTGAAAATAAATCCGGCTTTGTAAGAGACCTGGTCATTGGACTGGGCGATGGACTTACCATTCCTTTTATACTGGCAGCAGGTTTAAGTGCAGCATTTGATAAAAGCAGTTTTATCATCATGGCCGGTATTGTAGCTATAGCAGGAGGAAGTATTGCCATGAGCCTGGGTGGTTATTTTGTGGAAAAATCCGAACAGGATCATTTTAAAAAAGAGGATGAAGCAGAGCCGGGGTACGATGAAAGTAAAAAGGCCAGGGATTTTTTTGCAAACCTGGACCTGGGTAATGAATTACAGGACCAGGCCATGCTGGAGCGGGAAGCGGATAAAAAACGCTGGTCAGCTTTCATAGATCAATACCAGCTGAACCAAATTAAACCGGATCCTAAACGGGCAGCAAAAAGCGCAATGAATATCGGGCTTTCATATATTGCCGGGGGTATCATTCCGCTCATTCCTTATTTTTTTATTGCAGATGCATTGGAAGCATTAAAGATCTCTGCCATAGTCACACCGGCTTGCCTGTTTATTGTTGGTTTTTGCAAAAGCAGCATAACCGGTGTCAATCCCTTATGGAGTGCTTTAAAGATCACCGGGGTTGGTATAGCAGCTGCAGCAGCAGCTTTTGCAGTTGCCCGGCTTTTGGCCATGTGATTTTGAGTATAGATCAATATACCCTACTTACGCATTACAATTAAAAAAGATCATTCGTATAAACCCGTAGTAAACCGGTAAAGCTTTCCCCGTAAAAAACAGCTTTTACAACTTTAAAAATACGCTTTCTTCAAAAAAGTACATCTCCAGGAAAATATTTTAAAATAGTACACCGTTAAAAATACGGACCCGGAGTTTTTAAAAATAAAAGAACATTTTTATATACTAAATACAACATAAGAACCGGATTTTACTAAGCACGTTAAAACTGTGGTACGATATTTGGTATATTTTTGTTAATTCGTGTTTCAAGCAAAAAAATCTTATGAAAACTAAAATTTACACTCCACAAAAGCGTACACCAGTTATTTTTCACAGCATTTCTTTTCAGTTTAAAAAGGCCACATAGCTTTTACAGCATTGCTGCGGATCTTTATTCAGCAGTTATGTATAAACTGACCGGCTATATAATTCTGTCACCCACCCTAAGACCAACCCATTCCGGCAGATAAAAAACACAAATTTTAAAAAGTTCAGGGCAGCATTTTCAAATGCCCGGGAGCAGGTATGCGTACCGGCTTTCCAAATCATCGAAAACCTGCGACAGGTAAATAATAATATTATTTACACTGACTTTTTAATTGAATTGTGAATTTCATAAATGAAAACCATGACCAGGTGTATCCAACGCCGGGTTATAAATATCTGTTTAAAAAAACCATATCCTATGAAAATTAATTTTTCTTCACTAAGGAGAATTGTATTTACGATCTTCTTATTTTTTCCCGCAGTATTTTGTCTTGCAGCCACTTATTACATCAGTCCAACCGGCAATGATGCTACCGGTAACGGAACCATTGGTAATCCCTGGCGAACCCTGTTCAAAGCAACATCTACTGTAACAGCGGGAAATATCATTCATGTAAATGCCGGTACGTATACCGAAACACTGCAGTGCAATTTAGCTGTTGGTGTAAGTATTGAAGGAGCAGGCAGGGCAACTACCATTATCAGGAGCAACATCACCGGCCAATGGTCAACCTTATTACAATTAAATTCCGGCCAGAATACCAATGGTAATCAAAGAATTTCAGGCATTACCATTGACGGGCAATATGTGAGTGAGAGCAACAATAAAACCTGGATAGGTATCTGGGTCACCGGCAGGAGTAATGTACTGATAAATGATTGTTCCATTATCAATTTCCGTGACCGGGGTGTGATCTTTGACGGAAATAATGTTACGGACCCGGTTACAGATCCCGGAAACTATGCAACCGGTAATAAATTTTATAATAATACGGTATTGAACTCTGCAGCGGTTACAGCCAACTATGGTTCCGGAATGATCAATATTGGTGGCCAGCAGGGTATGGAGATCTATGGCAATACCATGATCCAGAACCAGCGGGTTGCATTTAAAAATGGATGGCCCATCAAATACTGGGACAATGGCTGGCTGAGAGGTTGTAAAATTTATAACAATACACTTACCAAAGCGGCATACCAGGGTTCATATCCCGGGGAGAATAGTGACTGGGATTTTGCCATTGAATTATTTAATATTGAGGGTCTGGAGATTTACGGCAATACTATACAGGGCAGTATTGACCTGAACTATAACCGCAAAGGTGCGTATGCATTTTGTGCATGGATACACAACAATATTGTAGGCCGCAGCATTGCAAATCCGAATTTTGAAAGTGGCATTATCTTAGAGTTCAGAACTGAGCATATTTTGATCGAACATAATGTATTCAATAATACCTCCAGCGGCGTACAGTTCAACACCAGGACGGTGAACCAGAATGGCGGATACCCAAATCCCGGTGGCGGAACCCCTGCAGGCGGTTTCAGTTACCTGCTTAATAATGTGATCCGCAATAACCTGTTTTCAAATATTTACCAGGGCAATGGTGTAGGTACAGCTACCGGTATAGCTGTTATCAGTGAAAGTGGAAATGATCCGCAGATAAACGGACTGGATATTTATAACAATACCATTGTTGCCAAAGCAGGTGATGCACCCTGGATCGGAATTGATTTTACATCGGGTGAAAATGGAAATGCAACCAATGTAAATATCAGGAACAACATAGTAAATGGTTTCAACGACAGGTGGCTGAAAGGAAGTTCTGCCACAAATATGTCAAATGTGATGGTTTCCCATAATAATCCATTTGGAAATGGTAATGGTAATTTGCCGGGCTGGCCGGGAGGTAACCCGGCGAACTACACGTATACTAATAATACGTATGTTAACCCGCAATTCATATCTGCCACTGATTTTAACCTGCAGCCTACTTCCCCGTTAATTGATATTGGCGTTTTTGTGGGTACGCCGTTTAATGGCAATGGTCCCGATAAGGGCTATGTTGAATTCGGGGCTGTGATCCTGCCCATTACACTGATCGATTTTACGGTTAAAGAAAATGCTGGGAAAAATATATTGAACTGGAACACAGCATCAGAAAGCAACAGCAGCTATTTCAGTATTGAACGAAGTACTGATGCGCAGCATTATACTGCCATAGGCAGTATACCTGCAAGTGGAAATGCTTCCTCAGAGATCAAGTATGGTTTTACAGACGCAAATCCTTCAACCGGCATAAATTATTACCGCCTGGTGCTGATGGATAAAGACGGAAAATTTGAATACAGCAAGATCGTTTCCATAAACAATAAAGCCGGTAACTCGATCGGGATTGTACGGGTTGACCTGTCTTCTGCCAGCAATACGGCATCTATGATCATCAACAGCTCTAAATCACAAACAGCCCATATTTCAATTATTGATTTGAGTGGCAGAATAATTTTAAATGCACCCGTATTTTTACAAAAGGGCAATTCTGCCATCACTAAAAATATTCCTGCCATCACAAAAGGTATCTATTATGTAAGACTTTTTACAACTGATGAAACGGTTGTAAAAAATACATTTAGCACTAATTAAAATGAACTTTTAAAAAGCCTCTTCCCGGTACCCGGGAAGAGGCTTTTTTATTCATGAATTCTTTCATTAACCAAAAATCTATACCTGCTTAAATGAATTTAAACAAAGTTCATTAATAACTGATTTATAATTATATACAACTGTATGTTATTAAAATAAATAAGGTAAAATATACTAAACAGGTTTTAAATAATTAAAATAAATAACAGTGTTCAATAAGCTGATTGTCAATCCCGGGCAAGGTTAATTTAATATTACATTTCAAAAATAATATCATATTGCATCAATTTAACAGATAATCTTTTTATATTGCATTGATTTTTACCGGAACAGATTAAATTCAATACCTCCATTGAAACTGGCTGAAAGCCATCGGCCTACCCTTCCACCAACTTTATTTTAAGAAAATTGTCTACATGAATAATACAGTAATGTATTTAGAAAAAAGGTTTGTGCCGGCTATTTTCATGGCAATTGCTTGTATTTTCTGTTTTGCAGCAAAGGTTTTTCGGGTACCTATATAACATCTCCTGTTTTAATTGATTCTATATTTTATATATCGACCCCTCGGCAATGATACAACCGGTGACGGTTCATTTGCCAATCCATGGAAAACATTATCGCATGCAACACAAACTGTAACAACATCCGGCGATACCATTCATGTGAACCCCGGTAGTTACCTGGAGACCGTTCAATGTTTTTTAAGTGAAGGCGTTAACCTGGAAGGCGAAGGAGATACTTCGGTTTTACAATCCACCGTAAATGAATTCTGGAAAGCACTCTTATCCCTCAAGTCGCCCGAAGGTTCAAATGGCAACCAGTTTGTAAGCAACTTAAAATTTGATGGCCGGAACCTTACTACCCAATGGGCAATTTGGGTTGCAGGAAGAAGTAATGTGATCATTCGGAACTGCACTTTTATTGATTTTTCAGACAGGGGTGTCATCTTCAGCGCAAGAAATGATTTTGTGGATGCCCCGCCTGATTCAGTGTATTCAACCGGCAATCAATTCTATAACAATATCATCAATAACTGTGCTGCCTATATTGATACCACGAATGGTAATTATGGAAGGGGTTGTTTAAATATAGGCGGGCAAATGGGTATGTTGATCTACAGTAATACGATCACACAGGATCAGCGGCCGAAGGATATAACGGTTGGCCGATCAAATATGTGAATCATGGTTATTTAAAGAATTGCAGGATCTACAATAATATACTTCACAAGATTCCTTATGCCGGTGATTTCCCGGGTCAAAATGGTTGGGATTTCTGTATTGAATTATTCAATATTGAAGGACTGGAAATTTCGGGTAATACCATACAGGGAAGTATTGACCTGAATTTCAACAGGAAAGGCAGTTCAGCTTACAGTGCCTGGATACATCATAATATCATGAGCCGGGATACATTGAATCTAAAATATGAAAGTGGGATCATTTTTGAATTTGGCACGGAAACAGCCATTGTAGAACACAATATGCTTAACAATGTTTCCTGTGGTGTGCAGTTCAATACAAGAGATTCTTCCATTGTATCCAATTGCGTTATCCAGAAGAACCTGTTCGCCAATACTGCATCCGGCGCAGGCACTGGTGCATCAGGTGGTATTGTGATCATCAGCGAAGGCACAAACAATGCCATTATAAATAATCTCCGCATTTATAATAACACAATAGTTGCAGCTGCTGTAAGAGAACCCTGGTGGGGCATTGATTTTGGCCCGTTGGACCATGGTTATGCAACGAACGTAACGGTTGCGAATAATATCGTCATGGGTTTCCCGGGTGCATGGCTGGCTGGTGGCGACACGGCAACCAATATGAGCCAGGTAGCTCTTTTAGCCAATAATACCATTAATAATGGCAATGCAAATCTACCATTTTGGCCTGCCGGGCTGCCTGATTTTTACACTGAATATCAAAACATTCATTTTGACCCCCTTTTTGATTCTGTTGCCAATAATTATCATTTACAGTTAATATCACCATTGATTGATGTGGGCGTAAATGTAGGTCTGCCCTATAATGGTTACAGTCCGGATATTGGTTATGCCGAAACAGGATCCGGTGGCCCCCTCCCTGTTAAATTAACCATATTTACCGGGAAGGAAAACCAGGGAATAAACCTTTGCAGTGGACAACGGTTACAGAAAATAACAGCAGCCATTTTAATATTGAGAGGAGTAATGACGGGCAGATTTTTGAAACGGTTGGCCGGGTAAATGCCCGTGGGTTTTCAACAACAGAAGTTTTATATTATTTTACCGATGCAGCTCCTTTAAAAGGAGTGAATTACTATCGCCTGGCTATGGTAAATACAGATGAAAAAAAGGAATACAGCAGGATCATTTCAATTACTGCCCCTGTAGAACAAACACTGCAGATCAATCATATCAGATTAAGTTCGGGTTCCAATGCTGCAACCCTTATTGTGAACAGTGCAAAAACACAAACAGCCCTGCTTTCTGTTACAGATGCCGGCGGAAGAGCTGTTTTCAATTCAATGGTAACGTTACAAAAAGGCAATAATTCAATTACAAAAGGTATTCCTGCTTTATCTGCAGGTATTTACCATGTTAAACTTTTTACAACGGATGAAGTGGTTGTAAAAACTGTCTTCTGCAGGGATTAACAGTATATTCATTAAAACCCATTTCCTGAAACGTTCAATAAAGCGTTATTATAAATGATGCTTTCGGTTACTTGAAATATTTTCCATGGTCCATTCTATCTTTTTTTCAAAATCGTGTTTGCGCACCGGACAACCGGTTTTGGAACAGATCTTACAGGAGAAATCCAGGCAACCATCAGAATGTACGAACAGTTCTACCGATTCGCCATATTCATTTTTTACCAGGTTCGACAAGGCATCTATTTCCTGGTGTGCTTCATGTACATTCATATACCAGGGTACGGTGAGGTGACAATCCATGTGGATCATACTACCGTATTTGATGAAACGCAGGTTGTGCAGGTCTATCCAGTCTGCTCTCCGGTTATCGTTCAACATCAACACCATTTTATTGAGCAGTTTGGTATCCGCTTCATCCATGATACCGGCCACGGAACTGCGCAGGATCTTATACCCGGTATAAATGATGAAGAGTGAGAACAGGATCGCCACTACACTGTCGATCCATACCAGGTCTGTTAACAGGATCAGGATAAGCCCAACAACGATACCAAGGGTACTCCAGGTATCGGTCTGCAAATGTTTACCGCTCGATACCAGCGCCAGTGAATTATTCCTGTTCCCGGTTCGTATACAAACGGCACCGGCAATATAATTGATCAACCCTGTAACGGCTACCAGTATAATTCCGTAATCCAGTTTTTTTATGGTGTGTGGATGAATAAGATTATTGAAAGCCTCATAAATGATGAAGAACCCGGCAATGGAAATTAATGACCCTTCAATGGCAGCTGAAATAAATTCCGCCTTACCATGCCCGTAAGGATGATCCTGGTCTTTGGGTTTTGCAGATAAATACAAACTATATACACCGATCAGGCCGGCAATAACATTCACAATGCTTTCAAATGCATCAGTTAAAATGGCAACAGAGCCTGTTATATACCAGGCAAATGTTTTTGTAATTAACAGCAAAATGGATATTGCTGCTATCCGCTTCTGAATTTTTAAATTGTACAACGCGTTTTGCAAAGCCGGATCGATTGAGGGGCAAAGATACAAAAGACGTTCTGATACCCTGTTTTTAAACCGAAAAGCGGGTTAAAAAAACGGGTACCCATCACTGAAGGAGTATCCTTTTATGCGGGTTTGCCTCGGCAAAAGCGTAAATATTATTACGGATATAATCATTATCAGCATAAGGATCCAGGAAATTTTTCAATGCTGCAGAACTGGCTATGGGAAATGATTTTGGAAGGTAACCCATACCCCAGAAACTGCCACGCTCAACCAACAGGCACAGTTTTTCTTTGCCGGTGATCCCTTCATCCACCAGCACAAATGTGGGCAGGTTCTTATTCAATGCATCCAGTGCCCTTTTTATTTTTAAATTGTATACAACCGGGGGTTCCAGCGCTTCCTGCTCATTTTCAGTAAATGCAGTTTTATCGATATAGCAAAGCCTTGCATCCAGCCCAAACTCCTCAATCATCTTTTTTAATAAAACAAGCCCTTCATGCAGCAGGTTAAAGTTGTAAACATGCGGAATGTTTTTTTTCTTGCGGTCTATCGCCAGGCGTATATAACCCCGGTTATCTTCAAAGGAATACAGGGCATACCTGGTCATGGGTTGCTTCTGGCTCTTATTATACCGTGGCCATAATCTTTTGATCTCGGTACTTTCCAGCACAATGGCTTCCAGTTCTGTAGCACATTGCTTATACGTTATCTTACAGATATTGCGGATAAATTCCTGTCTTTTGCGGTCAGGATCATGATTGGTAAAATGACTGCTGACCCTTTTTTTTATATTGATCGCCTTACCTACATAAATAATTTTGTCTTTACTGTTGTGAAAATAATAAACACCGGGATTGGCAGGAAGCTGATCGATCATGTGTTTGTCCAGGTTCATGGGCAGCCAATGTTCGGATGATGAACGCTTCAGCATCTGGTCAATATGTGCCCGTGCGCCGTTGGCCAGCATATGTTCAAAAAGTTTTACCGTTGCTTTCGCATCGCCTCCTGCCCGGTGCCGGTTCTCAATATGGATGTGCAATGAACGGCAGAGATTGCCTAAACTGTATGATGGCAGTCCCGGGAACACTTTTCTGCCCAACCGTACGGTACATAATTTTTTTGCAGTTAGATCATATCCACTCTGTTTGAACTGGTGCTTTAAAAATGAATAATCAAAATTTACATTGTGGGCTATGAAAATATTTGTATCCAGGATATCAAATAACGTATCAGCAATCTCATCAAATACAGGCGCTTCGGCAACCATGTCATTATCAATGCCGGTAAGTGATGTAATAAACTTCGGGATAAGCTGTTGCGGGTTGATAAGGGTCTCAAAATGTTTGATCACCCTTTTCCCGTCATGTACAAACACAGATATCTCCGTGATGCCGTGGGAAGAAGCATGGCCACCGGTTGTTTCTATATCGACTATCGCATAATTCATGGATCTCGAAATTACTAATTAATTTAGTCAATTAATATTTTTTCTGCCGGTGATAAAATGGCAAATTTGATAAGCCAATATTATAAACATGGAAATAAAAGCCTTTCCCTTTCAAACGCCCGACTGGTCGGATATTGAAGCCGAAACCCATCCGGGAACAACCGGTACAGCTACCCGGAAGATCTTTCAAATGGGTGATACCAGGATCCGCATGGTTGAATATTCGGCCAATTATTTTGCCGACCATTGGTGCCATAAAGGACATATCATTTATTGTATCAGCGGGGAAATGGTAACTGAACTGGAAGATGGCCGGCAATTTACCTTATCGCAGGGCATGACCTACCATGTTGGTGACAACAGTGAAGCACACCGCAGCAGGTCTGCCAACGGGTGTAAGTTATTCGTGGTTGATTAAGAATGTTTATCCTCTTCTGCATGGGTGAATTTATGTACCGCATCTTTATGAAGGATCATTTTAACAGCCTGTATGATGGCTGTGATGGCAAAAATACCGCCGATCACCCAATTGATATATTGCTGGCTGTTTGAGATCCGCTGTACCAGCCATTTTCCGCCAAAAATAAAAACACTGTTCCCGATCAAAGTACCCAAACCAATTCCGATAATGTAGATATTGTATTGACTGTTTACCGGTTTCAATATTTTTTTTGCAAAAAGTACAGTACTCCAGCCAAACCAGAACGGTATCTGTACGGGGTTGATGGCGCTCATGAACATGCCCAGCAAAAACCGGTGCATGTTATTTTCCAGGAAAACGCTTTTTGCATCACTGCCTTTTGTAGCTGCCGCAATAAAACTACCGGCAGCAAGTGCTATGATGATGATCAGGGTGACCCATTCCATGGCCTTCATCAGTTTTCGCTGCTTGCGGATCCAGTCAACACCCATTAAGGATATACGCACATAGATCATTTCAACCAGTAAGGAACCGAGGGAAAAATAAATGGCATGCAGTAAACTTTCCTGGATACCGATCTGCATAGCTGCCACATTGAGTGTACCCAGTGGCAGTGAACCCAGGAAACTGATCATTAAACCCCAAAAGAAAATTCGCAGGAAATTCGGCATCGGGCAAAGATACTGAGCATAGGTTATATGTGGCAAATTGAAAAGCCGCCATTAAAATACACTACCATTACCTCGCAAATACAGATAAGGACACGGTGAGGTTATCCGAAAGGGAGATACTGCTGCCTCCTACCCCAAAATCCCGACGGTTGATCTTAAATTCACCTTCAAAAAGATAGCCCCCGTTCTTTGCGATCGCACCAAAAGCAAATTCAACGGGCTTTGTAACGCCTTTAATGGTTATATCTGCATACATATAATACTTGCCGGGTACATTCGAAAGGGTAACTTTGGTACTTTTAAATTGTATGGTTTTAAAGGTTGCCACATCAAAATATTCTGCCTGTCGTAAATGCCCGTCACGGGATTCATTATCGGTATCAATGGTTGCAGCATCAATGGTTACATCAAATAAGGAGGCGGTGGGATTAGCCGGGTGAAATTTAATGTTCCCTTTTAAACCTTTAAAATCCCCTCCCGTTCTTATCCCGAAATTCTTGATCACAAAATGCACTTTGCTTGCTGCATCAACCGGCGTATAACTTGTTTGTGCAGTGGCCGCAAATAACCCCGTAAAAAAAGCTACAATTGAAAAGGCTGTTTTTTTCATAGAATGAATGTACTTAAAATTGACTGATCATTATTTAAAGAACCGTTGTCATGATCACTAATTAACAAAAGATTAAAACGGGTTGGGCTGGCAGTAACCTGAACCCCGTTAGAAAAAATTATTTACTGTTCTGGTTTTGCCTGGCAGGGCATTTACCATTACACTGCAATTCAGCACAACAACAAATCAATTGATGATTTGTTTAATAATCCTGTGCATTCATTTTTATTTTAATTGGGTGTATCCAAACTGTATTCAGTATTGTACCCGCCGGGTGAGTATTTATCTGTAATTGGCCACATCAGGCTCATACTGTAATACATAATTGAAATTTCCGTTTAAGTATTTCAAAAATACCGGTTCAATATGATCAACAGTATCCCGGCTGCATGACAGTCGATCCATGTATGATATCCTTAACTTTACTTTTTGGTACATATGCAAATACTTACACGGGGGTTACACAATAAAGAATTAGATTGTATTTTTAATCAAATCATTTTTTCTGATCAGTAAATCAACCATACAACTCTTACGTTTTCCTTTTTCTTTTTCCTGATGCCCATTTACTGGTTTGCAGTAAGCCAGGTTTCAAATATTCATATACCGCATGCCGTGTTCGTGTTTTGCCTGTTGCACCTGCTGGTTTATCCTTCCAGTAACGGTTACAACAGTTATATGGACCGCGATACAGATAGCATAGGAGGTATTAAAAATCCAAAACAGCCCACAAAACAATTGTTTTACGCAACCCTTTTCATGGATTGCTTGTCTGTCATCTTAAGTTATTTCCTGGGTTGGTATTTTCTGTTTGGGATTATTGCCTATATACTGGCATCCAGGGCATACAGTTACCGGGGAATACGATTAAAAAAATACCCGGTTACGGGTTATTTAACGGTGGTGATTTTCCAGGGATGCTTAACTTTTTTTTTAATTATGCATGGATGCAGTGCTGATAAAACGCAGGATATACCCGTTTTGGGAATACTTACTGCCGGTTTATTAATTGGCGGATTTTACCCGCTTACCCAGGTGTACCAGCATAAACAGGACCGCGCCGATGGAGTTATCTCCCTAAGCAGCCTGCTGGGTTACAAAGGTACTTTCGGGTTTACCGCGGTTGTATATTTCCTCGCCATGGCCTGCCTGGGCATTTTCCTGTTTCAAAAAGGCCAGCAAAACCATTTCGGGATCATGCAGCTTTTTTTTCTCCCGGTTCTCGTCTATTTCTTCTGGTGGTTTAAAAAAGTGATGATCAATACAGAAGCTGCAAATTTTAAAAACACCATGCGCATGAACCTGTTGGCATCCTTTTGCAGCAATTGTGCGTTTATCACTTTATTAATACTTCAGAAATATTGAGCAAGATCATTTCCATAGCAACAGCAGTACCCACTTATAAACACCTGCAAAAGACATTTGCAAATTTGCAGATCATATTTACAGTAAGGATGAGACCGAAAGCCGTAAGTTTCATTACCTGTACCGGCACAGTGGTATTGAAACCAGGTATTCGGTAATGCCCGATTATAGTACAACTGCTGCCGACAGGCAGTTTTACGGAAAGCCGAAAACCTTGAACCCTTCCCCGGCCTGGAAAAAGGATGGAGTGGTATGCAGCCCATGCTGCCGGTATTTCTGTAGCTGCCATTGAAAAATGTATCAGCGGCAAAATAAAGCATCATGAAATTACCCATTTAATAACGGTAAGCTGTACGGGCATGAGTGCCCCGGGGCTCGACCTGGAAATCATGGAGCAGATGGATCTGCCGCGAAACATCTTTCGCACTTCGGTGAATTTCATGGGCTGCTATGCCGCCATTCATGCACTCAAACTGGCTGATGTTATCTGCAGAGCGGATGACAAAGCCAATGTTGTTATTGTATGCACTGAATTCTGCACCCTGCATTTTCAAAAAGAAATTTCGATCGACAATATAACATCAACCCTTTTGTTTGGCGATGGCTGTGCTGCTGTACTGGTGCAATCACCGGCTTCAACATCAAAAGGTATCTGCATCAACAGTTTTTTTTCAGACGTGGCTTTTAAGGGAAAAACGGATATGTCGTGGAAACTTTCTGCAAGCGGGTTTTTAATGACCCTCTCCGGTTATGTGCCTGATCTTGTGAAAGAGGATTTTAACGGGCTTGTTTTAAAAGCGTTGCAACATGCTTCGGTAAGCAAAGATGAAATTACGCACTGGTGCATTCATCCCGGTGGTAAAAAGATCCTGGAAGCCATTGAAAAAAGTATAACGCTGCCTGCCGAAAGCTTACAGCATTCATACCGTATACTCAATGATTTTGGCAACATGAGTTCCCCAACCATCTTATTTGTTTTGCAAAGGATATTTGAAGACCTGCAGGAAAACCCCCGGCCAGCTCCTGCTAAAATATTTGCGGCTGCTTTTGGCCCGGGGTTAACCATGGAAACCTTTATTGCTTCTTATGATTAATCTTACCAACAGGTCATATAAAAAAGAACTACTGGACCAGGATCATATTCCGTTTGCAGATATCCGGCAAAACATGAAGGAATTGAATACCATCAACAAGTTGCTGGGCGGACATAAAATTACCATTGCCGGTATAAAAGCACTGGTTTCTCAAAAACAGGCAGGCAAAACATTAACGGTCTGCGAAATTGGTTGTGGAGGTGGCGATAATTTAAAAGCCCTACAGGATCATTTCAACAAAATAAATATGCCGGCGAATTTTATGGGTATTGATATAAAACCTGAATGTATTGCCTTTGCCAAAAAGCAGTACCCTCAATTACAGGCCACCTGGATCACCAGTGATTATCAACAGGCCAGCCTGGCCGGTATAAAGCCGGATATTATTTTTGCTTCCCTTTTTTGTCATCATTTTACAGAAGAAGAATTAACACAGATGCTGCATTGGATGAAAGAAAATGCATCCATGGGTTTTTTCATTAACGACCTGCACAGGCACCCCATAGCTTACTACAGCATTAAATGGATAACCACATTATTTTCGGGATCTTATCTTGTTAAAAATGATGCACCGCTTTCGGTAGCAAGGGGTTTTAAAAAAGAAGAATGGAAAAGGATCTTTCATCATGCCGGCATCAATCATTTTACCATACAATGGAAATGGGCATTCCGGTATTTGATCACCTGCAAAAATGACTGAAAAAAAAACATATGATGCCTGTATCATTGGTGGCGGACTGGCTGGCCTGTCAGTTGCCATACAATTGGCAAAACATGGATACGCAGTAGCCTTGTTTGAAAAAGAGCAGTTCCCGTTTCATAAAGTTTGTGGAGAATATATCAGCCTCGAGAGCCTGGATTTTATCGAAACCCTGGGTTTGCCCATATCTGAAATGCAGCTACCGGTCATAAAAAAATTATTGGTTACTGCCCCAAACGGCAATCAATTGAAACAGGAATTACCACTCGGAGGTTTTGGCATCAGCCGGTATACACTGGATAATTCATTAAAGGAAATTGCCCTTTCCAATAATGTTGCCCTGTTTGAAAACTGTAAAGTGATCGATGTTATTTTTTTGCATGACGAATTCCTGGTTCAAACTGCATCCGGTAAATTTACCTGCCGCATTTGCTGCGGCAGTTTTGGCAAACGCAGCAACCTCGATGTAAAATGGGGCAGGCCGTTTGCAAACCTGAAACCCAATAAGCTCAACAACTATATCGGCGTAAAATACCATATCAAGACCAGTTTCCCGGCCGATACCATTGCCCTCCATAATTTTAAGAACGGCTACTGCGGCATCTCAAAAATTGAAGAAGATAAATACTGCCTTTGTTATCTGACCAATGCCGGGAACCTGAAAGCAAACAGCAATTCCATAAAAGACATGGAAAAAAATATACTGTATAAAAACCCGCACCTGGAAAATATTTTTACAAACAGTGAATTTTTATACCAATCGCCGGTTACCATCTCACAGGTTTCTTTCAACAAAAAGAACCAGGTGGAAAATCATGTACTGCTCACGGGAGATGCTGCGGGTATGATCACCCCGCTGTGCGGCAACGGCATGAGTATGGCCCTGCATGCGGGCAAGATCGCATCGGGGTATATCCATGAATTTTTATCCGGGAAAATAAGCAGGGCCGAAATGGAAACAGCATATACGCATCAGTGGAGTTCAACTTTCAGTAAACGGCTGCAAACCGGCAGAAGGATACAATCCCTGTTTGGTAAGGTATGGATAACCAATTTTTTTATAGCGGTGATGAAAAAAATGCCCGGGCTTACCAGGTCACTGATAAAACAAACACACGGTAAGCCTTTTTAAATGTTGGCATCCGCTTCCCGTATCAGCTTAAAGTGTGCTTTGATGGTAGCCAGGAATTTTCTTCCTTTTTGAAAAGGCCATGGTTTAATGCCCTGGCTGCTGTTGTACCTGCAGATCCCGTACAACGCTTTCCAGTGTTTCAAAATTTCTTTATAAGCGCCCGGTAATGTATAACCGGTATCATAAAAATGATTGGGCTCGGCCCCGCAGCCATTGTATTCAAGAATGGTGAAATTCTTACCGTTCTTCAGGTCTTCTACATTACTGCACATGATATCGTAGCGGCCATAAAAAAAATCATTGATGCTGTGGCTGATCCCGTCAAAAATACCCACCAGCCTGTCATCGATGTGTTCCTTCAGATCCACAAAATGGGCACCACGGTTATGGTTAGCCGCATAACTCAGCATGTATTTGCTGCCGGCAGGAATGATCTCCTGTAAATGTGCTTTATGCTTGCTGAACATCTCCCCCAGCCTGTTGTGTGCCTTTGGATGCTCCCTGATCAACTGTTCCAGTGTATCTTTCCCGTTACCGGTAACCTGCAATGGTATCTTGTGCAAAAAGCCGGTAACCGTTCCTTTTTGCTGCTGCGGATGGCGGATGTAAAACACGCTCACTTCCATCGGGTAGCTAACGAGTGCCTGTATAATGTATTCAACCGGAATTTTACTGTGATAGTGCTGAAGTGCTGCTTCAGTATCAATTTTACGGAATAAAATGCCCTGGCAACCCACTTCCGGTTTAACAATGAAAGGATACTGGATACCACTTTCTTCAAGCGCATTCTTTACTGTTTCAAAAGGATGTGTTGGCAAAACATTAAAGGTAGCCGGGTATAATTTTTTCGGTAACAGGTCATACATTTCTTTTTTGGGTTCGCCATCCATGCCGCCAAAAGTGATCTTTGGATTGCTGGGTGTAAAAAACCAGACCGAACCCGACCTGAGCATATACCATCCCCAAACCGGTGTAATAGGTGCATACAGCAATTTAAAAGGCCAGGCTTCCCAGTTGGTAATGATGCTGATAAGTTTCTTCATGCTTTAAGTTGGCACGAAGATATTTAAAATGTAACTCTGATTCCCACTAAGTCTCAAAGCACACAAAGAAAAAAACATTGTGGCCTTCAAGCCTTTGTGGGAAACAATCATCAATCAATTAATTTTTGCTTATTGCCGAATGGCTTATTTTTGCTGATAAGCAGTTTCCTTTTTAAAGTATCTTACGGGTATAAAATCTACACTATGCATGTTCCAACAATGGCAGAAATGACGGCAAAGGGCGAAAGCCCCGAAGTTTTATTTTGGGTAGGCTGTGCCGGAAGTTTTGACCAGCGGGCACAAAAGATAACCAAAGCATTTGTTACCATTCTGGATAAGGTTGGGATTAACTATGCCATCCTGGGTAAAGAAGAATTATGTACAGGCGACCCGGCCAGGCGTGCCGGCAATGAATTCATGTTCCAGATGATGGCATACCAGAATATACAGGTCTTAAACGGCTATGGCATTAAGAAGATCGTTACTGCATGCCCGCATTGCTTTAATACATTGAAAAATGAATACCCGGAGTTGGGCGGTACTTATGAAGTCATTCATCATGCGGTATTTTTACAACAACTGATCGATGAAGGAAAAATTAAAATGACAGAAGGCGGTTCTTTTAAAGGAAAAAAGATCACTTACCACGACAGTTGTTACCTGGGCCGTGCCAATGATATTTATGAAGCTCCGCGTAAAGTGCTGGAAGCTTTGGATGTTTCACTGGTAGAGATGAAACGCTGCCGCAGTAATGGTCTTTGTTGCGGCGCAGGTGGTGCACAAATGTTTAAAGAAGAAGAAAAAGGCAATAACCGGATCAATTTTGAACGTGCCCATGAAGCCATTGAAACCGGTGCAACTGTTATTGCAGCAGCCTGCCCCTTTTGCAATACCATGATGACCGACGGGGTAAAGAACAGTAATAAGGAAGATGAAGTGCAGGTGCTGGATATTGCGGAGTTGGTGGCCGCTTCAATGAAAAACTGATTGTTGCAGCGAATTTCACAATGACCAATGACTAATGACTTATTGCCTAATGACTTAATAACTTTCTTATGAACCTCGACTATTCCACACATATTCCGGCAGATTTTAACGACAGCTCCCGTGTATGGATATATCAAAGCAGCCGTTTGTTCCTGATCAGCGAAGCGCTGGAGATGGAAGACATGTTGAATGATTTTGCTGCTAACTGGAAAAGCCATGGCACACCGGTAAAAGGATCCGCCAATTTATTGTTTGGGCAGTTTATTGTACTGATGGCCGATGAAACCGCTACCGGGGTGAGTGGCTGCAGCACCGACAGTTCTGTACACCTGGTAAAAGCCATTGAAGAAAAAATGAATGTGCAGCTGTTCGACAGGCAGAACCTGGCCTTTGTTGTTAAAGATAAAATACAATTACTCCCGCTTGGTCAACTTGAATATGCCGTTGAAAATAATTTCATCAACGCTGATACCCTGTATTTCAACAATACGGTGTTAACCAAAAAAGAGTTGCTGGAAAACTGGATCATCCCTGTTAAAGACAGCTGGCTGGCAAAGCGAATACACTTTACCGAAAATACCGGTTAAACAATCCCTTATTTTTTCTGCAGTTTTTTTAACAACGCTTCCCTGCCCGATTTCTGTATATTCTTTTTAAACACATAACTCAGTACAATACGGTAATTGCGGGTATTGGTTGTGTTGAAGCTTTCCAGGTTAAAATTACTGCCGTACGTGAAATTTTGATTCTGTTGCTGTAAAAAAGGATCGATCACATTTACAGTTATAATAAATCTTTTGTCGAAAAATTTACGCTGTATACCCAGGTTCATATTCAGGGTATTGCGTACCGTTCCCTGCGGGTTGGCAAAACGGTTAAACGTAAAGCTGGCATTGGCATTCATTACATCAGTAAACTGGTAACTGCCGTTCAATGTCGAAAAAAATGAACCCCCGTTCCTGAAAAACCTGACCGTGCGGTCGTACTGGCTGTACACATTATGGGTATACCCGAAACTCAGGTTGGCCTTTGCTTTTTTATTCAATGTATATCCGCCCCATATGGAAGCTTCATACTCTTTGCGGCCGCTGATGTTTTGCCAGGTGGTAAATGTGCTGCCATCGGCCTGCCTTGTTCTTATTGAACCATAAATATCCTGCAGGGAATTATAACCTACCGATGCATTTACATTATATTTTTTATTCCATTTCCCAACACTTGCATCAAAATTGTCAGCAAAGTAAGGCTGCAGGTAAGGATTACCTGAACGGGTATTATACGGATCAGCATAATCAAGGCTGGGGTTCAGTTCATTCAGGCGCGGCCGCTGTACCGTTCTTTTGTAACTGAAATTCAGATGCACATCATTTGTCCACTTTTTCATGACCGTTGCAAATGGAAGGAATGAAGTAATTGTTCGAATACCGGTTACTGTTATTTATTATATCAAAATAGGTTTGGGTAAACTCAACCAGCAACCCGCTGTTAATATAAAAGTCAGGTACAAAATCATAACGCATTGCCGCCCGCACATGGTAAATGGTTTGATGAAAGCGGAAATCATTGCTCAGTATTTCATTCTTTACAAAAACATTTTCAGGCTTTTTCATAAAAGCCGTATTTAAAACATAGTGATTGTTATACCGGTTATAACCGGCACCTATGTTCACCGAAGTTTTATTATCGGCAAACGGTTTATCATAATTTACCCGGGCACTGATGGTATTGTTTTTACTGAACGTGTTCTGTTCCTGTGTTGAATCTGACCCGTTTGGCGTATGGTCGGGATTCAGGTATTGCTGGTAAAAATCCCGCTCATTTTCATTGTCATTAACATTTAATCCTGATATGATCCGCAGCATTTCTTTCGGGTGTTTCCCTTTGATGGTATACGTGATATTAAAGCCCGGTGTATGGTTCTTATTCCCAGTAGTTGTGGTACGGTTGCTTAGTTTATACAACTCGTAAAACCGGTTTATATTACTGTATTCAACACTGTTCTCATACTTTGTACTATTGCCGTTGTATTGCGCAGTAACATTAAAACTGTGCTGCTTGTTCAGGTCGTAATCAATACTCAGCCTGGTATTTGGCCGCCGGTTATTATTATTGCTCTGGCCAAGCGTATTAAAATAATTTACCGAATCTGTATAAAAATTCTGCCTGTAACTGTAACTGTTGCCGTTAAATTCGCTGTACCCGAAGCCTGCCGAAAAATTAATTGCCAGTTTATTTTTACGGTAGCTCAAATTACCGCTCATACCTGCCTCGCCCCTGGTACCATAATTAATATTGATCCTGGCATTGAACCCCACTTTTCCTTTTTTGGTTACGATATTGATCACCCCTCCCCGCTCATTGGCATACTGTGGCGGCGGCGTGGTCATTACTTCAATCTTTTCGATAAGGCTGCCCGGCATGCTTTCCATCAGATCCTGTAATTGCCTGGAGTCCAGTTCCACCGGTTTATCATCAATTAAGATCTTTACTTCCTTACCCCGCAACAAAATCTTACCATCATTGTCAACATTCACCAACGGGGTTTGCTTTAATAATTCCGTGGTAGTGGCTCCAGAACTCAGCGCCGACTCCCCGGTATTAAAAATGATCTTGCCGTCCTTATTTTCAATAAGCGGTTTTTCGGCATATACGGTCACTTCATTCATCACCGAAGATTTTTTATTGAGCCGGATATCATTCAGGTCAAAATCAAATCTTTCGGGCCTGATATGAATGCTGTCGATAACCAGGTTGGCATAACCTGCAGCATTTACCCGCAGGCGGTAATATCCAAATAAAAGTTTATCAAAAATAAATTCACCATCTTTCAGGCTCAGCTGGTCATGTTGAACCGTACTGTCGGTCAGCAGGGTTAACGTAATGGTAGCGCCGGGAACAGCCCTGCTGTTATCAGCATCCAGGATAGTTCCGATCACCAGCCCGGGATTGGTTTCAGTTTTCTGCGCAGCTATACAAACCGGGAAAAACAGGAAAAAATAAAATGCTGTAAATTTTACCAATAGTTCAATGTATAAAAAGCAAAAATACAGAATGCATGAGTTCAAATATTTTAATTATTTAAATGGAAAATTGACTGTTTCATTGGTTTTTTAAGGCACCTGTTACCACTTGCATATTTTCTTATGGTTGTTTATACAAGGATGATTATTTTTAACTTTCTAAAAAACGATCTTATGATAAAGAGAATACTGTTTGTTGCTGTTTTTGCCGGACTGGTCATATTACCGGCAATCACCATGTCACAAAAGACGGGTGTTGATCCTGATGCCGTTAAAACTGTCAAAGAGAGGCAATCCACAGAAACACCAAATTCATCCAATGCACCGGGTTCATTACAGATCAGTTCTGTGATAACAGAAACAGTCCCCGAAATAAAAGGCGCCACAGAATCAAAAGGCGATATTGGTTCAAAAAAGAATACCAATAAGAGAAAATTCATTGACCCGGCCAATATGGACCAATCGGTTAAGCCGGGTGATAATTTTTACCAGTATGCAAACGGCAACTGGTTAAAAAAATAATCCTGTTCCCGCTTCCAAAACATCCTGGGGCAGTGCAGCAGCACTGGCAGAGGAAAGTTCACAGGCCCTGAAAGGTTTACTGGAAGAAGCTGCAAAAGCACCCGGCACACAGGGCCCTGCCGGCAGTAATGCACTGATGAAACGTGTAGGTGATTTTTATGCCGGCGCAATGGATAGCCTGGCTATTGAAAGCCTGGGTTACAAGCCAATTAAACCTTATCTGAATGCTGTACATGCTTTAAGTTCCAAAGCAGAACTTTTAAAATACATGAATTACCTGCGTTCACAGTCTGTAAGTTCGCCATTATACCGGATCGGCGTGGGCCAGGATGCAAAAGATGTAACCAAATATATCATCAACATCGGGCAGGGAGGTACCACTTTACCCGACCGCGATTATTATTTAAAGGATGATGACCGCAGCCGGAAGATCAGGATGGATTATACGCAATACATCATTAAATTATTTACCCTCTGCGACGAAACGCAGGTAAAAGCGATGGCCAATGCAGTTATAGTTATGCAATTGGAAACCGCACTGGCACAGGCTCAAATGAGCCGTGTTGAAATGCGTGACCCCACAAAAATGTACAATAAATTTTCGGTTGAAGGTTTATCCGCCACCACAGCAAACCTGGACTGGCAAAATATCCTTACCCAGTTAGGGTATAAAACCAAACCCGACAGCTTACTCGTAAGTAATCCGAAATTCATGGTATTTATTGATTCATTACTTGGAAAAGTTTCACTGGATGACTGGAAAGTGTATTTAAAATGGGGCATTATAAAAGATGCAGCCCCCTACCTGAGCAGCAGGTTTGTAGATGCAAATTTTGCCTACAACCAGTCATTGAGCGGACAAAAAGTACAAACACCCCGCTGGCAACGCATTAGCGGGTTGATCGACCGCCAGCTGGGTGACCTGCTGGGCCAGTTATACGTTGATAAATATTTTAACAAAGCCGCAAAAATAAGGATGCTGGAACTGGTTAATAACCTGGAAAAAGCTTTTGCCGGACGCATACAAAGATCAGACTGGATGAGTGCCGAAACCAAACAAAAGGCTCTGGCAAAATTATATGCATTCACGAAAAAGATCGGGTTCCCCGATACCTGGAAAAATTATGATGGACTTGAAATTCAAAGGAATGATTTTATAGGAAATATCCGCCGTTGCAACCAGTGGGCCTACCAGGAAAATATCAATAAACTGGGCAAGCCCGTTGATAAAACAGAATGGGGTATGTCGGCCCCAACCGTGAATGCCTATTACAGCCCTTTAAAAAATGAAATTGTTTTTCCGGCCGGTATTTTACGTTTTCCTTTCTTTGATTTTGAGGCAGATGATGCCATAAATTATGGCGGTATCGGTGCAGTGATCGGCCATGAAATGACACATGGCTTTGATGACCAGGGACGAAAGTATGATGCCGATGGAAATCTCCAGAACTGGTGGACCGATACAGATGCAAACGAGTTTAAAAAACGTGCCGGTGAGATCATAAAACAATATGAAGTGTACACGGTGCTGGATACGCTTCGTGTAAATGGTAAGCTCACACTCGGTGAAAACCTGGCCGACCTTGGCGGACTGAGCATTGCCTATGAAGCATTTAAAAATACCAAACAGGGAAAAAGCAATATCAAGATCGATGGATTTACACCCGACCAGCGGTTCTTCTTAAACTGGGCACAGATATGGCGTAATAATATCTTACCCGAAGCAGCAGCCCAGCGGATTGTAACCGATACGCACTCTCCCACTATGTATCGTGCCAATGGCCCGCTCACCAATTTTGATGCATTTTACAATGCTTTTAATGTGCAGCCCGGAGATAAAATGTATAAGGCACCAGGTATGCGGACTAAGATCTGGTAATAAAAAAAGTACCGTCATGCTGAGAGCATGACGGTACTTTTTTGCACTTAACGTTTATTTATTTTCTTCAGTATTGATCTTCCTTACGAATGTATAATGGTTCCCGGTAAAACTAAAATGAAATATCCGGTTAAAATCTTTATTGAAATGTTCATCCGAATCATCCGTACCGATGATATTGCTGATCACATTAAAAGCATCTGTACGGAAGCATAATAATACATTTTGCCTGCCAGTATCCACTTTATTGATATCGGTGAACATTTTACTCAGCTGTGTTTTATCAAACTGCGCTTTTATCCCTTTGGTACCCCGTACGGTTTCCCGGCAACGGTTATACGGATCGGAGGTTTTGATATCAATGGTTTGAAAAAGGATTTGATCAAAATAGATGTCTTTAAAAAAATTATCCAGGAAATTCCCGAATTCAATACCCTCTTTTGACAAATGCAGGTAATCACGTTTATTCTTTTCTTCTATCAGTATTTTTCCATGACGAACGATGTACAGGTTATTATTCATAAATATTGGGCTGAATTTAATTCTTATGATTTCCCTGAACTGAGGAAATGAAAGATGTAAAGCATGTAAATTTAGTCATTTTAAGACAGAATGCTGGTTATTAGTAATTATTAACAAAATTGATAAGTAAATGCACCTGCCATCCTGTCACCAATATGCCTCCTTTTAACTATATTTGCTGCTCTTAAAAAATGGCCATAGATGTTGAATGCGGTATTAAATAAAGAACATGATGAAGCGAGGCAGGGAGAAGCATTTGCACCTTTCGCTGCAGACCCGAATGCCTTTAAAAAACATTTTTACATTGAAAGTTATGGCTGTGCCATGAACTTTGCCGACAGTGAAGTGGTAGCATCTATTTTACTGGAAAATGGTTTTGGCGCCACCACAGATTTTGAAAATGCCGACCTCATTTTTATCAATACCTGCTCCATCAGGGAGAAAGCAGAAATTACTGTTAGGAAAAGACTCACCGAATTCAGGAAGATCAAGAAACTAAGGCCGGGCATGCTGGTTGGTGTGCTGGGCTGTATGGCCGAAAGGCTGAAAGCAAAATTCCTGGAAGAGGAAAAGCTGGTTGACCTGGTTGTTGGCCCCGATGCTTACCGCAGTTTACCCGGCCTGATCGAAGAAGCCGAAACCGGGCAAAAAGCTGTGAATGTTTTGCTGAGCCGCGATGAAACCTATGCCGATATCGCTCCCATCCGTTTAAACAGCAACGGCGTTACCGCTTTTGTAAGTATCATGCGTGGCTGCAATAATATGTGTTCATTTTGTGTGGTGCCGTTTACCCGGGGAAGGGAAAGAAGCCGTGATGCCCAATCGGTCATCAACGAATGTAAAACCTTGTTTGAAGAGGGTTACCGGGAAGTAACCCTGCTTGGGCAGAATGTGGACAGCTATCATTGGGTAGATGAACAAAAAGAACTGGTGGTAACATTTGCCATGCTGATGGAACAGGTTGCATTGATCTCCCCACTCCTGCGCATTCGGTTCTCAACTTCCCATCCGAAAGATATTACTGATGATGTGTTGCATACGATGCTGAAATATGAGAACATCTGCAACTATATTCACCTGCCGGTACAGAGCGGCAGTACCCGTGTGTTACAGATGATGAACAGGACCTACAGCCGCGAATGGTATATCGCCAAAGTGAACCGCATCCGTGAACTTATCCCGGATTGTGGCCTGTCAACCGATATGATCACCGGTTTTTGTACCGAAACAGAAGAAGACCACCGGGAGTCGTTAAGCCTGATGGAATACTGCAAATACGACCTGGCTTATATGTATTATTACAGTGAGCGCCCCGGAACACGTGCCGAACGCAGGTTTGAAGATGATGTGCCGCTGGAGGTAAAGAAAAGAAGGCTGCAGGAAATGATCGACCTTCACCGTATGCATTCCATGCAAAGCATGCAAAGGGATGTTGGTAAAATATGTAAGGTTTTGGTAGAAGGCACTTCCAAAAAAAGTGAACATCATTTCTTTGGCAGATCAGATCATAATAAAGTAGTGGTGTTTGCAAAAGACAATCATAAGAAAGGTGATTACGTGTTTATTCACATCACCTCCTGCACAGCAGGAACGCTTATAGGCAGCGTTGCAGAAAAGAGCTAACAATATTTTTAAACCAAATTCCCCAGTAAGGGGTTAGTGGGCATGGAACTACAATCAATAAAAAACCGTTTTGGCATCATTGGTAATTCACCGGGACTGAATCATGCATTGCATGTAGCCGTTCAGGTGGCCAATACCGACCTGAGTGTACTCATCAATGGTGAAAGCGGCGTGGGTAAAGAAGTTTTTTCACAGATCATTCATTCATTAAGCGCACGGAAACACAACCCGTTCATTGCCGTTAACTGCGGCGCCATTCCCGAAGGGACCATCGACTCGGAATTATTCGGCCACGAAAAAGGTTCGTTTACCGGTGCTGTTGACAGCCGCAAGGGTTATTTTGAGACCGTTAACGGCGGGACCATCTTTTGGACGAGATCGGGGAATTGCCGCTGGGTACACAGGCCCGCTTACTGCGTGTACTCGAAGCCGGTGAATACATTCGTGTGGGCAGCAGCAAAGTACAGAAAACAGATGTAAGGGTAATTGCAGCTACCAATAAAGAACTGATCGAATACACCCATACCAATAAATTCAGGGAAGACCTCTATTATCGCTTAAATACAGTCCCCATCAGGGTTCCGGCATTAAGGGAAAGAAAAGAGGACATTTACCTGCTGTTCCGGAAATTTGTAACTGATTTTTCCGACAGGTACAAAGGCACACCGGTGCAGCTGGATGAAGGTGCAAAAGATGTTTTGATCAATTACCCCTGGCCCGGCAATGTGCGTGAACTGAAGAATATTGCAGAACAGATCTCGGTACTGAGCCAGGATAAAATGGTGAATGCAGCTACTATGAAAAGTTTCCTGCCCGAACATAATTATTCGAGGTTGCCGGTACTGGCCGGTGGCAACGGCGCTTTAAGCCAGTCAGAATTTGCAAACGAAAGAGAGATATTATATAAACTTTTTTTCGACATGAAGAAGGATGTGAACGAACTGAAGAAAATGTTCTTCGACCTGTTGCAGAATCCAAATATTGCACAACATGCACCGGTTTTTAATGACCAGTCATTTGCAGAACTGAATACCAATGCTGCCGGGTTATCTTCTTCAAAACCCGTATTCCTGCCGCATCATGGCGATGGCATAGACCAGCATGAAGACGTTGAAGAATCTTTAAGCATTGTTGACAAGGAAAAAGAACTCATCATAAAAGCATTGAAAAAACATAAAGGGAAACGCAAGGATGCATCACTCGACCTGGGTATCAGTGAACGTACCCTGTACCGTAAATTAAAAGAATATGATATTGAAGAATAAAAGGCAGGCAACAAGAAACAAGGTACAAGGTACAGGATGGAGCAATTTAAGGCTGCTTGTTGCCTGTGCCCTGGTTCTTGTAACCTTTAACTATGCGACCTGCAAATACGGCTTTAAAGACATCGGCGGATTACCCATAGAAGTAAAAACATTCAGGGTAAATTATTTTGAGAACAAAGCTGAATATAAAAATCCGCAGTTAAGCCCGCAGATCACAGAAAAACTGAAACAAAAGATCATTGGTACAACCAGGCTGCGTCAAACCAATGATGATGAGGCCCATTATGATATCAGCGGTTATGTTTCGCAATATTATACCAGTTCAACCGGTATCACCGGCGCCAGCACCAGCCTGAACCGGTTAACGGCTACCTTTCATCTTATATTTAAAAACACGCTGGATGAAACAAAGAATTTTGAAGCCGATGTTACATACAGTATCGACTTTGATGCCAACCTGAGCCTGTCGCAGGTAGAGCAGTCAAAAGGCGATGAAATTTCAAGGAACCTCACCGATGCCATTTTCAATAAGATTTTTTCTAATTGGTAATGCGGATTAGATTTGTACTATGCCAGATAACAACACCATTTTTGAAAACCTGTTCAACAGGAATTTTGCGGGCACAGGGCATGTTGATCATTTGAAAGACATTGTTTCACAACATCCGTATTTTTCACCGGTACAATTTTTCCTGTTAAAAAAAACAGAAACCGGCAATCCGGCCTATGAAGCACAACTGGTAAGAACCAATCTTTTGTTCAATAACCCGCATTGGCTGCATTTTCAGTTGCAGCAAAAAGGTACTGCAGCGGGGGTTAATGAAAACATTTTACAGCCTGAAACAGTTGTTGTAAGCCAAGAACCCGAAAAGGTTATTGATATCCCTGAAGAATCAGTTGCCATACATGATTCAGTGATGGAAGCTGAACCGGTTGTTGATATACCCGATGATATGGATGCCGGGCCAAATTCAATGATAGAACCCAAACCTGTTATTAAAATACCCGATGAAACAGATGTCATACCGGATCCGGTGATTATATCCGAAACCGTTATTGATATACCGGATGCAACAATTGCGATTCGGGATCCGGTTATTGAACCCGAACCGGTTAATGATATGCCCGATAACACGGATACCATACCCGAGTCAGTGATGGAATCCGAAATAGCACCCATGAAAATTGAATTGAAAATGCCTGTGGAAAAAGCAAACCTGGACGAAGCCATGCTGTTTGAACCCATGCATATGGTGGATTATTTTGCTTCACAGGGCATCAAACTGACCGATGAGGTTCAAATGGCCGATAAGCTGGGAAAGCAACTGAAAAGCTTTACGGAATGGCTGAAGACCATGAAGAAGATACATGTTGAGCAGGTGGCTGAAACAACCCCGGAAACCAATGACAGCATTCAAATACTTGCCGAAGGCAGCAATATGGAAACAGAGGTTTTAACAGAATCGATGGCCGAAGTATTTATAAAACAGGGTAAATTGGGCAAAGCCGGGGAAGTGTATCAAAAATTAAGTTTGCTCAATCCTGCCAAAAGCGCTTACTTTGCAGCCAAATTAGAAAATTTAAAAGGATTATAACATGTTGATTTTATTTGGAATTTTAGTGATCATTGCCTCAGTGATCTTAGGATTGATCGTATTGATACAAAACCCCAAGGGTGGTGGCTTATCCAGCAGTTTTGGCGGATTTGGCAACCAGATCATGGGTGTTAAACAAACCACCGATGTACTCGAAAAAGGAACCTGGTTATTTGCAGCCATTGTAGGTGTTCTTTGCATCATATCGCCTGCCTTTATTCCAAAAGAAGGTACCGGGTCTGCGCCCAATAAAAATTTAATGGAAGATGTAAGCCCTAAAGTACCTGCAGCCACCACACCGGCAAACACGGCTACACCTGCCGGTATCGATACCAACGCCGGAAAATAATATTTTACAAAATAATGTTGAACCCCGTCGTTTAATGACGGGGTTTTTTAATTTACTTTGTTTATGAAGAAGAAAATATTCTTTGCCACTTTTTTGATCATCGGCTTAACGGGAGCTTATGCTGCCTGGCAGCTTTTTGGTCCAACTGTATCTGCACCGGCTGGAAATTATTTTTATATCAGTACTGGCTCCAAATACAGCGATGTAAAAAGATCGCTGATCGATCAGCAAATTATCGGCAATACTTTTTTTTTCGACCTCGCAGCCAAACAATTAAAATATCCTGCCAAAGTAAAAGCCGGCAAATACCGGGTTAAAAAAGGCGCCAGTGTTTTTAGTTTATTGCGTATGCTCCGTTCCGGCAGCCAGTCACCTGTAAACCTGGTCATCAATAAACTGAGATTGCCAGAAGACCTGGCACAAAAAATTGCCGCCGGTTTTGAAACTGATTCGGCCTCGGTAATGCAGGTACTAACGGATGCAGAAACATTGCGGAAATATGCCGTTGATAACAATAACCTGTTGACAACAGTGATACCAAACACCTACAGTTTTTACTGGAACACCCCACCCGGAAAGATCCTGGATAAACTGTATGCAGAAAAAGAAAAATTCTGGAATGAAGAAAGACAGGCCAAAGCCAAAGCCCTGAACCTTACACCTGGCCAGGTATACACCTTAGCCAGCATTGTGGAAGAAGAAACCAATAAACAGGATGATAAAGGAAAAATTGCCAGTGTGTACCTGAACAGGATCGAAAAAGGCATGAAATTACAGGCCGACCCTACTGTTAAATTTGCACTTAAAGATTTTGCACTGACCCGGATCATGTATGGGCATCTCAACAACCAATCGCCTTACAACACTTACCAGCATGAAGGATTGCCACCGGGACCGATCTGTACACCATCCATCAAAACCATTGATGCAGTGCTGGATGCTCCGCAAACCAACTTTATTTTTTTTGTTGCCAAACCCGATTTCAACGGTTACTCAAATTTTGCATCCAGCTATGCCGAGCACCTGGTCTTTGCAAAAGCATACCAGCAGGCACTGGACAGTTTAATAAAAGCTAAAGCCAATAAATAGTATATCATATTCTGATCAGCAGAAAACTGTTTTTACTGCCGGGCTTCATCAATATGAGATTACCTGTTCAATGCATTCCATCCGTATTCCATTCCTCAATTTTGCTATCTTGCAGTAACAACAATACCCATGACCAAACTGGAAAGAAAAATAATAACCAGCGTCCCCGTTGCTTTTATACTGAACAAAAGCAAACACTGGTACCTTCCCGGGTTTGAAGGTGTACCCCTTTTTGATGTTGTGCGCTTTTTTTTCATGCAGGTAAAAAAAACAGGTTTAACGGAAAGGGCATCGGCCATTGCCTATAATTTCATCATGGCTATACCGCCCTCTTTTTTATTTTTATTTACCCTGATCCCGAATTTACCTTTCATCAATAAACGGGATATCCTTAAACAGCTTACCCTGGTCATAAAAGATATTATTCCTGCCGAAGAACATCATAAAAATATTATCAGTTTTATAAAAGACACTTTTTTTGACACCCCTGTTTTGGGGTTACTGTCCTTTGGCCTGTTACTCGCCTTATTCTTTGCATCCAATGCCATGATGGGTATTATGCGGTCTTTCAATAAGAATTATATCGGGTTCCAAAAAAGAGTGGGTTTTCAAAACAGGTGGATAGCGATCCGGTTAACAACACTCATTTTCGGGCTGGTACTCAGCAGCCTTATTTTGCTGATCACGCAGGGCGTGGTATTGAAATTATTTGGACTGAAAAGTGCTTTTTGGTTAAACCTGATCGCATATGCACGCTGGCTGGTGATCATTATACTTGTTTATTATTCCATCGCTTTTATTTATAAATATGCGCCGGCTGTACATAAAAAATGGAAACTGGTTTCTCCCGGAGCCCTGCTGGCCACATTTTTGTGCATCCTCGCTTCCATGGGATTTTCGTATTTGGTCGGCAGTTTTGGCAAATACAATGCCCTGTATGGTTCAATCGGAAGTATCATTGTTTTAATGGCGCTCATTTATATCAATTCCCTGGTTTTACTGATCGGGTTCGAACTGAACGTAAGTATCAAATCACTGAAGGCCATTGCAGTTGAACGTGATGCTGCAGAAAAAAAGCCGAAACTGTTTAAAAAATACATGAGTGGTTTTATTAATAGTCACTGAACACTTATTTTTAAGTAAAATTGTTCATCATGAAAAAGATATTATACAGTTTACTGGCTTTAGCCGGTTTAACTACACTCGCCTTCACCAGCGGTGACCCGTTAAAGATCGGCAGCACTATGCCAAAATCCGATCTTAAAATGCAGGACATTTCGGGAAAGCAGGTAAGTATGAAAGATGCCAAAAAAGAAAACGGCGTTTTGGTCATGTTTAGCTGCAATACCTGCCCTTACGTGGTAAAAAACCAGGAGCGCACCATTGCGATCAGCCAGTTTGCCGATAAAATGAAAATTGGCGTTATTATTTTAAACAGCAATGAAGCTTACCGTGGCGACGATGACAGTTATGCAGCCATGCAGGCGTACGCTAAAGAACAAAACTATACATGGAATTATGTGGTAGATAAGAATCACGAAGTAGCCGATGCTTTTGGAGCCAACCGTACACCCGAGTGTTTTTTATTTGATAAGAACATGGTACTGACCTACCATGGAGCCATAGACGACAGCCCGTCGGATGTTAATGCTGTTCAGCGCATTCATTTACAGGAAGCAATGAAAGAGATGGTTGGCGGTAAAGAAGTTGCAGTTAAAGAAAGTAAAAGTGTTGGCTGCACCATTAAAAGATTGAAAAAAGCAGATTAACAGCCTCAAATAATTGGTTTAGCAAAAGGGCCCCGCAATGCGGGGTTTTTTATTGTGGTTCATTATCCATGAGTTCTATGGAATGATCTGTAAGCCTTTTATCTTTCCGGGTAATAAAATTTGCCCTGGATAATGCAATACTTTTCTCCCGGTCATTTAAATAAAATTCCATCACCGGGCCGGCCCCGTCTAAGTTCCTGCCTGCATACCCGATCAACTGGTCCTGTTTAATGTGATCGCCTTTTTTAAAGTGGTAGTCTGTAAGTTTGAATACGTATAAAAAAAGCCCGTCCTTTTCAATGATCACCAGCTTAAATTCCTCGATCCTTGCAATGGCATTTACCGTACCGCCCGTCACTGCATACACAGCACTGTCCTTTGATTTAAAACTAACATAATCGATCTTCATAAATGCTGCACCCCCTTCATTTTTATCCAGTACTTCTGCATCATTCATTGGTGCAGTAAATTGATACCGGGCGTTACCGCCAATGGCTTCCTGTAATGATCTTTCCAGTTCTACAGCACTCATCTCCTCTTCTTTAAATTTACGGTAGCCATTACTGTTATTTACGATAATGGTTGATGGAATGGCGCCACTCCACTTTTGATCGATCATGGGGCAAAAATGATCGGCATTGGTCTCATTCAGCCATACGATATTGGTATTGTAATTATTTTTTTTTGCAAAAGAGACAATCTTTGCAGGATAATAGGCAGGCAGGTCCAGGCTTACCAGCAGCAGTTTAACTTTCTGGCTTTTGTATTTTTCGGCCAATCGCAAAAAATGGGGAATCTCTTCAATACAGGGTTTACAGAATGTTGCCCAAAAATTAACCACGTACACCGTATCGTTTTTGGCAGAATAGGATCTGACCACATCTTCTATCTTCCATTTGGGTATGTCCTGGGCGCTGACAACCATTACAAAAACCATCAGCGTAAAAATAAATATCAATCTTTTAAACATACTTAAAAATACACAGAAATGCCGATGCAAATCATCATAAAACGTTAAAACGGGCTAGTTCAATAACACTCAAAAAATAGCCGGGCGGGGCATTTTTTTTTTTTTAAACCGCTCCGGAACACCCTAACCTTTACGACTTAAATTAGCTTTTGGCTAATACCCGCTTTCAGTTTAAATTTGCAACCTGCCTGCTATATATCAGGCGCATTAAAAATCAACAATCTAAAATCTAAAATTATAACATGGCATACGACGTAATAGTACTTGGAAGCGGCCCCGGGGGTTATCCCGCAGCGATCAGGGCAAGCCAGCTTGGTAAAAAATGTGCAATTGTAGAACGGGAAAGCCTCGGTGGTATCTGTTTGAACTGGGGATGTATTCCTACCAAGGCACTGTTAAAAAGTGCCAATGTGTATGAATATGCAAAACATGCAGCCAGTTATGGTATCAATGCAGAAAATATTTCTGCCAATTTTGGAGGCGTAATTACCCGCAGCCGCGGTGTTGCTGATAAAATGAGCAAGGGAGTTCAGTTTTTAATGAAGAAGAATAAGATCGATGTGATCATGGGCAATGGCAAACTGGTTGCTGCCAATAAACTGGAAGTAACTGCAGCCGATGGCACAAAGCAAATACTGGAAGCAAAAAATATTGTAATTGCCACAGGCGGCAGGGCACGTGAATTACCCAGCATGCCTATTGATGGTAAAAAAATAATCGGCTACCGCGAAGCCATGGTTTTACCTAGCCAGCCCAAAAGCATGATCATTTGCGGCAGCGGCGCCATTGGGAGCGAGTTTGCTTATTTCTACAACAGCATGGGCACCAAAATAACCATGGTAGAATTTATGCCACGCCTGGTACCGGTAGAAGACGAGGACATCAGCCGCGAACTGGAAAAGCAATTTAAAAAGCAGGGCATGACCATCATGACCAGTGCGGAAGTAACGAAAGTGGATACATCCGGCGATGGAGTAAAAGCAACTGTAAAAACAGCAACCGGTGAAGTGGTTTTGGAAGCTGATATTTTATTAAGTGCTGTTGGTGTAGTTGCCAATATTGAAAAGATAGGACTGGAAGAACTGGGCATTAAAACCGAAAAGGAAAGATCATTGTAGATGCCAACGGTCAAACCAATGTTCCCGGTATTTATGCCATCGGCGATTGTACACCCGGACAGGCATTGGCGCATGTTGCCAGTAAAGAAGGGATCAATGCGGCTGAGCATATCTGTGGCCACCATCCGCAGCCAATAGACTATAACAATATACCCGGTTGTACCTATTGCAGTCCTGAAATTGCCAGTGTGGGTTATACCGAAAAAGCGGCTAAGGATGCCGGTTATGAAATAAAAGTGGGTAAGTTCCCGTTCATGGCCAGTGGCAAGGCAAGTGCGGCAGGTGCTACCGAAGGCTTTGTAAAAGTTATTTATGATGCCAAATACGGCGAATTTTTAGGATGCCATATGATCGGCATGAATGTAACTGAAATGATCGCCGAAGCGGTTGTTGCCCGTAAGCTGGAAACCACGGCACACGAAATACTGAATGCCGTTCACCCGCACCCAACTATGAGCGAAGGCATGAAAGAAGCAACTGCAGTGGCTTATGGCGAGGCTACGGATATATAGAACAACCTGCCTGTCATTTCGACGCAGGAGAAATCTATCATTGTAAACCCTTTGTATATAAAAATCCCATCCGCTATTCGCAGATGGGATTTTTTATGCTGTACATACCCGGTGTCACCACAGCATTCAAATTTATTTTTCGTGGATCAACGGCAACTCCACAAAAAAAGTAGTTCCTACTCCTACTTCTGTTTCAAACCATATTTTTCCCCTCGCCTGTTCCACTATTCCTTTGCTCATGGCCAGCCCAAGGCCGGTGCCGGAAGTTTTTGTCGTAAAATTTGGCGTGAACATTTTTGATTGCAGTTCATCGGAAATGCCATTGCCATTGTCTTTTATTTTGATCAGCACATGCTCATCATCAATCTCTTCCTCTATACTGATCATAACCCTTCTTTCTGGAGGAATGGCCTGCATCGCATTTAAAATAAGGTTGGTAAATAAACGGTTCAAATGCGTACGGTCTGCTTTCACCAAAACCGGCCCCGGGGCCTTGTTCCATACGATCTGTATCCTGTCATCAACGGCATGCAGCTCGGTCACCGGCCTGATCACCTCATGCAGGTCAACCACTTCATTTTTTGGATTACCGATATTGGCAAACTGGCTGAACTCGCCGGCAATATGATTCAGGTGTTCGATCTGTTCAACCAGTGTTTTGGAAACCTTTGCTGTGAGTTCCTCTATATTATCTGCTTTATTTAAAATGGATTTTTGCAGGTATTGCAGGCTCAGTTTCATGGGCGTGAGCGGATTTTTAATTTCATGGGCAACCTGCCTGGCCATTTCACGCCATGCACCTTCCCTTTCGCTTTTGGCCAGTGCAACGGCACTTGTCTTCCAGTTTTGCCACCATTTTATTGTATTCCTTTACCAGGTCACCGATCTCATCATTTCGCCTCCAGTCAATAGCTTCATTGTGTTTACCCAGGTTAACCGCCTTCATTTTTTCACTGATAAAGGAAAAGAACGGGTGATCCGGTTTGTAATGAACAAGGCAATGATACCGGCTATTAAAAAAATAAAGGCATTCAGGTTGATGATGGTCACCAGGAAGTTGGCGATCTCTTCCTGCAATTTTGTTTCGCTGGTAAAATAAGGAATATTCAGGTATGCATATTCCCTGCCGCCGGCATCAATGACCGGCACATAATTACTCACAAAATTCAGTTTCCCGATCTTCTCCTTCTTGAAGAACTGTACTTCTTTTTTCCGGTTAAGGTGATAATAGGCAATGGGATCCATCTTTGTACTCACTACCTTTTTTGGTATAAGGCAGGGGCAATGATGATACCTGCAGGTTTCCATCGAGGTCGTACAGGTTAACATCAACCGCATGTATCTCTGATATCTTATCTATTACTTTTCCAGTTTTTGAAGATAGGCTTCATCATTGGCGGTAATGATTTCATCCAGGTCAGCCATTTCATTCAATGAAAGCCGTACTTCATTTTCCATAACCTGTATAACCCTGCTCAGCTTTTCACGGTTGCTGTTTTCGTACCGGCTGATAAAAAATAAAATAGTAGCTACGCCAATTACAAAGAAAGAAAGTACACTGATAAATATAACAGTACCGTGGATCTGGTTGCGTATACTCAGTTGCAGGAATGACCTGATCCTTTCGCTGTTCAGTCTTGAACGCAGGCTTATATTGAATATCCAGAAGATACCTGCCACCAGTAAAAAAGCACAGAACAGATAAGAGAAGAGGGTTATTGACTCAATGTAAAAATTATTCTCCTTGGTAATAATTACAATCTTTTGCGGACCGGCCTTATACCAGAGTTCATCATAATTCTTATTGGTTATGGTTACAAACTCTTCACCCGGTACCTGCTTTTCCGTTAAGCGGGTAGCAAAAGGATAATCATTATGCCTTTTTACCAGTTGCAAATGACTGTACACTGCAAAAGCATATACAGGTGAATTTTCTATCGCATTATTCTTGCCCCGGGAAAACAACTCCAGGTTCAGGGCATCGGTCTTGTATTGCTTGGGATGAGCCAGTACAAACAGGTAACCCAGTGTATCCCCGTCAAAACCGGTAACTGTTTTATGGCTGATATAACTAAACCGGTCATAGGATTCATCGTAGTAAAACAATTCAGGAATATTGGTTGGTTTGGCCTGTGTTTTTAAAACGGTGTTCAGTTCATTATAACCGGTATTTTCCTGGTTAAAAAGCGGTTCTTTATTGATATCAAACGTAAATATTTTGGTTTCATACTTATTGGTATAGCCCGAAAAATTTCCGTTAACCAGGCTGTCTTTAAAAAACCGGTTCGAACTGTCTTCCCGGAAACGGTAAAAATTTGCAGCCAGGTAATCGTTCCTGAAATCGGTCAATAAGGTATTTAATAATGTTTCGCTCGACGGGTCTGTCTTGGTGGAAAGTGTTTCAGCATAAAACATCCTGTTACGCATTTCCTTTTTGCTGTTCTCCACAACAATTACACTGGTAATGGTAACAGAAAAAAAGAACAGCCAGAAAATAAAGCCGGTTGAGCTGATCCTGTTCACCGACAGGGCAAGGCTTTCCCTGTTCAGTAAAAACAGGTAAATGACCAGCCAGGCCAGGATGAACAATTCAAAGACCGCGTTTGCAAAACTGAGCTGAATGGTAAGGTAGATCAACCCCCCAATAACAACAACCAGGTACAGCCAGGTCATGTTTTTTGAAAATAAGGGCTGAACAAGCCTTACGAGCATCTGGCTGAGCAGGAAATAACCGATAGCCAGGCAGCACAGCACAATAAACCCCGTTACACTGTAGATATCGAGTGTAAAGAAATTGATCACATCAAATGATATCTTTGAATCGGCCACCATACTGCGTATAACCTGTCCCGAAGTAAAGGTGGCGGTAAGTAAAACAATACATACAGCTGCCAGGATGAGCCATTTAAATACAGGTGAACCACCTTGTAACCTGGTCTTCTTTTCAAGCAACTGGTTATGCACAAACAATACAACCCAGGTAAATAAAAGCGCATTGATGAGCAGGTCGCCCAAAGAACGTAAAATAAAATTAGAACCGTAAACAGCAGGATCGAACAGCTCGAATTGCCTGAAATTTACGGGTACCGGTACATAATAACTCAGCAGCCGTAATAAAATCACAATGGGTATTAAAAAAAATAAAGCACGGGCAAGGTTTTGGGTAACAGCTATTTTTACAGCCAGCAAATGAATGAACAGCAATACCAGTATAGCAGCTATGATCCTGAACCAGGCGGCAACGGCATTATTTTTGGGCACCACATTCCCGGTCTTTTCCGCGAGGTAAAACAATGGATCGCCAAAAATGGATTTTACAACCGCACCGTTTGGGGTATCGGCAATATCATATTTACGCTCAATTTCCTGCCCGGAAACAAAAGTATTCTGCAGGTAGGTATTGGTTACAAAGTAATTCCATTTAACCGGTATCAATGCAACTGTTATACTGGAAGCGGTATTTTTCTTCTGCCAAACATAATAGCCGTTATCCAGTTTTATGAAACCGGTCCTGCCTTCAGCAGTAAGTATTTCGGGCGTTGGTAAAACAGTTTGGGTGTTCCAGAAAATGACCTGGTGCAGCCCTATATCATTTACAAAATACCTGAAAATAAAATAGGGTTTCCCGGTTAACCGGTTAAGCTGGTTCGCATCAAAATTATTGGCATCTATGTTTTTTATCAATACGGTATCCTGCAACAGTTTTTCAAAATCCAATTCCTGCTGCTGAATATCCTTTTCAATCTTTTTACGTACATCGGCAACTGAGGAATTACCCGACCAGTAATTATCTATGATAAATGAAAAAGTGATCAGCCATGCTGCTATGATCAGCAGATAGCTGTTTTTTATATAAATACTCTTGAAAGAAAAGCTGTTTCGCAATTACAATTTTTATTTTTTCTTTATGCTGTTCCAAATGCTGTCCATCTCTTCCAGGTTCAGATCATGCAGGTATTTCCCATCTTTTAAAGCTTCCGCTTCCATACGGGTAAACCTGTCAATGAATTTTTTATTGGTCCGTTCCAGTGCATGCTCAGCATCTACCTGCAAAAACCTTGCAAAGTTTACCAAAGAGAAAAAAACATCTCCCAATTCATCCTCCACATTACCTGAAAGTTTGGCAATTTCATCCTTTTCGGGCTTATTATTTAAGCCAATTGCCAATTGCCGGTTGCCTATTGCTTCCTGCAATTCCCTGATCTCCTCCTCTACCTTTTCCCAAACCTGTTCCCGGGTATCCCATTCAAATCCTACCTGTTTGGCTTTTTCCTGGAGCCGCATGGCTTTTACCATGGAAGGCAGCGACAAGGGTACACCACTCAAAACAGAAGTTTTACCTTCTTTCAGTTTCAGTTTTTCCCAGTTCTTTTTAACATCTTCTTCGTTATTTACATGGGTATCGGAATAGATATGGGGATGCCTGCTGATCAGTTTTTCACATACCCCGTTGATCACTTCATCCAGGGTAAACTGCTTTTGTTCGGCACCGATCTTAGCATAAAAAACCAGGTGAAGCATGAGGTCACCCAGTTCTTCTTTCAGGCTTTTCCAGTCATTTTCGCTGATGGCATCGGCCAGTTCATAAGTTTCTTCAATGGTCAGCTGGCGAAGAGACTGTATGGTTTGCTTTTTATCCCAGGGGCATTTTTCCCTGAGTTCATCCATGATCGTTACCAGCCTGTCAAATGCAGCAGAATTTGGGGTAGCCATAAAAGTTAAAGTTTATAAAGAGAGAATAGTACAAAAAGCACAAACAGCAGCAGGATGGTTAGTAAAAGCAAAAACAAAGCATCAAAAACTTGAATACCGTTTTTGCCCTTCGCTGCTGGTAAAATCTACGCATGGCTTTATAGAGATAAAAGAATATGCCTGCACCGATGATCACCTGCAGTACTGAAATAAACTTCCATTCCAGCCTGAAGTTTATCTTATTAAGCCCAAACAGCACCAGCATGGTTATAAAACTGAAGATATAAAAGTGCAGGCTGAATATCCGGTGGTTGACATAATAATAATTTTTACTGCGGAAATAAAGCAGTTTAAGTATCATCGCAAAAAGGGGTAATAAAATAAAGAACATCTGCGGCAGGCTGTGTAATAAAATACCGGCAAAATCTTTGAAAGCCTGCCCGGTGTTAGTCCCGTATTTTTCATTTAGTTCGATCTCTTTATAGATCAATTGCCTTTTCAGCCAGCCATCTTCCTTCCTGCCCGCTTTTAATGCCGAATCGTAAGCAGGCTTTGACCTGAAATCAGCATTAGAGAAATGGATCAGCCGTTTTTGCACCGTACTGTCAAAATATTTTTTAAATGCCTCCCTGCTCATGGGTAATATTACCAGGCTATCCTCCTTTTTTATATCACGCGTAAACGTATCAAATTCCAGTGAATCCATCGCCGTGATCATTTCATAGGTCTTATTATTCATAGTTACACCGGAGATGAGCGTGGTATTTTTATCTACTTTAAATAAAGAGAAAAAGATCAGAAAGAAAAATGCAGAAGTAAAAATGTACATCCTGATGGGATTTACATAGCTGGCCCTCCGGCCGATCATATATTCTTTTGATAAGAACCCCGGGCGGAAGACCAGGTATTTTAATGAACTGAAGAATTTTCCGTCAAAATGGGTAATATCCCTGAAAAAATGTGAAACCAGGTCCCAGACTGATTCCTTTATTTCAATATTTTCCTGTCCGCATACATGACAAAACCTGCCTTGTACCTCAGTATTACAGTTCAGGCAATTCTTTTCCGGCCTTTCTTTAAGACGGCTCATGAGCATTAATTTTGTTAAAAATAATAAAGTTTACGGGCATAGCCCTTAATGGCATAATTTAGGTAAATAAAAGATAGTTTAAATTCGTTGTAGAAAATAAAAAAAATGATCAGAAAAATATTTGTTGCAGGTTTTGTGCTGTGCATGGGATTAAACGGGTATGGCCAGTTCTATTATAAAGATATTTTCAGTAACAACCAGTTGCTGGCCGAAATGGTGGTGCTGAAGGAACAAAAAATAAGAACCGTTAAAGTAACCGGCCTGGATGATGACGGAAGGCCCAGCGACGGCTTTACCGTTGAAAAACAGATAAACCGGAACTATACCGAGGTAGAAACCTTTACCAGGTCTGCTGCAACAGGCCCTTCATTATTTACCTCGCGGTTTACCAAAGATGGTTTACTGGTACAAACAGTCGACAGTTCCGACCTTGCCGTAAATACGTCTAACTATACCTATGATGATAACAACAGGATCAAGAGCATCCGGTCGCATATACATTCCAGTGATGATGATTTTACCAATGAGATAACCGAAACCCATAATTACGAATATGATGAAAGGGGTTTATTACAGCGGATGTACCGCATCAAAAATGGACGGGATACCAGCCTCATTCTTTTCTCACCTGATGAAAAAAACAATGTATCGATAGAGAAAGATACCAAAAGCGGAACTACTTATTATTATTATTACGACAGTAAGAACAGGCTTACCGATGTGGTTCATATGAATCCATTCACACAGAAAATGCTGCCCGATTATGTTTTTGAATACAACAATGCCGGCCTCATAACCCAAATGACCAGCACCGAAGAAGGCGGCAGTTATTATTATATCTGGAAATACACATACAGCAACGGCCTGAGGGTCAGGGAAAAATGTTATTCAAAGGAAAGAAGGCTGCTGGGAACGATCGAGTATGAGTATAAATAAATTATACAGCTGGCATAAAAAAAGCGACAATTTCTTGTCGCTTTTTTTATGGTACTCGGGAACGGAATTGAACCGTCACGGCCCTTACGGACCACAGGATTTTAAGTCCTGCGTGTCTACCAGTTCCACCACCCGAGTGTACTGGTGAAAAAAAATCCCGACGAGTCGGGATCAGTTTTTGAGCGGAAGACCGGGCTCGAACCGGCCACCTCGACCTTGGCAAGGTCGCGCTCTACCAAATGAGCTACTTCCGCAATAATGATAAGAACTGTACTTATTTTTCGGAGGGCAAAAATAAGCGTTGTAATCTTACTATAAAAATTTTATTTGTAAGTAGGGTTATACAGGGTATTTGCAGGTACTTCAACCTTTGGTTTACCCTTATAACGGTGTGTATATAAATTATAACACCCGCCCAATACAAAGGCCAACACTAAAAATACCTGGCAAAACCAGATAAATCGTGAAGTAGATACCCAGTTATGCGTGAAATCCTTGTGTTTATTGTCTATAACTTCGTGATTCATTATATTATAGTTTGCGTTGCAAAAATAAGGGCTGTAAGCCAAAAAAAATTATTTACCCCCAATAATTTCCAAAAAGGTTTTTTTCTTTTGAATAAAATAAGCCCAAACCACCGAGCCATTGTATAAACCCTTAAGCTTACCGTCCTTTTTCACCGGGAAAACAGACTGTTTTTGTTTTGCAAACAGCCAGCCCAGGAAATGAAAATGGGCTTTAATTATAGCAAAAAAATAGCCCCTGTCACCCCTTATCAATTCCCCCCAGGCAGCAACCGCATCCAGTTTCATCCGGAATGGTATCTTCCACCATACCGCTGAAGCCGGAAGATTTTTATACAGCATGACCAGGTTATTGCGGAAATTCAGGAATGTTTTTCGGCTGTTCCTCTTGGCAATGTGCCACCTCCTACATGATAAACAACCGAAGCCGGCTGCACATACACTGTATAACCGGCCAGTTGCATGCGCCAGCACAGGTCAATTTCTTCCTGGTGTGCAAAAAAGAATTCATCCAGTCCGCCCAACTCGTGGTAAACCGATGAACGTACAAAAAATGCCGCACCGCTTGCCCAAAAACAGGGTTCCGCGGTATCATACTGCCCGGTATCTTTTTCACACAGGTCAAATACCCTTCCTCTCATAAACGGGTATCCGAATTTATCGAGCCAGCCGCCGCCGGCACCCGAATATTCAAACTGGTCCTTATGATCATAGGCCAGTATTTTTGGCTGGCAGGCTGCAATGGATGCATCCGATTCCATTAATTCGATCACCGGCCCGATCCAGTTGGGTGTAACTTCCACATCGCTGTTCAGCAGCACATAATAATCGGCTATAACCTGCTTCAATGCACGGTTGTAGCCACCGGAAAAGCCCTCATTATGGCTGTTCTGTATAATGGTCACCTGCGGATAATTTTCCTTTAAAAACTGAACAGAATCGTCAGTTGAGGCATTGTCGGCAATAATGATCTCCGTGCCGGGGAATACAAAGCAGTTACCGAAGGCAGAAATTTTCCAAAATTTTCTTCCGTTCCAGTTCAGGATAACAATAGCGATGGCAGGTTGTGTCATTTATTAAACAGCTTCAGCGTCGTACAAACATACTTATAATGTATAACTTATACCGGGTAACTCATGACTTATTTCTTATTTTTACTGCATGTTTAATTCCCTGCTTAACTGGCGAAGCGTACTGGCCCTGGTTGCAATTGTTATCGTAACGGGCACCGTATTTTATTCCAATCACCTGGCAAAGAAAATTGCTGTTGAAGAAAAGATCAAAATTGAACAATGGGTTGAAGCCTCCAGGGAAGTTGCAAACCTCACTGATACTCCTGAAACCTGGCCAATCAGGGTATTGACTGAAAACAGTAAGGATATCCCGATGATACTGGTTTATGAAAATGACAGTATCATAGACCACCGTAACCTCGATTCCATAAAAGTAGCCGGTGAAAAAAATTACCTGGTTGATAAACTCGCCGAATTTAAAAAATTAAATGCCCCTATTGAATGGATCAACCCTTACGATTCTTTACAAACCAACCGGGTTTTTATGGTGAATCGGAACTGCTGAAACAGGTAGGTCTACCCCATTGTACAGTTATTCATTGTTGCCCTTTTTATCATCATTACCCTGATCGCCATTTCTACCCGTAATAAATCTACCCAAAACCAGGTATGGGCCGGGATGGCAAAGGAAACCGCCCACCAGCTGGGCACACCTTTAACTTCTTTGCAGGGCTGGGTAGAAATGCTGAAAGAGACGCCAGGTTTGGAAAAGATGGTACCTGAAATGAGCAAGGATGTTGAGCGCCTGAAACTGGTAAGCGACCGTTTTGGAAAGATCGGCAGCACACCGCAACTGGAACTGATGGATATTTTGGTACAGGTTGAGCATATGGTTGGTTATATAAAACGAAGGTCGCCGGAAAGTGTACATTTTAAGATCAACACCTATGGCGAAAAGGAAATAAAAGCCATGATCAACGGCCCGCTGTTTGACTGGGTGATCGAGAATTTATTAAAGAACGGGCTGGATGCACTGGAAGGCAAAGGAAATATAAGCATCAGCATAAAAAATGAGACCACACAGGTTATTGTAGATGTTACGGATACGGGCAAAGGGTATCAGCAAAAAAAATATTTCCAAAGTGTTCAAGCCGGGTTTTACCACCAAAAAACGCGGCTGGGGGCTGGGTTTAACCCTTTGCAAACGCATTATTGAGCAGTATCATAAAGGTGAGTTGTTTGTAAAACAATCAGAACCGGATAAGGGTGCCACATTCAGAATAGTTTTAAGGAAATAATCTTTTACATTTGCAAACTTATTGCCCGGGTGGCGAACCTGCCTGCCGGCAGGCAGGATTGGTAGATGCACAACCTTGAGGTGAAAATCAGGTTTAAATAATGTTTTTTGTTTATGCCATAAAAAGTACAGTAAGAAATTATATCTATGCTGGGATGACCAACAATTTAGAAAGGAGAATGGTTGAACACAATAATGGTGAAATAGGTCAACAAAGGCTTATAAACCATTTGTTTTGATCTACAGTGAAACATGCAAAACACGAATAGAGGCAAGGGAAAAAGAAAAATATTTAAAATCATGAATTGGGAAAGAATATCTTAAATCATCGTAATAATCAACAGCCCGGGTGGCGAAATTGGTAGACGCACCACCTTGAGGTGGTGGCGCTGGAAACGGCGTGCTGGTTCGAATCCAGTCTCGGGCACAAAGCGAGCTTGTTTTTTTATGGAAGCTTCTCAATAATGAGAAGCTTTTTAATTTTAATTATCTTGTAAAAAAAAATAATGGGAACCGAAATAACATGCCCCAGTTGTGGTCACCAGTTTGAACTGAATGAAAGCCTAAAAAATGAAGTAGAAAAAGAACTTCGTGGAAAAGTGATGGATTGGCAAAAGAAAAAGGAAGAAGATTTTGAAAAGCAAAAAACACTGTTGCTTAGCGATGCACTGAAGAAAGCAGGCGAGGAAACTGCCGCTAAATTAAGATCGCTGGAAGAAGAGGCAAAAAACAAAACACAGCAGTTGCAGGAGCTGCAAAAGAAAGAACTGGACCTGCTACGGGAAAAAAATGCCCTGGAAGAGAACAGAAAAACTTGGAAGTTGAAATTGAAAAAAGATTCCTGGAAAAAAGAAAAGAGATCGAAGACTCAGCCATTAAAAGAGAACAGGAAATATTTGACTTGAAAACCAAAGAATACAAACTGCAGATGGAGCAGCAGCAAAACTGATCGAAGAACTGAAACGCAAGAGCGAACAGGGCAGTATGCAGTTACAGGGTGAAAGCCAGGAAATATTATTGGAAGAAATTATCAGGGAATATTTTCCATTTGATCTTATTGAAGAAGAGGGCAAAGGTGTTGAAGGTGCTGATTGTATTCAAACCGTAAGAAACAACATGGGTATTGTGTGTGGTAAAATGATCTATGAAAGTAAACGTACCAAGGGCTGGAGTAATAACTGGGTAGATAAATTGAAAACAGATAAAAGAAACACAGGTGCTGATGTTGCCATACTCGTTACACAAACCTTTCCGAAAGACATGGATAGATTTGGTGAAAAAGAAGGAATTTGGGTTTGCAATTTCAGTGAAGTTGCCAGTGTCTCGCACTTACTCCGAAACGGTATTATCAATGTTTATGAAGCTCATAAAAAACAGGAAGGCAAAGGTGATAAAATGCAGATGCTGTACGATTACCTCACCGGCAACGAATTCCGCGGACAGGTGGAAGCCATCATGGAAGGATTTATGGCCATGAAACAGGGCATTACCAAAGAGCGCATCCAGATGGAAAAAATATGGAAGGAAAGGGAGAAACAACTGGAAAAGGTTTTGATCAGTACCAGCGGCATGTACGGCTCTGTAAAAGGGATCGCCGGGGCATCTATCGGTGATATCCCTTGCTGGATGGCAGCATCGATGAATTACCGGATCAATGATCTGAAAATACCCAGGTAAGATAATTTTGACTGAAAAATAAATAATGAACATCCAGTTCAAATTCTTTTTTAAAAATACAATGCACGGTACCCTGTTCGGGCAGCCCGGTTATTGATTTTATAACGATATCTTTTTTAAAATCCACCTCACCACTGCCCCACCATTTAAAAACAGATTCCTTAACACTCCAGTATAAGGTAAGACTTTGCAGTAAAGGCATTTTACACAATACATGCAGCCTTTTTACGTCCGAGGCATACATAAATTTATGTTGTATACGGTCGATCCTGTCATTCAGCAATTCTACATCCACACCAACCCGGTTTGTTTTACTCACCATGGCTGCCGCATAATCCCCGCAATGAGAAATGGAAAAATGAAAGGGCTCGTTCTCTAAAAAAGGCTTTTTGGTATCAGCGATCAGTATCAGCTTTACCGGGAAACCGGGAAACATTTCCTTCAGCAACAGCCGCCCGGCCAGGTGCTGCAGGCGTTTGTGCCGGTGGCTGATCTCCCTTTGCAGCGGTACTTCCTTCAAAAAAAATCTTCATCTTCTGTTATATGCCAAACAGCGATCTTTGTTACAGCGTTAATATTTTGTTGATAAACCAGCGGCATTAAAACAATTTTAGAATTTAGATTGCAGGCCTGAGACGTTAATATTACAAATTAACGGATTAACTAATTACCGGATTAACAAATTAACGGATTAACGAATTAACAAATTAACGGATTAACAAATTTACAATGATCTTAAGCGACACCAGAATTTTAGAAGAAATTGGAAAAGGCACCATAAAAATTGAACCCTACGACAGGGATTGCCTGGGCAGTAACAGTTACGATGTGCACCTGGGTAAATACCTGGCCAAATATGTAAATAAGGAACTGGATGCCAAAGCACACAATACCATTGAACATTTTGAGATCCCCGAAGAAGGCATTGTTTTATACCCGCACGAATTTTACCTGGGCGTAACAGAAGAATACACCGAAACCCATGCCCATGTTCCTTTCCTGGAAGGCAAATCAAGTACAGGCCGCCTGGGTATTGATATACACGCCACAGCCGGTAAAGGTGATGTTGGATTTTGCGGAAACTGGACACTGGAGATATCGGTAAAACAACCGGTAAAAGTGTATGCAGGCATGCCGATCGGGCAGCTGATCTATTTCCCGGTGGATGGAGAAATTGAAGTGAAGTATAATGAAAAGAAAAATGCCAAATACAGCGGCCAGCACAATAAACCGGTGGAGAGTATGATGTGGAAGAATAAATTTTAAAGTAATTGCTAATTATATGCTGCTTTATATACGAAAAGCCATGACAAATTCCCTTTTGCGTCGCTTAAAACCTTGTGGGCTTATTTTCGGGTTTGTTTGTTTGGCCTGGAATAATGCCGGTGCCCAATCACAACCCGCCCTTGCCGATTCCTTTTATAATTTTATCAATGCAAACAGGGCCAGGACTTCGGTGTATATTACCCGCAACGACAGCGTGATCGCCAGGCTGGATGAAAACAAATTAATGCCGCTAACCGGTACCGTAAAACTGTTGGTTGCCATCGAGTTTGCACAGCAGTCGACCCATGAAACGATCAATGAAAACGCCTATGTGAACCTGGAAGAACTGGAAAAATATTATATCCCCGAAATAGACAGCATTGCCCAAACAGCCTGGATGGCTTATGCCAAAGCGCATAACGAAATTAAAAACGGCGCCGTAAAACTGGTCGATGTTGCCCGTGGCATGATGATGTTCAGTTGTAATGCCAATGCTGATTTCCTGATGGACCTGCTGGGATTTGATAATGTAAAGGAAAACATCACCCTGTTCAATTTAAAACAACATACGGCTATTTATCCCCTGGCCGGTTCCATGTTCATTTACCAGGTACCCAAAAAATCATCTGAAGCAAAATTGATAAAGGAGATCAGTAAATATTCCGATAAGAAATACAGCATGGAAGCGTATTACAACCACCTGGAACTTAAAACTGACCCGGGTTTTAAAGCAGGCTTTAACGCCGGGCAGTTCAGTCCTGCCCTCCAAAAAATGTGGAGCGATAAACTGCCTTCTGCCACAACCAAAGAATATGTACAGATTGCACAGGCATTAAACAACAGGCAGGTGCTGGATGAAGATGCTTTTTTTACCATTGGCGAATTGGTGGAATACCCGATGGAAAATAAAAATTTTCAACAGCGTTTTAAAAATTATGGAACCAAATCCGGGAGTACTGCATATGCATTTACCATGGTCTTTTATTTTACCATGAAGGATGGAACACGTATGGAATCTGCTGTTTTCTGTAACAATTTAGCCACCCATGAAGTGAAACTGCTGGAAACCTGGGTTGAACCATTTAAAGAACAACTGGTAGCTGATCCATTGTTCAGGTATAAACTGAAGTTTTAATTTTTGCCCCCTTGAAATTAGATGATCAATTCAGTTTCCAGATACTGTAATTTAATACCGTCGCAAAACTTACCCAGCAGATGTATGGAACCAGCAGCCATGCAGCCATAGCAGATATCTTTCCAAACCACAGAATCGTGAGCAGTATCATTACCCACATTAATATGATCTCGGCAAAAGCCCAGCCCGGTTGCTGCAGTTTAAAAAAGATAAATGACCAGAAGAAGTTTAAGATCAGCTGTATGGAGAACAGGATCATGGCTGTTTGTTTTACATTTTTATCCGCTGATGCTTTCCAGACCAGGAAAAACGCAATGCCCATCAGGATATACAGCAGGGTCCATACCGGCGCAAAGATCCAGTTGGGTGGATTGAACCATGGCTTGTTGGCAACCGCATACCAGCCATTAACACCCGAAGAAGTAAAAAGCCCGGCAACTGCACCTACCAGTAATGGGACAAGGATGGAAATAAAAAGTTTCATGTGTGTTTTTTTAGCAAACAATAAATTTGAGATTTTGTTTCATTATTAAATTATTCGGAAAGTTAATACCTGAACATAAACATGATGACAGCATGAACTGTGTAACTAAGCAGGATGAATTACAAGTTACGCCGTATCAATCAGATCTTCCCGTATTTTTTATAATAAGCGATCATAAACCCTGTTACTTCATCATAACTCAAAACGCCCTGAGGTTGCTGGTTTTGCTTTAAATAAACACCATAGATCCACCTGAAGACCGGTTCAACCGGGTTCCTGTACTTTTTATTGAAAGCCCTCCATTCTTTTAGATCGGCAAGCACTTCAGGTAACAGTTTATGGGTGAATTCCCTGGCTGATAATGAATCCGTTTCAAAAAGATTCCTGTTGCTGTACATAAACAGGTCGAGGTAAACAGAATAGTGCAATAACGTATCCTGCGAGGCAGATGCAGCGAGGTATGCCACAAAACTGGCTTCCCTTTCTTTGGCATATCCCAGCTGGTGCGCCACTTCATGGCAGGTGGTAAACGGCTGTAAAAATTTTGGTACCAGCGTATTCACCTGCCCTTCGCCGGTAAACGGGTTATAATAACCGGTAAAGCCCATATAATTGCCCACCAAACTCCACACAGATGGTTTTAAAGAAACGGGCCGGTATTGTAAAAAGGGGTAAACATGTTCTGCCTGCCGGTAAGCATCCGCTACTTTTTTAAATAATTCTTTTTTTGCAGGATATTTTTCCTGCCTGTTTACCAGGGCTTTTTTAGTTGCATTCACTTTTTCAGCCAGCAGCCCATTCATAACCTGCAGGTCTGCCGTTGAATATTTATCCATCTTAACATCCAGTTGTTCTGCAATGCCCACACGGTTGTAATTAATACCCCAGAAAGCATTGAAAAGAATATAGGTGATCATTAATATACGAAGGGCTTTTCCGGCTCCGGCTGAAAAACGCTGAAGGGTGACCTCTTTTTTAATGACGGCTTTTATGGCGCTGAGCAGTTTCCAAATTAACCATACGATCAGCAACCCATATAAAACATCGCCAATGCTGAATGGCAGCCATCCGAATAAATACCGTAAAAACCGGCCAAATGCAGGGTAGATCCTGGTGGCATATTGGTTTTCAACGCGGATAGAATTACCGGAATACAGGTGAATAAACACAGCAATTGCCCCTAAAATAAGCGTAAAAAGCAGGTTTTTTCCAGGTTTCATAATGGCCGTAAAAGTAATCAATCGCTGTACAGGGTATAAAATCTATTTTTCAACCTTAAAATTACAAATTTTACCTTACCTTTGCCGTCCTTTAAACCATACGTAATGAGTGGTAAACGAACATTTGAGATAGCATTTGTAGGGTTAAAGCCGGGCATCCATGAGTTTAACTATGTGGTGGATGACAAGTTCTTTGCTGAAAAAGGAAATCCTGATTTTACAAACTGCCATGCAAACATAAAATTACAGCTTGATAAAAAAAGCAGTTTTATGCTGCTGAAGTTTGAGATCGGCGGTAAGGCAGACATAACCTGCGACCGTTGTGGAAATCCGCTGGCCATGGATATCTGGGATGAGTTTAACATGCTGGTTAAACTGGTAGAAAACCCGGATGAGATGAATGCACAGGAAGAAGACCCGGATGTATTTTATATTTCCCGTACAGAAAGCCACCTCGATGTTGCCAACTGGATCTATGAATTTGTGCTGTTGAGTTTTCCTTTACAAAAAATGTGCAGCCCCGAAGAAATGGGTGGACCGCAATGCAATAAAGAAGTGCTGGAGAAACTGAAAGCCATGGAAGTAAAGGAAGAACAAACCAATGCCAACCAGCTTTGGAAAGGCCTGGAGCAGTTTAAAAAAGTAAAAAAGGAAAGAAGTAAAAAATAATAATTAAAAATTAAAAACAAAGCGATATGCCAAATCCAAAAAGGCGCCACTCACAACAACGCAGTGCTAAAAGAAGAACGCATTATAAAGCAACAGAAGTAACCCTGAGTGTAGATGGTACAACAGGAGAAACACATGTACGTCACCGTGCACATGTTAGCGAAGGAAAATTATTCTACAAAGGAAAATTAGTAGCTGAAAAAGCGCCGCTAAAAGCATAATATTTTTCAAAGTATCAATTCTAAACCCGAAATTCGTTAAACCGGATTTTTGGTTTAGAATTTTGCATTTATAGGACTTTCAGGCAGAGCTTGCCATTACAAGGTTGTATTACCGCCTTCGACAGGCTCAGGCTGACAGTACGTAACCATCCTGCACTAAATAGCAAATAAATGAATATAGGTCTGGATATGATGGGAGGTGATTTTGCTCCACTGGAAGCAGTGAAGGGAGCCGCTGAATATTTAACCACCGCAACAGCCGATATTAAACTTACTTTGATCGGGGATGAAGCGCAGATCAAAACACATCTCATAAGCCATCCCATCCCATCCAAAAAATATACCATCGTTCATGCCTCCGAGGTTATTGAAATGAACGAACACCCTACAAAAGCATTAAAGGAAAAAAGGATTCATCCATTGCCATGGGTTTTCAATTACTGGCAACGGGAAAGACCGATGCTTTCATCAGCGCAGGCAATACCGGCGCCATGATGGTAGGCGCCCTGTTCAGCATAAAGGCGATAGAAGGGGTGTTAAGGCCAACCATCGGCGCATACCTGCCCAGGGAAGACGGTTCGCTTGGGTTGTTGGTGGATGTGGGACTGAATGCAGATTGCAAACCCGAAAACCTGAACCAGTTTGCCACACTGGGTTCGCTGTTTGCCAAATACATTTTAAATTTCGATAACCCTAAAGTGGCTTTGATAAACCTGGGTGAAGAAGAAGGCAAAGGAAATATACTGGCACAGGCCACCTACCCTCTTTTAAAGAAAACAGGCATATAAATTTCATTGGCAATGTGGAAGGCCGCGATATTTTACTGGCGGGTGCCGATGTTTTTGTTTGCGAAGGTTTTACCGGTAACATCATTTTAAAACTGGCCGAAAGTATTTACGACCTCACCAAACGACGCAATATTGATGATGAACATTTTAAGCGCTTTAATTTTGAGCAATACGGAGGCGTTCCTGTTCTCGGCGTATCCAAACCCGTCATCATCGGCCACGGCATCTCCCACGCCATGGCTTTTAAAAATATGATACTCATTGCACAACGCATGCTGGAAAAGGATCTGCTGGGAAAGATGAAAGAGAGTTTTACCGGGCAGGCATAACATTTCTGCTTTGCTTTATTTTTACCATACCTGAACATTATAAATAACAGCAGCAGTATATTTATTAATCCTATTTTTATCCAAAGAAATTTTTATGAAATACGGTATCATTTTATTGTTGCTGCATTATATCTGTATTGACGGGTTTTGCCAAAACAACAGGTCAGCAGGTTTTACAATACCCGACTCCATCAAAGCAACCGGCTATTATGCTGAAGTTAACATTGCCGCCAATGGAAAAATAAACAGGATGATACCCGGAATACGTGCAAACGGGACAACGATTGGTTTTGGCAATAATAAAAAAAACAAATCTGTTGAATTTTTCTTTACCGGTAAAAAAAGAAAAGCAGTAAGCACCGGAACTGATGTAACAGTCAACCGTAAAGGCTTTTCCTGGAAATATGAATGGAAACCGGGAGAGACCTATCCATTGCTCATTATGTCGGCAAGCGATTCTGCATCCCATACAACTATATTCAGCGGTTATATTTTTCTTCCTGCTGACAAGAAATGGAAATTGATCGCGACCTGCAGTTATGAAGATACCGCCCGTTTACGATTCATCAGTCTTCATAATAATACAGGTAATGACCCAGCCATCAACTACAGTAACCGCTGGTTATTACGCAGCAACAATACCTGGAAAGCGCTGGATTCACAAAGAACCAAACCACCGGTATTGCGGCCATTCAGCAATATCGACAGCATAGTACAGCAGCAGATCGAAGAAAAGAATTTAACAGCAAGGTTTAAAGACAGTATAACTTTCAAAGAAGGAATTTTTTACCAGGTACTTAAAGAAGGAACAGGAAAACAGGTACTTGTAACAGATACCGTTATTATCCATTACAAAGGCTGGCTCTTCAGCAATGGCAGTGTATTTGATGAGACCAAAGAAAAGCCGGCAACCTTTCCTTTGAACAGGTTAATAAGGGGATGGCAGGTTGGCGTTCCGCAATGCAGGGTGGGCGGTAAAATAAGATTGTATATTCCTTCGGGCAGTGCTTACGGCATTCGCACATTTGCAACAGATATTCCCCCCAACAGTACGTTGGTATTTGACGTGGAAGTACTTGAAGCTAAAGAGAAATTGATCAAATAATTCAGCACTAAAGCTGCTGCGGTTTTTAAATAATAGAGATTGGGGTTTCATTCCAAATGCCTTTTTTAAAATTTTTCAGTTGATTTTCAATTAAATAGACAATTTTTGTAGACTTTATGTAAATTTTACTTGACTTTTAGAAATGTTTACTTATCTTTGCTGCATCATCTTAAAAGGAGTTTATTTATGGAAAAGTCTAAAAAAGCAAACAGTAAAAGAGTTATTGTAACCGGAGTTCTATGGGTTATCACGTACACGCTAAGTTTACTGGCCATTAAAAAATTATCTCCCGGAGCTACAACAGGTGTACTGATCTCTTTTCTACCTGTTATTACATTTGCCGTTTTTATTTACAGCATGATAAAAGAAGCTGCGGCAATGGATGAAGTGCAGGTCAGGATCCACCTCGAAGCAACAGTCATTGCTTTCTCACTTGGACTTTTGATGCTGATGACATTGGGATTACTTGACCTTGTAGTATCCCTTAATAAAGAAGATTGGGGTTACAGGCACCTGGTAACCTGGTTCACCATGTTTTATTTTACCGGGCTTTACATTTCAAAACGAAAATATAACGCCCAATGAAAAATACGATCAAAGTAGAAAGGGCAAAGAAGAACTGGACCCAGGAAACCCTCGCCGAAAAGATCGGTGTATCCAGGCAATCGGTCAATTCCATTGAAACCGGTAAATTCATTCCTTCCACCGTGCTTGCATTAAAGATGGCCGAGGTTTTTGGAACAACGGTTGAGATCATTTTTCAGCTTGATGAACTGGATAGATAAATAAGTTCAGCTTTTAGAACGGGTATTAAAGTTTACAACATCTTCACCACTTGTCAAACCCAGTTACCGCCTGGCTTTTGGCGTAATTTTACATCATTCCTGCCATACATTATTTTTACCCTTTATCCCTTTTATATTTTGTGTACGAAATGATTGGTACATATTTACACAGCCATATTTATTAAAGTATACCAAATCATCAGCCATGAAAAAAACATTTTCGTTACTGGCAGCTATGCTGTTATGCATACTGCTCCATGCACAAAACAAACCGGGGAAAATTACAGGTACCGTTTTCAACCCTGAAAAAAAACCGGTACCGGCTGCTACAGTACAGTTATTAAAAGCAACAGACAAAGCCCTCGTTAAAGCGGCCGTTACAGACAAAGACGGAAATTATCTTTTTGAGAAGATCGCAGAAGGCAATTATATCATCAGTTTTACCGCGGCCGGGTTTTCAAAACTTCAAAGTGAAACGGTCAGCATTACCACAACCAGTCCAACGGTAATCATGCCGGCAACTGCATTGGAAGTTCAGTCCAGGTCACTGGAAGGCGTAACGGTAGTTGCTTCAAAACCTTTTATTGAACAAAAACTCGACCGCACCATTGTAAATGTGGAAGCTTCTCCCAGCAATGCAGGTGCCACAGCGCTGGAGGTATTGGAAAAATCTCCGGGTGTGAGTGTTGACAATGACGGAAACATCAGCCTCAAAGGCAAACAGGGAGTCATCATCATGATGGATGGAAAACCTACTTACCTCTCTGCTGCCGACCTGGCGAATATTTTACGCAACCTGCCGGCATCCGCACTGGACCAGATCGAGATCATGACAAACCCTTCTGCCAAATATGATGCTGCAGGCAATTCGGGTGTCATCAATATCAAAACAAAAAAGAGTAAAACAAAAGGATCGAACGGAAGCATCACGGCAGGCAATACCACATCACTGTTCAGGAGAAACGGCAAAGAAGAACTGACCTGGAAACCTACCCTCTCCATTAACTACAATTACAAAAAAAATAAAGTGAACCTGTTTGGCAATATGGTATACAACTACCGCGAAGGCCGTGGCCTGCTGGATATCACCAGCCGCTTTTACGAAGATGGCAAACAACTCGACAGTATCAATAAAGTGAATACCTACTTCCGTTTCCGCAACAATAATTACACGGTAAAACTGGGGATGGATTATACTCCCAACAAAAAAAATACATTTGGAATAGTGCCCACCGGTTTCCTGTTTGCCGGCAGGCCCACCCCGCAAACCAATACCACGTTCACTACCCTGGAAGGCGATGTATTCTCGAGGCTGAATTCACTTACAGAGAATAAACTAAGCTGGAACAATTTCAGCACCAACCTCAATTACAAACATAATTTTGATACTACCGGAACCGAGATCACACTTGACCTGGATTATTCGCATTACAAGAATGTATCGGACCAGTTGCTGAGCACCGGGTTCTTTGACGCCGAATACAACCAGACCTCCGACTCCATGTTCTTAAAGGGACGCCTGCCATCGGCTATCGATATCTATTCGCTGAAATCAGATTTTGTAAAACCACTGAAGAGCGGGGTACGGATCGAAGCAGGTATCAAATCCAGTTATGTACAATCGGATAACCTGGTGGATTACGTGCGCCGGACAAACAACGGCTGGGTACCCGATGCCCGTAACAACCATTTTATCTATACCGAGAACATCAATGCAGCATATTTGAATGCGAATAAACAGTTCAAAAAATGGAATGTCCAGGGCGGGCTGCGCATGGAGAACACCAATACAAAGGGTGTACAAACGTCCAATAACTCAACGGTTATACGCAGTTATGTGAGTTTGTTCCCGTCGGCATTTGTGAGTTATACCATTAACGACAAACACATGCTTACCGTATCTGCCAGCAGGCGGCTGCAGCGGCCCAATTACCAGGACCTGAACCCCTTCACCTTCTTCCTGGATTCATTAAGTTACCGTCAGGGAAATCCTTACCTCACACCCCAGTTCTCGTATAATTTTGAACTGATACATACTTTTAAAAGCAAGATCACCACAACGCTGAATTATACCAGCACCAGGGATGTGATCTCGCAGATCATCAAAAGGGTGAAGGGTACCAATAATGAACTGGTGGGATTTTTAACCATCGACAATATTGCCAAATTCAACAACATGGGCCTTGCCATCAGTGCACCGGTAAATGTTAAAAAATGGTGGAATGTTAACCTGTACGCCCATGTGTACCGCAATCATTATATGGGAACTTATATTTCTACCGAAAACGCACAACCGCAGTTGGTTGACCTTGACCTGGCCTTTACTTCCTTTACCATCAACATCAACAACAGCTTTACCATTGGGAAAGGATGGAGTGCCGAGTTGAGCGGCTGGTACCGGTATAAAACCGTGCAGCAATTATCACTTGCCTTCCCCATGGGACAAATGAATATTGGCCTGGCCAAAAACAATTTACTGAAAGGCAAGGCCAGCCTCCGCATCAATGCCCGCGACCCATTTGGCTGGCAGTATTTCCGTGGCGCCACCAAATACGGCAATATAGATATCAATATTTCCAACCGTTGGGATAACCGGCAATACGGCATCAACTTTACTTACCGCTTTGGCAAGCAGCAGGGACAAAGCCGCCGCCGGAATTCAGCCACCGAAGAAGAACAGCAAAGGGTTGGTGCAGGAGGTTAGTGATTTACTTTTATTAATAATAAAAACCATTTCGCCTGAATGCGGGATGGTTTTTTTATTTTTTGTCCGAGCAAACGGAATGACTCAAGAATTTAAAGGCATTTTTGAGTGTGGATAATTTTTTATTAAATAAAGATGTATTTTTATTGTTTATCAATAATTATTTATCTCTATTTGCATTATAATCAAAAAAATCACTTTATAATGACAATAACAACAAATCAGATACTAAAAGTATTATACGTCCTTTCCTTGATAATATTTATCGGTGTATGTATTGACGCTGGCGGCTCTATATTCAGTGCTTTTTATACGTTGGCAATAAACTCAGTTAACGCAAGAACCTATTGGGTTGGAAATGATCTGTCAGGCCTCTATAATTACGACCCCGGTCATTTTTTTGCAGAAACATTGCTGATAAGTATTCCAGCCGTATTGAAGGCTTGTATGTTTTACCTCATCGTAAAAATTTTGCACGATAAAAAATTTAATATGTCTCAGCCATTCAATAATGAAGTAAGGCGTTTTATTATTAAAATATCATGCCTGGCTTTTGGGATAGGCTTGTTCACAGGGTGGGGAGTAAATTACACTGAGTGGATAATTAGCCAGGGGGTTAAAATGCCGGATACACAACATTTACGCCTGGGGGGAGCTGATGTGTGGCTATTTATGAGCGTAATACTTTTTATAATTGCACATATCTTTAAAAGAGGAATCGAAATCCAATCTGAAAACGAATTAACCGTATAAAATATGCCGATCATTGTAAACTTAGACGTAATGATGGCCAAACGGAAAATGTCGTTGAATGAACTTTCTGAAAAAGTGGACCTGACATTGGCCAATCTTTCCATACTCAAAACCGGCAAAGCAAAAGCAGTCCGGTTCAGTACACTGGAAGCTATTTGTAAAGCATTAGAATGCCAGCCCGGAGACCTGCTGGAGTATTCAAAAGAAGAATAATATCCTAAACCATATTAAAATAAGTGACTGTTGGGATTAGTCAACCTTGAAATGGAACCACATAGAAACATAGTACACAATAGAAATAAACACATAGAATCCAATGTAAAAATCTATATTTCTATGTGCCTATGTGGTAAAAAAAAACCAGAGGTTAAGTTATCCTGATAGTCATTTTAAAATATTTAAACCGTCAACCCGGTTCGTGAAAACAGAAGCTATAACAGAGAAAAATTTTTTATCTTGTACCCCATGTTATCCTTCAGCACCACCATTTTAAAATTCAGCAAACAGGGCGAAAAAACCGGCTGGACCTACATTATCGTACCGGATAAGATCGCAAAAAAATTAAATCCCGGTGTAAAAAAATCGTACCGGGTAAAAGGTAAGCTGGATGATCTTGCTATTGAGAAAACGGCGCTGATCCCCATGGGCAAAGGCGATTTTATCCTGCCCTTCAATGCTGCCATGAGAAAAGGCACCGGCAAGCGTTTAGGCGCAACAAAATAAAAGTACAGCTGGAACCGGATGATTCACCCATCCTTGCCCCGCCTGAATTACTGGAATGTCTGGAAGACGAACCTGAAGCATTAAAATATTTCAACGCACTCCCAGGGCCACCGTAATTATTTTACCAAATGGATCGACTCGGCCAAAACAGAACCCACCAAAACAAAACGCATTGCCCTGGTGATAAAAACCATGGTACGTAAAATGGATTTCGGCGCCATGCTGCGGGAAGAAAGGGATGAAAGGAAGATGTTGGGGAGGTGATAATCCTATAAGGTTTGCTGCAAAGCCCTGTAGCCAGGCGAACCTTATAGTGATTGAAGAAGCAGAAATCAATAAAACGCTATAAGGTTTTCCTCTTCACAGAGCCCTGTTAAAACCTTATAGGTTTGTTCAACTTATCTATCTTATTAAAATACTCGACCCTTTCAATTGCCGTTTTTTACCGGTTTCTATATCTGTATAAACCAATATCCACACATAAGTACCCGGGTCGGCGCCCTGCCCTTTAAAACGGCCATCCCATTTTTTGGTCCAGTCGCGGGTTTCAAAAACCAATTGCCCTACCCTGTTGTATACACGAAATAAAAGATCGGTTGCTTTCCAGGCATTCAGCGGGTAGAGAAAATCATTAAGTCCGTCCTTATTGGGCGTAAAGGCATTGGGTACGGCAATATAACAACTGTTGGGTACTACAATTTTTTGAACAGCGGTATCAAAACACCCGTAATTATTCTGAATGACCAGGCGTGGAAATACATTGACCGGTGCGCCTGTTGGCGGAATATAGGATTGCGGTGCCGGTGTAGGCAAAGTGCTGGTGATGCAATTGCCGAAATCCCAACGCCAGGCAACAATATTGCCAATGCTGTTATCGGTAAAAACAGCAAACTCATTGGGACACACAACAGCCGTGGCTTCAAAAGCTGCTTTCAGTTCATTATCTAAAAAAATGGGGATGATATCGCTGGTATCGCGGCAAACCCCGTTAGACACGATCAACTGCGTTTGCTTTTGCCCGAAAGTAGCATAAAAAATGGTTGGACTTTGTAAACTGCTGGTACGCAGGTTATCAAAATTCCATCTCCAGTAATTCACTTCATTCCTGCCGTCATGCACATAATGTATGGTGTCCCGTTCGCAGCCGATCCTTACCTGGTAACTGAAATCAGCATTTACGGTATCTTTTGTATTAAAAACCAATGTAGCACCGGCAGGGGTTTCCTGCCCGCATTCATCAATGATCGTATTGCCATCGCTGCCGGTAACCAACCGGATTTGATAGGTACCCCTGGTTTGTACAGGTGCCGATAATTTCACTTTGATAATGGGTGATAACCCGTCTGCATTACAATTACCCGTAGCACTCACAACTGAAACCGGTGATGACCCTGAGATCATGGTCACTATAAAATCACTTCCATCAGCTGCAATACTGTTGCACCTGATATTTTTCCGGAACACCAGTTGCAGTTCATCCGGCGCACAGCCCAGTTTGGAAATGCTGTCCATCGGCGTTGGTATCAGCGGGTAAACGATCATCGGGATGGATTCTCCTACAGGAATATCCCGGTCGCAGTTATCCCTTACCGTATTGGCATCAGTTCCATTGCGGATGTTGATGGTATAATTTCCGGGTGGTAAAGGTGCATCAAGTGTTAATATCAGTGAATCCATGTCGAAACCGTCGTTACATCCAAAACCCGTAGCCGAAATCACATTGGCCAGCGCCGGTGTAATGGTAAATTCTGAACCCGTTGCCGTGAGGCTGATACACTTCATTCTTTTATTCAGTTTGATGGTAGCCTGGGTACCATCACAGGCGGCCCGGGCACTTTCCATATGCGGTTCTTTTGGGTCGGTTATATTGGCAGTGCCACCTGTAAAAGAAAGATCATACCCGGTTGTACTCCTGGTCCAGTTTGTAACCATCAGTAAATAATCATGTCCTCTTGTGATCGTGTGCATTGCATTGCAAGGGGAATCCCCCCCTGCCGACCCTTCACAGTGAATATTTCCTGTAGCGCCTGCCCTGCAACCGGTTGGTGATTCTGGAAATGGTGCAGGACCACTACCTGCCCCATAAAGATTTATAGAAATAGCCAATGCCGGGTTCGAAAAAACTTCATTTGGATTTCGCCCGGTGATATCAAAGAGTGCCCAATCATAATCATCAGTGCTTGAAATTCCACTTATCAGGAATCCCAAAGAACCCGTTTGGTAACAGGTGAATTTATACCAAAAAGAACTGGACGATGTTACACCAATAGGGCATCCCGTTTGAGCCACATTAGGCCCGGTACAATTTGTTACCTGGCTCTGGTGAAAAACAGATGTTCCGCAAACAGGAACGGCATTATCCGGTGTCATACCGGGCAGACTGCAGGGTTGTGCATAACTGCAGTATAAACCAGAAAAACAAAAAACAAAAAGCGTTAGTATCTTTTTAATCATAAGTGCTGCGAAATTATTACAAAGACCACAATACCGGCTGTATTGCTGCAAGAGTTAATACGATTTTAACAGGAATGATGAAGAAATACAATGGATTACACAATCAAAAAATAATTTTCAATATCTACTTGACCTTACTTTTGATCTCCTGCAGCTTCAGCAGTGCTTCCACCGGTGTTAACCTGTTTATATCCACTGCTTCCAGTAAAGTCCTTATCTCATCAAAAGTGGCAGAATGTACATCAAAAATACTGAGCTGCACCTGCGGGGCATTCAATTGCCTGATGGTTTCATCCACGTTCAACGATTTACCGTCTTCCCGGCTAAGTTCCAGTTGTTTTAAAATTTCGTTGGCACGGTCGATCAATGCAGGCGGCATACCTGCCATACGGGCCACATGGATACCAAAACTGTGTACACTGCCGCCGGGCGCCAGCTTTCGCAAAAAAATAATTTTATTGCCCACTTCCTTATTGGTTACATGAAAGTTCTTAATGCCCGTTAATTTATTCTCCAGTTCATTCAACTCATGGTAATGCGTGGCAAATAATGTTTTGGGTTGATGAACGGAGTTGTGCAAAAACTCGGCAATGCTCCAGGCAATGCTGATTCCATCGTAGGTGGATGTGCCTCTTCCTATTTCATCAAGTAAGATCAGACTTCTTTTGGTGAGGTTGTTGATGATACTTGCGGTTTCATTCATCTCCACCATGAATGTACTTTCACCGCCGCTTAAATTATCGCTGGCGCCTACCCGTGTAAATATTTTATCTGTCAATGGGATCTTTGCATCGCCTGCAGGTATAAAACTTCCCATATGCGCCATCAGCGTGATCAATGCCGTTTGCCTGAGTATGGCGCTCTTACCACTCATGTTGGGACCAGTTAAAATGATGATCTGTTGCGATGATGGATCTAAATATATATCATTGGCTATATAACTTTCACCTGCCGGCAAATAACGTTCGATCACCGGGTGGCGGCTGTCTTTGATATCTAAAATAAAATCATCCTGCAGCAACGGTTTTTTATATTTGAACTGCAATGCATTGCTGGCAAAACAACCCAAACAATCCAGCACAGCCATTACATGCCCGTTCACCTTCATGGGTGCAATATAATCCTGCAGCTCATTCAATAATTCTTCAAATAGCTGCATTTCTATAGCCAGAATCTTATCTTCAGCACCAACAATTTTTTCTTCGTATTCTTTTAATTCAGGTGTGATATACCTTTCTGCATTTACCAGTGTTTGTTTACGTATCCAGGTTTCGGGTACCTTGGCCTTGTGCGCATGGGTTACTTCCAGGTAATACCCAAAAACATTATTGAAACTTATTTTTAAGGAAGATATGCCTGTAGCCATTGCCTCCCGCTGTTGAATTTCTACCAGGTAATCTTTTCCACCACTGGCGATTGTACGCAATGCATCCAGTTCTTCATTGATCCCTGCCGCAATTACATTTCCTTTTGATGCAGCTACCGGGGGATTTTCATTCAGTTCTTTTACGATCTTATCTAAAATATATTTACACGGATTGAGAGAATCGCCCAGTCTTTTTAAATACTCACTGGATGAAGCTTCGCAGATCTTTTTTATCAGGTCAGTTTGCTGCAAACCCTTTGCAATTTGCAGAACCTCCCTGGGATTTACTTTTTTTAGCGGGACTTTGCTCACCAGTCTTTCTACATCACCTGCCTGTTTAATGTATTGAGATACTTTGTTCCTGAGGTCAACCTCTTTAATTAAATATTCAACTGTATTCAGCCGTTCATTGATCTTTACAATATTATTCAATGGCAGCACCATCCATCGTTTTAATAAACGGGCGCCCATGGCGCTCACAGTATTGTCCAACACTTTTAATAAAGTATTGCTGCCATCTGCACCTCCAAATAATTCCAGGTTGCGGATGGTAAACCGGTCCATCCACAAATGGTCTTCCCGGTCAATCCGTTGTATGGATGTGATATGGCCCAGGTTGGGATGCTCGGTATCTTTCAGGTAATGAAGAATGGCCCCGGCTGCAACGATTCCCGATTGCTGCGCTTCAATGCCAAAACCTTTTAAGCTGTGTGTTCCAAAATGTTTTAATAAACTTTCATTGGCATAAGCTTCGGCAAAGATCCATTCTTCCAATGTATAGGTAAAGAATTTGGTGCCGAAATTTTCCTTAAAATATTTTTGCCGGCTGCGCTGGAAGATCACTTCGGCAGGTTTAAGGCTCTGTAATAATTTATCAGCATATTCTTTATCACCTTCAGCCACAAAAAATTCACCGGTGCTGATGTCTAAAAATGCAATGCCGATCTTATCTCCTTCACGACCGCCAACAGCATCTGTACCGGCAAAATGCAGGGCAGCCAAAAAATTATTGCTGTTATGTTCCAGTAATTTATCGCTGGTGGCCACACCCGGTGTAACCAGTTCCGTTACCCCCCGTTTTACTATTCCCTTAGCCAGTTTGGGGTCTTCCAGTTGATCACAAATGGCAACCCGGTAACCGGCTTTTACCAGTTTGTGTAAATAAGTATCCAGTGCATGATGCGGAAACCCGGCCAGTTCCGATGCATCGGGATTTCCGTTATTGCGTTTGGTTAAGGTAATGCCCAGTACGGCTGCAGTGGTTATGGCATCCTGCCCGAAAGTTTCATAAAAATCACCCACCCGGAAAAGCAAAATGGCATCAGGGTATTTGGCCTTGATGGCATTGTGTTGTTGCATTAAGGGAGTTTCAGCAGATGATTTGGCCATAGTGGGCAAAAATAATGAATTGCTATCGCAATTTGAGGGTCAAAACCACAGATGGCCACGGATTTTAATCACAGGTTTCACAGAACACCGATCTGTGTAAATCTGTGCATCAACCTGCCTGCCGGCAGGCAGGTCTGTTTAATCTGTGGTTAAAATTAGTTTTCCTGCTTCGTCAGTATCTCTTTCTTCATCTTTTCCCAAAGCCCGTCAAAGCTCTGGTGGTTCTCTTCCTTCCATTTTTTACTGAAGGATTGGATCTTGTCCATCCGGTCTTCTTTAGTCAACGCAAAAAAAGCGGTGATGGCTTCGGAGTCATTATCAAATGCCATTTGGTTATACAGTTCCTTTAATTGCTGTTCTTTGCGGATATTGCTGCGGGCAATATCGATCTCCATTTCTTCCCGGAGCATGGCTTTCTCATCATAACTGCCCGATGGGAGGATGGTCTTGGCAATTACGGGCATCAGTTCGATCAGCATTAAAATAAAAACGATCAGGTAATACCGGAACTGCAGTGCCGGGTGGTTCTTTAATAAATTGGTGAGCGCTTCCACCCGGGTTAAAAATCCATTATTGAGGTACAGCAAAAAATTCGCTTCTTCAGTTTTTATTTTTGGTCTATTTCTTTCAGGGCTGCATCATTACTGTCTAATTGTGGCTGGTATCCTTTTAATAAAGCCTGGTACTCATTATCCAGTTTTTGGTATTCAGTTTTTTTGGCCAAGGCAATATCCTTTATCCCCACTTTACCCGATCCCCCGCTGCCATCTGTTTCGGCTAAAAAATTATTTCTTGCATTTTGTACAGCTTCATATTTCAGATCAAGTTCCGATCTTAATGCTTCATTTTTTTTAGTCAATGCTTCTTTAGGCGCCTTATACAATGTTACCAGTTCCTGCTGCTTCAGCATTTTCTTTTGTTCATTGTCGAGCGATGTCTGCAGTTTTATTTCCTTATCAAACATATATAACACGGCAGGTTGTGCCATAAAAGTGCCAATGGTTACTGCCAGCAGCCCCCTGAATAAAAGCGGGGCAATTTTTCTTTTATTGAATTTGGTGATGCCCTTGATCAGCGCACGGTCGATGGTTAGGATGATAAAACCCATGAACAAACCTAAACCAGCAGCACCGAAAACGGAATCCACAAAAGTGCTGAAAAAATAGGTCCAGGTAAAGCTGGCAAATGCCCAGGTTGCCAAAACCGTCATGCCGATGATGCGGTAACGGTTCCTGTCTACAACCGAGTCAACGAGGATCTCTTTTTCGGCGGTTGCCAGCCACCATAAAAATTCAGTGAATTGACCGGGATGATAGCTTTCCCGCTGGGAAATGGCGCTGTTTTTTTCCATGATTTGAAATAATTACGTGATGCTTTTTATTACGCACCTGCCGGGAGTTGCGCAATACACTGTAAAAAAAGGATCAATAGAGGAGTTGAGTAGAAGGACCACAAAATAAGAATTCTTACGCTGATTAACGCTGCCCTCGCTGACTTATTTTAACTATGGCAATACATTAACAGTTTATTAATCAATGAGTTTAAACGTTGGATACAGATACCCGTCTATTGTTTTATCTTTGCAGCCATTATACAAATGGCTCTTTTTTAATAATATATAACCAAAATGAAAAAAATTTTAAGTGTTGCAATTTTGATGATAAGCGTATTTTTTAACGCGAATGCACAGGTTCCGAAGGGCATGGGCAACAGCGATCCGGAAGCAAAAAAGATCCTGGATAAGGTAAGTGCAAAATTCAAAACCTTTAAATCTGTTCAGTCTAATTTCAGTTTAAAGATCGAGAATGCAGCCAATAAAGTTATGGGTAATAAAAAAGGAACTGTATTAATGAAAGGTACCAGGTACCGTATTAAAGTGGATGATAAGGATATTTTCTGTGATGGAAGTAATGTATGGACCGTGGATGCGGCAGAAAAAGAGATAACACTTACAAAGATCGATGTATCGAACAACGCCATTACCCCACAGAAATTATTTACCAATTTTTACGATAAGGATTTTTTATACAAGTTAAACAGTGATGCAAAAGGTATCCAGGAAATTGAATTAACCCCCATTGACAAAACCAAACTTTTCCATAAAGTGATCGTGTTTATCAACAAAGCCACACAAACCATCACATCAACCAGGGTTTTTGAAAAAGCCGGGAATAGGTACACTTATTCTGTAAGCAGTATGAATACCAAAGTAAATATTCCTGATAATACATTTGTTTTTAACCAGAAGAATTACCCCGGTATGGAACTGGTTGACCTGAGGTAATAAACCAGTAACTATATTTTAGTCTGTAATAATTACATTGAATCTTACTGGAAACAGTTTTCTTTTGTTATGATTTTTTATCGCCCCATCTGAATGCACTGTTATCCAGTCCTGCCAGGTCAATCACCCGGTCAACAACAGTAGCTGGAACATCTTCGATCGTGGCGGGTTTGCTGTAAAATGAAGGCGTAGCCGGGCAAATGATACCGCCTGCCAGGGTAATGGTTTCCATGTTGCGGATATGAATGAGATTGTAGGGAGTATCGCGTACAACACAGATCAATTTTCTTCTTTCTTTTAAAATAACATCGGCAGCACGGCTGATAAGGTCATTTGAAATACCCGAAGCAATTCTTCCCATAGTTCCCATACTGCAGGGGATGATGATCATGGTATCGTATTGCCCAGATCCGGAAGCAAATGGTGCATTAAAATCCTGCGGTGTGTAATGATGTAGATCATATTCGGTATAGCTGTCATTATTCAGCTCAATTTTCCACACTTCCTTTGCATTGGCAGTCATCACCAGGCTCAGTTCATCCCATTGATCATTAAGCAGTTGCAGCTTTTTTAACAGTAAATCCGCATAGATCGAACCACTGGCCCCGGTTACCGCAATAACAATTTTCCTTTTCATTTTTCCGTTTATGGTTGTGTAAGCTACAAAACAATATTATATGCAAAATGTTTTCAGGTTGATATTGGTAATTATAATCCTGCTTATAATTATTGCCGGTTAACTGATATCCGCCTTATAAAAAAATGAATTCAGGGTTACGAATTATAAGCGGGCAGGCATTCCAGCGATGTCATGGCTTTATCCTTTAATAACATAGCCATACAGTATTTGCCATTGGTGATGACCAGGTAAGGTACCTGCATACTGATGTTATATCTCAGCACCTGGTCGAGTACTGTTTTATCAAGCGGTACATTCATTTCCTTGCACTCCACGATCATCCAGGGTTTGGTATCACTGTCGTACACAACAATATCAAAACGTTTTTTAAGTTCGCCCAGTTTAATTTCCTTTTCAATGGCAATTAACGAAGCGGGGTATTTTTTTACCTGGATAAGATATTGCAGGAAATTCTGCCGTACCCATTCTTCAGGGGTAAGCGCCACCCACCTTTTACGGATCTCATCAAGGATGAATTCTTTTTTTGCAGAACCGCGTGGGCCGGATTTTTCTTTTATTTTGGGTTGATATGCAGGATATTCAATGTAGATCATGTGCTTTAATCCAAACAGCGGGAAAGAATTTTGTATCTTTAAAATTAAAATTTATTATAACGGAAAGATATGAAGACAAAAGCAGATATCGTTAAGAACTGGTTGCCGAGGTACACCGGTGAACAAATAGAGCATTTTGGAAAATATATTTTACTTACCAATTTCAGTAATTATGTAGACCTGTTTGCCAAATGGAATAATGTTAAAGTTGTGGGTACCGACAGGCCGATGCAATGTGCCACTGCAGATAATATCAGCATCATTAATTTTGGAATGGGCAGCCCGGGTGCAGCCACGGTCATGGACCTGCTGAGTGCCATTGAACCCAAAGCGGTCCTGTTCCTGGGTAAATGCGGTGGTTTAAAAAAACGAAATAAACTGGGCGACCTGATCTTACCCATTGCCGCCATCCGCGGAGAAGGAACATCTAATGATTATTTCCCGCCCGAAGTACCGGCCCTGCCGGCATTTGCCTTGCAGAAAGCCATTTCAACAACCATCAGGGATGCTTCCTGCGATTACTGGACCGGTGTTTGTTATACAACGAACCGCCGGGTATGGGAACATGATGAGACCTTTAAAGATTACCTGCAAAAATAAGAGCCTACGCCATTGATATGGAAACAGCAACCATTTTTACCGTTGGTTTCTATAATAAAATACCTACGGGGGCCCTGTTGCTCGTGAGCGACAGCCCCATGGTTCCCGAAGGTGTAAAAACGGAAGAGAGTGATAAAAAAGTTACTTCCGAATTTGTGGAACGCCATTTAAAGATCGGTATTGATTCTTTAAAACAACTGATCAATGACGGGTTGACCGTACGGCACTTAAAATTTTGATCCATGCAACGCCTGTTCATTTTATCTGTCATTTTTTTATTCACCATTGCTGCAGATAACTGCACCGGGAAGAAAAAAAACAGCGAACCCTTTAAAGGAAGGCTCGAGATAAAAGCAATTTGTATGAACTACACCATTGCGCTTACAGGAGGAAATATAGATACTTCAAAAATTGTAACTTCCTGGACTGATGAAGTAACCAATAGAACTTACAAAAATGTTTTTGCTTTGGCGAACCCCTGTAATTTTCCATCTTCCATAAAAGAGGGAGATGAATTTTATTTTGTGATAGATACCGCCAACACATCCGGATGTGCTGTTTGCCTGGCTTATTACCCAACACCCGGAAAAAAACTTTCGATTAAAATCATTGAAAAATAAATGAAACCGTTATTACAGACACGGCGGCGGTAAAAGACAGTTCCTTTACTGTTAACAGCGGTGAACTGGTTGCCATTGTTGGTGAAAGCGGTTCAGGCAAATCGGTAGCGGCACTTTCCATTTTACAATTATTGCCGGCACAGGCAGCAGTAACGGGTGAAGTTTTATTTTGCAAAGATGAAAATGAACCGGTTGACCTGTTACAATTACCGGCAAAAAAATTAAACCGGATCCGGGGCAATGATATCGCCATGATCTTCCAGGAACCCATGACCTCGCTCAACCCGGTTTTTACCTGCGGCTACCAGGTGATGGAAGCCATTCAATTGCACCAGCAGGTAAACAAAAAAACGGCCAGGCAAAAAGCGATTGAACTTTTTGAACAGGTGAAATTACCCGGCGCAGCAAATATGCTGCACCGTTACCCGCATGAGATCAGCGGCGGGCAAAAACAACGGGTGATGATCGCTATGGCCATGAGTTGCAACCCCGCTCTCTTAATTGCCGATGAACCCACCACGGCGCTGGATGTGACCGTACAAAAAAACGATCCTGGAACTCATTAAATCCTTACAGGAAATAAATAACATGGGCGTTGTTTTTATCACGCACGACCTGGGTGTAGTTGCAGATATCGCCGACAAAATACTGGTGATGTATAAAGGTGAAATTGTAGAGCAGGGCCCGTCAAAAGAGATCCTGCTTTCGCCAAAACACCCATACACAAAGGCATTGCTGGCATGCAGGCCGGCCGGGCAAAAAAAAGGGGCATCGGTTACCGGTAGTGAGTGATTTTATGAATGTGCCGGAAAAAATATTTGAGCGTACAAATTCAATTCTAACACCGGTCAACCCACAGGGCCCTGCGGGCGAACAACCCGCAACAAACTTACTTGTAGAAAACCTGGTTGTAAAATTCCCTGTTCAGAAAAATATTTTTGGGAAAGCCACACAATTCTTTAATGCAGTTGATGATGTAAGTTTTACGGTACAGCGGGGTGATATTATTGGCCTGGTTGGCGAAAGCGGTTGCGGCAAAACAACCCTGGGCAGAACTATCCTGCAGTTGATCAAGCCCGCTTCAGGCCAAATCATTCTTAACGGGAAAGACCTTGCCCATGCTCAGCCGGCTGAATTACGGAACATCCGTAAAGACATGCAGGTTGTTTTCCAGGACCCATACGGTTCTCTTAACCCACGCATTACCATCGGCGAAGCCATTACTGGAGCCATTAAAAGTTCATGCTGTTTTAAACAACAATAAACAACGCAGGGAAAAAGTAATGGACCTGCTGGAAAAAGTGAGCCTGGGTACTGATCATTTTAACCGCTATCCGCACCAGTTCAGCGGCGGTCAACGCCAGCGTATCTGCATAGCCCGGGCATTGGCACTGGATCCTTCTTTTTTAATCTTTGATGAAATGGTTTCGGCGCTCGATGTAAGCGTACAGGCACAGGTACTTAATTTGTTGAATGACCTTAAAAAGGAATTTGGTTTTCTGCCATTTTTATCTCACACGACCTGGCGGTTGTACATTATATCTGCAACCGGATACTCGTGATGCAACAGGGAAAGATCGTGGAAGAAGGGGAAGCCGGACAGGTTTATCATCATCCAAAAAAATGAGTATACGCAAAAACTGGTTGATGCCATACCCGGTAAAAACATATTTTAATTGTACTGGTCACTTCAATATCTAAATCCCGGTATATTTCCATCAACCTATAAAATACCGTTACGCTATAAAAACTGCCTATTTTAATTTATCGCCCGAAAACCTGCCGTTTCTTCCTGATGCCGGTGCCTTACAGCACGGTAAACACGGAAAAAATAATTAAACTCCGGATTTCATCAGTATTTATTACCTTTGCCACCTTTAAAATCATGCCGTAACATGATAAATGTCCTGGTAATAAGGGCTACGATCTCTGTAAAAATACAGTACGGGCATGTGACAACAACAAAAATAAAATCGTTACATGAAATTATCCCAGTTCAGATTTGACCTTCCGCTTAATTTAATTGCCCAGAATCCAACCAAACGCCGTGAAGACAGCCGCATGATGGTGATCCACCGCAAAACGGGGCAGATAGAGAACAAACACTTTAAAGAGATATTGGATTATTTTGATGATAAGGATGTGTTTGTTGTAAACAATACCAAGGTTTTCCCGGCACGTATGTATGGCCGTAAGGAAAAAACAGGCGCCAAGATCGAAGTGTTCCTGTTAAGGGAACTGAACAAAGCCAATAAGCTTTGGGATGTGATCGTGGACCCTGCCCGCAAGATCCGTGTTGGCAATAAACTGTATTTTGGTGAAAGTGATGAACTGGTAGCCGAGGTGATTGATAACACTACCAGCCGTGGCCGTACCATCCGTTTTTTGTGGGATGGCACTGAAGATGAATTCAGGCAGATGCTGGGTATTTTAGGAGAAACACCTTTACCCAAATACATCAAACGCAAACCCGATGAAGAGGATAAAGAACGGTACCAGACCGTTTATGCCAAACATGAAGGTGCCGTTGCTGCACCAACAGCGGGCCTGCACTTTAGCCAGGAACTGATCAAGCGTTTAGAGATCAAAGGGATCCGTTTTGCCGAAGCAACACTGCATACCGGTTTGGGAACTTTCAGGCCAATTGAAGTAGAAGACCTGAGCAAACATAAAATGGATGCTGAATATTACCGCATAGAGGAAACTGCCTGCGCCATCGTTAATAAAGCAAAGGAAAAGGGCCACCGAATCTGTTCAATCGGTACCACAACCATGCGGGCAATGGAATCTTCCTTTACAGCGCAGAAATTATTAAAACCATCAGAAGGCTGGACCAACCATTTTATTCATCCGCCTTATAATTTTAATATTGCAGATGCATTGGTAACCAATTTTCATTTGCCTAAAACAAGTTTGCTGATCATGGCCTGTGCCTTTGCCGGTTACGACCTGATGATGGAAGCTTATAAAAAAGCGATCAAGGATAAATACCGTTTCTTCAGTTATGGAGATGCGATGCTGATCATCTAAATAAATTCTTACAAAGATTATTTTTGATACTCCCCGCTTTAACGGGGAGTATTTTTTTTTGCAGGAATAATTTGTATATGCCACTAATACACGAATTTTCACTAATAAATCAAAGCATTCGTGTCAATTCGTGTTATTCGTGGCATTATTAGGAAGGCCCGGATAGAGATCCGGGCCGTTTAAAATCCAATATCCTGTGAAAAACCAAAATGATATACGAAAAAAAGGAAATCCTGGTTTTAATGAAATACTTTAAAAACATAAGAAGGCCCGGATAGAGATCCGGGCCGATTAAAAATCCAATATCCTATGAAAAACCAGGTATAAGACACTAAAAAGTGAATTTGTGTTACTAATGAATTGTTAATGGATTTAATTAACTTTAAGTGACCAAAATTTTAACAGCATGAAAACCATTCATCAATGGCTAAACGAATACGGCGAAAGCCACCAAAACGATACCAATAAGGCCATACACTGGATCTGTGTACCCGTCATTTTTTTCTCAATCACCGGGTTATTGTACAGCATTAAGCTCCCCTTTATTATTACAGGAATTCAATTAAATGTGGCGATTGTTGTATTGGCTTTGGTAATTATCTATTATATCTCCCTTTCAAAAACATTGTGGATCGGTTTGTTATTGTTTGCACTTTTGTGTTTATGGCTTTGCCGGCTGGTAGAGCAGGCTGATTTTATGCAGCCCTGGTTATTTTACCTGGTTATTTTTGTGGTTGCCTGGATCGGGCAGTTTTACGGACATAAAGTGGAAGGCAAAAAACCTTCTTTTTTTAAAGACATCCAGTTCTTAATGATCGGTCCTGCCTGGCTGATGAGTTTTATTTATAAAAGACTGGGGATAGCCATTTAAACCGTTTTACTTACCAACTAATTTTTCTACTGATGAAAATTATTGTAATCTGCCTGGTACTATGCTTTGCAACTTCTACCGGGTTCTCTCAAAAAACAAATCCCAACTACGACTCAACGCTTGCCAAAAAAATGGAGGCTGATGATTATGGCATGAAAAAATATGTATTGGTAATTCTTAAAACAGGTACCAATACTACCGATAACAAAAAAATTAAAGACAGTTTGTTTGCCGGGCATATGGATAATATCAACCGCCTGGTTAAAATAAATAAACTGGTTGTGGCCGGCCCTTTAACGAAAAATGAAAAAACCTACCGCGGTATATTTATACTGGATGTAAAAACCTTTGAAGAAGCCAATGCCCTCCTGGAAACCGACCCGGCCATAAAAGAAAAATTATTGGCAGCAGAATTGTATCAATGGTATGGCTCGGCAGCATTGCCAGCTTATCTTGAAGCGTCAGATAAAATTTGGAAGAAAGGGTTTTAAAGTCAAAAATCAAAATTCAAAAGTTGATCTCAAATTTGAACGCTCTTTTTTTTTACTTTTTACTTTTTACTTTTAAATTTTTACTTTTTACTTTTACCTTTTGTATTACATTCCAAACAATCCCTTATTCAGCAACTGCAATGTTTCTTCTTTATAATTCCGGGAGATCAGTAGGGAAACATTGTGCTTACTGCCGCCGTAACTGACCATCCTTACAGGTATAGGTTCAAGGGCATCAAAGATCTTTTCATCACATCTTTGGTTTCGGCTATTTCATTGCCCACAATGGAAACAATGGTATGGTTCGTATCGATCTCTACCGTTCCAAATGCTTCCAGTTCCTTACAAATTTCAGGAAGATGCACATCATCATCTATGGTTACGGAAACTGCAACTTCAGAAGTGGTGATCATGTCAATGGAAGTACGGTATTTTTCAAACACTTCAAAAACTTTACGTAAAAATCCATAGGCCAGCAACATGCGGCTGCTTTTTATCTTAATAGCGGTAATGCCGTCTTTTGCAGCCACGGCTTTTACACCAACGCTTCCTGCTTTTTCAGTTATTAAAGTTCCCCTGGCATCCGGTTCCAGTGTATTCAACAGTCGTACAGGTACATTAAAGAACTGTGCTGGCCAGATGCTGGCCGGGTGTAAAATTTTTGCGCCAAAATAAGCCAGCTCGGCTGCTTCTTCAAAACTCAGCTGCTCTATGGCTTTTGTTTTTTCCACAACACGGGGATCGTTGTTGTGCATACCGTCGATGTCGGTCCAGATTTCGCAAACACTGGCGTTGATGGCTGCTGCTATTAAAGAAGCGCTGTAATCACTGCCGCCCCTTTTTAAATTATCCACTTCACCCCTGGCATTGCGGCTGATATATCCCTGGGTGATGAATATGTTGGTATCCCTGTGTTTATTTAACAGTTGAACCAGTTTAACCTTGATGGTACCAACCTGTGGTTCATCATAACTGTCGATGGTCATAAAATCAAGTGCCGGTAAAAGTACATGATCAACTTTTATTTCATCCAGGTAAATGCTGAATAATTTGGTACTCAGGAGTTCGCCCTGTGCCAGTATATCCTTATTCAATGACTGGCTGAAAGATATTTTTAAAATGATGGAAAGAAATTCGAAATGTTCATTCAACACCGCTTCAGCCTTTTCAATTGCCGAAGTTTCTGTCAGCAACTCATTAATAAAATTCCGGTAATGTGCGTGAAGTTCATCGATCTGCTCTTTGGCAACAAAGCGGTCGCCCCCGGCCAGTGATTCACTTATTTCCACCAGTGCATTGGTGGTACCGCTTAATGCGGATAATACTACGATCTTACTTTCTTCATCACGGGTTATCAGTTTTGCAACTTCCTGCATACGCTGCGGCTTGCCCACGCTGGTACCGCCAAACTTCATTACTTTCATTTACTTAAAAATTTGAGCCTGCCTGACTTTTGGCAGGCAGCAAATATAACCCCTAAAAGGCAACTTCAAACTTATTACTTATACCTTTCAAATCTGCAACCACTGAGGATACCAGGGGAATTCCGTTTTTCATTCTTTCCATTTCCATTTCCCTTTCCGGGTCGCCGGGGATGATCACTTTTTCCTGTCCTGCAATTGTTTTTGATGACCGGAAACGGGTGATCCATTTATCCATATGTTCTTTAAAATCATCAGCTTTACGGAAGGCATCAATACGCATTACGCCAAAAAAATGACCGATTCCTTCGCCGGGCATATTTTCCGGCATGGGTATGTATGCCGGAAAAGGCGGTACCCAGGGCCCATAACTGGCACCGCTGAGTATGCCCGAAAATATATCAACGATGGCTCCCAAGGCATAACCTTTATGGCTGCCATGTTCCTTATCGCCGCCGAGCGGTAACAGTGATCCGCCATTTTTTATTTCATTGGGATCTGTAGAAGGCTCTCCTGCTTTTGAAAGTGCCCAGCCCAATGGCATAGCTTCATTTTTCTTTGCAAAATCTCCAGTTTGCCATTGGCAGCAGTGGTTGTTGCAAAGTCGGCAACAAAAGCCGGTTCTTTTCCTGCAGGTATGGCAACGGCAATTGGATTGGTGCCCAACATTCTTTCCTTTGAAAAAGTAGGCGCCACCAGTGCCGATGCATTGGTCATGGCAATACCGATCATATCATGTTCCAAAGCCATCATGGCATGATGGCCTGCAATACCAAAATGATTACTGTTCTTTACACTTACCCAACCTGTACCAACTGCTTTTGCTTTGTCAATAGCAACCTGCATGGCAAATGGTGCAACCACCAGGCCCAATCCCCTGTCGCCGTCAACTACAGCAGTTGAAGGCGTTTCATGAATAATTTTTATGGCAGGTTTTGCATTAACCCGGTCTGTTTCCCATAAACGTATGTAGCCACTTAACCTGGCCACACCATGGCTGTCAACTCCCCGCAGATCGGCTGAAAGCAAAGATTTTGTTGCAGTTTCTGCATCTGCTTCATGGCAACCTATCTTTAAAAATATGTTTTTAGAGAAGTTGTATAGCTGTTGGTAAGGGAAGGTTGTGCTCATTGGGCAAAAATAAGTTTTTTCCGGGTAGGTTTTAACGGGTGAGCCACCGTCTTGCGGTGACTCACCCGGAAAACAAGAAAGCCGTCCACAAATGAACGGCTTCTTTTGCCCAACCTTACGCATATGGGTAAGTGACTGAAACTTACCCTGCGGATAAAATCCTGTTAGATACATTTTAAACTTAACTTCCTGTATCATAGATATTATTTTAAAGCAGAGGTTTAAAACTGTTGAAAAAAATCCCACAAAAACACAAAGAACACAAAGTTTATATTTCTTCTTTGTGCACTTAGCGTCTTTGTGGGATCCTTCGACAGGCCTGTCTGCCGGCAAAGGCAGGTTCAGGACAGACCCTGATCTGAAATTATCTTAAGAAAAGCAGTTCCCTGTATTTAGGCAATAACCAGAAAGCATCATCAACCAGCAGTTCCAGTTTATCAACATGGTACCGGATGATATCAAAATACTTTCCTTTTACATTATCGCAATAGGCAATGGCCATCGCCCTTGTACCTTTGATATCGTTTGCTTTCTTTCTTTCTTCTATCATTTTTTCCACGTTATCGCTGATGAGATTTATATGCTCACTGATGGCTTCCAGCACCTGCTTTTGGTTGGCATAAGCGGATTCAGGCAGGCCTGCTTCTTTTAAACCAACAATATTTTTTATCAGCACATTCTGGTATTTGATCGCTGAAGGCAGAATAAATGTTGTAGCCATATCTCCCATCACCCTGGCTTCTATCTGTACTTTTTTAATATAAGCTTCCAGCATGATCTCATGACGGGCTTCCAGTTCTGCATGGCTGTATATCTCATTGCTGTGGAAGAGTTTTTTATATTTTATCCGTTACATAAGCATCCAGCGCCAACGGCGTTGTTTTCACATTGGGCAATCCGCGTTTGGCAGCTTCCTTTTCCCACTCATCGCTGTAACCATCGCCTTCAAACAGTACCGTTTTACTTTCAACAATATATTTCTGTATCACCTGCATGATGGCCACTTCTTTCTTTTCGCCTTTTTCTATCAGTGCATCCACATCAAGTTTAAACTGCTTCAACGTTTCGGCCATAATTGCATTCAGGGCCGTCATGGCATTGGCACAGTTGGCAGAAGAGCCTACTGCCCGGAATTCGAATTTATTACCGGTGAAGGCAAACGGTGAAGTACGGTTCCTGTCTGTATTGTCAAGCATCAGTTCCGGAATACTTTTATGTATATCCAGTTTCAGCATGGCCTCATCCTGTTCGTCGAAAGTGTCTGAAACCCTGGTTTCCACCTGGTTCAGCACTTCAGATAAATACTTACCTATAAAGATAGAGATGATGGCCGGTGGCGCTTCATTGGCTCCCAAACGGTGATCATTACCCGCACTGGCTATAGATGCACGCAGCAGGTCGGCATAATCATGCACCGCTTTGATGCTGTTCACAAAAAAAGTAAGGAACATCAGGTTGGTCTTGGGCGTTTTACCGGGCGCCAGTAAATTAACCCCGGTATCGGTGGCCATGCTCCAGTTATTGTGTTTACCACTGCCATTGATACCTGCAAAAGGTTTTTCGTGGAGTAAACATTTTAAACCGTGGCGTTTGGCAACACGGTCCATGATATCCATCAGCAAGGTATTGTGGTCAACGGCCAGGTTGGTCTCTTCAAAAATGGGCGCACATTCAAACTGTGCAGGCGCCACTTCATTATGGCGGGTGCGGATGGGTATGCCGAGTTTATAACTCTCCTGTTCAAAATCACGCATGTAGGCATAGATCCTTTCGGGAATGGCGCCAAAATAATGATCATCCAGCTGCTGCCCTTTTGCCGGCGCGTGCCCGTAAACGGTACGACCGGTTAACAACAGGTCGGGACGGGTATTGGCCAAACCGGCATCGATCACAAAATATTCCTGCTCCCAGCCAAGGGTAGCGGTAACGCGTGTTACATTCTTATCAAAATACTGGCAAACATCGGTTGCAGCTTTATCCAAAGCCACCAATGCTTTTAATAAAGGTGTTTTTGTATCGAGCGATTCGCCGGTATAAGAAACAAATATGGTGGGAATGCATAAGGTTTTTCCCTGCCCTATTTCCATGATAAAGGCCGGGGAAGATGGATCCCAGGCTGTATAACCACGGGCCTCAAAAGTGGCACGCAATCCACCGCTGGGAAATGAGGACGCATCCGGTTCCTGCTGAATTAAAGCGCCTGCTTCAAATTCTTCAATGGGTGTACCATCCGATTTTAAAGTAAAGAAGGAATCATGCTTTTCGGCAGAAAGGCCTGTCAATGGCTGAAACCAGTGTGTAAAATGGGTAACACCCTTACTTTCGGCCCAGGTACGTATGCCATTGGCAATATGTGCACCCATATTGCGGTCAATTTTTTTATGGCCCCTGGTTGATGCAGCCAGGCTCTTATACGCTTCATCACTTAAAAATTTGCGTGCAACATCAAGTGTAAAAACATTTTCATTGAATATTTCGGTAATTTTCTGAGAGCCTTCCACCCTTATTTTTGGAAGTCCTTTACTCAAATTATCCAATGCCTTAAATCTTAAAGAATCCATATTTTTTGATTTTAAGGCACAAAAAAACATTAAATTCTTTTATAAACCAATATATTTTGCATTAATCTTACAAAATTTTGAAAAATGTGGAAAAATATTTTATATTATATTATTTTTTAATTTTAAACAGATCAGACAGTTTATTCCAATCCAGAAAGCATAGAACGGGGGTAATGATAAACGGCAGATACAGGCTTCGGTACCTGACCAAAGAACCCAGGTTGGGCACAATATAGCCTATAAATAGGAATACAGTCAGCGTAAAAAACAGCAAAAAGAACAGGAAGCTTTTGCTGGCAACTACTGCATTTTTTCGTCTGAAAAAGATCCATAAAAACAGCAATACATGGTACAGCAGCAGTTCAATGCTGAAAGGTAAAAGGGACTGCAGGGGCTGTTCGCCCGGGTATGGCCTTAAAAAAATATGTTGCAATGCCTGCGGTGCATTGGATACAAAACTCATAAAATTGGGTTGCAAAGGGGTAAGCGGTATTTGCGTTGAAGCAACCGGCAGGTTAATATAATCGGCCTGTTTAGTGATGATGATGGCAGGCGGATCAAATGCAGGGTTAATATAGCTGACAGTAAAAAACAATATGCCGCTAAAAAGATACACTGCAATAAAAGTTAACCCGGCATTCCATTTGGTTCTATCTGCCAGTATCCAGGCAAAAATAGCCGGTAGCAATGCCAGGAAGACAAAATTCCGCAATAAAAACAAAAAGAGAAATGCAGTAACGATCAATATTGACCGCCTGGCAGAAAAACTGTTTTTATGTAATGACTGGTAAATACTATACACCAAAACCGCCAGCATTAAAAAAACCAATCCGTCTTTATGAATGCCCGATGTAAAATACAGCGTGGATGGCAGCAGGAAGCAACCAATAATTACTAAAAACTGCCTGCTCACAGAGTCCTTCGGGCCGGGAAAAACAAGGATTAACAACCGGTATAAAATTACATGTCCGAAAAAATGATGAAGTTGAAGAATAAACTGTTGATATAATAGTCGCCCCGGCTGAAAATATTGAATACAGAAACGAGCTTGATGAGGATATTGTTTTCCAGGTCGTTCCAGTAAGAATTGAATGAATTGAAAATGCCTCCATAGCCGCCTTCATAATCTGACGTAAATATATTGCTGAGATACCGCCCGGGGTTTGTAAGCATCAATTGATATTCTTCCCGGGCAAAATCATTCACATCCCAATAATCATTACCGGGGCCGTAAATATGAATCGAAACCCAGCCAATGGCAATACCGGCCATGATCTTGATCAAAAAAAGTCCCAAGATGAACCTGCTGCTGATCCCTGCATTTTTAATAAAGGGAACACGCAGCAATAACCAGGATAATATGACCAGGTAAACAACAAATAACAGGTAATTCAATACATTTAATTTTCGGTGTGGGAAGATAGTTAAAATAATTGCTTTGCTAATCAGGATAAAAGGCAGTGAGGCGTTACCTTTGTGTTTTCAACACTTTTCTCATCATTTTTTATGGAAATAACAGCCAAAACAGCGGAGCAGTTAAGATTAACAGCCGAAGAATTTGAACTCATTAAAACAAAACTGGGACGTACGCCCAATTTTAATGAACTCTGTTCATTCAGTGCCATGTGGAGCGAACACTGCAGTTACAAGAATTCGATCAAATGGTTAAAAACATTACCCCGTGATGGAAAAAAGATGTTGGTAAAAGCAGGTGAAGAAAATGCCGGGTTAATGGATATCGGTGATGGCTATGGTGTTGTTTTTAAAATTGAATCGCACAATCATCCTTCGGCCATTGAACCCTTCCAGGGCGCTGCTACCGGTGTTGGCGGTATCAACCGTGATATTTTTACGATGGGTGCCAGGCCCATTGCCTCTTTAAACTCATTACGCTTTGGAAAACTAACCGAAGCAAAAACACAACACCTTTTAGCCGGTGTGGTACATGGCATTGGCCATTACGGCAACTGTTTTGGCGTACCAACCGTAGGCGGCGAGGTATATTTTGAAGAATGTTATCATACCAATCCACTGGTGAATGCCATGAGCGTGGGTATTTTAAAAAATGGGGAAACGGTTTCTGCTACCGCAGAAGGAAAAGGCAATCCTGTTTTTTTTGTAGGCAGCGCTACCGGTAAGGATGGCATTGGCGGCGCCAGTTTTGCATCAGCAGATATTACGGCCGACAGTGCCGAAGACCTGCCCGCCGTGCAGGTTGGCGATCCCTTCCAGGAAAAAAAATTACTGGAAGCCTGTCTCGAAGTGATACAAACAGGGGCCGTGGTGGGCATGCAGGATATGGGAGCTGCAGGCATCATCTGTTCCACATCAGAAATGAGTGCAAAAGGAAAATCCGGTATGCGGATCGACCTGGATAAAGTGCCAACCCGGCAACAGGGCATGAAACCCTGGGAACTGCTGCTGAGCGAAAGCCAGGAACGCATGTTGCTGGTTGCCGAAAAAGGAAAGGAACAGCTGGTGATCGATGTTTTTAAAAAATGGGACCTCCCCTGCAGCGAGATCGGCGAAGTGACCGACGACGGCATTTTGCATTTTTTTGTAGATGGAAAACTGGAAGCTGAATTACCTGCTTATGAACTGGTATTGGGTGGCGGGGCCCCCGTTTATGACCGCCCGTACACAGAACCAAAATATTTTGAAAAGATAAAAGCGTTTAACCCGGATAGTATAGCTGTGCCTAAAGATCTGAAAGCAACAGCAGAACAGATCATACAGGTACCGAATATTGCCAGCAAGCGATGGATATATGTGCAGTACGACAGCATGGTTGGCACCGGCAATGCCAGCACCAATGCACCCAGTGATGCAGCAATCGTTTTGGCAAAACCCACCCATAAAGCGTTGGCTTTAACAACAGATTGCAACAGCCGCTATGTTTTTGCAGATCCGTATAAAGGCGCCATGATCGCTGTTGCAGAAGCTGCCAGGAATATTGTTTGCAGCGGCGGGCAGCCTTTGGTGTTACCAACTGCTTGAATTTTGGGAACCCCTTTGATCCGGAAGTGTATTACCAGTTCGTGCATGCCATCAAAGGCATGGGCGAAGCCTGTATAAAATTTGATACACCCGTTACCGGTGGTAATGTAAGTTTATAACCAGGGGCCCGATGGCGCAGTGTACCCCACTCCAACGATCGGTATGGTGGGATTGCTTGAAAATGTGGAAAATAAGATGACCATGGATTTTAAACAGGAAGACGATGAGATCTACCTGGTAGGTACACAACGAAATGATATCAACTCATCAGAATATGTACATAAAATACATGGCGTTGAATTTTCGCCCTGCCCGTATTTTGACATTGAGGAAGAATTTGAAGTACAGCACGAGGTAAAAAAAATGATCCATAAAAAACTCATCAATTCGGCACATGATGTAAGTGAAGGCGGCTTGTTCATCACACTGATCGAAAGTTGTTTTAACAGGGATCTCGGTTTTGAAGCATCCCCTGTGCTGCCAAAAGAGGGGTTGAGGCCTGATGCATATTGGTTTGGAGAAAGTCAAAGCCGGATTGTTGTAACTGTTTCAAAAGAGAACAGGAATGATTTTATTATGCTGTTGGAGAAAATGGAAATGACGGTTACTTATTTAGGCAAAGTCACCAGTGGTAAAATAAATATCAATGGAGAAGATTGGGGGCATGTAAAGAGTGGAAGGAAAAATATGAAAATGCCATTGCAAATTTATTAGCCGGGCATGAAAGTGAACATGCATTGGCTGCGTTGTAAAAAAATGTTCAATACACAATACTCAATACACAATGCTCAAGTTGAACAGCTTTTACAGATATAGTCAGTTCAAAATTTTATTGTGTTAACCTTGAATATTGATTATTGAAAATTGATCATTGCATATTTAATTTAGGTTATAATGAATGAAGAAAAGGATCATAAAAATTTACAGTCGCTTATTGTAGTAACCGGCGCTGCGGGCTTTATCGGCAGCTGCATGGTAAGCTATTTAAACCAACAGGGATTTGAGAAGCTGATCCTCGTTGATGAATTTGACGATGAAGAAAAAGAACTGAACCTGCTGCACAAAAAATACCGGGTACGGGTAGAGCGGGAAGATTTTTTCAACTGGGTACAAAAGAAAAACCGGCAGTCAGTTTCGTGTTTCACCTTGGTGCCCGAACAGACACCACCGAATTTGATTATGCCGTTCACCAGCATTTAAATGTGGAGTACTCTCAAAAAATATGGAATTATTGTACCATCAACCTCATCCCGCTGCTGTATGCCTCTTCTGCTGCAACTTATGGTGAAGGAGAACTGGGTTATGTTGATGATCATGATATCATAGAACAACTGCATCCGCTGAATCCATACGGCATTTCGAAAAACGAATTTGATAAATGGATTTTGCACCAGGAAGATCACCCTCCTTTTTGGGCAGGTTTAAAATTCTTTAATGTGTACGGTCCCAATGAATACCACAAAGCAATAATGGCCAGTGTTATTTTTCATGCATTCAATCAAATAAAACAAAACGGCAAAGTAAATCTTTTCAGATCTCATAAAGAAGGATATGCCAATGGCGAGCAACTGCGTGATTTTATTTATGTTAAAGATGTGGTTGCTGTATGTTACTGGCTGATGGAAACCGTGAATAGAAAATCTCCCGGCATGAGTGATGTACTCCCGACTCACGACCTGCCTACCGGACAGGCAGGCTCACGGCTCACCTCTGCTATCTACAACCTCGGCACCGGTAAAGCCCGGACTTTCAACGACCTGGTAAATGCAACATTTGCCGGGCTGGATATACAACCAGAGATCGGATACATTGATATACCCGGGGATATCCGTGACAAATACCAATACTTTACCGAAGCCGATATGGATAAACTGAAAGCTGCCGGTTATACAAAAGATTTTTATTCGCTGGAGAAAGGTGTTGATGATTATGTTAGGAATTATTTGGCAAAGAATGATTTTTATTGACTCAACTTAATAAACTTCTCCGGTCTCCATATCAATTTGGTAATATTTAAGATCCAGTTTATATACTGTCTTTTTAGGACCCGTATTCATAGCATAATTTAATCCGGATGACATCATAGCTATATGTTTACTTCCTTGTTTGACTCCTTTAATACCCAAAAAGTAAAATGTATTTTCTCTCCTGACCAGCTTTGAATACTTGTCGCCTGAATTAATAAAAATATCAGTGCCATCACAAAATCCCCAGGCATTCCTTGTGGGATATTCCGATCCGCCTTCTTTGATATATATGATATCACCTATTGTTCCATTCCTTAATTCATAATCCTGTATAGAAGGTGCGTTTGCTTTAAATTCTTCAAAGTCTTTATAAACACCTTTTTGGAGATCATTAAACTTCAAAACAGGAATGTCCATCTTCTTAGAATATTCCCTAGATATGTCTTCAAATGACAATCTTTTTCTTTTTACAATGATCTCATCCGGGATAATACCAACCAATTTTTTTAGTGAAGCTTTTAATGCAGATGTAACAAAAAAGATCTGCATTATCAACAAACCTGATCCCTGCGTAATCATTTAATTTTTCTTTAAAAGTAAATACCGAATCGATCCTGTATAATGGAAAAAATACGCTGTCCTTTTCCAGGTACAATTCAAGTTTGCAAAGCACGCCGGCATCCCATCCATTGATGGCCTGTCCTGTTTTATCATTGTCAAAACGTATTTTATCTGCCTCGGATGTAAGCCAGAATTTCTTTACCACGATCAACAATTTGGTTTTAACTGATTCATCTTTTCGGCATTGCAGGTATTCATTTATCCATTCAGTGAATCCTATACTTAAAGTAGACGAACAATGATATACTTTTGACCAAACATCATTATTCTTGTTTTTTGGCAAAGTGCCAGGTTGTATTAAGTATCTCTTTGCATCCCACTCTTTGAGATAATGATAACCTACAGCCATGGTATCATCCCTTACGTCAATAACATTAACAGAATGAATACTATTACTGAATGACTGTGTAAAAATTTCTTTTTGCAGGTTAATTTCAAGTTTGTTATTAAAGTCAATTGTTTTGGCTTCAATTTGCGCAAGAATGGGGCTGTATATACTCAATGCAAGTATAATAAATACAAATATTCTCATAGCAGGGTCAAGGTTTACAGATGCTATTATTTTTTTTCATTATAAAACTAAATTATTTTTCATAAACCCCTCCCCAAATTTCCTTCACCCAAATATTCCTCCTATCTTTGCCTGACCTCCAAGATTTTATTCCAAATTTTTCTGGTCATATTTTTTAACGGCAACCGGCATCCCAAAAAATAAGGGAAGGGTTGGCAAATTATTTTTTATGGCTAAGTACATTTTTGTAACCGGTGGTGTTACTTCCTCTTTAGGTAAGGGCATCATTGCCGCATCTCTTGCAAAACTGTTACAGGCAAGGGGTTTAAAAGTAACCATTCAAAAATTTGATCCCTACATCAACATCGACCCCGGCACATTAAATCCCTACGAGCACGGCGAATGTTTTGTAACCGACGATGGTGCCGAAACCGACCTTGACCTTGGCCATTACGAACGCTTCTTAAACATTCCAACTTCCCAGGCCAATAATGTAACTACCGGCCGCATTTATCAAACCGTTATCAATAAAGAAAGATCAGGCGATTACCTGGGTAAAACCGTACAGGTGATCCCACACATCACCGATGAAATCAAGAACCGAATGCTATTGCTGGGCAAGGGCGGAAAATATGATATCGTGATCACAGAAATTGGCGGTACTGTAGGTGATATTGAAAGTCTGCCTTTTGTGGAAGCCGTTCGCCAGATACAGTGGGAACTGCCCGAAGAAGACTGTATGGTGGTACACCTTACCCTGATCCCGTATTTAAAGGCAGCCAAGGAATTAAAGACAAAACCCACCCAGCACAGTGTGCGTATGCTGAGCCAGGAAGGGGTTCATCCCAATGTGATCGTATGCCGAACCGAACACCCGCTGAATGATGACCTGAAGAAAAAGATAGCACTGTTCTGCAATGTAAAACCCAATGCGGTTATCGAGGCCATGGATGCCAGCAGCATTTACGAAGTTCCGCTTAAAATGCTGCAGGAAGGGCTGGATGTGATCGTACTGAAAAAACTGGAGATCAACGGTTATGCAGCTCCTGAACTCACCAAGTGGCGGGCCTTTTTGGAAAAATTGAAATACCCGCACAGCAAAGTTACCATTGGATTGATCGGGAAATATATTGAATTGCAGGATGCCTACAAATCCATCCTGGAATCATTTATACATGCAGGCGCCATCAACGAATGTAAAGTGCAGATCGTTAATGTGCACAGCGAATTTATCACCGGTGAAAACGTAAAAGAAAAACTGAAAGACCTGGATGGCTTACTGGTTGCACCCGGTTTTGGTATCCGCGGCGTGGAAGGAAAGATCATAGCCGTAAAATTTGCCAGGGAAAATAAGTTGCCATTCTTTGGCATTTGTTTGGGTATGCAGATGGCCGTAATAGAATATGCCAGGAACGTGATGGGATGGACCGATGCACATTCCACCGAAATGGATACCGCAACCACGCACCCGGTGATCGACCTGATGGAAGACCAGAAAAATATTGAAGCCAAAGGCGGCACCATGCGGCTGGGTGCCTATCCCTGCGAAATAAAAAAAGATAGCCTGGCACATAAGATCTATGGCACCACGTTGATCAGTGAACGCCACCGGCACCGCTGGGAGTTCAACAATAAATACATTACTGATTTTGAAAAGCCGGCCTGATCCCCAGCGGCAAAACCCGGCAACCGGGCTTGTTGAAATAGTGGAACTGAAGGATCACCCGTTTTTTATTGGCGTGCAATACCACCCCGAATTAAAAAGTACCGTGGAAAATCCACAGCCCGTATTTGTACATTTTATTAAAGCAGCCAAGGAATATGCCGGCAAAAAAGATACGGCAAAAACGCCGGTCATGCAGGGTGAGATGACATAAAAGTCAAAAATAAAAAGTCAAAAATAAGCTGTAATACCTATAGATCTTGACTTTTCCCTTTTGACTTTAGCTTGCATTTTTCCGTGTCAAACTGTATAACCTGTGGCAACAAACAAAAAACTTTCAATGGATGAACTCAACCGCAAATCGGTTGAAGAATTCAAACGCACCAAAAAAATTCCGGTTATTGCCGTTTTGGAAAACATCCGGAGTGCCTACAATGTGGGCAGTGTTTTCAGGACTGCAGACGCATTTTTATTACAGGCCATTTACATTACAGGTTATACCTGTGTACCTCCCCATAAAGAAATAAAAAAAACCGCCCTGGGGGCTGAAGAAACAGTGGACTGGAAACATTTTGCAAATACCAATGATGCCATTACTGAATTAAAAAGGAAGGGTATAAAGTGTATGCAGTTGAGCAGGTGGAGAACAGCATCTCACTTGAAAAATTCCTGCCCGGCAATGCTGAAAAAACTGCTTTTATCTTTGGTAATGAAGTAAGCGGTGTAGAACAGGACACCATTTTACAGTGTGATGGCTGTGTTGAAATACCGCAACTGGGCATGAAGCATTCTTTGAACATTGCAACAGCTGCGGGTGTGGTGCTTTGGGAGATCGTAAGAAGCAGGATCTCGTAAACGCTGTAATTGAACATTGTACATTGAATATTGATTGTTGAATATTAAAAGCGCATTTACCTGATAGTGAGCAAAATAAAAAAATACCTTTCACTCGTAAAATTCTCCCATACCATTTTTGCAATGCCGTTTGCACTGATCGGATTTTTTTTGGGTGTTAAAGATCTAAGTATAATTCCATTTGTGAAAATGTACATGTATTGGCAACGTCCCGTTTTGGAGAAAACAATATTATTGTTCAAGTATCAATGGTGGCTTTTTATACTCGTCATCCTCTGCATGATCTTCGCCCGTTCCGCTGCCATGGCCTTCAACCGCTGGCTCGATAAGAATTTTGATGCCAAAAACCCCCGTACTGCCATCCGTGAAATACCGGCAGGTGTTATACAAGCCAATAATGCCCTGCTCTTTGTTATTGCCAATTGCGGGTTGTTCATTGCCTGTTGTTTCTTCATCAATACCATTTGTTTTTATTTATCCCCGGTGGCATTGTTCGTGGTATTGTTTTACAGTTATACCAAACGCTTTACGGCTTTATGCCATTTGGTTTTGGGCGTGGGTTTAAGCCTGGCTCCTATTGGCGCTTACCTGGCAGTTACCGGCCAATTTGCTTTGCTGCCGATCCTTTTTTCATTTACCGTCTTATTCTGGGTAAGCGGTTTCGATATTATTTATGCCCTGCAGGATGAAGAGTTTGATAAGACAAACCAGCTTCATTCTATCCCCGTTGCATTGGGCAAAACAAAAGCACTAATGGTTTCCAACATGCTGCATTTACTTTCTGCAGCCTGTGTTATTGCTGCCGGTTTTTACGGTGCTTTTGGTACCTGGTATTGGATCGGGGTGGTATTTTTTGCAGGCTTACTGATTTACCAACACCTGCTGGTAAAACCAAATGACCTCAGCAAAGTGAATATGGCTTTTTTTACAACAAATGGCATTGCATCAGTTGTATTTGCTGTCTTTGTGATCCTGGATCTTTTTTTAAGTTAAGGCTGATACTGGATTCTGGTCACTTGATACCGGAGCAACCAGCATCCCGAGAATCCTGTATCTTCGCCCCATGGCACGCATCCTTGCAATAGACTATGGCGGTAAAAGAACCGGGCTGGCTGTAACCGACCCTTTACAGATCATTGCAACCGGTTTGGAAACCATTGAATCCAGGGAACTCATCCCTTATTTAAAAAAATATTTTCAGCAGGAAGCAGTGGAACAGATCATCATCGGCCTGCCAAAGAACTGGGATGAATCCGATACCCATGGCACTTCATTGGTTGAATCGGCCATTAAAAAGATACAGAAGGAATTTCCGCAAATGCCTTTAAAAACCGTGGATGAACGCTACACATCAAAAATGGCCAAAGACGCCATGCTGGAAATGGGCATGAAAAAGAAAGACCGCCGGGATAAAAAAAATGTGGATTTAATTGCAGCCACCATTATGTTGCAGGAATATCTTCAGTCCATTTAACGTAAATTTGCAGCATGATACTTCCGATTGTAGCATATGGTTCGCCGGTCTTAAGAAAGGTCTGCGATGAGATCACGCCCGGTTACCCGGAATTGAATAAACTGATCACCGACATGTGGGAAACCATGTACAACAGCAATGGCGTAGGCCTTGCAGCTCCCCAGGTAAATGTCCCCATTCGGTTATTCGTAATGGATAGTGAGCAGATATTTGAGAACCAGGAAGAAGATGAAAAGGGTGAATACCCTGATGAGCCGGGCTATAAAGGCGTTTTCATCAACGCACAGATCATCAAACTTAACGGTAAGGAGTGGGCTTATAATGAAGGTTGCCTCAGTATCCCCAAAATACGTGAAGACATTTACCGTAACGAAGAAATAACACTGGAGTTTGAAGATGAAAATTTTGCTGTACATACCAAAACCTTTAATGGCATAACCGCCAGGGTTATCCTGCACGAATATGACCATATAGAAGGCAAACTGTTCATTGATCATTTAAAACCTCTCAAGCGCAAACTGATGAAACGCAAGCTGGATGATATTTCCAGGGGAAAGATAAAAGTTGATTACCGCATGGTTTTCCCAAAATAAGCACTTTCAATCACACACTTACCATCTCTGTATTTTCATTTCCGGGTAAATCAGCAATGTGATTTTCCTTTTACGGGTTGTATTTATTTTAAAATTCCCGGATCAGGGTATTGTATATACCAATCTTTAAGTATACTTTAGTATCATCATATTAACTACTTCAATTCATTTTTAAATTTTGCTTATGAGAAAAGTTCGACTGATTTTTTTATCGGTTGGTATCTTTTTCTCTCTTGAAGCTTTTTCACAAAGTGTTACTCCTGCTATTCTAAATGCAACTGGTGGAACCAATTTCTTCACTTTTTACCGTTTTGAATGGAGTTTTGGCGAGGCCATGGTCATTGAAACCATGGATGCAACCTCATCAAATCTAATTGTAACCAATGGTGTTTTGCAACCGGGTACACATAACCCGGCTACCATCAACAACACCGGTGAATGGGACAGAGACGAGATCAGGATATTACCCAATCCAACACAAAACATACTGGAGATAGACTTCTTCAGTAAACAACAGGGAAAAGTAACCTTAAACCTTATTGATGAAACCGGGAGATTCCTGGCACAAAGGCAGTTTGATTATTTTGGTACAGGCCGTATAGAAATATGGAACCTCGACCGGTATCCATCTGGTGCCTACTTCCTGAATATCTCACTGGCGCCTACCGGTAACTCTGTTGCCAAAAAAGGAACTTATAAAGTGATCAAGATCAGGTAAGATCTGCTTAACCCACAATCTGCAAACAAATAAAAAACTAAAACTAATTAACACATGAAAAAGATCATATTAACGCTGGCAGTCTTTATTACAGCGTTTCTCAGTATGGCACAGTCGCCCAACCTGATGAATTACCAGGGTGTGGCCCGCAATGCTGCAGGTAATGTATTGCCCAATCAAAACATAGGGCTCAGGCTGAGTATTCTTACAGGTAGTCCCACGGGTACCGTTGTTTACACAGAAACCAGGACCATGCTCACCAATGCTTTTGGTTTATTTAATGTTGTGCTGGGTAGTGCCGGTGCCACCAATGTAACCGGTACTGTTGCCGGCATTAACTGGACCGCTTTTGGAGCTGGCAGCGGCACAAAATATTTACAGGTAGAAATTGATCCTACCGGAGGTTCGGGTTTTGTGAACGTAGGTTCTACCCAACTGGTAAGCGTACCCTATGCATTGAATGCAGGTGCCGCTGCTCCCGTTGGCCCGGCCGGTGGCGACCTTTCCGGTACCTATCCGAATCCAACTGTTGCCAGGATACAGGGAAGGCCGGTAGCAGCCACGGCTCCTGCCAACCAGAATCTGTTGATGTGGGATGCCACAACCGTTTCCTGGATTCCAGCTACTGCTGCACAGGCCGGCATTGTGACCGGTACAGGTACTTTAAATACTGTTGCTAAATGGACACCCAATGGTACTACCATCGGCAACTCCCAGATATTTGATAATGGAACCAATGTAGGTGTGGGTACATTAACCCCAACCAATAAATTTACAGTAGCAGCCGGAGATAACGACGGCATTGCCATTAACAGTACTGGAACAAATTTTGCGAACGCGTCATTAACCTTTGCCAATACAACCACATCACCGGCCCAAACCAATGGTGCCAACATTGCACTAAAATCCGGGACAACTGACAGGGCATTACAATTTTTTAATTATTCACCGGGTTTATTACCTGCTGATATCAGTTATAATTTCCTGGGCAGTTCGGCAGCACCGGTAGTTAGTATTTTAAATAACGGCAATACAGGTATTGGTATATCTGCACCGGTAAATAAATTAGAGGTACAGGGTATCCAGCGTATCAATGCAACAACCAACCAGGAAGGTGGTGAACTCCGCTTCCAGGAAGGCAATTTGTTTGGACCGCAAAATCACTGGATCATTGATAACTTCCAGTCTTTTGCAGGCGGTAACCGTTTCAGAATATGGAACGATGCAGGATCCCAGGCCATTTCCATGATGCCCACCGGAAGGGTAGCTATTGGCAATATGATCTTTAGCGACCAACCCCAAAGTACATTAGATGTGGAAGGTAACCTGGCAGTTGGCAGTGCCTACTCAGGAACAACCGCAGCTCCTCTGAATGGAGCGATCATTGAGTGCAGTGTTGGTGTTGGAACAAATACCCCGATAGGCAAATTAAACTCCTTGCAACCTAATGCTGCTACAGGGCTGGCAGCCGGTACAGCAATATTTGCACAAAAAGGAACTTTCATAAATCAATTTACCAATCCTACTGCTGTATTGGGAAGCACATCCGGTGCAAATAGTATAGGTTTAGCCGGTATTACCAATGATGGGTTTGCCACTGTTGGTGGAACCGTTGGACCCGGTGTAGCAGTATTGGGACAAACTTTTGGTAACGGCGGTATTGGTGTTTGGGCAATAGGTTCCAGTTCTGCAACTTCTTATGCTTTGTCAACAATTGGCAGAATACAAATACAGGGACAGGGTGCTGCTGTAAACAGGGTATTAACCAGTGATAACATAGGCAATGCTACCTGGAACCCTTTATCTGCCATTGGTGGAGTATCCGGTTCAGGCACTTTGAATTTTATTCCTAAATGGACACCTGATGGTGTAACCATTGGTAACTCGCAATTATTCGACAACGGGAACAGTGTAGGTATTGGTACCACAACTCCAAATGGTGCTACCAGGCTGGATATAAGCAGCAATATAGCTCAAATGAGGTTGAGGGATATTGATAACAATTCCGAGATCTGGTTGTCAGCACCAGGCACAGGGTATACTGGTGGACTGGGAACTTTAACAAACCATGACCTGCCGCTTTTTACAAACGGAACAGACAGGTTGATCATTAAGGCAAATGGTGATGTAGGTATTAACCAGCCAAACCCTACAGCAAGGCTTGATGTGAATGGTACTTTTAAATTAACAAACGGTACGCAGGCTGCAGGTAGGGTACTTACCAGCGATGCTGCCGGTAATGCAACCTGGCAGGCTTCTGTTTCACAGTCTGCCGGTATTTCAATGCGTGGTTTTTCGGCAGGGGTTGTTGTACCAAGCGGTGTGTTTACACCCATAACTCAGTGGGCAGTGATCGACAATGAAGATGGCGGCGCTAATTATAACAATACAACCGGCGAATATACCATTCCGGTAACCGGGGTGTACCAGATAAATTGTTCTGTAGGCTGGTCTGCAGGAATTAATGCAAATGATATGAGAATTGAAATGTATTTAAATGGTGCTCATGAATTTTCAACACTCGACCAATCCGGCACCGGGGGTGGGTATACTTTTCAGCATCTTTCCTATTCAAAAGATTTATTGCAGGACAGAGAGTCAATATACTTTTATTTCAGAATTCAGGAGCCAATCAAACAACTTTGGGTTTCGCAGCAGAAAACAGTTTATCAATACAATACCTTCACAACTAAAAATAAAGAAAATGAAAAAAATAATTTCAATAAGTTTTATTGCGCTGATCAGCTGTTTAACTTTAACAGCTCAACAGTCGTTTACACCAATTCCATTAACGGGTGGTGAAAAAGTAAAGGTGATGAGTACCCAGGAAGCAAATGCACTAAACGGAAAGGCAGAACCTACCATTAATGGTATGCCTTACAGCCAGTACAAAGCGCAGCAGGATGCCTTAAAACAAAAGCAGTCCGTCGAAAATAAATCAGTTACTGCCAGGGCTTCCCTGCCTGTAGTATCAAAAGAACAACCGGCTCCTGCGGTTGTTGCTGACAAAAAAACGGTTCCTGCTGATAAACAACCTTATGCCGATAAAACCATACCAGGCACATTGCTTACCCCGCCTGCTGTACATATGGGTTCCGCTGATGCACCAAAAGCAGCAACAGAAATACAGGCACCGGCTGTTGCGGTTCCTGTTAAATCCGGAAATTAAAAAAAATTAAACCGGTTACGGCCAATCTGCGTAACACAGGTATACTAACTTCGCAGGTATGATTAAAAAGATCATACCTGCTTTTTTTGTTTGCTCGCCGGTACCCCATCTTTTGCCCAGGTAAAAAACGACAGTGTGGTTACTGTTGGCAATAAAACCATTACCCTCAGTGAAGTGGTGGTAAACAACAAACTCAACATACCCACATTTATCGATCGCATAAAAACGACACTTCCTTTTATAAAGCATTCCGCAACCTGCGTGTACTGGGCTTTACAGCCATCAATGATATACGCATGAATAACCCTAATGGAAAAATGGTTGCAGGCATGAACAGTACCACAAAACAAATACGCAGCAATAACTGCCGGTCCATGCAGGTACTGGAAGAAAAGATAACCGGTGATATGTATGATGAGAACCGGCAGTTCAATTATTACACGGCACAAATGTATGCTTCCCTTTTTTTTACCAAAGATTCAGTTTGTGGTGAAGATAATATCGTAACCGGCCGGGAGTTCAGCACCAAAGGGAAAACCGGGATGGAGAAGAATAAAGAACAGTTGAAAATGCTTTTCTTTAATCCCGGTAAACGCATCAGCGGGCTGCCTTTTATCAGCAATAAAACAGCTATATACGAAGATGAGATGGCTGATAAATACGACATGAGTATTGACATTGACATGTTCAAAAATCAAAACTGTTACATCTTTACCCAAAAAGTAAAACCGGGCAGCAAGGGCGATGTGGTGGTTGATGAGATGACCACCTGGTTCAATGACCAGACCTTTGAAGTGGTGGCCCGCAATTATTCATTGAGCTACAGGGCCGGGGTGTACGATTTTAAAGTTCAGATGGAAGTGGTGATGACAAAATATGGTGAGTACCTGGTTCCTTCACTGATCCGGTATGTGGGAAACTGGAAAGCCATTTTTAAAAAACGCGAAAGGGGGGGTGGTACTGCAACACTGTTTGATTTTAAATAGCATTGATGTCAAATTTTCCTGGAAGCTGGAAATAAAATGCTTTGCCTTTTTATTAACTTTTTGATACGTAATTTTAAAGCATGAAAGATCTTCTGAAAAAAATACTTCCCTTTTTACTCATCCTTACAGGCGCTGAGGTATCAGCACAAACCAATGGCCGTGATTTTACGGCAGTAGATGCTTATGTAAAAAGCCTTGGCCCATTGGAAAATATGAGCATGGGTACCATCAATAATGTGGTAAGCAATAAATTCACCGATAAAGTGGATAAGGCAAGGGCCATTTATTACTGGATAGCCCACAACATCAAATATGATTTAAAAGCTGCCCGCAGCAACAATACTGCTAAAAACACCCCAACAGATGTGTTGCTGAACCGTAAAGCAATTGGTATTGGATTTGCCAGCCTGTTCCAGGATATGTGCAGCAGCGCCGATATCCGTTGCCTTACTGTTGATGGCTTTGTAAAAACCGGTACCGGCCAGATCGGTGAAAAAGATACTGATATCAATCATAGCTGGGCCGTGGTACAACTGGGACAAAGCCCCGAAACCTGGTATTATGTTGATCCTGCCTTTGGCAGCGGTTATGCCGATGCCGAGATGAAAGTTTTTACAACCTATTACACAGATGCCTATTTTTTTACTGATAAAGAAACCTTTAACCTGCAGCATTTCCCCGATAATGAAGCCTGGAAACTGGGCCCTGCGCCAAAAAGCAAAAAAGATTTTTTTGAAATGCCCGTTGTAAAAGTGGCAGCTATGGAATTGGGATTGAAACGGTTTTCGCCCGGGGGAGGCAAAATTAAAGCCAAAGCCAATAAAGCGGTAAAGTTCAGCTTTACATTAAAAAGTACTGAAGATATCGTTAAAGTTGAATTGGGTTCCGGTGAGAAAAAAAAATATACGCTAACCGAAATACAATATTCCAATTCGGCAAGCGTGCTTAGTTTTTCCCATAAGTTTGAAGATGCAAACTCTTATCCTGTAACGGTGTTTGTTAATGGCAAGGAATTTATATCGTATTATGTTGAAGTAGAATAATTCAAAAAAAATTGCCAAAGTAATGCACAAAAAAAAACTTCAATTTTCATTGAAGCTTTTTTCACCTGTTATTTTAGGCCCTTAGCTTTGCTGGGGCTTTTTTCTTTACTTTTTTCAAAGCTGAGTTAATGTCTTTACTCAGGTTTTCGTAAGTAGGTTTGCCGCTTACCATTTCTCCGTTAACGAAGAAAGCGGGTACATCACGAACACCTCTTTCAATACCTTCATTCAGGTCATTACGCACCTGCCAGCCATAAGTTGAATTGATCAGTTCTTCCAGGAAATGCTTATTGCTGATACCGGCTTCCCTTGAATACAGCTTTAAACTGGTAGTACCCAACTGGCGGCGGTTATCAAACAAAATATTGTGCATTTCCCAAAATTTACCAACCTGTGATGCTGCAACAGAGGCTTCGCCTGCCTTCATGGAGCGCTGGTGAATTCTTGTCATTGGGAAATGACGGAACTGGAACCTGATCTTGCCATCAAACTCTTCCAGTAATTTCTTAACCACTTCATTTGCCTTTGCACAATCCTCACTTTCATATTCACCAAATTCCATCAGGGTTACTGCTGCATCCGGGTTACCAACAAAAATATCCTTTGGGGGAATAATTTCAACCACTTCTTTTACTTTCATTGCCATAATTGTTCGCTTTTATCTGTTGTATAAACAACGTTTGTTAATATATTGTTCTGCTATTTTTTGCTGTATGGATACCGTTCTCTTTAACCGGTTCGTTCCTGAAAACCACCGTACCGTCAAACACATCTACCAAAACCGGCCTGGCTTTATCAATATCTGAAGCCAGTATCCTTTTGCTGAGCTGGTTTACAATTTCTTTTTGGATCAAACGCTTTAAAGGCCTTGCACCAAATTGAGGATCGTACCCGTTCTCCGCTAAAAAGTCGAGCGTGTAATCACTGAACTGTAAATTGATACCATTGGCTGCAACCAGTTCCTTTAAACCGTCAAGCTGCATTTTAATGATCCCCTTGATCTCTTTCTTCATCAACGGCTGAAACATGATCACTTCATCGATCCTGTTTAAGAACTCAGGACGTATGGTTTGCCGTAAAAGAACCATCACTTCGGCTTTGGTCTTTTCTACGATCTCTTCCTTATTATCTTCGGTAACGTTTTCGAAATTATCCTGGATAATATGGCTGCCCATATTGGAGGTCATGATGATGATCGTATTCTTAAAATTAACAATACGACCCTTATTATCTGTCAGCCTTCCGTCGTCTAATACCTGCAAAAGTACGTTAAAAACGTCAGGATGCGCTTTTTCAATTTCATCCAGCAGGATAACGCTGTATGGTTTACGCCTAACAGCCTCTGTTAACTGGCCCCCTTCTTCATAACCAATATAGCCCGGGGGTGCCCCCAAAAGCCTGCTCACAGCGTGTTTCTCCTGGTATTCGCTCATATCAATACGCGTCATCATCCCGTCATCGTCGAACAGGTAATCGGCCAGGGCTTTTGCCAATTCTGTCTTACCAACACCGGTTGTACCCAGGAAAATAAAGGAACCAATGGGTTTTTTAGGATCCTGCAGCCCGGCCCTGCTGCGGCGGATGGCATCAGAAACCGCTTCAATGGCTTCCTCCTGCCCTACTACCCTTTTATGCAATTCATCTTCCAGGTGCAGTAATTTCTCCCTTTCGCTTTGCATCATTTTCATTACCGGGATACCGGTAGCCTTTGCCACATTCTCTGCAATATCTTCGGCATCCACTTCTTCCTTTAACAGGCGTTTTTCGGTACTGTCGGTCAACTGCTGTGTAAATTCATCCACAATTTTTTCCTGCTCCTGTACCTTACCGTAACGGATCTCGGCTACCCTTCCATAATCACCTTCGCGTTCAGCTTTGTCGGCAGCCAGTTTTAAATTTTCAATTTCGGCCTTGGCATTCTGTATCTTCTCCACGATCTCTTTTTCCTGCTGCCATTTTGCTTTGAACGTATCCCTTTCAACAGAAAGGTTGGATATATCTGTATTTAACTGTTTTAATTTATGCTCATCATTTTCCCTTTTGATAGCCTCCCTTTCAATTTCCAGCTGGCGTATCTTCCGGTCAAGTTCGTCCAGTTCTTCAGGCATGCTGTTCATTTCCAAACGCAGTTTGGCAGCACTTTCATCGATCAGGTCGATGGCTTTATCGGGTAAAAAACGATCGGTGATATAACGGTTCGACAATTCAACCGCTGCAATAATGGCTTCGTCTTTTATCAAAACATGGTGATAGGTTTCATAACGGTCCTTCAATCCCCTTAAAATTGAAACCGCATCTTCCACCGTAGGTTCATCGATCATCACTTTTTGAAAACGGCGTTCGAGCGCTTTATCTTTTTCAAAGAATTTCTGGTATTCACTTAATGTTGTTGCACCAATGGCCCTGAGTTCGCCCCGTGCCAATGCGGGTTTTAAAATATTGGCCGCATCCATGGCGCCATCACCGCCACCTGCTCCAACCAGGGTATGTATCTCATCAATGAACAGTATGATCTGTCCTTCACTGGTGCTGACTTCCTTTACCACTGATTTCAGGCGTTCTTCAAACTCCCCTTTATATTTTGCGCCGGCAATGAGTTGACCCATATCCAGAGCATAAATAATTTTAGATCTTAAATTCTCCGGCACATCACCATTTACAATGCGCATGGCCAAACCTTCTGCAATGGCTGTTTTACCAACACCGGGTTCGCCCACCAGTATGGGGTTATTCTTACTTCGCCTGGATAATATATGCAGGGTTCTGCGGATCTCTTCATCCCTGCCGATCACTGGATCCAGCTTACCGGCCCTTGCCATTTCAATTAAATTTTTTGCATACTTATTCAGCGCATTGAATTGTGTTTCGGAGGTTTGGGATGAAACGGTGGATCCTTTTTTGAGGTCCTTAATGGCAGCGATCAATCCCTTTTCGGTAAGGCCGGCATCCTTTAATAATTTAGCGGTATTGTCACTGCCCTGCAGCATGGCAAGCAGCAAATGCTCTACACTTACAAATTCATCATTGAAAGTTTTTAAAGTTGCAGTTGCACGTAACAAAACATTGTTTGCATCACGGCTTAAAGATTGCGCCGGTTCTCCACCTGAAATTTTTGGAAGTTTTTGTATAGAAGCCTCCAGTTTTTCATCAACATAAGCAACATTAACGTTGTTCTTTTTTAACAGGTACTCAACTGGCGAATCCTTATCGTTAAACATTGCCTTTAAAACATGCTCTGTTTCGATATTGGAATTATTAGCAGTAAAAGCCAGTTGCTGCGCCTGTTGTAATATTTCCTGTGATTTTATAGTAAGGTTTTGTGTACTCATTATTATAATTTTTCTATAACCAGCGCAAATCTCAATCCATTATCAAGATCTGTGCTATTATGGCATATAATTGATTTTTATGCTGACGCTTAAGCAGTCTCATTATGTGTTATATGCTATTGTTACAGGCTATTGCAAAACAATTATCTTTATCACTGAAAATAACTAAAATGATGCGTGAATTAAAAGTAAAAAAATTAGCCCCGAAAGCAGTTTTTTTACAAAAGGATATGGAGGAATGCTGTATTTGGCATTTTTACCATGCTGGTTTGCTTATGGATCGGCGTATTGGGTAATAAACTGACGATACCTGAATTTGACTGGTACGACAGCCTGTTAAATGCGTCAATGATTTTAAGCGGTATGGGACCAATTATTGACCCGGTCATTGTGTTAACTAAAAATGCCAAAGTATTTGCTTCGATGTACGCTTTGTTTAGTGGCGTTGCCTTTATAAGCACGATCGGTATTTTAATTGCACCGATAGCACACAGGTTTTTTCATAAACTGCATTTAGAAGATACGTCAACTGACCTGTGAGTAACCTTCAAAAACATACAGCGATCATTAAGACACTTGCAGCAAATGCAGGATTTGATCATTGCGGTATCGCCAAAGCGCAGTTCCTGGATGCTGATGCCAAACGGCTGGAAAGCTGGCTCAACAAAGGAATGCACGGGAGTATGCAATACATGGAAAATCACTTCGACCTGCGGACCGACCCCTCCAGGTTAGTACCCGGTGCCAGGTCAGTGATCACTTTATTGCTGAATTATTATCCTGTAAAAACACAGGCTGCCGATGCGCCGAAAATTTCAAAATACGCCTATGGCAATGATTACCATGAAGTGATCAGGACAAAGCTCAGGCTGTTTTTGCAGCAGGTAAATGAACAGGTCGGCGAAGTGCATGGCCGTGGCTTTGTTGACAGTGCCCCTGTACTTGAAAGGGCCTGGGCCCAAAAGGCCGGGATCGGCTGGATAGGCAAGAACGGGAACCTCATTACCAAACAAAGCGGATCATTTTTTTTCATTGCCACGCTGATCGTTGACCTTGAACTGGTTTATGACGATGCTTATGCAAAAGATTATTGCGGAACCTGCACCCGCTGTATTGATGAATGCCCAACCGATGCCATACTGCCAGGCAAAGTGATCGACGGGAGTAAATGCATCTCTTATTTTACCATCGAGTTAAAAGACGCACTGATACCGGAAAAGCTGAAAGGCAAATTTGATAACTGGATGTTTGGTTGCGATGTTTGCCAGGACGTATGCCCCTGGAACCGCTTTTCAACAGCTGCCACTGATTTAAATTTTACACCTATCGCAGAGATCCTGGATTTTTCAAAAAACGACTGGGAAGCATTAACGGAATCATCTTTTAAAAGCATTTTTAAAAATTCTCCGCTCAAAAGAGCTAAGTTTGAAGGCATAAAACGCAACCTGCATTTTATTAAGCAATAGCATGAACAGCAACATTCAAAAACTATATCAACTTGCCAATAAACCAACGCGTTTAATCATTGGGTTAATGAGCGGTACTTCGCTGGATGGCCTGGATATTGCCTTATGCGGGGTTACTGGAAACGGCCTCAATACAAAATTGGAATTATTGAAGTTTGAAACCATCCCTTACACTGCTGATTTTAAAAAAGAAGTAAGAACTGTTTTTTCCAAAAAGCAGGTCGATCTTGAAAAATTATGTTTGCTGAATCCTTGGATCGCCTTACAACATGCAGCCATCATCAATACCTGTTTACAGAAATGGAACATTAAAAATGAAGAAGTAGACCTGGTCGCCAGTCATGGGCAAACCATTTACCATGCGCCAAACAGGTTACACCGGCAACAAAATTTTGGCAATGCCACTTTGCAAATTGGTGATGGCGATCACCTGGCGGTTGCTACCAACATCATCACCATCAGCGATTTCAGGCAAAAAAATATTGCAGCAGGTGGCGAAGGTGCACCCCTGGCCGTTTACGGCGATTATATTTTATTCAGTAAGAAAGGCGAAGACAGGATCTTATTAAACATTGGCGGCATTGCAAATTTTACTTTTCTGCCGGGCGATATTGAAAATGAACAAATTTTATGCACGGATGTTGGCCCGGGCAATACGCTCATGGATGCTTATATGCAGGAAAATTTTCCGGGGGCATCTTTTGATGCGGATGCTGCGATAGCAAGATCCGGAAGGGTGCATGAAGCTTTACTTGCAGCATTTAAAGAGGATGATTTTTTTAAACAGGATCTTCCAAAGAGTACCGGTCCTGAATTATTTAACCTGCTTTACCTGCAAAACGCAAAACAAAAATGCTGCCCGGAAGCCTTATCCGTTGCAGATACCATGGCCACACTGAATAAATTCTCAGCGGATATGATCACTGCGGCTATTTTGGATTGTATAAAAGATAAAACCGGTGTTACCATCTTCGTAAGCGGTGGTGGAATTCATAATCCTTTACTCATGCAATATTTGCAGGAACAGTTACCTGCCTGCAGTTTTCATACCACTTTTGAAAACGGAATTGATCCTGATGCCAAGGAAGCGGTGCTGTTTGCATTGCTGGCCAATGAATGTGTGAGTGGGAATGCATTGGATCTTTTGAAAGGAACAATGGACATTCCTGCAGTTGCCATGGGAAAGATCAGTTTCCCCGGTTAATTATTTTCGGTGTATTTTTTTAAACTGTTCAGAGCAGCTTCATAACCTTCTCCGGTTATGTTTTCTATAAAAATACCATAGAATTTTTCCCACGGATACCATTTTAATTTTATCAGTACACTCCATTCCACCTGTACCCGGCTGCTGTCGGCCAGGGGGAATATACTGATCGTATTCTGAACATCGTTTTCGCCTTCCCGTATTAAAGATGCTTTGATCGCATTGTCCGATCTGCCGGTGATCAGCATTTTATTTTTTTTGCCCCGCGATTCCCATTCACAGGAATTGCTGATGCCATTTGCACCTGGATCAAACCGGATACCGCCTGAATCCTGCATAAATACCGGCTGCCAGTGCTTCCAGTTTTCCAGGTCACTTACCTGGCTGAAAACGGTATCAGCCGGGGCATTGATAACCACGGCCCTGGTCACCATCAGCCTGGATGGAATGAATAATGACAGGATCGTTATGAAAATAAATAATCCCGAGAGTACAATAAAAAACCCTTTGAATAACCGCATAATTTATTCCCATTTAAAAACCTTTATGGCCACAATATACACTGCAATACCCCACAACAGCAAAATGCCGATTTCTGATCTTACATCCCATAAACTCTGTCCTTCAAAGGCTACACTCCGCATGGCGGTATTCAAATGGGTCAGCGGCAGGGCATTTGAAATGGGCTGCAGCCATTTTGGAAATATTTCTACCGAAAAAAAGGTACCTCCCAGTAAAAACTGTGGTAACGTGATCAGGTTTGCAAAAGGCGGGATGGTACTTTCATTTTTTGCCAGTCCGCTCACAATAAAACCGAAGCCCATAAATATCAGCAACCCTATAAAACTGAGCAGCAGCATTTCCAGCAGCGTTTGAAATCCATTGACCAGCGTAAAACCAAACATGAACCGGCCAACTAAAATAATTACGATGGCTGTCAGCATTTGAAATATTACCCTGCTGATCGCTTCCCCCAAAACAATATAGGCACGGCTGATGGGTGTTGCAAAAAACCGTTTTAGTACCAGGGTATTCCTTAAATTAAAGAACATAAAAGCTACACCAAATACACCGGAGCTGAGTAAAGAAAATCCCAGTTGTCCGGGTAATATAAAATCGATGGTCTTAAATTTTCTGACCGTTACTATATCCCGGTTATAATCAAAATCTGCAACAGCATATGTTGGCCTGCCGGCAAACTTGGTGTTACTTATTGTATTGGCTATGGATTCCAGTACCGGTAACAGTTGTGGCCATTTATCATTGCTGGCATTTGAACTTTTTATAGTATACCGGTATTCGGGACTTACCAGCCCGGTCCTGCTTATTTTCAAAACCCCGGCAATCCTTCCTTTTGAAATATTTTGCTGCAATTCGTTCTCATCGGCAAAGGTTACAATGCGGATCCTGCTGCTCTTCCTGATAGAATCAAAAAATACATTGGCCGTATCACAATCCTTATCAATCACAATCCGGTAAACAGGTGCAGTACCACTGTTTCCGATAAAACCAAAAACCAAAATAAAAACAAAGGGAAAAACAAAACTGAAAACCACAGCAGACGGGCTTCTGAAAATGGCTTTCAAACTGGCTTTTGTAATGGCCAGCATTGCCCTTACCTGGCTGTATTTTTGCATAAATTCGGGTAATTGAGGCGTAAAGCTATTGGTAAAAAAGTATTCAAAAAAATTTGAAAATAAACGACATTTGTCATATATTTGTACGACAAATGTCAGCTTCATGAAAAAGAAGGCAATAACAGCAAACAATAAAACAGGTAAGCCGGCCTCTGTGGCAAATGAACCCATACCTGTTTACCGCCCTGTAAAAGTATTACCACAGGTAAAAGATTTTACCTACAGCGAATTTAAAAAAATAGCTGATAAGGCTCCTTTTACACAGGCTGAATGGGCTTCTATACTTCATATAAGCGAACGTACCCTGCAACGCTATGCAAAAAATAACGGCAGCTTTGCCCCTATCAATGCTGAGCGTGCTTTACAAATTGAACAGGTTATAAAAGAAGGTAAATTCACTTTTGGTAAAGTTGAAAATTTTTATAACTGGTTAAAGCGTGAGCCGTATATGCTGGAAGGCCCTTTATCCTTTAATTCTCTCACCAGTTTCGAAGGTATTCAAAGGGTACTGACTCAATTGGGAAGAATACAACATGGCCTGTTTGCATGATCGTATACCGGATAAGCAATACCGAATTCAGTAATGATATAAGTGGTACCGGCGCCAAATTGATGGGTTCACGCTGGAATACCAGGGGTGTTCCATTATTGTACACTTCACAACATATCTCACTTGCGGTACTGGAAATGCTTGTAAATACCAATTTCAAAGATTATTCAATTGAGCTTGACCTGATGTATATTCATATCCCGGATCAGCTACCCTTTACAGAAATTAAATCCGGCAGTTTAAAAAAAAACTGGAAAGACGACTTCGATTTTACCCAGTATATTGGTGATGAATTTGTAAGCCAAAAAGACGTTCTGATTTTAAAGGTACCATCAGCTGTAATTCAGGAAGAGTTTAATTATCTTGCAAATCCGCTACATGCAGATTTTAAAAAATAAAATTGTTAACACAAAATCATTCTGGCCTGATGAAAGGCTTTTTAAAATCTGAGGAACAAAACGTACCTCCTCCTCGGCAGCAATATGGGCAACAGCAAAATGCAGTTAACCAAAGCCGTTAAATATATTGATAAAAAGATCGGCAGCATTACCCGCCAATCGGGCCTGTATGCAACAGCAGCCTGGGGCAATACCATGCAACCGGATTTTCTGAACCAGGTAATTGTTGTTGAAACACGGTTAACGGCTTTCCAGACCATGGAAGCAATTTTAAACATTGAGAAAAAGATGGGAAGGATCAGAACTGTTAAAAATGCACCCCGGATCATTGATATCGATATTTTATTTTTCAACAGGGAAATCATTGAGCAGCAGAACCTGGCAGTTCCGCATCCGCAAATTCAAAACAGGCGATTTGTGCTGGTACCACTTAACGAGCTTTCACCCAACCTGGGGCACCCTGTTCTTAAAAGATCGGTACACCAGCTCCTGGTACACTGCCCCGATAAACTAAATGTGAAAAAGTTTTAACGCCCAAAATGTTGTTTCCGCTTATTTTGCAGTCCGCTAGAACAACTGCATGAAATATAATTTTGTTACCATAGAAGGAAATATCGGTGCCGGTAAAACCACGCTGGCACATTTACTGAGCAAACATTTTAATGCCCGCCTGATCCTGGAAGAATTTGCAGACAACCCGTTCCTGCCTAAATTTTACGAAAATCCCGGCCAGTATGCCTTCCCGTTGGAATTGTTTTTTATGGCTGAGCGCTACAAACAGCTTAAAGACCTGTTACAGACCAAGGATATGTTTCAAAACATCACCATATCTGATTACCTGTTCACCAAATGCCTGCTTTTTGCCAAAGTAAATTTACCCAATGAAGAGTTCAGGCTGTACCAGAAGCTTTTCGAGATCATCAACCCGCAGATCGTTCAGCCCGACATTGTTATTTACCTGCACACCTCTGTAAAAAAATTACAGGAAAATATAAAAAAACGAAACCGGGAATACGAGCAGTCGATCCCCAATGATTATCTGTTTACTTTACAGGAAACCTATACCCAGTATATCAAGCAGCACAATATCAAAACCCTGTATGTGGATGCCGGCAATGCCGATTTCCTGGGTAATGATGAGCACCTGAAAATTATCATTGATGCACTGGACAAAGAATATGAAGACGGGCAACATTATATAACTTTGCCCTAATCCTTAAAAATGAGCAGCGACAAACTTCCCAAAGAATTCCGTCATTTTATTTTTGCGAGGTTATTTTTTGTACTGGGTTTACGCATGATAACCACCATCGTTATTTACCAGGTTTTTCACCTGGCCAACACCTATATGGTGGGCTTTGCCGGCCTGGCCGAATTTGTTCCTGCTGTAATTGCTGCTTTATATGCCGGGCATTATATTGACAAACACAATAAAAAAAATATCCTCGTCTGGTCATACGCATTTTACATGTTTTGCGGTATAACCCTTGCATTGATCAGCCTGCCGGGGTTCGGTTTCAGCAATACCACGCAGCTCACCGTAATTTTTTCGGTTGTTTTTTGTACCGGCATCATCCGATCATTTGCCGGGCCCTCTGCCAACAGTATGATTGCGGCTATTGTAACCCGTGAACAGTTGCAAAAAGCCATTTCCTACAATTCATCTACCTGGCTGATATCATCCATTGGCGGGCATGCTGTTGGCGGTTTGCTGATCGCATTCATTGGGATCTCCAATGCCTATTTTATAACTGCTGCTTTGATTTTAACGGCAGGTATTTTTGCATTACAGTTATACCCCAAACCCCCGGTAAGCAGTTTGGAAAATGAGCCTATGTTCACTTCCATTAAAAAGGGTTTTTCATTTGTATATCATAATAAAAATTTACTGGGCGTACTTTCCCTCGACCTCTTTGCCGTTCTTTTTGGCGGCGCCGTTGCCTTTATTCCCGAAGTGGCATCAACCATTTTACATACCGGCCCTATTGGTTATGGTTTTTTAAATGCAGCTATGGACCTTGGCAGCCTCATCAGCATTGGTATACTGGTTAAATACCCCATGCGGCAAAAGCAGGGATTAAAAATGTTGCTGGCGGTTGCCGGCTTTGGGCTTTGCATTATCATTTTTGGTTTATCAAAAGTGTACTGGTTAAGCTTTATGGCTTTGCTGGTTGCAGGGCTGTTTGATGCTGTAAGTGTGGTGGTTCGCGGCACCATCATGCAGTTATACACGCCCGATGAATTAAGGGACGTGTTGCTTCCATTAATTTAATTTTCATCAACAGCAGCAATGAACTGGGCCAGTTCGAAAGTGGGGTTACCTCCCGTATGTTTGGCACTTTACCGGCCATTATTTTCGGCGGCGCCATGTCGGTACTGGTAGTGGCAGCTACCTGGCTAAAGTTCCCAAAACTCAGGAAGTTGGAATACTAGTGAGCGAAGTCGAGAAACGGGTTTTCACAAAATCTGATTTAAATTCAAATTAAAATTCATGAAACATATCAAAACCAATAAGCTGCTTATCAGCTTTTTCACTTTTATTATCATTGCCTTTTTCACAGGTTGCAAAACTGCACCTCAATTAAATGCCGGGGAAGGTTACGTTAATGTACAAGGAGGAAAAATATGGTATCGCATTTTAGGAGAAGGTAAACAAACGCCAATCCTCATGCTGCATGGCGGGCCGGGTGGTACCAGCAGGTCATTTTATCAATTTGCTTCTTTGGGCAAAGACAGGCCTGTGATCATATTTGACCAGCTTGGAAGTGGAAGATCTGATCATCATACAGACACTGCATTACTTACCATTGAAAATTTTGTTGAACAGGTAGCAGCACTGAAAACTTCACTTAAATTAAAAGAATTTTACCTACATGGCCATTCGTGGGGAACAGCTTTGGCTTTGGAATATTACCTGAAATACCCAACAGGCATTAAGGCCATTATATTTAACAGCCCCTATTTCAGTACTTCTTTATGGAAAGCTGATGCCGATACACTGATCAGCACATTACCGGATTCCATTCAACTGGCTATTAAAACCGGTGAACAAAGTCATGACTTTGAATCAGCGGAATACAAAAATGCGAATGAAATTTTCAGCAAAAACTTTGGGATCAGAAAGACCAGGTTAACCAGTGAACTGGATACAGCAACTTATCAAAGTAATAAATTTATTTATAATTATATGTGGGGGCCAACTGAATTTACAGCCACCGGCACACTGATTAATTACGACCGTGTACAAAGTTTAAAAACCATAAAAGTACCAACACTATTCATCACCGGCGAATTTGATGAAGCCCGCCCTGCTACGGTTAAATATTTTCAACAACTGGTTCCCAATGCCAGGTATGTTATGATTGAAGGAGCCGGCCATGGAACCATGCACGATAACAAATCTCAGAATTTAACTGCCATAAAAACATTTTTAGACGATGTTGATCTACAATAAATCCGGGAAAGTAATCGTGAGCGAAGTCGCATAGTGAGCGGAGTCGGGAAACGGGCGGAATCGGGAAACGGGCGAAACCGGGATGTTACTTTTCCTTCAAAAATTGAATACCTGAAACAGTGTTAGTATACAACCTGTGGCCCGGCAAAGGGTATTGCATTAATTGAAAAGGGATTAAAGCATTATCTTTAACCTTTAAAATTAACCCTATGAAATTATATGTTAGGAATATGGCCTGTCTTAGCTGCAAGGTAGTAGTAAAGGAAGCCCTGGAAGAACTTGAAATACAACCGGTTAAGGTTGAACTTGGAGAAGTGGAAACGAAAGAAGACCTGACTGAAAATGAAAAACAAAAGTTGAACAACATAATTAAAAAAGTAGGCCTGGAATTGCTTGAAAACAAGCAGGGTGCGATAATTGAGAAAATAAGAAAAGTTGTTGTTGATTATGTTTATCACACCGAAGAAAAAATAATCACGAATTTTTCAGATTACCTCAGCAAAAAACTCAACTATAACTATACTTACCTGGCAAATCTTTTTCCGAAGTTGAAGCAACTACTATTGAACAATATGTTATTGCACTGAAAATTGAACGGATCAAAGAACTGATCATGTTTAAGGATATGACCCTTACAGAAATCTCCTATAAATTACATTACAGCAGTGTAGCTCATTTATCGGCCCAGTTTAAAAAAGTTACAGGACTTTCACCATCCCATTTTAAACGGTTGAAAAATAACAGGAGAATTGCCATTCAGAATTTGTAATATTTTTATGGGGTAAACTTTTGTGGAAGATCATTGTTATCAAACAATATATCAGTTATCTTTTATTTATACTGTATAATTAAATTTGATCATTATGCAACGTAGATCATTCCTGCGCAACTCGGGCTTAACACTTGCCGCATTAGCCTTATTAAATAAAGAATCGCTGGCGGCATTTTTAAATGATCCTGCCTGGAAAATAAAAATGCTTACCGATGATATCGGGATCTTTACCGAAAAAGGCGGAACGATCGCTTTCTACCTTTCCAGGGAAGGTGCTGTTGTAGTAGACAGCCAGTTTCCCGATTCGGTGCAGCATTTAATTGATGAACTGAAAAAGAAGAGTGAAAAACCATTCAGGCTGCTGATCAATACACATCATCACGGTGATCATTCCGGTGGTAATATAGTATTTAAAGACCTGGTTCCGCACGTACTGGCTCATGCAAACAGCAAAATAAACCAGCAGCAATCAGCTATAAAACAAAAAACAGAAGACAAACAATTATATCCTGATCAAACCTATACCGATACCTGGTGCGAAAAGATCGGCAAAGAAAAGATCTGCCTGCACCATTTTGGTGCAGGGCATACCAATGGTGACAGTTTCATTCATTTTACCAGGGCAAATATTGTGCATGTTGGTGACCTGGTCTTTAACCGCCGGCATCCGTATGTAGATAAATCAGCCGGTGCCGATATCGCCAGCTGGATCAAGGTCCTGGATAAAGCAGTAAAAACTTTCAGTAAAAAAACAACATTTATATGCGGGCATGCCGGCCAGGGTTTTGATGTGTTGTTAAAAGCAGATGACCTGAAAGCATTTGGCGAATACCTGGGCAATGTTTTAAAATTTACCGAAGCAGGAATAAAAGCAGGCAAGACCAAAGAAGAAATTCTAAAAGCTACAGAAATACCCGGCTCACCTGAATGGAAAGGCAATGGTATAGAAAGGCCACTGGACGCAGCCTATACTGAACTTACAGTGAAATAGTATATGGTACCTACTCTGCAGTAACCGGGCTGATCACATTGCTTACTTCTTCGATCCGGTTGGCAGGAAAACCTCCCTGGCTGGCATGTTCCATTAATAATTCTTTATTGGGGGCAAGATACACACAGTAGATCTTATCTTCGGTTACAAAACTTTCTACCCATTGAATGGCAGGCCCCAGGTTACTGATCACACCGCAGGATTTTTGAGAAATGGCTTTTAGATCTGCTACAGAAAGTTTTCCGGCTCCTGGTATTTCCCTTTCAATGACATATTTTGGCATGGTTTGATTTTTAGAGATCGAAAATATAAAATGGAAACGGAAAATGAAAGGAATATTTTTATTTTACTGCAATTAATTTTTCAAGCACATAATACACAATAGGACAAAAATGGCTGTTTTTAAGCGTAAGGCTTTGCCTTTTTAACAATACATCTTCATCGGTATAGGGAAACCGGTGGCAGTCGGATGGCCGTTCTTCATAGATACTACAAAAATTATCAGCTTCCAAAAAAGGGCATGGTTTGGTTCTTAAAACATAATCGCCATCACTGTCTACAAATAAATAGGTGTTGATAAAATCTCCTTCCTTCATCTTTAAATATTTGGCAATACGTTTTATGTCCGGCTTTTTAAACCGGGGTGAATAACTTTTACAGCAATTGGCACATTGAAGGCAGTCGATCTTTTCAAAGGCTTCTTCGTGGATCTCCGGCAACAATTTCAGCACTTTGCGTTTATCGGCACGATGCAGGTATTGTTTGTACAGCTTTTGGTGGTCTGCCGACTTTTTTTCCCAGTTATGCAATAGATCTTCTTCCATTTGTACAGGTATTTTTCTGATTATATTAAGTACTACCCAGCTCATTTCAGTACATAATTTTGATATGGTAACTGCTAAAATGAGCGACGTAGTACTGTGTACCACATAGCTCATTCCTGGTAAATAATATTGATAATGTAACCGTTAAAATGAGCGACGTAGTATCCCCTAATTTTCCACAGGCCAAAAGTAGTAAACTTATTAGCATTAAATCTTGTTGTGTTATCGTAAATTTGCGCCACCAAACTTTCAACTTAAAAAACGCATTCTGAAATTTCAAATGAAATTGTTCATTCTGGAATCGGAGTTTTGTAATGCTGAGGTACAAAGCATCTCAGTAAAACATAAAACATAATATTAAGCAGGAGATGCTTCGTACCTCAGCATGACAGTGCAATGAGTCTTATAAATAGCAGTTTGCTTTAAATTAAGTTGATGAAAAAAGGTATGTAGTACAAGTGAGTCCCGATAACTATCGGGACAACAATATTGAAATTTGTACACCTGCCTGTTCAAAAATATAAAAACACCTACAGCGATATGAATCTTTTCGAACAACAACAGTACGAATTTACAGGCCGCCATATTGGCCCAAATGCAGCAGAAACCAATGAGATGCTGAAAATGATCGGCATTGATAACCTGGATGAACTGATCGACAAGACCATTCCTCCAGCCATTCGCCTAAAAAACCGTTGAACCTCCCGGCCGCACAAACTGAATTTGAATACCTGGAAGAATTGAAAAAAATTGCTGCCCGGAATAAAATTTATAAATCCTATATCGGGCAGGGATACTATAATACCATTACGCCCAGTGTGATCTTACGCAATATTTTTGAAAACCCGGGGTGGTACACACAATACACGCCTTACCAGGCTGAGATCTCGCAGGGGCGGCTGGAGAGTTTACTCAACTACCAAACCATGGTTTGCGATCTGACCGGCCTGGAACTGGCCAATGCCAGCCTGCTGGATGAAGCTACAGCAGCTGCTGAAGCCATGGCCATGCTTTTCCATCATAAGAACAAAGGAGAAGAGATCACTGCTCCCAGGTTTTTTGTCGACAACCATATTTTTGCACAAACCAAAGAAGTACTGTTAACAAGGGCAGTGCCCATTGGCATTGAATTGATCAGCGGCGACTATAAAACAGCATCGCTGGATGAAAGTTATTTTGGCGCCATCATACAATATCCCAACAGCATCGGTTCGGTTGAAGACCACCGTGACTTTATCAATAAAGTACATGCGGTCAATGGTTTCGTAGTAATGGCAACCGACCTGATGGCACTCACTTTATTAACGCCACCGGGCGAGTTGGGTGCTGATGTAGCCATTGGATCTGCGCAGCGTTTCGGCGTTCCATTGGGTTATGGCGGCCCGCATGCCGCTTTCTTTGCAACCAGGGATGAATTTAAACGCGGCATCCCGGGCCGCATCATCGGCGTAAGTATAGATGCACAGAATAACCGTGCCCTGCGTATGGCTTTACAAACAAGAGAGCAGCATATCAAACGGGAAAAAGCAACTTCCAATATTTGTACAGCACAGGCTTTGCTGGCCAATATGGCGACCATGTATGCTGTTTACCACGGACCCGATGGACTGAAAAAAATTGCACAACGTATTCATGTGTTAACGGCAGCCATTACCAGGGGGCTGAAAAATACCGGTATAAAAGTGTTGACTGAAGTATTTTTTGATACCATTACTTTTGAAGTAGCTGATATCAATGCCTTTAAAAAAGCAGCTGATAAGAACAATGCTAATTTTCATTACAACAGCAATGGCACAATCAGTTTATCGATCGATGAAGTGTCTAGTAACGATATCGGTGAAACAGAAAAAAACCTGGTCGCTGTTATTAAAACGGCAACTTCAAAAAGTTTTTCTTTAATTTTTGATGAAGCAGATGCTTTGTTCGGAAACAGAACTTCAGCCTATTTAACACACCCTGTTTTTAACACACACCGCAGCGAAAGTCAAATGATGCGTTATATCAAATCGCTGGAGAATAAAGACCTGAGTTTAAATACGTCGATGATCAGTTTGGGAAGCTGCACCATGAAGCTGAATGCCGCTACCGAATTAATTCCTGTAAGCTGGCCTGCTTTCAGTTCCATTCATCCTTTTGCACCGGCTTCGCAAACAAAGGGATATCAATACATGATCGCAAAACTGGAAAGCTATTTAAGCAAGATAACCGGTTTTACTGCCTGTTCTTTACAGCCCAACAGTGGTGCCCAGGGTGAATATACAGGTTTACTTACCATCCGGGCCTATCATGCACACCGCAAAGAAAGTCACAGGAATATTGTTTTAATTCCCATTTCGGCACATGGTACAAACCCGGCCAGTGCAATCATGGCAGGCATGAAAGTAGTGGTTGTAAAAAGTGATGACAAAGGTTATATAGATGTTGATGACCTGAAATTAAAAGCATCAGCACATAAAAATGAACTGGCTGCATTTATGGTTACATACCCAAGCACCTATGGTGTGTTTGAAGACGGCATTAAAAAGATCTGCAAGATCATTCATGATAACGGTGGCCTGGTTTATATGGATGGCGCCAATATGAATGCACAGGTTGGATTGACGAGCCCGGGTATGATCGGTGCTGATGTATGCCACCTGAATCTGCACAAAACTTTTGCCATACCGCATGGAGGCGGCGGCCCGGGTGTTGGGCCAATTTGTGTAAACAATAAACTAAAACCTTTTTTACCGGGGCATAATGCCCTGAGCGTAACCGAAGGGATACCAGTTAAAGATTCAAGCGCAGCCGGGAACCGGATTCCTGCGGTAAGTGCAGCACCATACGGCAGTGCCAGTATACTTTTGATCAGTTATGCCTATATAAAAATGCTGGGAGAAAATGGTGTAAGAAAAGCAACTGAGTTTGCTATTTTGAATGCGAATTACATGAAAGCAAAACTGGAAAAGTTTTATACGATCTTATACACCGGTGCCAATGGATATTGTGCCCATGAATTTATCGTTGACCTGAGGCCATTTAAAATAACCGCCGGTATTGAAGCCGAAGATGTGGCCAAACGCCTGATGGATTATGGATTTCACGCATTCTGGCCTTCCATTGCACGTATCAACAATACCTATGGTGACAGGAACCTGGTTTGTACCTGCGAGCCCATGGAAAGTTATATGGAGGAACCTGTTTCGAACTAACCTTTTATAATACTGCTTAAGGTCCATCCACCGGCAGGCGGATGGACTTTTATTATTCTACGGCTAAAAAAATGTACTTTCAATATGCAAAATCAATTCCTGCTTTACGGTGCCAATGGATATACCGGCAAACTCATTGCAAAACTTTCAGCAGAATACAACCTGCAACCCATTCTTGCGGGACGTTCGGAAAATTTGATAAAGCCCCTGGCCGATGAATTGCAACTCCCCTTCCGTATCATTGACCTGCAGGATACTGCTGCATTACAGGAAGCATTGTCAGCTGTAAAACTTGTATTACATGCTGCAGGACCTTATGTACACTGCTAAACATATGATAGAAGCCTGTTTGAAAACCGGCACCCATTATATTGATATTAACGGCGACATTTCTGTTTTGAAATGCTGAAAAAACAGGATGCTGCAACAAAAAAAATATAATGCTGATGCCCGGGGTTGGTTTGATAATGGTACCAACAGATTGTATTGCCCTACGGTTAAAAAACAGGATGCCCGATGCAACTCATTTAAAACTGGCATTTGTTACCATCGGTGGCGGATTATCGCATGGCACTGCTACCACCATGGCCGGTAAACTGGGAAGCGGTTCAGTAAGGGAAAACAGGGAAGATCGTGAGCAAACCTTTGGGACAAAAGGAACCTGGTTGAATTCGGTTCAAAAAAAAAAATATTTACAATGACCGTTCCAGGGAGATATTTCAACGGCATACCACAACCGGGATACCCAATATTGAAGTTTATACCGGCCTCTGTAAAGGTTTACAGGATGCTGAAAATGCAATGGGCCTTTAACTGGTTGTTAAGGACCGGTTTTATCCGCAACATCATCAAACAAAAAATAAAAGAAAGGCCTGCTGGTCCTTCTGATGAGCAAAAGAAAAAAGCAGCAGCCTGGTCTGGGGCGAAGTTAGCAATGCTCCCGGAAAGACAATACAGGCGTGCTTAAGCTGCCTGGACGGATATACACTTACAGCACACAGCAGTCTGCTTATCTCAAAAAAAAATACTTGAAGGAAATTTTAAACCGGGTTACCAACCCCGGCTGGCTGCTACAGGGAAAACACGGTCATGGAGATACCGGGTACAAAATGATCAGCAGCATGATTTTTTATGGCAATCGGAATTTAAATGTGTAAATTAAAGGCTCAATCATAAAAATAATTATCATGAAAAGTTAATACCATTTGTATTGATCTTTTGCCTGTACGGCAGTTAGGTATTTGCACAAGACTAATACCGGCGTTACCAAAAACAGTTTGATGATAAAAAGGCTAATCTCTACCAATAAGATCAGAAGAGGACTTGAAAATTCCAATGTGATGAATTTTGCTTTACCTGACTGATGTAAGTGTTCCCAGGCTTACCAATTCTCCCGGTTATTTCAGGGCTGCCAATTGGGCAAAAATGAATTGACCAAAATGGGATTGGTTAATGCAGCAAATTGAACCCTGAGGTGATTTTGGAACCGGCTGGGAACAAACCCGCTGTTATGTAGCCTGACCGTACCCTGTTATGCACCGATGTTAGCTATTCCAAGAGCATGGACGGGCAGTACGCCTGGTAATAATATCATCAGCGGTAATGTGATACTTATCAAAAGCAAAGGATTCTGCTGAATTATACCGGCAATATTCCGGCGGGATCAAGGACATGATCGTGATGTTTTATTCAATGATACCCTTACACGCGTCATTACAGCTGACGGAGGAACGCTACTTACCGATGCAGACCTGGAAAGATGGCGAATTCAAAGCCGGACACGGCACGCCGGCCCGGAGGAAGAAAATATCAGTCCTGAACAAGTGGCTGCAAGACGGCGGCAGCAGGCGCCTGAGCGGCTGAATGGTTTTATAACAAGAAAAAACCTGCCCTGGTTTAAGTATGAATGGCAGAAATGACGGAACGGTGTTTGTACAAAACGGCAGTTCAGTTAATAAGGCGCTGAAAATAATTACGCCTGGGTGATGTCCCATCCAGTGATGATTATTTAAGGGTACAGCGGCATGCTGAATGCCAGGAAAGAGTGAAGCTGGAAGCAGATGTAAAAACCAATTTTATGAAAAAAAGACATCCAGGAGATATAATGTGGTTGCAGAGATCCCCGGCAGCGACCGTATTAAAAGATGGGATCGTGATGCTGGGTGGCCACCTAAACGGCAGCAGGGCGTAACCGGTGCAACAGACAATGCAGCCGGATGTGCGGTAATGATGATAGTACGCATTATAAAGCTACCGGTCTTACCCAAAAGAACGATCCGCATTGCGTTGTGGGAGGAGAGAACAGGGGATTGCATGGTTCACGCAATTACGTTACTACCATTTGCCGATCCGGCAGATATGATCCTGAAACCGGATCATGCAAGGTTTCGGCTT